>NC_013853.1:0-1200000 GCF_000027165.1 Streptococcus mitis B6 | reverse complement strand
GAATCCATTTGTTTAAAGACGATGTTGACATGAGTTCCTTTTTCAGTCAGACGTTTACCTGTACGGAAGAAGAAAGGAACACCACGGAAGCGATCGCTGTCTACAAAGAAAGCACCAGATGCAAAGGTTTCAGTTGTTGATTCTGGATTAACATTTGGCTCGCTACGGTAAGAGATGTATTTCATGCCATCAATCTTACCTGAACGGTATTGACCACGGATAAAGTGTTCTTTAAGTTCTTTATCAGTTGGATGATAGAGGTTTTTAAAGACCTTAATCTTTTCAGCACGAATCTCGTCCTTTGTGAAGTTTGCTGGCTTGTCCATAGCAAGGAGAGAAAGAAGTTGTAGTGTATGGTTCTGTACCATGTCGCGGAGGGCACCAGATTGGTCATAGTATCCCCCACGTTCTTCTACACCCAAGCGCTCCGCAAAGGTAATTTGAACATTGTCGATAAAGTCCTTATTCCAAACGTTTTCAAAGATCAGGTTGGCAAAGCGAACTGCAAAGATGCTTTGGATCATTTCCTTACCAAGATAATGGTCAATACGGAAAATTTGTTCTTCGTCAAATGTTGCTAGGAGTTCGTCATTCAACTTGCTTGCGCTTGCGTAATCTGTACCAAATGGTTTTTCAACGATTAAACGCTCAAAACCTTTACCGTCTACGATGTTTTCAGACTTGAGATGTTTGGCAATAGTTCCAAAGAACTGAGGTGCCATAGACAAGAAGAAGAGCTTGTTGTGTTCAGCTTGGTACTTGTCATTTAGTTCAGCCTGCAATTGACGTAAAGCGATGTAGTGCTCTGTATCATTGACATCATGACTTTGATAGTAGAAGTGACTAGCGAACTTTTGAGCCTGTTCGGTACTATCTGCCAAATCAAGGATAGATTCGACTACAACAGATTCAAAATATTCCTTGCTCCAAGGACGACGGGCAGTTCCAATGACAGCAAAGTGCTCGGAAAGATTGCCGGATTTATATAGTCTAAAAAGGGAAGGGTAGAGCTTGCGTTTAGCCAGGTCTCCACTCGCACCGAAAATTGTAGCAATAACCTTAGATGACATCTAGCTACCTAATTTCTATTTTTATTCCTAGTCTTGCTAGGTATGAGGAAATCTCATTTCATAAACTTAATTCTAACATAATTTTCCGAAAAATCAAAAAATCCAATACGAGATAGAAAAAAACTGCAAGGAAATCCTTACAGTTTAAGTTTAAACGTTTAAGACCTTGTCCAAGAAATCTTTCAGACGAGGGTGCTGAGGGTTATCAAAGATTTGGTCAGGTGTTCCGTCTTCTAGGAACTCGCCATCTGCAGTAAAGATAACGCGGTCGGCAACCTGACGGGCAAATCCCATCTCATGGGTTACGATAATCATGGTCATGCCTTGTTTAGCCAAGTCTTTCATAACGTTTAGTACGTCTCCAACCATTTCAGGATCAAGGGCAGAAGTTGGTTCATCAAAGAGCATGATGTCTGGATTCATTGCAAGTCCACGAGCGATGGCCACACGTTGTTTTTGACCACCTGATAGGCTATCTGGGTTGGCATTAGCTTTATCTACTAACCCAACCTTGTCAAGCAACTCCATCCCCAATTTCTCAGCTTCTTCCTTAGTCATCAACTTGTGCTCAATAGGAGCAAAAGTAATGTTGTCCAAAACAGACATATGAGGGAAGAGGTTGAAGTGTTGGAAAACCATTCCGATATTTTCACGGACGTGGTCAACGTTGGTTGTTTTTTCAGTTAAGTCATAACCGTTCACAGTGATGTGACCACTAGTAACTTCTTCTAAAAGATTGAGGCTACGGAGGAAGGTTGATTTACCAGAACCCGAAGGGCCGATGATACAAACAACATCTCCTTCATAGAATTTAGTCGTAATTCCTTTTAGGACTTCATTTTTTCCGTAGCTTTTGTGTAAATCAGTTACATCAATTTTTAATTTTGCCATTAATGAATCCTCTTTTCTAAGCGTTTCGCTAGTTTAGTCAAAAGCGTGATAATTACAAGATAGAAGATAGCAAGGATTGCATACATCTTGAAACTTTGGTAGTTACGGGCAATGATAATCTTACCAGTTTGGAAGAGTTCAACCAAACCGATAGCAGAAACGATGGTTGTATCTTTAAGAGCGATAACGAATTGGTTGACAAAGTTTGGCAACATCAATTTAGTTGCTTGTGGCAAGATAATCTTACGCATTGTTTTTCCATAAGAGATACCCAAGCTTCGGCTGGCTTCCATTTGTCCAACTGGAACGGCTTGAATACCACCACGAACAATCTCAGCGATATAAGCGGCTGCATTGAGCGATAGGGCAATAGTACCAGCTACAAAGTCGTTAATTGGACTTTGTTGGCCTGTGATGGACTCGATGAAGTTTGGAATTCCCCAGAAGATGAAGGCTGCAAGAATCATCAATGGGATACCACGAATGACATCAACGAAAATTTCAGAGATGACACGGAGAGATTTGTATGGGCTAACGCTAAACATACCGAAGATAATCCCGATGACAATGGCAATAGCAAATGAGATAAGAGCTAGAGCAAGAGTGATACCAAGACCGCTAAGGAGTTGTTTGTAGTTGTTTTGAAGCAAGCCCCAGATAGTTGTTTCGTCAACAGTGCTTGTTGGAGTAGTTGAAGATTCGCTAGCTAGGTATTTGTCAAGAATCTTTTGGAATTCACCGTTTGCTTTAAGGTTTGCAAGTCCGTTATTGAACATTTCAATCAATTCTGGATTTGTGCCTTTTTTAACGGCAAAGGCTGTTTCTCCAATTGGACTTCCAGGGATTGGTGTTTTCAATTTTTGACCTTGGCTGATAGAATATTTGAGAACAGGTTCATCATCCATAACAGCATCAATGGCACCAGTGTTTAAACTGTCATACATTGATGAACCATCAGCGAAGGTTTTAATTTGATAACCGTATTTGCTTTGATTTTCTGTTAGGAAGGTTTGAGAAGCAGTTCCGTTTTTAACACCGACCGTCTTCCCTTTCAAATCTTCATAAGAAGCAATGGTACTTGATTCTTTGACGCCGAGGATTGTGTTTGCAGTGTAGTATGAATCTGAGAAATCAAAAGTAGCCTTACGAGCATCTGTGACAGACATACCAGCAATGATACCATCTGCTTGACCAGCTTGGACAGCGTTAATAGCAGCATCGAAACCAGGGTTGATGATTTCAATTTCAAAACCTTGGTCTTTAGCGATTGCCTTAATCAATTCCATATCAATACCAGTGTATTGGTTGCTTGAATTTTGGAAAACAAAAGGTGCAAAAGAAGAATCGCTGGCAATGATGTATTTAGCTTTAACAGGAATGGCTTTTAAGCCTGCTAGAGTAGTTGTAGTTGGCACTGCTGAAGATGATGAAGCAGTCCATTTCTTGATGATTTTATCAAGACTACCATCTTTTTTCATTTCAGCCAAGGCTTGGTTAAATTCAGTAACTAGGTGCTCGTATTTGCTTCCTTTTTTAACACCGAAAGCAAAACTCCCTACAGCTTCACCATCCATTTCAATATGGAGGTCTTGACCTTGGTTAATGGCATACTCGATAACAGGTTTATCATCCATCATGGCATCAATTGAACCAGCACTTAAGCTGTTGTTCATCAAATCACCAGTGTCAAATGTTTTAATAGTAAAGCCGTATTTATCTTTAATCGTTTCTAGGAAACGTTGAGCGGCTGTTCCGTTTTTAACACCAACAGTTTTACCAGACAATTGGTCGTACTGACTAATCTTGTGTGCCTTTGTAGTTGCAATGACAACTTTTGTATCATAGTAAGTATCAGACATGGTGAAGACTTTTTCACGTTCTTTCGTCTTTGTCATCCCTGCCATGATAGCGTCAGCTTGACCAGCTTGAACCGCATTGACCGCTGCGTCAAATCCAGGATAAGACATCTGAATGTTCCATCCTTTAATCTCAGCGACTTTGTTGATAATGTCAACATCAATTCCTTTATAAGTTTGATCTGAATCTTTAAACTCAAAAGGTGCATAGGCGGTATCAGAAACAATCTTAATCGTTTCAGCTTTGGCAATACCTAATGAGAAAATTGGGAATAAAATTAGCAAAAATGCTAGAAATTTTTTCTTCATTTTTAGTCTCCTTTTACGAATATTCTCCCATTATATCAGAAAAAGTAAAAAAAGGCAAATTTTTATATTTTTTGTGTCAGAAAATATAACATTGATTTTTTCTTTTCTTTCTTGAATTGCTACTATAAAGTGCTATAATAATAGTATATAATAGAAGAAAAGAGGACGGGGATATGAAGAACAAAAGAATATTTAAAGACTTCCAAGCTTCAAAAATGAGTTTAAACATTTACACAAGCCCCTTGTTAGCCTTTGCTTTTGTCTTCATAGGAGAGTTTGTGGCTTTTACTCTGTATGGTATTAGTTTGTTAGCTCTCATCGGACTTTTTAGAAATTTTGGAGAGGCTGGTCAAAATCTTGCAAGCTACTTACAGACCTTGCATCAGAGCTTGATGGATAAAACAAGTGACTTTCATTTAATTTTAGATTTACTGGCCTTTGGTTTTATTCTCAACACTGTGTTCAGATGGACTAGAAAAGTTGAGAAAAGACCTATTCGAACTTTAGGATTTTATAGAGAGAATTTCCTCAGCAATCTCCTTAAGGGATTTGGTCTAGGCCTGGCACTTTTTCTTCTGACCTTGTTAGGTTTAGTAGCTTTAGGGCAATATCGTTTTGAGTCCATTCACTTGAATCCTTATTCGCTTGCCTTTGTCATTTTTACCATTCCATTTTGGATTTTACAGGGGACAGCAGAAGAAGTGGTGGCCCGTACTTGGCTCCTTCCTCAATTGGCCTCAAGAACCAATCTAAAACTTGCTGTTCTTATATCTAGCCTATTCTTTACTTTGCTTCATGCTGGGAATTCTGGTCTTACACCTTTATCTCTAGTGAATCTCTTTTTATTCGGAGTTGCCATGTCACTTTACCTCCTCAAAACAGATATAGTTTGGGGTATTGCAGGTATTCATGGCGCCTGGAATTTTGCTCAAGGAAATCTGTTTGGGATTTTAGTTAGTGGTCAACCATCAGGAACGTCTCTGATGACCTTTTTACCACAAGGCAATCAAGGCTGGTTATCAGGAGGATCTTTTGGGATTGAAGGTTCTATCATGACAAGTCTGGTTTTACTACTGCTGATTGTTTATCTCGCTTACCAATTAAAGAAAGAAAATGAAAGGATGTGACTTGGGTCCGTCCTTTTCTTCGTGAAAATGCTATAAGTATGCTAAAATAGGAATAGCACATGGAGAGAGGATTCTTATGATCAATCGCATTACAGATAATCAATTTAAACTAGTATCAAAATATCAACCTTCAGGAGACCAACCTCAAGCTATCGAACAGTTGGTAGATAATATCGAGGGGGGCGAAAAAGCACAGATTCTGATGGGGGCGACCGGAACAGGGAAGACCTATACCATGAGTCAAGTCATTTCCAAAGTCAATAAACCAACTCTGGTTATTGCCCACAATAAAACTCTAGCAGGCCAGCTCTATGGGGAGTTTAAGGAGTTTTTTCCTGAAAATGCCGTTGAGTACTTTGTGTCTTACTATGATTATTACCAGCCAGAAGCTTATGTCCCTTCTAGCGACACCTATATTGAAAAGGACAGCTCTGTCAATGACGAGATTGATAAGCTCCGACACTCAGCGACTTCAGCCCTTTTGGAGCGCAATGATGTTATTGTCGTGGCTTCAGTCTCTTGTATTTATGGTCTAGGTTCGCCCAAGGAATACGCTGATAGTGTCGTGAGTCTCCGTCCGGGTCTAGAGATTTCTCGTGATAAACTCTTGAATGACTTAGTTGATATCCAGTTTGAACGTAATGATATTGATTTCCAACGGGGAAGATTTCGTGTGCGTGGGGATGTGGTGGAGATTTTCCCTGCTTCCCGTGATGAGCACGCTTTTCGAGTAGAATTTTTTGGAGACGAAATTGACCGTATTCGTGAAGTGGAGGCTCTGACAGGCCAGGTATTGGGAGAAGTGGATCATTTAGCGATTTTCCCAGCTACTCACTTTGTGACCAATGACGACCACATGGAAGTGGCCATTGCTAAAATTCAGACTGAGTTGGAAGAGCAGTTAGCTGTCTTTGAGAATGAGGGCAAACTGTTAGAAGCCCAGCGTTTGAAACAGCGGACAGAGTACGATATCGAAATGCTGCGTGAGATGGGCTATACCAACGGGGTTGAAAACTATTCACGCCACATGGATGGACGGAGTGAGGGTGAGCCTCCTTACACGCTTCTCGACTTCTTTCCAGATGATTTCTTGATTATGATTGACGAGAGTCACATGACCATGGGACAAATCAAAGGCATGTACAATGGAGACCGTTCGCGTAAAGAAATGCTGGTTAATTATGGTTTCCGCTTGCCGTCTGCCTTGGACAATCGACCTTTACGTCGTGAAGAGTTTGAAAGCCATGTGCATCAGATTGTTTACGTTTCAGCAACACCAGGCGACTATGAAAATGAACAGACCGAGACAGTGATTGAGCAAATCATTCGTCCGACGGGACTTTTGGATCCTGAAGTGGAAGTCCGTCCGACTATGGGACAGATTGATGACCTATTAGGTGAAATTAATGCCCGTGTTGAGAAGAACGAACGAACCTTTATCACCACCTTGACCAAGAAAATGGCAGAGGATTTAACCGACTACTTTAAAGAAATGGGCATTAAGGTCAAGTACATGCACTCAGATATCAAGACTTTAGAGCGGACAGAGATCATCCGTGACTTGCGCTTGGGTGTCTTTGATGTCTTGGTCGGAATCAATCTGCTCCGTGAAGGGATTGACGTTCCTGAAGTAAGCTTGGTAGCTATTCTCGATGCTGATAAGGAAGGTTTCCTTCGTAACGAACGTGGACTCATCCAGACCATTGGCCGCGCTGCTCGTAATAGCGAAGGGCATGTCATCATGTATGCGGATACGGTTACCCAGTCTATGCAACGTGCCATTGATGAAACGGCCCGCCGTCGGAAAATCCAGATGGCTTATAATGAAGAACATGGTATCGTACCACAAACAATCAAAAAAGAAATCCGTGATCTGATTGCTGTGACCAAAGCAGTTGCTAAGGAAGAAAACAAGGAAGTCGATATCAATAGTCTTAATAAACAAGAACGCAAAGAACTGGTCAAGAAACTAGAGAAACAAATGCAAGAAGCCGTTGAAGTGCTTGACTTTGAACTAGCAGCTCAGATTCGTGATATGATGCTGGAAGTCAAGGCCTTGGATTAGGGGAATAGTATGATTTATTTAAGAAAGTTAAAGAAAGAAGATTTGATGTCTTTATGGGAAATGGCTTATTCACAGCTTAATCCAGTTTGGAAACAGTATGATGCTCCCTATTATGATGATTATCAGTATTTTTCAAATTTTAAAGAATTCGAACTACAAAAATCAGAATCCATTTTAAGCAACTCAAATCGCCTTGGTATTTTTGTTGATGATAAACTAGTTGGGACTGTTTCGCGTTATTGGGTATGTAAAGAAACAAGATGGATGGAATTGGGAATTGGTATTTATGATAAAAAATTCTGGAACACTGGTATTGGGAAAGTTGCTATGTTGCAGTGGATAGATAGGACGTTTCAGGATTACTTGGAGTTGGAGCATCTGGGTTTGACAACTTGGTCAGGAAATCTTGGTATGATGAAACTTGCTGAAAAATTAAGAATGAAAAAAGAAGCTCATATTCCAAAAGTTCGTTATTATCAAGGTAAATATTTTGATAGTATTAAATATGGTATTTTGAGAGAAGACTGGGAGAAAATAAATGACGGTTGTTATCAAATCAATGGAAACTCCTGAAGAGATAGAAGGTAAATCCCTTGTTCACTGGCAAACGTGGAGAGAGGCTTATGATGACCTTTTGCCTGCAGAATTTCAGGAGACAATGACATTAGAAAGATGTCGACTCTTTAGTCAAAAGTATCCAGAAAATACATTGATTGCGATAGATGACCTGAAGGTAGTTGGTTTTATCAGTTATGGTAATTTTCGTGATGAGACTATTCAAGCTGGTGAAATCATTGCTTTATATGTTTTAAAAGACTATTACGGAAAAGGCATTGCACAAAAGTTAGTGAAAGCAGCTTTGACTGCTCTGGATCATTTTTCTGAAATTTTCTTATGGGTATTGAAAGATAATAAGCGAGCCATTGCTTTCTATCAAAAAATGGGTTTTACTTTTGATGGACAAGAAAAGATACTTGAACTTGGAAAGCCCATAAAGGAAAAACGGATGGTATTCTATTCTAAATAATTCTAAAAAGTAAAAGCTAATGGTACTGGTACCAAGTCTAAAAATTTAATAAATTAGAAAGTGAGTAAATTTATGTCCCGTTCCCAATTAACGATTTTAACCAATATTTGTCTGATTGAAGATCTCGAAACTCAGCGCGTGGTAATGCAGTATCGCTCTCCTGAAACTAATCGCTGGTCAGGTTATGCCTTTCCAGGAGGCCATGTAGAAAACGGTGAGTCTTTCGCAGAGTCTGTCATTCGTGAAATCTATGAAGAAACAGGGTTGACTATCCAAAATCCTCAACTTGTCGGCATTAAAAATTGGCCACTAGATACAGGTGATACAGGTGGGCGCTATATTGTCGTTTGTTATAAGGCAACTGATTTCTCTGGTACCCTTCGCTCTTCAGATGAAGGAGAAGTTTCTTGGATACAAAAAGACCAGATTCCAAACTTGGATCTGGCCTATGATATGTTACCCTTGATGGAGATGATGGAAGCTCCGGACAAATCTGAATTTTTCTACCCTCGCCGTACAGAAGACGATTGGGAAAAGAAAATTTTCTAGTCTTTTACTAAATAACCTAGCTGATCCAAGGCCTCCTCAATATAGTGGAGGTCTTGTTGTGTTTCGGCTTCGACTAGGTGGTAATGGACACCATCTGTCAATTCAGATAAAGGTTTAAAATCAGAATGCTCGACTTGTTCTAGAAAATGTTGAACATCTCGTCGGCAAGACAGTTTCAGCAAGGTTTCAATTTCTCCATAAACGGGATGGTCAATCAAGGTATTTTGAACACGCCCACCATTATCAACGATAGCAAGGAGTTCTTGACCGATTTCTTCAACTTCATGTTTCACTTTGAAAAGTTTGTGAACATAAGGATTGGTTTCAATTTGCTTATAGATGTAGCCACGATTGGTGGATAGGATAGGAGCGCCATCGGCTCTTAAAATTGCAATGTCCTGTACAATGACCTGACGTGTGACATGAAAATGTTCCGCCAAACTTTGGCCATTGAGGGTTTTAGGAGTTTCTTCCAAGAGTTGGAGAAGGGCTTGTTTGCGATCTTTTGTCATAGTTCTTCCTTTTAACGGCGTTTTCGAAGCACTTTATAGACAGCTAGTGCTAATGTATAGTCTACCATACTATGGATAATTGTACCAAATCCAACTAGCACAAATAGAACATAAAACATATTTTCTACATTGGTACCGGAAGTTGCATAAAAAACGACACAAGCCAATACTTCAGCAAGGGCATGGACAAGCGCTAACACAAAGTTGAAAATCCAGGAAGCTTTTGGTTTATCTAGGGTATCGGGGAATTTTTGTAGGTAAAGAGCCCCCAAAGTCCCAAAAAAGATATGGGAAAAAGCTCGAAATACGATAACCATAGGATAGCCAGCCATCAAAAATCCAAAACTTGAGGCTATGATGACAAAAATTGCCATCAAGGGCGACAAGAACATGGCAATAAAAATAGCGATGTGGCTTCCTAAAGTATAGGAAGCAGGTGGAATGACAATCTTGAAAGGCATAACAATTGGAATCAAAATTGCAATAGCCGTTAAGAGGGCAGTCATTGTCATAAATTGTGTCTTTTTCCGTGTGTTCATAAGAATCTCCTTTTAACTGTATATACACTAGTATAGTATAATAAACAAGACAATAAATCAAGGATTTACTTAAGTTTATAGGCCATTTTAAATTAAATATTGGTAAAGATTGCACTAATAATAGTAACGATATAGAGCAAAATCTCCACCTTCAAGCATGAAAGCGGAGATTGTTTTTATTTCTTCAAAGTTTGTAGTCTTGGAACAATGGCTAGGGTTAGAACTGCGGAAATGACTAATTCGGCAATCGAATTTGTTGAGATAACAGTTGCTAGGAGTTTTTGGATATTCCCATCAAAAACATTTCCAAAAAGGTAGAAAATTCCACCAAGTACAAAGACTGTGTTGGTAAGTGAACCAAGGGCACCAGCTAGAATCAGACCAGTTTTATTTTTCATCAGTTTATAAACTAGATACGGAGTTAAACCAATCAAAATACGTGGGACGATGGCAATGATAGCTGAGTAGATGTTCCCGTTTGGTACAAATGGGGAGAAGAGGTAACTTGTCGGTAGAATTGTAATCGTGTTAACAGTTAAGCTAAGTAGCCCCATCAAAAATCCAAGTGTAACCCCAACGCGTGGACCGTAGATAATGCTGGCAATAATGACAGGAATATGAACGATGGTCGGTTTGATTGGGAATGGAAAAAGGTTAAAGATAAGTGAGCTCAGAAAGTGTATCACGAGCATGGTTGCAAAAAAGATAGCAATGGGTGCAATATTAGAGCGTTTTTTCATCGAGAGTTTCCTTTATTCTTTCTAAAATAATTGTGAGGTCAGCTAAAGCTCCTCGTCCGTGGTCTCCACAAGCTAGTAGGGATTCCTTAGGAGCAATCAGCTGATAGCCGTAGCTTTCTAATGTTTTCAGATTAGCCTGAGTTGCCGGATGGTCATACATTTTTGTATTCATTGCTGGTGCGATGAGTTTTGGGATATGACTTGGCAAGGCTAGAGCCGTACTGGTCACCATGTTGTCCGCAAAGCCGTGGGCTAGTTTTGCAATAGTGTTAGCAGTTGCAGGGGACACGATAAATAAATCTGCTTTTTTTCCAAGTTCGATATGATTGACTTGAGCAGGATAGGGTTCCTTCATGACATCCAAGTGGACGGAATTCTGTGAGAGTACCTGTAGTGTCAAAGGTTGAATAAACTTTGTAGCAGCATGAGTCATTAAGACAGTGACTTGATGACCTTGTTTTTTTAGAGAACTGACTAAATCTGCCGACTTGTAAGAGGCGATTGACCCCGTTACAGCCAAGAGAATGTTTGCCATAGCTTTCCTTTCTATGAATGATAGGTTTGAATTTTTTCAAGGAGGAGTTCTGCAATTTCTTCTTTAGTGTTAACCGTTTGAAGATAATCTTTCTCAACAAAGATTGCACGATGCTGGTTTGCTGAGATTTGAGTCAGGTCATTTGCAATGATTAAGTCTGCTTGGTTCTTGATAAGACTTTTTCTGGCAATCTCGATGAGATAATCCTCAGAGACATCAACCAACAGTTTGAAACCAATCAGATGAATAGCAGGATTCCACTCCTTGATTAGAGAGATGATTTTTGGTGTTTTTTTCAGGAACAAAACCTGAGCCTCGTCAGTTGAAGAAATCTTAGCTTGATGATTCTGCTTGCTTAAAAATTCTTCTAGATTGGAGCTAGCCTGAACCTCCTCAAGCCCTGTCATATAAACAGGAGTGTAGTCAGACACCGCCATTGAGTGAATCAAAATCTGATAGTCCTTAACACGTTCTTGCATTTCAAGAAGAAGGTCGTTTGTATTGTTAATTTCTCGAATGCTTAGGTTGGGATGGGTTTCTGGCTTCACGGCTCGTTTTGTTGTTATCAAACAAACTTCATGTCCTGCAGCCAGCAAGGTTTCTGTGATGATTTTCCCCAAGTGACCTGTAGAATGGTTAGTGATAGAGCGGACGCTATCGATGGCTTCACTGGTACCGCCCGATGTAACTAAAATTTTCATAGCACTATTGTACACAAAAATAAACGGTAAGTAAAATGAAAGCGATAAAATTTTGGTAAAAGGAAAGAGTATAGTTTCAAACTATAAATCCATATAAAAATTAAGAAAGAAGGCTATAATCCTTTAAAAACGCAAATTTTACGAACGTTAATAGAGTTCCTTTCTATTAAAAATCTGTTTTTTGTGTTATAATGAATTATCATATAAGAGGTTAGAGGAGTTTTGAATGAAAACAGATATTGAAATCGCACAGAGTATTGAGTTGAAGCCAATCGTTGATGTTGTAGAGAAACTTGGTATTTCTTACGACGATTTAGAGTTGTATGGAAAGTACAAGGCTAAGCTCAGCTTTGGTAAAATTCGTACAGTTGAGAGCAATCCAGTTGGGAAATTGATTCTGGTTACTGCCATCAACCCAACGCCAGCAGGTGAAGGAAAATCAACCATTACCATTGGTCTGGCGGATGCCTTGAATAAGATTGGCAAGAAAACAATGATTGCTATCCGCGAACCATCTCTTGGTCCAGTAATGGGTATCAAGGGTGGTGCTGCTGGTGGTGGTTATGCCCAAGTGTTACCAATGGAAGACATCAATCTCCACTTTACAGGGGACATGCATGCCATTACAACTGCTAACAACGCTCTTTCTGCCTTGATTGACAACCACTTGCACCAAGGGAATGAGTTGGGAATTGACCAACGTCGTATCCTCTGGAAACGTGTTGTGGACTTGAATGACCGTGCTCTTCGCCATGTGACCGTTGGACTTGGTGGCCCTCTAAATGGTATTCCACGTGAGGATGGCTTTGATATTACAGTTGCTTCCGAAATCATGGCCATTCTTTGCTTGGCAACGGACATCGAGGACTTGAAACGTCGTTTGGCTAATATCGTTATCGGTTATCGCTATGACCGTACACCTGTTTCTGTAGGTGATTTGCAGGTTGAGGGTGCTTTAGCATTGATTTTGAAGGATGCGATTAAGCCGAACCTGGTTCAAACAATTTACGGTACACCTGCCTTTGTACATGGTGGTCCATTTGCCAATATCGCTCATGGATGTAATTCAGTCTTGGCAACAAGCACAGCCCTTCACTTGGCTGATTACACAGTTACTGAAGCTGGTTTTGGTGCGGACCTTGGTGCTGAGAAATTCCTTGATATCAAGACGCCAAACTTGCCAACATCTCCAGATGCAGTTGTCATTGTCGCAACCCTTCGTGCTCTTAAGATGAATGGTGGTGTGGCTAAAGACGCTCTGACTGAAGAAAACGTAGAAGCTGTTCGTGTCGGTTTTGCTAACTTGAAACGCCATGTTGAAAATATCCGTAAATTTGGAGTACCTGCAGTTGTAGCCATCAATGAATTTGTCACTGATACTGAAGCAGAAATCGCAGCCTTGAAAGAACTTTGTGCCTCAATCGATGTACCAGTTGAATTGGCTAGTGTCTGGGCTGATGGTGCAGAAGGTGGAGTAGCACTTGCCGAAACAGTTGTTAAGACTATTGCTGAAACTCCAGCTAACTATAAACGTTTGTATGACAATGACCTTTCTGTCCAAGAAAAGATTGAAAAGATTGTTACTGAAATCTACCGTGGTAGCAAAGTAAATTTTGAGAAGAAAGCTCAAACGCAAATCGCTCAAATTGTTCAAAATGGTTGGGACAAATTGCCAATCTGTATGGCTAAGACCCAGTATAGCTTCTCAGATAATCCAAATGCACTTGGAGCACCTGAAAACTTTGAAATTACCATTCGCGAATTGGTGCCAAAATTAGGTGCAGGCTTTATCGTTGCCTTAACTGGCGATGTCATGACCATGCCAGGCCTACCAAAACGTCCAGCAGCCCTCAACATGGATGTTGAAAGCGATGGAACAGTATTAGGCTTGTTCTAATATATTGCAATTGACTTTAAATGAGTTTGGAAATACTATCCAAGCTCATTTTTTGCCTAGATATAAGGTCTTGTCTTCAGCTGATGAGAGAGTTGCCTTCTAGACGTAACCAGTCTAGGTCAAGATATTTTCCCTGAATTCTGATATAATAGAAATATTGACTTCAAGAGTAAGGAAGAGAAGATGAACGCATTATTAAATGGAATGAATGACCGTCAGGCTGAGGCGGTGCAAACGACAGAAGGACCCTTGTTGATTATGGCGGGGGCTGGTTCAGGAAAGACTCGTGTTTTGACCCACCGTATTGCTTATTTGATTGATGAAAAGCTGGTCAATCCATGGAATATCTTGGCCATTACCTTTACCAACAAGGCTGCGCGTGAGATGAAAGAGCGTGCTTATAGCCTCAATCCAGCGACTCAGGACTGTCTGATTGCGACCTTCCACTCCATGTGTGTGCGTATTTTGCGTCGTGATGCGGATCATATTGGCTACAACCGTAATTTTACTATTGTGGATCCTGGTGAACAGCGAACGCTCATGAAACGCATTCTCAAGCAGTTGAACTTGGATCCTAAAAAATGGAATGAACGAACGATTTTGGGGACTATTTCAAATGCTAAGAATGATTTGATTGATGATGTGGCTTATGCTGCCCAAGCTGGCGATATGTATACGCAAATCGTGGCCCAGTGTTATACAGCCTATCAAAAAGAACTGCGTCAGTCGGAGTCGGTTGACTTTGATGATTTGATTATGCTGACCCTGCGTCTCTTTGATCAAAATCCTGATGTTTTGACTTACTATCAACAGAAATTCCAATACATCCACGTTGATGAGTACCAAGATACCAACCACGCTCAGTACCAATTGGTCAAACTCTTAGCGTCTCGCTTTAAAAATATCTGTGTTGTTGGAGATGCGGACCAGTCTATTTACGGTTGGCGTGGTGCTGATATGCAGAATATCTTGGACTTTGAAAAGGATTATCCCCAAGCCAAGGTTGTTTTGTTGGAGGAGAATTACCGTTCCACTAAAACTATTCTCCAAGCGGCAAACGAGGTCATTAAAAATAATAAAAACCGCCGTCCTAAGAATCTCTGGACTCAAAATGCTGATGGGGAACAAATCGTTTACTATCGTGCCAATGATGAACTAGATGAGGCTGTATTTGTAGCCAGAACCATCGATGAACTTGGTCGGAGTCAAAAATTCCTTCACAAGGATTTTGCAGTTCTTTATCGTACTAATGCGCAGTCTCGTACTATTGAGGAAGCTCTGCTCAAGTCAAACATTCCTTACACCATGGTTGGCGGAACCAAGTTCTACAGCCGTAAGGAAATCCGAGATATTATCGCTTACCTCAACCTTATTGCCAATTTGAGTGACAATATCAGTTTTGAGCGCATTATCAACGAACCGAAGCGTGGAATTGGGCCAGGTACAGTTGAGAAAATCCGTGACTTTGCGAATATGCAAGACATGTCCATGCTAGATGCTTCTGCAAACATCATGTTGTCTGGTATCAAGGGTAAAGCAGCCCAGTCTATCTGGGATTTTGCAAATATGATGTTAGATTTACGAGAGCAGCTAGATCAATTAACTATTACAGAGTTGGTTGAGGCCGTCCTAGAAAAAACAGGTTATGTCGATATTCTTAATGCCCAAGCAACTCTGGAAAGTAAGGCTCGGGTTGAAAATATCGAAGAGTTTCTTTCTGTGACGAAAAACTTTGATGACACCTCTGATGGGCCAGAAGAAGAAACTGGTCTGGATAAACTGAGTCGTTTCTTAAATGATTTGGCCTTAATTGCAGACACAGATTCAGGTAGTCAGGAGACATCAGAAGTGACCCTGATGACCCTGCATGCTGCCAAAGGTCTTGAGTTTCCAGTTGTCTTTTTGATTGGGATGGAAGAAAATGTCTTCCCGCTTAGTCGTGCAGCTGAGGATCCAGATGAATTGGAAGAAGAACGCCGTCTGGCCTATGTAGGAATTACGCGTGCAGAGAAAATTCTCTATCTGACCAATGCCAACTCGCGCCTGCTTTTTGGTCGTACCAACTACAACCGTCCAACTCGTTTTATTAACGAAATCAGTTCAGACTTACTTGAGTATCAAGGTCTGGCTCGTCCAGCAAATACAAGCTTTAAGGCATCTTATAGCAGTGGTGGGGTTGCCTTCGGTCAAGGTATGAGTCTTGCGCAAGCTCTTCAAGACCGTAAACGCAGTGCGGCTCCAAGAACTATCCAATCAAGTGGTCTTCCATTTGGTCAATTTACAGCTGGCACAAAATCAGCGTCTAGTGAGACAAATTGGTCTATTGGTGATATTGCCCTCCACAAGAAATGGGGAGAGGGAACTGTTCTGGAAGTTTCAGGTAACGGAGCTACTCAGGAATTGAAAATCAATTTCCCAGAAGTAGGTTTGAAAAAACTTTTAGCCAGTGTGGCTCCAATTGAGAAAAAAATCTAATTTTTCATCCTTCTCACGAATAATAAAGTGAGGAGGATTTTTATGTATAGTATTTCATTTCAAGAAGATTCACTGTTGCCAAGAGAAAGGCTGGCCAAGGAAGGAGTTGAAGCGCTCAGTAATCAAGAGTTGCTAGCTATTTTACTCAGGACAGGAACACGGCAAGCTAATGTTTTTGAAATTGCCCAGAAAGTTTTGAACAACCTTTCAAGTCTAACGGATTTGAAAAAAATGACCCTGCAGGAATTGCAGAGCCTATCTGGTATAGGGCGAGTCAAGGCTATAGAATTGCAAGCTATGATTGAACTGGGGCATCGTATTCATAAACATGAGACCCTTGAGATGGAAAGTATTCTCAGCAGTCAAAAGTTGGCCAAGAAGATGCAGCAGGAGTTGGGACATAAAAAACAAGAGCACCTAGTGGCGCTCTATCTCAATACTCAAAATCAAATCATCCATCAACAGACCATTTTTATCGGTTCTGCCACTCGCAGTATTGCTGAACCGCGAGAGATTCTTCACTATGCCATCAAGCATATGGCGACCTCTCTTATCTTGGTTCACAATCATCCTTCAGGAGCGGTAGCCCCTAGCCGAAATGATGATCATGTTACTAAACTTGTCAAAGAAGCCTGCGACCTGATGGGGATTGTCCTCTTGGACCATTTGATTGTCTCTCATTCTAATTACTTTAGTTATCGTGAAAAGACGGATTTAATCTAAAGTTCATTAACGATATAGTCAAAGAGGTTTTTATCTTTGGGACGATTTTCAAATAGAAATTCTGGATGCCATTGGACACCGAGAAAGGCGACATCATCCGTACTCATGACAGCTTCAATGATACCATCTTTAGGATCATGAGCCGCAATCTTTAAATTTGGTGCTAAATCCTTGATGCTCTGATGGTGGAAGGAGTTGATATGGGAAATTTCTCCATAGATTTCTCGGAGAACGGTATCTGGTTCTGTCGCCAAGCGTTGGGTTGTATACTCGGCAGAACAATCCTGCCAATGGTCTTCGATATCTTGATACAAAGTTCCACCCATGGCAACGTTAAAGAGTTGGGTACCACGGCAGACAGAAAAAATTGGCTTTTTCTGTTTAATAGCTTCCTTGATGAGGGCCAGTTCAAAGATATCCCTTTGAAGGTGGTAGTCATCGCTATCGATAGTTTTTGGTTCACCATAGAATTTTGGATCAACATTTTGTCCACCTGTCAAGATGAGCTTGTCAATCATACTGATATAGTGGCAGGCCATTTCTTGATCACCAATCGGTAGGATGATGGGAATCCCTCCAGCATTTTTAACGCCTTCAACAAAGCCTTTTGCTGCGTAGCTCATCATGATGTCATCATCTGGATGAGTTTTTTCGTTTCCTGTAATCCCTATAACTGGTTTTTTCATAAAATGATTTTCGCTTTCTAATCCTCTTTTCGCATGAAGTAGAGGAGAGTTTGGAGTTCACTTGTCAAATCAACATACTGAACGACCACGTCTTTTGGTAAATGCAGATGGACTGGTGAAAAACTGAGAATTCCTTTCACTCCAGCATCCACTAAGAGATTGGCAACCTCTTGTGACTTGACGCTGGGAACGGTCAGGATAGCAGTTTTGACATCAGCATCCTTGATTTTATCCTTGATTTGAGAAATTCCATAAATGGGAATTCCATCAGGAGTTTGGGTCCCGACCTCAGGGTGGTCATCTAGATCAAAGGCCATGATAATCTTCATCTTGTTACGCTCGTGGAAGCGGTAGTGGAGAAGGGCATGGCCCATATTTCCAATACCTACCAGCATAACATTGGTGATGGAGTTATCATTGAGTAAATCGGCAAAAAACGTCATCAGTTTTTTGACATCATAGCCAAAACCACGACGACCTAGTTCACCAAAGTAGGAAAAATCACGACGTACGGTCGCTGAGTCAATCCCAATGGCCTCTGCAATTTGCTTAGAGTTGGCACGTTCAATCTTTTCTGAGTGAAATCTCTTAAAAATTCGATAGTAGAGAGAGAGTCTTTTCGCTGTAGCTTTTGGAATAGCAGACTGTTTATCTTTCACAAAATCACAACCTTTCTATTCTTCTATTTTATAGAAACATTGTGAAAAAATCAACAAAAACAATAAAAAACTAAGAAAAATCTTAGTTTTGATGTAAAAATTCTGTTTGTGATAGAAAACGGTAGAGGTCTTCGACCAGCCCTTGGTAAACTTCCTGTCCATTAAAGGTTAAAGAAGTCACATAAAGTGTATCTGGTAGGGTCACACAGCCTGACAAAGCTAGCATGAGAGCATCGTAATCTTCATACTTGAGAGTCCGCTCTACATGATAGCTATCCTTATAGGTTAATTTAAACATATGGGACCTATCTTTCAGATTTTGTAAAGACACCACGTTCTACCAAGCTATCCATGAGGAAGTAGAATTTTTCCTGATGAATGTGGTGGTCTTCTGATTTGAAAATATCAACTAGACGTAGCCCAAACTTGTCAGTGATATTGATTTTAGCACCTATAAGTTCCTTGTTAATGATGATTTTGAGTTGGAATCCCTCACCGCTGTTCGGAACTTTTTCCAAAAGGCGAGTCAATTCATAGTTACCAACCTTAGTCTCAAAAAAGGTGTTGTCTTTGAGGGTAAATTTCTTAACAGAAGGGCTAAGAGTGTAGTCGTAACGACAATTTTTTAACTGAATGGTTTTTTCAAATGCCATATGGCTAACCTCCGATAATTTCTTTTAAGGTTTTTGCGAGGGTTTCTAGGTCTTTAACAGTATTTTGTGGTGACAAACTGATGCGAACGGATTCCTTCAAGCGTTCTGAATTTGCGCCATACATGGCTTCAAGAACATGGCTGGATTGGACAATGCCTGCAGTACAGGCTGAGCCAGTAGAGATAGAAATTCCAGCCAAATCTAGACGAAGGAGTAAGAGGTCATTTTTCTGGCCAGGAAATCCAATATTGAGAACATAAGGGAGATGGTGTTCGCCTCTATTCAGGTAATACTGAACTCCCTCTAGCTCTGCCAGAAAGGCAGTTTCTAGATTTTGTACATGTTGAAAATTGTCTTCTTGTTTTTCTAGGTCTTCTTTTAGGGCTGCAACCATGCCTACGATGGCAGCCAGATTTTCAGTACCTGCACGTTTTTTCTGTTCTTGGTCTCCGCCATGTAGATAGGAATCAAAGTCCATGCTAGATGCATAGAGAAAACCGATTCCCTTAGGACCCTGGAACTTGTGGGCAGAAGCAGTGAGAAAATCAATGCCCAATTCTTCTGGGTGAATTGGTATTTTACCAATAGCCTGAACTGCATCGACATGATAGGCAGCAAGGTGTTGCTTGAGAATTTGGCCAATTTCAGCAATGGGCAGTAGGTTTCCTGTCTCATTATTGGCAAACATGGTAGAAACCAAAATCGTATCGTCACGTAAAGCATTTTGAATTTGTTGGGCTGTGATTTCTTGATTTTCTGGCTGGATAATGGTTGCTTCAAACCCAAAGTGTTGAACCAAGTAATCAATGGTTTCAAGGACAGCATGGTGCTCAATAGCAGTTGTGATGATATGTTTTCCTCGTTCTTGGTGACGAAGGCAGTAGCCAATGATGGCAGTATTGTTGCCTTCAGTCCCGCCAGAAGTGAAAAAGATATGTTGAGGTTTTGTCCCCAGTAACTGGGCTAGTTCCTGACGAGCTTCTCTCAAGAGTTTACCAGCTTGACGACCATGACCATGAATACTAGAAGGGTTTCCATGGGTTTCTTGCATAACCTTGGTCATCGCTGAAATAGCAACTGCCGACATGGGAGTCGTTGCAGCATTGTCCAAATAAATCAAAGAATCACCTTATTTCTTTTTGTTATAGCCAAAGAGTGGGCTGACTGGTTTTCTTTCGTGGATACGGACGATAGCATCACCAATTAACTCACTAGCAGTGATGTAGCATACGTTTTTAGGAGTTTTTTCTTTTGTTGCTACTGAATCAGTCACAAGAATTTCTTTAATCTTAGTATTGTCAAGAAGTTCATCAGCACCTTCAACGAAGAGGCCGTGGCTAGAAACAGCATAAATTTCTGTAGCCCCTTCACGTTCAACGATTTTGGCAGCTTCAGAGAAGGTACGTCCTGTATTTAAAATGTCATCAATCAAGATGGCTTTTTTACCTGCAACATCACCGATGATATAGCCTTCGTTGCGAGTTGCATCGTCTTGAGGGTAGTCGATAATGGCGATAGGAGCATCAAGATATTCAGCCAGGCTACGAGCACGTTTAACCCCTGAATTTTTAGGGCTAACGACAACAACATCTGAACCTCTTAATCCTTTATCACAGTAGTGTTTAGCAAAGAGAGGAACAGTGTAAAGATTATCTACAGGAATATCAAAGAAACCTTGTACTTGAACTGCATGTAAGTCGAGGGTAAGGACACGATCTACACCAGCTTTAACTAGCATGTTAGCAACTAGTTTAGCTGTTAGTGGTTCTCTAGATGATGCGATTCTATCTTGGCGTGCATAGCCAAAATACGGAAGGACAACGTTGATACTGTGGGCACTTGCACGCACACAAGCATCAACCATAATTAATAATTCCATTAGGTGGTTGTTAACAGGGAAACTTGTAGATTGGATGATGTAAACATCGTAACCACGGACACTCTCTTCGATATTAACTTGGATCTCTCCGTCAGAAAATTGACGTGATGATAGTTTTCCAAGTGGGACACCAACAGCTTGAGCAATTTTCTGTGCAATCTCTTGGTTAGAATTGAGTGCGAAAAGTTTCATGTTTTTTTTATCTGACATTATAGACCGTCCTCTGTAAACTTTATAAATCCTAGTTATATCTGTCTTACCTATATGAACTGGGATTTTTGTATTTTTATCTTTTCTATTTTACCAAAAAATAGAGATTATTTCAGCTATTTTTCATGCTTTTGACAAATCGGACCAATTTTGAGGGAGATTTTTGATAGGAAATCTGATTTTCCTCTAAAAATTGTTGGAAATCCTGTTTGCCTTGCTCGTGATTTTCAACTTCAAGCTCTAATTCGTAATCTGTTATATCAAAGTATTGACTCTCATCCAGCGCCATGAGACCAATAGCTGTCTTCATTTCATAGCGAAGCGTTGTGAGACAACCTAGTACCTGCCAGTTCTTGCTTTGGATGCCATGTTTAGCCAATTCATCGAGCACAAGCCCCTGAGGGAGTTCTTCCTTGGTCAGATAGTTTTCAGCATCTTTTAGTTGCAATTTTTGGTTGTACTCCATGTTTCCAATACTTTGCGAGACTTTGAGAGTCAATTCTGCCCAGTCTTCAAAGGTTCGAATGCGCATAGCAACTTTCTTTTCTCGCAGTTCAAAATCAGGCGTGTCGATGTAGTAATTTTTTTGAAGGACAGGAGTGACACCTGTGAACTGGTCTTTTAGACGATTGTATTCATCTTTTTTCAAGAGTGTTTTCAATTCAATTTCTAAATGTTTCAATTTTCTTACCTTTTCTTTATCTATGAAAGCGGATTATATGATATAATAGCTTTGTATTTATTGTATATGAATCTGGAGAAAAAATCAAAGATATTTTTGAAGGATAATATGAGAACAAGGGAGAATATATGACCTTAGAATGGGAAGAATTTCTAGATCCTTACATTCAAGCTGTTGGTGAGTTAAAGATTAAACTACGTGGTATTCGCAAGCAATATCGCAAGCAAAATAAGCATTCTCCTATTGAGTTTGTGACGGGTCGAGTCAAGCCGATTGAGAGCATCAAGGAAAAAATGGCTCGGCGTGGCATTACTTATGCGACCTTGGAACACGATTTGCAAGATATTGCTGGTTTGCGTGTGATGGTTCAGTTTGTAGATGACGTTAAGGAAGTAGTGGAGATTTTGCGCAAACGTCAGGATATGCGGATCATACAGGAGCGAGATTACATTACTCATCGAAAAGCATCGGGCTACCGTTCCTATCACGTGGTAGTAGAATATACGGTTGATACCATTAATGGAGCCAAGACCATTTTGGCGGAAATTCAAATTCGTACCTTGGCCATGAATTTTTGGGCAACGATAGAACATTCTCTCAACTACAAGTACCAAGGGGATTTCCCAGAGGAGATAAAGAAGCGACTGGAAATCACGGCCAAGATTGCCCATCAGTTGGATGAAGAAATGGGTAAAATTCGAGATGATATCCAGGAAGCCCAGGCCCTTTTTGATCCTTTGAGTAGAAAATTAAATGACGGTGTAGGAAACAGTGACGATACAGATGAAGAATACAGGTAAACGAATTGACCTGATAGCAAATAGAAAACCACAGAGTCAAAGGGTTTTGTATGAATTGCGAGATCGTTTGAAGAGAAATCAGTTTATACTCAATGATACCAATCCGGACATTGTCATTTCCATCGGTGGGGATGGTATGCTCTTGTCGGCCTTTCATAAGTACGAAAACCAGCTTGACAAGGTCCGCTTTATCGGTGTTCACACTGGACATTTGGGCTTCTATACGGACTACCGTGATTTTGAGTTGGACAAGCTAGTGACTAATTTGCAGCTAGATACCGGAGCAAGAGTCTCTTACCCTGTTCTGAATGTGAAGGTCTTTCTTGAAAATGGGGAAGTGAAGATTTTCAGAGCACTAAATGAAGCCAGTATCCGCAGGTCTGATCGAACTATGGTGGCGGATGTTGTGATTAACGGTGTCCACTTTGAACGTTTTCGTGGAGATGGGCTAACAGTTTCGACACCGACTGGTAGCACAGCCTATAACAAGTCGCTTGGTGGAGCTGTTTTACACCCAACCATTGAAGCTTTGCAATTAACGGAAATTGCTAGCCTTAACAATCGTGTTTATCGAACGCTGGGTTCATCCATTATTGTTCCTAAGAAGGATAAGATTGAACTTATCCCGACGAGAAACGATTACCATACTATTTCGGTTGACAATAGCGTTTATTCCTTCCGCAATATTGAACGAATTGAGTATCAAATCGACCATCATAAGATTCACTTTGTTGCATCACCGAGCCACACCAGTTTCTGGAACCGTGTTAAGGATGCTTTCATTGGCGAGGTGGATGAATGAGGTTTGAATTTATCGCAGATGAGCATATCAAGGTTAAGACCTTCTTAAAAAAGCATGAGGTTTCTAAGGGACTGCTGGCTAAGGTTAAGTTTCGAGGCGGAGCTATCCTGGTCAATGATCAACCACAAAATGCAACCTATCTATTGGATATTGGAGACCGCGTTGCCATTGATATTCCCGCTGAGGAAGGCTTTGAAACTCTCGAAGCTATTGAGAGACCATTAGACATTCTCTATGAGGATGATCATTTTCTAGTCTTAAACAAACCCTATGGAGTGGCTTCTATTCCTAGTGTTAATCACTCCAATACCATCGCTAATTTTATCAAGGGTTACTACGTCAAGCAAAACTATGAAAATCAGCAGGTTCACATTGTGACCAGACTTGATAGAGATACTTCTGGCTTGATGCTCTTTGCCAAGCACGGCTATGCCCACGCACGATTAGACAAGCAGCTGCAGAAGAAGTCCATTGAAAAACGCTACTTTGCTTTGGTTAAAGGTGATGGACACTTGGAGTCAGAGGGGGAAATTATTGCCCCGATTGCTCGTGATGAAGACTCTATTATCACTAGAAGAGTAGCTAAAGGTGGGAAGTACGCTCATACTTCCTACAAGATTGTCGCTTCCTATGGAAGTATTCACTTGGTCGACATTCGCCTGCACACTGGGCGAACCCACCAAATCCGAGTCCATTTTTCTCATATCGGTTTTCCTTTGTTGGGAGATGACTTGTACGGTGGTAGTCTAGATGATGGAATTCAGCGCCAAGCCCTACATTGCCATTACCTATCCTTCTATCATCCATTTTTAGAGCAAGACTTGCAGTTAGAAAGTCCCTTGCCGGATGATTTTAGCAACCTTATTACCCAGTTATCAACTAATACTCTATAAAAACTGATTCAGAGTATAATTATTATCTTAAAGGAGAAAACTCATGGAAGTTTTTGAAAGTCTTAAAGCCAACTTGGTTGGTAAAAATGCTCGTATCGTTCTCCCTGAAGGGGAAGAACCTCGTATTCTTCAAGCGACTAAACGCCTGGTAAAAGAAACAGAAGTGATTCCTGTTTTGCTTGGAAATCCTGAAAAAATTAGAATCTATATTGAAATAGAAGGTATTGAGGACGGTTATGAAGTTATCGACCCTCAACACTACGATAAATTTGAAGAAATGGTTGCTGCCTTGGTAGAACGTCGCAAGGGCAAAATATCTGAAGAAGATGCACGCAAAGTTTTGGTTGAAGATGTCAACTACTTTGGTGTTATGTTGGTTTACTTGGGCTTGGTTGATGGAATGGTGTCAGGAGCGATTCACTCAACAGCTTCAACAGTTCGTCCAGCCCTTCAAATCATTAAAACTCGTCCAAATGTAACGCGTACTTCAGGTGCCTTCCTCATGGTTCGTGGCTCTGAACGTTATCTATTTGGAGACTGTGCCATTAACATCAATCCAGATGCAGAAGCTTTGGCTGAAATTGCAATCAACTCAGCAATTACAGCTAAGATGTTTGGAATCGAGCCTAAAATTGCTATGCTAAGCTATTCTACTAAAGGTTCAGGATTTGGAGAAAGCGTTGATAAGGTTGTTGAAGCAACTAAAATTGCTCACAACTTGCGCCCTGACCTTGAAATCGATGGTGAGTTGCAATTTGATGCGGCCTTCGTTCCAGAAACTGCAGCTCTAAAAGCTCCTGGAAGTACGGTAGCTGGTCAAGCCAATGTCTTCATCTTCCCAGGTATCGAGGCAGGAAATATCGGCTACAAGATGGCTGAGCGTCTTGGTGGTTTTGCAGCTGTTGGTCCTGTTTTGCAAGGTTTGAACAAGCCAGTTAACGACCTTTCTCGTGGATGTAATGCTGATGATGTTTACAAGTTGACCCTTATCACAGCAGCTCAAGCGGTTCATCAATAAGATTTAGTCCTCTTTCCTTTGGGAAGAGGCTTTTTATACTCAATGAAAATCAAAGAGCAAACTAGGAAACTAGCCGCAGGTTGCTCAAAGCACTGCTTTGAGGTTGCAGATAAGACTGACGAAGTCAGCTCAAAACACTGTTTTGAGGTTGTGGATAGAACTGACGAAGTCAGTAACATATATACGGCAAGGCGAAGCTGACGTGGTTTGAAGAGATTTTCAAAGAGTATTAATACTAGGAAAAGGACAGTTAGAGTCTTCTGTGTTATACTAGAGATATGGTTAGATTTGAAAGAATACGGTATCGTCATGTGGCCGGATGAGAAGATTGTTTCTTTCCGTAAGAAACTTCTTGCCTGGTATGATGAAAACAAAAGAGATTTACCCTGGCGTAGAAGTAAAAATCCTTATCATATCTGGGTATCTGAAATTATGCTCCAGCAAACCAGGGTGGATACAGTTATTCCATATTACGAACGATTCTTGGACTGGTTTCCAACAGTAGAAAGTTTGGCGAATGCGCCTGAAGAACGTTTGTTGAAGGCCTGGGAAGGTTTGGGTTACTATTCTCGAGTTCGTAATATGCAGACTGCAGCCCAGCAGATTATGACGGACTTTGGTGGCCAATTTCCAAACACCTATGAAGGAATTTCCAGCTTGAAAGGGATTGGTCCTTATACAGCAGGAGCCATTTCCAGTATTGCTTTTAACTTGACTGAGCCAGCTGTAGATGGTAATGTTATGCGAGTGTTGGCCCGTCTATTTGAAGTCAACCACGATATTGGGATTCCAAGTAATCGTAAGATTTTTCAGGCAATGATGGAAATCTTGATTGACCCAGAAAAGCCTGGTGACTTTAACCAAGCCTTGATGGACTTGGGCTCAGATATTGAGGCTCCTGTAAATCCCAGACCAGAAGAAAGTCCAGTTAAGGACTTTAGTGCGGCATATCAGAATGGAACCATGGACAGTTATCCAATCAAGGTTCCCAAGAAAAATCCTGTCTCAATTTATCTTAAAGCCTTGGTGGTTAAAAATACTCAGGGACAGTTTTTACTTGAAAAAAATGAAAGTGAAAAGCTATTGGCAGGTTTTTGGCATTTCCCCTTGATAGAAGTTGATAACTTTTCGCAAGAAGAGCAGTTTGACCTCTTTCATCAGATTGCAGAAGAAAGTGTGAACTCTGGTCCCAGTCCAGAGGAGAGTTTTCAGCAAGACTATGGCTTAGATGTTGATTGGCTTGATGCTTATTTTAAAATGGTTAAGCATGTCTTTAGTCATCGTAAATGGCATGTTCAAATTGTAGCAGGTCAGGTGAGTGACTTCCATGATTTTTCAGATAGGGAAGTTCGCTGGCTTTCACCAGAAGAATTTAAGAATTACCCACTTGCCAAACCCCAACAAAAAATCTGGCAGGCTTATGCACAAACCAACTTAGACTCAATGAAAATCAAAGAGCAAACTAGGAAACTAGCCGCAGGCTGTACTTGAGTACGGCAAGGCGACGTTGACGCGGTTTGAATTTGATTTTCGAAGAGTATTAGACAGTAGCAAAGACTAGCTATTATGTCTTCTTGCTATTTTTTTGGTATAATAGTAGAGAAAAAGGTGAACAAATGAAAAAAATATTAATTGTAGATGATGAAAAACCAATCTCGGATATTATCAAGTTTAATATGACCAAGGAAGGTTACGAGGTTGTAACTGCTTTTAACGGTCGTGAAGCACTAGAGCAATTTGAAGCAGAGCAACCAGATATTATTATTCTGGATTTGATGCTGCCGGAAATTGATGGTTTAGAAGTTGCTAAGACTATTCGCAAGACTAGTAGTGTACCTATTATCATGCTTTCTGCTAAAGATACCGAATTTGATAAGGTTATCGGTTTAGAGCTTGGGGCGGATGACTATGTAACCAAACCCTTCTCAAATCGTGAGTTGCAGGCGCGTGTTAAAGCTCTTCTTCGTCGCACGGACTTGGTTTCTGTAGATAATCAAGAATCAGATGAAAAGAAAACCCAACCCTTGCAATTTGGGGACTTGGAGATTGTTCCAGATGCCTATGTAGCTAAGAAATACGGTGAAGAACTAGATCTAACCCACCGTGAATTTGAACTCTTGTATCATTTGGCTTCTCATATAGGTCAAGTTATTACGCGTGAACACTTGCTTGAAACGGTCTGGGGTTATGATTATTTCGGTGATGTTCGAACAGTTGACGTGACTATCAGACGTTTACGTGAGAAGATTGAAGATACACCAAGTCGTCCTGAGTATATTCTAACACGTCGCGGTGTTGGTTATTATATGAGAAATAATGATTAAATTAATAAAAGATACCGTTTTAACCAGTGATTCTATCTTTATCCTTATTCTACTTGGCTTTATTTTAGTGGTGACCTTGCTTTTACTAGAAAATCGTCGGGATAATATTCGGTTGAAGCAGATTAACCAAAAAGTTAAAGACCTGATTACAGGAGATTATTCTCAGGTATTGGATATGCAGGGAAGTTCTGAAATCACTAATATTACCAATAATCTCAATGATTTATCAGAAGTAATTCGCTTGACTCAAGAAAATCTGGAACAAGAGAGTAAACGATTGAATAGTATCCTCTCATACATGACAGATGGTGTCCTTGCTACCAATCGTCGTGGCCAGATTACCATGATTAATGACATGGCTAAGAAACAGCTAGGCGTTCAGAAGGAAGATGTTCTTAATAAAAGTATTCTAGAATTGCTTGAGATTGTAGATGAGTATGAACTTCGTGATTTGATTACCCAAATTCCTGAACTCATGATTGATTCTCAGGATGCCAATGGTGAATATCTGAGCCTTCGTGTACGCTTTGCCTTGGTTCGTCGAGAATCAGGCTTCATTTCTGGTCTGGTTGCAGTTTTACACGATACGACGGAGCAGGAGAAGGAAGAGCGCGAACGAAGACTCTTTGTTTCTAACGTTAGTCATGAGCTACGGACGCCCCTAACTAGTGTAAAATCCTATCTTGAAGCTTTGGACGAGGGTGCCTTGTCAGAACCTGTCGCTCCAGACTTTATTAAAGTATCTCTAGATGAAACCAACCGTATGATGAGGATGGTAACAGACCTTCTTCATCTTTCACGTATTGATAATGCAACCAGTCACCTAGATGTGGAATTGATTAACTTTACTGCTTTTATTACCTTTATCCTCAACCGTTTTGATCAGATAAGAGGGCAGGATGAAGAGAAGAAATACGAACTGGTGAGAGATTACCCAATTACCTCAGTCTGGATAGAGATAGATACAGATAAGATGACACAGGTGATTGATAATATTCTTAACAATGCCATCAAGTATTCGCCAGATGGTGGAAAAATCACAGTGACCATGAAGACGACTGATGATCAGATGATTTTATCTATTTCAGACCAAGGATTGGGTATTCCTAAGCAGGATTTACCACGTATTTTTGACCGTTTTTATCGTGTGGATCGTGCTAGAAGTCGTGCCCAAGGAGGTACTGGTTTAGGACTAGCTATTGCTAAAGAGATTATCAAACAACATAATGGTTTTATTTGGGCCAAGAGTGAATATGGTAAGGGATCAACCTTCACCATTGTACTCCCTTATGATAAGGATGCAGTGAAAGAAGAAGTATGGGAGGACGAAGTAGAAGACTAGAATGAGTGAAACAGGCTTTAAATACAGTATTTTAGCGTCGGGTTCCAGTGGAAATTCCTTTTATCTGGAAACCCCAAAAAAGAAACTTTTAGTGGATGCAGGCTTGTCAGGCAAAAAAATCACCAGCCTACTTGCTGAAATTAATCGCAAGCCAGAAGATTTGGATGCTATCTTGATTACCCATGAGCATTCAGATCATATCCATGGAGTAGGCGTTTTGGCTCGCAAGTATGGTATGGATCTTTATGCCAATGAAAAGACCTGGCAGGCTATGGAAAATAGCAAGTATCTTGGCAAGGTGGATTCTTCGCAAAAGCATATCTTTGAAATGGGCAAAACTAAAACCTTTGGAGATATCGACATCGAGAGTTTTGGTGTTAGCCATGATGCAGTCGCACCTCAGTTTTATCGCTTTATGAAGGATGATAAGAGTTTTGTCATACTGACTGATACAGGTTATGTTAGTGACCGTATGGCAGGGATTGTCGAAAATGCGGATGGTTATCTTATCGAGTCCAATCATGATGTAGAGATTTTGCGAGCAGGTTCTTACGCTTGGCGACTCAAACAACGAATCCTATCTGACCTCGGTCACCTTTCTAACGAGGACGGTGCTGAGGCCATGATTCGTACCTTAGGAAACCGCACTAAAAAAATCTATCTTGGGCATTTATCTAAGGAGAACAATATCAAGGAACTGGCTCATATGACCATGGTCAATCAGCTAGCACAAGCTGATCTGGGAGTTGGAGTAGACTTTAAGGTTTATGATACCTCACCGGATACCGCAACACCATTGACAGATATATAAAAAAGAAGGCAAGTGCCTTCTTTTTTATATCTTTTACAATCCTGCGAAGTCTTTGATTTCTTGTGCTGACATTGAAGAGTCGCAACGGACATTGATTTGTCCATCTGCAACGTGAACAAAGCCTGGTACAGTTGGGATTCCATAGCGTGAGCGGAATGCTTGCAACTCATTGAGTTGGCTTGGTTCTTCACTATTGATGAAGTAGATGTTAGCTTTAGTTTCAGCTACGACACCTGCCAAAGTACCTGCAAATTTACGGCAGTAAGGGCAAGTTTTGCGACCGATAAAGAAAGTTGCAGTTTCTTTATTATCAAGAGCTTCTTGCGCACGCGCAACTGTAGTGACTTCAAGGTCTTTGATATTATCTAAAAATTGTTCCATGAGATTACCTCGCTTTCATTGATATGTCTAGTATGCCATAAAGTTTCTAAAATTGCTTAGATTTGATACGAAAAAAAGATGAGATTGATTTGTCTCATCTTTAATAGGATTTTATTTTACAAAAGCATTGATTTCTGCTTCGATGTTAGCAATTTTAGCTTGTGATTCTTCGTTGGTTTCACCTACAACTGCAATGTAGAACTTGATTTTTGGTTCTGTACCTGATGGGCGAACGGCAATCCATGAACCGTCAGCAAGTGTATATTTCAACACATCACTTGGAGGAGTTGTCAAGTTTGTAACAGTTCCGTCAGCAGCAGTAGCAGTTTGTGCCTTGAAGTCTTCTACGACAGTGATAGCTGTTGCATTCCATTCTTTTGGAGCATTGTTACGGAATTTAGCCATAATCGCTTTGATTTGTTCAGCACCATCGACACCTGAAAGGGTAACAGAGATAGTCTTTTCTGCGTAGTAGCCGTACTCTTTGTAAATTTCTTCGATACCATCAGCAAGTGTCAAACCGCGTGAACGGTAGTAGGCAGCAAGTTCAGCAACGACAAGAACGGCTTGAATAGCGTCTTTATCACGTACGAATGGTTTAATCAAGTAACCGAAGCTTTCTTCAAATCCCATCATGTATGTGTGATTGTGTTGTTCTTCGAATTCTTGGATTTTCTCAGCGATAAATTTGAAACCTGTCAAAACGTTGAACATGGTTGCGCCGTAGCTTTCAGCAATTTTCGTTACCAAGTCAGTTGATACGATCGATTTGCAAAGAGCTGCGTTTTCTGGAAGAGTTCCAGCGTTTTTGTGGGCTTCCAAGATGTATTTAGCCATGATAGCACCGATTTGGTTACCTGAAAGGTTGAGGTAGCTACCATCTTTTTGAAGGACTTCAACACCAACACGGTCAGCATCAGGGTCAGTTGCCACAAGAACGTCTGCACCAACTTGACGACCAAGTTCTTCAGCAAGAGCAAAGGCTGCTTGGCTTTCTGGGTTTGGAGATTTTACAGTTGAGAAGTCAGGGTCAGCAGTTGCTTGCGCTTCAACGACTTGAACAGAGTCAAATCCTGCTTGGGCAAGAGCACGACGAGCCAACATCTCACCAGTACCATGAAGTGGTGTGTAGACAATTTTCATGTCTTTACCGAATTCTTCAATCAAGGCTGGGTTGATGTTAACGTCCTTAACTTCTTTGAGGTATTCTACGTCAACAGCTTCGCCGATAACTTCAATCAAGCCAGAAGCTTTTTCAGCTTCGACATCAGCAACTTCAACTGCAAATGGATTTTCGATTGCACGGATATAAGTAGTCAAAGCGTCCGCGTCGTGTGGAGGCATTTGTCCACCGTCTTCACCGTAAACCTTGTAACCGTTAAATGGAGCAGGGTTGTGGCTGGCTGTGACCATGATACCTGCGAAACAGTTGAGGTGACGAACTGCAAATGATAGTTCTGGAGTTGGACGAAGGCTTTCAAATACGTAAGATTTGATGCCGTGTTTAGCAAGAACTGCTGCAGATTCAAAGGCAAACTCAGGTGAGAAGTGACGGCTATCGTAGGCAATTGCTACACCACGTTCTTTTTCATTTCCACCTTTTGACTCAATCAAACGAGCCAATCCTTCAGTAGCTTGGCGAACAACGTAGATGTTGATGCGGTTTGTACCAGCACCAATCAAGCCACGCATACCTGCAGTACCAAATTCAAGATTTGTATAGAAGGCATCTTCCTTAGTTTTTTCGTTCATATTTTCCAAATCTTGACGAAGATAGTCAGGAAGATCCGCAAAATCAACCCATTTCTGGTAATTTTCTTGGTAAGACATTGAAATTCTCCTTTTTGTAAATTGTTTTAATCGTTTACATTATAGCACTTTTTAGCGTTTTAGTAAAACGGTAGCATAATTTTCAGAAAAGTAGTGTCATATGCCGGTTTATCAAGTCTTGAATGCCTTAGGGAAACATGCTATACTACTTGTATGATTATTTTACAAGCTAATAAAATTGAACGTTCTTTTGCAGGAGAGGTTCTTTTTGATAATATCAACCTACAGGTTGATGAACGAGATCGGATTGCACTTGTTGGGAAAAATGGTGCAGGGAAGTCTACTCTTTTGAAGATTTTAGTTGGAGAAGAGGAGCCGACTAGTGGAGAAATCAATAAGAAAAAAGATATTTCTCTGTCTTACCTAGCTCAAGATAGCCGTTTTGAGTCTGAAAATACCATCTACGATGAGATGCTTCATGTCTTTGATGACTTACGTCGAACGGAGAAACAACTTCGTCAGATGGAGTTGGAGATGGGAGAAAAGTCTGGTGAGGATTTGAATAAGCTGATGTCAGATTACGACCGCTTATCTGAGAATTTTCGCCAAGCAGGTGGTTTCACTTATGAAACTGATATTCGAGCGATTTTGAATGGATTCAAGTTTGATGAATCTATGTGGAAGATGAAAATTGCTGAGCTTTCAGGTGGTCAAAATACTCGTTTGGCACTGGCCAAAATGCTCCTTGAAAAGCCCAATCTCTTGGTATTGGACGAGCCAACCAACCACTTGGATATTGAAACCATTGCCTGGCTAGAGAATTACTTGGTAAACTATAGCGGCGCACTCATTATTGTCAGTCACGACCGTTATTTCTTGGATAAGGTTGCGACAATTACGCTAGATTTGACCAAGCATTCTTTGGATCGCTATGTGGGTAATTATTCTCGTTTTGTCGAGTTAAAGGAGCAAAAGCTAGCTACTGAGGCAAAAAACTATGAAAAGCAGCAGAAGGAGATTGCTACTCTAGAAGACTTTGTCAATCGTAATCTAGTCCGAGCTTCAACGACCAAACGTGCCCAATCTCGCCGTAAACAATTGGAAAAAATGGAGCGTTTGGACAAGCCTGAAGCTGGCAAGAAATCTGCCAATATGACCTTCCAGTCTGAAAAAACGTCGGGTAATGTTGTTTTGACTGTTGAAAATGCAGCTATTGGCTATGATGGGGAAGTACTGTCAGAGCCTATCAACTTAGACCTTCGTAAGATGAATGCTGTCGCCATCGTTGGTCCAAATGGAATCGGCAAGTCAACCTTTATCAAATCAATCGTGGATCAGATTCCTTTTATCAAGGGTGAAAAGAGATTTGGCGCCAATGTTGAGGTTGGTTACTATGACCAGACGCAAAGCAAGCTGACACCAAGTAATACGGTACTGGATGAACTCTGGAATGATTTTAAACTGACACCAGAAGTTGAAATCCGTAACCGTCTAGGTGCCTTCCTTTTCTCAGGAGATGATGTTAAAAAATCAGTTGGCATGCTGTCTGGTGGCGAGAAAGCGCGTTTGCTTTTGGCTAAACTCTCTATGGAAAACAACAACTTTTTGATCCTTGACGAGCCAACCAACCACTTGGATATTGATAGCAAGGAAGTGTTGGAAAATGCCTTGATTGACTTTGATGGAACCTTGCTTTTTGTCAGCCACGACCGTTACTTTATCAATCGTGTGGCAACTCATGTTTTAGAATTATCTGAGAATGGTTCGACTCTCTATCTTGGAGATTATGACTACTATGTTGAGAAGAAAGCAGAAGTAGAAATGAGTCAGACAGAGGGAGCTTCAACCAGCAATCAAGCAAAAGAACCGAGCCCAGTCAATGATTATCAAGCCCAGAAAGAAAGCCAAAAAGAAGTTCGCAAGCTCATGAGACAAATCGAAAGTCTAGAAACTGAAATCGAAGAGTTAGAAAGTCAAAGTCAAGCCATTTCTAAACAAATGTTGGAGACAAACGATGCCGGTAAACTCATGGAATTGCAGGCTGAACTGGACAAAATCAGCCACCGTCAGGAAGAAGCGATGCTTGAGTGGGAAGAATTATCAGAACAGGTGTAAAGATGGAAAATCTAGGAAAAGTATTTCGTGAATTTCGGACAAGTGGAAATTATTCTTTAAAGGAGGCGGCAGGCGGGTCCTGTTCAACTTCTCAGTTATCTCGCTTTGAGCTTGGGGAGTCTGACCTAGCAGTCTCACGTTTCTTTGAGCTTTTGGATAACATTCATGTCACAATCGAAAATTTCATGGACAAGGCAAGGAATTTTCATAATCATGAACATGTTGCTATGATGGGACAAATTGTACCCCTTTACTATTCAAATGATATTGTAGGTTTTCAAAAGCTTCAAAGGGAACAACTTGAAAAGGCTAAGAGTTCGACGAATCCCCTTTATTTTGAGCTGAACTGGATTTTGATGCAAGGTCTGATTTGTCAAAGAGATTCGAGTTATGAGATGAAGCAGGATGATTTGGATAAGGTAGCAGATTATCTCTTCAAAACAGAAGAATGGACCATGTATGAGTTGATTCTTTTCGGTAACCTCTATAGTTTCTACGATGTGGATTATGTCACTCGGATTGGTAGAGAAGTTATGGAGAGGGAGGAATTTTACCTAGAGATTGGTCGCCATAAGAGATTAGTGTTGATTTTGGCCCTCAATTGTTATCAACATTGTTTAGAGCATCTTTCTTTTGATAATGCTAGTTATTTCGAGGCTTATACAGAGAAGATTATTGGTAAAGGTATTAAGCTTTATGAGCGTAATATTTTTCATTATTTAAAAGGCTTTGCCTTCTATCAAAAAGGACAGTGTAAAGAAGGTTGTAAGCAAATGCAAGAGGCCATGCATATTTTTGATGTGTTAGGTCTTCCTGAGCAAGTAGCCTACTATCAGGAACACTACGAAAAATTTGTCAAAGATTAATTTTCCCAAATAAGGGAAAAAATAAAAAGCTCCTTTCGGTTTTGATACAATAGTTTCAAAATTTGAGAGGAGTTTTTTTATGAATCGCTATGCAGTACAGTTGATTAGTCGCGGAGCTGTTAACAAGATAGGGAATATGCTCTATGATTATGGAAATAGTGTCTGGTTGGCTTCCATGGGAACTTTAGGGCAGACAGTTTTAGGAATGTATCAGATTTCTGAACTCGTCACATCTATTCTCGTCAATCCTTTTGGTGGAGTTATATCAGACCGTTTTTCTCGTCGTAGGATTTTAATGGCGACGGATCTTGTTTGTGGGATTCTTTGTCTGGCTATTTCTTTCATAAGGAATGATAGCTGGATGATTGGAGCTTTGATTGTTGCCAATATTGTTCAGGCTATTGCTTTCGCCTTTTCTAGACCAGCAAATAAGGCTATTATCACAGAATTGGTAGAGAAGGATGAACTGGTCCTCTACAATTCTCGTTTGGAATTGGTGATGCAGGTTGTCAGTGTGAGTTCCCCTGTACTCTCTTTTCTGGTTTTACAATTTGCAAGTCTTCGCATTACCTTGGTATTAGATGCCCTTAGTTTTTTTCTCGCTTTTGGCTTAGTAGCCTTGCTTCCAAAGAAAGAAGAGAAGACTTTGGGTGAGAAGAAACTTACATTCAAAGTTATTTTTTCTGATATCAAGGAGGGAGTTCACTATATTGTGAAGCAAAAGGAAATCTTCTTTTTGTTAGTCATGGCTTCAAGTGTCAATTTTTTCTTTGCAGCTTTTAATTATCTTCTTCCCTTTTCAAATCAGCTCTATGGAGTTCAAGGTGCCTATGCCACTATTTTAACTATGGGGGCTATCGGTTCTATTGTTGGGGCGCTGTTAGCTAGTAAGATTAAAGCCAGTATGGAAATGCTTCTGTTTTTATTGGCTCTGACTGGACTTGGGGTGATGATAATGGGATTTACCCTCCCTTCCTATCTTGCTTTTTCAGGAAATTTCATTTGTGAACTCTTTATGACGATTTTCAATATTCACTTTTTTACTCAGGTACAAACCAAGGTTGAAGGGGAATATCTGGGAAGAGTTCTCAGTTCGATTTATACCTTAGCTATACTTTTTATGCCAATTGCAACAGGTTTGATGACTTTTCTTCCAAGTGTCCATCTTTATTCTTTCTTGATTATTGGACTTGGAGTTGTAGCCTTATCTTTCTTAGCTCTCGGATATGTTCGGATTCATTTTGAAAAAGAGACATAAGTCTGTTTGAGTTTTAAAAATAATTCCAATCTAAGTATTTTTTCCACCCTTCTCGTTTGTGAGGAGGGCTTAGTTTATGGTAAAATGGTTTTATGAATAAAAGAATGAATGAGTTAGTCGCCTTGCTTAATCGCTATGCGACTGAGTACTATACCAGCGATAATCCCTCGGTTTCAGACAGTGAGTATGATCGCCTTTACCGAGAGTTGGTTGAGTTAGAAACTGCCTATCCAGATCAAGTGCTAGCAGACAGTCCGACCCATCGTGTTGGTGGCAAGGTTTTAGATGGTTTTGAAAAATACAGTCATCAGTATCCTCTTTATAGTTTGCAGGATGCTTTTTCACGTGAGGAGCTTGAAGCTTTTGACGCGCGTGTTCGTAAGGAAGTGACCCATCCAACCTATATTTGTGAGCTGAAAATCGATGGCTTATCTATCTCACTTACTTATGAAAAGGGGATTTTGGTTGCTGGGGCAACACGTGGAGACGGTTCTGTTGGGGAGAATATCACGGAAAACCTCAAGCGTGTTAAGGACATTCCTTTAATTTTGCCAGAAGAACTAGATATCACAGTTCGTGGGGAATGTTACATGCCCCGTGCTTCTTTTGACCAGGTCAACCAAGCTCGCCAAGAAAATGGAGAGCCTGAATTTGCCAATCCTCGTAATGCGGCAGCAGGAACACTACGTCAGCTGGATACAGCAGTAGTAGCCAAGCGCAATCTTGCGACTTTCTTATATCAAGAAGCCAGTCCTTCAACTCGTGATAGTCAAGAAAAGGTTTTGAAGCACCTTGAACAACTAGGTTTTGTGGTCAATCCTAAGCGAATCTTGACTGAAAACATAGATGAAATCTGGGATTTTATCCAAGAAATAGGACAGAAACGGGAAAACCTGCCTTATGATATCGATGGAGTGGTAATCAAGGTCAATGACCTAGCAGGTCAAGAAGAACTTGGTTTTACCGTTAAGGCTCCAAAGTGGGCAGTGGCTTACAAGTTCCCAGCTGAAGAAAAAGAAGCTCAACTCTTATCAGTTGATTGGACAGTTGGCCGTACGGGTGTTGTAACCCCAACTGCGAATCTAACACCAGTACAACTAGCTGGAACAACTGTTAGCCGTGCGACCCTGCACAATGTGGATTATATTGCTGAAAAGGATATTCGTAAAGACGACACGGTTATCGTCTATAAGGCTGGAGATATCATCCCTGCCGTTTTACGTGTGGTAGAGTCCAAACGGGTTTCTGAAGAAAAACTAGATATTCCTACAAACTGTCCAAGTTGTGACTCTGATTTGTTGCACTTTGAAGATGAAGTGGCTCTCCGTTGTATCAATCCACGTTGCCCTGCTCAAATCATGGAAGGTTTGATTCACTTTGCTTCTCGTGATGCCATGAATATTACAGGCCTTGGTCCATCAGTAGTTGAGAAACTCTTTTCTGCTAATCTGGTTAAGGATGTGGCGAATATTTACCGATTACAAGAAGAAGATTTCCTCCTTTTAGAGGGGGTCAAGGAAAAGTCTGCTTCTAAACTGTATCAGGCCATCCAAGCATCTAAGGAAAATTCTGCCGAGAAGCTCTTATTTGGTTTGGGAATTCGCCATGTCGGAAGCAAGGCTAGTCAGCTCTTACTTCAACATTTCCATTCAATTGAAAATCTGGCTCAGGCAGATCCAGAAGAAGTGGCTAGTATTGAAAGTCTAGGTGGCGTGATTGCCAAGAGTCTTCAAACTTATTTTGCGACAGAAGGCTCTGAAATTCTCCTAAGAGAATTAAAAGAAGCTGGGGTCAATCTGGACTATAAAGGTCAGACAGTAGTAGCGGATGCGGCCTTGTCAGGTTTGACCGTTGTATTGACCGGAAAATTGGAACGTCTCAAGCGCTCAGAAGCTAAAAGTAAACTCGAAAGTCTAGGTGCTAAGGTAACAGGCAGTGTTTCTAAAAAGACCGACCTCGTCGTTGCAGGCGCAGATGCTGGAAGTAAACTGCAAAAAGCACAAGAACTTGGTATTGAGGTTCGAGACGAAGCTTGGCTAGAAAGTCTGTAATGATCGTTTAAAAACAGAGTTTAGATAATATAACTAGTTTGTTAATCAGGACAAAATCGGTCAAAAATTTATTAGTGAAATAGAAACAAATCAAAAAAGGAAAAATAAAAAATGTATAACTACCCTATGCGCATTCATTACCATCGCAAGAATGGAGAATACGACACTTGCTCTTTTGTAAAAAGTAAAGACCAGCGAATCGATTTGCTGGTCTATAAAGAAGATTATTTTGGTGCCTTATTCAGTTTTGAACATCCAAGTGCTCATCCTCTAGAAAGCTTGAATTTTGTAGTTCATACAGGCCAAACCAGTAAAGAATATGCTATCCGTTTCAATCACTATCCTCTTTTAACAGAGGTCTGGATTTTGGAAGGAGATGACAGAATTTATTACTCTGAGAATCCTGCTATTGCAAGTCCTTTCTATAAAAATCAAAATCCTTTTGCCTTTGATAAGGCCATTAATAGTGCTAGTTTTGACCATCATTGGGGTTATCAAGGGAAATTGGGTTGCCGTATAGAGGATAATCAGGCTCATTTTGCCCTTTGGGCTCCAACAGCGACAGAAGTGCAGATTGTCGTTTATGAATCAGCTGCTAACGATGCCCCTGTTTGGAAGACTTTTGAGCTGGAAAGAGGCAATAGCTACTCTTATAATCATAAGGACAATACAATTGGTGTCTGGAGTTTGGATGTTGAGGAAGATTTGACTGGTAAGGCTTATCAGTATCAAGTTCAATTCCCCCATCACCAAAGTCTTACTCGCGACCCATACACTATTGCAACCAGTCCTGATGGCAAACGTTCAGCTATTCTGAGTCATGAAGAAAAGCAAGTTGAAAGCTTCGAGGTCAAGCACGGTTCTGAGGCTACTTGGCGTTTGGAAAATCCATGTAAGGCAGTTATCTGTGAAATGCACATTCGTGATTTGACCAAATCTCCGACCTCAGGTGTGGATGAACATCTTCGAGGAACTTTCTTAGGTGCTGCTCAGACTGGAACAGTTAACCAGTACGGCCAGTCAACTGCTTTTGATTACATCAAGAAGCTGGGCTACAATTATGTTCAGTTGCAACCAATTGCAGACCGTCACAAAGAATATGATGAGGACGGTAATGTAACCTACAACTGGGGTTATGATCCACAAAACTATAACGCACCAGAAACGAGCCTTTCAACTAACCCAGATGATCCAGCTCAGGTCATTCGCGATTTGAAGACCATGGTTCAAGCCTATCACGATGCTGGCATTGGTGTCATTATGGATGTGGTCTATAACCATACCTTCTCAGTTGTTGATGCACCTTTCCAAACAACTGTCCCTGATTACTATTATCGTATGAATCCAGACGGTACCTTCCAGAATGGAACGGGTGTTGGAAATGAAACAGCTAGTGAACACGAAATGTTCCGCAAGTATATGATTGATTCCCTCCTATACTGGGTGCAGGAATACAATATTGACGGTTTCCGTTTTGATTTGATGGGGATTCATGATGTCAAGACTATGCAGATGATTCGTCAGAGTTTGGATGAAATTGACCCTAACATTATCCTTTATGGAGAAGGATGGGATATGGGAACAGGCCTAGCGCCTTATGATAAGGCCAAGAAGGACAATGCCTACCAGATGCCAAATATTGGTTTCTTTAATGACAATCAGCGCGATGCTGTCAAAGGTGGAGAAGTTTATGGTGCTATCAAGTCAGGTTTTGTTAGCGGTGCTGCGACAGAGCCAATTCTAGCCAAGGCAATTCTAGGCAGTCGTGAATTAGGAACCTATACACATCCAAATCAAGTGCTTAACTATGTAGAGGCCCATGATAATTACAATCTTCACGATTTGTTGGCAACCCTACATCCAGACCAAACTTCAGAGCAAATCATGCGCAAGGTCGAAACTGCCACAGCCATGAATCTGCTCATGCAGGGGATGGCCTTTATGGAAATTGGTCAAGAATTTGGTCGTACCAAACTGGTTGCGACTGGTGAAAATGGTGAGTTGACCCATGATGATAGAGAGCGTGCTATGAATAGCTATAATGCTCCAGACAGTGTGAACCAAGTGAACTGGGATTTGATTAATGAGCGTCAAGACAGTATTGACTTTATCCGTCAGATGATTCGATTGAAGACAGAAACTGGTGCCTTTTCTTACCCTACTTATGAAGAAATTTACCATCATGTCTTTGTTCATTCATCACACGAACATAGTGGTTGGATTGTCTTTGAAATTCATGGGGAAGAACATCTATTGGTTGTCTTTAATGCTAAAGGGCAAGACTTCCAGTTTGAAAATGCTGGAAATCTGGAACTGTTGGTGACCAATAGCCATTTAAGTGATAAAGACATGGTTGGTGGCGTCAGTGCCAGCGTCTTTAAAGTTTTGTAGAATAGAGTTACAATTTAAATTCATTTGTGGTGCTTTATCTGTTAATAAAATCAGGAAATTCATTTCCTGGTTTGTTTTTTACTTAAAATCACGTCTTTTATTAGTAAAATCACGAACTTTATGATAGTATTATAAAAAAGAATTCGCTTTAATGGCTTTTCTGAAAATTCCTTGTTTTACAAGTGAACACATCAGTTAATTTGTTGAAGACTTTCAAAAGAATGGTAACTTCTAAAACTAACTTCCAGTTTCCCACAACCTAGCTTTTAGTATGAGAAAAATGCGTGAAATCAGTGGAAATCCGTCTTAGACTAACTTCCACTGGTTTTCTTTTTCTTGATATATAAGGGTTCAAAAGCGAAAAGACTCAGAAAAAAGTGCACGACAAATAGCCCTAAAACAGAGTCGTCTTAGAGTAAATTCCAGTTGCTAGCGTTTAGTGTGAGACTTTTCGATGGTGATAAGATGTGTAGTTAGAGGGGAAAATTCCCTTTATTTCAATAAATCAGGTGATAAGTGTGTGTCTTCTGGTTTGACAAATTGGCAACCCAGAAGAGCAGCGATGTCCTCGCCAAAGGTGAAGGTGAAGACGTCGTAAGCAGATTTTCCTTGAAACTCTTCTCGTTTCAAGGAATTGACATGGGAAATGACTAGATTGACGTCTTTCTGAGTCAGCTGGTCAAAGGAAGTGCCCTTGGGAAGAATGGCTCGCAAAACCGTATGGTTCTTCTCAATCCGCCCCTTCTGGTCAGGACGGCTAGGGTCGCAGAAGTAGAGGTGAGACTTCCCATCAATGTCTCGCTCAAGCTCCTCCACATAGGCGAACTCAGATCCGTTGTCTGTGAGAATGACAGGGAACAGCTGATGGAACGCATACCCTCCGTCCATGACTCTTTCTTTCAAAGCTGCGAATTTAGTGGCGACTTCCAGAGCAGTCTTGTTGTCCAAAAGCAAGGCGAAGAGGAAATTACAGAAGGAAACGTTGAAGGTGAGCAGTAGCTTTCCACCAGGTCTGCCGATGACCGTGTCCATTTCCAACCATTTGAAGAAATCATCAGTTTCTCGTAACTCTTGGAAATCTTGATAGGTCCGCCCAATTTTCAGCTCTTTGGGAATAGCTACTTTTCTGGATTTTCTGCGTTCCTTGAACGTGACCATCCGAGGGAAATCAATGGGCTTGGCTGTCAGATAGCCCAGCTTGGCATGCCGATACACCGTAGCTTTCGACACAGGTAGGTTATGTGTCTGAATGATATGGTAGATGCTTTGTTTCTTCTGGATGCCTAGGGTTAAGATCTTGTCCATCTGATAAAAACTTTCCTTGTTTAGGGGAATGCCCTGTCTGGATTCCCTCAACATAGTCTCGTAATGCTCCTGTGCCTTTTTCGCGTAGTAAAGATAGCGGTTAAACCCACAATCCGTCCTCTTTTTTGGACAGTTGTTACAGACATAAGGAGCTTTTTTGAGAAGAGGGCAATCCGTGCAATCAGATTTGACGGATGTTGGATGCATGATGCGATTGCGCTTGATTTCCTTTGAAATCGTTGACGGGTCTTTCCCCATCTTCTCAGCGATGGAACGGAAAGTCTCCTGTTGGCTGATTCCAGTTTGGATGTCAATACGGTCTTCTAGAGTGAGATGTTTTTGTTTTTTCGTCATGAGGTACCTCCTCACGAAAAGTCTCAGACTTAATTCTAGCATAATTCATCGTCTGAGACTAACTTCCAGTTTTGGGAGAGAGATGGAAGTTACTTTGAGAAGTTACGCTTTCAAAAGAATTTTTACAAAATATAGTAATTCACTTGAATCTTCTCTAAAAAGGTAGTATAATAAATCTATAGAAAACGCTTACAGAAATAGGAGGGTGTATGGATAAGAAAAAAGCTTTAGAAACCTTTATGACAGGTGAAAATTTTCACCTCCAGCACTATCTGGGAGCACATAAGGAAGAAAAAAATGGAGAGTATGGCTATACTTTTCGTGTGTGGGCACCCAATGCACAGGCTGTTCACTTGGTAGGGGATTTAACCAATTGGGTTGAAAATCAAATTCCAATGGAACGAAATGAATTTGGAGTCTGGGAAGTCTTTACTAGTCTTGCTCAAGAAGGCCAAATTTATAAGTATCATATCACACGTGCAAATGGTCATCAGCTGATGAAGATTGATCCTTTGGCTGTAAGGTATGAGGCACGACCTGGGACTGGAGCGATTTTAACAGAGATTCCAGAGAAAAAATGGAAGGATGGTCTATGGTTAGCTCGTAGAAAACGCTTGAGCTTTGAAGAGCGTCCTGTCAATATTTACGAGGCTCATGCTGGTTCTTGGAAGAGAAATCCAGACGGTAGTCCCTATAGTTTTGCTCAATTGAAAGATGATCTCATTCCTTACTTGGTTGAGATGAACTATACTCACATTGAGTTTATGCCTTTGATGTCTCACCCACTCGGTTTGAGTTGGGGCTATCAGCTTATGGGTTACTTTGCTCTAGAGCATGCCTATGGTCGTCCTGAAGAGTTTCAAGATTTTGTTGAGGAATGTCACTTAAACAATATAGGTGTTATTGTAGATTGGGTACCTGGTCACTTCACCATTAATGATGATGCCTTGGCCTATTATGATGGGACACCGACTTTTGAGTATCAGGACCATAATAAGGCTCATAACTATGGTTGGGGAGCACTCAATTTTGACCTTGGAAAGAATGAAGTCCAGTCCTTCTTGATTTCTAGTATTAAGTTTTGGATTGACTTTTACCATCTAGATGGTATTCGCGTGGATGCAGTTAGCAACATGCTCTATCTTGACTACGATGATGCTCCATGGACACCTAACAAGGATGGTGGCAATCTAAACTACGAAGGCTATTATTTCTTAAAACGTTTGAATGATGTCATTAAACAAGCTCATCCAGATGTGATGATGATAGCTGAGGAAAGTTCATCAGCTACTCAGATTACTGACACCAAGGATTCAGATGGTCTTGGCTTCGACTACAAATGGAATATGGGCTGGATGAATGATATCCTCCGTTTCTATGAAGAAGATCCGATTTATCGTAAATATGACTTTAACCTGGTGACTTTCAGCTTTATGTATGTCTTCAAGGAGAACTATCTCCTACCATTCTCGCACGATGAAGTGGTTCATGGCAAGAAGAGTATGATGCACAAGATGTGGGGAGATCGTTATAATCAATTCGCAGGCTTGCGCAATATCTACACTTACCAAATTTGTCACCCAGGTAAAAAATTGCTCTTCATGGGTAGTGAATATGGGCAATTCCTAGAATGGAAATCTGAAGAACAGTTGGAATGGTCTAATATAGAAGATCCAATGAATGCTAAGATGAAGTATTTCACTTCTCAGCTAAACCAGTTTTACAAAGACCACCGCTGTCTGTGGGAAATTGATACCAGCTATGATGGTATTGAAATCATCGATGCGGATAATCGAGACCAGAGTGTTCTGTCCTTCATCCGTAAGGGGAAAAAGGGCGATATGTTAGTCTGTGTCTTTAATATGGCACCTGTTGAACGAAAAGATTTTACAATCGGCCTTCCTGTTGCAGGGATTTATGAAGAAGTCTGGAATACTGAGTTAGAAGAGTGGGGCGGTGTCTGGAAAGAACACAATCAAACTGTTCAAACGAAAGAAGGATTATGGAAAGATTATGAGCAGACATTAACCTTTACCCTACCGGCTATGGGAGCTAGTGTATGGAAAATCAAGCGTCGCTTGAAATCTGATAAAACTGTCACAAGTAAAAACCAAAAAGGAGTAGAAAATGAAGAATGAAATGTTAGCTTTGATTCTTGCTGGTGGGCAAGGAACTCGTCTCGGTAAACTCACTCAAAGCATCGCAAAACCAGCTGTACAATTTGGTGGGCGCTACCGTATCATTGACTTTGCTCTCTCAAACTGTGCCAACTCAGGAATTCACAATGTTGGAGTCATCACCCAGTATCAACCACTTGCTCTCAACAATCATATCGGGAATGGTTCAAGTTGGGGTCTAGATGGTATTAATTCTGGTGTCTCTATCCTTCAACCTTATTCTGCAAGTGAAGGAAATCGTTGGTTTGAAGGAACTAGTCACGCTATTTATCAAAATATCGACTATATCGATAGTGTCAATCCTGAGTATGTTTTGATTCTATCTGGTGACCATATCTATAAGATGGACTATGATGCTATGCTCAAGTCTCACAAGGATAATAATGCTAGTTTGACAGTAGCAGTTCTTGATGTTCCTCTTAAAGAAGCTAGCCGTTTTGGCATCATGAACACAGATGCTAACAATCGTATTGTAGAATTTGAAGAGAAACCAGCCCAACCTAAATCTACCAAAGCCTCTATGGGGATTTACATCTTTGATTGGCAACGTCTCCGTAATATGCTTGTTGCTGCTGAAAAGAGCAATGTCGATATGTCAGACTTCGGTAAAAATGTCATTCCAAATTACCTTGAGTCAGGTGAAAGTGTCTATGCCTACGAATTTAATGGTTACTGGAAAGACGTCGGTACGATTGAGTCTCTTTGGGAAGCGAACATGGAGTACATTTCACCAGAAAATGCCTTGGATAGCCGTAACCGTCAATGGAAGATTTACTCAAGAAACTTGATTTCGCCACCAAACTACCTTGGTGCCAATGCTGATGTGGAAGACTCATTAGTTGTAGACGGATGTTTTGTTGATGGAACGGTTAAACACTCTATCCTTTCAACAGGAGCGCAAGTTCGCGAAGGAGCAGAAGTAGTAGATTCAGTTATCATGAGTGGTGCAATTGTTGGTCAAGGAGCTAAAATCAAACGTGCCATTATTGGTGAAGGTGCAGTTATTTCTGATGGTGTCGAAATTGATGGAACAGAAGAAGTACAAGTTGTAGGATATGATGAAGTAGTGGGGGTAGCAACAGATGAAGATTGATAAATATTCTGCCATTTTAGGAAACACAGTTGGTTTTCATGATATGTCAACACTGACAGACCACCGTCCAGTAGCTAGTTTGCCATTTGGTGGTAAATATCGCTTGATTGACTTCCCGCTTTCAAGTCTTGCTAATGCAGGTGTTCGTAGTATTTTCGGTATTTTCCAACAAGATAATATTAGCTCAGTCTTTGACCATATCCGTTCTGGTCGTGAGTGGGGATTGTCAACTCTTCTTAGTCATTACTATCTAGGTATTTACAATACCCGTGTGGAAAGTAGTACCGTTGGAAAAGAATACTATCATCAGCTTCTTACTTATTTGAAACGTTCTGGATCAAACCAAACAGTTTCTCTTAACTGTGATATTTTGATTAATATTGATCTGAATCAAGTATTCCACCTACACACTACAACAAAAGGGCCAATCACTGTAGTTTATAAGAAACTTCCTAAGAAAGATATTTCAGAAGTAAATGCAATCTTGGAAGTGGATGAAACAGACCATGTCCGTTCTCATAAACTTTTTGACAGCAAATCATCAGATGAATCTTACAATATGTCTACAGATATCTTTGTCGTTGATACGCCTTGGTTAATTGAACGCTTGGAAGAAGAAGCCAAGAAAGAACATCCAGAGAAATTGCGCTATGTTTTACGTGATTTGGCGGCCAAAGAAGGAGCTTTTGCCTACGAATACACAGGTTATCTGGCAAATATTCATTCTGTAGAATCTTATTACCAAGCTAATAAAGATATGCTTGAATCTCAAAAATTCTACTCTCTCTTCTCACCAAATCAAAAGATTTATACCAAGGTCAAAAACGAAGAGCCAACTTATTATGGTAATACATCTAAGGTAAGTACTTCTCAGTTTGCTTCTGGTAGTATCATTGAAGGTCAAGTGGCTGATTCTGTTTTATCACGTAATATTCATGTCCATAAGGATAGCTTGGTTAAAGATAGCATCTTATTCCCTCGTGTTGTTATTGGAGAAGCAGCTCAGGTAGAATATGCTATCTTGGACAAGGGCGTTGAAGTTGCTGATGGAGCTGTAATCCGTGGAACTGCAGAACATCCAGTTGTCGTTAAAAAAGGTGCTAAAGTAACAGAGGATATTCATTCATGAAAATTTTATTTGTAGCAGCTGAGGGTGCACCCTTTTCAAAAACAGGTGGTTTGGGAGACGTCATTGGCGCTCTTCCCAAATCACTGGTAAAAGCTGGACATGAAGTTGCAGTAATTTTACCCTACTATGACATGGTAGAGGCTAAATTTGGAAATCAGATTGAAGATGTTCTTCATTTTGACGTGAGCGTTGGCTGGCGCAAACAGTACTGTGGGATTAAGAAAACAGTCTTAAATGGTGTAACCTTCTACTTTATTGACAATCAATATTATTTCTTCCGCGGTCATGTTTACGGTGATTTTGATGACGGAGAACGCTTTGCTTTTTTCCAACTGGCTGCCATTGAGGCTATGGAAAGAATTGACTTTATTCCTGACCTTCTCCATGTTCATGACTACCATACAGCTATGATTCCTTTCTTGTTGAAGGAAAAATACCGTTGGATTCAAGCCTATCAAGGAATAAAAACAGTTTTAACCATTCATAATTTGGAATTCCAAGGACAATTCTCAGAAGGAATGTTATGGGATTTGTTTGGAGTTGGCTTTGAACGTTATGCTGATGGAACCCTTCGCTGGAACAACTGTCTGAACTGGATGAAGGCTGGTATTCTCTATGCGGACCGTGTTTCAACAGTTTCGCCTAGCTATGCTCATGAAATTATGACCAGTCAGTTCGGATGTAACTTGGATCAGATTCTTCGAATGGAGTCTGGTAAGGTCTCTGGTATCGTGAATGGGATTGATGCTGACCTGTATAATCCTCAGACGGATGCTCTATTAGATTATCATTTTAATCAGGAAGATTTGTCTGGTAAAGCTCAGAACAAGGCGAAATTACAAGAGAGAGTTGGATTGCCAGTTAGATCTGACGTTCCTCTGGTGGGAATTGTTTCTCGTTTGACACGTCAAAAAGGTTTTGATGTGGTGGTCGAAAGTCTGCATCAGATCTTGCAAGAAGATGTTCAGATTGTTCTTTTAGGAACTGGTGATCCAGCCTTTGAAGGAGCTTTCTCATGGTTTGCTCAGATTTACCCAGACAAGCTATCAGCAAATATCACTTTTGATGTCAAACTAGCTCAAGAAATCTATGCTGCCTGTGACCTCTTCCTCATGCCAAGTCGTTTTGAACCGTGTGGTTTGTCTCAAATGATGGCTATGCGTTACGGAACCTTGCCATTGGTCCATGAAGTTGGTGGCTTGCGAGATACCGTTCGCGCTTTCAATCCAATCGAGGGAAGCGGTACTGGCTTTAGCTTTGACAATCTATCTCCTTATTGGTTGAATTGGACTTTCCAAACAGCATTGGACTTGTATAGAAACCATCCTGACGTTTGGAGAAATCTACAAAAACAAGCTATGGAGTGTGATTTCTCATGGGATACAGCCTGCAAGTCATATCTAGACTTGTACCAAAGCTTAGTTAATTAATAGATAAAATCGTATGATGACTTCATACGATTTTTAGGCTATTTAGAAAGGAGAACTGATGTCTCAAGTAAAAGGCTTGTGTGTCATGGATGTTGATGGGACCTTACTCGTAGAAGAAGTGATTGATTTGTTGGGAAGAGAGGTAGGTCGTGAGGAGGAAATTTCACAGATTACAAGTCGGGCAATGCGAGGAGAGTTAGACTTTGAAAGCAGTTTAAGAAAAAGAGTGTCCTTGCTGGAAGGTCTTCCTGTTTCGGTTTTTGATAAAGTCTTCAACACTATTCATCTAACGCCAAATGCCCAGAAATTTATCTCTATTCTCCAAAAGAATGGCATCCTAGTTGGTCTGGTGTCCGGTGGTTTTACTCCAATAGCTGAGAGATTAGCAAAATCTCTTGGAATTGCCTATTTCTCTGCCAACCAACTTGAAGTCAAAGGTGGCTTTCTAACAGGGAAATTAGTTGGACAAATTATCAGTCCTCAGGTCAAAAAAGAGACTCTAGAAAAATGGAGAGAGAAACTAAAACTTCCTAAAGAAAGAACGATTGCAATCGGTGACGGGGCCAATGATCTATTAATGTTGAAGTCAGCAGGACTGGGAATTGCTTTTTGTGCCAAAGAGGTACTCAAAAAAGAAATACCACATCATGTTGACAAGAGGGATTTTTTAGAAGTTCTTCCTTTGATTGACTGTTTAGAATGAGGGAAAATATGAAGATTGTAATTGCACCAGATTCATTTAAGGAAAGCTTGACCGCTGAAGAGGTAGCTGAAGCTATAAAAAGAGGCTTCCAGCAATCGATAGCAGATGTAGAATGTCTCCTCTGTCCTGTTGGTGATGGTGGGGAAGGTACAGTAGATGCTATTCGGCATTCTCTTGACCTAGAAGAAAAATGGATTCAAGTGACGGGGCCTTTTGGTCAAGAAGAAGCCATGCGCTATTTTCAAAAAGGGGAATTAGCCCTCTTCGAAGTTGCTGACTTGGTCGGTCTTGGAAAAATTCCTCTGGAGAAACGAAATCCACTTCAAATCCAAACTCGTGGTATTGGAGAATTGATTCGCCATCTCATTGCTCAAGGAATTAAAGATATCTATATTGGAGTTGGTGGTACGGCTAGTAATGACGGTGGTATAGGTATTGCTGCTGGATTGGGGTATCAATTCTATGATAGGGATGGAAATGTCTTGCCTGCATGCGGTCAATCCTTACTAAAATTAGCTTCGGTTTCAACAGAAAATCGCTATGAAATTCCTGAAGATGTTCAAATTCGTATTTTAGCAGATGTCGTGAGTCCCTTATGTGGTCATCAAGGTGCAACTTACACTTTTGGCAAACAAAAAGGTTTACATCCTACTATGTTTGCAGTCGTAGATCAGGCAATCCAAGATTTTTATGAAAAAATTTCATCTGCAACATTGGAAATTAAAGGAGCAGGAGCTGGTGGAGGCATTGCTGCTGGTTTGTGTGCTTTTGCTCAGGCAAGTATCGTGTCTGGAATTGATACCTGTTTAGATTTGATTGATTTTGATAAGAAAGTTGCAGATGCTGACTTGGTTATCGTTGGCGAAGGTAGACTGGACAGTCAAAGCTTTGCTGGGAAAGCGCCGATAGGCGTAGCAAAAAGAACCCCTGTCGGAGTTCCTGTCATTGCTATTTGTGGTAGTCTTGCTGAAGATTTACCTTCCCTACCATTTGAAAATATCCAAGCGGCTTTTTCAATTTTGGAGAAAAGTGAACTTTTAGAAGACAGTTTGAAAAACGCCAGTCTCTATCTGGAGCGCACGGCAGCCAATATCGGGAACTTATTAAATATGCGCAAGATTTAGCCAAACCATTTCTTCCAGATAGATGTTTTGGCTGGTTCTTCCTTTTTAACTTCCCAAAGTTTTGCAAAAGCAAGTCGAAGGTCCTTTTCTTCTACTTGTACTGGTGCATTGCTATGGATAATCAGACCAAAAGGAGAAGAAGTATGCTCTTCAGATACAATGGTAGCTTGACTATCAGTTTCTTTTGCTTCTTTTAAGTAGAAAACTTGTTTGTCAAATTCGATAGTTGGTGAAATTTTCACAAATAGTGGCTCTGCTTTTTCCTGAAGATTTTCTAAAATAGATAAAAAACCTTTTTCTAACTGAGGGCTATTTGCAGTATCAATATCTGCATATCCAAGAACTCTTTCCTCAAAAGTTCCAAGATAGCGTCTTTGCTCATCCGGATTTAATTTTGCTCCACCATGAGCCTTTTCAAGTAATTGTTTTGATAAATCTGTCATGAAAACAGTATATCATAAAAGTTAGAATAAAACAGACAAAAGAAAGCGATTACTTTATAAAGTTAAGGAAAATTTGCACAAAGATAACGTTTTTTCTTGAAAAAGGAGGGGTTTTAAGGTATTATAGAGGTGTAAAAAATTTAACTCATAAGGAGAGTAAAAAATGTCAATTATTACTGATGTTTACGCTCGCGAAGTCCTAGACTCACGCGGTAACCCAACACTTGAAGTAGAAGTTTACACTGAATCAGGTGCTTTCGGACGTGGTATGGTTCCATCAGGAGCTTCTACTGGTGAACACGAAGCAGTTGAACTTCGCGACGGTGACAAATCTCGTTACGGTGGTCTTGGTACACAAAAAGCTGTTGACAATGTAAACAACATCATTGCTGAAGCTATCATCGGATACGATGTACGTGATCAACAAGCTATCGACCGTGCTATGATCGCTCTTGACGGTACTCCTAACAAAGGTAAATTGGGTGCAAATGCAATCCTTGGTGTGTCTATCGCTGTAGCTCGCGCTGCTGCTGACTACCTTGAAATCCCACTTTACAGCTACCTTGGCGGATTCAACACTAAAGTTCTTCCAACTCCAATGATGAACATCATCAACGGTGGTTCTCACTCTGACGCTCCAATCGCTTTCCAAGAATTCATGATCGTACCTGCTGGTGCGCCATCATTCAAAGAAGCTCTTCGTTGGGGTGCTGAAATCTTCCACGCACTTAAGAAAATCCTTAAATCTCGTGGTTTGGAAACAGCCGTAGGTGACGAAGGTGGATTCGCTCCTCGTTTCGAAGGAACTGAAGACGGTGTTGAAACTATCCTTGCTGCGATCGAAGCTGCTGGATATGTTCCAGGTAAAGATGTATTTATCGGATTTGACTGTGCTTCATCAGAATTTTACGATAAAGAACGTAAAGTTTACGACTACACTAAATTCGAAGGTGAAGGAGCAGCTGTACGTACTGCTGCAGAACAAATTGCCTACCTTGAAGAATTGGTAAACAAATACCCAATCATCACTATCGAAGATGGTATGGATGAAAATGACTGGGACGGTTGGAAAGCTCTTACTGAACGTCTTGGTGGTAAAGTTCAATTGGTTGGTGACGACTTCTTCGTAACAAACACTTCTTACCTTGAAAAAGGTATTGCAGAAGGTGCTGCTAACTCAATCCTTATCAAAGTTAACCAAATCGGTACTCTTACTGAAACATTCGACGCTATCGAAATGGCTAAAGAAGCTGGTTACACTGCTGTTGTATCACACCGTTCAGGTGAAACAGAAGATTCAACAATCGCTGACATCGCAGTTGCAACTAACGCAGGACAAATCAAGACTGGTTCACTTTCACGTACAGACCGTATCGCTAAATACAACCAATTGCTTCGCATCGAAGACCAACTTGGTGAAGTAGCAGAATACCGTGGATTGAAATCATTCTACAACCTTAAGAAATAAAATAGTTCAGTGAACTATTTTATCCCGAACTTTGAAACTCAAAAGTTCGGCCGTTGATTTAACAACGTTTCTAGCCCCTCGGAATTTATCCGAAGGGCTGTTTTTGTATTTAGGGGGCAAAAAAGGGGCAAAACTTTTTAAGAAAGCTCAGCTACCAATAAATACGATGGTAACTTCTAAAACTAACTTCCAGTTTCCCACAACCTAGCTTTTAGTATGAGAAAAATGCGTGAAATCAGTGGAAATCCGTCTTAGACTAACTTCCACTGGTTTTCTTTTTCTTGATATATAAGGGTTCAAAAGCGAAAAGACTCAGAAAAAAGTGCACGACAAATAGCCCTAAAACAGAGTCGTCTTAGAGTAAATTCCAGTTGCTAGCGTTTAGTGTGAGACTTTTCGATGGTGATAAGATGTGTAGTTAGAGGGGAAAATTCCCTTTATTTCAATAAATCAGGTGATAGGTGTGTGTCTTCTGGTTTGACAAATTGGCAACCCAGAAGAGCAGCGATGTCCTCGCCAAAGGTGAAGGTGAAGATGTCGTAAGCAGATTTTCCTTGAAACTCTTCTCGTTTCAAGGAATTGACATGGGAAATGACTAGATTGACGTCTTTCTGAGTCAGCTGGTCAAAGGAAGTGCCCTTGGGAAGAATGGCTCGCAAAACCGTATGGTTCTTCTCAATCCGCCCCTTCTGGTCAGGACGGCTAGGGTCGCAGAAGTAGAGGTGAGACTTCCCATCAATGTCTCGCTCAAGCTCCTCCACATAGGCGAACTCAGATCCGTTGTCTGTGAGAATGACAGGGAACAGCTGATGGAACGCATACCCTCCGTCCATGACTCTTTCTTTCAAAGCTGCGAATTTAGTGGCGACTTCCAGAGCAGTCTTGTTGTCCAAAAGCAAGGCGAAGAGGAAATTACAGAAGGAAACGTTGAAGGTGAGCAGTAGCTTTCCACCAGGTCTGCCGATGACCGTGTCCATTTCCAACCATTTGAAGAAATCATCAGTTTCTCGTAACTCTTGGAAATCTTGATAGGTCCGCCCAATTTTCAGCTCTTTGGGAATAGCTACTTTTCTGGATTTTCTGCGTTCCTTGAACGTGACCATCCGAGGGAAATCAATGGGCTTGGCTGTCAGATAGCCCAGCTTGGCATGCCGATACACCGTAGCTTTCGACACAGGTAGGTTATGTGTCTGAATGATATGGTAGATGCTTTGTTTCTTCTGGATGCCTAGGGTTAAGATCTTGTCCATCTGATAAAAACTTTCCTTGTTTAGGGGAATGCCCTGTCTGGATTCCCTCAACATAGTCTCGTAATGCTCCTGTGCCTTTTTCGCGTAGTAAAGATAGCGGTTAAACCCACAATCCGTCCTCTTTTTTGGACAGTTGTTACAGACATAAGGAGCTTTTTTGAGAAGAGGGCAATCCGTGCAATCAGATTTGACGGATGTTGGATGCATGATGCGATTGCGCTTGATTTCCTTTGAAATCGTTGACGGGTCTTTCCCCATCTTCTCAGCGATGGAACGGAAAGTCTCCTGTTGGCTGATTCCAGTTTGGATGTCAATACGGTCTTCTAGAGTGAGATGTTTTTGTTTTTTCGTCATGAGGTACCTCCTCACGAAAAGTCTCAGACTTAATTCTAGCATAATTCATCGTCTGAGACTAACTTCCAGTTTTGGGAGAGAGATGGAAGTTACTTTGAGAAGTTACGCAATAAATACGATTCAGCTAATATAATTGAAAATGATGGAAAAAAGGGTGAATTTATGATATACTTCAATGTAGGACCTTTTTAGAAATTTTGAAAGAGTATTAAAAATTTAAAATGAGAAAAATTGTAATCAATGGTGGCTTGCCCCTGCAAGGTGAGATTACCATTAGTGGTGCAAAAAATAGTGTTGTAGCTTTGATTCCAGCTATTATCTTGGCAGATGATGTTGTGACTTTGGATTGTGTGCCAGATATTTCCGATGTTGCTAGTCTTGTCGAAATTATGGAATTAATGGGTGCTACTGTTAAGAGATATGATGATGTGTTAGAGATTGATCCAAGAGGTGTTCAGAATATTCCAATGCCTTATGGGAAAATCAATAGTCTTCGTGCATCTTATTATTTTTATGGAAGTCTTTTAGGTCGCTTTGGGGAAGCTACTGTTGGTTTACCTGGTGGATGTGATTTGGGACCTCGCCCTATTGACTTACACCTTAAGGCTTTTGAAGCTATGGGAGCAACTGTTAGCTACGAGGGAGATAACATGAAGTTATCTGCTAAAGAAACAGGACTTCACGGTGCAAGTATTTACATGGATACGGTTAGTGTCGGTGCGACGATTAATACAATGATTGCTGCGGTTAAAGCAAATGGCCGTACTATTATTGAAAATGCAGCCCGAGAACCTGAAATTATTGATGTTGCCACTCTCTTAAATAATATGGGTGCTCATATCCGTGGTGCTGGAACCAATATTATCATTATTGATGGTGTTGACAGATTACATGGAACGCGTCATCAGGTGATTCCAGACCGTATTGAAGCAGGAACATATATTTCTTTAGCTGCTGCAGTTGGTAAGGGAATTCGGATTAATAATGTTCTTTATGAACACTTAGAAGGATTCATTGCTAAGTTGGAAGAAATGGGAGTGAGAATGACTGTATCTGAAGACAGTATTTTTGTCGAAGAACAGTCTAATTTGAAAGCAATCAATATTAAGACAGCTCCTTACCCAGGCTTTGCTACTGACTTGCAACAACCAATTACTCCTCTCTTGTTAACAGCAGAGGGGCGTGGTACCATTATTGATACCATTTATGAAAAACGAGTAAACCATGTTTTTGAACTAGCAAAGATGGACGCGGATATTACGACTACAAACGACCATATTTTATATACTGGTGGCCGTAGTTTACGTGGTGCAAATGTAAAAGCTACTGACCTTAGAGCTGGGGCCGCACTTGTCATTGCTGGTTTAATGGCTGAAGGCAAGACTGAAATTACAAATATTGAGTTCATCTTACGTGGTTATTCTGATATTATCGAAAAATTACGTAATCTAGGAGCAGATATTACACTTGTTGAGGATTAAACCGTAGAGGTGTTTATGAATATTTGGACCAAATTAGCAATGTTTTCTTTTTTTGAAACGGATCGCTTGTATTTGCGTCCTTTCTTTTTTAGTGATAGTCAGGATTTCCACGAGATAGCTTCGAATCCAGAAAATCTTCAATTTATTTTTCCAACGCAGGCAAGTCTAGAAGAAAGCCAGTATGCACTGGCTAATTACTTTATGAAGTCCCCTTTGGGAGTGTGGGCAATTTGTGACCAGAAAAATCAACAAATGATTGGTTCAATTAAGTTTGAGAAGCTAGATGAAATTAAAAAAGAAGCAGAACTTGGTTATTTTTTGAGAAAAGATGTATGGTGTCAAGGTTTTATGACAGAAGTTGTAAGAAAACTTTGCCAACTTTCTTTTGAGGAATTTGGTTTAAAACAATTGTCCATTATTACCCACCTTGAAAATGAAGCTAGTCAACGGGTTGCTCTTAAGTCTGGATTTCGATTGATTCGTCAGTTTAAGGGAAGTGATCGTTACACAAGAAAAATGCGAGATTATCTTGAATTTCGGTATGTAAAAGGAGAATTCAATGAGTAAGCATCAGGAAATTCTAAGCTATTTGGAGGAATTACCCGTTGGTAAAAGAGTCAGTGTTCGAAGCATTTCTAACCATCTAGGAGTCAGTGATGGAACGGCTTATCGGGCTATTAAAGAAGCTGAAAACCGTGGAATTGTAGAGACTCGCCCAAGAAGTGGTACTATCCGTGTTAAATCTCAGAAAGTTGCTATAGAGAGATTAACTTTTGCTGAAATTGCTGAAGTGACTTCTTCTGAGGTTCTGGCTGGTCAAGAAGGTTTAGAGAGAGAATTTAGTAAGTTTTCTATTGGTGCCATGACCGAACAAAACATCTTATCCTATCTTCATGATGGGGGGCTCTTGATTGTTGGAGACCGGACTCGTATTCAATTGTTAGCATTGGAAAATGAAAATGCAGTTCTGGTTACAGGTGGATTTCAGGTTCATGATGACGTGCTTAAACTGGCCAATCAAAAAGGAATTCCTGTTTTAAGAAGCAAACATGACACTTTCACTGTCGCGACCATGATTAATAAGGCCTTGTCAAATGTTCAAATCAAAACAGATATTTTGACAGTTGAGAAACTTTATCGCCCGAGTCATGAATATGGTTTTCTGAGAGAGACTGATACTGTTAAAGATTATTTGGACTTAGTTCGTAAGAATCGTAGCAGCCGTTTCCCAGTTATCAATCAACACCAGGTTGTGGTGGGAGTTGTAACCATGAGAGATGCTGGTGATAAATCACCAAGCACGACAATTGATAAAGTCATGTCTCGTAGTCTATTTTTGGTTGGTTTATCGACAAATATTGCCAATGTGAGTCAACGGATGATTGCTGAAGATTTTGAAATGGTACCGGTTGTTCGGAATAATCAAACCTTGCTTGGAGTTGTGACACGACGAGATGTCATGGAGAAGATGAGCCGTTCCCAAGTTTCTGCTCTACCAACTTTTTCTGAGCAGATTGGTCAAAAACTTTCTTATCACCATGATAAAGTAGTGATTACAGTGGAACCCTTTATGCTAGAGAAGAACGGTGTTTTGGCTAATGGTGTATTGGCAGAAATTTTGACCCACATGACACAAGATTTAGTTGTGAATAGTGGTCGCAATCTCATCATCGAGCAAATGCTGATCTACTTTTTACAGGCTGTTCAGATAGATGATATACTGCGCATTCAAGCACGCATTATTCATCATACTAGACGGTCAGCTATTATTGACTACGATATTTATCATGGTCATCAGATTGTTTCAAAAGCAAATGTGACTGTTAAAATTAATTAGAAACTAGGAGAAAAGATGATAACATTAAAATCAGCTCGTGAAATTGAAGCTATGGACAAGGCTGGAGATTTTCTAGCAAGTATTCATATCGGCTTACGTGATTTGATTAAGCCTGGTCTAGATATGTGGGAAGTTGAAGAGTATGTTCGCCGTCGTTGTAAAGAAGAAAATTTCCTTCCACTTCAGATTGGGGTTGACGGTGCAATGATGGACTATCCTTATGCTACCTGCTGCTCTCTTAATGATGAAGTAGCTCATGCTTTCCCTCGTCACTATATCTTGAAAGATGGTGATTTGCTCAAAGTTGATATGGTTTTGGGAGGTCCAATTGCTAAATCTGACCTAAATGTCTCAAAATTAAACTTCAACAATGTTGAACAAATGAAAAAATACACTCAGAGCTATTCTGGTGGCCTAGCAGACTCTTGTTGGGCTTATGCTGTTGGTACACCGTCCGAAGAAGTGAAAAACTTGATGGATGTGACTAAAGAAGCTATGTATAAGGGAATTGAGCAGGCTGTTGTTGGAAATCGTATCGGTGATATCGGTGCGGCTATTCAAGAATATGCTGAAAGTCGTGGATACGGTGTAGTGCGTGATTTGGTTGGTCATGGTGTTGGCCCAACTATGCATGAAGAACCAATGGTTCCTAACTATGGTATTGCAGGTCGTGGGCTTCGTCTCCGTGAAGGAATGGTCTTGACTATTGAACCGATGATCAATACAGGTGACTGGGAAATTGATACAGATATGAAGACCGGTTGGGCACATAAAACCATTGACGGTGGACTATCTTGTCAATATGAACACCAATTTGTCATTACTAAGGATGGTCCAGTAATCTTGACTAGTCAGGGTGAAGAAGGAACTTATTAATAAAAAGTGAAAAGACTACTGGAAGTTCATTTTGTTAGAAAACCCATTAAATCTTTTCATAAAAAACGCATTGTATCAAGCTTTTAATGCCTGGTATAATGCGTTTTTCTGATTTCAAAAATAAAATTCTTCTAAAATAGTACACTTCAGGTTAAAAAAATGACATTTCAGATTTTCTGTTCCAGAAATAGCTATCACTATGATATAATTATTTTATGATTATTACTATTCCTATAAAAAATCAAAAAGATATTGGCACACCATCCGATTCGGTCGTTGTTCTCGGTTATTTTGATGGTATACATAAAGGACACCAAGAATTGTTTCGTGTTGCCAACAAGGCTGCGATGAAAGACTTATTGCCTATCGTAGTTATGACTTTTAATGAATCTCCAAAGATTGCTTTAGAGCCTTATCATCCGGATTTGTTTTTGCATATTTTGAACCCTGCTGAACGTGAAAGAAAATTAAAACGAGAAGGTGTAGAAGAATTGTATCTCCTTGATTTTAGTAGCAAATTTGCTAGTCTCACAGCAGAAGAATTTTTTGCGACTTATATCAAGGCTATGAATGCCAAAATTATTGTTGCAGGTTTTGATTATACATTTGGTTCTGACAAAAAAACAGCAGAAGATTTAAAGGATTACTTTGATGGAGAAGTTATCATTGTCCCACCTGTTGAAGATGAGAAAGGAAAGATTAGTTCAACTCGTATCCGTCAAGCTATTTTAGATGGAAATGTGAAAGAAGCAGGAGAACTTTTGGGGGCACCGCTTCCATCCAGAGGTATGGTGGTTCATGGTAATGCTCGTGGTCGTACGATTGGTTATCCAACAGCTAATTTAGTGCTTTTAGACCGTACTTATATGCCAGCAGATGGCGTTTATGTTGTTGATGTTGAGATTCAAAGACAGAAGTATCGTGCTATGGCTAGTGTCGGGAAAAATGTGACCTTTGATGGAGAAGAAGCACGTTTTGAAGTCAATATTTTTGATTTTAATCAAGATATTTATGGGGAAACCGTCATGGTTTATTGGCTTGATCGCATTCGTGATATGACAAAATTTGATTCTGTTGACCAATTAGTGGATCAGTTAAAGGCTGATGAAGAAGTCGCTCGGAATTGGTCTTGAGCGTTTTAGAAAACAAAAAAGAGGTTGTTTGTAACCCAAAAGATAGATGAATAAGTCTAACTTTTGAGGTCACTACACTACCTCTTTTTATTCTTTTTCAAAGGTGAAGCCTTCTCCAAGGATTTCATGGGCTTCTGTAATTGTGATAAAGGCTTGAGGATCGATTCGATGAATCATTTCTTTCATTTTAACAATTTCATTTCTTCCGACAATACAGTAGATAATTTTCAAATCTTTTTGACTATAGTAGCCTTGTCCTGAGATAAAAGTAACACCTCTTCCTAGGTCATCATTAATAGCCTTAGCAAGTTGGTCAGGACGTTTGGTAATAATCATAAATCCTTTACCTGCGTATCCTCCTTCTCCAATCAAATCAATCACTCGGGATACAATGAAAGTAAAGAGAAGAGTGTAAGTAACCAATCTTAAATCCTTAAAAATAAGGAGAATGAGCATGAGAATACAAAAATCTAAGATAAAAAGCAGTTTCCCCATGGACAAATGAGTGTATTTGTTGAGAATACGAGCTAGAATATCAGTTCCGCCCGTCGTACCTCCAGCATTAAAGATAATGCCCAGACCGATTCCTAATAGAATTCCCGCTATAAGGGCTGTAATTAGTAAATCACCTTGAAGATCAATATGAAGGGGAATACGTTCAAAAAAAGCTAACCAGGCAGATAAAGCCAAGGTTCCGAGCAGACTAGAATAGAGAGACTTTGCTCCAAAAATCTTCCAAGCTAGTATGAAAAGGGGAATATTAATCAGCAGGTTCATGAGAGAAACAGGGATTTTAAAAAGATAAAAGGTGATGAGGGTAATACCTGTCGCCCCTCCTTCAAAGAGATGATGGGGAACTACAAAATAAGTCAACCCAAAAGCATAAATAGCAGCACCTAGTAAAATGGTTAAAATGGGATAAATTTTTTTAATCATAGGGACCTCTTTTCTTATAAGTAGATTATATCAAATTTTTAAGGAAAATTTGAATGACTCCATTAGGATTTTTAATCTTTTTTTGATATAATTAAAAGTAAGAAAACCAATCTGAATCCTAAAATAGAAAGATTGATACTATGACAAAAATTAAGATTGTAACCGATTCATCTGTTACTATTGAACCTGAACTAGTAAAACAATTAGATATCACTGTTGTTCCTTTATCTGTAATGATTGATAATGTTGTTTATTCTGATGCGGATTTGAAAGAAGAAGGTAAATTTCTTCAGTTGATGCAAGCAAGTAAGAACCTTCCGAAAACAAGTCAGCCACCTGTAGGTGTCTTTGCTGAAGTTTTTGAAGACCTATGCAAAGATGGTAGCCAGATTCTTGCTATTCATATGTCCCATGCTCTTTCTGGTACTGTAGAAGCGGCACGTCAAGGTGCTAGCTTATCTACTGCCGATGTGACAGTTATTGATAGTTCCTTCACTGACCAAGCCTTGAAATTCCAAGTTGTTGAGGCTGCAAAATTAGCGCAAGAAGGCAAAGAGTTGGAGGAAATCTTATCTCATGTAGAAGAGGTTAAAAACCATACAGAGCTCTATATTGGTGTTTCTACTTTGGAAAATCTTGTCAAAGGTGGACGAATAGGGCGTGTAACTGGATTGTTGAGCTCACTTCTCAATATACGTGTTGTCATGCAGATGAAAGACCATGAATTGCAGCCAATCGTTAAAGGTCGTGGAGCTAAAACTTTTAAAAAATGGTTAGATGAGTTGATAACATCACTCTCTGAACGTTCTGTAGCAGAGATTGGAATTTCATATTCTGGAAGTTCTGATTGGGCAAAAGAGATGAAAGAAAGCTTACAAGCTTATGTTGAAAAGCCAATTTCAGTTTTGGAAACGGGCTCTATTATTCAAACTCACACGGGTGAGAATGCTTGGGCTATTTTAGTACGTTACCACTCCTAAAAAAATAAATAAAATGGGAAGAAATAGCGCTTTTAACTTGACCTAAAAGGGATTTTAGGATATGATTATATTTGTTAATTAGAAATTAAATTGGAGGAATCATTAACATGGCAAACAAACAAGATTTGATCGCTAAAGTAGCAGAAGCTACAGAATTGACTAAGAAAGACTCAGCAGCAGCAGTTGAAGCTGTATTCGCAGCAGTAACTGAGTACCTTGCAGCTGGTGAAAAAGTTCAATTGATCGGTTTTGGTAACTTTGAAGTTCGTGAGCGTGCTGCACGTAAAGGTCGCAACCCACAAACTGGGAAAGAAATCAAGATTGCAGCTTCTAAAGTTCCAGCATTCAAAGCTGGTAAAGCTCTTAAAGACGCTGTTAAATAATTAGCCTTTAAAAAGCCTATTGCATCGAGCTTTCTAGCTTGGGCAGTAGGCTTTTTTGTGTATAGGGGGCAAAAAAGGGGGTAGAATCTGAATGAACTAGTACCGGAAAATCTTTCAAATACAGACTAATTCAAATTGCGTAGCAGAAATCATACAAATGAAATTGATTATAGTAAAATAGGATTAGAATTATTAAGAAAGTTGGTTTTTTATTGGAAACGATAGTATTTTCAATCTCCGTTTTTTTAGCAGGGATTTTGTCCTTCTTTTCCCCTTGCATTTTTCCTCTGTTACCTGTTTATACTGGAATTTTGCTGGATGATCAGGAAAGTGCAAAAAGCTTTTCTTTGTTTGGTAGAAAAGTTGCGTGGTCTGGCTTGATTCGAACTCTTTGCTTTATCGCAGGCATTTCACTCATTTTCTTTATTAGACTTCCTGCGAAACAAAAATATGATACAATAAAACTATGAATTATGAATCAAGTAAAGTATTAAGTGATGCACGATTTAAGCGCCTTGTTGGTGTTCAGCGTACTACTTTTGAAGAGATGTTAGCTGTGTTAAAAACAGCTTATCAACGTAAACACGCAAAAGGTGGACGAACCCCTAAGTTAAGCCTAGAAAACCTCCTCATGGCTACTCTTCAATATATGCGAGAATACCGCACTTATGAACAAATTGCGGCTGATTTTGGCATTCACGAAAGCAACTTAATCCGTCGGAGTCAATGGGTTGAAGCAACTCTTATTCAAAATGGTTTTACGATTTCAAAAACTCATCTTAGTGCTGAGGATACGGTGATTGTGGATGCAACAGAGGTAAAAATCAATCGTCCTAAAAAAATCAACTAGCCAATTATTCTGGTAAAAAGAAATGTCATGCTATGAAAGCTCAGGCGATTGTCACAAGCCAAGGGAGAATTGTTTCTTTGGATATTGCAGTGAACTATTGCCACGATATGAAGTTGTTCAAAATGAGTCGCAGAAACATCGGACAAGCTGGTAAAATCTTGGCAGACAGTGGTTATCAAGGGATCATGAAGATGTATTCACAAGCGCAAACTCCGAGGAAATCAAGTAAACTTAAGCCACTAACTCTTGAAGATAAATCCTATAATCATGTGCTATCTAAAGAGAGAATCAAGGTTGAGAATATTTTTGCCAAAGTAAAAACGTTTAAAATGTTTTCAACAACCTATCGAAATCGACGTAAACGCTTTGGATTACGAATGAATTTGATTGCTGGAATTATCAACCGTGAACTAGGATTTTAGTTTCGCAGGAAGTCTATTCTAGGATTTGGTGCTGGTTACTTTGGTAATATTCTCTATGCCAATTGGTTTCGCTATACCATGGGAACAATTATTATCATTTTAGGCCTTCACCAAATGGAAATTTTTCATTTTAAGAAATTAGAGATCCAAAAAAGCTTTACTTTTAAGAAATCAGAAGCCAATCGTTATTGGTCAGCCTTTTTACTCGGTATTACTTTTAGCTTTGGTTGGACGCCTTGTATTGGTCCAGTTTTGAGTTCTGTTTTAGCGCTTGCGGCTTCTGGAGGAAATGGCGCTTGGCAAGGTGCTATCTATACCTTGATTTACACTCTAGGGATGGCCATTCCTTTCTTGCTCTTGGCCCTAGCTTCAGGAGTAGTGATGCCTTATTTTAGTAAAATTAAACGTCATATGATGCTACTGAAGAAAATTGGTGGTTTCCTCATTATTTTAATGGGAATTTTGTTACTATTAGGACAGGTAAATGTTCTAGCTGGAATTTTTGAATAAAGGAGAAAAAGATGAAAAAAGTAATGTTTGCTGGCTTAAGCCTCTTGTCAGTAGTTGTATTGATGGCCTGTGGTGAGGAAGAGTCTAAAAATACTCAAGCACCAGAACAATCCCCAAAACAACAGCAACAAACGACTGTACAACAAATTGCTGTTGGGAAAGAGGCTCCAGACTTTACCTTACAATCCATGGATGGTAAAGAAGTTAAGTTATCTGATTATAAGGGTAAAAAAGTCTACTTGAAATTTTGGGCTTCATGGTGTGGTCCATGTAAGAAAAGTATTCCTGAGTTAATGAAATTAGCTGAAAAAGAAGATCGTGACTTTGAAATTCTTAGTGTCATTGCACCAGGAATTCAGGGTGAAAAAACTGTCGAGCAATTCCCACAATGGTTCCAAGAACAAGGATATAAGGATATCCCAGTACTTTATGATACTAAAGCAACAACTTTCCAAGCTTATCAAATTCGAAGCATTCCTACAGAATACCTGATTGACAGTCAAGGAAAGATTGGAAAGATTCAATTTGGTGTTATCAGTAATGCGGATGCAGAAGCAGCCTTTAAAGAAATGAACTAGAATTGATAAAGAAAATCTGATTACAAAAGAGTAGTCAGATTTTTTTAGAAAAATATTTTATAAATATTCACAAATGTTCTATATTTATGGTAAAATAGAATCATCATTTTATTTTGGAGTCAAAGATGAATATATTTAGAACAAAGAATGTTAGTTTGGATAAAACGGAGATGCACAGGCATTTGAAATTATGGGATTTGATTTTGTTAGGTATCGGAGCCATGGTAGGGACAGGCGTCTTTACAATTACAGGTACTGCAGCCGCAACTCTAGCGGGTCCAGCCCTAGTGATTTCAATTGTCATTTCTGCCTTGTGTGTGGGATTATCAGCTCTCTTTTTTGCAGAGTTTGCTTCACGAGTACCCGCTACAGGAGGTGCCTACAGCTATCTCTATGCTATTTTAGGAGAATTCCCAGCTTGGTTGGCTGGTTGGTTAACCATGATGGAATTCATGACAGCCATATCAGGCGTAGCTTCGGGTTGGGCAGCTTATTTTAAAGGCTTGCTTTCTCAATACGGGATAGCCCTTCCTCAGGCTTTAAATGGTACCTTTAATCCTCAAGCAGGGACGATTGTTGATTTATTACCTATTCTTGTATTGGTTCTAGTTACCTCGCTTGTTTTACTTAATGCCAAGGCTGCCTTACGCTTTAATTCTATTCTAGTGATTTTGAAATTTTCCGCTTTAGCTCTCTTTATTTTGGTTGGAATTTGGCATATCAAGCTTGATAATTGGAGCAATTTTGCTCCTTATGGTTTTGGCCAAATCTATGGCGCTAGTACTGGTATTATGGCTGGTGCGTCCTTGATGTTCTTTGGTTTTTTGGGCTTTGAATCCATCTCTATGGCTGTAGATGAAGTCAAGACTCCTCAAAAAAATATTCCTAGAGGGATTGTCTTATCGCTTTCTATCGTAACCATTCTTTATGCCTTGGTGACTCTTGTTTTGACTGGTGTGCTTCACTATAGTCATCTAAATGTCGACGATGCCGTTGCCTTTGCCCTTCGTAGCGTTGGGATTAGTTGGGCAGCTAATTATGTGTCATTAGTGGCTATCTTGACCTTGATTACTGTTTGTATCTCGATGACTTATGCCCTATCGCGTATGATTTACAGTTTAGCGCGTGATGGCTTGATGCCTGCTGCCTTTAAAGAACTGACCAAAACAAGCAAGGTACCCAAAAATGCTACTATCTTGACAGGCCTAGCTTCATCAGTAGCAGCAGGAATGTTCCCGCTAGCTAGTATTGCAGCCTTCTTAAATATTTGTACCTTAGCCTACTTGATTATGCTGGCCTATGGTTTGATTCGCTTACGGAGAGAAAAGGGGACGCCCAAAGCAGGAGAATTTAAAACACCACTGGTACCCTTATTACCGATTTTATCAATCATCATTTGTTTATCCTTTATGTTACAGTATAATATGGAAACTTGGATTGCTTTCTTAGTTGCATTGTTAGTAGGAAGTATCATTTACTTTACTTATGGCTATAAGCATTCTACCATAGAAGAATAATACTCTTCGAAAATCTCTTCAAACCACGTCAGCTTCGCCTTGCCGTATGTATGGTTACTGACTTCGTCAGTTTCATCTACAACCTCAAAAACATGTTTTGAGCTGACTTCGTCAGTCTTATCTACAACCTCAAAACAGTGTTTTGAGCAACCTACGGCTAGCTTCCTAATTTGCTCTTTGATTTTCATTGAGTATATAAAGTGAGAATCTGTTGAGTTGTTGAAACTCAGCAGATTCTTATATTGTGAAAGAAATTTCAAATTTTTTCTAAAAATATCTTGACAGATTAAATTTTTAGGAGTAGAATGTTTACCAGTTAATTAAATAGTTAAGGGGTTGTATATGAAAAAACAAAGTTTATTTTTAGTATTGTTAAGTATCTTTCTTTTGTGTTTAAGTGCTTGTGGGCAGAAGGAGAGCCAGTCAGGTAAAGGGATGAAAATTGTGACCAGTTTTTATCCTATCTATGCCATGGTCAAGGAAGTATCTGGTGACTTGAATGATGTTCGAATGATTCAGTCAAGTAGTGGGATTCATTCTTTTGAACCTTCAGCAAATGATATCGCAGCCATCTATGATGCAGATGTCTTTGTTTACCATTCGCATACGCTTGAATCCTGGGCGGGAAGTCTGGATCCCAATCTAAAAAAATCCAAAGTTAAGGTTTTAGAGGCATCTGAGGGTATGACTTTAGATCGTGTTCCAGGGTTAGAAGATGTGGAAGCAGGGGATGGAGTTGATGAAAAAACGCTTTATGATCCTCACATATGGCTAGATCCTGAAAAAGCTGGCGAAGAAGCTCAGATTATCGCTGATAAACTTTCAGAGGTGGATAGTGAGCATAAAGAAACTTACCAGAAAAATGCGCAAGCCTTTATCAAAAAAGCTCAAGAATTGACTAAGAAATTCCAGCCTAAATTTGAAAAAGCGACTCAGAAAACCTTTGTAACACAACATACAGCATTTTCTTATCTAGCTAAGCGATTTGGACTCAATCAACTTGGTATTGCAGGTATCTCTCCTGAACAAGAACCAAGTCCACGACAACTAACAGAAATTCAGGAATTTGTTAAAACCTATAAGGTTAAAACGATCTTTACAGAAAGCAACGCTTCTTCAAAAGTAGCTGAAACTCTTGTTAAATCAACAGGTGTAGGTCTTAAAACTCTGAATCCTTTAGAGGCAGACCCACAAAATGACAAGACTTACCTAGAAAATCTTGAAGAAAATATGAGTGTTCTAGCAGAAGAATTAAAGTGAGGAAAGAATGAAAATCAATAAAAAATATGTAGCGGGTTCAGTGGCAGTTCTTGCCCTAAGTGTTTGTTCCTATGAACTTGGTCGTTACCAAGCTGGTCAAGTTAAGAAAGATTCTAATCGAGTTGCTTATATAGATGGTGATCAGGCTGGTCAAAAGGCAGAGAACTTGACACCAGATGAAGTTAGTAAGAGAGAGGGAATCAACGCCGAACAAATTGTTATAAAGATTACGGATCAAGGTTATGTGACCTCTCATGGAGATCATTATCATTACTATAATGGCAAGGTTCCTTATGACGCTATCATCAGTGAAGAACTGCTGATGAAAGATCCGAATTATCAGTTGAAGGATTCAGACATTGTCAATGAAATTAAGGGTGGCTATGTGATTAAGGTAGACGGGAAATACTATGTTTACCGTAAGGATGCGGCTCATGCGGACAATATTCGGACAAAAGAAGAGATTAAACGTCAGAAGCAGGAACACAGTAGTAATCATGGAGGCGCTTCTAACGATCAGGCGGTAGTTGCAGCCAGAGCTCAGGGTCGTTATACAACGGATGATGGGTATATCTTTAATGCATCTGATATCATGGATGATACGGGTGATGCCTATATCGTTCCTCATGGAAATCACTTCCACTATATTCCGAAGAGTGACTTGTCTGCCAGTGAATTAGCTGCTGCCCAAGCCTTCTTATCTGGAAAAGGTGGCCAATTAAGTACGGTTGAATATCGTTCAAGCAGAGCTGAAACAAGATCTAGTGTGAGAACAAGTCAATCTGAGACCCCTCAAAATCCTGCAACAAATTCTGAGAGTCAAAATGAGGATTTAGCTAGTCTCCTTCAAGAATTGTACGCTTTGCCACTTAGCCAACGTCATGTGGAGTCTGATGGCTTGGTATTTGACCCAGCACAGATTACAAAACGTACTGCCAATGGTGTGGCAGTTCCTCACGGGGACCATTTCCATTTCATTCCTTATTCGCAAATGTCTGCTTTGGAAGAAAAATTGGCTCGAAATCTGCCAATTGGAGGTCAGCCAGTTCAAAGTCATGCTGACAATACGAAACAAAGCAGTACAGATAAACCAAGTTCAACACCAAGTTCACCGATTAAACCAAACTTTAATCTCAATACGCCTGCACCGAATCGAGGAACTGGAGGAGCCTATACAACGGATGATGGGTATGTCTTTAGTCCGACAGATGTGATTGAAGATACAGGTGATGCTTTTGTTGTACCGCATGGCAATCATTTCCACTATATTCCGAAGAGTGATTTGTCAGCAGGAGAATTGGCTGCTGCCCAAGCTTATTGGAATGGTAAACAGGGCTCACATTCTGCCACAAGCTCAAGTAAACCAAGTAGTGATAATGCTAAACCAGCCCAACCAAGTTTGACAGAGACTCCAAACCTGACTGTCACTCCAACTTATCATCAAGACCAAGGGGAAGATATCCCAACACTTTTAAGTGAATTGTATGCCAAACCTTTATCAGAACGCCATGTGGAATCGGATGGACTAGTCTTTGATCCGGCACAAATCATCAAACGTACAGCTAACGGTGTCGCAGTGCCTCACGGAGACCATTATCACTTTATTCCTTATTCACAAATGTCTGATTTAGAGCAGAAGATTGCTAGAATTATTCCGTTAAAAGGGCAAAATGGATTAAATCAAATTGCTACAGATATTAAACCTTTAGTATCAAAAGAAGTAGTTCATAAGTTCTTAGGACAACCAATCAAAGCATATGGAAAAGGTTTAGATGGTAAGCCTTATGATACGAGTGATGGATACATATTTACCAAAGATTCCATCGATTCTGTTGATAAATCAGGTGTTATTGCCAAACACGGAGATCATTTCCATTATATGGGATATGGTGAATTAGAACAATTCGAATTGGATGAAGTTGCTAAATGGATTCACGAAACTGGTAAAAATCCAGATGACATCGTTTCTTTAGTTCATTCAGTTGAGAAGGAAAGACCAAAGTTTGATTATAAAAAAGTAACTAATAAGATTTCTAGAAATAGTAAAGTTGGTTATATAATTAATGAAGGTGGTAAAGATTATTTTTATTCACGTGAAGAACTCGATCTTACTCAAATAGCTTTTTCTGAGCAGGAACTAATGCTTAAAGATAAAGATACTTATCGTTATGATATTGCAGAAACAGAAATTAAACCAAGATTAGCTGTTGATGTATCTAGCTTGCCTATGCATGCAGCCAATACTACGTATGATACTGGAACTTCCTTCATTATTCCGCATATCGACCACATTCACGTCGTACCTTATTCTTGGTTAAGTAGTGAGCAAATTGCAACTATAAAATATGTAATGCAGCATCCTGATGTGCGTCCTGAAGTTTGGTCAAAACCAGGTCATGATGATGCTGGATCTGTTATTGCTAATGTAACTCCTCTTGAAAAACGTCCTGGAATGCAGAACTGGCAAATTATCCATTCTGCGGAAGAAGTTCAGAAAGCACTTAAAGAAGGCAAGTTTGCAACTCCTGATGGATATATTTTTGATCCTCAGGATGTATTGGCAAAGGGAACTTATATTTGGGCAGATAAATCTTTCAGTATTCCAAAAGCTAGTGGTGATTCATTGAGAAGTATCAATCAGTCTGATTTATCAGAGAAAGAGTGGAAACAAGCTCAAGAGTTGATAGCTAAAAGAAGTGAAGAAAAAGAAACAACAAATGATTCTTCTAATTCACATCTAGTTTCTTCAGATAAGAAATCGGAAACAAAGAAAGATGCAACGGATTCAAACAAAGTTGATGAACAACCAAAGGATAATAAATCTCAAAATGAGGCAGATGCGACTAGCAGCAATCCTTCAGTCGAAAAAGTTGGTGAAGAAGAAAAATCACATACAGAAAATAAAGAAGATGATTATGATGAGATACCAGATTATGGATTAGATAAGGATACTTTAAAAAATCATATAAACCAAATAGCTCAAATTGCTCAAATTGATTCTAAATATCTTATTTTTTCATCAGAAGGAGTTCAGTTTTATAATAAGAATGGGGATTTAGTAACCTATGACATTAAAACTCTTAAGCAAATAAAACCTTAGAATATTTTGACTGATGATCATCTAGCTGAAAGGATATTGTTCTATTATTGGATAGAATAATGTCCTTTTATTTGTTAATAAAAAGAAGAAATTTCTTGCTAAAAAATGAAAAAAGATTCTTAAAGTAATCATTTTATTATCTTTCACTAAAAATCTTGACAGATAAACTTAAAAAAGGTAAACTATTTACTGGTTAATTAAATGGTTAAATAACCAGTTTAGAAAAAATTGTTTAACCGAGAAAAAGAAGTTAAGAAAAAGCTTCATCATTTATTGAAATGAGGGATTTATGAAATTCAGTAAAAAGTATATTGCAGCTGGATCAGCTGTTATCGTATCCTTGAGTCTTTGCGCCTATGCGTTGAACCAGCATCGCTCGCAGGAAAATAAGGACAATAATCGTGTCTCTTATGTAGATGGTAGCCAGTCAAGTCAGAAAACTGAAAACCTGACACCAGATCAGGTTAGCCAAAAAGAAGGAATTCAGGCTGAGCAAATTGTCATCAAAATTACAGATCAGGGCTATGTAACGTCACACGGTGATCACTATCATTACTATAATGGGAAAGTTCCTTATGATGCCCTTTTTAGTGAAGAACTTTTGATGAAGGACCCACACTATCAACTTAAAGATGCTGATATTGTCAATGAGGTCAAGGGTGGTTATATCATCAAGGTCGATGGAAAATATTATGTCTATCTGAAAGATGTAGCTCATGCTGATAATGTTCGAACCAAGGATGAAATCAACCGTCAAAAACAAGAACATGTCAAAGATAATGAGAAGGTCAGCTCTGATGTTGCTGTAGCAAGATCTCAGGGACGCTATACAACAGATGATGGTTATGTCTTTAATCCAGCTGATATTATCGAAGATACTGGTGATGCTTATATCGTTCCTCACGGAGGTCACTACCATTATATTCCAAAAAGTGATTTGTCTGCTAGTGAGTTAGCTGCTGCTAAAGCTCATTTAGCTGGCAAAAATACGCAACCGAGTCAGTTGAGCTATTCTTCAACAGTTAGTGACAATAATACTCAAGTTATAGATCAAGGATCAACTAGCAAACCAGAACGTAAAGCTGAAAGTCTCCAAAGTCTTTTGAAGGAACTCTATGATTTACCTAGCGACAAACGTTACAGTGAATCAGATGGTCTGGTCTTTGACCCTACTAAGATTATCAGTCGTACACCAAATGGAGTTGCGATTCCGCACGGCGACCATTACCACTTTATTCCTTACAGCAAGCTTTCTGCTTTGGAAGAAAAGATTGCCAGAATGATTCCTATCGGTGGAACTGGTTCTACGGTTTCTACAAATGAAAAACATAATGAAGTAGTGTCTAGTATAGGAAGTCTTCCAAGTAATCCATCTAGTTTGAATCATGCTTCATTGACTAGGAATAAGGAATTCTCTTCAACTTCTGATGGTTATGTCTTTAATCCAAAAGATATCGTTGAAGAAACGGCTACAGCTTATATTGTAAGACATGGTGATCATTTCCATTACATTCCTAAGTCGAATCAAATTGGACAGCCGACTCTTCCAAACAATGGTCTAGCAACACCTTCTCCATCTCTTCCAATCAATCCAGGAATTTCACATGAGGAACATGAAGAAGATGGACACGGCTTTGATGTCAATCGCGTCATCAGTGAGGATGAGCAAGGTTTTGTCATGAGTCACGGTGACCACAATCATTACTTCTTCAAGAAGGATTTGACAGCAGAGCAAATCAAGGCGGCGCAGGATCACTTGAAAGGGGCAAATACGACAATACCAAGTGCATCTCATGATGATCATGATGAAGAAGAAGAGCATGATCGCCATCATGGTGATGAACATGATCATGGGTTTGATGCAGATAGAGTCATCAGTGAAGATGTGTCAGGTTTTGTCATGACTCATGGCGACCACAATCATTACTTCTTTAAGAAAGATTTGACACCTGAGCAAATTAAGGCAGCTCAAGATCATTTGAGAGGTAAAACGCCAGTAACACCAAGTCCAGCACATGATGACGATCATGATGAAGAAGCACATGGTCATCACCATGAAGAACACGGCCATGATTTTGATGCCAATCGAGTTATCAGTGAAGATGCGTCAGGCTTTGTCATGTCACATGGCGACCATAATCATTACTTCTTTAAGAAGGACTTGACAGCAGATCAAATTAAGGCAGCGCAGGATCACTTGAAAGGGGCAAATACGACAATACCAAGTGCATCTCATGATGATCATGATGAAGAAGAGCATGATCACCATCATGGTGATGAACATAATCATGGGTTTGATGCAGATAGAGTCATCAGTGAAGATACGTCAGGTTTTGTCATGACTCATGGCGACCACAATCATTACTTCTTTAAGAAAGATTTGACACCTGAGCAAATTAAGGCAGCGCAGAATCATTTGAAAACACATCATGATGCAGAGTATGTAAAACCTCTTGCTAAAACGGTAGAGTCTTTCTCAAGAGATGCTAGCGATGAAGAAAAGATTGCTTACATTTCTAAGACCTATGGTGTACCACTTGAAGCTATTAGAATTTCAAACGGATTCTTTGTCTTTGGAAATCCAGACCAAGCCTATGATCCAACTCATATCCATCCCTATGCTGTTCGTAAGGAACATGTTCGACTTCCACTCCAAACTGGCAATCCAGAACTTGATTTCTTAAATGAACTCTATACTACTGCCTTACGTGATGGTGTGTCTCCTTATAGCTTACAGGTAGAAAATGGTAGTTTTGTGATTCCTCATGGCGACCACAATCACTATATCAAGGTTCAAACTAAGGGCTATGAAGTAGCTTTGAAAAACAAGATTCCAGCTCTCCAATCCAACTATCAACCTGGAGATTTTGATGAGAAGGCAGTCTTGGCAAAAGTAGATCAACTTCTAGCTGAAAGTAGAACGATTTATCAAGATCAACCTATTAAACAAAGACAGATTGAGTTGGCTTTGGGTCAATTTACTGAGAGTATGAAGAAACTTGCAACCAACTCTACTGCGGGTTATCTTGCAAGACTTGACCTCTTTGATAAGCAATATATCCATATTGATGAAAGTGTCAAGCCTGTTGAAACCAGTGCTCTAGATAAGAAATATCAGGCCTTGATTGATAAAATCAATACACTAGATACTGACTCTTATGGACTTCCGAAAAAAGACCTTCTAGTTCGTCTTCAAGAAGCTAAGTTGGCTAAAGATGAGGTTGGTTTAGCAGCGATTGAATCACAACTTCAAGCTCTTCAAGACTTTAATGATCGTACTGGTGATACAACAGTGGAATACATCAAGTACTTTTATGAGCATGTAAATGATAGTCGTTTAAGTGATGATCTTCGTAATAAAGTTGCTAATTTGACTTTGACTTTGTATCAATCACAATCTTTCCGTAAGGCTGTGGACTTGAATAAACTGTTCCCAAGCATTTACCAAACAAAACAAGAAGTAGAAGAGACTTTGAAAAATCAGCCAACTTCTTCAAAAGTAAATGAAACAGTTTTAGATAAAGAAACAGTTGATAGTCAATCTGCTAAGCAAGCAATTTATGAATTCCTAAAAGAACTCTATCCTGATCTTAAGAAAGAAGAACATGTCAATCATGTCAGCAAGGAAGAAGTAGAAAGTCTTTTGAGCAAGGCAAATCAACTCTTGGAACAAATCCAAGAAGAAGGAATCAGACAATCCTTGGCAGAAGAAGTAGAAAATCTAAAAGCTGCCACAAACAAGGCTGATGCAGACTTGGATGAAGTAAACAGTCAGGTGAAAGATATCTTGACTCGTATCGCTAGCGCCCTTCAACAAGAAAAGGAAAATGCTGAGCAAGATCCTCAGACACTTGTACTCTATCAAAAACTCTACGATATTCTTATGTCGCTTCATGCTTATTTAGAAAACAATAAGGGTTCTGATGCAGACTTTGATAAGGTGGATGCATTACTAGATCAACTTTCTGCTAAGAGTAAAGATAAGGCTGCTTTACTTGAGTTGACAAAAGCTATTCTAGTCTTGAATCAAGAAATCAAGTCAAAATCAAGCGCAAGTGAAGAAGCAACTCCAGCAACAAATGCCGAATCAAATGGTGATAAGACCAGTGCTGAGAACCGACCAAACGTAGTTGCAGAATCTAACAGTGAAACTGCTAGCGACGAAAACAAAGCAAGCAATACAACAGACTCTAAACCTGCTGAATCAGCTTCAGAAAAGGAAACAACAGAATCTACAACAAGTACTGGAAATCAAGAAAAACCAGCAGAATAAAAAGAAAGGCGAAGTAGCTGAGCTACCTCGTCTTTTTAGGTACGACGGGCATGTCGTATATCTGAGGTGTAAGTCCTCCGTGGGCACCTGCTACCGGTGAACCCAATAGCGATTCCCAAGCCTGACTATCGTGAGGTAGCGGGGAGAGGAAGGGATAGCGAAATCGTGGCTCTACGAACAGGAACGTGATAGTAAGGCGTATATAGCGGATAAGGGGGCCTGAAACTCTAAAGTCCAAAAAGGTAGTCGTAACCTATATGCGTAAATCACGAGAGTAAACGAGGAAAGATGTACGACTTATCCCGTGAGGTCTCATGAGCGCTGAAAGCGTAGTAACAACGAATCATGAGAAGTCAGCCGAGCCCATAGTAGTGAGGAAGCTTCTGTAATGGAAGTGGAGCGAAGGGGTGAACAACTAATTGAAGTAATCCTACTTCACTTGTGTCTGTAAAACAAGCGGTCTGATAGAACTGGCCTCTGTCACGTATTGACTAGATGAAGGTTCACCAATATAAGATGTCCCTCAGGCACCAACACAAGAAAGGAATACGCACATGTCAAAATTGCTAGATAAGATATTATCACGCGAAAATATGCTTGAAGCCTATAATCAAGTAAAATCCAATAAAGGCTCAGCTGGGATTGATGGAATGACTATCGAAGAGATGGATGACTATCTCAGACAAAACTGGCGCCTGACTAAGGAGCTGATAAAACAGAGAAAATATAAGCCTCAACCAGTTCTTAGAGTTGAGATTCCTAAACCAAACGGAGGTATTCGTCAACTAGGAATTCCAACAGTTATGGATAGAATGATTCAACAGGCCATTGTCCAAGTCATGAGCCCCATTTGTGAACCCCATTTCTCGGATACGAGCTATGGATTTAGACCAAATAGGTCATGTGAAAAAGCCATCATAAAGCTCTTAGAGTACTTAAATGACGGCTGTGAGTGGATAGTGGATATAGACCTAGAGAAATTCTTCGATACAGTTCCTCAAGATAGATTGATGTCCTTAGTACATAACATTATCGAAGACGGAGATACGGAATCCTTGATTCGTAAGTATCTTCATTCGGGTGTTATCATTAACGGTCAGCGTCATAAAACGCTAGTTGGGACACCACAGGGAGGAAATTTATCTCCTCTCTTATCCAATATCATGCTTAATGAATTGGACAAGGAATTAGAAAAGAGGGGACTTCGATTTGTGCGCTACGCAGATGATTGTGTGATTACGGTCGGAAGCGAGGCCTCCGCTAAGCGTGTGATGTATTCAGTCAGTCGTTTTATTGAGAAACGGCTAGGTTTGAAAGTAAACATGACCAAGACTAAGATTACTAGACCAAGAGAGTTGAAATATCTAGGTTTTGGGTTCTGGAAATCATCAGACGGTTGGAAAAGTCGTCCACATCAAGATAGTGTTCGGAGATTCAAGCTTAAATTGAAGAAACTAACACAGAGGAAATGGAGTATAGACTTAACAAGACGTATTGAGCAACTGAATTTGTCCATTCGAGGATGGATAAACTATTTCTCATTGGGAAATATGAAAAGTATAGTCACCAGCATAGATGAGCGCTTGCGTACTCGCCTACGAGTGATTATCTGGAAGCAATGGAAGAAGAAATCTAGACGATTATGGGGATTGCTTAAGTTAGGGGTTCCTAAATGGATAGCAGATAAGGTATCTGGCTGGGGCGACCACTATCAATTAGTAGCTCAGAAGTCGGTACTTAAACGTGCTATATCAAAACCAGTCCTTAAAAAACGTGGACTGGTTTCGTGTTTGGATTATTACCTTGAACGACATGCGTTAAAAGTTAGTTGAACCGCCGTATGCCGAACGGCACGTACGGTGGTGTGAGAGGGGCTAGAAATTATCCCCTACTCGATTCTCTATAAGCGACGATACCAATGATGGTATCAACTGCACGTTCCATGGTCTGAAGGCTGACGTATTCAAAACGTCCGTGCATATTTTCTCCTCCTGCAAAGATATTAGGAGTTGGGATTCCCATAAAGGAAATCTTAGAGCCATCTGTTCCACCACGGATTGGTTCAATAATAGGCTTGATCCTTAAATCCTCCATAACGGCCTTAGCAATGGTAATTGGAGTCATATCTTTTTCAATGACTTCTTTCATATTGTAGTACTGGTCTGTCAAGTTTAGGGTGACACGGTCGCTACCAAGTTCTTGATTCATCTTATCCGTGATAGACTGCATAGCTGCTTTACGAGCTTCAAAGGCATCCTTTTCAAAATCACGAATGATGTAGCTTGCACGCGCTTCCTCAACGCTTCCAGCCACATCCATAAGATGATAGAAACCTTGGTAGCCATCCGTTAACTCAGGTCGATCATTCTCTGGAAGTTGATTATGAAAATCAATTGCTAGCTGAAGAGCGTTGACCATTTGCCCTTTGGCAGTACCAGGGTGAACATTGCGCCCTTGGAAATGCAATTCAGCACCCGCTGCTGAGAAGGTCTCGTACTGAAGCTCACCTAGTGGTCCACCATCAACTGTGTAGGCAAAATCAACATCAAAATCTTCTGCATCAAATTTATTAGCACCAACACCGATTTCTTCATCTGGACCAAAGCCAACACGAATCTCACAGTGTTTGATTTCAGGATGGGTAGTCAGATATTCAATAGCAGTCATGATTTCAGCAATTCCTGACTTGTCATCAGCTCCTAGTAAGGTTGTTCCATCTGTTGTGATGAGTGTTTGTCCTGGATATTTCTCCAGACTCTTAAAGTCAGCTGGATCCAGTTTGAAACCAGAATTTCCTAGTTCAATCACACCACCATCGTAGTTTTCAATTATCTGTGGGTTGACTCCTTCGGCATTAAAGTCAGCAGTATCCATGTGGGAGATGAAGCCAATTTTTCGTGTTAAAGACGGATCGTTGGCTGGCAAAGTTCCAATAGCAAAACCATTTGGTAGATAATAAACATTTTGTAATCCAACACGTTTCATTTCAGGAATTAGGACATTTGTCGCGAAGTCAACCTGACTCTGCGTACTTGGAGTAGTAGTAGAGTATTCATCAGAGCGCGTGTTGAGCTTAACGTAGGTTAAGAAGCGGTCCAAGAGATTTGGGTAAGTCATAAAAAACTCCTTTTGAATTCATTTTTTCCATTGTATCATAGAAAGAAGAGAAAAACAAAAGACAGAAGTTAGGGAAATTCTCTATGTTAGCGTTTACTTATCAGTGGATTCATGATAAAATGAAATTGATAAAAACATCACAAGGAAGCAGTTATGAAAAAAGCAATTTTAATGATGACTTTCGGTTCACCAGAAGAGATTACCTTTGAAGGTGTAGCTGATTTTTTCACAAATATTCGTCGTGGAGTAAGACCTCAAGACCATGAGATTCAAACTCTCTATGATAATTATGTACGAATTGGAGGCACACCTCTACAAAGAATTACCCGTGAAGAGGTTGCCTTGGTAGAAGCTAGGCTGGGAAATGAATATAGTGTCTATTTTGCCAATAAATTTTCTAGACCCTTTATCCCAGATGTGATTGGTCAGATGGAAGCAGACGACATTGAACAGTGTATTTGCTTGATTTTGGAGCCTCATTATTCTTTTTACTCTGTCATGGGTTATGAGAAATTTTTAGAAAGCAAGCAAATTCAATTTTTGGTCATTAAGGACTGGTATCAGGAAGAAGCGCTCTTAAACTATTGGGCAGATGAAATTGCTAATATTTTAAAAGAAGAAGTAAAGCAGGATAGCTTTAAAGTCATCTTTTCAGCCCACAGTGTGCCCATTTTTGCCTTGGATTTTGGTGACCCATATATTGACCAAATTTTTGAAAATAGCAAGTTAGTCGCTGAAAAACTAGGTTTGAGTTCTGAGCAATATACTAACACTTGGCAAAGTGAAAGTGATATTGGGATTCCATGGATTAAGCCAGATGTCTTGGAGTATCTCAGAGAACAGACAGAACATCCTGATCATTATATTTTTGTACCAATCAGCTTTATCAGTGAGCACATTGAAGTCTTGTTTGACAATGATGTGGAATGTTATGACTTGTGTCAGGAATTCGGTGTGAACTACCATCGTCAACCAATGCCAAATACGGATTCTCGTTTGATTGATGCCTTGGTTAATACCGTCAGAGCTAATGAACATCAAGAGTTTAAGGAATTTCTCCCAGAAGAAGAAACCTTTGATGAATTAGTCCCTTCGGATGAAACTAAAAATATCTTGGCCGAATCGGAAGATTTACAAATGCCGGAATTTGTGAAAAAACTGATTGAGAAAAAAGGTCGTGAAAATGTTAAGATGCCTTATCTTATTAAAAAAATACTTGAGAAAGCAGGCAAGTTACCGAAAGAGTAAAGAAAAAAGGATTTAGCTTTGCGCTAGATCCTTTTAATCGATTATTTTTTCTCAAGGAGAGCTTTGATTTCTTGAAGTACTTCCAACTCAGTTGGACCAGCTGGAGCTTCCTCAGCAGCTTCTTCTTTCTTAGTAAGGCTTTGAGCTTTTTCAATTCCTTTGATAACGAAGAAGAGAACAGTACCGATAACTAGGAAGTTGATAACAGCACTCAAGAATTTACCATATGTAACACCATTCCAAGCAAGCTCAGCGATGTTTTGTACTTTCGCAGCTTCCAAGGCTGGATTCAAAATAAGTGGAGTGATGATATCGTTAACAAGTGATGTAACGATTGCACCAAAAGCAGAGGCAATGATCACACCGACAGCAAGGTCAACAACATTACCACGAAGCAAAAATGCTTTAAGATCTTTTAACATTTTCATCTTCCCTTTCAAAAAATTTTTACTCTTAATTATATATTAATTAAGAAGCTCTTGCAAGCTATATGCTTAAATTTTTTCTTATTTTTTAAAAATAAATACCTTGCTAAAAATGTAATTGAGGATAATTATCAAGAATTGTGAAATAACGGTTTCAATACTATTAACCTTGTCTATATTATTATTAAAAAATTGTCCGATAATATTAGGAAACTGAGTTACAAAGATAAAAGTTAAAAACAAGTCTAAAAGAAAAGTAGAAAGACGTGCTATAGTAAATTTTACTAAACGGCTTTGCCAATTCTCTCTAGCTTGCTTAAAGACAATCCTATCATTTGTGATAAATGCAAAGAGGATACCGATACTATTTGCTAGTCCAGTAGCAAGGAGTTCTTTATGGGTTAATCGATAAATGACTAATCTAGATAGAATGGATACAAGAGTAGTTGTTATTCCAAAAAAAAGATAGGCTAAGAGCTCATTCACGAAGAGACTTTGAATACGTTTTTTCATGCTTTTAGTATAGCATAAAGCAGGCTATTGTGCTATACTAGTAAGGTTGATTGAATCAACCCTTGGTGCTTAGCTTCTTTCACCAAGCATATTACACGCGGGAAACCGCCAAAGGAGAAAACATGAAAAAATTAACTATTCGTGATGTTGCAGATATTGCAATCGTTGCTGCTATCTATGTCGTTTTAACTGTCACACCGCCCCTAAATGCCATCAGCTATGGTGCTTATCAGTTTCGTATTTCAGAAATGATGAACTTTATGGCTTTTTACAATCCTAAGTACATCATCGGAGTTACAATTGGTTGTATGATTGCTAATTTCTTTAGCTTCGGACTGCTAGATGTCTTTGTTGGTGGTGGATCAACCCTAGTATTCCTTAGTCTAGGTGTTTGGCTTTTTGCAAAATACAGCAAGGATTATCTTTTTAACGGATTGATTCGAAAAGATCATTTCTTCTTCTCAATCCTCTTTTCAATTTCCATGTTTACCATCGCTGCCGAGTTGAATATCGTAGCGCAATTACCATTTTTCCTTACTTGGTTCACAACAGGAATTGGTGAATTTGCCTCATTGATTATTGGTGCGATTATTATCGGTAAAATTGGTCGTCGAATTGATTTAAGCAAATAGAAGAAGATAAGCTAGGTAGCTTTTACCTAGCTTTTTCTTATGGAAAATTTCTAAGGAAACTTGACAAGATTTTCTAACTATAGTATACTTTTTAAGTAAGCTGATTTAGCTCAGTTGGCAGAGCGCATCCATGGTAAGGATGAGGTCGCCGGTTCAATCCCGGCAATTAGCATGATATTTACAGGGAAACTCTTAAACACAAGAGTTTTTTCTTATGCTCGCGAGAAAAAATTCTGACTTTTGTATAATAAAAGTCATACTGCAAAAATTTTTTATTGACAAAACCACTTATTTCTAGTAATATAATAGTTGCGATGAGTCGATAGGTAGTCTTCGGACTACTATTGAGCATAAGGAGGTCATAACGCAGGAGCGGACCTTGATGAGTTGTGTGAACCTTCTCATCACATGAAGATGCCTCTTAGTCCCTAGTCTAGCGACTGGGGATTTTTATTTTCCAAAAAATGATGAAAAAGCTTTGCAATTCATGGAAAAAGTAGTATAATACATCTATTATAGAAATTTTTAGAAAATTCCGAAAGAGGTTATTTATGGGATATACAGTTGCTGTAGTCGGCGCGACAGGTGCTGTCGGAGCTCAGATGATAAAAATGTTGGAAGAATCAACACTTCCAATCGATAAAATTCGTTTACTTGCTTCTGCACGTTCAGCAGGCAAGACTTTGAAATTTAAAGATCAAGATATTACGATTGAAGAAACGACTGAAACAGCTTTTGAAGGAGTTGATATTGCTCTCTTTTCAGCAGGTGGTTCTACATCAGCTAAATATGCACCATACGCAGTTAAAGCTGGAGCGGTAGTAGTAGATAATACATCTTACTTCCGTCAAAATCCAGATGTTCCTTTGGTTGTTCCAGAGGTCAATGCTCATGCACTTGATGCCCACAACGGTATCATTGCCTGCCCTAACTGTTCAACAATCCAAATGATGGTGGCTCTTGAGCCAGTTCGCCAAAAATGGGGCTTGGACCGTGTCATTGTTTCAACTTACCAAGCAGTTTCAGGTGCTGGTATGGGAGCAATTCTTGAGACACAACGTGAACTTCGTGAAGTCTTGAATGATGGAGTGAAACCACGTGATTTACATGCGGAAATCTTGCCTTCAGGTGGGGACAAGAAACATTATCCTATTGCCTTCAATGCTCTTCCACAAATCGATGTCTTCACTGACAATGATTACACTTACGAAGAGATGAAGATGACTAAGGAAACTAAGAAAATTATGGAAGATGATAGCATCGCAGTGTCTGCAACATGTGTGCGCATTCCAGTCTTGTCAGCTCACTCTGAGTCAGTTTATATCGAAACAAAAGAAGTGGCTCCAATCGAAGAAGTAAAAGCAGCTATCGCAGCTTTCCCAGGTGCTGTTCTTGAGGATGACGTGGCTCATCAAATCTATCCTCAAGCCATCAATGCAGTGGGTTCGCGTGATACCTTTGTTGGTCGTATCCGTAAAGACCTGGATGCTGAAAAAGGAATCCACATGTGGGTTGTTTCAGACAACCTGCTCAAAGGTGCTGCTTGGAACTCAGTTCAAATTGCAGAAACTCTTCATGAACGTGGCTTGGTTCGTCCAACTGCCGAATTGAAATTTGAATTAAAATAGTCATATCGTTTAGGAGTTCAGTTGAACTCCTTCTTTGAAATAGAGAGGTGTTTCTCATGTCTTATCAAGATTTAAAAGAGTGTAAAATCATCACAGCCTTTATTACTCCCTTCCACGAGGATGGTTCTATCAACTTTGATGCTATTCCAGCCTTGATTGAGCATTTATTGGCACATCATACAGACGGCATTCTTCTTGCAGGGACGACTGCTGAAAGTCCAACTTTGACCCACGATGAAGAGTTGGAACTCTTTGCGGCAGTTCAAAAGGTTGTTAATGGACGTGTTCCTTTGATTGCGGGTGTGGGTACCAATGATACGCGTGACTCTATCGAGTTTGTCAAAGAAGTAGCAGAATTTGGTGGTTTCGCAGCTGGGCTTGCTATTGTTCCTTACTACAACAAACCTTCTCAAGAAGGAATGTATCAGCACTTTAAGGCCATTGCAGATGCTTCTGACCTACCAATTATTATCTATAACATTCCAGGTCGTGTCGTTGTTGAATTGACTCCAGAAACCATGCTTCGTTTGGCTGACCATCCAAATATTATTGGTGTCAAAGAATGTACTAGCTTGGCTAATATGGCTTACTTGATTGAGCACAAACCTGAAGAATTCTTGATTTATACGGGTGAGGATGGAGATGCTTTCCATGCCATGAACCTTGGTGCGGACGGGGTTATTTCTGTTGCCTCTCATACAAATGGGGATGAGATGCACGAGATGTTTACTGCCATTGCAGAAAGCGATATGAAGAAAGCCGCAGCTATTCAACGTAAATTCATTCCTAAGGTTAATGCCCTCTTCTCATATCCAAGTCCTGCTCCTGTTAAGGCTGTTCTTAACTATATGGGATTTGAAGCTGGACCAACTCGTCTACCTCTTGTTCCAGCACCAGAAGAAGATGCCAAACGCATTATCAAGGTTGTCGTAGATGGCGACTACGAAGCAACCAAGGCAACTGTAACAGGGGTATTAAGGCCAGATTATTAATAAGACAATAAAATCCATGACCGCAAGAACGATCATGGATTTTATTATTTTCCTAAACAGAATTGGCTAAAAAGTTGGGTAATAAGTTCATCAGGAGCAGCATCTCCAGTGATTTCTCCGAGAATTTCCCAAGTACGGGTCAAGTCAACTTGAAGTAAATCAACTGGCATCCCAAGTTCAAGACCTTCATTAACAGCTTGAAGGCTTTCAACTGCTTTTTCAATCAGGGAAATGTGACGTGCATTTGATAGGTAGGTTGCGTCTTGCTCAACCAAACCAGCATTTTCAAAGAAGAGATTGTTGATTCTCTCTTCAATCTTATCGATGTTTTGGTTTTTAAGGACTGAAATACGAATAAGGTCTTCAGGGAGTTCCGAAGTTTCGATCGCTTCAGGTAGGTCTGTTTTATTAAGTAGAATAATGCGATTGGTTTCTTGACTAATTTCAAGCAGTTGTCTGTCTTGGACGGTTAGTGATTCACTGGCATTTAACACTAGCAGAACCAAGTCAGCTTCCTTAAGAGCTTTTTTCGAACGCTCAACACCTATTTGTTCCACTATGTCATCCGTTTCACGGATACCAGCTGTGTCAATCAATTTTAGAGGAACACCGTTGATGTTGACGTATTCTTCGATGACATCTCGAGTAGTACCAGCAATGTCTGTAACGATAGCCTTATCCTCACGCAAGAGGTTGTTGAGAAGGCTTGATTTCCCAACATTGGGACGTCCGATGATAGCTGTTGAAATTCCTTCACGGAGGATTTTACCACGACGAGCTGTTCTAAGGAGATTGGTCAAGAGTTGTTCAAACTCCATTGTCTTCTCGCGGACCACAGCAGTAGTCGCTTCTTCAACATCGTCATACTCAGGATAGTCGATATTAACCTCAACTTGGGCAAGTGTGTTGAGGATTTCTTGACGGGTATTATTGATAAGATCAGAAAGGGAACCATCAAGTTGTTTGACCGCAATGTTCATGGCCTTGTCAGTCTTAGCACGGATGATATCCATCACCGCCTCGGCCTGTGTCAAATCCACGCGACCGTTTAAAAAGGCACGTTTGGTAAATTCACCAGGTTCAGCCAATCGAGCTCCTTCACGGATAGCTAGCTGGAGAATCTCATTGGTCACCGCAATCCCACCGTGGGTGTTAATCTCAATAATATCCTCACGAGTGAAGGTCTTTGGAGACTTCATAGCTCCAACCATAACCTCGTCCATGACTTTTCCTGTCTGAGGGTCAACGATGTGACCGTAGTTAAGGGTATGGCTAGCAACCTGACTCAAATCTTTTCCTTTAAAAATCTTTTGCGCAATAGAAAAACTTTCTGTTCCGCTCAGGCGGACAATACCAATAGCCCCTTCACCTAGTGGAGTAGAGATAGCAGCGATGGTATCAAATTCACGTGTAATCATAATGTTTCCTTTAATAAATAGCTCTTTTCTTGGAAATTTTTCCAAGTCTCTTTTCAAATTGTAACAAATTTGAACTATTTCTTCAATGGATGCTACTTGGAGATTGAAAAAGCCTAAGCAATTCTGCTTAAGCTAGCTTATTTGGTGCGCATTTCACCTTGAGGGAAGTAAGTTCCTTCTGGCATGTCGTTGATGATGACATGGACAGCAGATTGAGGGGCTCCAGTGTTACGGACAACCGCTTCCGTTACTTCCTTAGCAAGAGCTTTCTTTTGCTCGAGCGTGCGTCCTTCAAATAAATCGATGCGTACAAATGGCATAATAGCTTCCTCCACTAGTTTTTGATTTCTTCTATTTTACCACATTTTGCCGTTTAAAGCTTCAAAAAATTATGATATACTAGAATGTAGCAAAAATTTAGAAATGGACGTGAAGCAAGAAACATGGCACAGTTGTATTATCGTTATGGGACCATGAACTCTGGTAAGACGATTGAGATTCTCAAGGTGGCCTATAACTATGAGGAGCAAGGAAAGGGTGTTGTGATTATGACATCAGCTCTTGATACTCGTGACGGTGTTGGCTATGTGTCGAGTCGGATCGGTATGAAACGCCCTGCCATTGCGATTGAGGAAACAACTGATATCTTCGGCTATATCCGAGATCTATCAGAAAAACCTTACTGTGTGTTGGTTGATGAGGCTCAGTTTCTCAAGCGTCACCATGTTTACGATCTAGCTCGTGTTGTTGATGAGTTAGACATACCTGTCATGGCTTTTGGCTTGAAAAATGACTTTCGCAATGAACTGTTTGAAGGTTCCAAGTATCTCTTGCTATTAGCAGATAAGATTGATGAGATTAAGACCATTTGCCAGTATTGTAAGAAAAAGGCGACTATGGTGTTGCGTACACAGGATGGACTGCCCGTTTACGATGGAGAACAGATCCAGATTGGTGGTAATGAAACCTATATTTCAGTTTGCCGTAAACATTATTTTGCTCCAATAATAACCTCTAACAAGGAGCAAAACTATGACAATTGAACTAAGAGATGTTACAATGGAAAATTATTTTGATGTTTTGAATTTGGATGTCAAGGAATATCAAAAACAATTCATTGCAACCAATGCAATTAGTTTAGCTGAAGCATACATCTACACTAAAAATGGAGATTTTGTAGCTCCATTGGCAGTTTATGATAATGATGCAATTATAGGTTTTGTAATGATAGCTTATGATAAAAAGATCGGAATTAGTAGTGGAAATTATTTACTATTTCGTTTTATGATTGATAAGAATTTTCAAAATCAAGGATATTTTAAACCAATTATGGATAATGTGCTAGACTATGTTCGGACAGCGCCAGCAGGTTTAAGCAATAAACTTTGGTTGTCTTATGAACCAGAAAATGAACATGCAAGATATTGTTACCTCAGTTATGGATTTAAAGAAACTGGGGAAATATCCGAGAACGAAGTAGTAGCAATCTATGATTTAACAATTGAGAAATAAGGAGAAAAAATGAACATCTATGATCAACTACAAGCTGTAGAAGACCGTTATGAAGAATTAGGAGAATTGCTGAGTGACCCAGATGTGGTTTCGGAGACCAAGCGTTTCATGGAGCTTTCAAAAGAAGAGGCTTCAAGTCGTGATACGGTGACAGCCTACCGTGAGTACAAACAAGTCCTTCAAAACATCGTTGATGCCGAAGAGATGATTAAAGAATCAGGTGGAGATGCTGACTTGGAAGAAATGGCCAAGCAAGAACTCAAAGATGCCAAGGCTGAAAAAGAAGAATACGAAGAAAAACTGAAGATCTTGCTCCTTCCAAAGGATCCAAACGATGACAAGAATATCATCCTTGAAATCCGTGGCGCCGCTGGTGGAGACGAAGCAGCACTTTTCGCTGGAGATTTGCTAACCATGTACCAAAAGTATGCGGAAGCCCAAGGATGGCGCTTTGAAGTTATGGAAGCCTCTATAAATGGTGTCGGCGGTTTCAAAGAAGTGGTTGCCATGGTTTCAGGTCAATCTGTTTACTCTAAACTCAAGTACGAATCTGGTGCTCACCGTGTGCAACGTGTCCCTGTGACAGAAAGCCAAGGCCGTGTACATACTTCGACAGCGACAGTACTTGTCATGCCTGAAGTGGAAGAAGTTGAATACGATATTGATCCAAAAGACCTTCGTGTTGACATCTACCACGCCTCTGGTGCTGGTGGACAGAACGTCAACAAGGTTGCGACTGCCGTTCGTATCGTTCACTTGCCAACCAATATCAAGGTTGAGATGCAGGAAGAACGTACCCAGCAGAAGAACCGTGAGAAGGCCATGAAAATCATTCGTGCCCGTGTTGCTGACCACTTTGCTCAGATTGCTCAGGATGAACAAGACGCTGAGCGTAAGTCGACAATCGGTACTGGTGACCGTTCAGAACGGATTCGTACTTATAACTTCCCACAAAACCGTGTTACAGACCACCGGATTGGATTGACCCTCCAAAAACTAGATACGATTTTATCTGGTAAATTAGACGAAGTTGTGGATGCCTTGGTGCTCTATGACCAAACGCAAAAATTAGAAGAATTAAACAAATAATGAAATTAGCTCAATTATTTTCAGATTTTGAAGAAGAGTTGATAGGACAAGGAGAGGAAGCTGAAAGCCTCTCTTTTGTCTATCGTAGCCTGAAAAATCTATCTTTTACGGACTTTGTTTTCGCCCTCCAGCAAGAGGTGACAAAAGAGGAAGAAGTATTTGTAAAAGGAATTTTCCAACAGTTAGCAGCTCATAAACCGGCACAGTACATCATTGGACAGACAGATTTTTATGGAATGCAGTTAAAAGTTGATGAGCGAGTATTGATTCCTCGTCCAGAAACAGAGGAGTTGGTGGAGCTTATCCTGGCTGAAAATTCTGAGGAAAGTCTTAAGGTCCTAGATATTGGGACTGGAAGTGGAGCTATAGCCCTTGTGTTAGCAAAAAACAGAGCAGCTTGGTCAGTGACAGCAGCAGACATTTCCCAAGAGGCCCTTGACCTTGCATCCGAGAATGCTAAAAATCAAAAATTTAATATATTTTTTAAAAAATCTGATTGTTTTGCAGAAATTTTTGAAAAATATGATATAATTGTATCCAATCCACCCTATATCTCTCGTGAAGATGAGTCAGAGGTCGGCTTGAATGTTTTGCATTCGGAACCTCATCTAGCTCTCTTTGCAGACGAGGATGGCCTAGCTATTTACCGTAGAATTGCGGAAGATGCAAAAGACTATCTCAAAGATGGTGGTAAGATTTACCTTGAAATTGGATACAAGCAAGGTCAAAGTGTTCCTGAACTTTTTAGGAAGCATCTTCCTGAAAAACGTGTAAGAACACTTAAGGACCAATTTGGTCAAGATAGGATGGTCGTGGTTGATGATGGACAGGATTAGACAAGAGTTGGAAAATGGTGGAGCTGTCGTTCTGCCTACAGAGACGGTTTACGGTCTCTTTGCCAAAGCTCTAGACGAAAAAGTAGTTAATCATGTATATCAGCTCAAACGTCGTCCAAGAGACAAGGCGCTTAACCTCAATATCGCCTCTTTAGAGGATATCTTGAACTTTTCAAAGAATCAGCCAACTTATCTACAAAAACTTGTAGAGACCTTTTTACCAGGTCCCTTAACCATTATTCTCGAAGCTAATGACCGAGTTCCCTATTGGGTCAATTCTGGCCTTGCAACTGTTGGATTTCGGATGCCTAGTCATCCCATTACCCTTGATTTGATTCGTGAGACAGGTCCTCTGATTGGACCGTCTGCTAATATCTCAGGTCGGGCGAGTGGAGTGACCTTTGCTCAAATTCTAGAGGATTTTGACCAAGAGGTTTTGGGTTTGGAAGACGATTCCTTTCTAACTGGACAGGATTCAACTATTTTGGACTTGTCTGGAGACAAGGTGAAAATCTTACGCCAAGGGGCGATTAAGCGAGAAGATATTCTTGCTCGGTTGCCAGAGATTTCTTTTGAGGAGGAATAAGATGCTAAGAGATTTAAGAGAAACTGATGTGAAAGCCATTTGTGAAATTAACCAAGAGGCTTTGGGCTATTCTTTTAGTCTAGAGGACACGTCTAGTCAACTAGTTAGATTATCTCAAGATACACATCATTTCTTACTTGCTTATGAGGATGAAGCTAGTCATGCCTTGCTTGGATATGTCCACGCTGAGGTCTATGAATCACTTTATTCTAAAGCAGGATTTAATATTTTAGCTTTAGCAGTTTCACCTAAAGCGCAAGGTCAAGGTATTGGTAAAAGCTTATTACAAGGGTTGGAAGAAGAAGCAAAAAGACGTGGTTATGTGTTTATCCGCTTAAACTCTGCCGATCATCGTCTGGGTGCTCATGCATTTTATGAAAAAGTTGGTTATACTTGTGATAAAGTGCAGAAACGATTTATTCGCATCTTTTAGTTTATTTTCTTATTGTAAAACAAACTAAAGGACCAGTCACGCTATAAAGGAGAAGACCTATGATTTTTGATAAAGACGATTTTAAAGCATATGATGCTGATCTCTGGAATGCTATTGCCAAAGAAGAGGAACGCCAACAAAACAACATTGAGTTGATCGCTTCGGAAAACGTGGTTTCCAAGGCAGTTATGGCAGCTCAAGGGTCTATCTTGACGAATAAATACGCCGAAGGCTACCCAGGACGCCGTTATTATGGTGGAACAGATGTAGTAGACGTAGTAGAGACTCTAGCTATTGAACGCGCTAAAGAAATTTTTGGTGCTAAATTTGCCAATGTCCAACCACACTCAGGAAGCCAAGCCAACTGCGCGGCTTACATGGCCTTGATTGAGCCAGGTGATACCGTTATGGGGATGGATTTGGCAGCTGGTGGACACTTGACTCACGGAGCTCCTGTCAGCTTCTCAGGTCAAACTTATAATTTTGTGTCTTATAGTGTGGACCCTGAAACAGAACTCTTGGACTTTGATGCTATCTTGAAACAAGCCCAAGAAGTAAAACCAAAATTGATTGTAGCAGGTGCTTCAGCCTATTCTCAAATTATCGATTTTTCAAAATTCCGTGAAATTGCGGATGCTGTGGGTGCGAAGCTCATGGTAGACATGGCCCATATCGCTGGTTTGGTTGCTGCTGGTCTCCACCCAAGCCCAGTGCCATACGCTCATATCACTACAACAACGACCCACAAAACCCTTCGTGGACCTCGTGGTGGTTTGATTTTGACCAATGATGAAGACTTAGCTAAGAAAATTAACTCAGCTATTTTCCCAGGTATTCAGGGTGGTCCTTTGGAGCATGTTGTTGCTGCTAAGGCAGTTTCCTTCAAAGAAGTTTTGGATCCAGCCTTCAAGGAATATGCTGCCAATGTTATCAAGAACAGCAAGACTATGGCAGATGTTTTCTTGCAAGACCCTGATTTCCGTATCATTTCTGGCGGAACTGAAAACCACCTCTTCCTAGTGGATGTGACTAAGGTTGTAGAAAACGGAAAAGTTGCTCAAAACTTGCTGGATGAAGTCAATATTACCCTAAATAAAAACTCAATCCCTTACGAAAGCTTGTCACCATTCAAGACAAGTGGGATTCGTATCGGAGCAGCAGCTATTACTGCACGTGGATTTGGTGAAGAAGAAAGTCGCAAAGTGGCTGAATTGATTATTAAAACCCTTAAGAATGCAGAAAATGAGGCTGTCTTAGAAGAAGTGAGAAGTGCAGTCAAAGAATTAACAGATGCCTTCCCATTATACGAGGACTAAAACTTTTATGGACATTTATATTAAGAAAACTATTATTCATCAGTTCAGTCCGGATGATACCGAGCTGTTCCTAGCGGATAAGTTTCTCAATATCACTCCAAAAATCGAAGAATACCTGCGCAAGAAAATTGAACGTGTGTATTCAGATGAAGCTAAGACTGGGATTTTCGAGGAAGAAAATCCCTTCTTCAATCACATCACAGACGATTTGTTGGAGACATCAGTAACACTGGCTAATCTCTGGAAAGAGGAGTTTAGTGTTTCCGAAAATCTAAAGACCAATGACTTGATTTTTGTGCAATTTTCTAAAGAAGGTGTAGAACATTTCGCTTTCTTACGAATTGCCCTGCGGGAGACCTTGACTCACCTCGGAGGAGAGGTTGATAATCCAATCAAGCTAACTCAGAATAACCTGCCTGGATTTGGAACGGGTGCTGACGAAGCCTTGGTGGTTAATCTTCAGAGTCGCAAGTACCATCTGATTGAAAAACGAATCAAGTACAACGGGACTTTTTTGAACTACTTTTCAGACAATCTTCTTGCTGTCGCCCCTAAGATTTCACCCAAGAAATCCATAAAGGAATTGGAAAAAACGGCACAGCGCATTGCTGAGACTTTTAACACAGATGATTTTCAATTTCAATTCAAGGTCAAATCAGCGATTTTCAACAACCTGGAAGAAAGCAATGAATTATCGCCTGAAAAATTGGCCAACGACCTTTTTGACAATAATCTGACGGCTCGTTTGAGCTTTATTGATCAAGTCAAGGAAGCTGTACCAGAGCCTGTTCAATTTGATGAAATTGATGCCAGTCGTCAGCTTAAAAAATTTGAAAACCAAAAACTCTCCTTGTCAAACGGAATTGAGCTCATTGTTCCTAATAACGTCTATCAAGACGCCGAATCTGTCGAGTTTATCCAAAACGACAATGGAACTTACTCTATCTTAATCAAAAATATCGAGGATATCCAAAGTAAATAATGTTTAAACGAATTCGAAGAGTGCTTGTACTAGCAGTCTTCCTTTTTGCTGGATATAAAGCTTATCGTGTTCACCAAGATGTCAAGCAAGTCATGACCTATCAACCCATGGTGCGAGAAATCTTGAGTGAAAAAGACACCCCAGCAAACGAAGAGCTTGTGCTCGCTATGATTTATACTGAAACCAAAGGAAAAGAAGGCGATGTTATGCAGTCTAGTGAGTCTGCAAGTGGTTCCACCAATACCATCAATGATAATGACTCTAGCATTCGGCAAGGCGTTCAAACTCTGACAGATAATCTCTATCTGGCTCAGAAGAAGGGTGTTGATGTCTGGACAGCTGTTCAAGCCTATAATTTTGGACCTGCCTATATCGATTTTATCGCCCAAAATGGTAAGGAAAACACCCTATCACTGGCCAAACAGTACTCTCGTGATACTGTTGCTCCCTTGCTTGGCAATACCACTGGAAAGACTTATAGTTATATTCACCCTATTTCCATTTTTCATGGAGCCAAACTCTATGTAAATGGAGGAAACTATTATTATTCTAGACAGGTGCAACTCAATCTTTACATCATCAAATGTTTCACTCTCTTTTCAACATCTGGCTAGACCAGGTGTTTTTGTTATAAGTTTTCTTTAAGATAGATATATTACTCTAGAAAGGTAAAGGAGGAAATTCCCTATGAGAAAGAAACTCTTTCTGACCAGTGCTGCGGTCTTGTGGGCAGTAACAGCTGTGAATAGCGTCCATGCAGCAACAGATGTTCAAAAAGTCATCGATGAAACCTATGTTCAACCTGAATATGTCCTAGGTTCTTCTCTATCTGAAGATCAAAAAAATCAAACCCTAAAAAAACTAGGCTACAATGCCTCAACAGACACAAAAGAACTCAAGACTATGACACCTGATATCTATTCTAAAATCATGAATGTGGCCAATGACTCTAGCTTACAATTGTATTCATCAGCCAAGATTCAAAAACTAGGTGACAAGTCGCCACTTGAGGTCAAGATTGAAACACCAGAAAACATCACTAAGGTGACTCAGGATATGTACCGCAATGCAGCCGTAACTTTGGGTGTGGAACACGCCAAAATCACTGTAGCAGCACCTATTCCAGTTACAGGTGAGAGTGCTTTAGCCGGGATTTACTATTCGCTGGAAGCTAATGGAGCTAAGGTGCCACAAGCCAACAAAGAGTTGGCTCAAGAAGAGTTGAAGGCTTTGTCTGATATCAATGCTGAAAACAAGGACAAAACTGGCTATGATGCTAATAAATTGAACGTTGCCCTAGCCGATATCAAGTCAGGAATCGCCAAAGCTAAAGAAAGCAAGGGAAATCTGACAGAGGAAGATGTCCGTAAAATTGTTGAAGATACCTTGAAAAATTACAAACTTGATCAGGTTATAACAGGAAACCAGATCAATATCATCATCAATTTTGCTTTAAATCTCTCAAAAAGTGATATCCTCAGCAATACAGACTTCACTAAAACCTTGAATGACCTTAAACAAAGTATTGTTTCACAAGCTGGCGACAGTTTTAAAAATATCAACCTTAACTTTGATGCGGATAAGGCGCTAGAGGACGGTGGAAACTTCTTAAGCTCCCTCTGGCAAGCCATTGTCAACTTCTTCAAGAGTTTTGGTTCTTAAGAAATTTCATGGTATAATAGATGGTAACCGTAACGTTGCCGTCTTTTTTGTCGGCCAATAGAAAGAGAAGAGAATGTTAAAGAAAAATGATATTGTAGAAGTTGAAATTGTGGACTTGACCCATGAAGGTGCAGGAGTTGCCAAGGTGGATGGTTTGGTATTCTTTGTAGAGAATACTTTACCAGGTGAAAAAATCCTCATGCGGGTCCTCAAGGTCAATAAAAAGATTGGTTTTGGGAAGGTTGAAGAATACCTTGTTCAATCACCACACCGTAATCAAGATTTAGACTTGGCTTACCTGCGTTCAGGAATCGCCGATTTAGGTCATCTTACCTATCCAGAACAGCTCAAATTTAAAACCAAGCAAGTTAAGGACAGTCTTTACAAGATTGCTGGGATTACTGATGTAGAGGTTGCTGAAACACTTGGTATGGAAAATCCAGTCAAGTACCGTAACAAAGCACAGGTGCCTGTTCGTCGAGTGAATGGTGTCTTAGAAACTGGCTTTTTCCGTAAGAATTCCCACGATCTCATGCCTCTAGAAGATTTCTTTATCCAAGATCCTGTGATTGATGAGGTAGTTGTAGCCCTACGCGACTTGTTCCGTCGTTATGATTTGAAACCTTATGATGAAAAAGAACAAGCTGGCTTGATTCGAAACCTTGTGGTGCGTCGTGGACACTATTCTGGTCAAATTATGGTTATTTTGGTAACAACTCGTCCCAAAGTTTTTCGTGTGGAGCAATTGATTGAACAACTAATCAAGCAATTTCCAGAGATTGTGTCTGTCATGCAGAATATCAACGATCAAAATACCAATGCGATTTTTGGTAAGGAATGGCGCACACTTTATGGACAAGACTTTATCACTGACCAGATGTTGGGAAATGACTACCAAATCGCTGGTCCAGCCTTTTACCAAGTCAATACTGAAATGGCTGAAAAACTCTATCAAACAGCTATTGACTTTGCGGAGTTAAAAGCAGATGATGTGGTCATTGATGCCTATTCAGGGATTGGGACGATTGGTCTTTCTGTTGCGAAACACGTCAAGGAAGTCTATGGTGTTGAAGTAATTCCAGAAGCGGTTGAAAATAGTAATAAGAATGCTCAACTGAACAATATTTCAAACGCTCACTATGTCTGTGACACAGCTGAAAATGCCATGAAAAATTGGCTTAAAGATGGAATTCAACCAACCGTTATCTTGGTTGATCCTCCACGCAAGGGCTTAACCGAAAGCTTTATCAAGGCAAGTAGCCAAACAGGAGCAGACCGCATCGCTTATATCTCATGTAATGTCGCAACCATGGCGCGTGATATCAAACTCTACCAAGAATTGGGATATGAGTTGAAGAAAGTCCAGCCGGTGGATTTATTTCCGCAAACGCATCATGTTGAATGTGTAAGTTTGTTAGTGAAACGCAGTTAATCCTCAAATGGTTTCCCAAAACTTTTGAATCCGCCCGTTGGATAGGACTCGTAAAGTAAGTAGGAAATATGACGAGATGATACAGAGAGCCTGAATTGGTCAGGTGACGTGTTTATTTACATTAGCCTGATAATGAAAATGGAGAGATTATCGATGGTTATATTGGAATTGTACCAAAATAATTATTCTAAAGATTTAGTCGCATTTGATTCCATAGAAGATGGAAAAGCCTTTGTAGCTCAAATCCCGGGATATACTTTAGAAACAGAAGATGGATTTGAAGTAGAGTTTTTTAATCCTACAAATCTACCAGACTATATGGAAATTATCTATAACGGAAACATTGTACCTTTGTCTAAATTTATGTTTGATTCTAAGGAAAATGTTGACATTATTTGGAAAGAAATCTCGAATCTATCCGAACCAAACGAAAAAGTAATTGAAGGCTATTCAAAAATCGATGCATATGTCGTTAACAACGATGAAGTTAAAACCTATGTGGAAGCAAGAGAAGCAAACTATCGGCTGGCAAAAGACTTTCTAGAAGGCAGTGGATATGAAGTAGATAGAAGCTTTTTCGGAAGTGAAGACGGCGAAGCGATTCTTTACAGAAAAAAAGGGAGCGAAGATTGGCATTTCTTGTGTCACTTAGACCCAATGTTTGTAGAGATTGAAGATGTAGAAGGATATGTTAAAGAAGAAGTGGGAGAGATTCAATAGTCAATCAAAGTTCCTTGTGAGTATGTACCTTTGCTAGTAAAAGCGTCAAAACGTTGTAACGAAGGGGGTTAAGAAAACCCTTGAGTGTAAGCCTTTTTCTTGTTTAGAGGTAAAGTATTAGAGTAGACGCTCATAATTTATACTAGATTTGATAACTTATTTGAGACAAATTTTATTTCTATAATTACTGTGAAAATTTTTTAATACTAAAGATTTAAAGTTACTGTGTTAAAAATCCTCTCCACTTTTAGACTAATGTATTATAAAAGCCAGTTGACACAAGTGATACACCTGTGATAGAATTAACTTGAGGTGATGAAAATGGCAACCGATAAAAATAGAATAATGATTAGCTTGGATGATAAAAATCTAGAGAAACTTGAAAATTTAGTAGAAGATGCTAGAGATAGAAGAGGAATGCGACTAACAAAGTCCCAGGTTATTGAATTACTCCTAAATACCGTTGATTATTTTGATGATATTATGGGGGCTATTTACTCAAAAAAATAACAGCATAAATGCTATTATTTTTTTACAAATTGGTGTAACACTAGTGATATAGGAGTGATGAAATGGTTGTTTATATTAGACAAAGCAAACTACCAAGTGAAGTTTCAATTAATAAGTACAATGCTCAAGTAGGTGCCTACTTACAAGGAGAAGAAGTTATTTTATATCAATCTTTTTCTGAAATAAAACAGTTAACAAGTGAAGATATAGTTGTAGATTATATAACGGAGACTAGAGCATTACTAAAAATGATGGGCTTAAACGTTCCGGTTTATGACTATCCTATTGAGCTTAAAGAGTTTTATGGTCGAAAGATTTATGCAGGTATTTTAGGAGAGATTGTAAATATACCTGATAATTGGGGAAAATTTATTAAGCCTAAAGCTGGTTCAAAAGTCTTTACTGGAAGAGTTGTTAATGGAACCCATGATTTAATAGGTATTGGTCTACCTTTCGACTATCCTATATGGATTAGTGAAGTTGTAGAATTCATAGCAGAATGGCGGTGTTTTGTGTTAGATGGTCAAGTATTAGATGTTCGACCCTATACAGGTGATTATCATGCACATTTTGATGCAAGTGTAATTGATGAAGCCATATCATGTTGGAAAGATGCGCCTATAGCTTATGGTCTAGATATCGGTGTTACTCGTGATGGCAGGACACTTGTTGTTGAAGTGAATGATGGTTATGCATTGGGAAATTATGGACTCTCTCCTTTAAACTCAATCAATTTTCATGAAGCTAGATGGAAAGAAATGGTAAAACCTTATTTTGAAAAAAATGATGTTTTTACTATGCCCGAAAATGAAAATATAAGTTTCTAAAAGGAATAGAAATAAATCTGTGTTTGACTGCAACTAGTAAGTTGCAGTTTTTTATTTTGAATAATGATATAATAGGATAAGAAAATAATGAAAACGCTATATATTTGAAAATTGTTTAGAAAGTAGAAAGTATGAAAACAATTGACATGATTATTAAATCATCAACTTGAATTATAAAAAAAGGAGTACTGACATGCCGAAATATACCGACGAAGATATTAGAAAATTAAATAAAATCACATTAAAAATTGCAGGTGATTATTTAGGTATTAGTTCACAAGCAGTTGCTATAGGTCTTAGAAATAATCTACTTCCAATTGGTTTTGCTATTCATAACGAAGAAAGAGACAGACGTTTCACTGAGAGTTGGTCATATCATATTATTGCTGAAAGAATGATTTCATACAATCACGGTAAGCTATCAGAGATCCGTGTTGAAAATATTGAAGCTAGTTTAGATAAAATTATAGAGGAATTTAACGGTTTAAAACAAGATTTACTTTTTATATTAAGCGAAAATGCAGAAGTGAATAATTAGAAGTTTTTGAATTTGCGTTTTCGCTTGGTAAATATAAAAACGGTGATGTAAAATATAAGGGTAAAGGTGTTTTAAATGAAGATGATAAAGATCTTTTCTAGAGAAGAACTCTACGAAGAAATCTGGGAAATAAGTGCAAAACAAGTTTCATTGAAATATGATTTAAGCTATTCAGACTTACTCAAGAAATGCAAAGAATTTGAAATCCCAATTCCAAATGGTAGTTATTGGTATCGTAAGAATACTGGACAAGATTTAAGTGAACTTATTGTTCCGTTACCACAAAATGACGTAAATAAAGTTAATATTGATAGAAAAAGTCTAAAGAATAATAGAATAAAACCTGCTAAACATAAAGAGGTGAGTTCGGAAGATAAAAATAAAGATATTTTTAAACTTGATACAACTAGTATAAGAAGTTCATTATCATTTTTAGAGGACGATAAAATAGAGCTTATTATCGAAGCCGTTTCAAACCTAAACCAGTCTCCAAATAAGAGATTACATAAATCTGTAGCTAATCTAAGAGATAAAATCGCAGAGTGGAATAAGAGGGAAAAAGCTGCTTCCTATCCTTACTTTGATTCTAGACACAGATATAATGATTTAAAAGAACCTAAATTTGTAAAAAATATTTCACTAAATTCTCTTCCACGTTTATATCGCTTTTTAGATACACTCGTTACTGTTATTGAAAGAATCGGTGATAATGTAACTCCAAATTGGGATATTCAAATTGATAAGGATATTGTTCGTTTTGAAGTTATAGAATCAACAGACAAAGTAAGTCATGAATTAACAAAAGAAGAAGCTAAAGAACTAGCAGAGTACAGTGATAGCGTTAAGTTTAATGGATATGCTTATAAACCAAGAATAAAGAAGTATGACTATATACCAAATGGAAAATTTCGATTTAAGATAATAGATGGTAAATACATTAAAGATACTAATGAATTCTCGATTGAACAATCAATCCCAGAAATAATTGTTTTAATTTACCAAGAGTATTATAAAGTTAAGAACTTACGACTTGAACGTGAAGAGAGTGAAAGACTATATGAAGAAGAACAAGAGCGAAAACGAAAATTACAAAATAGAATCGAAGAAGAGAAGAAGCGGACAATGTCTCTTCTGAATATGCTAGAAGATTTTCAAACAGCAAATGATTTAAGATTGATGGCTGATAAACTGGAGATAGAGGGGAAGCTTAGCAAAGAAGAAATTGATTGGATTAGATCCAAAGCTGACTGGATAGACCCAATAGTTTCTTCAACAGATGAATTATTAGGAAATAGAAATCATGAAAATTCTAGAGAACAAAAAGAACAATATCTAAGTGAGAAAAGGTACTACTGGTAACTTTGTTAATAGGATTTTTACAAAATCGAAGTGTTATTAGAGTAAATGATTAACTAAACTATTAATAAATCATTTTACACATTTATTATAAATAGGTCTTTAATAAAAGGCAGTATATTATATACTTTCGTTCTATAATTTAGAAGATTTCTGGCACTATGTTTAGTCACTATCACTGCTTGTTAAATTCTAAAATCTTTCTATAAATCAAAATAGTAAGATTTTATGAAAATAAAATTTTTATTGTTCAGGAGAAATTAGTATCAAAGTGGTTGTTCGAGTTGAACTTCTTAATGGTTAAGGTCTTTTTGTAGTTTTAGTGGTATAATAAACAATATGAATAAGCTGTTTTGGGAGGACGAAATGACTGATAGTATTAAAGTGAAGAAAGTTGAAATAGACTCTAAAAAAATTCCCTTAGACAGCTCAACAAACGTCTCTGAGAAGATAAAATTGGGACAAAATACTACATCTATTTCTGTTTTGGCTGATACCTTTAGTAACTTTCAAGCAACTGTAAATGCTAACATTATTTCAGAATTAATTGCAACTTCAAATGTATTAAGTTCAGCTAAATTAGTAGATTTTGCTAATTTGACGACTCCTTTAGTAAGTCTGCCTTCATTAATTCAAGTGGAAAAAAGCGCTATTAATGTCATGTCAGAAGTGGTTGCGTCGTACAATAAAACGTTATCAAGTACACACTTGCAAGTAATTCAAAACATTGCAGATTCTGCAAAAAATTTAATTGCTAGCTATCAAATTGATTATTCAAAGATTTTTAGTGGCATCAATGAACTTTTAAAATCACTGCCTTCGATTTATACAAAAGAAGAAATTGAGCAGATTATTTCTCGAGTTCAACTGCTGGCAGAAAATGGATGGGTTATTTATTTTCGTGATAGAAATGTTTATCAACGTTTACTTGCTGAGGAATGGAATACCTTGGAGGACGAATGGATAGAGCTGCTTAGGGATAAACTAAAAAATGAGGATTTTATTATTGACCTACAAAATTCGCCGTGTTATTCAGCTCCTCTTGTAAAATCAATGGTTGATTGCTACTTTAATCGAAACTTTTATGCAGCATACACTCTGGGAAGTTTGGCAATTGATGGTGCACTAAATAGAATTTCAGAAATGACTTCATTAGAGAAAAAAATACCAGTAGGTCACCGAGCGATTAAAGAAATTGATAGCATATTTATTGATAAGTCGTTTAGCGATGTAGGACTGATGCACTGGCTGTATAGTTTCTTCAAAGATACTAATAGATTTACACTTGATGAACCAAATCGTCATATGATTAGTCATGGTCGGTGGGAGAAAGAAATCGAAGAACAAGAGTTTTTGAAGTTATTTAATGCAATGTTGTATATTTGTGATGAGTATGATTATTGGGAAGAAGTTATTCGTTATGAACAAGACAACTAAGTATTTTGGGAGGTTAAACACCTATGCTTGAAATATATCCTTTTATTCAGGAGCTAGTTAAGTGTGAAACGACCATACAGAAAATAGAAGTTTTCAATAGATGGAACCTTCATGAGTGTAGAGTTTTTCTATTTGATGAAGAAAAGTCAAATTTTGGTAATATAGGCAAATCATTTAGCTATGGAAAGTTTAATCTGATTGGTTTGGGAGATTACCAAAAAGTTTGGGTTATTGATAAAAATACTGTGAGTGCTAAGGATAATTTCTTACCCATTGCCAGAATTATCAATTATGACTTAAACATTTTTACCTACATACATGATTTATATAGAGGGAGAAATGTCCCTGATAAGGAGAATTTAATTAAGTTTTTACACGAGATTAAATCGTTGCGTCTAACAAATAATATTTCAACTGCTTTAATGGAAAGATATACCACCCCACTAAATCGTGAATTATTAGCTAAAATGATTGAAAGTTATGTTTATTTTGATAGCACTGATTTTGAAGTTTTTCAATCTAATGTGCCTCAGACTCTAAAACCAGATAAATATATTTGGATGAAAGAAATCTGGGAAGATGCAGAAAACTACCTAAGCAATGATGAAGTGATACAACAGTATGAGGCAGTGTGTTGCTATATATTGAAAGCATTCATTTTGAAAAATACAAAAAATCTTTCTACAAAAGCTAAAGTCGCTGAGTTTAAACGCTATTGTTTTGAGGATTTATGCGTATTTTTAGAATTGGAAATGACTTTATTAATACTTTTTTTGAAAAATGATAGTGCTGTTCAAGAAATATTTAAAAAGTTGCAGCTAGGGGCTAAGAATTTAATTGATAAAATACATAATACAGCATGGGATATTTTTCATATAAGACTATTGGAACAAAGTACTTTATTCAATTGTATTGAAAACTCAGATGTGATTTATCTCCATTATTTAGCAACTGCGGATTCTGGGGTGGCTGAGGTATTGCGAGTCAATCCGATTAAAATGCTGGTTTATTATAATGAAAAACTTATACCTATACGTCGCTATGATGCAGTAGATTTCTTCACTCAAGATGAATTAGATTTTTATACTACTGCAGAAAAAATTACATTACGTGCGACGAAAGTTCAGAGTATTGATTTCTGTTCTATAAAGCAAGGATTGGTCAGTGAGTTAGGGGATTTCCTTACTAAATAAATTTTAATAGTTCCGTTCTATAGTATTATTCCAAAATCACTTTTACATACTTTCGTTCTATAATATAGAAGTTTGCTAGCACCACATGTTGAATGTGTAAGTTTGTTAGTGAAACGCAGTTAATCCTCAAAAGGTTCACTGAACCTTTTGAGTCCCGCAGACACATCACGTTGAGGCGGTATCACTGCTTGTACAAGATGAGGCATCAGCGAAGTAGAAGTATATGATTTCCCATGCGATAGAACTCGTAGAATGAGGAGGGAAACCGACGAAATGATACGGTAAGTCCGAACCGCTGAGTGCGTGGCACTGCTCTTCCGATTTGAGACAGCGAAAAGTAGAAGGGGATGGTATTTGTATTAATCAATGAGTAACAAAGTAACAGCATGATTCGAAACATTTGCTTGTAATTTGCGGAGGAGCATCAATATGGATGGAATAACAAAAGATTCTATAAAAACGGCTAAACTAATGAAACAATTATGGCCCCAATTGACCGATAAAGAAGCTATTGATGAAGTAAAAAGATATACGAATGGCAAAAATACTGCAATCTTTACTGAAGTTGAAAATGACACAATTGTAGGTCTAGCACTATGTTCACTCAGATTTGATTATGTTGAAGGTTGTAAATATAGTCCTGTTGGATTCTTAGAAGGGATTATTGTCGACGAGGAATATCGTTTAAAGGATATTGCTAAAAATCTCTGTACAAAATGTGAGGAATGGGCGAAAAATAAAGGATGTAAGGAATTTGCAAGTGACTGTACTTTAACGAATACGAATTCTATAAGATTTCATCTCAATATTGGATTTCAGGAGGCAAATAGAATTATTCATTTTAAGAAAAAATTATAATTTCATAATGTGGTCAAAATTTATATATCTTTAGAAAGTGTGAAAGATTGGACGAACAAATTTTTTTGATGGGTGGAAATCCGCCGATTAAGAACCATACGATTGTTAATAAAATTGTATCATCAAGGAAGATCGAAAGAATTGTCATTTTTACAGTTTATCGAGAAAATTGGGAACCGTATATGAAAAAGTACACGGAAGTTTTCCGAAGCCATCTTTCTAATCTAAACACTGATTACTTACTTTTGGACACTGAGCAGATTGATTTTGATAGCTATTTAGATGCTGATCTAATCATCATCGGTGGGGGAAATACGGAAAAGTATTTAGCTACTTACGTAAATCAGCAGTTCAAAAATTATATCGATCGTATGCTGAATAAAGGGGCGAAAGTTATGGGATTTTCTGCAGGAGCCCTATTATTAGGAGAAAAAGTCTATGTTTCACCTAATGATAATTCAGATCATCAGATAAAGATAAAAAATGGATTAGGAGTCTTTAGTCAGTTTTTAATTAGTGTCCATTATGATTCATGGAATGATAAAGCAAATAAGGAGAGAGCTGAAGAACTCGTTAATGTTCCCATAATTTCACTAAATGATCATTCCTGTCTTGTATTAGATAAACTTGGAAATATCATAGAGAAAATTGACTAGTTTTAATCATTCGAATCTGAATCTACGAAACTAAAGCATTGACGAAATGAGTAATGAACAGCCTTGTAGGTAAAGACTTTTCTCGTTTAGTGGGGAAGTAACCTCTCATATTTTTTCTAGGTTTGATAACTTATTTGATATGGATTCTATTTCCATAAACACTGTGGGGATGTTTTTGTTACCAAAGAAAATAAGTTAATGGGAATAAATGTACGCCCTCTATCACTAGTTTAATAAAATGGAGAAGATAATGTTGACTAAAAGAATACATTATTTAACGGAAGTTAATGAACATCTGATTTTAAGTGAAAAATCATTTTATTCCTGTTGATAGGAAAAGTTACTTCAAGTATTTTTCTAAATTAAATGAATATTTGAAAAAGGATAGTTGTGAAAACAGAAATAAAAAGTAATAAACTTAGTAAGTCATTTTTAAAGTTTCTAACAGCCCAAGTATTTATTATTCTTGCTGGTATATTGTTAGATATGGTTTTAATTCTCTTTGTATATCAAATGAGTCAATCGCTATTTGATACAAGTATGATTCTAGTTGTTGGATCTATTTCACGAATATTAGGAAGTATTCTACTTTCAAATATTTTTGACAAAATTTCAGCAAAGTGGATTATGCTAGGAGCATTGATAGCAAAAGTTTTTATTATTATACTACTCATATGTACTTATAGATATATATACCTTGTGTTAATATCAAAATTTTTATTGAGTTTATTAGATAGTGCTATTTCTCCTGCGCAAGGTGTATTGCTTGCAGATATAATTAAAGAGGATAGAATTCGTTTAAATGGTATTTTCTATACTGTCATTCAAGTATTTCAAACTGCTACTTGGACATTTGGAATACCTTTTGTTCTATTCCTTAATCCTTTTGCGGCATTTTGTGTGATTATTTTGATGATTACTATATCCTTGTGGCTCTTGAAGAAAATAGATACAAAAGATAGAGTGCAAACGAATTTACTCTCTTATTTTGAGAGATTGAAGCAGGGATGGTATGATTTGTTTCATATTACTGAATTGTGGAATATAACCATTATGGATACATGTGAATCAATTGCTAATGTGATTTGGACGCAAACTTTTCTATTATTTTTCACGACGAGTTTTTTGAACTTATCAGAGGAATGGTGGGGATTTCAAGGAGCTGCTTACTTTGTAGGTTCGATTGTAGGAGGAATTATAAGCATTAGATACTCTAAGTATATTTCTCAGTTTGGGGGAAAAGTTATCTTTTTTTCATCACTTTTGGTTGCTATTTTTACAGGTATATACGCTTTTAATAAAGTAGCTTTCTTGGCTCTTGTTATTAACTTTTTCATTGGAATTCCGTATCAAATTAGAGATTTGGTGCAACAATCATTAATACAAGAGAAGTCGCCTACTTATTCGATAGGACGTATTTTTTCTCTAAGGCAATTAATATTAACGATTACTTCATCTGGCTCTTTGGCAATATTTAGCTATTTAAGTAGTCGGATTGGTATACAGGCTGTTTACCTGATTTCAACTATTATATACGCTATCGTAACTATTTGGATATTATTAAATAGAAAAATCATTAAATTTAAAATTCAGGAGTAATAAATATGAACAAATCAGAAAAAAATTATTTTTAAAGAATTTGAAAAAATTGTTATATCCTGTGTAGTAAATTGTTATCATATGAAATTTTGATTTTCATGAGGGATGAGGTTTCAAAGGATGACAATTGGAGAGTTCAAGAAGTATTAGCAAAAGCATTTGATGAATTTTGTAAGCAAACAGGTTATGAAAAATCTCTTCCGGTTATTGACGAATGGTTACAAAACAGTAATCCAAATGTTAGAAGAGCTGTTACAGAAGGTTTGAGAATATGGACTAGTAGACCATATTTCAAGGATAATCCAGCTGAAGCTACTAAACGAATCGCAACATTAAAAGAAGATTCTAGTGAATATGTTAGAAAATCAGTTGGCATTGCTTTGAGGGATATTAGCAAAAAATTCCAGAGTTGATAAAAGAATAACTTGATAGTTGGGGCGTTAAGAGTAAAGTGATTTCACAAGTAAATTTATTAAGTGATAATTATCAGCTAAAAAGTTGAAAAATGGTAACTATAAAATATTTTCATTCTAAAGTTTAAGTTTAAACATCAACTCTATCCCTTTCGTTCTATAATATAGGAGTATACTAGCACCACACGTTGAGGCGGTATCACTGCTTATTCAAACTGATTAAACAAGGATGTAGCTAATGAAAGTCCTACAGTAAGGAGTTTAAATATGAAATTCCATGAATTTGGGGATAAGAATTTACCTCCTATCTTACTAATACACGGTGGCGGCAGTTCTTGGTGGAATTATCTTCGTCAAGTACGGATCTTGTCAGAGGAGTATCGTGTCATTCTACCCACTTTGAATGGCCACGGCGAGGAATATCAACTTGATTATGTTTCAACTGAAGATTCTGCTTTGGAAATTCTAGACTATGTCAAAGCAAACTGTAGTGGGAAATTGTTTGCAATCGGTGGTGTTTCACTTGGTGGTCAAATTGCCATGGAGCTTTTATCTTTAGATAGTGAAATTGCTGAGAAGGCCATTATAGACGGAAGCCTCTGTATTCCTCAACCAAGGTTAGCTAAAATCAGCATCTTTCTAGTGTCTCTATTTGGTAAATTGATGTTCAATAAATTCTCTTGCAAACTTCAGTTAAGCATGATGAATAAACTCTATCCTAAACTGGCTTATCCAGAGGAAATAAAAGCTTATTATTTGGAGGATCTGCCAAGGACGCCTGTCAAAACATTGGTGACCATTTACAAAACCTATATGGGGCATTACAAGCTGAAAGATATGATTTCTGCTAGCAAAGCTCAAGTTCTGTATATCTATGGTGAAAAAGAATTGAACTGTGTGAAAGAATCAGCGAAATTATTTCATCAGCTACATTCAAATACAATTTTGTATGAAGCACAGGGCTATAACCACGGCTATTTATCAGCTTACCTGCCTCAAGAGTGGATTGATTTGGTGGTGCCATTTTTAAAGAGTGAACCATTGGGAATGTGTAATAAATCTGATATGTCACAAGGAGGAATCTTATGCTAGGAGCAATTATTGGAGATATTGTCGGTTCTGTTTACGAATGGAACAATATCAAAACAAAGGACTTTCCTTTATTTCGGAAAGACTGTTTTTTCACTGATGACACGGTTTTGACCTGTGCTGTTGCAGAAGCAATTATGAATGGTGGACAAAAAGTCGACTTCATTGACGCGATGAAGAAATATGGCAGACTGTATCCGAATGCTGATTACGGTGCTCGGTTTAATGCATGGCTAAACAGCGATAACCGTGAGCCTTATAATAGCTTTGGGAATGGATCTGCTATGCGTGTTTCTCCATGTGCTTGGAACATGGACTGTGGTTTTTATGCGAGAACCGGAATGTGGTCATCATCTAGAGGCCTTGCGAGTCTTTCTGCAGAGGTAACTCATAATCATCCAGAAGGTGTCAAAGGTGCAATGGCTACAGCTGATGCTATCTTTCTGTGTCGTTTTTACTTTGGTGGTTATTGTAGAGAATACGAGCAACCAATTAATGACAATCATACAGAGTGTAAAAGACGGATTAAGGATTATATAGAGAAGACATACGGCTACAATTTATCTCAAACTTTAGATGAAATCCGTCCTAACTATCGTTTTAACGAAACATGTCAGGAAACTGTCCCTCAAGCTATTATCGCCTTTCTTGAGAGTAGAGACTTCGAAGATGCGATAAGAAATGCCATCTCACTTGGTGGTGATAGTGATACACTTGCTGCAATAACTGGCAGCATAGCAGAGGCAGCTTACGGTATCCCTGGTTGGATAAAGGATAAAGCATTTTCTTACTTGGATGAACCCTTAAAGGCTGTAGTTAGGAGATGGGACAATAGAATAAAAGCGTATTAATCTCCAGTACGTCATATTTCTCTTTTCTGTATTTTCATTGTATAATAGGATTACATTTACTTGCATATGGCGAAATGTAAACATTTCTATTTAAAATTAAGGAGAAATTAATGAAAAAGGCAATGTTAATTATCAACCCTACTTCTGGTGGCGAGAAGGCTTTGGATTACAAAGAAAAGCTGGAGAATAAAGCAAAAGAATACTTTGAGCAAGTGGAAACCAAAATTACCGAAAAAGCGCTGGATGCAACACATTTTGCTGAAGAAGCTTCTCGTGAGCACTACGATGCAGTGGTTGTGTTTGGTGGAGATGGGACTGTCAACGAAGTTATTTCAGGTATTGCTGAGAGAGACTACATTCCTAAGTTAGGGATTATCCCAGGTGGGACGGGAAACCTCATTACAAAACTGTTGGAAATCAATCAAGACATCGATGGTGCAATTGATGAACTGGATTTTGATTTAACCAATAAGATTGATATCGGAAAAGCGAATGACAATTATTTTGGTTATATTTTTAGTATCGGTTCTCTACCTGAAGCGATTCACAATGTTGAAATCGAGGATAAGACAAAATTCGGTATTTTAGCCTATGCTGTAAATACCATGAAGTCTGTTATGACGGATCAGGTATTTAACATTAAGGTGGAGACAGAAAATGGAAATTATGTTGGTGAAGCTAGCCATGTTTTGGTTCTCTTGACAAATTACTTCGCTGATAAGAAAATCTTTGAAGAAAACAAGGACGGTTATGCCAATATTTTGATTCTGAAAGATGCGTCTCTATTCTCCAAATTATCCGTTATTCCTGATTTACTAAAAGGAGATGTTGTCGGCAATGATAATATTGAGTATATCAGAGCGCGTAATATTAAAATCTCTTCAGATAGTGAGTTGGAGTCAGACGTTGATGGCGATAAATCGGATAACCTACCTGTAGAAATCAAAGTTCTAGCTCAGCGAGTTGAAGTATTTTCAAAACCGAAAGAGTAGAAGGTAAAAATTAGTTTATTATTCACAACGCAATTGAGTTCTATATCAACGATTGGAGGAGGAATGAATTCTCTATTTGATGAATTTCGAACAATTTGTTCTCATTTAAACAAAATCGGAATCACTCCGACGCTCATGGGGTCTTTGGGGTTTGAATACCGATCAAATGAAGAATGGGGGCCGTCTGACATTGACATTCATGTGCCTGGTGACCCTAGAGGTTGGGAAGCACCCGATCATCTCAGAATTTATGAGTGGGACAAGATAATGAAAGTGATGAAACACTTAGGCTACGCCTTAATAGATATTCATGAGCATGAATTCCAAAAAGATGGACTGAGAGTTGAATTCGGAAGTATCGATTCTTTACCTGTAGAATCTACGGACAAGCCTTGAAAATAAAATACGAAAGTAGTATACTAGAATCACAATTATGAAAACGTTTGCGTAAAATTGGAATTAAAACTCTAGGAGACAAATTAATGGAATTAAGTGTTATTTACCATAGGCCTGAGTCAGAGTATGCCTATCTTTACAAGGATAAGAAACTTCATATTCGGATTCGAACTAAGAAAGGGGACATTGAAAGCATCAACTTGCATTATGCTGACCCTTTTATTTTTATGGAGGAGTTTTATCAAGATACAAAGAAAATGGCCAAGATAACTTCTGACGTCTTATTTGATTATTGGCAGGTTGGAGTGTCAGTTGACTTTGCACGTATCCAGTATCTCTTTGAACTCAAGGATACAGAAGGTCAAAGTATTTTGTATGGCGATAAAGGGTGTGTGGAAAATTCTCTAGAAAATCTTCATGCTATTGGAAATGGATTTAAGTTGCCTTATATACATGAGATTGATGCATGTCAGGTTCCTGACTGGGTTTCAAATACAGTATGGTATCAGATATTTCCTGAGAGATTTGCTAATGGAAATGCTCTATTAAACCCAGAAGGGACTTTAGACTGGGATCCATCTATCACACCTAATAGTGATGATTTCTTTGGTGGTGATTTACAGGGGATTATTGACCATCTGGATTACTTGCAAGACTTGGGAATTACTGGACTCTATCTTTGTCCCATCTTTGAATCTACAAGCAATCACAAGTACAATACGACAGATTACTTTGAAATTGACCGTCATTTTGGGGATAAAGAGTCCTTTCGGGAGCTGGTCGAGCAAGTTCACCAGCGTGGTATGAAAATTATGCTGGATGCTGTATTTAACCATATTGGTTCGCAATCTCCTCAATGGCAAGATGTTGTCAAAAATGGTGAGCAATCTGCTTATAAGGATTGGTTCCATATTCAACAATTCCCAGTGACGACTGCTAAGCTTGCTAATAAGAGAGACTTACCTTATCATGCTTTTGGTTTTGAGGACTATATGCCTAAGCTAAATACAGCCAATCCAGAGGTCAAGGACTATCTTTTAAAGGTTGCGACTTATTGGATTGAAGAGTTTGATATCGATGCTTGGCGTTTGGATGTGGCTAATGAGATTGATCATCAGTTTTGGAAGGATTTTCGAAAAGCAGTTTTAGCTAAAAAGCCCGATCTTTATATCCTTGGAGAAGTCTGGCATACGGCTCAGCCTTGGCTAAATGGCGATGAGTTCCATGCCGTCATGAATTATCCTTTATCTGATAGTATCAAGGACTATTTCTTACGAGGTGTTAAGAAGACTGACCAATTCATCGATGAAATCAATGGCCAGTCTATGTATTACAAGCAGCAGATTTCAGAGGTCATGTTTAATCTCTTGGATTCACATGATACAGAGCGAATCTTGTGGACGGCCAATGAGGATGTGCAACTGGTTAAATCAGCCCTAGCCTTTCTCTTTTTACAAAAAGGAACACCCTGCATCTATTATGGAACAGAGTTATCCATGACTGGCGGTCCAGACCCAGATTGTCGACGTTGTATGCCTTGGGAACGTGTATCAAGTGACAATGATATGCTGAACTTTATGAAGAAGCTAATTAAGATTCGGAATTACGCGTCAGTAATCATTTCGCATGGCAAGTATAGCCTTCAAGAAATCAAAGCTGATGTAGTAGCTTTGCAGTGGAAATATGAAGGGCAAATTCTCAAAGCGATTTTCAACCAATCAAAGGAAGATTATCATTTACAAAAAGAAGCAGTAGCACTAGCAAGTAATTGCCAAGAATTGGAGAATCAGCTTGTCATCTCTCCAAAAGGATTTGTGATTTTCAAAAACTAGTTGATGAAGGTTATGATTTTTTACTCAACTTGTATAGTATAATAAGGCTAGTTACTAAACTTGTAAAGGAGAACTTATATGAATTGTAGAGGACATGAAACAAGACAAAGAATTGTTAGAGATTTTGAAGTTCAGCCTGAAGCACATATTAAACTGTTAGCAAATCAACAAAAACATAGTGATGCAGGAGCAACTATTGAAGATGAATATTATGTATTTATCGCTGAGAGTAAAATTGATGGCAAGAAGGAAGTTATTCAGTGTGGCATGGGTGCGGCAAGGGATTTTTTAGAACTAATTAATCACAAAGGGCTACCTCTTTTTAATCCGCTTGTAGGTAATTCTCATGTAAATAATAGACAAGAACATTACAATAGAGGGAGTGGAAATTTACAACCTGAAGAGTGGAATAAAACTGCAAAACAGCTTTATAATGCGATAATGTGGTTGATTATCTTATGGGATGCTAAACCGGATACACCTTTATTTGATTTTAAAGACGAAGTAATTAAGTATAAAACATATGAGCCTTTTGATATCAAGATAAAAAGAGTGAATACCACTATAAAGAATGGTAGTCAAGGGAAAACTCTAACTGAGATGATTAATGGCTACAGAGCGGATAACGATATTAGAGATGAAATTTGTAACTTTGATCTTCTGAAAAATAAAATTCGTGATATGAAAGATCAACAAGGAAATACAATGGAATCTTACTTTTAGTTATTGTTGAATTTTGGGTATTCTATAAAATATCCCAATTGAGATTTAAATAGTAGACTATACAATATAGTTAAAATATCAGTAAAAACAACACTTTATTGAGATGTTGGATACGCTTTACTAATGGCCTAATAATACAAGTATAAATATTTATGGCTCTTTAGGTGGCTTTTTTAGAAGTAAAGTTTAGGCTAGAAAAAAAGTATAACGCACCAAAATTGGTGCGTTATACTTTTTTATGCTATAATTGAATTATAAAAATAAAGGAGTTTGCCATGATTGGAAAGAACATAAAATCCTTACGTAAAACACATGACTTAACACAACCCGAATTTGCACGAATTATAGGAATTTCTCGAAATAGCTTGAGTCGTTATGAAAATGGAACTAGTTCAGTCTCTACGGAACTAATAGATATCATCTGTCAGAAGTTTAATGTATCTTATGTCGATATTGTAGGAGAAGATAAAATGCTCAATCCTGTTGAAGATTATGAATTGACTTTAAAAATTGAAATTGTGAAAGAAAGAGGTGCTAATCTTTTATCTCGACTCTATCGCTATCAAGATAGTCAGGGAATTAGCATTGATGATGAATCTAATCCTTGGATTTTAATGAGTGATGATTTATCTGACTTGATTCATACGAATATCTATTTAGTAGAAACTTTTGATGAAATAGAGAGATATAGCGGTTATTTGGATGGAATTGAACGTATGTTAGAGATATCTGAAAAGCGGATGGTAGCTTAATGGAAATCCAAGATTATACTGATAGTGAATTCAAACATGCTTTAGCACGGAATCTTCGTTCTCTGACAAGAGGAAAAAAGTCCAGTAAGCAACCTATAGCGATTTTGCTTGGAGGGCAAAGTGGTGCTGGTAAGACTACAATTCATCGTATTAAACAGAAAGAATTTCAAGGAAATATTGTTATCATAGATGGCGATAGTTTTCGCTCTCAACATCCACACTATTTAGAACTGCAGCAAGAATATGGCAAAGATAGTGTAGAATACACCAAAGATTTTGCAGGTAAAATGGTAGAGTCTTTAGTAACAGAATTGAGTCATTTGGGATACAATCTTTTGATAGAGGGAACTTTACGAACTATTGATGTTCCAAAGAAAACAGCACAACTCTTGAAAAGTAAGGGATATGAAGTACAATTAGCCTTAATTGCAACAAAGCCCGAATTGTCCTATCTGAGCACTCTTATCCGATACGAAGAACTGTACTCTATCAATCCAACTCAAGCACGCGCAACTCCAAAAGAACATCATGATTTCATTGTAAATCATCTAGTTGATAATACACGGCAATTGGAAGAACTAGCTATCTTTGAAAGAATTCAAATTTACCAACGAGATAGAAGTTGTGTATATGATTCAAAAGAAAATACAACTTCAGCAGCAACCGTTCTACATGATTTACTATTTGGAGAATGGAATCAAGTGGAGAAAGAGATGCTTAGATCTGGAGAGGAAAGATTGAAAGATTTAACTAATCGAAATGGTTGTTAGATTTTGAATTTTAAAATAAAGCCTATTAAAAATTGCTATCTCTTAGATTATGGTCAAAAAATGGCTTTAAATTAAACTAACAAAGTGAGTATAATTAAAAGTAATAAATCTCACCGTCATTCTTTTTTTATTAATCGTTGTTCTCAAAATACTTACAATTTATTGTACTAGTCTTATACTTCTTAGTTAATTCTATCTGTTCTACAGTATTGAAAATAATTTGTAGACTGAAAAATGAGGGAGTTCGTTACAGTTTAGTAGAGCTGATGTATGCCGAACGTCATGTACGGTGGTGTGAAAGGGGACGTAAATAATGTCCTACTTATTGATATTAACAAGTGTTTTTTTACTCAGCTTCTTTTATAATCGAAAACATATTAATAAAATCTATTTTTGTATTTGATATTAAAACATGGTAAAATATAGTTATTCTACAAAAAAAGCTGAAAAAGAAATGACTACAACTAAAAATCCCTGGAATGACATTCTAACAACAACTCACAAAGGCAAAGAAGCTATTGTTGCCCATGATGATTGGGAAATTATTCAAACAATACTAAAAACTGAAAAAGATGATAAAACTGCATTACACTTAAATTTCTATCCTCAACAATTTGTAGGGGATATTAAAAATGCGGATGTTATTATTTTAGCTAAAAATCCTGGTTATAGCGATGAATATGAAAAACTTTATAACAACAATAAAGATTATCAGCAAACTTGCTTAGACAGTTTACAACTAAAAAAAGTAGGGTTCCATGCCTTTGAACTTGATGAAGGTGATAAACTCGGATTTACAGCAGCTAAATTTAAGTTCTGGTTCGAAGATGCTGGTATGGGTGATTTGTTTAAAACAAACGACGATTATAAAAAGCATGTAGACTGGTTTACAAAACATATCGCTCTAGCCGAGTTTTTCCCTTATCATTCTAATAGATATGATGGAAAAATCACTACTCTAGTTAAGAAAAAAGGATATCTTCCTACTCAACAATTTTTATTTAATTTGATTAAAGAAAGAATTGCAGATGAAAGCAAGTCACCTGTAACTATTCTTATTGCGCGTGGTTATGCTGAATGGGGTAACGCTATTCCTGAATTAAAAACTTATGAAACATGTTATCGTTCTACTAGTCCACGGGCCGCTTCAGTAAGAGCTAGATGCTTATTAAAAGGAGATGGGAAAGCTAAAATTTATGCTACAGAAGAATTTTCAGAAACTTTGAGCAAATTATTTAAAGATCCATAAAATAAATATAACAGACTCTTTTTAATGCTATCGTAAATACTGTATTGTGTAGTTATTAGTAAACCTATATATTGTCCCCAAATTTATTTAGATTATTCTCTAGGATTTTACTTGATTTTAAAGAAAATATAGTAGTTTAACTGATAAATAGTTCAGAATCAGAAAGAAGGTAGAATAAGTGGATTATTTTAATTAATTTCTAATAGTGTGAAGCAGAACTTTTATAATATATTTAAATAGGAGCAAAAAAATGAATTATCAAAAATTAAATGATATTACTGGTGCGACTAAAAATGAAAATGACAAATACTATGTTTACGGACTCTATGAAGAAGGTAAGCAACTACCTTTCTATATTGGTAAGGGAGAAGGAACTCGCCTAATATCACATATTGATGAAGCACTGACAGAAGTAGCTCAAGAAGAAAATATACAAATTAGTAAAAAAATTCAAATTATTAGAAAACATAAGGGGAAAATTATACCTGTAATCATTAAATTTGGTTTAACAGAGCACGAAGCTTTTATGGCTGAATCGGCATTAATTAATCTTATCAATTTTTCAAAAGAGGATGAAGAGTTAACAAATATAGTTAGTGGACATGCGTCAAAAAGAGAAAAAACAACAATCTCCAAAGATGGACTGATTCAGGCTAGATCAATTGAAAACTTTATTGACAACTACGCCTTATCTGATTTTGATTTTTCAACAATTAAGGAGAAATGTGTACTCATTAAAATCAATAGTAGTTTTCAAGCTGATGACACTACAGAAGATATTTATCACAATGTACGTGGTGTTTGGAATATTTCTGAATCACGTAAAAAAGACTTAGAGTATGCTCTTGCCTTATACCGTGGTGTTTGTGTTGGTGTTTATAAAATTCAAGGTTGGAAGAAAGCTTACGAACATTCCTCAGAGTATCCTTTCCCAAGAAGGAAAGAAGGGGGTAAAATAGAAACTAGTGAAGAAACTATTGTGAAATATTCTAATATAGAGGATTTAAAAAAAGATTATCCAGAATTATATAAACGCAGTTTCTCTAATTCAGAATTTCCCCAGAAATCTTTAGATAAATGGAGAAATAGAAGTTTCTTTTATGGTAACTGGGATGGATCAGATGTACCTCAACACCTTGCTCAATGTCTAAATAAGCGAATTATTAACATCCCTAAATTCACTAAATCTGTTAAAGAATTTAAATCTATTGATAATCAAGCATCTGTTATCTATAATGATCTTAAATAGCTTTAAATCTAGATCTCGTAATAACTTTTTTAATTAATTGTAGTAAGTTTAAAGCAATCTATCTTCTTAAAATATGATTCCATTGTATAAACGTCAAAATATTATTTTGTTAACCATTTCATTTTTAAACTTCTGTATAGTCTTTTATTAGAATTTAATTAAAGTCAATATTTTTATGTCAAGACACGTAGTATCAATGCTTTTTAATGCCTTGTATTATGTGTTTTTGATTTGTTAAAAAATTTTATACCATAGACAAAATATGTCTACCTTATGATGTATAATACTTATATAGACATAAGAGAAAGAAGGTAAATGATATATGGCAAATTCATCAGAAGCACATGGCAGAGTTTATATCAAAGCATCAAATCTTAAAACTATAGAGTATTTTCTATTGATTCAAGAAGAAAGAAATAAGTATGTTTATTATCCAACTGATATTATAGATAGCCAATCTAACATATCAGATATAGTCTCCTCAAGAACAACTCAAGAAAATGGTTATTATATATGCAACATGTGGTTTACTGCTGAGGGTAGATGGTGTTTTGAGAATAATATAGATGACTTTTTTGATTGTACTTTATTTCAAGATACAGATGATGTTCTTATAAGACAAATGAAGGAATATGTTTGTAGTCAAGATATTCAAATCAAATTTGAGTATGTAGATGCTGAAGCTAGTCAGAATTTTGTTAAGGAACAAGAAGCAACAATTACATATAATTCAAAAACAAAAGATATAAGTATAGATGTTAAAACCATAAAGGAACTACCTTACACAGCAGAAAACCTAATAGTTTATGGATACTATGAATGTGATGAAATTGTTTCCGTTCAATTTTTGCTTGATTACTATGATGATTATTTAAGAGGAAATGAATTTTATTTAAAACATAAAGATGGAATTGTCCCTATTTTAGAAAAGCAACAAGAAAAAGAAGAAATCTTCTTTTTCTTAGAATCACTTGAATCATCCATTCCTGAATTAAAAGAATTTGTAGAAAAGAATAAGGAGTAAAAAATGAAAGTTATTATTAATAATCCAAATAGATTATTTGAAATTTTAAAATTATATTTTGTTACAGTCAAAGGTAGGAAAGTGGTTCATGTGCCAGCGTATGCTTATAAGGAAGATGAAAATGAAAAGATTTATCTCCATAACAATGAACTTCATTTATCTAAAAAGATGTTTGAATTTCTAGTAAACCAAGGTTTAGATTTAGTAGAATGTCTTCCAGAAGAATAGTGTATGTTGTTGATTAACTTTACTAAATTTTTAAATTTAAAAGTGCAATAAAAAATATATATTCAACAGAGACAAAAGGAGGAAATAGTTTTATGACAAATGCCAAAGAATTCGCATTAACTGCTCACAAAAATCAAACAAGAAAAGGGAAAATCACACCTTATTCATTTCACTTATTTTTGGTCAATAATATATTAGAAACCCTAACAGAAGATTCTAATATTATTGCTACCGGATGGTTACACGATACTGTTGAAGATACCGATGTCAGTCTTGAAGATATTAAACAAGAATTTAATGATGAAATTTATTCATATATGTCTTTGGAATCTGAAGATAAATCAATTAAAGATTGGCAAACTCGTAAAGAGCTTCAATTAGCAAAATTTCGAGAAGTAGAAGAAGATGAGTCGCTAAGAAAAGTTTTACTTGTAACTTTTTCTGATAAATTAGCGAATTTAATGGAACTGTATCAAGATTACTTAATAATTGGTGGTTTACTATGGGACCGTTTTAATTCAAAGGATCCGAAAAAACAACGATGGTACTTTAACGAGTTTTATAAAATCTTTAAAAATAACCAAGATTTATTTTCGAAAAATAAAGATATTTTAAATAACTATAAAGAAATTTTAAAGCTTTTATTTTATAACAATTAAAAATATGTTTTTAAAATTATCTTTTAATTAAACGTAAATAGAAAGGACACAAATGAATAAACCAATAGCAGCTATATTTGATATCGACGGAACAATTTTTAGAGATTCCTTACTTTTAAAGCATATGGAAAAGTGTGTTTCCTATGATGTATTTCCAAATAGTGTCAATACTGAAATTAAATTTCACAAAAATGCTTGGGAAAATAGAGAACTAGACTATGATGACTATCTCTATATTGCTGCAAAACTTTATACAAAATATATTGCAGATAAAGATGTACTTGATATTGATTTTGTTGCCAAAAAAGTCATTGAAAAAGAAAGTAAAAAACTTTATCGATACACTCGTGATAAAATCAAATGGCATAAAGAACAGGGACACCAAATTATATTTATTTCGGGCTCTCCCGATTTCTTAGTTTCAAAAATGGCCGAAAAATTAGGCGCTGATATCTGGTATGCAACAAATTATCTTCAACGTGATAATAAGTACACTGGAGAAGTGATACCGATGTGGGATTCAGCTTCAAAATTACAGGTCTTGAAAAAATTGTTTATTGATTTCGAACACTCCTATGCTTATGGAGATACAACTGGTGATTTTACAATGCTTCAATCCGTAGGCTTTCCGACAGCAATAAATCCAAACAAGAAATTATTAGACAAGATTACAGAAGAGAAACTAGACTGTAAAATCATTATTGAGAGAAAAGATGTGATTTATAAACTAGATGAGGTCGCGCATGGAATTTATTAAAGCTGCGAATTAATTTATAGAAAATTACTATCCAAGAGAAGATCTTGACCGTATTGAAAGTATAGAGATAGGAATAAGGGATTCTAAAAATTATTCTCGATATTTTTTAGAAATTCAAAAACAATCTGAAGAGTTTGAGTGTGACTACTTTAATTTTGATAACATAGATTATTATGAAGTGGATGATTCAACTTATTTTAAACAGATTATTAACTTAGAGAATAGTTCCTATGTGTTTTGGAAAGATTATTAATTTTAACAACTAAGACATTAGATTTCAGCTATTAGAAAATAATGTTTAAAAATTTGAGCTGGTAAGAATTTAATTGAGTATACCAATAGGTATTTAATCGGATATAAATTGCTCATAGTTTATATTTATGGTAAAATAAACAATAGAATAGATGTGAAAACACTTACAACTTATTGCACAATTTTAGAATGTGATCATAGTCTTTAACGTAGATTTTAATTTAGCTTGTAAGAGTTCATTCAAAAATACATCTGATATAGGTGTTGCATTTATTATGTGAGGGGGAAGTACAGTTTTTTAATAAATATGTTATCAAAAAATAATCGAATCTTGCTAAAAACAAAAAAGATTCAATATATATGTTTAATCACTCTATTACGGAGTGATTTGTCTTATTTTTATATTTATGAAAGGATTGCTTATGAGTGGCTCATTTTCTGATAGTCCTACCCATGATGACAAATTTAGCATTGAGAACTATATTAATGGTTTATCAAATTTTATTATTGAGTGTGAAACACCCTTAACGGTTGCCATTCAAGGAGACTGGGGTACTGGAAAAACCAGTATTATGTACCAAGTTGAAAAAAGATTAAATCCTGAAAAACAAGATAAAAAAATTCAAACTATTTTTTTCAACACTTGGCAATACTCACAGTTTGATATGGGAAATAATTTAGCAGTAGCATTAATTACAGATTTAATTAGTGAGTTGAATGTAGAAGATTCAAAAAAGAAACAGTTTTTTAAAAAAGCAAAAGGTGCGCTATCTAAAGGCTTAGAATATGTAAATTTAGACTTTGGCATACTAAATGGCGAAAAATTAACTGAAAAATTTCAAGATTTAATCATAGGTTTTGGTGAGAGAACTGATGATATCAAGCACTTAAAAGAAAACTTACAAGACATTATTAATGATGCCATTAAGGAAAATAAAAGTGACCGAATAGTTATTTTTATTGACGACCTGGATCGTTTAGTTCCTGAAAAGGCCATAGAACTTTTAGAAGTTTTAAAATTATTTTTAGACTGTGAACATTGCGTCTTTGTATTGGCTATAGATTATAATGTTGTTGTTAAAGGTGCAAAAAGTAAATATGGTAAAGATTTAGATGATGAAAAGGGGAAAGCTTTCTTTGAAAAAATTATTCAAGTTCCATTTACAGTACCAGTAGCAAATTATGATTTGCAGAATTTTATTGAATCCTCACTTAAAAAACTTGATTTTTGTTTTGATAAAAATAATAAAGAAAGAAATCAATTAGAAACAATTACTCAATTAATTAGATATTCTATAGGAAATAATCCTCGTAGCATTAATAGACTTTTTAATTCAGTCAGCCTCTTAATGTATATCAATAATGGAGACAAAGTAGACCATGATGAAAAATTGATGATATTAGCAATGGTATGTTTCCAATTAAGATTCGAGGAAGCATACAACTATTTATTGACAGCATATAATAATAGTCCTGAGAATAGCGATGATATAGAATCTTACTTGATAGATTTATTAGAAAATTCTTTTGAATTATTAGATGATGAAGTTGATTATAATTCATTAGTATCACTTCTTGGAAAATTTACATTTAAAGATAAGAAGGATAGAGATGATTTTACCAATTTCTATAGAACTTTGAAGGAATTACTTGGATATAATGAACAAGGATTAACCATGGAACAATTTAACAAACTAATCGAAAAAATGACATTTTCAAATGCAGTTTCAATTGGAAATACAGATACAATTACAGCAGATAAGAAAAAACAAAATCATGCTCCAAACGAAGATGTGCAGTTTGTAATTCGTAAACTATTTAATACTTTAGTTGGTGATGAAAATTACTTTGATCTTAAAAAGCCAGAGTTATTCGGTAAAGAAACACGAGAAAAACGAGAAGCTCCATTATCTGAGAAATTTATTTCTATTCCAAATGAATTCGATAGAATCAGATTAACAAGGGGAAAAGGACAAGGTCTAAACATATACTCTTCACATAATAAATCAAATTTTATTTATATTTCAGGGGATACGCACGGTCGAATGCTTAATGATGGAATGGCAATTGTTGTTAATAACAAATTAGTAGAAAAGATAAAAGATAATATTTTAGCTAGTGACTTGCGAAGTGAAGAACTTTATCACGAATTTGAGATGAATTTTAGAGATAACTTAAATAAACTATTATCTAAGGCAAATAAAATCTTGAATGATTAAATAAATTTAAAAATAACTAAACTATAAATTTGTAAATTAGTAATCATGTGCAAATAGAGACTGATGAAAAGATGATTTCTGTTTTAAATTATCTTTTCCTAAAAAATTAAATAACACGCTATATGATTTGGTTTTGTAGTTGATACAGATTAATAAAATCTTGACGAAATTTTATATATAGACATTAATTGTCTATGGAATATGGTAGACTGATATTGTTGATGAAATGAATATCAAAATAATAAAAGAATAAGTAATAGTAGTTTTAAACATTTAGTTCAGGAAACCTTAGAGGAATATATGAAAAAATAAAGTGAAGTTGTATTTATGTTATCAGCTTTAGAAAATAAAGATTTCAATAAATTATTTTAAATTAATAGAATCGATTAGTAAGATATGAAACCACAAGAACGACTTTTAGCAATTTTTCTCCGTTTACAAGCAGGCGAGAGGCTATCAAAAGCTCAATTAAGTGAGAAATATGAGATTGATAATAGGACTGCACAAAGGTATATAAGTACTTTGAAAAGTTTTTTGCAAGATCATCTTATATCAAATACAGAGATAAAATTCGATACTTCAGATAATACCTATCGTTTAATTGCTAAAACAACTTTTAATAAAAAGGATATTTTAGTAATCTCAAAAATTCTTTTGGAGAATCATGCACTAAATAAATCCGAACTAAATTCATTGCTTGATGGTCTTCTATCTTTACTCTCAAGAGAAGAAAAAAAAGAGATAGAAGCCATTATTGGCAGTGAGCGTTTTAACTATAAATCACTGACTAATGACAAGGACAGGATTGATACAATTTGTATTTTGTCGGAAGCTATTCGTAGGGAGCAAATGCTCGAAATAGAGTATAAAGCTCCGTTAAAAGATGTCAAAAGCCACATCATTTTTCCTGTTTCCCTCTATTATGATGCTCACTATTTTTATCTGGTTGCTTACCATTTGAAACATGAAAAGCATACAACGTATCGTGTTGACAGAATTGAGACTCTTAGTAAATCTGATAAAAAGAAACCAGTGATTTCACATAAGGATAAGTATAAAGATGGGGAGGTTCGAAATCAAAAAGTAGATGCTTTTGAAGGAACAAAAATTTATGTTACCTTAATCTATAAAGGAAATGCTGAAATTGTTTTAGATCAGTTTCCAGAGCATGAAATTCTTTCTGAGAATTATGATGAAATAAAAGTAAAAATTACAAGTCAAGACACACCAGGTCTCAAACGATGGATTCTAGGACAAGGTGAAGCAGTAACTCTTTTAGATCCTCCAGATTTGATTGAAGAAATACAAGAATCTCTTGAAAAAACATTAAAAATTTATAAAAAATGAAGAGGTAGACATTTTTTTGTCTACCTCTTCGTTTATAATAGAGATACAGATAAGGAAAGAAGGTAACAATAGATGGGTAACTTTTATATGAAATCTGAGTTTCAAATAGAATGGTTTAAAAATATAGAAGAAGTAGAAGAGTTTCATGATGATTTTTTTGGTGGTGAAATGATTTTGCTATCTTTAGCAGATTTAAGACACTTAGCAGACGGAAATTTTCTTGCTTGGCATGTAAAGGGTGAGTATTCAGAATCACTATGTCCTGATGAAAATGCTAAGGAAACACTAAAAAAATTATTGTAAGGGGAAATAATATGACAAAAAACATATTGTAAAATATAAAGTTAGTCGCCAATTAAAACTTGCTTTGAAAGCATTGCCTAATCGTATTCTTCAAAAAGAGTATAAAGTGATAGAGAGTCAGGATATTCTGTTTAGTCTATTTGATGTACAGGATACAGGAATAGGATATGCTTTAGGATATTATTCTTTAACAAAAGGCAAATTGTTAAAGGAATTTGCTAATGGAAAAAGGATTGGAAGTAGACAACCTATCAATATTGAGAGCGAAGAATTAGTAGCTTTTTCTAAAAGAAAGATAATCCATAATCAAATTACTTCTTCACCTGTAGAAATCATAAAAGAAGCACCCTCTTCTTACTATTTTGCTGAATGTGATGAATTTCCAATGTCTGAATATATGAAATCTATCTTTGATTTTGCTGAAGAGATGCGCTTGCAAAATTCTCCTGATTGTGTCATTGATTCTTATTGGATTCTATCTGGAATTTCCCAAGAGCAGGAAACAAATGCAAATCACTTAATTTACAAACAATACTTGTTAAGTGGTAGAAATAGTTACTCAGAAGATGGATTATTAGATGTTTTTACAAATTCATGGTTTAGATTCCGGGTGCTAACAGATGGAAAAGCGGAGAGAGATAGAGCCAGCAAAGAAAAAAGAGCAGCACATATCTCCTCTAAATTATCAAATCCAGATTACTCTCTTTTAAATGATATAGCTACGGATATCACTTTGAAGGCTCGTAATGGAGAGTTAATGGAGGTTGTCGGACGTGATGATGAGATTCAAAAAGTGGAGATTGCCCTCACACGTAGAGATAAAAACAACGTAGTGCTACTAGGAGATGGAGGCGTAGGTAAGTCGGCTATTGTAGACGGTATTTCTATGCGTATCTCTAGAGATGAGGTTTTATCTCTTAAGGGAAAGAAAATTCTTCAATTTAATTTAAATGATTTGTACGCAGCACTGAATAGTTATACAAGTGAAGGTATCAATAGATTCATAGAAGAAATGAAGCGAGAAAAAGATATTATCTTGTTTGTTGATGAAATTCATATGTTAGGAAGAGCCAAATCTTTAACAGATTTATTCAAGCCTTTAATGGCACGGGGAGATTTTCGAATTATTGGAGCAACCACTCCGTCAGAGTGGAATACATATGTTTCAGGTGACACTGCTTTTGTACGTCGCTTTGAAAAAGTAATTGTAGAGGAACCAAGTATCGAAGATACAGTGAAAATTGTTGAGACAATTGCACCTGCATATGAAAATTTCCATCATGTAAATTTTGAACAAGATACAATCGAATTAGCAGTGAGACTTGCTAAGAAGTATTTAAAAGGAGAAAAACTTCCCGATTCCGCCTTTACAATCATTGATAATGCAGGTGCTTTGGTCCGTATTGAAGCTAAACAAGAAGTAACTCTAATTAGAGATTACCAAAATGAAGTCAATGAGTTAAAGGAAGAATTGGAAAAAGCACAAGCTATTGAATACAATGAGGAGGCTATAGAAGAAATAAGAGAAAGACTTGAAAATAAACTTGGTGAATTTCTAGGAGCTCGCAACAACTTAACTGTTAGTAAGTATGAGCTTAAAATTTCAAAAGCTGACATAAAGAAAGCAGTAGAACAAAAAGCAGGTGTTGAAGTTAAGGAACAAGATATGAAGGTTGGAAAAGAAGCAGAGGGACAAGAGTTACTTCGTCTTTCCAATTTAAAAAATACTTTAGCAGAAAAAGTTATTGGTCAATCAGATGCTACAAATTCGATTGCAGAAGCTGTAATTCGTTCAAAAACAGGATTTAGAAATCCTAAACGTCCTATCGGTGTCTTTTTGTTCCTAGGTACTAGTGGCGTAGGTAAGACAGAAACAGCAAAGATATTATCAGAAGAGCTAACAGGCTCAGTAGAGGATCTTATTCGATTGGATATGTCAGAATACCAACAAGAACATGAAGTTTCAAAATTAATTGGTGCTCCTCCAGGTTACGCGGGATTTGGTAGAGGAGGAGTTTTGACAAATGCAGTTAAAAGAAATCCGAAAGCAGTTGTACTTCTTGATGAGATTGAAAAAGCTCACCCTAAAGTCTATGATTTAATGTTACAAGTTTTTGATGATGGTATCCTAACGGACGCTATGGGACAAAAAGTTGATTTTACCAATACGATTATTATTTTAACCTCTAATCTAGGTTTAAATGCCATTAAAAAAGATAAAAAGGTTGGTTTTTCAAGAATTGAAACGCAAGAACAATCTGAACAAACCATCCGAGAACAGACAATGGAAGCTGTTCAAAATTTTTTCCGTCCAGAATTATTAAATCGTATAGATGAAATTGTAACCTTTAAACCTTTTACGGAAGAATCAATTCTTCAAATTACAAAATTATTACTTGAAAAGAAATAAACATCATTAAGGATAGTGGTTATGAACTGGAATTTTCCGAAGATGCAATCGAATTATTTGCGAGAAAAACATATGATCCTGAAAACGGTGCTCGCCCAATTAGGAGAGGTATTACAAAATTAGTTGAAACACCATTGTCAGAGTTAATCATCAATGGTTGTCTCAATAAAGGAGACAAGGTAGTTGTATATTCTGATGGAGTTGAATTACTTTTTGAAGTCTTGAAGAAATAATCACTGAGAGGAGGAAGAGTATGGGACTTTCTTATGCACCACAGTATACATGGACGGATCATTTTGCACAAAGAGCTCAGGAACGATTTGAGGTGAATGCAGACTCTCTTTCCAAATGGGTTGGAAGGCAAATTGCTAGCTTAACTATTTATGATTCGACGGTAGAACAACGACCAGAAGAGAAAAAATATGTTTCGGATTATGGAGTAATTTTTGTATGTAATACAATCGAACAAAAATTTATTACTTGTTATGAGGCGAATGATGTTATTATGGAAGGAAAGAAGATTACCATTCATGAATATAATGTTGACTCATTCAAAGAAGAAGTTGAAAATTTAGCAAGAAAATATTACTTAAAGGATGCTAAGGAAATGTTATTAAGTGTAGAGAGTCATTTATATAATTTCCAAGAAATTTCCCAAAAAATAATGTCTGGAAGACTAACTAGACAAAATTATCATCTTCTTGGGAAGCTGATTGATGAATTTCATGCAGTTAAAGCGGCAATGAGAGTTATTGAAACAAAACGAAGTGATTTTAATATTTAGGTTTTCTTATCTTATAGATTCTAAAATACTTAAGTCAGTATGTAACACCATATGTGAAAACGCTTTTAAGTATGGTATAATTAACACAATAGAAGTACTTATAGTTGAGTGAGGTAAAACGATGACAACAGAAGATTTTAAAACTTTATTTAAAGAAGAATATGATAAACTTAATAAACAACAGAAAAAAGCAGTTGATACGGTGGAAGGACCTGTTATGGTTATTGCTGGTCCTGGTACAGGTAAAACTCAAATTCTGTCACGTCGTGTCGCAAATATTTTAACAAATTATCATACAAGTCCAGAAGAAATTGTCTGCTTAACATATACAGAGGCAGGTGCATCAGAAATGTTGGATAGATTAGAAAAATTGATTGGAGAAGAAGGGCGTAAGGTAAGAGTATCAACAATCCATGCTTTTTGTAGTGAGTTAATCTTAAGAAACTCTGAAATTTTCGGTGGACAACCAAAAATTATCTCAACAGCAGCTAAATATGAAATCCTAAAAGAAATCATGGATAAATATGTTATAGAAGGAAATCCTCTTTATAAAAACTCTGGTAAACGTTATTCTGCTAAAGACCAGCTATTAGAACTTTTTTATAAAATGAAACGTGAAAATCTGAACAAGGAGGATTTTGAAAAAGAGATAGATGAATACTTTAAAATGATTGATTTATCTATACTTGGAGATGAGTTGTATAGTAAATTCAAATATGCTAGAAAGTCTAAAGACAAGAAAGTTGGAGATTATAAAGATAAGGCTATAAATGAATTACAAGAAAATACTAATAAGTTACTTGCTGGAGTTGACATTGTAGAAAAATACAGCAATGATATTAGTGAGCATAATTATTTTGACTTTGATGATATGATTCTATGGACTATTGAAAAGTTGGAGGAAAATGACGATTTTCAAAGAAGTGTATCTGATACTATAAAATATTTATTTGTTGATGAGTTTCAAGATACTTCAGTTGTTCAGAATAAACTTGTAGATTTACTAGTAAAAGGAAAAGATAATCCAAATATTTTTGTTGTAGGGGATGATGATCAAAGTATTTATCGTTTCCAAGGAGTAAGTGCAAATAATATTCGAGATTTTGATAAGAAGTATAAACCTACGAAAATAGTACTTGATGAAAATTATCGTTCTTCCCAAGCTATCATTGACGCTTCAAGACAACTAATCAGTCATAATCCAAGAGAAGAGAAACTTCTTATTGCAACAGGAGCTAACAAAGATTATGACTATCAATTACCAATCTTGAAATCCTACGCAAATGCAAAAGCTGAAATGTTTGGTGTACTTAAGGAAATTAAAGAATTGATTGATTCGGGTGTATCTCCTCACGAAATTGGAGTCATCTATGGAAGAAATTCTTACGGAGAAGAGTTTGCGAAGATTCTTCGTGATAATGGTATTTTCGTTCAAATGAAAGAAAATAAAGATTTATTTAGTGAACCTCTCTTCAAAAAAATTGTAGCTATTTTAAAATATCTTTGCAAACCATCAAGAGATGTTAGAGAACTTCGAAAAATTGTATATTTTGATTTCTTTGAGGTAGAACTATCACAAATCGCAATGATACGGAATCTAAAGAAAGATGAAAAAATTTCAATCCCCACTATAGCAGAAATTGATCAAAAATTAGAAATCATTCGAAAAAAAGTAAATAAATCATCAAAATACCTATCGCCTATGTATGTCCTTAGCGATGTATTAAAATCTTTAAGTATCGATGAGTATATTATGAAGTCAAAAGAAAAATATCATTTGGTTTCTGTTTTAAATGAACTTTACAAGTTAATGTTGATGGAATGCCACATCCATCCTAAATTGACTGTAAAAGAATTTTTAAATCAATTATCAACTTTAGAAGAAATGGGAATTAGTCTACCAATTGAAGATATCTCAGGTTCTCCAAGTAACTGCGTTCAATTAATGACAGCTCATGGTTCCAAAGGACTCGAGTTTGATCATGTGTTCATAATGAAATGCAATGATGGAAAGAAAAAGAGCGAAGCTTGGCCAGGAGGTGAAAATAATTCAGGTAGATTCGCTTATCCACCAAGTTTAAATGGAAAAGATGAAAATGAATCTCAACTAAAAGAAGAGGAGAACCGTCGCTTGTTTTATGTTGCCATGACCCGGGCAAAGAAGGTACTCCATCTCACTTATTCTGATGATTCTACAAAAACCCACTTTATTAATGAATTTGAGGAATTTATTGATGAGGTAGACGTGACAGAATCTTTTGATGATTTTCAATCTGTAGATAAAGTAGTAATACCGAAATTTTCTAACAATGTTATCAATGAAATTTTTGACGAATTGAGTTTAAGCGTTAGTACATTAAATGCTTTTCTTAAATGTCCTTTGAGTTTTTATTTTAATAAAGGATTAAAATTACCTTCTGAGACGAACGAAGCTATGGTATTTGGCAGCATTATTCACGAAGTCTTAGAAAAAATATATATTTCTGTAGATGGTTCACAAAGTTCAGAATTAACTGCAAAAACAGTACTTTCTCCAGAAGAAGCTTTAAAATTATTTGAGACAGTCTTTGAAGAAAAATCTTATCAATTGACTTCAGATAGAATAAAGAAAGATGACTATGCTAGAGGGAAAAAGATTATTGAAAATCTTTACAAGAAAGCTGGATACCTCAAAGATGGTGTAGTTGCAGTTGAGGTACCTATTCAAGGTATTCGACTAGGCGATATTTTAAATACCACCGTAGACCTATCGGAAGTATCTGATATCGAGATAAACGGAAAAATCGATAAAATTGAATGCGACGGCAATATAGTGCGTCTAGTCGACTATAAAACAGGAAATTTTGAAAATGCTAAAAAGAAATTAGTAGCTCCGAGTGAAAAAGAACCCCTTGGTGGTGATTATTGGCGTCAGGCTGTATTCTATTATATCCTCTTCAAAAATGCCGGTATCGATATTTCTGACAAAGAAATACTTGTTAAATATGTTTTGGTTGAGAATTCAACTAATGAAGATGGTTTTTCTGAAACTGAAGATATACGAATCACTCAAAAAGAAGTTGATATAGTGCTTAATCAGATTAAAGAATCTATTATGAAAATTAAACAAGGCGATTTTAACTGTGGCTGTGGAGTATTGAAAAAGGACAGAGATAATTACCCATGCGACTACTGTCTCCAAGTATCAGCTAACACAGCACCTAAATTTGATAATACTGAAGCCTTAGAAGTTGCGACTTATCAACAAACACGGGGAAATTATAAGAGTTTAAGCGTTAGCAAATTGAATCGTTACCTGAGTTGTCCAAAAAGTATATACTTTGAAGATGTTTTACAGTTATCTCAAGCAGCTGGATTATCAGCAGGAGCAAAAGAAAAATCTACAAAAATAACAATCAATCATGCCCCCACAGGTCCCGTATTTGGGACTGCAATTCATGAAACTATGGAAAAAATCTATAAAGAAGATCTACAATTAGAGGACGCAATTGAATTCTATGATAGTTCGTTGTACTCTCATCAAGAGGAAATCATTGATACAATGCCTGTAGAAGAATTAAAAGAATATGGACATAAGTTGCTAACTAATCTTTTTGAACATTATATTCCAAATAGTTTAAAAGGGGAGCATGTTTTCTTAGAGAAAGAACTTCGTGTTAAATTAGGAGATAATTACTTAATCAATGGGATTATCGATAAGCTTGAATTTGATAATGATCTTATTCGAGTTGTAGATTATAAGACAGGTTCTGCTCAAAGAGGTGTTGAGGAACTAGAAGTTGGACATGATTATTGGCGTCAAGCAGTCTTCTATAATCTTTTATTAGAAAATTCTTCTGAAATAGATACGACTGATAAACGAATTGAAACTCAGTATATTTTTCTTGATGATAATAGTACTGAAAGTGGCTATTCAATTCACACTATACAAGTTACGAAAGAGGATTTAGACTTAGTGACATCACAAATTCAAAACTTCTGGTCTCATATGAATACAGCTGATTTTACTGGTAGTTGTGGTAAAAACGTTTGTGATTATTGTCGATTAGCTGAGTTTGTTAATTTTGAATTATTAAAAGAAGCTATAGAATCTGAAAAGAAAGTAATTTAGTTAATTAAGTGGTCTAATTCATTTGCTAGTATAGAATGATTAATTAAGTTTCCTAATAATTACGAGGTAAATAATGGAATATGTTGAGGCTGTTAATCAATTTATAGAGAGACATTATAAAGAGAAGGATATTGGTCATATAGAGATAGATTTTTGGGGTAACAAAAATCATCCTCATAGTTTATACATATACAGACGTTCTAAAAAAATTGAGTATGATTATTTTTTCTTTGATTCTCTTAATTATTATGAAGAGCCAGATTTTCTAGGGTTTAAGTATGTCGTTCATTTAGAAAATATTACGTATATATTTTGGCAGGAAGACTAGGCATTATATAAAATAACTATATTTAAAATCAACATCAGTTATTAACTCTATAATATTCGTAATGGTGAAAACTAATATGAATATTATGGAGTTTTTTTGTGATAACTTCTCCAAGTTTCTTCCGATATACTTTAAAAATCAGATAAGATTTTTCACTTTTGGGGATCTTTTATTTATATTTTTGATGAGTTAATCATTAATAGCTAGGAACCACGAAAAAATGAAACATTTATTGGTTATATCTAAAGATACGATATTGATGGGGCAGGCTATCAATCAGAAGTATGGGAAGTGACTGAGGAGGAAGATTCATAATTAAAAATCAGAGTCTTCTTCACAGTATTGCACATATTTCAAAACAGTCCATTTGTAGTTTTATATGGATTGGTATATAATTTAACTTAAAGAAAATAGGAGGATTAATCGAATGGAATTAAAAGATTTTACAGAAAAAGAACAGGAAATGATTAAGAAGGGGCTGACTACGTCTAAGATTAGTGACAAGGAAACTGCTGATAAGATTCTTGCGCTTGTCCCACAAGACTTGATTAAGCGAATCCCATTTTTCGTCAGAAAACATGCTACGACACGTACGATTAAACGCATTTCAATTGAACACCCTGAACTCTACGCTGCAGCTCAAACAAGTGGTGAAATTCCAGAAAAAGAACGCGAAGAATTACGTCAGATTATCACGACTATCTTTGAACAAAAGATGAATAAGCACAGTATTAAGTAGAGAATGAAAAAATATTTTATTGGCGGTTTGGGAAGCAATGTCTATCATAGCAAGGATTTTCTTCAAAAACTAGATTCGCAGGTCTGTTTTCTGAATCCATATGAAAAGCATCTTCGAGATGAAACAGAATTGAAATCATGGTTTAAAAATGAGATTGTAGAGGAAGAATCTATCTGTTTGATAGGTCATTCTCTTGGAGGAGATTTGGCGCGTTATCTTGCATCGGAATTTTTTGAAGTGAAAAAACTGATTCTTTTGGATGGTGGCTATCTAGATTTAGATAAGATTTTACCTTTAGATACAGAGTTAGAGGAAACTAAAAACTATATCAAATCTCAAATTGTTTCAGACTTAGATGTTCTTATTTCTAAAGAAAAATCTGAAGCAAAGCATTGGTCAGAAAATATGGAGAAAGCAGTAAGACAGTCCTATCACTGGAATGCGGAGTATAATAGATATGAGTTAGCTATAAATTATGAAAATATAGAAGCGATACTCCGCCTACGGAGGAAAATCCAAGCTTTTAAGAGAGAAGTGGGAGATACCTTGTTTATCATTCCTCGCTATCCTAATGAAGCTACATGGAGAGAGGAAGCCTTAAAAGAATTGCCAGACTATTTTGATACTATTTTTCTAGAGAACTTTGGCCATGAGCTTTATACTGAAGCACCTAGAGAAATCGCTAGTCTGATTAATGAGTGGCTCGCTTATTCTCAATGAGCTACTTGTATTGCTTGAATGGCAAAAGCTTCGAAGTCTTTTAAAATAGTGGCATTAATAACTTTTCAGAAACATAATATTTATTTACTCTGATAGATATTGTGGTAACTTCTAAAACTAACTTCCAGTTTCCCACAACCTAGCTTTTAGTATGAGAAAAACGCGTGAAATCAGTGGAAATCCGTCTTAGACTAACTTCCACTGGTTTTCTTTTTCTTGATATATAAGGGTTCAAAAGCGAAAAGACTCAGAAAAAAGTGCACGACAAATAGCCCTAAAACAGAGTCGTCTTAGAGTAAATTCCAGTTGCTAGCGTTTAGTGTGAGACTTTTCGATGGTGATAAGATGTGTAGTTAGAGGGGAAAATTCCCTTTATTTCAATAAATCAGGTGATAGGTGTGTGTCTTCTGGTTTGACAAATTGGCAACCCAGAAGAGCAGCGATGTCCTCGCCAAAGGTGAAGGTGAAGATGTCGTAAGCAGATTTTCCTTGAAACTCTTCTCGTTTCAAGGAATTGACATGGGAAATGACTAGATTGACGTCTTTCTGAGTCAGCTGGTCAAAGGAAGTGCCCTTGGGAAGAATGGCTCGCAAAACCGTATGGTTCTTCTCAATCCGCCCCTTCTGGTCAGGACGGCTAGGGTCGCAGAAGTAGAGGTGAGACTTCCCATCAATGTCTCGCTCAAGCTCCTCCACATAGGCGAACTCAGATCCGTTGTCTGTGAGAATGACAGGGAACAGCTGATGGAACGCACACCCTCCGTCCATGACTCTTTCTTTCAAAGCTGCGAATTTAGTGGCGACCTCCAGAGCGGTCTTGTTGTTCAAAAGCAGGGCGAAGAGGAAGTTGCAGAAGGAAACGTTGAAGGTGAGCAGCAGCTTTCCACCAGGTCTGCCGATGACCGTGTCCATCTGATAAAAACTTTCCTTGTTTAGGGGAATTCCCTGTCTGGATTCCCTCAACATAGTCTCGTACTGCTCCTGTGCCTTTTTCGCGTAGTAAAGATAGCGGTTAAACCCACAATCCGTCCTCTTTTTTGGACAGTTGTTACAGACATAAGGAGCTTTTTTGAGAAGAGGGCAATCCGTGCAATCAGATTTGACGGATGTTGGATGCATGATGCGATTGCGCTTGATTTCCTTTGAAATCGTTGACGGGTCTTTCCCCATCTTCTCAGCGATGGAACGGAAAGTCTCCTGTTGGCTGATTCCAGTTTGGATGTCAATACGGTCTTCTAGAGTGAGATGTTTTTGTTTTTTCGTCATGAGGTGCCTCCTCACGAAAAGTCTCAGACTTAATTCTAGCATAATTCATCGTCTGAGACTAACTTCCAGTTTTGGGAGAGAGATGGAAGTTACTTTGAGAAGTTACGTGATAGATATTGTTACGATATCTAATTATTCTGCCATTGTAATTACGGTAATTATTTGTTATAATACTTCAAAGGAGGAAATCAGATGGTCGTAAAAACAAGAAAACAAGGAAATTCAATCACCATTACGATTCCAAGTGAATTTAATATTCCAAGTGGTGTTAAATACGAAGCTAAATTGTTACCAAGTGGTGAGATTATCTTTACTCCTGAAGAATTGGATCAGCAGGTTTCTTATGTATCTGATGATGCCTTTGACCTAAATTTAGATAAAATATTTGACGAACACGACGATGTTTTCAAAGCTTTGGTGGAAAAATGACAATCTATCTAACAGAAAAGCAAATTGAAAAATAAATGCTTTAGCAATTCAACGGTATTCTCCAAATGAGAAAATTCAAACAGTTAGTCCTTCGGCTTTAAACATGATTGTTAATTTACCAGAACAATTTGTCTTTGGGAAGCCTCTTTATCCAACAATTTTTGATAAAGCAACGATACTATTTGTCCAATTGATAAAGAAGCATGTTTTTGCCAATGCTAATAAACGAACTGCTTTCTTCGTTTTGGTGAAATCTCTACAGTTAAATCGATATCGTTTTTCTGTAACGGTTGAAGAAGCGGTAAATATGTGCGTAACTATCGCAGTAGAATCCTTAACAGATGAAAGGTTAATCACTTACGCCAAATGGGTCTCTGAACATTCGTCTAGAATTAATGGAAAAAATTAAGCTCAACTATTCAATTCTTGTAAGTATAAATAAAGAGACAATATTAGAAATCTGTAATGCAGAAACGAATATTGTCTCTTTTTATTGATGAGTGAGAATTTTTGGAGTCTTCCTACATCTCGTATAAACAAAAAACGAACAGGGTCTTTTTCTGTTATTCAGAAGAGAACTTGTTCGTTTTGTCTTTTTTTCTTTTAAAACACGCGATACACATAGGGATTCTCTGGTTTATCGACTTTGGTAAAGCTGTCGATTTCCAATGTTGGGAGGTTTTGTTTGAGTTCTTTATGATAGTGATTGGCCAGTTTTCCTTTTGCTGTAATCCAAGTGTTGTCCTCATACTGACGGGTATTTCCCTTAGTTAGCAATCCATAGACACCTGAATCCGCGATACAGTGAATAATGCCGAAGCGGAATAGAAATTGGCTATTGGCATGACTGGGGTCGTTATAGACAAAGCCTGTGAACTGGACTGTCTTGCCCTCGAATTCATCTGGATAGTCGTAGATAGCCTCCATGACTTCCATATAGTTTTCATTAGTGATCTGAATACTATCTTGGGACAAGTATTTATCCGCCGCAGTTCGCATTTCCTTTTCATAAGCTGATTTTGAAAAATAAGAACTGGTATCTGGTTTCAAATATTGGCTTGTCGTCCCTTCACTGGTCTGAATGGCTTGATCCGTGCCTTCTGATAAGGGGAAATGATAGCCTTTAGCTGAAACGGTCTGGGAATCCAAGCTAACAGTTGGGAAAGTTAAGCCGACGACAATTGGAATGGCCAGAAGAGCAACACTCGTCACCTTGGCCAATCGGCTGTTCAGATGACTATGGGTTTTAACTTGCTTCATCCAGATATACAGCTGGACAATTGCCAAGATAAAGGAAAGTACCATGGAGATATAGGCCAGATAGGAATAGTGCATGTTGATGTACTGGTTTAATTTGCCCGACAGATGGAGATAAATAGTCAGTTCAAAATAGCCAGCTAAAACTAAAAATCGAATCATAGGATGACTCCAATCAAGAGAGAATAGACTAAGACGACAAGAGTCACAATCGTTATGAAGTGACTGATAAATCGTGCTTTCAAGTAATTTTTCATCATGAGAATATTTTTGATATCCAGCATTGGGCCAATCACCAGAAAGGCTAGAACTGGTGCCAAACCGAAACTCGAGAGAAGAGAAGCGCCGATAAAAGCATCCGCCTCACTACAGAGTGAAAGAAGAAAGGCCAAAAGCATCAAGAGCAGGATGGCAAAAAGAGGGGTTGCACTGATAGAGGTTAGAATCCGAGTCGGAATGTAGACCTGTATCATAGAAGCAAAGAGACAGCCAAATACCAAATAACGCCCCGTATCAAAAAATTCATCAATGGCTTGCACAAAGACCTGAAAAACCTTTTTTGCAGGGTTCAAGTGAGAAAAATCATGCTCATGACAAGCTAGACGATTTTCTTTTTGAATCGGTTCTTGCCAGAAAAATCCTAGAAAAATCCCTAGTATTACAGCCACAAGAATGGAACCCAGAGCTCGTAACAGGGCGATGTGAAAGGAATTGCCAAAGGCAGAATAGGTCGCAAAAAGTACAATGGGATTGATAACAGGTGCTGTCACAAGAAAGGGAACGGCTGTGTAACTGGGAACCTTCTTTTCTAGAAAACGATTGATGATGGGGACGATTCCACATTCACAAGAGGGGAAAAGAATCCCTACGAAGGTGCCAAAAAAGATTCTCCCCCAACGATTTCGAGGGAGAAAATGATAAACCTTGTCAGGCGTGATATAAACCTCAATCACCCCTGAGACAATACTTCCTATCAGCACGAAAGGGAGGGCTTCAATGATAATGGAGAGGAAAATAGCTCCAGTCTGAAGCACACTAGATGGGAGTTGTTGGAAAGCAGTCATCTAGTTTTTCTTTTCTGCTTTGGCTTTCTTCTCTTTGTCATCAGGGAAAGTGACTTGTTTCAAATCAGGGAGTTTCGCAAACTCTTCAAACATCTTGTCCAAGTCGTCTCGTTTTGTAAATTTTACAGCCATAGGTGTACCTCGATTCTAAATTCTACCTCTATTATACTATTATTTTGAGGAAAAGGAAAAAGTTAAAATTGAGTATCTAAGGAATAATAGAGCTTGATATATCCTAATATACACCATGATTGTGATATAATAATTGAGGAATAACGGAGGAAATGATGGAACATAAAAAGATCGGTCAGGTTACCGACGAAGTAAAAGAAATTTTTAATATTGTTCTTGAAGCCAGTGATATCAAAGTTAACAAAGAAGGTTTAAGAAGCCATATGATAAAACGTCATCACAATGATGTGATTCATCATATCGAAGATCTGGAACTCGTACTAAGTAATCCAGATTTCGTTGGGGTCAATCCACGAGAGAAAGATGCTAGTTTTGAATATGTTAAAAGATTTGATGATAATGTTCTTGTTGCCATCAAGTTACATAAAAGTGGTGATTTCTTTTATGTTCCGATCATGTATCGTTTACAAGATTACAAGTTACAAAGTCGTATTAAGTCTGGTAGATTGAGAAAACTTGACAAAAAAAGTAGATAGTGCTAGAATAAAGTTAACGAAAGACATTTGAGGGCAGAAAGGTTCCTGCCGCACCTTGAAAAAGGTATCTGAGATGCTGGGTACACCGACCAGCCAAGTGTCCGTTATTTCAAAGGAGGGGCTTAAATGCTCCTTTTTTATTTAAAATTTCAAAATAGATCACACCCACCGCAGGTTCAGGCTTGCGTTTTTTTATTTGCTCTGAAAATTGATTCTTTAACTTCAACAAATAGTTTTATAAAGCGTTTTGTAAAAAATAAAAACAGTGAAATTACTCATAGATTCTTTTGTAAACTATTAGAATTAAATTGCAACCTTCTCAATGAATAGAATATTGAAATGAAGTAAATTTATTTCCCAACTTATGTTTTAAAATTGTAAGAGATAATTTGAATAAGATTGGCTTATGGTATAATAGATTTATGGATAAAAAATATGAAAAAATCTCCCAGGATTTGGGAGTGACTTTAAAGCAAATTGATACCGTTCTAAGTTTGACAGCTGAAGGGGCGACTATTCCCTTTATCGCGCGTTATCGCAAGGACATGACTGGTAGTCTGGATGAGGTGGCGATTAAGGCCATTATTGACTTGGATAAAAGTCTGACAAATCTCAATGATCGTAAGGAAGCTGTCTTAGCTAAGATTCAAGAACAAGGCAAGCTGACCAAGGAATTGGAAGAAGCTATCTTAGCTGCCGAAAAATTGGCAGACGTTGAAGAACTCTATCTTCCTTATAAGGAAAAGCGTCGTACCAAGGCAACCATTGCCCGTGAAGCCGGACTCTTCCCACTTGCTCGCTTGATTTTGCAGAATGTAGCTGGCTTAGAGAAGGAAGCTGAAAAGTTCGTCTGTGAAGGATTTGCGACTGGTAAGGAGGCCTTGGCTGGTGCAGTTGATATCTTGGTCGAAGCCTTATCGGAAGATGTGGCCTTACGTTCCATGACTTATCAGGAGGTGCTGAGACACTCCAAACTCACTTCCCAAGTTAAGGATGAAAGTCTTGATGAAAAGCAGGTTTTTCAGATTTATTATGATTTTTCAGAGACGGTTGGAACTATGCAGGGTTATCGTACCTTAGCCCTCAATCGTGGGGAGAAGCTAGGCATTTTGAAGGTCGGTTTTGAACATGCGACGGACCGTATTCTTGCCTTCTTTGCTGCTCGTTTCAAGGCGAAGAATGCCTATATTGATGAAGTTGTTCAGCAATCTGTTAAGAAAAAGGTCTTGCCTGCTATCGAGCGCCGTATTCGGACAGAATTAACTGAGAAAGCAGAAGAAGGAGCTATCCAACTCTTTTCTGATAATCTACGCAATCTCCTCTTGGTTGCTCCACTGAAAGGGCGCGTGGTTCTTGGATTTGACCCAGCCTTTCGTACAGGTGCCAAGCTAGCTGTCGTGGATGCAACAGGAAAAATGCTGACAACTCAGGTCATTTATCCTGTCAAACCAGCATCAGCTCGTCAAATCGAAGAAGCCAAGAAAGATTTGGCAGATTTGATTGGTCAATACGGTGTAGAGATCATTGCTATCGGAAATGGGACGGCTAGTCGTGAAAGTGAAGCTTTTGTGGCGGAAGTTCTGAAAGATTTTCCAGAAGTCAGCTATGTTATCGTCAATGAAAGTGGTGCTTCTGTCTATTCTGCCAGCGAACTTGCTCGTCAGGAGTTTCCAGACTTGACCGTTGAAAAGCGTTCGGCTATCTCTATCGCTCGTCGTTTGCAAGATCCTCTTGCCGAATTGGTTAAAATCGATCCTAAGTCAATCGGTGTCGGTCAATACCAGCATGATGTCAGCCAGAAGAAACTATCTGAAAGTCTGGACTTTGTCGTCGATACAGTGGTTAACCAAGTTGGTGTCAATGTCAATACAGCCAGCCCAGCTCTTCTTTCCCATGTTGCTGGACTCAACAAAACCATTTCTGAAAATATTGTCAAATACCGTGAGGAGGAAGGAAGAATCACTTCACGCGCTCAAATCAAGAAAGTTCCTCGTCTGGGAGCTAAGGCCTTTGAACAGGCAGCTGGTTTCCTCCGTATCCCTGAAAGTAGCAATATCCTTGATAATACAGGAGTTCACCCAGAAAATTACAGTGCTGTTAAGGAGCTCTTCAAACGTTTAGATATTAAAGACCTAAATGAAGAAGCCCAAGGCAAACTCAAGTCGCTTTCAGTCAAGGAAATGGCGCAAGAGCTAGACCTTGGTCCAGAAACTCTTAAAGATATCATTGCAGATCTTCTCAAACCAGGTCGAGATTTCCGTGATTCCTTTGACGCACCTGTGCTTCGCCAAGATGTCCTAGATATTAAGGACCTTGTGGTCGGACAGAAGCTAGAAGGTGTGGTTCGTAATGTCGTTGACTTCGGTGCCTTCGTTGACATAGGGATTCACGAGGACGGCTTGATTCATATTTCCCACATGAGTTGTAAATTTATCAAACATCCTAGCCAAGTGGTATCCGTTGGTGATTTGGTGACCGTTTGGGTTAAGAAAATTGATACTGAACGTGAAAAAGTTAATCTGTCGCTCCTAGCTCCAAATGAAACTGACTGATTACGTTAAGCAGGTCTCACTAGAAGACTTCGGCAGACCTTTTATCCATCATGTCCAGTGGAATAGGCGTCTACGTTCGACAGGTGGGCGATTTTTCCCAAAAGATGGGCACTTGGATTTTAATCCCAAGGTTTATCAGGAACTGGGTCTGGATGTTTTTAGGAAAATTGTCCGACATGAACTCTGTCATTATCACCTCTATTTTCAAGGGAAGGGCTATCAACACAAGGATCGGGATTTTAAGGACCTTTTGAAAGCAGTGGATGGATTACGCTTTGTGCCCTCCTTGACAAATAGCCACTCTAAACCACTCAAGCTTTATCGTTGTCAATCCTGCCAACAAAGGTATCAGCGCAAGCGTAGGATTGATACCAAACGCTATCGCTGTGGACTTTGTCGAGGTAAATTGCTACTAGTAAATCAGCCTGAGGACTGATGAAAGCCTAGTCTAACCGTGATATACTATGTCTAACCTAGCAGAAAGAGGAAATATCATGAACAGTAAATTTTATAAAATGAGACGAAATCGCATGATTTCAGGAGTTCTGGCGGGTCTGTCAGACAAGTGGAACTTTGATGTTACCCTGGTTCGTTTTCTATTTGCTATTTTTACAGTTGCAAACTTTGGACTTGGCGTGATTATCTATATCATCCTAGCTTCTATCATGCCAACCAAGGAAGAAATCGAAGCAGAAATGTACGGAACAGGCCCACGTAAACGAAAAGAAGCCCAAGCCATTGATGATAATGAAGGCTGGTTTTGCTGAGTTAAATAAGAAAATAAGCTTTGTATTATAGAAGACAAGGCTTTTTTTCATCTTGTCAGAATCTATGGCTAAATGGTATAATAAGCGTATGAAACTATTTTAATGAATATTGTAGTACATGTTAGACATTCTATTATGAAACTTATCAAGAAGAATTAAAATTATAAATTTCAGGAAAATATGGAGAAACTTTATGTTTGGACAAAATGTTACAAAATTGATTATTGTTTGCGATGATAAAACTCATGGATACGGTAATTATTTACGTCAACTTGTAAGTACAAATGATGATGAAGATAATTTAATTGTTGGCACAAAAGATGGTGCGATTGAAGTAGCTGTGTGGCTCGAAAAGGACTATCTAGCTAATATGGCAACTTTAACCTCTGAACAACATGTACTCTTTATTGGCGAGAATCAATCAAGTAAGAATGAAATATCAAGCATGGACATAAAATTTGAAAAATATGGAATGAAATATGGTTGGTTAGGAAAACGTGGGATGATGCTAGTATCAGAAGTTATTAGTCAACCAGAAACTTATGATGAATTTGTTGATTTTTGTCGTGGATATAAGTCTGACTTTGAAAAGATAGAATTTTCAAAATCACTTCCAGAGCAAGCTTTAGATGCAGTTAATGATGTCGTTGGTGGCAATAAAGCAGCTTTGATAGCAGGAGGTGCACTACTAGGTTTTTTGGCCCCTGGGATTACATTAGCTACTGGTGCAGTGCTAGGTGTTACTCAATTTCTTACAGGAACTGATAAAGAGAAAATCATGGATCAACAATACAGAGGTCTAACAGCGATACTATATATGGATGGATTATCTGAGTTCTTGGAGGGATAATAAATGGAAGGCTTTAGAGAAGGATACGGATTCTTTCAAAAGCACGCTGGTAATTTTACAGGACATACTGCTGGATTGCATTATGTAGACGCTGTAGAATCTGAGATAAAGAAGTTGGTGAATAATCTAAATGAATTTGAAGATAATCGTGCACGTATAGATACACTAAAGGGAGATGTTGCTGAGTTTTGGCATGCTGGGACTTTTAATATTAATGCAGCTATTAATTCTTCAAAAAACAGGGTACAAGTTGATCGTAGCCATGACTTTGGCTCTGCTGATATTACAGGAATAAACTTCGATGCTGAATTTGGTTTAAAATATTATAAAAATGGAGCATCCAGTGCAGAACAACAAGCTAAGAGCATTTTTCAACGTTTTAGCGAATATAAGTCTCAAGGTGGAAAAGATAGTTTAGATTTATATTTAGAGAAGAGAGGATACTCAGCAGACACAATTTTGAGTGATCCAGTTTACGCAGGTCAGTATAGAGTAATTCCATCAGATCAGTTAGAAGAAGCGACTATGTTTTTAGAGCGAAAAATAAGAGAAGAAGCTGTAAAGCGACCGGAGCAAGTTCATCGCTATGAAGAAACTCTAAAATTACTGAGTGATAAAGTTAAAGATAATAAGGGGAATGAATCGATTGTTTTGTCGGAACAGGAAGCACGTGAACTTGCAAAATTGTCTAAAGAGGGTGGAGTAAATTCTAAGGATTTACACTTAACAACTGAAGAATTGATTAAGTATACCAATATCTTAAGACATGCGTATAAAGCTGGTTTAACTGCAGCAACCATATCAATGGTGTTAAGAGTTGCTCCTGAAGTATTGAATGCCATAGCTTATCTAATTAAAAATGGAGAAATTGAAGAATGTCAATTCAAAAAGATAGGATTTGCGACTATTACAGGTGCAGGCGAAGGATTTGTAAGAGGTACAGTTTCAGCAGCAATTACAGCAAGTTGTAAGGCAGGGCTATGTGGTAGTGCAATGAAATCTATCGATCCATCAGTAGTTGGTGCAGTGACTGTATTAGTGATGAATTCAATGAAAAATTCGTATCAAGTCACTACTGGCAACATGAGTAGAGCTGAGATGGTTAATGAATTAATCAAAGATATGTTTTTAACAACATGTGCTTTGTCTATGGGTTCTGTAAGCCAGTCACTAATTGAAATTCCTGTACTTGGATACATGATTGGTAGTTTTGTAGGGTCTATAGCTGGTTCTGTAATATACTCTTCAATATACAATCCAGTTCTATCATTTTGTGTTGATTCAGGATTTACTCTATTTGGTTTAGTAGAACAAGATTACGAGTTGCCTGAGGAAGTGGTTAAAGAAATTGGGATAGAAATTTTTGAATATGAGAAGTTTGAATACGGAACGTTTGAGTATGAAAAATTTGATTACAAGAGCTTTGAGTATAAACAACTTAACTACGATAAGATTAAAACTATCTTCCTAAGAAGAGGAGTTATTGGTGTTAATTGTGTAGGATATTTATAATTTTTGCATTGAGTTATTTTAATAACATAATGGTAATTTTTAAAAAATTAAAACTATTGTTGTGACTATCTTTACGAGAACATTTAAGATTATAAAAGATGATTTATTACTATCATAAATTAGTTTTATTGAGTTAGATTAGTCAATAACTATTACGTGATAAAATAAAAATGCAAAGAACCCCAAGCTATTGACGATAATGAAGGTTGGTTTTGGTGAGTTAGAGACAGTTATTTTACTGTTATTCTATAAATTTGACTAATCTATTTTAACATTTCTTGAACCCTTGTATCCGCAAGGGTTTTCTTCTTGCCTTCTTTTTGTGGTAAAATATTTTTAATAAAATATCTACATTCCCCCCAATCTTACAAAAATGTAAGATTAAAGTCTCTTTTGTAAGGTTAGGTTATGGCAAGCGGTCTTTTTTTGATGTAAACTAGACTCATAAAGAACAAAGGAGTAACATCATGAAACAAATCTTACATAAGAAAACAAGAAAACCAAGCCATAAAGATATCGAGCGTGTTCAACTGGGATGCGCTATGATGCAAGCAACATTTCATTTGATGGGATATTAAGAAAGGAGATTCTCATGACACTTTTAGATGTAAAACACGTTCAAAAAATTTATAAAACTCGTTTTCAGGGCAACCAAGTAGAGGCCCTCAAGGATATTCACTTTACCGTTGAAAAAGGTGACTACGTTGCCATCATGGGTGAGTCTGGTTCTGGTAAATCAACTCTTCTCAATATTCTAGCTATGCTGGATAAACCAACTCGTGGTCAGGTTTACTTGAATGGAACTGACACAGCAACCATTAAAAATTCACAGGCTTCTAGCTTCCGTCGTGAAAAATTGGGCTTTGTCTTCCAAGACTTTAACTTGCTAGATACTCTGTCTGTTAAGGACAATATCTTGCTTCCCCTTGTCTTGTCAAGAAGACCCATTACGGAGATGATGAAGAAATTGGTGGTGACAGCTGAGAATCTAGGCATCAACCAATTGCAAGAGAAGTACCCTTACGAGATTTCTGGTGGTCAGAAACAGCGTGTGGCAGTAGCTCGTGCCATCATCACAGAACCTGAAATTCTCCTTGCGGACGAGCCAACAGGAGCCCTTGATTCCAAGTCCTCTGCAGCCTTACTTGATGTCTTTGATGAAATCAATGAGCGTGGCCAAACTATTCTTATGGTAACCCACTCAACGGCAGCAGCTAGCAGGGCCAAACGTGTACTCTTTATCAAAGACGGCATTCTTTACAATCAAATCTACCGTGGAGAGAAGACAGAGCGTCAGATGTTCCAAGAAATCTCTGATACCTTGACTGTCATGGCAAGCGAGGTGAATTAGTATGTTTCGATTAACCAATAAGTTAGCGGTATCGAACTTGATTAAAAACCGCAAACTCTACTATCCTTTTGCGCTGGCTGTTCTCTTGGCAGTCACTGTCACCTATCTCTTTTATTCCCTAACCTTTAATCCCAAGATTGCGGAAATCCGTGGAGGATCAACCATTCAAGCTACTCTAGGATTTGGTATGTTTGTCGTCACCCTTGCGTCAGCCATTATCGTCCTCTATGCCAATAGTTTTGTCATGAAAAACCGTTCTAAGGAACTAGGAATTTATGGCATGTTGGGCTTGGAGAAGCGTCATCTAATCAGTATGACCTTTAAGGAGTTAGTGGTATTTGGGATTCTAACTGTTGGAGCGGGTATCGGTATTGGAGCCTTGTTTGACAAGTTAATTTTCGCTTTCTTGCTCAAACTGATGAAATTGAAGGTTGAGCTGGTCGCTACCTTTCAAATGAATGTTGTCATTGCAGTACTTGTTGTTTTCGGTTTGATTTTCCTAGGCCTCATGTTCCTGAATGCTCTTCGAATCGCGCGTATGAATGCCCTCCAGCTTTCTCGTGAAAAAGCTAGTGGTGAGAAAAAAGGTCGTTTCCTACCTCTACAAACTATTCTTGGTTCCATAAGTTTAGGGATTGGATATTATCTTGCCCTTACGGTAAAAGATCCTCTCACAGCCCTAACAACTTTCTTCCTAGCTGTTTTGCTGGTTATCTTTGGTACCTATCTTTTGTTCAATGCAGGGATTACCGTTTTCCTTCAAATCTTAAAGAAAAATAAGAAATACTATTACCAACCAAATAACCTTATCTCAGTCTCTAACTTGATTTTCCGTATGAAGAAAAATGCGGTTGGTCTAGCAACTATCGCTATTTTGTCAACAATGGTTTTGGTAACCATGTCAGCAGCGACAAGCATTTTCAATGCTTCAGAATCCTTTAAAAAAGTGATGAATCCGCATGACTTTGGCATTACTGGACAAAATGTTGAAAAAGAAGACTTGGACAAACTCTTGAGCCAGTTTGCAAGTGATAAAGGTTATAAGATTAAAGAGAAAGAAGTTCTTCGTTACGCTTACTTTGGTGTTGCAAACCAAGAAGGTAGCAAGTTAACCATTTTTGAAAAAGGACAAAACCGTGTCCAAGTCAAAACAGTTTTTATGGTATTTGACCAAAAAGATTATGAAACTATGACTGGTCAAAAACTTTCTCTATCAGGAAATGAGGTCGGACTCTTTGCAAAGAATGAGGGAGTTAAAGAACAGAAAGCTCTAACTCTAAACGATCATCAATTTTCTGTCAAAGAAGAATTTACTAAAGATTTCATTGTAAACCATGTCCCAAATCAGTTTAATATTTTGACTTCTGATTACAATTACCTTGTTGTACCTAATTTACAAGCCTTTTTGGACCAATTCCCAGATTCTGATATCTATAATCAGTTTTACGGTGGTATGAATGTAAGTATCAGTGAAGAAGAGCAACTCAAGGTCGCTGAGGAGTATGAAAAATACCTCAACCAGTTTAATGCTCAATTAAACACTGAAGGTAACTATGTGTATGGTAGCACTCTAGCAGATGCTAGTGCTCAAATGAGTGTCCTCTTTGGTGGTGTCTTCTTTATTGGTATTTTCCTATCCATTATCTTTATGGTCGGAACCGTTCTGGTCATCTACTACAAACAAATTTCTGAAGGCTATGAAGACCGTGAACGCTTTATTATCTTGCAGAAAGTTGGTTTAGATCAAAAGCAAATCAAGCAAACCATCAACAAACAGGTTTTAACTGTTTTCTTCCTTCCTTTGCTTTTTGCCTTCATACATTTAGCCTTTGCCTACCATATGCTTAGTCTAATTTTAAAAGTGATTGGTGTACTGGATACGACTATGATGTTGATTGTGACCTTGTCTATCTGCGCTATCTTCCTCATCGCCTATGTGCTGATTTTCATGATTACTTCAAGAAGCTATCGAAAGATTGTACAAATGTAAAAAAGATACCTCGACTTCAAAATCGAGGTATTTCTTGTATTTTATACTCAATGAAAATCAAAAAGCAAACTAGGAAGCTAGCCGCAGGTTGCTCAAAGCACTGCTTTGAGGTTGCAGATAGAACTGACGAAGTCAGCTCAAAACACTGTTTTGAGGTTGCAGATAGAACTGACGAAGTCAGTAACCATATATACGGCAAGGCGAAGCTGACGTGGTTTGAAGAGATTTTCGAAGAGTATTAAATGCTGAAAAGTTGTCCTAGCAGAAAGGTAACTCCCATAGTTAAGAGACCAATAGCAAGGTTCCGAATCATAGCTGTTTTGGTTGGGGCTTTTCCAAGTCTGGCACTAGTGTAACCAGTGAGAAGAAGGGCCACACCGACGATAAGGACAGTAGCAGGGATGCGGTATTCACTTGGGAAAATGGTAATTGAAAGCATTGGTGGTAAGCTACCAAGGAAAAAGGAAATAAAGCTAGAGATGGCAGCATGCCAAGGGTTGGTAAATTCTTCATACTCAATACCGTATTTTTCCTCTACCAAAGCCTTGAGCGGATTATTTAAAAAGGCTTTGTTGGTGAGCAGTTGGGCTGATGTTTCACACTCGCCATTTTGAATATAGGCAGCATAGAGAGACTTTTTGGCTAATTCCATATCTTGGTCTAGCAAGACTTGCTCACGTGCAACGGCTGCTTCCTCGGTATCTTTTTGAGTTGAAACGGACACATATTCTCCACCAGCCATTGAAAAGGCACCAGCTAAGATAGCTGCAAATCCTGATAAAAAGATAATCCAGATATTGCTGGTAGCACTGGCAACCCCGATAACCACACCAGCAATGGAAATAATTCCATCATTAGCACCAAGAACACCCGCACGCAGGATATTTAAACGACCTGCAAAATTTGAATCAATTTCGTGATTTGTTTCTGACATACTATTCTCCTTTTTATCCAGTATAAAGGAAAAATATAGGGAAATCAATCTTTTAAAAGTATCTGAAAAAAGTTGCACGATTTTAATGAAAAAGAGGACAAAGCTTTTCTGTTTAAGCTTTATCAATAAAACATGCTATAATAGTTGCAGAAAGGTTGGTATTTATGGCTAGGATATTGGTTATTGAAGATAATAGTGACATTCAAGATATTTTGCGAACACTTCTCACTGAGGAGCATGAGGTGATTCAAGCCTTTTCTGGTACAGAAGGAATCATGCGTTTTGACCAAGGGGGGATTGACCTCGTTTTACTAGATATCATGCTTCCTGGAAAAAATGGAGATCAGGTTTTAAAAGCTATCAGGGAACAAAGTCAAATTCCAGTCATTATGCTAACGGCTTTGAGCGATAAGAAGCTAATCAGTCAATATCTCTTAGATGGTGCCAATGATTACATAGTCAAACCTTTTGATTTGGACGAAGTCTTTGCCAGAGTTACTGTTCAATTACGTCAAAGCGTAGAAAAACAGCCTATGGAAATAGAAAAAACTGAAAATCTGCCACAAAACTTGAAAAATATCCAGTTTGATGCAGAAAGTTTTGAAATCAAAAATAGTCAGGAAACGATTCGCCTTGCCAAGAAAGAATGCTTGATTCTCCAAACTCTCCTTAAATATCCAAAGAAAATTTTCACCAAGGAAGAACTTTATGAATTGGTCTGGGAGGATAGCTACCTACCTGGAGATAATACTCTCAATACGCATTTGAGTAATCTTCGTAAAAAATTAAACCAGCTTGACCCAAATCAAGAATATATTGAAACCATCTGGGGCGTTGGGGTAAGATTAAAAGGAGACAAGCAATGACCTACATCTTAATCGTTGTCCTACTGATACTCCTAATCATTTTATCGATTACATTGATTCGCTACCATCTAGCACTTAAAAACTTGAGTCAACAGATTGAAGACAAGATTCTTTCGGGTAGTATGAAAAGAGTCGGAGTAAGCATTTTTTCCAAACATTTTTTACATCTCTATCAGCAGATTGAAAATCTATTTCAGGAAGTGGAACAATCTCGATTGGTTATGAAAAGGGAAAAGCAGACTCTGGATATGGCCATCAGCAATATCGCCCATGATATTCGGACGCCTTTGACTATCGCTTCAGGCTACACCCAACAATTGATAAAGTCTCCTGAAGACAAAGCAGAAACCTTACAAAAAATAGCCAAGCATCTTGATTTAGTTTCCAAACGTTTGGAAGCTCTCCTAGAATATCGTCGTTTGATGGAAGGGGCTGTCAAACCGAAACTGGAAGAAGTGGATCTTTCAGCTTTTATCACCAAAAAGACTCTAGCTTATTATGATGTTTTTCAGGCTGCAAATATCACGCTTGATTTTAAGGTTGAAGCTGGTCTGAAAATGAGGACTGATGAAGACTTGCTGGATCGAATTTTACAAAATTTGCTCGGAAATGTCCTCAAGCATGGCAAGGAAGAAGCGCGGCTATCTTTGAGAAAGGAAAAGGAACAGCTTGTCTTAGAAATTGCAAACCTTGTTAAACAGCCCATCAAAAGAATAGAAAATCTCAGCAACCGTTTTTATTCTGAAAATCTATCAGACACCGAAGAATCCTCTGGTTTAGGCCTTTATATCACTGAGGAATTATGTCATCTTCTCGGTGCAGAGATGAAACTAAGCACAGATGAGCAATGGTTGTCGGTTTTCATTTACTTTTAACGAAAAGAAACCTCCTCTGTAGGCTAGAGGAGGTCATTTTTTATAAACTTTTCTTTTTGAAAACTGCCAGTCCACTTAGATTAAAGATTACAATAACAGCTAAGGTAACTATAAGTGTATAGAAAATGGATTCACTATTAGCAGTCATGGCATAGAAAAACTGCAATGATAAATATGGCAAAATTTTGATACTTGGGAAGATGAGCATTGGCATAGAAAGTAAGATAGAGCTGACAAAATAACCAATAAATACTGCAAGATAAGAATGACTAACATAGAGGATAAAGGAAACAATGGAAAGCCAAGCAAGGAGGCAAAGGAATTGAAGGGAAATGGTTATCAGTAGATTGCCAATAAAGCCATCAGGCATAGTTCCAAATCCATTTAAGATAGTTGCTGGAATAAAGGCAATCACAAGGCTGATGATAAGTTGCAAGAGTGCAATACAAGCCACTACAAAGGCTTTGGCAAGGAAAAACTCTGTACGAGAAACCCCTACTGTCAAACTATTTTTATAGAGCTTTCCGATTAAATCAACACCGAGAACGAGGCAAGTTAGAACAATACAGAGAAAAACGAGATTTGAACCTTGACTAGATGCGTTAATCAGGGCTTGTACACCGTCCCAGCCATGGGTTGGAATTTCTGGTTCTTCTGTCTGGATTGCCATCAGATGGCCCGTGGCTCCTATACTTGCTCCCATTAGCATGAGAGTAAAGAGAATAAATTCTGTAATCCAGAATCCTTTGGAACGGAAAAGACGGTAAAAGTCTGCTTGAATGGTATGTATCATGATTTTCCTCCTATTGGACCAATTGAGTGAAGTATTCTTCTAGGTTTTGACGGGCATAGTAAATCTCGTCAATGGCAACATCTGCCAAAGTTAATTCCTTGAGAATCTGTTTGACATCTTGTTCCTGACCAAAGATGTGGATTTCATTCTCAGGATTAACAACCTTAAACTGGAGCTGGATTTGTTCTTTCAATACTTGACAAGCTTTCTCTTTATCAGATGTCTTAAGAACAATATAATCCTCACTTAGTGTTTCAAATTCAGCTTTGCTGATTTCACGTATAATCTTGCCTTGATCTAAAATACCAAAGCGATTGGCTAGAAGATAGAGTTCTGACAAGATATGGCTAGAGATGAGAATGGTGATTCCTTTTTCTTGATTGAGTCGTTGAATCATCAGACGAAATTCTTTGATACCGATTGGGTCGAGACCGTTGATAGGTTCATCTAGGATCAGGAAGTCTGGTTTGGATAGGAGGGCAATGGCAATACCAAGTCTTTGTTTCATTCCTAACGAGAAATCACGAAAGACTTTCTTACCTGTATCTGACAAACCTACATAGTCTAGTATTTCTCGAATGACTTGATCAGCATTTGGAATATGACGAATCATACAGTAATATTTCAGATTTTGATAAGCTGTTAAGTGATTATGTGCTACGGGTGATTCTATCACTGAACCTACTCGAGATAGAGCCTTGGTCGACTCATTTTCCGATTTACTAGAAAAGAGGGAAACTGTTCCTTTATCCGCAAAGAGTAGTTGTGTAATAATTTTTATTAAGGTGGTCTTCCCAGCTCCGTTCTTACCGATAAGTCCATAAATATCTCCCTCTCTTATCGTTAGATGAAGATCCTGAAGGATAGCTTGTTTGTCAAAGTTTTTGGACAATCCATGAATGTCAAGTACTGTTTTCATGATTCTCTCCTTTTGATTTATTTTAATAACTTTAGTATAAAGCATAGAAATCAAAGAAAGCTCAAGGATTTCTAAAGAGTTTCTAAAGTTTTAGGAATTCTTAAATATCAAAACCCAGTTGATATGAACTGGGCTTCTTAATTATAAAATATATTTCTCAATAGCACGCGCGACGCCGTCTTCTTCGTTGCTGGCTGTAACGTCATTAGCTAGGGATTTGACATAATCACTGGCATTTCCCATAGCAATGCCCAGTCCTGCAAACTGGAGCATTTCGATATCATTATTGGCATCGCCCATAGCCATAATTTCTGAGGAATCAATCTTCAAAATCTCTGCTAGTCGTGAAAGAGCAGTGGCCTTTGTTGTTCCAAGCGGCATAGCTTCATAAATGACAGGCTGCGAACGAACGCCACTGAATCGTTGACAGAGTTCTTCAGCAAAACGCTTCTCAAAATCGTCCGTTTGGCTCTCTGTCCCTAAAAACATACCTTGGAACATACGATACTTGCCACTAGTTGCTTCCTCAAGAGAAATTTCTGTCAGGTCTGAAAAGACTAGGTCGGCATCATTTTGGATGACTTGATTGGGCTTGCCACCGAGAACAAAATAGTGTGTCTCGTCAAAAAGTGTCAACTGAACCTCACTCTTTTCAGCTAGATCATAGAGGTAATCGATGTCAGCTGGACTAAGTTCTTGCCAGTCAACTAGTCCCCAGTCACTTGTCTGGTGAGTTGAACAACCGTTGTTAACAATGACATACTCATTCTGGAGGTCGAGTCCCAGTTTTTTGTAGTAGGGGAGAACACCGAAAAGCGGGCGACCAGTACAAAGTACTAATTTAACACCTTTTTCAATAGCTTGGTGAATGGCAGTAATGTGAGCTTGTGGGATTTCCTTGGCTTCATTGAGGAGGGTTCCGTCCATATCCAAGGCTAGTAGTTTAATCATAGGTTTTCCTTCTTTATCTTTTGGTATTATTAGGTAACTTCTAAAACTAACTTCCAGTTTCCCACAACCTAGCTTTTAGTATGAGAAAAACGCGTGAAATCAGTGGAAATCCGTCTTAGACTAACTTCCACTGGTTTTCTTTTTCTTGATATATAAGGGTTCAAAAGCGAAAAGACTCAGAAAAAAGTGCACGACAAATAGCCCTAAAACAGAGTCGTCTTAGAGTAAATTCCAGTTGCTAGCGTTTAGTGTGAGACTTTTCGATGGTGATAAGATGTGTAGTTAGAGGGGAAAATTCCCTTTATTTCAATAAATCAGGTGATAGGTGTGTGTCTTCTGGTTTGACAAATTGGCAACCCAGAAGAGCAGCGATGTCCTCGCCAAAGGTGAAGGTGAAGATGTCGTAAGCAGATTTTCCTTGAAACTCTTCTCGTTTCAAGGAATTGACATGGGAAATGACTAGATTGACGTCTTTCTGAGTCAGCTGGTCAAAGGAAGTGCCCTTGGGAAGAATGGCTCGCAAAACCGTATGGTTCTTCTCAATCCGCCCCTTCTGGTCAGGACGGCTAGGGTCGCAGAAGTAGAGGTGAGACTTCCCATCAATGTCTCGCTCAAGCTCCTCCACATAGGCGAACTCAGATCCGTTGTCTGTGAGAATGACAGGGAACAGCTGATGGAACGCACACCCTCCGTCCATGACTCTTTCTTTCAAAGCTGCGAATTTAGTGGCGACCTCCAGAGCGGTCTTGTTGTTCAAAAGCAGGGCGAAGAGGAAGTTGCAGAAGGAAACGTTGAAGGTGAGCAGTAGCTTTCCACCAGGTCTGCCGATGACCGTGTCCATTTCCAACCATTTGAAGAAATCATCTGTTTCTCGTAACTCTTGGAAATCTTGATAGGTCCGCCCAATTTTCAGCTCTTTAGGAATAGCTACTTTTCTGGATTTTCTGCGTTCCTTGAACGTGACCATCCGAGGGAAATCAATGGGCTTGGCTGTCAGATAGCCCAGCTTGGCATGCCGATACACCGTAGCTTTCGACACAGGTAGGTTATGTGTCTGAATGATATGGTAGATGCTTTGTTTCTTCTGGATGCCTTGGGTTAAGACCTTGTCCATCTGATAAAAACTTTCCTTGTTTAGGGGAATTCCCTGTCTGGATTCCCTCAACATAGTCTCGTACTGCTCCTGTGCCTTTTTCGCGTAGTAAAGATAGCGGTTAAACCCACAATCCGTCCTCTTTTTTGGACAGTTGTTACAGACATAAGGAGCTTTTTTGAGAAGAGGGCAATCCGTGCAATCAGATTTGACGGATGTTGGATGCATGATGCGATTGCGCTTGATTTCCTTTGAAATCGTTGACGGGTCTTTCCCCATCTTCTCAGCGATGGAACGGAAAGTCTCCTGTTGGCTGATTCCAGTTTGGATGTCAATACGGTCTTCTAGAGTGAGATGTTTTTGTTTTTTCGTCATGAGGTGCCTCCTCACGAAAAGTCTCAGACTTAATTCTAGCATAATTCATCGTCTGAGACTAACTTCCAGTTTTGGGAGAGAGATGGAAGTTACTTTGAGAAGTTACGTTTGGTATTATTATAGCATATTTTGGAGAAAAGGAGGAGGAATCTTCGGGCTAATCATGGTATAATAAAAGGTAATGAAAAATTCCAACGAGGCAGAGATGAAATTACTTTATACTGATATTCGGACTTCTTTGACAGAAATTCTAACTAGAGAGGCAGAGGAGCTAGTTGCTGCTGGCAAGCGGATCTTCTATATCGCTCCCAACTCCCTTTCTTTTGAAAAAGAACGCGCCGTGCTGCAATGCTTGTCCCAGCAGGCTTCTTTTGCGATTACCGTCACGCGCTTTGCTCAAATGGCTCGTTATCTGGTCTTGAATGATTTGCCTGCTAAAACCAGTCTAGATGACATTGGGCTTGGGATGGCTTTTTATAAATGCCTTGCCGAACTTGATCCTAAGGATTTACGTGTTTATGGAGCTATCAAGCAGGATCCTCAATTTATCCAGCAGTTGATTGAACTTTACCACGAGATGACCAAGGCTCAGATGAGTTTTTTGGACTTGGAGAGTTTGACGGATGAGGACAAGCGAGCAGACTTACTCTTGATTTTTGAGAAAGTAACGGCCTATCTCAATCAAGGCCAGTTGGCTCAAGGAAGTCAGTTGTCCCATTTGATTGAGGCTATTGAGAATGACAAAGTTAGTAGTGATTTTACTCAAATCGCCTTGGTTATTGATGGATTTACCCGTTTTTCTGCTGAGGAAGAGTGGATTGTGGACTTACTTCATGGCAAGGGAGTTGAGATTGTTATTGGGGCTTATGCTAGTAAGAAAGCTTATACCAGTCCATTCGCTGAAGGCAATCTCTATCAAGCCAGTGTGGAGTTTCTCCATCATCTGGCCTCTAAATACCAAACGCCTGCTCAGGACTATTCTCAAACTCATGAGAAGATGGATAGTTTTGACAAGGCCTCTCGTTTGTTGGAGTCTTCTTATGACTTTTCAGAACTCGCTTTAGATGTCGATGAGAAGGATCGTGAAAACTTACAAATCTGGTCTTGCTTGACACAAAAGGAAGAGTTAGAGTTGGTAGCCCGTAGCATTCGTCAGAAATTACACGAGAACTCAAATCTGAGTTACAAGCATCTTCGTATTCTCTTGGGGGATGTAGCTTCTTATCAGTTATCTCTAAAAACGATTTTTGACCAGTATCAGATTCCTTTTTATCTAGGTAGAAGCGAATCCATGGCGCATCATCCCTTGACACAGTTTGTTGAGTCTATTTTGGCTTTAAAACGTTATCGTTTCCGTCAGGAAGATTTGATAAACCTTCTTAGAACAGGTCTATATACCGACCTTAGTCAAACTGATATTGATGCTTTTGAGCAATATATCCGCTATCTTGGTATCAATGGCTTGCCAGCCTTTCAGCAAACCTTTACCAAATCCCACCATGGAAAATTTAATCTGGAACGTTTAAATGCTCTTCGTCTGCGTATTTTAACACCTCTTGAAACCCTCTTTGCCAGTCGAAAACAAAAGGCTGAAAATCTCCTACAAAAATGGAATAGCTTTCTAAAAGAAAGTTCAGTGACCAAGCAGTTACAAGATTTGACAGCCACTATGGAAGCTGTAGAGCAGGAAAGACAGACTGAAGTTTGGAAGGCATTCTGTCATGTTTTAGAACAATTTGCGACCGTTTTTGCTGGTTCACAAGTTAATCTAGAGGACTTCCTAGCCTTGCTTCATTCTGGAATGAGCCTATCTCAATATCGCACCATTCCAGCAACAGTAGACACAGTTCTGGTTCAGAGCTATGATTTGATTGCTCCTCTGACTACTGACTTTGTCTATGCCATTGGGCTGACTCAGGACAATTTACCAAAAATAGCGCAAAACACCAGTCTTTTGACAGATGAAGAAAGACAAAGCTTAAACCAAGCGACAGAGGAAGGGGCACAATTGCTGATTGCCAGCAGTGAAAACCTCAAGAAAAATCGCTATACTATGCTTTCCTTGGTTAATTCTGCTCGTAAAGAGTTAATCTTGTCGGCTCCAAGCCTTTTTAATGAAAGTGAAAGTAAGGAATCTGCCTATCTTCAAGAGCTGGTCCATTTTGGATTTAGTCGGAAAGAGAAGAGGATGAATCACAAAGGGCTGTCTAAGGAAGATATGGGCTCATATCACAGTCTTTTGTCCAGTCTGGTTGCCTATCACCAGCAGGGCGAGCCGAGTGATAGGGAGCAAGATTTGACCTTTGTCAAGGTTCTGGCGCGTGTGATGGGTAAAAAACTAGACCAGCAAGGTTTGGAAAATCCTGCCCTCCCAACCAGTCCAAGCAGTAAGCAGTTGGCTAAGGATACCTTACAAGCTCTCTATCCTGCTGAACAGGAATTTTACCTGTCTACATCTGGTTTGACGGAGTTTTACCGGAACCAATACAGTTATTTCCTCCGCTACGTGTTAGGCTTGCAGGAGGAATTGCGCCTACATCCAGATGCTCGTAGTCATGGGAATTTCTTACACCGTATCTTTGAGCGGGCCTTGCAGTTACCTGACGAAGATTCTTTTGATCAACGTTTGGAACAGGCTATCCAAGAAACCAGTCAAGAACGGGAATTTGAAGCCATTTATCAAGAAAGTTTGGAAGCCCAGTTTACCAAGGAAGTTCTGCTCGATGTAGCTCGCACGACTGGTCACATTCTCCGCCATAATCCAGCCATCGAAACCATCAAAGAAGAGGCAAATTTCGGTGGGAAAGAGCAATCCTTTATTCAATTGGACAATGGTCGCAGTGTCTTTGTACGAGGTAAGGTGGACCGGATTGATCGTTTGAAAGCTGATGGGGCGATAGGAGTGGTAGACTACAAATCCAGTATGACTCAGTTCCAGTTTCCTCATTTCTTTAATGGGCTTAATTCCCAACTGCCAACCTATTTAGCTGCCCTTAAAAAGGAAGGGGAGCAGAACTTTTTTGGTGCCATGTACTTGGAAATGGCTGAGCCTGTCCAATCTCTGATGGTCGTTAAAAGTCTGGCAGGTGCAATAGTAGAAGCTAGCAAGTCAATGAAATACCAAGGCCTCTTTTTAGAAAAAGAAAGCAGTCATTTGGGCGAATTTTACAATAAAAACAAGGCCAATCAGCTGACGGATGAGGAATTCCAGCTCCTACTGGACTACAATGCCCATCTTTACAAGAAAGCGGCTGAGAAGATTTTAGAAGGCCAGTTCGCCATTAATCCTTATACTGAAAATGGCAGAAGTATTGCACCGTATGTTCAGCAACACCAAGCCATTACTGGATTTGAAGCCAATTACCACTTGGACCAAGCCCGTTTCCTAGAAAAATTGGACTTAGCTGACAGCAAGCGTCTGGTCGGAGAAAAACTCAAGCAAGCTTGGTTTGAAAAAATAAGAGAGGAGTTGAATCGATGAAGCCCATTCCCTTTTTAACTGATGAGGAAATTCAAAAACTGCAAGATGCAGAGGCGCACTCGAGCAAGGAACAGAAGAAAACTGCCGAGCAAATTGAAGCCATCTACACTTCTGGTCAAAATATCCTCGTTTCAGCGTCGGCTGGTTCTGGGAAGACTTTTGTCATGGCCGAGCGTATTCTGGACCAGTTAGCGCGTGGTGTGGAAATTTCTCAACTCTTTATCTCAACCTTTACAGTTAAGGCTGCCACAGAGCTTAAGGAACGTTTGGAGAAAAAAATCAGCCAACAAATCCAAGAAAGCGATGACGTTGACCTCAAACAACACTTGGGTCGTCAGTTGGCAGACCTACCTAACGCAGCCATCGGAACCATGGATTCCTTCACACAAAAATTCCTTGGCAAACATGGCTATCTGATTGATATTGCGCCTAATTTCCGTATTTTACAAAATCAAAGCGAGCAACTCCTTCTAAAAAACGAAGTCTTTCATGAGGTATTTGAAGCCCATTACCAAAGCAAACAGAAAGAGACCTTTAGTCATTTGCTGAAAAACTTTGCTGGGCGAGGCAAGGATGAACGTGGTCTGCGCCAGCAAGTTTACAAAATCTATGACTTCCTCCAATCCACCAGTAATCCTCAAAAGTGGCTGAGTGAATCTTTCCTCAAAGGTTTTGAAGAGGCTGATTTTACGAATGAAAAAGAAAAACTAACTGAGCAAATCCAGCAAGCCCTTTGGGATTTGGAAAACTTTTTCCGTTATCATCTGGATAATGATGCCAAGGAGTTTCCCAAGGCAGCTTATTTAGAAAATGTTCAGTTGATTCTGGATGAAATTGGCTCCTTAAATCAGGAGTCCGATAGTCAGGCTTATCAGGCAGTGCTTGCGCGTGTTGTCGCCATTTCGAAAGAGAAAAACGGTCGGGCTCTGACTAATGCCAGTCGTAAGGCTGATTTGAAGCCACTGGCCGATGCCTACAACGAAGAGAGAAAGACCCAGTTTGCTAAACTTGGACAACTGTCAGACCAGATAACCATTCTCGACTATCAAGAACGTTATCATGGAGACACATGGGAATTAGCTAAAACCTTCCAAGCCTTCATGAGTGATTTTGTAGAAGCTTATCGTCAGCGTAAACGTCAGGAAAATGCCTTTGAATTCGCTGATATCAGCCATTACACCATTGAGATTTTAGAGAATTTCCCGCAAGTCCGTGAGGCTTATCAGGAACGTTTCCATGAAGTCATGGTAGACGAGTATCAGGATACCAACCATATTCAAGAACGGATGCTGGAATTGCTATCTAATGGCCACAATCGCTTTATGGTGGGAGATATCAAGCAGTCCATCTACCGATTTCGTCAAGCAGACCCGCAGATTTTCAATGAGAAATTCCAACGCTATGCGCAAAATCCCCAAGAAGGCAAACTCATTCTCCTCAAGGAAAATTTCCGTAGTAGTTCAGAAGTGCTGTCAGCAACCAATGATGTCTTTGAACGCCTCATGGACCAAGAGGTCGGCGAAATCAACTATGATAACATGCACCAGCTTGTTTTTGCCAATACCAAACTGACTCCCAATCCAGACAATAAGGCAGAATTTCTCCTCTACGACAAGGACGACACAAGTGAGGAAGAAGAGAGTCAAACAGAAACGAAACTAACAGGTGAAATGCGCTTAGTTATCAAGGAAATCCTTAAACTCTATAAGGAACAAGGTGTTTCCTTTAAAGAAATCGCCCTTCTGACCTCCAGTCGCAGTCGTAACGACCAGATTCTTCTCGCCCTGTCTGAGTACGGGATTCCTGTCAAAACTGACGGCGAGCAAAACAATTATCTCCAATCCTTAGAAGTACAAGTCATGCTGGACACCCTTCGTGTCATTCACAATCCCCTGCAAGACTACGCCTTGGTTGCCCTTATGAAGTCTCCAATGTTTGGTTTTGACGAGGACGAGTTAGCACGTTTAGCTCTTCAAAAAGCAGAGGATAAAATCCAAGAAAATCTCTATGAGAAACTGGTCAATGCTCAAAAACAGGTAAGCAGCCATAGAAACTTGATTCACACAGCTCTAGCTGAAAAACTAAATCAATTCATGAATATCTTGGATTCTTGGCGTCTGTATGCCAAAACGCACTCCCTCTATGACTTGATTTGGAGGATTTACAATGATCGTTTTTACTACGATTATGTTGGGTCTTTGCCAAATGGACCTGCTAGACAGGCCAATCTCTATGCCCTAGCACTGCGTGCTGATCAATTTGAAAAGAGCAACTTCAAAGGCTTGTCACGTTTTATTGGTATGATTAACCAAGTCTTAGAAGTCCAGCACGATCTTGCAAGCGTGGCCGTCGCACCGCCAAAAGATGCAGTAGAGCTCATGACTATCCACAAGAGTAAAGGGCTAGAGTTTCCTTACGTCTTTATTCTCAATATGGATCAAGATTTCAACAAGCAAGACTCTATGTCAGAAGTCATTCTCAGTCGTCAGAATGGTCTTGGTGTCAAATATATTGCCAAAATGGAGACAGGAGCAGTGGAAGATCACTATCCTAAAACCATAAAACTCTCCATTCCTAGCCTGACCCATAGGCAGAACGAAGAAGAATTACAGCTGGCAAGCTATTCAGAGCAAATGCGTCTGCTTTATGTTGCTATGACGCGGGCTGAGAAAAAGCTCTATCTTGTCGGTAAAGGTTCTCGTGAAAAGTTGGAAGCCAAGGAATACCCAGCAGCTAAAAATGGAAAACTAAACAGCAACACTAGACTTCAAGCCAAGAATTTCCAAGATTGGATTTGGGCTATCAGTAAAGTATTTGCCAAGGATCATCTCAACTTTAGCTATCGTTTTGTTGGTGAAGATCAGCTGACTAGAGAAGCTATCGGTCAGTTGGAAAACAAAAGTCCTCTCCAAGATAGCTCCCAAGCAGACAATCGTCAGTCAGAAACCATTAAAGAAACTCTGGAAATGCTGAAAGAAGTGGAAGTCTATAATACTCTTCACCGCGCAGCTATTGAATTGCCAAGTGTTCAAACTCCAAGTCAAATCAAGAAATTCTACGAACCCGTTATGGATATGGAAGGTGTTGAGATTGCTGGTCAAGGACAGTCAGTAGACAAGAAAATTAGCTTTGATTTACCAGATTTTTCAACCAAAGAAAAGGTAACTGGAGCTGAAATTGGTAGTGCTACCCACGAACTGATGCAGAGAATGGACCTCACTCAGAGACCAACGCTTGCTAGCCTAACAGAAACTCTCCAACAGGTTCAAACCAGCCCAGCTGTTAGGGACAAGATCAATCTTTCGAAAATTCTTGCATTCTTTAACACAGCACTCGGTCAGGAAATTCTTGCTAATACCAACCATCTTTATCGCGAACAACCTTTCTCTATGCTCAAACGAGACCAAAAGAGTCAGGAAGACTTTGTTGTCCGTGGTATCCTTGATGGCTATCTACTTTACGAAGATAAAATCATTCTGTTCGACTATAAGACAGACCGCTATGATGAGCCAAGTCAACTCATTGCTCGCTATCATGGTCAGTTAGCCCTATACGGAGAAGCTTTATCTCGATCCTATTCGATTGAAAATATTGAAAAATACTTGATTTTACTCGGTAAAGACGAGGTTCAAGTTGTAAAAGTATAATCTAGAAAGGGGACCTCATGACACTTCCAGTTAGAAAATCCCTGCATGATGCGGTGTTACAGGCTTCAAAAGCTGATACTTGGGAACAAGCTACCAAGGAATGGAATGAAGTTTCCTTGATTTTTAACGATATCGGCCGTAGCAATTGTGTCTGTGGAAATGCTATCAAATACGCCTACGAACTCTTTAACGGAGTGACAGGTCAACGACTATTTCCTATAGGCAGCGACTGCGTCAGACACTTTCATCGATTGACCCTTGACCAGCAACTAGAAGAGGAAGAAAAATTACTCAGAAAGGTCGAAAATCTGACCAGAAAAGCTAAGAAAAAGGAAAAAATCAAGGTCAATAAAAGTGACTTTGACGAGCGACTTCTAAAATGGCTCTGGGAAAAAGGTGTTTTCAAGTCTAATCGTGGCAATCAGTTCTCACCTGAGAAAGACTATCAGCTCTTCCTAGAAGTCTTTCAAGGAGGAAGTTGGACCAAGGCAGAACCCAAGAAGAAAGCTCGGATGGAGGAAGTTCTTGAAAAATGTATCAAACCCTTTTTACTTGGAAAATCAGATGACCAACTCTACCTTGTCAAGCTAGGTAAGGAGAAAATTGACTACGAACAAGAACTCCGTATCCAGGCAGAGAAAGAGCGCAAGAAGAGGGATAAAATCGCCAAACAATATGCAGACAATCTGGTTCTAGCCATGGGACCAGCAGAGCGGGTCTATCAAGATTACTTTGGCTTTACGGAGACCTTGACTCAAGAAGAACGCAAGTGGGAAAAAATTCTTTTTGGTAAAAATCGAACAGAACGGGCTGTCAAGGCCAAACAATACCAAAAAGAGCTGGAAAAAGACCAACGAATTGCTAGTCAGGATCCAATTGAAAGAAAGCAGAAGCAGACCTGGCTCCTCAATTCCTATTTTCGTGAGCTTCCTGACGAAAAATCCCGCTTTGCTCGACTCTTATTAGAATATCGAAAAAGTGGAGAAGTGCCCTTTTCAACTGAATATCTGTCAGACCATCTGCTCGACTTTTTCTATAAAATGAAAGCCTTTGAGTTTGAAATCGCACCAGAACAAGTTCGAGATTTTCTAAAAGAAAGTCTCCAGACAGATCATCTCTCCTCAGCACAGGAAAGCTGGATAGAAGGAATTCTCCTCAACTGCCTCAAACCATTTTTAGAACGACTACTTATATGAACAAATCCTACCTTGGATAACCAGGGTAGGATTATTTCTTATACTTTTTTACTTTTAAAATACAATTTCTATTTCACATGAAACTAATAAATATATATATTTAAAACAAATGTTAACATCTATTTATGTTGTTTTTGTTTATATCAATCCTTTATTAATTTTTTTAAAAAATAGGGAAATACATTGAATTTTCAATGTTTTTTCATAGTTTCCAATTTAATAAAATTATTTTTACAATATTCTTTTTTACTTGTTAAATAGATTAACTTGATGTATAATAAAATCAGATTATTTTATGCAGATATGTATAAATATGTCTGCTATTTTATAAATGGAGTCTAAAATGGGTAAATTTGATAAACAACTAAAATATAGTATTCGAAAAGTAAGTGTCGGTGCAGCTAGTGTCGTCATAGGTGCTTTATACCTTGCCATGGGGGCAGGTGTGGTACACGCTGAAACGAATACTACTACTGATGGAGGGGCAAGTCACTCTAGTCCGTCTCCAGAACCGGAGACAAGCCAACCTAACAGTCTGACTTCGTCTAGCTATGGGGCGGAGCCTGCTCAAAATCCAGATGCTTCTGGAAAATCAACAGAGTCAACAACACCTAAAGAGAAAGAAAATAAAGAAACTTTAGCAACTAATAATACGAAACCAGTAGAAAATAAAGAAATCAATAATGTAGCGCAGCCGACAGAAGCGTCTACGTCTGCTAATACTAGAGGTCGCCGTGTAAGAAGAGAAGTAGGAGATGCTCCTGCTGGCGGAACTTCTAATACTTCTACTGGAACTGAGACACCTGACGGGTCTTCAACTGGAAATAACGAAGCATTAAATTCTGCTTTAACCGGACGTAAGGGGGCTACAGTACAACCAGATCAACCAGGGGTAAATATACCAAAAGGAGAAGAGCCTGGAGCACATGATCCAAATGCTCACTTGAGTTTCGATGATCCTGATCATACTGCAACAGTTGAAGAAATGTGGAAGATTATCCAAAATATGCCGGATGACTTCCAAAATAACGAGCGTTCATACTTGAGGAACATGGATACTCTGGGAAACGAACTTCGTTTTGATAAGACTCCTGAGAATCCAGAGGGTGTACCTCTTCAACCGGGTGAAATTAGAGAACTTCATGACTTTGGTGGTTGGCATGCCATTGATGAAGATGGAAACAAAGGTAAGTTCGCTATCGGTAGAAAGAACGCACAAGGTTACTTCACAGGTTGGCATAAAGTTGGACAAACTGAGAATGGGATTCCGATAATTGAACAAGGTGGTATGCTTGGGGCAGATGCCTTAGATAACATCTATGTGCATGAGCAAGCCTTAGATCGTCGTTTTGATTATATGTTGATGCTTGTTAAAGGGCGTACACGTGCCAATCGTAATGATACTGTAGCGGATCATTCTACATATGATCCACGTGCTCAGAATGAACGTGCAGAGGCGGCTGGCGCTAATTATAATAAGCTTCCGTTTTTAGAAAAGGATAAATTTAATAAATATTCTCCAGGTGTCGTTGGCTACAATGGGATAGAGAAGAAATTCACAGCCTTTTCTACTAAATACGGAAGTCGTGTTCGTGTTGATTTTGTGACAGGGTACATCACAGATATTAACGGTTCTAAAGGAAGTTATCGAGTAGTCATTAAAGCTCAAAATAGTAAGGGCGAAGAAACAAAAGTTTATGATGAAACTATTTCTCGTGTAGCTGAAATCGTTCAGAATGAAGAGTTGTATAAGAAAGGTTTGAATGTTGAAGCGGCACATGCAAACATTTTGAAATTTTTAAAAGATGAGTTTAATTACCGTTTTAATAAAATTAAAAATGAGAAAGTAAAAGCTACTTCATTATTAGGAAGAACAAGAGAAAAAGATTATACACCAGAGCAACGAAAAGTATACGATCAAATTGTAGAAGAAGCTACGGAAGAAGCTAAAAAACAAGGCGATATTGTGATGAATGTTACTGAAGACTTCTTAAGTATAGGAAAATCAAAGGAAAGAGATTCAGAGTGGAAGAAAACTTTCACAAGTACACAACAGTCACCTACAAAGCTATCGAATGATTTGAATAATTTATTGAAAAATGCTGATAAAGATACTCCTAATACCCCAACTTGGCTAAGTTCAGGTAGTTCTCAAGCTAAAGCTGATGACAGAGCATATAGATTACTCACTACTCTTATACCAGGTGCTAAGAAAATTACCTATCATGTTAACGATGATCAGCTGGAAGTTGAAACAGATAAATACACATATACTGCCGCTAGAAACGGTAGCAAGGAAGTTGGTATTCAAGGGTCAGATATAGCAGCAACTCTAAGTGCTGATACATATGGTACTGATCCCCAAACCTTTGATAGAGAGAATACAAATATAAAAGCGAATAATCTTAATCATGGTTGGGCTACATCTAGTTCTGAAGAATTCAAACATTTCTCAAAATTTTTAGGAGTAGATAAAGGGATTGTGCGTACGAATGTGATTTCTGATGAAGAGCTGTCGGCTAAGATTAAGGAAGCAGTGGGTCCTGGATATAGCAAACTAGGAAAAGCAGGCTACTTCGCTACTGCGGACATTCCTTTAGGAACGGATATTGTATCGTATACTGTACAAGTAATTCCATCTGATAATGAAAGAGTTGGGGTAAACCCTCAAAGTTCTCGTATTCAGTATAATATGCCGATTCTAGCCGATTTCTCAGTCATCCAAGATACTGTAGAACCGTCTAAAGAATTAGCAAAACGTATTCTTACCAAGTTAAAAGAGCAAGGTAAGATTACTGAAGACCAAGAGAAAAAAATAAAAGAAGAAATCGACAAGAGTAAAAAGACGTCTGAAGTAAGATCAGCTATGTCAGGAGATGTTACTGTTCGTTATGTTGATACTAATGGAAATAATTTACCAATCACTGATGCAGATGCTAAAAAAGCTGGAGAAAAAACGGATAATGGCTATTTGGTAAGAAAAGATGTACTGATTGGTACAGACTATGATGTGCATTCAAAAAAAGTTCTGTCGTTTAATGCAACTAATGGAAAATATTATGCTTTAAGATCAGTTGGTGGAGGATTGGAAACTTCATCTGATACGCTAAATGGAAGTATCACAAAGAAAAATACAGTAATCACATTTGTATATGAAGAAAGAACTGTACCGCCTACAGGTAAAGGTGTCGTTCACTTCAAGAAACAAGTATCTGAGACAGCAACTGAAGCGTTAACAGGATATGGCGATATTACACTTTCTGGTAATGTAGGAGATACATTCTCTTCAACAGATGTAAATACTAGAATAACAGCACTTAAAAAAGCTGGATATGAGATTGTTGGAGACACATTTACAAGTGGTGATAAAACAGTTGATACTATAGAAGACACAGAAGGTCAAATTCCAAGTCAGGAATATACGATTACTGTAAAAGAAAAAGTTGTGACAGTAACAGAACCACCAACTCCAAATACACCGGTTGATCCAAATGTTCCAGAAGGACCAAAATGGCCAGCAACTGGATTAGCAAAATCTGACTTAGAAAAAGAAGTAACACGTACAATTACTTACGTTAAGAAAGAAACTGCGGATGAACCAGAAATAGCGGATGCGAAACCGACTGTAACACAAACAGCCCACTTCAAACGTAGTGCAACATATAATGCAGTTACAGGAACAATCACATACGGAAATTGGGAAAGTGCGGACAAAGAATTAGCAAAAGTAGACACACCTACATTAACAGGCTATGTAGCAGACAAAGCTTCAGTAGAAAAAGTGGAAACAAATGCAGATTCGACAGGATTAGATCAAAAAGTAGTTTATACTAAGTTAGGATCATGGGTACCAAAAGTGCCAGGTGTAGAAACACCAACACCACTACCATATCCAAACCATCCAACAGATCCAACGAAACCTGGTGATCCAACGGATCCTAATACACCAAATGTACCAGTAATACCATATGTACCAGGATACACACCGAAGATTGGCGAAACACCGTTAGAACCAGTTGATCCAAATAATCCAGAAAATGGATACAAGGTGCCACCAATTCCAAACACACCAGGCGAAGATACACCAATTGAGTATTCAAAAGATCCTCAAAAAGCTGTAGTGAAAGTATTCAATACAACAACAGGTACAGAGGTTGAACTACCTGAAGAGAAAGTAGAGCTTTCAGGTAAAACAGGTGAACCAATTCCAGCAGATTCAGTAACGGCTAAGATTGCAGACTTAGAAAAACGTGGATATATAGTTGAGAATAAAGACTTATTAAATAATCAAAAATTTGATAAGGAAAAAGATCCAACAGATGGAGATCCAACACAAGTATTCAGATTGAAAGTACATGAAAAAGTTGTGACAGTAACAGAGCCGAAAAATCCAAATGATCCAGTAGATCCAGATAAACCAGAAGGACCAAAATGGCCAGAAACAGGACTAGCAAAATCTGACTTAGAAAAAGAAGTTACACGTACAATCAACTATGTTGACGAGGCTGGAAATAAAGTTTCTGAACCATCAACAGACAAAGTTACATTTACACGTGAAGCTAAGATTAACGTAGTAACAGGTGAGATTACTTATGGAGAATGGAAAGCAGTTGGTGGAGATAGTACATTTGATAAAGTATCATCACCAATAGTTAAAGGTTACATCCTTAAAGACCCAACTCAAAAAGAAGTTGCTGAAAGAAAAGAAATAACACCAACTGTTGCAAATCAAACGATTGAAGTGGTTTACAAGAAACTTGGTTCATGGATACCAAAAGTGCCAGGTGTAGAAACACCAACGCCACTACCATATCCAAACCATCCGACAGACCCAACTAAGCCTGGTGATCCAATGTATCCTAATACACCAAATGTACCAGTAATACCATATGTACCAGGATACACACCGAAGATTGGCGAGACACTGTTACAACCAAAAGTGCCAAATGATCCAACACAAGGATACATTCCACCAGTACCAACAGAACCTGGTAAGGATACACCGATTGAGTATGTAAAAGTTCCAAATACACCTAGTCCGGAAGAACCGGTAAAACCAACTCCAGAAAGTAATCATATTACAATCTGGGTGGATGAAAATGGTAAGCCATTGAAACCAGAAAAACCTGGAACTCATGAACCAGGAAATATTCCTGGATATCGATTTATTACGACTACAACGAAAGATGGTGTAACTATTCATAAATTTGAAAAGATAACACCAGTAGAGCCTAATAATCCTGTTCCACAGAAACCGACCACACCGATTCCAACTCCACAAGATCCGACTATTCCAACACCAGAAAGTCAAATTCCAACCCCAAACACTCCAGAAGCAAATACTCCGACTTCTGAGACAAGTAGAAGAGAGGAATTACCAAACACAGGTTCAGAAGCTAATGCTAACCTTGCAGCACTTGGACTTCTTGCTCGCAAGAAAAAAGAAGACTAAAAAATCATAGTTTTTAAGAAGATGATTTGTCATCTTCTTTTTTGATATTGAGTGCAATGAAAATCCTCTTTTTGAAGTCTAATATCCTTTATATAAGTTTACTGTATTGTAAAAGACATAAATAAAATTATGTTTAACAAATTTCTCATAGCCAAAAGCCTATGCAAAAGTGCTCAAATTATGATAAAATAGACTATAAGAAAAACACTATTTATATTAATTAGATTTTTATTTTATAAGGAAAAAACTCAATGGCTACTATTCAATGGTTTCCTGGTCACATGTCCAAAGCTCGTCGACAGGTTCAGGAAAATTTAAAATTTGTTGATTTTGTAACGATTTTGGTGGATGCACGCTTACCTCTATCTAGTCAAAATCCTATGTTGACCAAAATTGTTGGTGACAAACCAAAACTCTTGATTTTAAATAAGGCAGACTTGGCTGACCCAGCAATGACCAAGGAATGGCGCCAGTATTTTGAATCACAGGGAATCCAGACGCTGGCTATCAATTCCAAAGAACAAGTGACTGTAAAAGTTGTAACAGATGCTGCCAAGAAGCTCATGGCGGATAAGATTGCTCGCCAAAAAGAACGTGGTATCAAGATTGAAACCTTGCGTACCATGATTATCGGGATTCCAAACGCTGGTAAATCCACTCTTATGAACCGTTTAGCTGGTAAGAAAATTGCTGTTGTTGGAAACAAGCCAGGGGTCACAAAAGGTCAACAATGGCTCAAAACCAATAAAGACCTGGAAATCTTAGATACACCAGGGATTCTCTGGCCTAAGTTTGAGGATGAAACTGTTGCGCTTAAGTTAGCCTTGACTGGAGCTATCAAAGACCAGTTGCTTCCTATGGATGAGGTAACTATTTTTGGCCTCAATTATTTCAAAGAACATTATCCAGAAAAGTTGGCTGAACGCTTCAAACAAATGAAAATTGAGGAAGAAGCTCCTGTTATTATTATGGATATGACCCGTGCCCTCGGTTTCCGTGATGACTATGACCGCTTTTACAGTCTCTTCGTGAAGGAAGTCCGTGATGGCAAACTCGGTAACTATACCTTAGATACATTGGAAGATCTAGATGGCGACGATTAAAGAAATCAAAGAACTCCTTGCTACTGTCAAGGACCTTGATAGCCCTATTTTTTTAGAGCTTGAAAAGGATAATCGCTCTGGAGTTCAAAAGGAAATCAGCAAGCGTAAAAAAGCTATTCAGGCAGAATTGGATGAGGATTTTCGTTTGGAATCCATGCTTTCCTATGAAAAAGAACTTTACAAGCAAGGATTGACCTTAGTTGCTGGTGTTGATGAGGTCGGCCGAGGTCCTCTGGCTGGACCAGTAGTTGCTGCAGCCGTCATCTTACCTAAAAATTGTAAAATTAAAGGCCTCAACGACAGCAAGAAAATTCCTAAAAAGAAACATCTGGAGATTTTCCAAGCCGTTCAGAACCAAGCCTTATCAATTGGCATTGGTATCATGGATAATCAAGTCATCGACCAAGTCAATATCTATGAAGCAACCAAACTGGCCATGCAGGAAGCAATCTCCCAGCTCAGTCCTCAACCTGAGCACCTTTTGATAGATGCCATGAAACTGGATTTACCAATTTCACAAACATCTATCATCAAAGGAGATGCCAATTCCCTTTCAATTGCAGCAGCTTCTATAGTAGCCAAGGTGACACGTGATGAATTGATGAAGGAATTCGACCAGCAATTTCCCGGCTATGATTTCGCTACTAATGCAGGATATGGAACTGCTAAACATCTAGAAGGACTGGAAAAACTAGGAGTTACCCCAATTCACCGAACCAGCTTTGAACCCGTTAAATCACTGGTTTCAGAAGAAAAAGAAAGTTAAGTTAGAAGGAATGATTATGGAGGAACAGTCAGAAACACTCAGTTCCAAGAAAGAATTTGCCTTTGTCTCAAGCACCATATTATCCCAAGTTGGACGAGGAATCATTGTCGGTCTCGTCGTAGGGCTCATCGTCGGATCCTTTCGGTTTTCAATCGAAAAAGGCTTCCACCTGATACAAGGACTTTATCAAGATCAAGTGCACCTAGTGCGCAATCTTTTTATCATTGGTCTGTTTTATTTAATAGTTTGTTGGCTCAGTGCGAAATTAACTCGATCAGAAAAAGATATCAAAGGCTCAGGAATTCCTCAGGTCGAAGCCGAATTAAAGGGATTGATGACTCTCAACTGGTGGGGAGTTCTTTGGAAAAAATATATTCTAGGAATTCTTGCTATTGCAAGTGGCCTTATGCTGGGGCGTGAAGGACCAAGTATTCAACTTGGAGCAGTCGGGGGCAAAGGAATTGCCAAATGGCTCAAATCCAGTCCAGTAGAGGAACGTTCTCTTATTGCGAGTGGAGCTGCAGCAGGTTTAGCCGCAGCCTTTAATGCTCCGATTGCAGGACTTCTCTTTGTCGTAGAAGAAGTTTATCACCATTTTTCACGCTTTTTCTGGGTCTCAACTCTAGCAGCCAGTCTCGTAGCAAACTTTGTCTCTCTGCTCATATTTGGCCTAACACCCGTACTGGATATGCCAGACAATATCCCACTCATGACCCTAGACCAATATTGGATTTACCTCCTTATGGGAGTTTTTCTTGGACTATCTGGTTTTCTCTATGAGAAGGCTGTACTCAATGTCGGTAGAATTTATGACTGGCTTGGGCAAAAAATCCGTTTGGATAGAGCTTATTACCCAATTCTTGCCTTTATTCTCATCATACCAGTCGGCATCTTCTTGCCACAAATCCTTGGAGGTGGAAATCAGCTGGTTCTTTCCCTAACTGAGCAAAATTTTAGTTTCCAAGTTCTATTAGCTTACTTTTTGATTCGCTTTGTTTGGAGCATGATTAGCTATGGAAGTGGCCTTCCAGGAGGAATTTTTCTACCCATTCTGGCGCTTGGTTCCTTGCTTGGTGCCCTAGTTGGTGTCATTTGTGTGAATATTGGACTTGTCAGTCAGGAGCAATTCCCTATATTTGTCATTCTAGGAATGAGTGGCTATTTTGGAGCAATATCAAAGGCACCCTTAACCGCTATGATACTCGTAACTGAGATGGTAGGAGATATTCGCAATCTCATGCCACTTGGCTTAGTAACCCTAGTTTCCTATATCATCATGGATTTACTCAAGGGTGCGCCAGTCTATGAGGCCATGCTAGAAAGAATGTTGCCAGAAGAAGCAACAGATGAAGGAGAAGTTACACTCATTGAAATCCCTGTATCTGACAAAATCGCTGGAAAACAAGTACACGAGCTCAACTTGCCTCATAACGTCCTAATCACAACACAAGTTCATAATGGCAAGAGCCAAACAGTTAACGGCTCAACCAGAATGTATCTGGGGGATATGATCCACTTGGTGATTCCAAAAAGTGAAATTGGGAAAGTCAAAGATTTGTTGTTGTAAATCAAAAATATTATTACATAATTTTTATTATGTAATAAATGTATCAAGAATATTTTGTTGATTTTGATAAGGGAGGACATACATCATAATGAAAATACTAGATGCTCTATATGAGTTTTATGGTGATTTTGAATTCATTAAAGAAAAGTGGAATGAAAAATACGAAGGTATTCTTATCAAAATAAAGGATGAGCAAGGATATAAAAGATGCCGCTTAGCAAAAAGAACACCGAAAAAAGAAGGATATTTTACAGTTTTTTGGAAAAAAGACAAAAATAACATGAACATTCCTTATACCAATGAAGATTTGGGAACTGAACTTGTTATCGTTGTCATCGATAATGATAAAAAGGGGCTATTTATTATTCCAAACGAAGTTGCTACTTGTAAGAAAATTCTCTCAACAAAAAACAGCAAAGGAAAAATGTCCATGCGATTTTATCCGCCTTGGTGCACAAATTTAAATACAACGGCTCAATCAACACAAAAATGGCAATTGAAATTTTTTAGAGAAATTCAATTATAAGAATGACTTTGAAAAATTCCTAGTAGATTCATATCAAACACAAAGACTTGGTTCTTATGAAAAAAGAACCAAGTCTTTGTGTTAGTTTCTCAGGAATAAAGTACATTATAGACAATTTTTGTCGAAAAAATTTTTTAGTTATTAAAAATGAAATCATTTTTGGTTATTTTAGTTATTCTATTAAAAAGCTCTATAATATCTTTCCGAAAAACTATAATTTTCTTGAAAAATAAATAAGTCTATGCTATACTACTAGTAAACTTATTTATGGAGAAAATACATGAAACGTGAGATTTTACTGGAACGAATCGACAAACTAAAACAAATCATGCCCTGGTATGTTCTGGAATACTACCAATCTAAGCTGGCTGTACCTTACAGTTTTACAACCTTGTACGAATACCTCAAGGAATACTATCGATTTTTTAGCTGGGTTTTGGAGTCTGGCATTTCAAACGCAGATAAAATGGCTGATATTCCTTTATCTGTCTTGGAAAATATGTCTAAGAAAGACATGGAATCCTTTATCCTTTATCTACGAGAACGTCCTTTGCTGAATGCTAATACAACCAAGCAAGGAGTTTCTCAGACAACTATCAATCGGACTTTGTCAGCACTTTCTAGTCTTTATAAGTATTTGACTGAGGAAGTTGAAAACGATCAGGGCGAACCTTATTTTTATCGTAATGTAATGAAGAAAGTTTCAACAAAGAAAAAGAAAGAAACACTTGCTGCCAGAGCTGAAAACATCAAGCAAAAACTCTTTTTAGGTGATGAAACAGAAGGTTTTCTAACTTATATTGACCAAGAGTATCCACAACAACTTTCAAATCGCGCCCTATCTTCATTTAATAAAAATAAAGAACGTGATTTGGCCATTATCGCCCTTCTCTTGGCGTCTGGTGTCCGCTTATCTGAAGCTGTTAATCTGGATCTAAGAGATCTCAACCTCAAAATGATGGTTATTGATGTTACTCGAAAAGGTGGCAAACGTGACTCTGTCAATGTCGCTGCCTTTGCAAAACCTTATTTAGAAAATTATCTGGCCATTCGGAATCAACGCTATAAAACGGAAAAAACAGATACAGCTCTTTTTTTGACACTCTACAGAGGTGTTCCTAATCGTATCGATGCTTCCAGCGTTGAGAAAATGGTTGCTAAGTACTCTGAGGACTTCAAAGTCCGTGTAACACCCCATAAACTACGACATACCCTAGCAACCAGGCTCTATGATGCCACTAAATCGCAAGTTTTAGTCAGCCACCAACTAGGACACGCCAGTACACAAGTCACAGACCTCTATACTCATATCGTTAATGATGAACAAAAGAATGCTCTAGATAGTTTATAAAATACATAAATTAAATTATGTAATATATGGTTTTTAAAAAAGAAGCTGGTCCTACAACCAACTTCTTTTTGGTTTATCCAACTACCGCTTCAGCGATTTCTTCACGGCTAATACCAGCGAAGTAGCGTGTGATATCAATGGTTTCTATATTTTGAAATTCTCATTTGCCTACTACTAATTTAACTATAGCAAAAATAATGCAGATAAGGAAGGATATTTTTGCTTGCAGGAATTCTAAAAATCAAGCTTTTCTAGATTCAAATCTCTTCATAATCACAGTTAGACGCCATCGGTAGAGCGCCCCACTCACGATCAGACTAATAATCAAGCCAATCCAGTAAGAATACGCTCCAAAATCTGTTAGGGAATCAAATACCATAGCCACTGGGATTGTTACGCCCCAATAACCAAGCAAACCAAGGTAAAAAGGAATAACGGTATCCTTATACCCCCGTAAAATTCCCTGAAGCGGTGCCGCAAAGGTATCTGCTAACTGGAAGAAAAGGCTGTAAGTCAAAAAACGCGCTGTCAAATCGATAAATTCTGGATCGTTACCATAAAGACTGGCCACATTTTCCCTAAAAATGTAAAGGAAGGTTAAGGTGAAGGCAGCAAAAATGAGGGCAGTAAATCTTCCTAAACTAATATAGGTTTTCGCATCATCAAATCGCTTGGCTCCCACTTCATAGGAAACAACAATAGCCATAGCCGATGAGATACTCATAGGGAAGGCATACATGAGAGATGAAAAATTCATAGCTGACTGGTGACTAGCAATAATCAAGGACGAGAACTTTGCCATAATCAAGCCAACCACAGAAAAGATAGCCACTTCCGCGAAGACAGTCCCCCCAATAGGCAGACCCAAGCGAACTCCTTCCTTGATTTTATCCATATTAAGCGGAATTCGTTTCTCAAGGTGTAAGGCTTTGAGCTTCTCCTGTTTAAGTAAAACCAGAACAGAAATTCCCAGCAAGACCCAGTAAGCCAAGGAAGTACCTAAACCAGACCCAGCACCTCCCAGTTCTGGAACACCAAAGGCCCCGTAAATCAAGAGATAGTTAAATCCACTATTCAAGGGAAGTAACAAAAGCATGAGATACATAGACAGTTTGGTCAACCCCAGCGAATCCAGCAAGGAGCGAATGACACTAAAGAGCAACAGGGGGATAATCCCGATAGATAAAAACCAGAGATAACGAACTGCTACTGCCGCCACTGGTACTTCTAGTCCAATATGATTCAAGATTGGTGGTGCCAAAAAAAGTACCATCCCCAGCAAGACCACAGATAGACCCAAGGCCAAATAAATAAACTGGTAAAAATCAGACGCAACCTCTTCCTTTTTGCCTCGACCAAGATGGTGACCAATGATGGGCACCAAGGCCGATACAATCCCTGTTAGAAAGGTAAAGAAAGGGTTCCAGATACTGGTTGCCATAGACACACCAGCCAAGTCCATGGTATTGTATTGGCCAGTCATAGTCGTATCAACAAAAGATGCAGAATAATTGGCAAATTGATAAATCAGGATAGGGAAAAATATCTTTAAAAATAAGATAAATTTGTCTTTAAAATGATGGGTTTGGTACATATAGGCTCTCTATCTTTTTGTTTACAGATCAGACTTCCATCTAGTTTTGATAGACAATTTGTCCCTTACAGATGGTATATTTAACCTGCCCTTTTAAGGTTTCACCGATGAATGGTGAATTAGCTGCTTTTGAAGCAAAATGGGAGTCCACAAGGCGGTCAGCCTTAGCATCAAAAATAGTGATGTCCGCTGGACCATTCTCAGCCAAGTAACCTGCTTCAAAATTGTAAAGCTTGGCTGGGTTGTATGTCGTCTTTTCTAGTAATTCCATCAAACTCAACTCACCAGCTTCCACCAAATAAGTTAAACCGAGGGAAAGAGAAGTTTCCAAACCAGTCATACCAGATGGTGCTTTGGTAATATCCTCAACGTTTTTCTCATCTGCATGGTGAGGGGCGTGGTCCGTCGCAATAACTGTGATGACGCCTGATTTGAGACCTTCAATAACAGCACGACGGTCTGATTCCAAACGAAGCGGCGGATTCATCTTGGCATTGCTTCCTTGTGTCAAAAGAAGTGCTTCTGTCTTAGAGAAATGCTGTGGCGCTACTTCTGCTGTGACTTGCGCACCTAGCCCCTGAGCAAACTCAACTACTTTAACACTCTCTTCCTTAGACAAATGCTGAATATGAACATGGGCCTTGGTTGCATAGGCAATCATGACATCACGCGCCATCATAGCATACTCAGCCACCCCAGTCGCACCGCAGATATGGAAATGTTCTTTAGCAATATTTTCGTTAAAGCCAAGAATCCCATTCAAACCTGGATCTTCCTCATGAAGACTAATAAAGGTATTAAGCTTTTTGGCTTCCTCCATGGCTTCCTTGACTACTTTACTGCTTTCAAGTGGGATACCGTCGTCTGAGAAACCAACCGCACCAGCTTCTAAGAGTGCCTTGAAGTCAGTCAAGTCTTGGCCATTAAAATTTTTAGTAATGGTCGCTACCGTCTTGACATTGATCTTCTCTTTGGCAGCTGACTGGAGAACTTCTTGCAAAGTCTCCACATCCGAAATGGTTGGACTAGTATTAGCCATCATGACAACCGTTGTAAAACCACCTGCCGCAGCTGCTAGGGCACCTGTATGAATATCTTCCTTGTGAGTTTGACCAGGTTCACGGAAATGAACATGAATATCGACCAAACCAGGAGCAACTACAAGACCACTAGCATCAATTATCTCTGCTCCTTCTTCCGTGATCTCAGACGCAATTTTGATAATTTTCCCACCTTGAACTAAGACATCACACACTTGATCCAAACCAGTCTTGGGATCCATTACACGTCCATTTTTGATTAGTAGCATCTGCTTTCTCCTTTATTCATAGAAATCAACTTGGGTATCCAACAATTTATCCCCATCATAAACAAACTTGGCTGAAAAGAAGGGTTTATCCTCTAAAAGCCACCCAACAAAGGTATGGTCACCTTCCCAAGTCGGCTTACTCAAAACCTCATCATAGGGAACCCATTCCAGCGTCCCCTCATTGCAGTCAATCAAGTCCCCTTCAAACTCTGTCACCTTAAAAACATAGGTGTACCAGTCTAAATCTGGTGTAAATTCAGGAAAAGTGATAACACCTTTTAGAACTGGCTTGGCTTTCAGTCCTGTCTCTTCGAGGATTTCACGCGCCGCGCATTCCTGAGGGGTCTCTCCTCTCTCTAGCTTACCACCCACACCAATCCATTTCCCTTCATGAACATCATTTGGCTTCTTATTACGGTGGAGCATGAGCAGTTCTTTCCCGTTATCAATGTAGCAAATTGTCGCTAACTGAGGCATATTTTCTCCTTATCTAAGCCAATCGATTGGCTCTTGTCCTGTCTCTTTTAAGAATGCATTAGCCTTGGAAAAAGGCTTGGAACCCCAAAATCCTCTATAAACCGACAAAGGACTGGGATGGGCTGATTCGATAATCAAGTGATGAGGATTGCTAACCAAGGTCTTCTTCTTGCGTGCATAAGCTCCCCAGAGTACAAAAACAACTGGTCTATCTAGATGATTGACCACCTGAATCACAGCATCCGTAAAAGGCTCCCATATCTGACCAGCATGACCATTGGCCTGTCCAGCAGGAACCGTCAGACAAGCATTAAGAAGCAAGACTCCTTGCTCAGCCCAAGCTGTCAAATCATGAGATTTCTTGACCCCGATATCATCTGACAATTCTTTCAAGATATTTTGCAAGGATGGCGGAGCTGGAATAGAGTCAGGTACAGAAAAACTCAAGCCCTGCGCTTGACCTGGCCCGTGATAGGGATCTTGCCCTAGAATCACCACCTTAACTTCTTCAAGCGGTGTTGTCAAGAGAGCCTGAAAAACCTTTTCCTTGGGTGGATAAATAGTCCCCTGAGCATAGACCTGATTCATAAACTGATTGATTTTCCCGAAATAACCCTCAGGTAATTGCTCCTTAATCAAAGCATGCCAAGACGAATGTTCCATAGCCGACTCCTTCATTTTTACTGCCTCTATTATAGCAAAAAGTGGCTGTCTAAACCACTTTTTACAGTTTATCTAAACAATCCAGCAAGTCTCGGTAAGAATGGACTTCGTAGGTTGGCTGGGCTTGTGTGGGATTTTCGAGTTGATGAGGATTGTACCAAATCGTGTCAATCCCAGCATTATTGCCGCCTTGAATGTCGGCGGTTAGAGAATCTCCAATCATCAGCGTCTTTTCTTTACTAAAACCTGCAATCTGTTGGCCAATCTTTTCATAAAAGAGAGCATCAGGCTTTTGTGTTTGCAACTGTTCAGAGATAAAGACTTGATTGAAATAAGGTGCCAGACCCGATTGAGCCAAGCGCCCTGTCTGAATGGCAGTAATACCATTTGTCGCAGCATATAGCTCATAATCACGCTCGATGAGGCTGTCCAAAAGTTCATGAGCACCCGAAATCGTTTGCCCCTGCTGAGCGAGGTAAAATTGGTAACGCTGGGCTAGAAAACTACCGTCTTTTTCCTGTCCAAAATGAGCAAATAAACGAGAAAAGCGCGTGTTAACCAGCTCTTGTTTACTAATTTTCTTTTGCTCTAAGTCCTTCCATAGAGCCTTGTTCATAGGAACATAATAGTCTTTATAAGCCTGAATATCTGTACCCCCTTCTTCTTTTAGAAGTTGCGTCAAAGCCACATCCTCAGCAGCATCAAAATCAAGAAGAGTGTGGTCGAGATCGAAGAGTAGAAATTTGTAGGACAATTTGAGAGTTTTCCTTTCTGAAAAGAATTATGAATATTATAGCATAAAGTAAGAAAGCCATACCAATTTATTCCATCTATTTGACATACAATTATCGCAACTAAAGGCTACAAGTATACTTATAAATCACTCTTCTAGACTTTTGATTGTCAAAATCTTTCAGAATAGAACAATTCTATCTATCGAATATCCTAACTTCATAAATATCTATGCAATTCTAAACCTAGAATTCCTATAAAATAGATGTTTTTGCACTATTCTAAGTCATTGATTGCCTTAAATTTTAATTTTTAAAGAATTCTAAAGCTAGAATAGTCCCATCCCAATCAGTTTTGATTGATTCACAATTTAGAAACACTATAGCTTTACTCCTGTTAAAATAAAAAGGAACTGCGCAAGCAATCCCTTTCTGATTTTGTAATAATCTACTTAAAATTTGATAGTTGAGATAATCAATAACTCACCTATAAAAGAAATGATAGGATGATTCCTTATTTATTGATTTCAAGCTCCGACAACTGTGTTTGAATAACTGACAGTTCTGCACCAGCCTGAAGAAGAGCAGCTGCAGTATAGGCACCTTCTACAATTGGAACCCTATTGATCATGATACTTTTATCACTGAAATCAGCCACCATTTCTAAGTTCATTTTAGCAGAACCTAGGTCAAAAAAGCTAATAAAGTATCTGCTGGATTTTCGGAAACAACCCTATCTACTTGATCAAAACTCGTTCCAATTCCTCCATCTTCGGTTCCTCCTACATAAGTAATCGGAATATCTTTAGCTACTTCACTAATCAGTTCAACGACACCTTGTGCAATGTGTTTAGAATGTGAAACGATAACAAGACCAATACTTCCCATTAAACCACCCCAGTTTCTAAAAGAGCAGTAAAGAGTAATCCTGATGAAAATGATCCAGGATCAATATGTCCAAGAGAACGTTCTCCTACATAAGATGCCCTTCCTTTAGTTGCAAGTAAATCTTTGGTAGCATTCACTAGCTTATCAATAACCTCTTGAGTCAATTGGCCTGCAGACAAAGCAGCAATAACAGGAGTCCAAACGTCAAGCATTGTCTTTTCTCCAACTTCTGCTTTCCCACGTTTGACAATCATATCCAAACCACTTTGTAAGATTTCCTCTATTTTCGAATTAGAATCAGCCTTGGCCATGCCCATAAAAGCAGAGCCATACAAGGGACCAGAAGCACCGCCTACCTTACTCAGTAGTTGCATTGAGACAAGTTTAAAAACATCACTGCTGGTCTCAAATTGCTTTCCTTCTAAGTTTTCCATAACTGCAGCCATTCCACGCGCCATATTTCCACCGTGGTCTCCATCCCCTATAGGAGTGTCTAACTCACTAAGGTAATCTTTCTGTTCTTGAATCTTTTCATTAAAAAGCTTCATCCATTCAAGAGCTTGTTCAACATTCATGCGACATTTCCTCCTTGAGTTTTACCAAGCTGGCGTAGTAATAGGCGCATTTAGAGCATCCAACCACTCATCATCTGCCAATCGAATCAATGTTAATGACAAACCAGCCATATCGATTGAGGTCATATAGTTTCCAATTTTCTTAAATGCCAACTCAACACCTTTTCCATGGAGTAATTTAGCCACATCATTTGCAAATACGTATTGTTCCATAAGAGGAGTGCTTCCTAAACCATTAATGAGAAGGCCATAGCGTTCACCAGCCTTAAGTTGGAAACCTTCAGATAGTTTTTCAACCAATTCTAACGCCAATTGTGCAGAACGTTGCATTTTCTCTTTTTTATATCCGGGTTCACCGTGAATACCAACACCATATTCAAATTCATCATCTTCTAGAACAAATCCTGGTTTCCCAACTTCAGGAACGGTTGCTCCAGACAAGGCCAGCCCAATTGTTTTTATTTCTAAGACAAGTTTATCGGCTAAGTCCTTCATTTCAGATAATGATTTACCAGAACGAGCCGCATCACCCAAAATTTTATGGACTAAAATAGTACCTGCAACACCTCGACGGCCTTGGGTATAGAGACTATTTTCAACAGCGATATCATCATCAACCACAACACTTGCTACATCAATACCTTCCATTTCAGCAAGTTCTTGTGCAATTTCAAAGTTCATAATGTCACCAGAATAGTTCTTGATGACCATGAAAACTCCAGCCCCTTCATCAGCCGCCTTAATGGCTTCTAAAATTTGGTCCGGAGTAGGTGAAGTGAAGACTGCTCCACAAATGGCAGCAGACAACATTCCATCTCCTACAAATCCAGCATGACTTGGTTCATGTCCTGAACCTCCACCTGAAATGAGTCCAACTTTTCCTGTCTTTTCTGCCTTTCTAACGATGACATCAAAACCATCTAAGCGTTCTACCAAGTCATCATGCATGAATGACAATCCCTGCAACATTTCATCAACAACTTGTGTCGGTTCATTTATAATTTTTTTCATGAGAAACTCCTTTCGGCATGTACCTTTGTTTTCGCTTTCATTATATATTTTTTATCGCTGGCTGATAAGGGACAGATTCTATTATTTGTCCCCTTTTAAACCCGTTTAAAACATTTTTTTGGTAAAATGAAGTAAGTAAAAGAAAGGTTTCCTATGGCATCATCACTTATTACAAAAAAACGTATTGCCAAGGCATTTAGAGACCTATTAGCTACTAGAGAATTTGATAAAATCTCTATTGTAGATATCATGGAATCAGCTGGCATTCGTAGACAGACCTTTTATAATCACTTTCTTGACAAATATGAACTGCTAGACTGGATATTTGAAACTGACTTAACCGAGTATATCACCAATAACTTGGACTTCATTTCGGGCCAAAAACTATTACAAGAATTATTTTTTTATTTCGAACAAGAGCGTGACTTTTATATTCAACTTTTTGATATTCAAGGGCAAAATAACTTCTATGACCACTTTATCAGCTACTGTCGCTTGCTTGTATCAAAAATTTTAAGAGAATACGGTCAGATTGATATCGATTCATCTGCTTATACTTGTTTTTTGTTAGACTATCATTCACATGCTCTAGCAGAAATCGTAAAAGCTTACGTCAATAAAAAAAGTCCAGTTCCACAACCAGACTTTCTAATCATGACAATTATTGGAAAGAGACCACAATGACATTCATTTCAAATCATAAACAGAAAATTATTTCAAGTTACATTTCAGCAACTGTCAGCAGTCATCCTGAATTAGAAAAACACCCTACCTTACCTTTAGTCTATCAAAAAAATCGCAATCCTCATCAGGTTCCAATATTGGCGGGTGGAGGTTCTGGTCACGAACCTGCGCATATTGGATATGTGGGAGAAGGAATGCTTACTGCTGCTATCTATGGCCAATTATTTACTCCTCCTACAAGAACTGAAATCTTAGAGTCCATTCGTTTTTTAAACAATGGTCACGGTGTCTTCATCATTGTAAAAAATTTCGAAGCAGACATCAAAGAATTTAGTTCGGCCATTAACACTGCTAGACAAGAAGGAATTAAGGTCGGCTATAGTCTAGCACACGACGATATTTCAATTGAACCTCACAATAGATTTCAAATTAGAGGAAGAGGGCTTGCAGGGACAATCTTACTTCATAAAATCCTAGGATATGCAGCTCAAAATGGTGCCGACATCGAGCAACTAACTGATTTAGGTCATCAGCTTGCTCCCGAAATCGCAACAATTGGCTTTGCAACCAAATCTGCTAGTCTCCCCCAAGCCACCCTTCCACTATTTAACTTGGAAGAAAGAAATATTTCTTATGGTATTGGGATACATGGCGAAGAAGGATATCGTATCGTCCCATTCCAATCATCGGAAATCCTTGCAAATGAAATTATAAGTAAATTAAGATTGCACTATCATTGGAAAAAAGGTGATCAATTTATATTGCTTGTAAATAATCTAGGCACTACTACCAACCTAGAAATGGGTATATTTATCAATGATCTCCTTCAACTCTTAGAAATTGAAGGAGTCACTATTACCTTTATAAAATCAGGAACATTTATGAGCAGTCTAGATATGGCAGGTATATCCGTAACTCTTTGCCCCGTAAAAAATAAACAGTGGTTAGAAGCGCTCAATGCTCCAACGACAGCTTTTGCATGGTAATTTGCTTGTATAACTCAAAAGGGCTACATCACTTGATAGCCCTTTTAATCTTATCTTACTTTTAAAAGAACACATTCTTGCCATTTCAAATAGGCCATCTATCCCTTACAATTCTTCCGATGAACCTTGAGCTTTTTCGTAGCCCAATCATAGTGGCTTGACGTGCTACTAACAAAGTAGGAACCTAGACTTGTTCCTCCCGTCCACTTATAGATACCTTTGGTAAAGAGTTCGTCATTGCTAAAAACTTCTATCAACTCTAAAACCTCCCTATGTGATTGTTCTAGGAGTCTAGTCGCTTCTTCTAAGGACGTTTTCTGGTGCTTCTTCCAAAAAGCGACATTCATTTCTCCATAAGTTTTCCAAGTATAAGGTGCAGGGAGAAAAGGTCTTTCGTGACCTTCTTGATTAGAATGTACCCAAGTCAAAAGTAACTGCTGCCATTCATAAAGATGGATCAAGACATCCCGTAGATTTTTATCCCTTTTCCAGTGAGCTTCTTTTTTCTTTAGGTCTCTTGAAAAATCAAATGGAGTCTGTAGCTCATCTTCACTTAGTTGGGAGATGAAACGATTGAGCTTTTCATAGTTTTCCTTAGAGGCCAGCATTAGCTCCTCTTTTGTTTTCGGTCTAGGCACAGGAGTACTCCCTTCATATTACTACTTATTATTAGAGATTTTTTATCCTTTAAATCTCTACAACTTATCCTTTAATTTCTCAACAAAGAGGTAGGCTGCCGGACAGGTCAAAGTATTCTTAATCGTCAAATGGTTGATTTGATGGATCTTTTTGCGGTCTGTATGAGGAAATTCTCGGCAGGCCTTGGGACGAACTTCATAGATGGAACAGAGATTATCTCCTCCTAGAAAGGGACAAGGCATGGATTTAAAAACCTTATCACCATCTTCATCTACCTGCAGAAACTCCGCTTCAAAAGCTGGTAATTTCATCTTAAAGTACTTAGCAATACGAGTGATGTCTGCTTCCTTAAAGTCAGGCCCCAATGTCTTGCAACAGTTAGCACAGGCCGTACAATCAATCTCTGCAAAGACTTCCTCGTGAATCTGCTGGGCTATCTTATCTAGATTTTTTGGTGGCTTTTTCTTTAAATTTGCTAAAACTTTGCGATGCTCCTTCTGCTTTTGCAAGGCTAGCTGGTGGTAGTACTCAATATCAATTTCTTTAGACATGGTTTCTCTCTTATTCTAATTACTTTCCCCTATTATACCATGCCTATGAACCATTGAAAAGTGGACTTTATTAGACTATACTTTCCCAAAATGCGTCAAAAAACATTGCAACTAGGTTACAAGGTTAATGACATTAATCGAAGTTAACGTATTCTTTTTGAAGTTCAAGGACTTCTTCCATTGTTGAACACTCTGTAAGGGCACGGTTAGCGTACTCTTCCATCTTAGCAGTATCCAATTTCTTCATCAAGCTACGTGTACGAAGTACTGATGTTGCTGACATAGAGAATTCATCCAAGCCCATTCCGACAAGAAGTGGAACAGCTTTTTGGTCACCAGCCATCTCACCACACATACCAGCCCATTTACCTTCAGCGTGAGCTGCCTTGATAACGTTGTTGATCAAGCGAAGGATTGATGGGTTATATGGTTGATAAAGGTATGAAACTTGTTCGTTCATACGGTCTGCTGCCATTGAGTATTGGATCAAGTCGTTTGTACCAATTGACATGAAGTCTACTTCTTTTGCAAATTGGTCTGCAAGCATCGCTGCTGCAGGGATTTCAATCATGATACCAACTTGGATGTCATCCGCAACTGCAACACCTTCAGCAAGAAGGTTTGCTTTTTCTTCTTCATAAACTGCTTTAGCTGCACGGAATTCTTTCAAAAGGGCAACCATTGGGAACATGATACGCAATTGACCATGAACAGAAGCACGAAGAAGGGCACGGATTTGTGTACGGAACATTGCATCTCCAGTTTCAGAAATAGAGATACGAAGGGCACGGAATCCAAGGAATGGGTTCATTTCATGTGGCATATCGAAGTAAGGAAGTTCCTTATCTCCACCGATATCCATTGTACGAACAACCACTGGTTTACCATTCATTCCCTCAAGAACAGCCTTGTATGCTTCATACTGTTCGTCTTCTGTTGGGAAGTCTTGAGAATCCATGTACAAGAACTCTGTACGGTAAAGTCCAACAGCTTCTGCACCGTTGTTGTTAACACCTTCAACATCTTTTGGAGTACCGATGTTAGCTGCCAACTCGAAGTGTTTACCGTCAGCAGTCACTGTTTGAGCATCTTTCAAAAGTGCCCATTCAGCTTTTTGTTTAGCATAAGCTTCACCAGCTGCTTTAAATTCTGCCGCTTGTTCATCTGTTGGGCTGATAATCACTTCACCAGTAATTCCGTTAACGGCAAGGATATCACCGTCTTTCACCACTTCAGTGATGTTATTTGTTCCCAATACAGCTGCAATTTCAAGTGTACGTGCCATGATAGCTGAGTGGCTTGTACGTCCACCGATGTTTGTTACAAAAGCTTTTACAAAGTTTTTGTCTAATTGAGCTGTATCAGATGGTGTCAAGTCATGCGCAATCACGATTACTTCTTCATTTATAGAAGCTGGGTTTGGCAATTTCTTACCAAGAAGGTTTGCCAATACACGTTTTGTCACGTCTCGGATATCCGCTGCACGTTCTTGCATGTATGGGTTGTCTTCCATGCCTTCAAAGATAGTGATGAACATGTCAGTCACTTCTTTAAGACCTGCTTCTGCATTGACTTTCTTAGCACGAATTGTTTCTTTAATCTGACCAATCAATTCTGGGTCAGAAAGAACCATCAAATGAGCGTCAAAAACTTGAGCCGCTTCTTCACCAAGCGTACCTACAGCTTTCTCGCGGATAAGAGAAAGCTCGTTTTGAGAAGCTTCAAGAGCAACATCCAAACGAGCCTCTTCTGCGTTTGTATCTTCGACTGAAATAGTCTCGAATGACAAATCCGGTTGAACGAGTAGATATGCTTTTGCAACTGCAACACCGTCAGATGCTGCGATTCCTTTAAGCATTTCTGTCATTTCCCTTATGCCAATCCTTCTTTTTCCATTGTTTCTGAGATTGCAGCGATAGCGTCATCTGCATCTGCACCTTCAGCTGAGATAGTTACGTCAGCACCTTGGCCAACACCAATACTCATAACACCCATAATTGATTTAAGGTTAACTGATTTACCTTTGTACTCAAGAGTGATATCTGAAGCAAATTTGCTAGCAGTTTGTACCAACAATGTTGCTGGACGTGCGTGAATACCTGTTTCTGCCACTACGTGGAAATCTTTAGAAGCCATAGTTTGACTCTCCTTTTGTTCTTTCTTTTTTTGAGTTATATGTGATAACCCTTACAATTTGGTATTATACCATCTTCTAGGATTTTTTTCAAGCATTTTCTGGATTTTCCTTCAATTTCCTTTCAGATAACTTGCTGAAAATCTTCTATCATAGATAACAAAACACAGGATATAGTTTCTTTAAAAACGATTTATAGGATAATCATTGCTATTTTATAAAGCAAACACTACATATTGTGTTTTGTGAGCTTGAGTAGAAAAACTGACCACTATATTTAGTTCAAATCATTGACAAATTTTTATTTTCTGATATACTAAGATAGTATTAAATTTTGAAGAGGAGTTACACAATGGTAACCGTTTATTCTAAAAACAATTGTGTCCAATGTAAAATGACCAAGCGTTTCTTGGACAGTAATAATGTCTCTTATCGTGAAATCAATCTTGATGAGCAGCCTGAGTACATCGATCAAGTTAAAGAGCTCGGTTTTAACGCAGCTCCTGTTATCCAAACACCAACTGAAGTCTTTTCAGGTTTCCAACCAGGAAAACTGAAACAATTAGCATAATCTTAGTACATCATCCAGAAGAAACTGCTTCTAGGGCTAACTTAGAAGCCTTTCTTTTGTAATTAGATAAGGGAAATTTTATGGGATTAAAACATCTTGAGGACGTGACTTACTTCCGTCTCAATAACGAAATCAACCGTCCTGTCAATGGACAAATCATGCTTCATAAAGATAAAGAAGCCTTGGATGCCTTCTTTAAAGAAAATGTCGTTCCAAACACTATGGTTTTTGATTCAATTAAAGATAAAATCAACTACCTCATTGACCACAACTACATCGAAACAGCCTTTATCAAGAAATACCGTCCAGAGTTCTTGGAAGAATTGTCACAATTTATCAAAGACCAAAACTTCCAATTCAAGTCTTTCATGGCTGCCTATAAATTTTACAATCAATATGCCTTAAAAACCAACGACGGTGAATATTATCTTGAAAGTATGGAAGACCGTGTCTTCTTTAACGCCCTTTATTTCGCTGATGGGAATGAAGCTGTTGCAATTGATATTGCCAATGAAATCATCTATCAACGCTACCAACCAGCTACTCCTTCTTTCCTCAATGCTGGACGTGCTCGTCGTGGGGAGTTGGTATCTTGTTTTCTAATCCAAGTGACGGATGATATGAACTCTATCGGACGTTCTATCAACTCAGCTCTTCAACTTTCACGTATTGGTGGTGGTGTGGGAATTACCCTCAGCAATCTTCGTGAAGCTGGTGCACCTATCAAAGGCTACGAAGGAGCAGCTTCTGGTGTCGTACCAGTCATGAAACTCTTCGAAGACAGCTTCTCTTACTCTAACCAATTGGGTCAACGTCAAGGTGCTGGTGTTGTCTACCTCAACGTCTTCCACCCAGACATCATCGCCTTCCTTTCAACTAAGAAAGAAAACGCTGATGAAAAAGTTCGTGTCAAAACCCTATCACTTGGTGTTGTAGTACCCGATAAATTCTACGAATTGGCGCGTAAAAATGAAGAAATGTACCTCTTCAGCCCTTACTCTGTAGAAAAAGAATACGGTGTGCCATTCAACTACATCGACATTACTGAAAAATACGATGAATTGGTCGCAAATCCAAATATCCGTAAGACAAAAATCAAGGCGCGTGATTTGGAAACTGAAATCTCTAAATTGCAACAAGAGTCTGGCTACCCTTATGTAGTCAACATCGACACGGCTAACCGTGCAAATCCTGTTGATGGAAAGATTATCATGAGTAATTTGTGTTCTGAGATTCTTCAAGTCCAAGAACCAAGCTTGATCAACGATGCTCAAGAATTCCTTCAAATGGGAACGGACGTTTCATGTAACCTTGGTTCAACCAACGTGGTCAACATGATGACTTCACCTGATTTTGGTCGTTCTATCCGTGCTATGGTTCGTGCCCTTACTTTCGTTACAGATAGTTCACACATCGTAGCTGTTCCTACCATCGACCACGGAAATAGCCAAGCTCACACCTTTGGACTTGGTGCCATGGGACTTCACAGCTACCTTGCGCAACAACTGATTGAGTATGGATCCCCTGAGTCTGTTGAGTTTACTAGCATCTACTTCATGCTCATGAACTACTGGACCTTGGTAGAATCAAACAATATCGCGCGTGAACGTGGTATCACCTTCCACAACTTTGAAAAATCAGACTATGCTAAGGGAAGCTACTTCGACAAGTATATTACAGGCGAATTTATTCCAAAATCAGACCGTGTTAAAGAACTTTTTAAAGATGTCTTTATCCCAAGTGCTGCTGACTGGGCTGAACTTCGCGACAAGGTTCAAGCAGATGGTCTTTACCACCAAAACCGCCTTGCTGTAGCGCCAAATGGTTCGATCAGTTACATCAATGACGTCTCTGCTTCTATCCACCCGATTACGCAACGTATCGAAGAACGTCAAGAAAAGAAAATCGGTAAAATCTACTACCCTGCTGCTGGCTTGTCAACAGAAACCATTCCTTACTACACTTCTGCTTACGACATGGATATGCGTAAGGTTATTGATGTCTATGCTGCTGCAACTGAGCACGTGGACCAAGGACTTTCACTCACCCTCTTCATGCGTAGTGACATTCCAAAAGGTCTTTACGAATGGAAGAAAGAAAACAAACAAACGACACGTGACTTGTCTATCCTTCGTAACTATGCCTTTAACAAGGGTATCAAGTCTATCTACTACGTTCGTACCTTTACAGATGACGGTGGAGAAGTTGGTGCTAACCAATGTGAAAGCTGTGTGATTTAATTCGTCGCTCTATAAATACAATTGATACTGTTCGTAATTTTTTCTAACTTTTATTCATTTTAGGAGACTGATAAATTGTTTTTATTTGGTAAAACAAAACAAGAAAATAAAAAAAAGAAATTTCATTTTTAAAAAAAGAGAATTCATCTTTAAAAAAGGAAAATTCCTTCATGAAAAAGAAGGTTGATAAAGTAGCTTCTGATGGACTGAGACACGGAAGTTCAGAGGGCGCTAAACACTTAGCAGGAAAAAGAAGAAAATAATTTTTTACAAGATCGAAAGAAGAAAACATGTCACAAACTTACTACAAAGCCATTAACTGGAATGCCATCGAAGATGTCATCGACAAATCAACTTGGGAAAAGCTGACGGAGCAATTCTGGCTTGATACACGTATTCCCTTATCAAATGACTTGGATGACTGGAGAAAGTTATCAAACAAGGAAAAAGACCTGGTCGGTAAAGTCTTTGGTGGATTAACTCTCTTGGATACCATGCAATCTGAAACTGGGGTTCAAGCCCTTCGCTCGGACATCCGTACACCACATGAGGAAGCTGTTTTCAATAACATCCAATTTATGGAATCTGTTCACGCTAAATCTTACTCATCAATCTTCTCTACCTTGAATACTAAGGCTGAGATTGAAGAAATTTTCGAATGGACCAATACCAATCCTTACCTACAAAAGAAGGCAGAGATTGTCAACGAAATCTACCTAAATGGTAGCCCACTTGAAAAGAAAGTTGCCAGCGTCTTCCTCGAAACCTTCCTCTTCTACTCTGGTTTTTTCACCCCCCTCTACTATCTTGGTAACAACAAACTAGCCAACGTTGCGGAAATCATTAAATTGATTATTCGTGATGAATCTGTTCACGGAACCTACATCGGATATAAATTCCAACTCGGTTTCAATGAATTACCTGAAGAAGAGCAAGAAAAACTTAAAGAATGGATGTACGACCTGCTCTACACTCTCTACGAGAACGAAGAAGGCTATACAGAGAGCCTCTATGACGGTGTTGGTTGGACGGAAGAAGTCAAAACCTTCCTTCGCTACAATGCCAACAAGGCTCTCATGAACCTGGGACAAGATCCACTCTTCCCAGATTCAGCTGATGATGTCAACCCAATCGTTATGAACGGTATTTCAACCGGAACATCTAACCACGACTTCTTCTCTCAAGTCGGAAATGGTTACCTCCTTGGCGAAGTTGAAGCCATGCAAGACGATGACTACAACTACGGTTTGGACTAATTCAACTATCCCGGTACTGATAACAAATATCATGGTCTGTTTAAAACAACCATGGTATTTTTGTTTTTGTTTTCTTTTGTTTTTTAAATTGATTGATTGAATACTTTATGATAAAATAGTAATAGAAATAGAGGTGATAAGGATGTTAAAGCAGGAAAAACTAGATAATATTCTAGAAACGGTAAATACAAAGGGAACTATTACTGTAAAAGAAATCATGGCTCGCTTAGATGTATCCGATATGACTGCCAGACGCTACTTGCAAGAGTTAGCTGACAAAGATTTACTTGTTCGGGTGCACGGGGGAGCTGAAAAAATTCGCACAGGTTCTATTTTAAATAATGAACGTTCCAATATTGAAAAACAAAGCTTACAGATTGCAGAAAAACAAGAAATCAGCCGTTTTGCAGGCCATTTAATCGATGAGGGGGAAACTATTTTTATCGGCCCAGGGACAACCTTGGAATCTTTTGCTCGTGAACTTCCAATTGATAATATTCGTGTTGTAACAAACAGTTTACCAGTCTTTCTCATCCTAAACGAACGAAAACTAACAGATTTGATTTTAATCGGTGGCAACTATCGCTCCATCACTGGAGCCTTTGTCGGAACACTAACCTTGCAAAACTTGGCTAATTTACAATTTTCTAAAGCCTTCGTTAGCTGTAATGGTATTAAGGACAATGCAATTGCGACCTTCAGCGAAGAGGAAGGTGAATCCCAACGCATCGCCCTCAACAATTCCAATAAAAAATACTTACTAGCTGACAATAGTAAGTTCAATAAATTTGATTTTTATACCTTCTACAATATCTCTGATATCGATACCATCGTTTCAGATTCTAAACTGAGCAAAGAAACGTTTGAACAACTTTCAAAACAAACAAAAATTATTCTTTCTAAACCATAAAACTGAGTATTGATAAAATTTAAAATGCGTCATATCAAGAAAATAAGAATCTTGATATGACGCATTTTTGGATGAAGATTGTTACAAAGAGTTTCCTAGATTCTTTATGATTGTTGAAACGGCATAAAATCTGAATCAAAGGAGATATTATCCCATTCTTCAGGACTGATAAAATTTAAAAAGATATTTTTAAATTCTTCCAGCTCATAGTCTGAATGGCAAATCCATTCTTTACCGGTAGAGACATACCATTTCCCAAGTTTTTTCAGCTCCTCATTAGTCAAACAAGGTATTTGAGAACATTTATCAAAATTGATAATATAAACTTTTTCATAAATTGATTGGATAAAATCTTTAAACATCTTTATGCCTCACTAAAATTCTATATCTAATTACTCATTCTACTACTCAATCACTTGAGTTTCTGATACTTTCTTATACCAGTGAGCTGATTTCTTAGGATAACGTTCTTGAGTTTCAAAGTCTACATAGAAGAGACCGTAACGTTTTTCATAACCGTTTGACCATGAGAAGACGTCCATCAATGACCAAATGAAGTATCCTTTGACGTTTGCACCATCAGCAATAGCATCAGACAAGACCTCTAAGTGTTGCTTCACGTAATCAATACGACCATCATCGTAAACAGTGTTATCAACGAACTCATCTTTATATCCAAGACCATTTTCAGTGATGTAAATCTTCTTGTAGTTCGGATAATCTTTCTTCACGCGCATGATTTGGTCATACAAACCTTGAGGGTAGATAATCCAATCCCAATCCGTACGTGGTACATAGTCAGGAGCTACACGACGACCAACACCTTTAATTTGGTATTTAGAGCTTCCTTTTTCACCTTTACCATTATGGATGATTTCTGTTTCTCCATCAAATGCTTCCATCCAGTCACTCATATAGTAATTAATTCCAAGGAAGTCATTCAAGTCTTTTGCGGCTTCTAATACTTCGAAATCTTCTTCACGAAGATCTAAGCTACCACCATTGGCAGCCAAGATAGCCTCTACCCCTGCCAGAGTCTTTTCAGAGTAGTGACCCAGATAAGTTGCATCCAAGATAAATTTGTTATGGATAATGTCCTCCAACTCTGCCGCACGAACATCTGCTGGATTTTTAGGATCTAAAGGATACTTGGTTGGCAGTGCGTGAACAACACCAATTTCACCTTTGTAACCTTTATCTTTATATAGCTTGACTGCACGCGCATGAGAAACCATCATATTATGGTGCGATTGGAAAACTTTAGCAAGGTCGTACTGAATACCTGGAGGGAATTTACCAACCAAGTATTGACCATCACCGATTGGCCCAATTTCATTAAAGGTTGTCCAATAGTTTACTTCTGGGAATTCTTCAAAACAGAAGGCAGCGTAGTCTACAAAGTATTCAATGTTTTCACGGTTTAAGAAGTCTCCATTTGAGTGGAGAGCTTCTGGCGTATCAAAGTGATGAAGAGTTACAAATGGCTCAACGTGACGTTTGTGACACTCTGCAAATAAATTATGATAAAACTCAACACCTTTCTGATTTACTTGACCGTAACCGGTTGGGAAAATACGTGACCAAGCAATAGAAATTCGAATACCATTGACACCATACTCTTCTGCTAGTTTGAGGTCAACTGGATATCGATTGTAAAAATCACTAGCTGGTTCGGCAGTGTACCAGTAGTTATCTTCAAGATATTTATCCCAAGCAACTGGTCCTTTACCATCAGTATGTGTAGCACCTTCTGCTTGATAGGCAGCAGTTGCGCCACCGAAAATAAAGTCTTTTGGTAATGTTTTTGTCATTTTTTTCACCTATTTCTTAATTTAAATAAAGTAAAAGTGAGAGGAGAGGAGTCAGTGAGCCATCCTTCTCCATCTCACTTCTTGTACCAAGTCACCGAATTGTGACATGAGGAGGTAAAAACAATATCTTTTTACCGACGAATTAACAAGGCGATTAGGAAATTCGCCATAGCGATTTCCGTAACGAGAGGAGACTGTTTTATAGTCCCTATCGTTAATCGAATTGAGCTTGTACGAATGCAAGAGCACCTTTTCCATCACGAGTTAATTTGATGTATTGAGCTCCTTCTGTCTTGGCAAGTTTAATACCGAGTTTATCGGTTTCTGCTTTCATATCTTCAAAGTTTGAAGCCACTTGAGGGGCAAGGATAACTAAATCAAACTCTGGCAACATTTCACGGTGAGCACCATAGCCACCTGCTGCTGCTTTCACAGGGACATTGTATTCTGCTGCTGCCTTATTCAAAGCATTCGCAAGAAGTCCACTTGTCCCTCCACCAGCACAGAGAACGAGGACATTTGTTTCTTCAGTGATGGTATTTTGTACTGCTTCTACACCAGCTTTTTCAAGAATAGCATCTGCTTTTGCAGTGTTGAAGTTTGCAGCAACTTTTTCTTTCAATTCATCATTAGATTTACCTGAACGCTCTTCTTCAAGAATTTGTTCATCATAGACTTTAAGGAATGGATAGTAAATGACTACGTCAACCACGATTAGAAAAGCAGCAAGAATGAATGATAGAAATTGGAAGTTCGTACCAAGAACTAGACCTAATGGAGCTGGAGTTGTCCATGGTAGATTAGCAGTAAATGAGTTCATTCCAAGTGTTTCAATAAAGAATTTGAAGATCCAAACGTTTGCGATTGGAGCAAAGATAAATGGAATGAAGAAGATTGGGTTCAATACAAGTGGTGCACCAAACAAGATTGGTTCGTTTACACCAAAGAAAGTTGGAACTACTGAAGCACGTCCGATTGCACGGTTACGTTTCGATTTTGTTAACCACATAAACATGAATGGAACAACCAATGTCGCACCAGTACCACCCATGGTAACGATAAACATTTGTGTACCAGAAGTAAGAATCTTGTCAGCGTGCATACCTTGTTGGAGAAGGTTCAAGTTGACTTCGGCATTAGCATAGGTAATAGCTGCGATAGCAGGCTCAACGATAGATGGACCATGGATACCAACAAACCAGAAGAAGGCAAAGGCACCAAAGATAATGGTAATACCTAGATAGCCATCAGCTGCAGAGAATAATGGAGCAAAGAATTTACCGATTGATTCTGCCACACTAGAACCAACAAAATGACGAGCTAGTAAATCAAGAGCATAAAGTGAAACAACTGAGAGAGTGAATGGAATCACATCTTTAAAAACTTGTGAGATATTTGGTGGAACTTCGTCAGGCATACGAATAGTGACGTTGTTCTTAACACAAACTTTATAGATTGCTACGGTAACAAAGGCTGAAAGGAAGGCTGAAAGCAAACCTTTTGTCCCTAAAAATCCAGTAGCTAGACCATTTTCGATAGGATCAGCTGCCAACATTAACAAACCAACAATTGCTGCCAACAGTGTTGACATATAGTTGATTTGATTGGTTTTCTCCATGCTACGGTTTACTGAGTCGGTCAATGACTTGGCAGTTGTACCAGCTACTAAGAGAGCCAGAATTCCCATTGAATAGCTGTAAGGTTTCATCAGAAAAGCTACAACTTCATCAGACCATTTAAAGCCCCATGAGTTTGGTACAAAGGCAATCAAGATAAAGATACTTGAGAAGAGAATAACAGGCATACCTGCAATGAAACCATCACGAATAGCACGAAGATAGATATTACGAGATAATTTCTCAAAGAAAGGTTTTCCTTTCTCAATAAATTCAATTAGTTTATTCATTATTTAACTCCTCTCTTGTAGAGTTCAATTAAATGGTGCATCAAATCTTTTAACAAAATAGTTGTCATCAAGTGGTCTTGGCCATGCATCATGGTTACACTATAAGCTAAGTCCTCACCTGAAGCTTCCTTAGTTAATAGACTTGTTTGCGCGTGGTGAGCCTCTGCAATGCAAGAACCAGCTTCCTCGACTAAGCTATCTGCTTTCGCAAAATCGCCAGCTTCAGCAGCCTTCAAGGCTTCCAATAGTTTTGAACGAGCATCGCCAGCATAGGCTACGATTTCAAAACCTAACAATGTTACTTCTTCTCTATTCATGATAGAGACCTCCTTATATAGTTTTAAATAAATTTTTATGACAATAAACGTTGGATATGTAGAACTAGATAGACTCGTTCACTTTTATACAAATCAAGACCCGTATGTTGCGTAATTACATCATAAATCTTGGAACCAATCTCGAACGCTTTTGGATAGGATTGTTTAATATGATCTTCCATATCCAGAAGTGATTGGTTATCATCTCTAGATCTGTCTAAATAATCCAAGAAATAATTTAGATGTATCATAAAGCGATCATAGAAATGGTTATTCTCTTTAGTTCGTTGAATTGCATAGTCCGTTAAAACTTCTTCAACATTCCTGAGAATCTCTTTCCTCTTATCAATCGACTCCTCAAGTTCCACTTCATTTTCACCTTCGGCATTAATGAAATGATAAGCAATTCGAATAATTTCATCCTCAGGAAAATGATCCGCTAACTTCTGACGGTAAATTTCAAAAGCTTCATTTGCGATTTGAAAAGCGACAGGATACTTAGTGGAAATATCTGGCAGATTACTATCCTTGTACCTTCCTTGTGCTAGAGCTTGATAAGAACAGTAAATATGATCTGTCAAGGTTACGTAGAGATACTCTTGAATCGGATAGTGATATTTCTTGGAAAGCTTATCAATAATCTCATAGGTCACTGTGATAAAATCAAGCGGAACATCTTTGAGGAGAGCCATAAAGTTTTCTCTGGACTCTTCGGTCTTCATCCGAAAGATTTTCTCAACCTGATGTTCAGCAATCAAATCCCCCTTCTTCTTTCCAAATGCAATCCCCTTACCAATCACAATCACTTCTTCTCCTTTATCATTTCTGACAAGCGAGACATTGTGATTCATTGGATTTAGAATTCGATACATGTCAACCTCCTTTTATATCTTAAAGGTATATGAGTACAAAAAATGACCACAAATGAACTAGAAAATCAGCCGATTTCTAATTCACCTGTGATCATGCCTAATATTACTTAGTAACACTCACCTTGTATTAACTTGTAACTGTATTCTATCATAATGCTGATAATTTGTAAACCCTTACGAAGAACTTTTTTATTTTTTTGAGTATTCTTTTATCAAAAAATAAAATCATAAACAAAATTAAGAAAACAAGTGTTTATAATTCAGAAAATTTCATCTCAATTTAAAAACAAGTGTACTAATAACTCTATATTTTTTTGAAAGCCCCAAACCAAAATCCATTATTCCTAATAAACAACTCATCACCAAAAGCTCTAGTATGTTTTGAACCGATTTCTAATTTTACAAGACGCATAGGAGCCAATAATTCAATTAACTCACTTTCTGTATAAACTCTTTCTAACATTGAATCTAGTTTTCTACGTATATAACCTTTTTCTAGTAAAGAATTATCAGGAATTGCGTCTCGGAAAATTCCATCTTTCCGTGGACAATAAAAATAATACATTCCTCCTGTTTTCAACATCCTTTTTACCTCTGAAAAATAGTTCTGTCTATCTTTTTCATCCACTATAAATGTAATCGCAGACATTATATCAAATATAGAATCGAAATGGTTGTCAGGAAAATCTAAACCTTTACCTACATCTGTCTGTGTTATATGACAATTAAATTGTGGAAATGACTTAGTCAATAATTGTTTTGCACTATCAGCGGCCTCCTTTGTTAAATCTACACCACAATAAGTATCAGCATAATGATTTTCAATTAAATAGTAAAGATTCCTTCCAAAACCACAACCAACTTCTAATACCCTGCACTCATCGTTTTGAGTAACGATTTGATTTCTCAAAGAAAAAATCTTTTGAACTGCATCATTAGGAACTAAGCGTGTCTCTGTTTTTGATGATTGGGCATGTAATTCTTCCCATTTCTTGTGATTATCTTCATTTAAAACAAATGTATCCATTGAACTCTCCATATCTCATTATCGTTTCTACATGATGAAATCCAGTACTCTTTAATATTTCTTTATTTTCAGCATGAGTGTGGTTAATCATAACTCCCTCCAAGCTCAATTGCTTAGATAGAATTTCTTCTGGACTAAATCCATGTTCTTGCTTGAATTTAATATAATTGGAAACTATCAACTTATTTACCTTCGGATCTGTCATGATTTCTTTCTCAAATAGAATAAACGCTCCACCTTCAACTAAAGATTCATATATTTTTGATAAAATCTTTATTCTCTTGTCTGGAAGAATAAACTGAAGGAAATAATAGCTAATAATTAAATCGCTGGGTTCTAACCTGGCTTCCTCCACGGAGCTTGTTATAAATTCAAGCTCAGGAAATTTTGATTGTGCCACCTGATTCATTTCTGGAATCTCTTCTATCCCGATAAAACGAACTTCTTTTTTAGACTTGTGACGCTGGTATAATTTACCAATCAGATTACCCGTTGCAGAGCCTAGCGCATAACATAAGGAATGGTCACGAATAAAAAAATCGCTTAGATGACAAACAAGGTCATGTCCTTCATCATATAAAGGAATGGATTGTCTAACATGCTCATCAAAATATTGAGTTACACCATTACCAAAACTCTATTGTATTCCATTTTGAATAAGAATATCATTCCCAACTTCCATAGACTACTCCTCTTCTCCCTTGACTTTCCAATTTACCAATACCAATGCTAACACAACCATCGAACCCCCAAGAACCAAATTCAATGTAAACGGCTCATGTAAGCCCATAATAGAAAAGATAGTTGAAAATACTGGAACTAAAAACAAGAAACTGCTAGCTACTGTTGCTCCCCTTTGTCCTAGACTATAAAACCACAGTCCAAACGAACCAACAGACGCAGGAATAATTAACCATATAAACCAAACCCAGCCCCAAAATCCTAAATTTAGAAAATTATAACTTTCATGCACAGGTATTGAGAATAAGTAAAGGAATACCCCACCTAATAACAATTGCCAAGCTGTAAATATCCATGGACCGTTATCAAAAGGAATTTTCTTGGTGACAACTGTATTGATTGACCAACAAAATGAACCAAGTAAAGCAAACAAAGCACCTAAACTAAACGCAGATACATCTAGTCCAATACAAGTAACAACTCCAGCCACACCTAATATTAAGGCACTTATCTTCTGAATAGTCAATGTATCTTTTAACAAAAAATGTGCTAAAAAAGCTAACCAAAGAGGATTCGTAAATAAGATAATAGAAGACATCGATGATGACACATCATGAGCTAGAGCAAGATTAAGAAATCCCATGGTTCCAGCTGTCTGTAAGAGCCCGATAGTCACAACCAATATAAACCCCTTTATCTTGCTACCTTGACTTTTAGGGATGATAGTCCCTCCCTTGCCAAATAAAAACGATAATACCAACATTACTAACCCAGCAATAATAAATCGAACACCCCCAAGTAATAATGGAGGAGTCTTTTCAACTACTATGAGATATTTCCCAGTTGGAAAAGACGACCCCATAAAAAGTGTGGTAAGTAATATAGAAATCAAAAAAATAAAATTTGAACCTCGTTTCATTTATTTCCCCTTCTTTCAAAAGATATTGATGATATTTTTTGTCTTTTATTATACTCTTTTAAAAATGAATATCAAGAGATTTATCAAAAAATTCCAAGATTATTTTTTTAAACTCCTATGTATTGAGAAAAAAACAAAAAAAGGCTATACTAGTAATTGTGGATAATGATTATCTTTTTATATGGAGGTACAAACATGCGATTGTCATCAGGTTGGGAACAGTCAATCTATGTCTTACTCATGTTAGATCAGCTCGCTAAAGGAAAATATATTAATACAATTTCCTTGAGTGAACGGCTAGAAGTTTCTGATTCTTATTTGAAAAAAATTATAAAACTATTAGACAACGAGGGATTGGTTAAATCCGTTAGAGGGAAAAATGGAGGTGTCGCTCTTTCTAAACCTCTCAGTCAAATCACCTTTTACGATGTATTTGTAGCTATCGAAGGAAAAAATCGAATCTTTGAAAGTCAAAATCTTCTAAAAAAATTCTTAGGCAACGAGGAAAGTAAAAAGGCTAAAAGATGCGTCGTAACCAACTCTCTTGATATTATTGAAAATACTTTAGTTGCAACCCTGACTTCTATTACACTCAGTCAGGTAGCCCATCAATCTGAGATTAACTATGATTTAACCGATATCAGAAATTGGATCAATAAATGCCAAAACTAGCTGAAAAAAATTCTTCAGCTAGTTTTTATAAATCCTTGACAAATAATTTTACAAGGGATATACTGTATTTGAAGATATAAAATATCTTCTATATCGTCAACAATGATCTTTCATTGCATGCTTTTGGATAACTAAAGAAAGAAGGTTCTTATGAAAGTTATTTTAGCTACCGATCAAGATGGTTTCCAACTGAAAGAAACCGTCAAACACTATCTGCTTCATTCTGGTTATGAAGTAATTGACCTCAACTCTACACAAGGTTCTGCGGATTTCGTTGATTCTACTGTCAATGCTATTACAGAGTTTAGAAAATATAAGCAAGCTCGTGCTATTCTTTTTGACAAGTTTGGACATTCTTTTATGCCTGCTAATAAGTTTAAAGGTATTATCTGCGCCGCTGTTTCCGATGAACACTCTGCCATGATGACTATTCGACACAATTCTACTCCAATCATTACAATTGGTTCTGGAATTACAGGTGATATTTTAGCAGTTGAAATAGTCAAAGCCTTTCTTGAGCACAACTATGATGCTGGCCGTCACCAAGTTCGCATTGATATGCTGAACAAGCTCTGCTAGGAGGTATTCCCATGAAAATTGCTCTCGGTTGTGATCACATTGTAACAGATGTGAAGATGAAGATTTCAAAACACCTAAAAGAACAAGGTCATGAAATCATTGATGTTGGTACTTATGATTTCGTCCGTACTCACTATCCTATTTATGGTCGCTTAATTGCAGAGGAGGTTATCAATGGACGGGCTGACTTTGGAGTCGCCCTTTGCGGTACAGGTGTTGGAATTGCTGTATCTGCTGATAAAGTTCCTGGAACTCGAGTTGTACTTGTCGGAGATGTTGCGACTGCTCGTTCCGCTCGTGAAAATCTCAATGCTACTATTGTTGCTTTCGGTGGTGCAATCCTAGGTATCAATTTCATTAACAACATTGTAGATGAATTTATCAATACCAAGTACAAACCAAGTCCTGAAAAAGAGGAATTGATTGCGAAAATTGATAAACTATCTGAAGTGAGCCCAGATGTAGCTGCCAATGATCATATCTTCGATGAAGAGAATTCCAAGTGGAATCGTGGAGAATATCACGATTAACTTACATTCCTTCTTATATATAGTGGATTGAAATAAAATATGAACAAATTGGTTTGGAAAGCCAAATCAATTTCTAGCACTGCTTTAGAAATTGTAGTGTACTATTTTAACTTCAATTCACTATATTTTATCTAACCTTGAGAATAGCTAACTCAAGGTTATTTTGACATCAAAAAAAGTCTAGAGATATTACTATCACTAGACTGAATATTTTTTACAATTTGAGTGCTACACGCGTTCTTTCCATGAAGTCGCTGTTGTTTGAAGAACTTTGTTGAGTTCGTCAATGTTTTCAAAACCAGTTGTGCGAAGCCATTCGCGAGCTGCTGCTTCACCATCTTTGATGTAAGCTTCAACTGATCCAGCCCATGTTGCACGGCCACAAAGAACTCCGTTAAAGTTTGCACCTGATTCATGGGCAAATACAAGAGTATCTTGGAAGAGTTTAGCTGATACACCAGCACTCAAGTAGATGTATGGCAGGTTAGTTGCTTCATCTTGTGCTTTGAAGAAGGCTGCTGCTTCTTCGCGTGTGTAAACTACTTCACCTTCAGCAAATCCTTCAACATATTTAATGTTAACAGGAACTTCTACTTTCAAGACATCTATGTTAAAGCGTGGGTCTGAGAAGACTTTCATAGCACCGATAACTTTGTGTGGTTTTACTTTCGCGTATTCTACAGAACCTGCGTCAGCAATTTTTTCATCGTAAGCAAGGATTTCAAGGAAGAATGGGATATCTTCAGCCACACATTCAGAACCGATGCGTTCGATATAAGCTTGTTTTTCTTGGTTGAGTTCGTCTGAGCTATCTACATCATAGTAAAGCAAGAATTTAACTGCATCTGCACCTTCTTCTTTAATACGTTTTGCAGACCAAACATCCAAGCAGTCTGGCAAGCGTTTTGTGCTTGTTGTGTCATAACCTGTTTTTTCATAAGCAAGGAGAAGGCCAGCTTTTTCATCAAGAGCTTTAGTTGCTGGAAGTCCATACTCAGGGTCAAGAAGCATTGATGAAGCGTATTTAGTCAATTCATCTGCTACCAACACTTTAAGTTCTTCCATTTGAGCTACAGTTGGTTCTTCTGTTTGGTGTTGAGCCATGAGGCGTTTCAAAGCACCGCGTTGGTCAAATGCAAGAGCTGAGATGATACCATTTTCATCAGAAAGTTTTTCTAAGCGTGCACGTTTTTGTTCTGTTAAAGCCATTTTATACCTCTTTTACTATTAATTGATCATATAGAGCTTGATAGTTGGCCATGTTGACATGACCAGTCATTTTTTCTTGAGCATTGAGCATACCAAGGACATTTGCCTTGATTAGTAATTCTGCATCCGATTCTTTATGAAGTAAACCTGAAGAAATTCCAGCAACTGTAGAATCTCCAGATCCAACAGGGTTGACTACCTGAATTCTAGGAATATCTACCTTGTAGAAAGTGTCACCATGTTTGGCAAAGGCACCGTTGGCACCAAGTGAAACAATAATCCATTCAATACCTGCAAACAAAGGTTCTTGAAGGACTTCTTTTAATTCATCCAAATCCTCAGAAACTTCTCTACCTAGAAGCTGAGACAATTCCTCATTATTTGGTTTGATGACTGTTGGTTTATGTGGTGATTCAAGAACCGCCTGAAGTGCTGCACCAGAGCAGTCCAAGACAACAGGCTTGCCAGCTTGATTAGCAAGTGCTACCAAGCTCGCATAGTAATCAACTGGAAGACCAGCTGGCAGACTACCTGAGATGGCTACCACTTCAACTGACTCCAGAAGATTTTTGAAATGTTCCAAAAAGTCTTGACCTTCTTGTTCCAAAACCTCTGGACCTTTTTCAAGAACTTCTGTTTGGTTGTCTCCGTGGAGAATAGCAATACAGTTCCGAGTTTCTCCCTGAATTGAGAAGAAACCTTTTTTTACTTGATCATCGATATGTTCAACCAAAAACTCACCAAGTTTACCACCTACTAAACCAGTAGCAAGAACAGAATCTCCAAATTCTGAAAGTACACGAGTAACATTGAGACCCTTACCACCAGCCGTTTTGGTTACATCCACCACACGATTGACAGTATCAATCTTCAACTCATCCAAAGGATAGGAAATATCAATGGATGGGTTCATTGTGACTGTTAAAATCATAGGTCACCTCTTAGTCGTGGTATTCTCCGCGATCCCATTTTTCAAGGAATTCTGTAAAGAAGTTTGCGTCAGCTTGATGAGCATTGTGACTTTCCACATGTTCAATTTTCGCAATCAATTTTTTGTTTTCTTCAGTTGGTTTGTATTCAGCATGGATGAAAGCTTCGATGATATCGCACATGAGCAATTCACCAGTAATCTTACCACCAAAACCGATAACGTTAGCGTTCAATTGTTCTTTAGCATAAAGAGCTGTTGTCATATCACGAACCAAGGCAGAACGAACACCAGGAACTTTATTGACAGCGTTGTTGATACCAACACCAGTACCACAGATACATACCCCAAGATCAGCTTGACCGCTAGTTACAGCTTCCCCTACTTTTTTACCAAAGATTGGGTAGTGAGTACGTGTGTGGTCATAAGTACCAAAGTCAATGACTTCATATCCTTTTGATTTCAAAAATTCTGAAACCGCCATTTTTTCATCTGTTACGATGTGGTCACATCCAATTGCAATTCTCATTTTTAACTTACCTTTCTTACTGTAATCTAATTAGCACATTTTGTTCAACATGTCGACACGAATTTGGTGACGTCCACCATCGTATTTTCCGTTAACAAATCCTTTAGCAATGTTTTTAGCCAATTCATCACCGACAAGTTGTGCACCCATAGTGATCATACGTGAGTTGTTGTGTCCACGAGTCATATAAGCTGAACGTTCGTCAGATACTTCTGCAGCAACCATTCCTTTGATTTTAGTTGCGACCATAAATGGACCAGCTCCATAAGCATCAATCACGATACCAAGGTTTTGTTCTTCTTTGTTTACTTCTGCAGCAACAGCAAGAGTTACATCAACAAAGTCTTGACCCTCAGCAGTAACATCCACAACGTGGAAGTTTTCTTTTTCCAAGAGGTCTTTCACAACTTCTTTCAATCTCAAACCTGCAGCATCTGCACCGATAACAATAGCCATATTGTTTCTCCTTTTTATTTTTTCTAGGCTAGTAAAACCTTTTATAGTTAGCAGTTTACCTACAAAAGGCTTTCCAGCAGTTTATTGACAAATTGAATTGAATGAGATGAAGAACACCTTATTCAAGTTTAGGAAATCAGTTTCCTAGAAATAATCTTTCTTCGCGAAAGAGAATATAACAAACGATTATTTGTTTGTTACAAACATCATTTGTTGCTTACAAACATAATATACTCCTATTTCCTGAAAAAGTCAACAGTTAATGTTTGTTTTTGTGTTTTTTTAACTAAAAAATTTCGATATCAAAGCCAAGTTGATCCACTTGACCAGGTTCTAGAAGACGAACATTCTTCTTATCTTCTAGATGATCTCCTTCTTCAAGGGATGTTGACAAGCCAGACCATGGTTCAAAAGCAATGAAAGGTCCCTTATTCAAAGTTGACCAGATAATGAGGTTTGGAAACTCTGCAAAGTGCACTTTCAATCCCTTATCATGTTTACGAGAACGAAGGGCAATTGTTCTGGATTGTAATTCATCCAAGGTAACTGCATCTGTACTGAAAAGATCATAGCTGAGGTCTAATTCTTTTTGGACTTCTAGCCATGGACTTCTATCTTGAAAATCCAGCATACCCGTTTCTGGGAAAGGACGTGGAACAGAGCAAGTCTCTTCTTTCTCAAACTCTAGATAATAATCTTCATATGCTTCGTCGGTTAACAAAGGACAATTAAATCCTGGATGTCCACCGATAAAGTAAGGCATGATCCTGCTAGTTTCTTTATTGACTATCTTGTATTGAGTTCGTACTGTCTTTCCGGTGAGGATATAAGTGATCTCTAAACGGAAATGATAGGGATAGTTTTGATAGCTATTATCATCGTCTTCAATTGCAAAAGTTACACTATTATCTGTCTGTTCAACTAATTCAAATTCTTTCTTACGAACCAAACCATGACGAGGAATGTTTCCTTTGATTTCTTGCCCCTTCTCATCTATATAAAATGCTGTATCTTCTCTCAATGAACCACAAATGGGGAAGAGAACAGGAGCTTGTCCACTCCAATAAGTGGCATCACCTTGCCACAAATACTCAAGTCCCTCAGCATCTTTTATAGAAGAAAGAGCCCCGCCAAAACTGTTAAATTCAACTCTTAATTGTTCTGATTTTAATTCAATTACCATTATTTTCTCCGATTTCTTGATAATTTATACAAAACTAGGCTGTCACTCCTAAACGGTATGACAACCTAGTTTCAAGAATTTACATTTTATAGGAGTGCATTATTTTGCTTTTGCTGCGTACTCTTCGTTACGTTTGATCATTTGTTTTCTGTACCAAGCAAAGATACCGATATAGAATACAAGGAAGACTACAGCACCAAGGATTGCTTTGATATCACCTGTTGTAGTGTTACCAATTGTCCAACCAAGAAGTTTTTCGATTGGTCCTTCAAGAGTTGAGTGAGTAATCAATTGAGTTTGGCTTACACCTGCTGGGAAGGCACCTACACCTTTAGCAAGTTCTGTTGCAAATGGTGCGATAAGTGTACCTGAAAGAAGGAAGAGTGGCAACAAGAGTGTTCCGAAGATAATCATACGGAGCAATTTACCACGTGTTACAACCAAGAGAGCTGGAGTAACACCCATAGCGATGATACCTGCAAGTGGCAAGATACCATTTCCGACTTTTGAAAGAAGCACCGCTTCAACCAACATGATTGGTGCAAGTACGTTAGCACAAGCCCAGATTTCAGCACGACCAGCGATGAATGGCCAGTCTAGACCGATGTTAAACTTACGTCCTTCCAAACGTTTAGTAGCAACGTTTGTAATACCTTGTGAAAGTGGTTCTACGGCAGCGATGAACCAAGAACCGATTAGTGAGAAGAGTTCCAAAGCTACACCGGCTGTCAAACCAAGAGACAACCAACCTTTGATAACTTCTTGCCAGTCTGCAGCATCTTTAAGTCCTTCAACAGGATGTGGAGTACCCATCAAACCGATAACGATACCAAGGATGAAACCGATGAAGAATTTAGAACCCCAGAAACCGATTTTCTTGTTCAATTTAGCAGCATCAAAGTCATATTTATCAAGACCTGGGAAGAATTTTTCAAAAATCTTATCCAAAACCATGATAACTGGGTTCATCATGTAGTTCATGTGAGTTGAAGTCATTGGTGATGAACTTGGGGCGTTAAGCAAGTCATCAAATGTAGGTTTCATCAAGTCAGAGTTGATGATTTTAAGAATACCTACAAGGACAACTGCTGCAGTTGCGATGAAGAGAGAAACCCCTTGACTAACTCCATTGTTGTCAGCATACCATTTAATCAAAAGACCTGTGATAGACAAGTGCCAGATATCGAAGATATCGACGTCAAGTGTATCAGTTTTCTTCATAGCTAGCATCACTACGTTGACAATCAACATGATAAGCAAGAAGTAAAGTGTCCAAGCAGATCCCCAAGTGATTGTAGCAAGTGGTGCCCAACCAACGTCAGTGATATTCAATTGAATACCAGTATTTTCAACAAATTTTGCAAGTGATGCTGAAAAAGCACCATTTAGCATACCGATGATAGCACCGATACCAGTAAGAGCGATGGCAAGTTTAATACCACCTTCAAGCGCTTTGGAGAATTTCACTCCAAATAGTAGAGCCAATACTGTCAAAATGATCAGCATGATGATTGGTCCACCCATATCCAAGATAGGTTTGAACAGCTTATTGGCTAGTTCGATAATGACATCCATAATAGTTCCTCCCTTTTTATAGTTATATGAATGTTAACAAATTAAAATTAGCTTAATCCGTGTTCTTTGATAGCTGCTTCAATATTGTCAAATACTGGAGCACTCATAGCTGGGATACGGAATAAGATTGGTCCAGCTTCGATAACTGGAATACCTGGGTCAAAACCAAGGTCTGTCGCAGCAATTGGTGTAAAGATGTCATAACCTTTGATAAGGTCTTCGTTAACGTCTTTGACCATTACTGCATCACAGTGAACATCGTAACCACGGTTTGAAAGTTCTTCTTCAAGAGCACTTTTAATTTGATGGCTTGAGTTAACACCTGCACCGCAGGCAGCTAGAATTTTAATCATATGGATTTCCTCCGATTTAATATTTTTAATAGACAAAATTATGCAGTTGCTTCAGCTATATAAGTATAGAGGGCTTCAGGTTCAGAAATTTTTGATAGGTCTTCAAGATGACCATTTCCAGTAAAGAAGTCCATCAACTGAGCAAGAATGTTCGTTTGACTTGAACTTGAGTTATTAATGATAAAGAAGAGCAAGGATACTTCTACTTCCTTATCTGGCGCAATCATATTGTGGAAAGTCACTGGTTTTTCTAATCGAACGACCACAACTTTTTCGGCTAGATTATGAACAATATCTGTGTGAGGAATAGCCACATTCGGCAAATCCTTACCTAAGAATTCCATATCTAGGCCAGTTGGAAATGACTTTTCACGCGTGATCAAGGCTTCACGATAGGTTGGAGTTACGATTTGTCGTTCTTCCAATAAAGTTGCAACCTGATCAAAGAGTTGTTCTTGATTATTCGCTTCTAAGCAAAACACAAGGTTTTTGTCAAAGAAATGATCTAATCCCATAAGGTTTTCCCTTCTTTCCATTAACTTTATGCTATAATTATAACACTATATGAAATCGTTGTCAATATTTTTTTGATTATTTTGTTTATTTTTATTTATATCTTTAAAACAAACATTTAAAACAAACACTTTAAACGATTTAATTCTATTCTAAATGTAAAAAAACAGGCCTATTTAAGCCTGTTTCAACATTCTCTTCCTATATTAATGTTCTATAAATAATAAAAAATTATCTTGAAAATTTACTCCTCATCCATGCTCAACACGCTTAGAAAGGCTTCTTGTGGAACTTCTACTGATCCGATAGCTTTCATGCGCTTCTTACCAGCTTTTTGTTTTTCCAGTAGCTTACGCTTACGAGAAACGTCACCACCATAACATTTAGCAAGTACGTTCTTACGAAGGGCCTTGATATCAGTACGAGCCACAATCTTGTGTCCAATAGCTGCTTGAATTGGAACTTCAAATTGTTGACGAGGGATGATTTTCTTAAGTTTATCAACGATGAGTTTTCCACGTTCGTAGGCAAAATCCTTGTGAACGATAAAGCTAAGGGCATCCACCTTGTCTCCATTGAGAAGAATATCCATTTTGACCAGCTTAGATGGACGATATTCTGACAATTCATAGTCAAAACTTGCATAACCACGTGTCGAAGACTTAAGTTTATCAAAGAAGTCAAAGACGATTTCAGCAAGTGGAATTTGATAGATAACATTAACACGGTTATCATCAATATAGTCCATCGTCACAAAGTCCCCACGCTTACGCTGAGCTAGCTCCATCACTGCTCCAACAAACTCTTGCGGTACCATGATTTGCGCTTTAACATATGGCTCTTCAATGGTCGCAATCTTGGTTGGGTCTGGGAACTCAGATGGATTCGACACATCCATAGACTCACCATCGGTCAAATTAACCTTATAAATAACAGACGGAGCTGTCATGATAAGATCGATATTAAACTCACGCTCTAAACGTTCTTGGATAACATCCATATGGAGAAGTCCAAGAAATCCACAACGGAAACCAAATCCAAGTGCCTGAGATGTTTCTGGTTCAAACTGAAGACTAGCATCATTCAGTTGCAATTTTTCAAGGGCTTCACGTAGGTCATTGTACTTGTTTGACTCGATAGGATAGAGACCCGCAAAGACCATAGGATTCATCTGCTTGTAGCCATGTAATGGCTCTGCAGCAGGATTGGTTGCCAAGGTAACGGTATCACCCACACGCGTATCCTGAACTGTCTTAATAGAAGCTGCAATATAACCAACGTCACCAGTCGCAAGAAAATCACGACCAACTGCTTTGGGTGTAAAAATACCGACTTCCGTCACATCAAAGGTCTTGCCATTGCTCATGAGCTGAATCTTATCACCAGGTTTGACCACTCCATCCATAACACGTACTTGGAGGATAACTCCACGGTAAGCATCGTAAACAGAGTCGAAAATCAAGGCCTTCAGTGGTGCCGTCACATCACCTGTTGGCGCTGGCACTTTTTCTACGATTTGCTCAAGAATTTCTTCGATACCAATACCAGCTTTAGCTGATGCTAAGACTGCTTCGCTGGCATCCAAACCAATGACATCCTCAATCTCTGTACGCACGCGCTCTGGATCTGCAGCAGGCAGGTCAATCTTGTTAATAACTGGCATGATTTCCAAATCATTGTCCAAGGCCAGATAAACATTGGCAAGGGTTTGAGCCTCAATCCCTTGGGCAGCATCGACCACCAAAATAGCCCCCTCACAGGCAGCTAGCGAACGTGAAACTTCATAGGTAAAGTCAACGTGCCCCGGCGTGTCAATCAAGTGGAAAATATAAGTTTCCCCATCCTTAGCAGTATAATTCAGCTCGATGGCATTCAACTTAATGGTAATCCCACGTTCCCGTTCTAGATCCATGCTATCCAAAAGTTGAGCTTGCATTTCACGGCTTGAAACGGTCTCAGTCTTTTCCAAAATGCGGTCTGCTAGAGTCGATTTCCCATGGTCAATATGAGCGATAATAGAGAAGTTACGGATCTTCTCCTGTCGTTTCTTCAATTCTTCTAAGTTCATGATTCTCTTCCTTTCAGGGTATCTATTTATTATAAATTGTTTTTGACATTTTGACAAGACCATACCCTGCTAGGAGTACTAATCTTCAGCGACAAAGCCGTCATTTTCGATAAAGTGGTGTTCTGTCATTCCTTGGTCTGTAAAGACAATCCCGTGAAGGACACCACCATAAACAGCTCCTCCATCCATCCCAATCTTGCCATCTTCTGTAGTCCAAAGCTCAGCAGTACCTCGCTCTTGCTTCAGCAAACCATAAACTGGCGTATGACCAAAGACAATGATTTTTCCAGTATGATTTTCTGCTTCATGGAATGGTTTTCTAAGCCAGACTTTTTTATAATCTGTGGTTTCATGCCAGTCATCCAAGGTCAAATCAATACCTGCGTGAACGAAGATATACTTGTCTGTCTCTACCACAAACGGCATTTGACGAATAAATTCGACCAAATCTGCTGCTTCAGTGGCAACACGCTTGGCATCCTCCACTCCATCAACTGGTGCATCCAAGGGACGATCTAGGATAGAGTTAATGGTTGTATCTCCACCATTGCGACGATAATGGTCATAACTTTCTTCTGGGTTATCAAGCCAAGTCAAAAACATATACTCGTGGTTTCCTGACAAACAGATTGCCCCTTGATTGTCCACTAAGTCCTTAACCATCTCTAGAACACGGCGACTATCTTCACCACGGTCAATCAAATCGCCTAGAAAGAGCAACTGGGTCTGACCATCCCATGTTTTGAGAAGGTCTTCTAACATCCCAGCTTTTCCATGAACATCTCCAATTACATAATAGTCTGTCATCTTATTTCTCCCTGTTTCTCAACAATTCTCTGGCTTGCGTCAGGGCTGCTTCCGTCACATCATCACCTGCCAACATCTTGGCAACTTCCTCCACTCGCTCTTCAACCGTCAAAAGACGAACAGTCGAAACCGTTGAATGCTCATTACTAATCTTCTCAATAAAGAATTGATAATCTGCAATCGCAATCACTTGTGGCAAGTGGGAGATAGCTAGAACCTGACCATGTTGGCCAATCTTGTGAATCTTCTGCGCAATAGCTTGGGCAACACGGCCTGAAACTCCCGTATCCACCTCATCAAAGACAATACTGGTCTTGCCTTCTTTACGTGAAAAGGCAGACTTAATAGCTAGCATGAGACGGGATAATTCCCCACCAGACGCAACCTTGACCAAGGGTTTAAAGTCTTCACCAGGATTGGTTGAAATGTAAAACTCGACCATTTCATTGCCCTCACGACTGAATTTGCCCTTGCTAAAACGAACCTGAAACTGGGCTTTTTCCATATAAAGGTCCTGTAGTTCTTGTTTAATCTCAGCTTCGAGCTGCTGAGCCAAATCATGACGAGCAGATGCAAGCTGGCCTGCCAAATCAACAAGATTAACTTCCAATTTTTTAAGCTCTGCTTCCATGTCCTCAGACGAAAGGTTATTACCTGTCAAAAGATTGTATTCTTCCGTAATCTTGGCAAAATAAAGCAAAACATCGTCTACAGTCCCACCATACTTACGGGTAATAGTATGAAGGAGATCCAAACGATTCTCAACCTGCATGAGACGATTGCCATCAAAATCAAGGTCCTCAATGATAGCTTCCAAACGCTTGCTAATGTCTTCTAAAACATAGTAGGTCTCAGACAGAGAGCTTGAAATTTCACGGTATTCAGGGTCGTACTCTTCAACACTTTCCATGTCATTCATGGCTGAACGAACATTAGCCAGACTTGAAAAGTCTTCATTGTCCAACATACTGTAGGCATTGGTCAGTGTATCCGCAATATTTTTATGGTTGAGCAGTTTATCACGCTCTTGATTGAGAGCCAAATCTTCTCCAGCCTGCAAGTTTGCTGCCTCAATCTCTGCCATTTGAAATTCCAACATTTCGATACGTGCCTTGTGTTCTTGTTGGTTTTTCTTGACTTCCAGAACCTGCTTACGCATTTTCCGATAAGCATCAAAACTCGTCTGATAGGTTTCTTTCAAGTCCCAAAAAGCTACGTCACCGAATTCATCCAACATCTGGATATGCAGTTGGGGACGCATTAACTCCTCTTGGTCATGCTGACCATGAATGTCCACAAGATGTTGACCAATAGCACGCAAAACAGACAGATTAACCATCTGACCATTCACACGGCTGATACTACGACCATTTTGCAGAATTTCTCGACGGATGATAATTTCATCACCCATTTCCAAACCTTGCTCATCAAAAATTTCCTGCAAAAGGCGACTATTCTCAACTGAGAAAAGCCCCTCAATCTCTGCCTTTGGAGCACCGTGACGAATAACATCTGTCGTAGCACGAGCCCCCAACATCATATTCATGGCATCAATGATAATCGACTTCCCTGCACCCGTTTCACCAGTCAGGACAGTCATCCCCTTTTCAAAATTGAGGGAAATAGCCTCAATAATGGCAAAGTTTTTTATCGAAATTTCAAGTAACATATAGACCTACCAATTATTTACTTGTTCAAAGATTTCCTCTGCTAGACTTTCACTTCTAGCAATGACTAAAATCGAGCTATCATCCGCCAAACAGCTAAAAATCTTGTCCGAAAAAGTCTCGATTAACTGAGCTTTTACAAAAGCCGTATTTCCAGGAATAACTTGGAGATTGATCATCTTATCCATCAATGCAGCTGACTCAATATTGTCTTCAGACAGTTGCAAACTTTTTACGATTGATTTTGGCAATTCATAGACATAAGTATTGTCTCTCAAAGGAATTTTGACAATCCCCAGTTCTTTGATATCTCGGGATACCGTTGCCTGAGTAGCAGTGATGCCTGCCTCTTTCAAATGTTCTACGATTTCTTCTTGCGTACCGATTTGATAATCTGTCACAAATCGTCTAATTTTTTCAAGTCTCTCTTTTTTATTCATTTTTAAATTGACTATGCGCCCTCTCTACTACTTCTTCAATTTCAGCAAGAACCTGATTGCTTGCTGACTCTTCTTTTTTCAAATACGCTAAAAATTCAATATTTCCATGCCCACCTTGGATAGGAGAAAAGTCCAATCCAAGGACTGAAAAGCCTTCCTTTATTGCCATAGCTGTGACAGATTCAAGGACATTCTGATGGACCTTGGCATCACGAATGATTCCATTTTTCCCAATCTGCTCACGTCCTGCCTCAAACTGAGGCTTAACCAAAGCCACAACCTGACCTTGATATGCCAAGATTCGGTGCAAGGATGGTAAAATCAGACTGAGGGAAATAAAACTCACATCAATACTGGCAAAGCTCGGTTCCTGCTCGAAATCAGTCTTTTCGGCATAGCGGAAATTGAACTGCTCCATGCTGACAACTCGCGGGTCCTGGCGTAGTTTCCAAGCCAACTGATTGGTACCAACATCAACTGCAAAAACTAACTCAGCACCATTCTGCAACATGACATCGGTAAAACCTCCAGTAGAGGCACCGATATCAATCGTTGTAGCTCCTTCCACTGACAAATCAAAGACCTGCAAGGCCTTTTCTAATTTCAAGCCACCACGGCTAACATACTTGAGTTTTTCACCCTTGAATTTTAGCTCGGTGTCGTCTGGGATTTTCTCTCCTGGCTTGTCAAACCGTTCTCCATTCAGGACTGCTACGACTAGACCAGCCATGACACCACGCTTGGCCTGTTCTCGCGTTTCAAACAAGCCCTGTTTATAAGCTAGTACATCCACTCTTTCCTTAGCCATTGATTCTCAAACTTTCTACTACACTTACAATCGATCCTGTTTCAAAGGGAATCTGCTGGGCAATTTCTTCTAATTTTGCATTAGACTGATCCAAAGTCTGGTTACAAAAGGCAATTGCCTCTTCCAAGCCCAATAAGGCTGGATAGGTTGATTTTTCTGCCTGTAGGTCCTTTTGAGGTGTCTTGCCGATTTCCTCAAAACTAGCTGTCACATCTAACACATCATCTCGAACTTGAAAAGCAAGTCCAATCAATTCACCAACAATTTTCAGCTTCACCTGCATTTCAGGTGCCAATTCGGCTATAATAGCAGCTGCTTGGAAGGGATAAGCTAGTAGTTTTCCAGTCTTATTAGCATGAATAGTCTGGAGTTCTTCCAAAGACAAGTGTTGGTGTTCACCCTCCATATCCAAAACCTGCCCTGCCACCATACCCAGACTACCTGAAGCAAGGGATAAGTTGGAAATCAAGTCTACCTTAATCTGACTTGGCAAATCTGCCTGCGCTATCAAAACATAAGGATCTAGGAACAAGGCATCTCCAGCCAAAATGGCCATAGCTTCACCGAATTTCTTATGGTTGGTCAAACGCCCTCGACGGTAATCATCATCATCCATGGCAGGAAGATCATCGTGAATCAAGCTCCCTGTATGAATCATTTCCAAGGCCGCAGCTACCTGCGCGTGAGCAGGTTTGATGGCAATATGCAAGGCTTCCAAAACTTCTAACAAGAGAAAAGGTCGAATACGCTTGCCACCAGCATGAATGGAATAGAGAACAGACTCTCGCAAACTAGAGGCAAACTGCTGGTCTCCATAAAAATCTTCCAAGGCCGACTCGACAAGAGCTAATTTTTCTTGCTTCTTCATTCAAAATCACTTTCTGTTCCGTCTTCTTGCATGACCTTGACCAAGGTCTTTTCAGCCTTGTCCAACGTCGCTTGGAGCTCTTTTGACAAGACCATACCCTTTTGAAAGGCAGTAATCGCATCTTCCAGAGCAATTTCACCATTTTCCAAACTTTGGACAATGGTCTCCAGTTCAGCTAGATTTTCCTCAAATTTCTTTTGTTTTGACATCTTTAACCTCTAATTCTACTCGACCATCCCGCATCAAAAGCGTCACTTGGTCTTTTTTCTTCAAACTCTCAACCGAATCTACAACGGACTCTTCTTTTTTGACAATAGCATAACCACGCGCAACGATTCGGCTGGTATCCAACATGAGCAAGGCTTCCGAAAGTCGTTTCACCTCAGCAACCTTGGCATCATAAACCAGCGCCATTTGGCTACGGAGAAGCTTGTCCAACTGACCTAGACGGTCTTGATAGCGTTGGATTTTGGTAACGGGTGATAATTGTACCAGTCGATGCGTCCTTGCTTGGACTAGCTGTTTATTATCAGAAATCCGTGTTCGCAAACTTTGTTTTAAGCGCAGTTGTAATTGATCTAACCGTTGCAAATAGCCATCATACAAGCGCTCTGGTTGTCTAAAAATAACAGACTGACTGCATTTTTTTAAAGATTCTTGTTTCTTAGATAGGACATTTTGGACTGCTGTTGCCATCCGTTTTTCTTGATTTTGCAAATGAGCTAATAGATCCAACTTGGTCACAGGTGTGGCCAGTTCAGCCGCTGCTGTTGGCGTTGCAGCGCGTCGATCTGCCACAAAATCTGCCAAGGTCACATCCGTCTCATGCCCCACACTAGAAATAACTGGCAAACGAGATTCAAAAATAGCTCGTACCACAATTTCTTCGTTAAAGGCCCAAAGATCCTCGATAGAACCTCCACCACGACCAATAATCAGCAAATCCAAATCGTCCTGTTGATTAGCACGCGCAATATTTCGAGCAATTTCTTCTGCTGCCCCTTCACCTTGCACCTTAGTTGGATAAAGCAGGATATCGATACCTGGAAATCGCCTGCTGACGGTCGTAATAATATCTCGAATAACGGCTCCACTGCGACTGGTCACTACACCAATTCTATTAGAAAATTGGGGCAGAGGTTGCTTGAAACGTTCTTGAAACAGGCCTTCTTCTGTCAATTTTTTCTTGAGTTGTTCAAACTGAATCGCAAGCGCACCAACTCCATCAGGCTCTGCCTTTTCAATGATGATGGAGTAGCTACCACTTGGTTCATAGACCTGCACACGCCCAATCACATTGATCTTCATCCCTTCTTCAAGGTCGAAGCCTAATTTCTGATAAATCCCAGACCAGATGGTCGCTTGAATAACTGCATGGTCATCTTTTAGGGAGAAATATTGGTGAGTAGGTCGTTTACGAAAGTTGGAAACTTGACCAGTTAAATAGACCCGTTCCAAGTAAGGGTCTTTATCGAAATTCATTTTCAGATACTTGGTCAAAGTTGTTACTGATAAATACTTTTCCATCTCCACCTACTATTCATTTTCTTGCTCTTTCATGGGTATTATTATACCAAAAATATGCCTAAAAATCTCCATTTATGTACCATTATGAGAGAAAAATAGAAAAAGGAGGCAAGGCCTCCACGTCTAATTATTTACTATTTCGAGCTTCTTCCAAAATCTTTGCAATTTTGGTCGTCAACAGGTCAATAGCAACTGTATTGCTGACCCCTTCAGGAATGACAATATCAGCATACCGCTTGGTTGGCTCGATAAACTGGTGGTACATGGGTTTGACCACGCCTAGATACTGGTCAATAACGCTATCAAGGCTACGGCCACGTTCTTCCATATCGCGCTTAATACGACGAATAATGCGCACATCATCATCTGTATCCACAAAAATCTTGATATCCATCAAATCGCGCAGGCGCTTGTCCTCCAAGACCAAAATCCCCTCAACGATAAAGACATCTTGAGGATCTTGACGATAGGTCTTGCTGCTTCGTGTATGCTCTGTATAGTCATAGGTCGGGATGTCCACCGGACGCCCTGCCAACAATTCCTTAATCTGCTCGATCATCAAGTCTGTATCAAAGGCAAAAGGATGGTCGTAGTTGGTTTTGACACGCTCTTCAAAGGTCAAATGAGACTGATCCTTGTAGTATGAATCATGTTCAATCATGGAAATCTTTTCATCAGGAAAATGCGATAAAATGGCTCTTGAAACACTGGTCTTACCTCCACCAGAACCACCTGTCACTCCGATAATGATTGGTCTATTTTGCATGCTATCCTCCGTTTTTTTATCCGTGGTCTATTCTATCACATTTTTTACAAAATTTATAGTCTGGTTTTGGATAGTCTAGGGGAAGAATTCAAATCCTACACTCTAATTATACTAGTTAAAAACCTTTCGTGGCTTATAGAGATTATCCCGTTTTTCTAGAATGGCTAGCAATTTGTCATCTTCAAAGGCAGCTAATTCTTGTTCTGTTTGGTCGAGCTCGATAAAACGACCAAAGCGTACTTCTGTAGCCTCTTCTTGAGTTAGGAAAACTTTAACAAGGTCGCCTGTCCCAATCTCTAGAGGATGGAGAAAGTCCAATTGAACAGCCTCCACTTTTTCAGCAATTTCTTCCAAGGTAAGAGCATCTTCTAGTTGCAAACCAGCTGCACTAGTTCGAGTCAGATGTGACATATGAGCCGCATAACCAAGTTTTTCTCCTAAGTCAACTGACAAGGTACGGATGTAAGTCCCCTTACTGCATTTCACACGAAAAGTAAAGCGTGCAAGATGACCCTCATAAGAAATTGGACTTGTTCGTTCAAATTGATAAATGGTCACCTGACGTTCTGGACGCTCCACTTCCTGTCCAGCACGCGCATACTCATAGAGCTTGCGACCATTGACCTTGACTGCCGAATACATAGGCGGAATTTGAATAATAGGTCCTGTCAGACTGGCGATTGCTTCATCAACAAGCTTTTCATCCAAGGGCGATAAAACAGGTGTCTCTGCGACCACTTCCCCACTGGCATCCTCAGTCGTCGTGGAATAGCCGAGAGTAATTTCCCCCTCATAGACCTTGCCCTCGTCCTGCATAAACTCGACCAAGCGTGTCGCCTTGCCAACCGCAATCGGTAAAACACCAACTACATCCGGATCCAAGGTCCCACCATGACCAATTTTCTTGGTTCCCAAAATCTTACGCAGTTTAAAAACCGCATCATGCGAGGTCATCCCCGCTTCTTTTTTTAAGTTGATAATACCGTTCATTTTTGCTTTCTAATTCCCTTTTCAGTGCTTCAAATTTCGCTTTCATGGTTGGATTTTTTCGAGTCAATTTTTTAACTGAAACATCTTCCAACTTATTGTTAGCAAGGCGAAGTTGGTTTTCAGATGTTGTCAGGAATTTCTTAACTTCTTCCATGCGTTTGATGGCCTTGTCGATTTCATCAATAGCTTTGCCAAAGTTGGTCGAAGCAGAGTTGTAGTTCTTGGCAAAGGCTAGTTTAAAGGCATCCAAGTCTTCCTCAAAATGTGTGATATCAATATTTTGCTCCCGAACCAAGGCCAACTCTTGCTTGTATTTTAGGGAATTAAGCGCCGCATTACGCAAGAGCCCAATCAACTGAATAAAGAATTGAGGACGAACCACATACATCTTTTCATACTCGTGGCTGACATCAACAATCCCCGTATTAAAGTAGTCATTATCGGCCTCAAGCATAGTCACCAAAACCGCATACTCACAGTTCTTCTCCCGACGGTCCTTGTCCAATTCCTTGTAAAAATCTGCATTCTTGTGCTTCTTCTCTGTTCCGTCCGCTTCATTTTTCATCTCAAACATGATGGAAATGATTTCAACTCCATTTTCATCACTCTCACGGAAAATAAAGTCCCCCTTAGACCCACGCGCTGAAACCTTATTATCCTTCTCAAAGTAAGCATTTGGAAAGGCAAAACTGCGGACCTTGTTAAACTCACTTTCCGCATACTGTTCCAGACTTTCCCCGATAGCTTTTGTAGATTGTTGGGCTTTGAAATTCTTATAGAACTCGACCTGTTCACTAGCTGCCTTGAGCTGTGCTTCATAGTTTTGTTTAACAGAAGCAAGAGAAAGCTCATTTTCTTTTTCTTGTAAGAGAAGCTGGTTTTTGACCTGATCTCGTTCTTTTTCTAGGTCAGAAAGGGTCTTTTGTAGCTGATTTTCATGTTCCAAACGCACGGTCGCCAATTGATTTTCCAAGGCCTGTACTTCCTTGTCCTTAGCCAATAGTGCCTCATGGCTTATCTGTTCAACCTCTTTCTTGGCCAATTCTTTCTCTGTATCAAAGTTTTGGATTTGACTCTGTAATTGCGCAATTTCTTGGTCTTTTTGAGCTAGTTTAGACTGTTGTTCATTCATGGCCTTTTGCTCAGCCAAAGCCAGTTCCTGCTTCATGCGATCCTGTAGTTCCTTATCAAACTCTGCTGTTCTCACTTGGGACAAAAGTTCGGCATACTGGCTTTCATTTACTGTAAAGACTTCCCCACAGTTGGGACATTTGATTTCGTTCATATCGTTCCTCTTTCTAGACTTCTGTAACCATTATATCATGCCTAAGGGAAAATCAAAAACAGTGAGTCGAAACCCACTGTTTATCTTCTTTTACTTTAAATTTTTTCCAAGGCCAAGCGCAAGTCCTCAATCAAATCATCTACATTTTCAAGTCCGATAGACAAGCGAATTTGGTTTGGTGTGACACCTGCTGCTTCTAGGTCTTTTTCTGACAATTGACCGTGAGTGGTTGTTGCTGGATGGACAACAAGCGATTTAGCATCTGCCACGTTTGCTAGGTCAGAAAAGATTTCTAAATGATCAATAACCTTGCGTGCTTCTTCCTCGCCACCTTTGACATGGAAGGTAAAGATTGAGCCCACACCTTTTGGCAAGTATTTCTCAGCCAAGGCATGATAAGGACTATCAGCCAATTTTGGATAGTTAACTTTTTCTACCTTAGGATGGTTGACAAGGAAATCAACAATTTTCTCTGCATTTTGTACATGACGTTCCACACGAAGTGAAAGGGTTTCAAGTCCTTGGAGCAAGAGAAAGGCATTAAATGGTGACAAGGCTGCACCTGTATCACGGAGCAATTGAACACGGACAGCTATAATAAAGGCTGCTGCACCGACATCACGAGTATAGCTCAAATTGTGGTAGCTTGGGTCTTCCTCAACAAATTGAGGGAATTTCCCTGAAGCCGCCCAGTCAAAACGACCGCTATCGACAATCACTCCACCAATAGTCGTACCATGCCCACCGATAAACTTAGTCGCAGAATGAATGGCAATATCTACGCCGTGAGAGAAGACGTTAATCAAATAAGGTGTAGCAAATGTATTGTCAGAAACAAGTGGAATCTGATGCTTATGAGCAATCTCTGCCAATTTTTCCAAGTCTGGAATGTTAATCAAGGGGTTGCCCAAGGTTTCAATCAAGACAAGCTTGGTATTATTATTGATTGCTGCTTCTACTTCCTCCAAATTATCCACATCGACAAAGGTTGTTGTGATCCCATAACGAGGAAGGGTTTCTTTCAAAAGATTGAAGGTTCCACCGTAAATAGTCGAAGCAGCCACTACATGGTCACCTGCATGGGCAAGCGCTAAAATCGTATAAGTCACTGCAGCCATACCTGATGCTGTTGCAAGAGCTCCAACACCACCTTCAAGAGCAGCAATTCTTTCTTCAAAGGCAGCTGTTGTAGGATTGGTGATACGAGTATAAATGTTGCCTGGTTTTCTCAAGGCAAACAAATCGGCACCTTCCTGCGTGTCATCAAAAACGAAGGATGTTGTTTGATAAATCGGCACTGCACGAGACTTAGTAGCTGGATCCACAACTTGACCAGCATGTAGTTGCAAAGTTTCAAATTTAAAATCACGAGTCATAAGGTGACCTCCATATAGTTTCATTAAGGATATTCTAGCACTGTCGGCCTATCTTGACTAATACCTCTTTTCTATATTTTGATATAAGGAGTGGCTATTACTTCTTACAAAATTGAAAAAAGCACGACTCAATCGTGCTCATTTTCTTAATCTACATAAGTATCTTCGTTTTTATTGAGGAAGGCATATGGAAGACCCATCAAGAGGCCGCCTCCGATAAAGTTTCCAATGAAGGTTACTCCCCAGTGACGGAGCATATTTCCAACACCGAAGTTAGCAATAGTATCAGCAGCAACACTGAATTTCACAATCGCGAAAGAAGCAAAGTTCGCCGCAATGTGCTCGTTTGTTAAGAATACAAACATGTAAATAGCTGACAACACAAGCCAAAGTTTGGCACCACCATCTTTGACCAAAACAAATGACAGAATCGCAATATTTACGAAAATATTTGCCAAAATCGCCTCAAGCAAGATTAATTCATTTGAACGGCCTAACTTCATCTCAACAACCCCTGAGATGAAACTATCGTGTGTCAGATGTGCATAAGCTGCTGAGTGGGCAAAGCCCCAACCTGCTATCAAAGCCCCGATAAGGTTAAACAAGGTACAGTAAAGTAAAATCTCAGCTGTTTTTCTCCAAGAGATTTTTTTCAAGAAACTACCAGCAGTCAAGAACATCATATTTGATGTTACCAACTCGGCATTCAAGAAAACAATGTAGGCCAATCCCCAAGCAAAGACAAATGGGAAGAGGAAACGTCCACTACCTGGTGCAATTTTATTAATCAAGTCAGCCCCAACTGCACCAGCAGCAGTACTGAAGGTCAAAAATGCACCTGCAAACATGGAACGAATCGCATACTTAAATTTGCTTTGACTATAAAGACTTTCTTTCTTCTTGCAAGCAAATTCAATCTTTGAGATAAATTCTGAAGAAACCATAATAAACTCCTAAAAATTTTTACCTGATAATTATATCACAAACTTTAGGTTTTAGGAAGCGTTTTCCGCATTTCATAAAAGTTTATTTTTATGAAAATCTTAAAAAATCAGTGAAATCCATGATTTCACTGATTTGTATTAATAAAATTGTTTATATGGTTGATTGAAAGCTGTTAGGATTTCATCAGATGTTTGTGAATAATCTTTTGTTTCTTTCAAATCGCCTTTTACAATAATACGTTCTGTAGCAGCAAGGTCTTCACAGGTTACTAATGTAATCTCATTGACCCCATCTCTATCATCAACTTCATCAACACGATCCGGTGTAACACGTTTGACTTCACGTATTTCATAAGTATAAACTTTATTTTTATCGGTTAGATAAATCTTCATACCATTTTTAGCGTTATCCAAAGGAGAAAATAATATTTTATTAGCATTATTGACACCAAAAATATGATGACTAGCTAGACTATAATTTCCTTTCCCCATCACTTGATCGCGTTTCATCGTACCAGCACCATAGAAGAGATTGACATTATCCAGCCCTTTAAAAATTGGTAGATTCATTTCTAATTCAGGGACTGCAATTCCGCCGATAACTGGTAATTTTTGAGCATCCCATTGAGAAGCTAGAACCGCTTCAGAAGAGATAGCATTGACAGAATCAAAATCAAAATTTCCTTCTGTATCCTGATTTTCTTCTATTTTTTCTTTTGATACCTGACTAACTTGGTACTTATTGGTATTCCAAACTATGAAAATATCACGAATTTTAGCATTAAAAATCAAAGCAATTGATAGTAGTATCAGAAATCCTGCTAGAATATTTGTCAGTAGATTTTTTCGTTTGTTTTTCTTCTTATTATTTTTTTGAGACATTATGCTTCACCTTCAGTTTCATTTTCTGTCCCAACTTCTTCTTTTTCTGCCGCTGCAACCGTAGTAAAGGTCACAATTTTAGCATCTTGATCCAGACGCATTACTTTAACTCCCATAGTTGAACGCCCTGTTTGTGAAATATTGGCAACATTGGTTCGAATCATGACACCTGTATCAGTGATAATCATCAAGTCTTCATCACCTTTCACAGTCAAGAGACCTGATAGAGGACCATTTTTCTCAGCCACATTAGCCGTCTTCATCCCTTTACCACCACGACCTTTTGTTGGATATTCAGTCGCGACTGTACGCTTACCATATCCTTTTTCAGTAATGATAAGAACCTCGTCCTGGTCTGTAATCACACTAGCACCAACAACTGTGTCTCCGTCACGAAGGTTAACACCTTTCACACCAGTGGCGATACGACTCATGCCACGAACAGTTGATTGATTAAAACGAACTGCATAACCAAACTTGGTACCAATGATAATATCCGTATCTTCTTCCGTCAACAAGACATTAATCAACTCATCTTCATCCTTGAGGTTCAAAGCCTTGAGACCATTCTGACGAATGTTAGCAAATTCCTTGACGCTGGTTCTCTTCACAATACCATGACGGGTTGTGAAGAAGAGGTAAGCATCATCGCTGCGTTCAGACTCAACATTGATAATAGTCTGAATACTTTCGCTTTCATCCAATTTCAAGAGATTAACTACTGGTAAACCTTTGGCCGTCCGACCATACTCAGGAATTTCATAACCCTTCAGGCGATAGACACGTCCTTTATTTGTAAAGAAGAGTAGGTGATCATGGGTGCTAGTCGACACTAACTCTCGGACAAAATCGTCATCCTTAACACCTGTTCCTTGAACACCACGACCACCACGTTTTTGAGCAGTAAATTCAGCTTGGTCCAGACGTTTAATGTATCCCTTGTTAGAAAGCGTAATCAAGACATCCGATTCTTCAATCAAATCCTCATCTTCAAGACTCAAGACTTCACCCACCATCAACTCTGTACGACGTTGGTCGCCAAACTTACGCTTAACTTCGTCTAATTCATCTTTAATGATTTGAGAAACACGTTCTGGCTTAGCAAGAATATCCGCCAAATCCGCAATCAGAGCCAACAAGTCATCATACTCAGACTGAATCTTATCGCGTTCCAAACCTGTCAAACGACGAAGGCGCATGTCTAGGATAGCCTGACTTTGACGTTCAGAAAGCTTAAACTTGCTCATCAACTCGGCTTGAGCTTCTTCGTCTGTTTCACTAGCACGGATGATACGAATCACTTCGTCGATATGGTCTAGCGCAATCAAGAGACCTTCTAAGATATGCGCACGCGCTTCCGCTTTTTCCTTATCAAAACGTGTCCGACGAACAACTACTTCTTTTTGGTGCTCGATATAAGCATCCAAAATCTGACGAAGAGACAAAATCTTCGGTACACCATTTTGAATCGCCAACATATTAAAACCAAAATTGGTTTGCATCTGGGTCATCTTGAAAAGATTATTGAGGATAACATTTGCAGAGGCATCACGTTTGACCTCGATAACAAATCGCACACCTTCTCGGTTAGATTCATCACGAACCGCTGTGATCCCCTCAATGCGTTTTTCCTGAACCAAACGAACAATATGCTCATGCACCTTGGTTTTATTGACCATGTAAGGAAATTCCGTTACAACGATGCGCTCACGGCCAGTCTTAGTTTCTTCAATTTCAGTACGAGAACGAAGGACAATAGAACCTTTACCTGTTTCATAAGCCTTATGAATGCCTGATTTCCCCATGACAAGAGCACCTGTTGGAAAATCTGGACCAGGCAAGACTTCCATCAAGTCCTTGGTAGTCACTTCAGGATTGTCCATGACCAACTTCACTGCATCAATGGTTTCACCCAAGTTATGAGGAGGAATGTTGGTAGCCATCCCAACAGCAATACCAGTTGCTCCATTGACCAAAAGGTTTGGAAAGCGCGCTGGCAAGACCAAGGGTTCACGTTCATTGGCATCATAGTTATCGACGAAATCAACCGTATTTTTATTGATATCACGAAGCATCTCTAGAGCAATCTTGCTCATACGTGCCTCAGTATAACGCTGGGCGGCAGCACCATCACCATCCATGGAACCAAAGTTTCCATGACCATCTACAAGCATGTAACGGTAGCTCCACCATTGAGCCATACGGACCATGGCTTCATAAATAGAGGAATCCCCGTGTGGGTGGTATTTACCCATGACGTCCCCTGTAATACGAGCAGATTTTTTATGGGGTTTGTCTGGAGTAACACCCAATTCATTCATTCCATAGAGAATCCGACGGTGAACAGGTTTCAAGCCATCTCGAACATCAGGAAGAGCCCGCGCTACGATAACACTCATGGCGTAATCGATAAAACTCGTCTTCATCTCCTTTGTCAGATTGACATTCACTAAATTTCTATCCTGCATTAATAAATGCCTCATTTCACTATTAGTAATTAACTATATTATACCATAATGTCCGCTATATTTCAGGTATCTAAAATCGCTAAAACGTTTACATCAAGAACTGCAAAGCATATCCGTGACAAAGCTTTTTAAAAGTGATAAAATTAAAATAACTGGGGAAATCCCTGAATAAAATTAAGGAGATGTTTAGAATAATGACTTCAACTAAACAACACAAAAAAGTTATCCTTGTCGGTGATGGTGCTGTAGGTTCTTCTTACGCTTTTGCACTGGTTAACCAAGGAATTGCACAAGAGCTTGGAATTATCGAAATTCCACAATTGCATGAAAAAGCTGTTGGAGACGCACTTGACCTTAGTCACGCCCTTGCCTTCACTTCACCTAAAAAAATCTATGCAGCTCAATACTCTGACTGTGCAGACGCTGACCTTGTTGTGATCACTGCAGGTGCGCCTCAAAAACCAGGTGAAACTCGTCTTGACCTTGTGGGTAAAAACCTTGCTATCAACAAATCAATCGTAACTCAAGTTGTTGAATCAGGTTTCAAGGGTATCTTCCTTGTTGCTGCTAACCCAGTTGACGTCTTGACTTACTCAACTTGGAAATTCTCTGGATTCCCTAAAGAACGTGTTATCGGTTCAGGTACTTCACTCGACTCAGCTCGTTTCCGTCAAGCACTTGCTGAAAAATTGGATGTGGATGCTCGTTCAGTACACGCCTACATCATGGGTGAACACGGTGACTCTGAGTTCGCTGTTTGGTCACACGCTAACATCGCTGGTGTAAACCTTGAAGAATTCCTTAAAGACACTCAAAATGTTCAAGAAGCTGAATTGATTGAATTGTTCGAAGGTGTTCGTGATGCAGCCTACACAATCATCAACAAAAAAGGTGCAACATACTACGGTATCGCAGTAGCCCTTGCTCGTATCACTAAAGCAATCCTTGACGATGAAAACGCAGTACTTCCACTTTCAGTATTCCAAAAAGGTCAATACGGAGTTGAGAACGTCTTTATCGGTCAACCAGCTGTTGTTGGTGCACATGGTATCGTTCGTCCAGTAAATATCCCATTGAACGACGCAGAAACTCAAAAAATGCAAGCATCTGCTAAAGAATTGCAAGCTATTATTAACGAAGCATGGAAAAACCCAGAATTACAAGCTGCTTCTAAAAACTAATTTAGATAGGAATAACTCCTTGAGTCATCAGGGAGTTATTTTTTTCTGTATTTGAACTAAACATTTTATGAAGTTTACGTAAAAGAACAACATAACTTTAAAAGCTATCATGTCACAGTTTGGGCATAAATCCGAAAACTACCAATTAGATCTATACTCACGTTACAAAAAGTCTGTAGCAAGCAGTGCTTGACGCACTTGATATTGATACCATCGCATTGAGTAGAAAATAAAAAGTTTTGCCCTTTTTTGCTCCCTGGACAAAAAAAGAGCCCATCATACAGGCTAGAAAGCTTGATATGATAGGCTTTTTTCATTTTACTTAGCGTACTGTGCGGATACGCATTGTGTTTGTACGAACAGCTTCTCCAACTGGCACACCAGCTACGATAACGATATCGTCACCAGATTGTACAAGTCCTGCTTCAACTGCTTTACGTTCAGCGATTTCGAACATATCGTCAGTTGATGATGAAGCATCTGTCAACATTGGGATAACACCCCAGTTCAACATCAATCCACGTTCTGTCAATTCGTCGAATGTCAATGCCAAGATGTCAGCATTTGGACGGTATTTAGAAATCAAACGTGCAGTGTGACCTGTCTTAGTAAGAGTTACAACCAATTTGATATCCATTGAGTTAGTAGCATCTTTAACAGCTGAAGCCATTACTTCTGTCTTAGAGTTACGTTCAAATGAATCTGAGTTCAAACGTCCGTATTCGTTAAGAAGAGTTTGAGCGTTCTTGTCGATTGTAGCCATTGTAGTTACTGACTCAAGTGGGTATTTACCGTTTGCAGACTCACCTGAAAGCATTGTTGCGTCAGTTCCGTCGATAACAGCGTTAAATACGTCTGATACTTCTGAACGAGTTGCACGTGGTTTTTCAGTCATTGTTTCAAGCATGTTTGTTGCAGTGATAACAACTTTACCAGCGGCATTGACTTTAGTGATAATCATTTTTTGGTAAACTGGAACCATTTCGAATGGTACTTCAATACCCATGTCACCACGAGCGATCATGATACCATCAGCAGCTTCGATGATTTCATCCAAGTTATCGATACCTTGTTGGTTTTCAATTTTAGCGAACAATTGAACGTGTCCGTTTCCAGTTTCTTCACAGATTGCACGAACTTCGTTAACGTCTTTAGCAGTACGTACGAATGAAATCGCGATAAAGTTAATACCTTGTTCAAGACCAAAGCGGATATCATCGTTATCGCGTTCAGCAAGAGCTGGGAAAGGAATTTTAGTGTTAGGAATGTTAACACCTTTTTGTTTAGCAATTACACCATCGTTTTCAACTTCAACTTCGAATTCACGAGTTGCGTCATCTTTAGCAACCACACGAAGACCAAGTTTACCATCGTCAACCAAAACTTGACGACCAACTTCAACATCATCATAGATATCAAGAGCACCAGCAACGTTCAATGCAATCACTTCACGAGTTGATTTGATTCCTTGTTTAGTTGCAACACGGATTTTTTCACCAGTTTTGTATGAATACTCTTTAGCTTCACCTTCGAACAATTCTGTACGGATTTCTGGTCCTTTTGTATCAAGAAGGAAACCAACTTTTTTACCTGCAAGTTTTTCAGCAAGTTTAACAGTTGCCATACGCTCACCTTGTTCTTGGTGGTCACCGTGTGAGAAGTTAAAACGGAATGTGTTAGCACCAGCTTCAATCAATTTAGCAATGTTTTTAGCTGAAGCTTCAACATCAAGTTTTTCACCCCAGTATCCGTCATCACCAAATTTTTTACCACCACGGATTTCTACCGCAGGACCCAAAGTTGCAACGATTTTTACACGTTTATTCATGATTTTTGTGACTCCTTTATATATATGACCTTTTTGGTCTTATTAACTAAATTATAGATTATGACAAGCTCTTATTCAAGCTAGATAGCTCAAGGTCAGCTTTGTGCGGGTTGTTAACCACAATCTTACCATCTGCAGTCAAGCTAAACAATGCTCCTTCTTCTGCAGTTCCAAGAATTGGGTTTTCAACCATTTTCTCGTTCCGGATACCAACCGCAACCCCACCGATACCTTCTTTAAGAAGTTTAACAGCATGCGCACCCATACGCGACGCCAATACACGGTCACGCGCAGTTGGAGAACCACCACGTTGAATATGTCCAAGTTCTGTCACACGAAGATCGGTCGTATCTCCAGCTTCTTTTAGTTTTTGACCAAATTCATCTGCTGACATCACACCTTCTGCCAAAACGATGATATTGTGTCTTTTACCACATTCATAACCACATTTAATGCTTTCTACGATATCTTCAATCTTGAAGTCTTCTTCAGGAATGATGATTTCATCAGCACCAGTTGCGATACCTGCCCAAAGAGCGATATCACCTGCGTTACGTCCCATAACTTCGATGACAAAAGTACGACGGTGACTTAATGATGTATCACGAATCTTATCGATAGCGTCCATAGCAGTCGTAACCGCTGTGTCAAAACCGATTGTGAAGTCAGTACCAACGATATCGTTATCGATTGTACCTGGAAGACCGATAGCTGGGAAACCATGCTCAGTCAAACGCATAGCACCGTGGTAAGATCCGTCACCACCGATAACAACTACACCTTCAATCCCGTGTTTTTTCAATTGCTCAATTCCTTTAAGTTGCCCTTCAAGTTGAGCGAACTCTGGGTAACGAGCAGAGTGAAGAAAGGTACCACCACGGGAAATGATGTTTCCTACTGAAGCTGCATCTAGGGGATAAATTTCACCAGCAACCATACCAGCATATCCATCATAGATACCAAAAACTTCCATTCCTTCTGAAATTGCTTGACGAACAACTGCGCGGATGGCAGCGTTCATACCAGGGGCGTCTCCACCACTAGTCAAAACAGCAATACGTTTCATTTAGTTTATGCTCCTTTTTCTTTTAACATTCCTACTGATTATATCACATTTAAATGGAAAATTCTTCTATTTTCCGTAATTTTAACGATAAATCGTTTTCATAACGATTCCATTCAATTTCGCTTCTAATTCATCAGATTTAGTCACAAAATGATGGGGAGAAACAATAGTTTTCTGTTCCTCTTCATACCTGATAATGACTGGGATTGGGCCTTTATACTGGTCTAAAATACGTGAAATTTCTTGATCCAAATCATGATTCTTCACCTGAATCCAAAAGCGCTCAGCAACTGCTTCTCTTATTTCTTGTGCAATCATTTGCAGACGACCGTCACGTGACTGGACTTTCCCTTTAATATAGTAGAAGTCTCCTTCTCTTACTTCCTGACCAACTCGTCGATATAAATCTGAAAAGAGGGTAACATCCAATTTTTTCTTACTGTCATCTACCTGTAAGAAGGCCATATTTTCACCCTTTTTGGTACGAATTACTTTTATCTTCTGAACTTCAATCAAGATAATAGCATAACTATTTTCTGACAAATTACTAATAGGAGTAATCGGATAAATAGCCTTACTTGCAATAGCTTGTAGAGGATGTTTGCTAACGCCTACTCCTAGAAGCTCTTGTTCCATGTAGAATTTTTCTTGCTCCGTCCAGTCCTCCGAATCTAGCCAACTATAAATGGTCTCTCCAAATAAGCTTCCTAACACTTTCACAAATTCAAATAGATTAGCTAAATTATTGAATACTTTTTGACGATTTTTTTCAAATGAATCGAAAAGACCAACTTTTACCAAAGGTTCCAGCAAGGGAAGTTTCAAATAATTCTCAGGTAGTTTAGCTAAAAAATCTTCAATATTAGAATAAGGTCTATGTTCAATAATCCAAAGCGCCAAATCCTTGCTAAGCCCCTTAATCGATTTCAAACCTAGATAGATAGACTTGTTGGCAATTTTATCGTGATAGGGAATAGTATTGATGGACAATGGGGCTACTTCAAAACCTGCTTCTAATGCATCTGATAGATAATCACTGTTGGCAGAATTCAACATAATCTGATAAAAGATGGCTGGATAATGTGTTTTAAAATAAGCCAACTGGAAGGCCAAGGCTGAGTAGGCATAGGCGTGTGACCTGTTAAAACCATAACCTGCAAACTTCTCCATAACATCAAAAACCTGCTCTGCTTTTTCCGCAGTATGACCAGCTTCTATGGAGCCTTGAATAAAGGAAGCCCTCATCTCATGCATGGCAGAGGCATCCTTTTTACCCATAGCTCGGCGCAAAATGTCGGCCTTCCCAAGACTAAATCCAGCAAATCGCTGAGCAACTTGCATAACCTGCTCCTGATAGAGCATAATGCCATAAGTTGGAGCCAAAATATCTTCCAGAGCTGGATCTAGAACAGTCACTTCTTCCTGCCCATGTTTTCTAGCTACAAAATTATTGATATAGTCACTAGCACCTGGTCGATTTAGGGAAGTAGTTGCTACGACATCTTCAAAACAGACTGGTTGAACACGCTTGAGTAGGCGAATGGCACCAGGTTGTTCAAATTGAAAGATACCTTTTGTATTTCCAGAGGCAAATAAAGCTAGGGTGTCGTTGTCTTCTAAATCTATTTCTTCAATTTTAAGGTGAATACCTTCTGTTTCAGCAAGCAACTCTTGCATTTTCTGAACAAAGGTTAAATTTCGTAGCCCCAGAAAATCCATCTTCAAAAGTCCACTTGCTTCAACTCCATGAGCATCATACTGAGTCAGTGGAATTTCATCACCATGCTTTAGTGGGATATAGTCTGTCAAATCTTGGTCACTAATCACAACACCAGCCGCATGGACAGAGGTTTGCCTTGGATAGCCCTCTATCTTACAAGCAATTTCAAAGGCTTTTTGATATTCTAGCTTACTATTGATTTGCTGACGAAACTGGAGGTTACCCTCATAGGCCGACTTGAGATTATCACGAAAACTGATTTTCTTGGTAATTGCAGATAATTCATACTCGGGTACACTAAAGCGCTTCAAGACATCTCGTAGAGCTTGCTTAGCACCAAAAGTAGAAAAAGTAACGATTTGTGCCGCATGTTTACTACCATATTTATTACCAACATATCTGATAAAATCTGGACGATAAATATCTGGGATATCAATATCAATATCAGGCATGGTATAGCGTTCACGATTGAGGAAACGTTCAAAAATCAGATTTTTCTCTACTGGGTCAATCCCTGTAATGTCTAAAGCATAGGAAACCAAGCTACCAACTGCGGAACCTCGTCCCATTCCCATATAATAGCCATTCGAACGTCCAAAACGCAATAAATCCCAAACAACCAAGAAATAATCATCAAAGCCCATATCATGAATAACAGCCAATTCTTGGTCTAGACGGTCTTGATATTCTTTACCAGTTAACCCCTTCTGAGCAAGCCCCAATTCAGCACGTTCTCTCAATTCTTCTACGGCTGGCCTTGCTGGATTAAAACGAGGTAATTTTAAACTAGTATCCAAGTCATAATAAATACCTGAAATAAGCTTTTCTAAGTTTTCCAAGGCTTGAGGAAAACGTTCTTGGAATAGTTTCTCTAAAGAACTTGCTGATATAAAAACATCTTGTCTCGAACGCAAGGGAACTTCTCTGAGCGGTAGATTTTCTTTAATCGCTGTTAATACTTGAAGAACTTCTCTATCCTTACTTTCAAATGTATTGACCCGATACAATGGCAAAATAGGATAGTGAAATTCGCTGGCCAGTGTTTCTGGGTAAACCCCTATATAGTAATCACAGCCTAGATTTAACAACTCAAGTTCTTCAAAATAAGGCACAATTACCGCAATATCCTCTAGATACTGAGATAGAACTGACCAACTTTTCTCCCCCTGCATCTTGGCTGTTGAAAGTTTCATCAACTGCTGATAGCCCACACTAGATAGAGCTAAAAAGCGCAGATTCACATCCTTGTCATCTACAAGGACATTCATTTCAAGCCCTAACAAAGGATGAATGCCGTATTTTTTTGTAACCTCTAGAAAGTCAAAAGCCCCATAAAGATTGTCAATATCCATCATAGCCAAATGAGTGTAGCCATAGTCTTTTGCTACTCTCACATACTTGTCGATTGAAATGACACTCTCCATAAAACTATAGACTGTTTTTGTATCTAGTTGTGCGATCAATTTACACTTCTCCTCTATCGTTCTCACTATATTATACCATTTTCAAAAAGAGAAAGAAAAGAACCTGAGATAACAAATCTCAAGTTCTTTCTTTATTTGATTGCAAGTTAACATCTAATGAGAATCAAAATGATTATTCTTCGTCTTCTCTTTTCTTACGAGCAATCAATCCAAATCCACTTAGGGCTCCTAGAAGTCCGAGTGCTGCAAGGCTAGCATGATCTTCTGTACCTGTATTTGGAAGTTCACGTTGACCATCCATGTATTGAGGTGTAGAAGGCGCTGCTGGTTGAGCTGGAGTTGCTGGAGTACCATTATTATTTCCGTTGTTATCTCCATTATCTGCAGGTGTTACAGGTTGTGGAGTTTCTGGTTCTGGTTTTGGCTCAGGTTTTGGTTCCGGCTTAGGCTCTGGTTTAGGAGTTGGAGCTGGAGTTGGACCTGGGTATGGAGTTGGATTTGGTGTAGGATCCTTAGGAATGTAGTTGATTGGTGTATCTTTCGTTGGATCACCAGGTACCTCTGGTACTTCGTATCCTTTAGTTGGATCATTTGGATCAACTGGTTTCAATGGTTGACCTTCTGGATCTACAGGGATAAATCCTGGTACATAAGGCACTTTAGGTTTATCTGTTCCTGGTTGTGTTGGATCTTTCGGATCATTTGGATAAGTGATTGGATTTGTTGGTGTTCCTGGAATATTTGGAATCCATGAACCTAACTTATCGTAAATCACTGTTTCATTGATATCCTTGATTGTCTCAGGTGTTACTTGTACATCTTTAGTTGATGATTCTAGATCACCAGCTTTAGCAATGTATCCTTTCACAACTGGTACTGGGTATCCGTTGAAGATATCATCGTTACGATCTGTTGTCCATCCTCCATAAGTGATCTCACCAGTTACCAAGTTCACTTTCGCTTCACGAGTAAACTTGATAGTCTCTGTGCGAGTTTCAGAAACTTCGTTTCCATTGCGATCCACATACTTGATCGTACGTGTAGCTGATTTCTCAGTTACAAGATCTTTCACAGTATTTGGCCATACTGGGCTGTTTGGATCGTTAGGGAATACTGGTTTCCCTGGCTCTGGTGTAGATGGTGTTACTGGAGTTCCATCTGGATTCTTCGGTAAGTTTGGATCAGTTGGATCTACTGGTTTACCTGGTGTAACTGGAATAATTCTTTCAGCTACTGTCACAGTGAAGATTTGATCTACAGATTTATCTTTATCAAATACTCTGTCTGTATCTTTAGATGGGAACTCATTCTTAACGACTCTGTATCCAGCTTTTTCAAGTTTTTCAATAGTCTTAGTTACTTCATCAACTTTAGACTTAGTGAAGTTAGCTCCTGAATCACCTTCATCAACTACTGGAGTTGATACTACTTTACCTTTTTCATCTACGAAGTTTGTGATAGCTTTTTGCTTATCAGTTACGTAAGTGATTGGTGTATCTGTACTTGGATCTGTTGGTACTGGTGGTACTTCATATCCTTTAGTTGGATCGTTTGGATCTACTGGTGTTAATGGAACTAGTGGGTTATCTGGACTAATTGGTTTAGTTGGATCTTTTGGTACCACTGGTGTTGTTCCTGGGATATGTGGAATCACTGGTACTTTCGGACTATTTGGATCTTGTGGATCTTGTGGTTTAGTTGGACTTGGTGGTACAACTTTACCCGGTTCACCTGGTACATTTTCGTATGGTGTATCTGTTACCGGAGTTGGTGGTGTTACACCTGGTGGTACTGTAATTGTAACTTTTCCTACTGGTACGTAAACTACTTTGATGTTTTCATCTTTAGAGTTAGCAGTTAATCCTGTTGTAGCTGCTACTTCTTTTTGTTTGGCATCTTTCAGGATGTATCCTTTAACTACTGGTGATTCAACTTTATCGAATGTTGTATCTCCATCTTTAGCTGTCCAGTCACCGTAAGTGTTTTCACCTGTTACAGTATTAATCTTACCTTCACGAGTGAATGTAACTTTATCTGTTACTTTCTTAGCTACTTCCTCACCTTTTTCGTTAACGTATGTGATTGTACGGTTCACGTGGCGAGTTGTATCAATCTTCTTAATTAGATCTTCTGTCCATTTTGGTCCATCAGAATTCTTAGGATCGATTGGATCACCTGGGTTTGGTTTGTTTGGATCATTTGGATTTTCTGGATCTACTGGTTTAAGCGGCTCAACATGTGGTTTCACTGTTACAACGAAGCTTTGATCTACTTTTGTATCTTTATCGTAGTTCTTATCTGTAGCTGTTGTGAATCCATCAGTTACTAAGTCATATCCTAGAGCTTTCAATTCAGCAAGTTTTGTTACTGTAGAGTACTCAATTGGTTCTCCAGATTTACCTTCTAGGTTATCTGTGTGAAGTACTGTTCCTGTTCCTTCTACCACATAAGTTACTTTCGCTTTTTGAGTATCTTTCTCATAAGTGATTTGTGTATCTTCTGTTGGGTTTTCAGGTGTTGGTGGAACATATCCTTTACTTGGATCATTTGGATCTACTGGTTTCAGTGGGTTTCCATTTGGATCTTTTGGAGTTGTTCCTGGAACGTAAGGAATCACTGTTGTAGGTGTTCCTGGTTTTGTTGGATCTGTTGGATCGTTTGGATATTGAGGTTTCTCAACTTTTGGAACTTCGAATCCTTCTGGTACTTTTGGTACATATTTACCTAGTGGTGTGTAAACAACGTTTACTACTGAGTCAGCTGCATCATGTGCTACGTTCTCTACTTTTTCAGCTGCTTTAATATCTGCAACATATCCTTCGATAACTGGTGATGTTACTTCAGCTAATGTTTGAGGTGCAGTCCAGTCAGAAGTATAAGTGATTTCACCTGTTACTTTGTTTAGGTTACCTTTACGAGAGTAACGAAGTTTTTGTTCTACAGTTGGACGAGCTTCTTGACCACGTTTATCAGCATCTACTTTATCAGTATTTGCATATCTGTAGTTGATTGTACGATTTACTTCATCTAGTAATCCTAGTTGTTCAAATGTACGTTGTTTTGGATCTCCTGGTACTTTGTCTCCTGGTTTTGGAGTTACGTCCGGTGTATTTGGATTTAGCGGTTTATCTGGATCGATTGGAGTGATTCCTTCTTTAACGATCACATAGTAAACTTGACTAATTTCATCATTACCTTTGTCATCCTTGTCATCAAATGTACGGTTTGCATCAGCGTAGAATGCTACACGTTCTGCTGTATAAGCCGCATCAGTTGGTGCAACAACTTCATAACCTTTTGCTTCTAATTCAGCTTTAACGTTATCAATGTTTGTTGTCTTGATTGCTTTACCTGTGTCTCCTGCTTCCGCAACTGATACGTGAACTGCAGTTCCATCAGCTTTAATGAAGTGAACTAGAGCTACTTGAGAACCATCTTTCACATACGTAATTGTAGTGTTTTGAGTTGGATCTTCTGGTACCTTCGGTACTTCATATCCTTTCGTTGGATCGTTAGGATCTTTCGGAGTTAATGGTTTACCGCTTGGTCCTACTGGTGTTGTTCCAGGGATATATGGTACTACTGGAGTTTCAGTAGGTGTTCCTGGTCTTGTAGGATCTTCATTTGTTGGGTTTTCATATGGTTTTGGTGTTAAGTCAGTTCCTGTTGGAGGTGTTACTCCTTCTGGAATTACCGGTACATATGAACCAAGTTTACGGAAGATAATTGTTTCTTCACTATCTTTATCAGTAGCTTGTACATTTGTACGCTCTGTTGATTTGGCTGCTGAAGCTACATATCCAGGTTTGTTTGGAGTTGTTATAGCATCGATTGTTGTATCGTTATCTTTAGCTGTCCATGTACCAAAGTTAGAAATTGCTCCTGTTACTGGATCTAGGTCAGCTGTACGAGTGAATGTTAATGTTTGTACATTATCAGCAATACCTGCATCAGATCCATCAGCTAGTTTGTAGTGAACTGTGTGTGTTACTTCTTCAATTAATCCTAATTCTTTGTAAGTACGTCCTTTTGGATCATTTGGTACTCTGTCATCAGGTCTTGGAGTAACGTTCGGTGTATTTGGATCTGTTGGTTTAGATGGATCGATATTTGCTGGTTTTGTAGTATAGATTACTGTTTCATTAATATCCTCAGCAGTTGCTGTTACTTCTGCCGCTGGTACAGATTCTTTGTCTGGAGTGAAGTTTGTAACTTTTGGTGAAGTTACAGCTTCAAATGTTTGAGCTGGTGACCAGTCCCCAAATGTAACCTTACCTGTTACTGGATTGATTGTTGCTGAACGTTTGAACTCTTTCGTTTCTTGTACTGAATCAGCAGCTTTTGAACCATCTGCGTAAACATACTTGATTGTACGTTTCACTTCTTCTTTGCGTCCGTCCTCTAACTCTTTGATCAACTCTGGAGTCCATTTTGGTCCTGTTGGATTATTTGGATCGATTGGCTGATCTTTCGTTGGAGTTGGGTCATTTGGATTTACAGTAATTGGCTTAGCAGTTACTAAAACTTTGTATACTTGGTTAGTCTTAGAGTCTGCATCGAATGTACCATCTGTTGGGTAGTTATTTTCAACAACTGTATATCCTTTAGCTTTAAGTGCTTCGATTGTTGCTGTTACATCAGCAGCTTTAGTGAATGCTTTGCCTGTATCACCAGTATCTACTACTGATTCTGCTACCGCACCTTTTTCAGTCTTATCCGTTTCACTGTTTACTTCGATGAAGTGTGTAACAGCTACTTGTGATCCATCTTTAACATAGGTAATTGTAGTGTTTTCTGTTGGATCTGTTGGTAGGTCTGGTACTTCATATCCTTTGGTTGGATCGTTAGGATCTTTCGGTGTTAATGGTTTTCCATTTGGTCCTACTGGTGTTGTTCCAGGTATATATGGTACTACTGGTTTTTCAGTAGGTGTTCCTGGTTTTGTAGGATCTGCTGGAGTTGCATTTGGATATGGTTTTGGATTTAGGTCAGCATCCGCTGGAGGTGTGATGCCTTCTGGTACTACTGGTACATATGAACCAAGTTTACGGTAGATGATTGTTTCTTCACTATCTTTATCCGTAGCTGCTACATTTGTACGTTCTGTAGATGTTTTCGCCGAAGCCACATATCCGTCTTTGTTTGGTGTCGTTACAGCATCGATTGTTGTATCTCCACCTTTAGCTTTCCATGTACCAAAGTTAGAAATTGCTCCAGTTACTGGGTCTACTTCTGCAGTACGTGTAAATGTTAATGTTTGTACATTATCAGCAATACCTGCATCAGATCCATCTTCAAGTTTATAGTGAACTGTGTGTGTTACTTCTTCGATTAATCCTAATTCTCTGTAAGTACGTCCTTTTGGATCGTTAGGTACTACATCATCAGGTTGTGGAGTAACATTTGGATTTGTTGGATCTGTTGGTTTGTTAGGGTCTACCGTTGTTGGTTTTGTAGAGTAGATTACTGTCTCTTCAAAGTCTTTATCTGTAGCCGCTACAGTTTTCGCTGGTACGTCTGCAACTGCTGGTGTTATACCTGCAACTGCCGCAGTGTATTTCTCAAGTGTAGGAGAAGTTACTGCTTCGAATGTTTGATCAGCTGACCAATCTCCGTATGTGATTTCTCCTGTTGCTACATTAATCTTACCAGAACGAGTGAATTTAAGTATTTTAACTTTCTTATCAGCCACACTTGTTAAATCAGATTCTGCTACTGGAGTACCATCTTCGTATACATACTTAATTGTACGTGTTACTTCTTCTTGTACTTTTACAGCGTTGATTAATGCTTCAGTCCATTTTGGTCCATCTGGATTATTTGGATCGATTGGCGTTACACCTGGAGTTGGTTTTGGATTATCGTTACTTGCTGGTTTTGTTGGATCAAATGATGGAACATCAACTACTTTAGCTTTGAATTTCACAACATATTCTTGATCAACTGCAGCATCTTTATCGAACTTGTCTGCTGATACAAATCCGTTATCAACAAGTTCATAACCTTTCTTAACTAGCTCAGCAATTTTATCTGTTACTGAAGTTGCTGTTGTAGCTGGGTAAGCTGCTTCTGATTTACCTGTTACTGCGATTGGATCTGCAAGACCTGGAGTAATGACTTTATCTGTATTAGTTGGATCTACTTCTACGAATTTAACCACAGCTTTTTGAGCAACTGGAGTGTAAAGTACTGTAATCTTGTAGTCGTCTGCTTCTGCATCGATTGCTGCAGTTGCTTCTACAGTAGCGTTATCTGGAACATAACCAGTTACTTCTGGAGAATTAACAAGGTTGAATTTATCATCTTTAGCTTTTTCTGCATCAGATAATGTAATTGCATCGTTAGATGTTCCACCTACTGGAGTCCATGGTCCAAATGTAACGATTGCTTTTTGAGCATCTGTTGCATCTGCTGCTATTGCTTTATTTGTAATGTGGTCATAGTAAACTACACGAGCTTTGTATTCTTCTGGCGAATCATATCCACTAGCATCTAACACAGCTTTATAAGCAGCGTATTCTGTTGGATACTCTTTCGCAGCTAATGTGTAGTCGATTGTACGGTCACGTTCAAAGTGAAGTGTCTCAGTTACTGTTGGTGCAGCCGTTGTTCCACGTTTATCTGCTGGTACATCGTCTGTACTTGCATATTTGTACTCGATTGTACGTGTTACTTCTTGAGTGTCTTTAATTTTACGAGTAACTTTTTTATGACGTAGGTAAACATTGAATGCTTGGTCAACTTCTTTATCATCATCAAACTTACGTCCACCCTCAATAGCTGTACCTTGAGTATTATTTGTATAGTCGTCTGTTACTAGTTCATAACCTCGATCTTCATATTTCTTGATTGTTTCAGCTGTTAAGTAAGGAATAGCTGTATGAGATTTACCTTGAAGTGTTGCAACACCGTAAGTTGTTTTCGCATCAGCACCTGTTGCTGGAGCTGGATTAGCGTTTTGAACTTCAAGAATACGAGCATCACCTGTTGCATCTATGTCGATGTATGTTACTTTAGCTTTTTGAATATCAGCTTTGTAAACAACATACATATCGAAATCATCTTTATCGTCTGAACGCACTTCTGATACTAATGGTTCATATGCCCCAACATCTTTATTATTATCAGCTACTGGAGTATATAATCCTACAGGTTGTTTGCCATTGTGGATGTGTCCCATTTTACCATCAGCACGAGGAGTGAAGTCAGCTGTTACTACTTCAGCAGTATATCCTTTCACTGTTGGTGAAATAATTTCTTTAAATTTAGAGTTTTGATCACTTGAAGCTGTCCATTTACCGATGATAATTGAACCTTGGTTGAACTGTGTCCCCGCTGGAATAGTATCTCCAACATTATAAACATGACCAGATGCATCTGTTACTTGGTTGGTAGTTGTAATTGCAGTGTCAGTAGTTCCTGCTTCAGAGAAGATCTTATAATCACGAGTATAATCAATCGTTTGTGTACGAGTAACTGGTGTGTTATCGATTGCTAAGATTGGATCGTTATCTTTATAAGAGTCTTGACTTGCTGGATTGTCATTAGCATTTTCGTATACATAATGAATTGTACGAGTAATTGATGCTTTTGATTGTGGCTTAACGATTGGAATATACTTGGCTTTACCGTAGTCAGTACCATATTTACTTGTTACTGGGTCCCCAGCTACTTTATCGTTATAGTCGACATCCGGTTGTTGTTTTGTTACACCTGTACCTGTTCCTACGAATTTAGGATCTGGTATGAATGTAATTTCACCAGTATCTTGATTTAATGTGTAGGTACCTTCGTTTTCAATGACGATTTCTGTTTCAGTTACTTTAGTATAACGACGTGGAACACTTGTCACTTCTCCTGTTTGAGGATCGATATGAACTGCATTTGGAAGAGTTACATTTCGTAAATCTTCATAAGTTGTCATTGTTCGAGTTCCTTTTGGAATCACATCGTTATTAGAATAAGTAGTGCCATCTAATGTAATAGATTTTCCTTTTTCTACTAATTGATCTGCTGACGTTTCTTTCGCTAATGAAGAAATCTTACCAGCTGATGCTGCTGGAATAGTTTGTCCATTATTGTATGTGACATTATTAAATGTATTTGTAGCTGTATTAGTAAATGGGGTCTTAATTGTAGCTCCACCTGGAATTGTTCCTCCTGCTGGAATTGTTTGCTCAGTTCCATCAGCTAAAGTAACTTGAACTTCTACTGTAGTAGGATGATTACTTTGAGGTTTAGCTCCTGCAGGAATTTGGCTTCCTGTTACTAGACGAACATTATTTAGAACTACATTTCCAGTTCCTGTTACTTCCACATTTCCATCTTTAGCTATTACAGTATTTGCTGGAATCTTATCAACTGGTTTATAAGTTGCAGTAGTACCGTCTGTTAATGTAAGTGTTGTTTCTTTATCAACTTTTGTATCTTCTGTATATAATTTTCCAGGATTTTCTTTTTGTGTAGCTAATGTTGGCTTTTTAGTTTTATCTAAAATAACAAAATTCGCAGCATACTTAGTATCTTCAATCTTATCATTTGTTACTGTTTCAACAGTTGCATAAGCTGGAATTGTTGGATTTGATGATTGCGGTTTTCCTTGTACATCTTCTGTAATTGTATCTTCACCAACAGGACGAACGTCAATAACAGTTGGAATATAGCTTGTATCCATAGATTTATAGCCATTATTTCCATTATTTGTATTTTCTAATACTTTATCTTTTTCTGCTAGTGTAGTAGATGTCTTAGAAGTTTCAATAGTATCATTAGTCGCTTCCCAACCAGTTGAACTATTGTTATCATCCCATGCACGTACTGCGATACCTTTTGCTGTACCTACATATGCATCTACTGGTTTGAAAGTTAATGTAGTTTCGTATAAACCGTTACCAATAGAAACATTCTTACCGTTACTTGCTGGGTTAACTTTATAGGTACCTACTTCATTTCCTGCAGTATCGTATTCAGTGTATGTATCTAATAAGTATTCTGTTTTGTTATTCAATGGATTTGTAATTTTTAGACCTTTACCGAGAACTTTATTGTTCTTATCCTTAACGGTTACATACTCTCCAGTGAATACTGTTGCACCATTACGTTCAACGAAAACTTTGCCGTCATCACCTTTACGATAGTTTGATGGTAATTCGCTATCTGTTGGTGTGTAAGCTTCTTCTGACGCCACTTGTTTATCTGTTAAAACAATTTTCGGTGGCAAGTTATCATTTTCAATTTGAGCCCATTGTTTATAGTTAGAATCTTTGTTTTTACCACTAGCTGTGAACATCGCATTAGTTGGTAACTTAACAGTTTGCTCACGACCTTGGAAATCTTTTGTTTCATGTTTGGTACCACGTGGCATATGGATAACATGCGTTTCAAAGTCTTCTACTTCCCCTGATGATGCTACACCAGTTGGTTCTAAAATTTCATCTTTAGTTAGTGAAATACGTAAACGTACACCTAGACTATCTGCTGAAGTATCTAGTAATTGTGGTGTGTTTTTAAATTTAATGCTGTACGTTCCATTTTGGTTAACTTCAACAATTTCAGAAGACTCATTAAGATCAAACTTACCGTTATTATTGAAATCTACCCAACCACGAACATAGGCTTTGTCATTATTGACACCAAGATTGGCTCGTACACCGTCAAGAACATATTCATTTCCTTGAGCTTGGCGGAGTTTATACTCAGTTGCCACAGCCGGATCGAGTAATTGACTTTCTCCTTCATCTCCAAGTGTGCCTTCACCTAATGCACCAGTTGTATGGTTATAAATACCACGAATCGGCAGTTTAGTTGACGGATTTACCATCTCAATAACATCACCTTGGTTTAATAACACACGTGTGTTATCTGATTTCTCAATCACAGCATTACCATTCGGTAATAGTAAATATTTACCTGTTACACCTTTGTCTGTTGTTACAACAGTTTTACCTGACTCTAATGGTGTTTCTTTATATTTTTCTGATGTGATTAAGTCATCTAGTACCCAGCCACCTGAAGGGTCTGTTTTTGTTGAACGGAAATCTGGATCCCCTTTAACATTACCCAGATAGGGTTGAGTCGCAGTTACTTGTGTTTTAACACCATCTTTAACAACTTCTTTATTAAAGTCACCGATGATATGTTGAGCTGACCCATAGGATTGCGGAGCATCTCCACCGTCATAAATCATGAAACCAATTGTACCAGCTTGCGCACCTGCAGAGTTTAGATACATTGATAATGTCTTAACGTTTTGAGAAAGCGCTATTGGTAATGAGTTTTTAGAACCCATAGATGTGTAGTTAGCTCCGAATGTATTAGTTCCATACGCAGAAGGATTCCCATTTTCATCTACGTTAACCCAATCTTTCGGATTATATCCTGCTTCTGCAAGACGTCCATCCGCATTAACATCACTTTGTCTACTTGGGTAAACTCCTTGAGCAGTTTTTTCATCTATATCTTTTTGAAGATTTAATGCCATGAATTGTTCCCATTTCGTTCCATCTGTCTCGAATTGAACAATTTCAGTACGTCCAGCTTCTTCAGCATCCGCAGCAATTACGTTAACATCTACAATACGACCATTGTATGTTGCAGAAAGTGCAAATGTTACCCCAACGTTTGATTCATCACGAGATGACGTGAATGCAGTAAGCATTTCACTTCCGTCTGGATTTATTGTCGGTAATCCTGCTTTCCTTAAGTATGACCATTGAGTGTCTTGAGCTGTTATAAGTACATCCGCTTTTCTTTCGTTACCAATTTTTTTATAAAGATTAGCTGATCCGTTCGGTACAGCCTTACCATTCACATTAACATAAGTGAACCCAGTTTCTGACAATTTCGTTGCAGATAATTGTTGAGCATCAATAGCTTGATTATAAGCTTTAACTGCTCCATTATAAGCAGCTGCTTTTGAATAATAGGCATCTGTATTAGCAAATGTTTCTGTTGGATATTCTGGCAGTGTTAATGCTACACCATTTACTGAAACTGTTGGATTATTAGCCAACGTTGTTTTGTTCTTAGTAGCATTTGCTTTGAATCTTTTATCCTCAGCTTGTGCTTTTGCTAATTGTTTATCAGAACCCCAATCACCATAATCACGTACAGCATTCACTGGTCCTGCTGGTGTTTTATTTGGATCAGAGTCTACTGCTTTGGAACCTAGTTTAATAACAGTTGCTGTTAAAGCATATCCTTCAACTTTCGTTTTAACATTAAACTTCATACCTTCTTGCAGGGCTTCATAAAGTTCATGGTCATTTTGAGCTCCACCCGTGTAGTATAAATGTTCGACATATTTTGCAGTTCCTGAATTCAAGAATTTATCATCAGTAGTTAATCCTTTTGAACCATCAGCATAGGTAACATCACGAACCATTGTGATTTTACCTTCAACTCTATCACCATTTGGATATGTGATGGTTTTAGTAATTGGTTGCGCTAATTTTCTTGCAGGCCCTACTACAGTACCATTAGAGTAGGTAATAGATGCTGCTGCAAAGTCGAACCAGTTAATATTATTTTTAAGTTGCTCTAAGTTTTTTGTACCCGCAGTACCAACAACAGTATCTCCAGAAGGAATATTAGTTTTAACACCATTTATTGTAACAGTTGCTCCACCTGCAGTTCCATTCCCATCTTGTACTACTTCAATCATAGAAGGGTCTGTAATACTTGGGTTAGCATTCATGATTTCACGTTTAACCGCTGCTATCTCTTCATCCGTTAATTTATTAATATTTTTTACTGGAGTCTTAGTTGTAGGAGCTACGATTGCTGTATTGGTAGTAGTTTCACCTGCCAACACTGCTTCAACTTTACCTAAGTGTCCTGCACGTTTCATCTCATCATAGACTGCTTCGATGGCAGAAGAGATACGTTGGAGTTGGGCATCCAATTCATCCTTAGTGATTTCTCCGGCAGCAAGAGTTTTTTTAGAAGCTTCGATTTGAATTTTAGCTGAAGCTACTGCAGTTGCGATTGCTTCTTTTCCAGCTTTATCTTCTGCCTTTTTATCCGCAAAGTTTGAGGCAGTTGTGTTCAATACTTCTGCTTCAGATGTCAACTGTTCAAGGACAGTTTTAGTAGCAGTAATTGGGTTTTCTGCTTTCTTTTCGTCCTTTTTATCAGCTTTTTCATCAACTGCTTTATCAGCTTTTTTGTCAGTTAAAGGAGCAGTTAGTGTTGCTTTTTCTTTGTCAGCTGCTTCTGTTTTTTCAGTTGTAGCTGTTTCAGATGCTTTATCATCTTTCTTAGATGCTTCAGCAGCTAATTTTGCAACTTCCTCATCACTCAAGGTTGGATTTTCTACTACAGCAGCTTCTGTCGTAGCAGAAAGAGCTGGTGTCGTCACATTTGTGACATTCTCACTTGCCTTATCATCTTTTGGAGCAGATGCAACAGCTTCTGTTTTATTTTCAGTAGCTGTTTCTTCTGCCTTGGCAGTCGTTTGGGCAGCACCCAAAATCAAGGCTGTCCCCAACAGCACACTCGCAGCACCAAAATGATACTTACGAATAGAGAAACGTTGACTCAAACCATACCAATCAAAAGATTTATTTTTCCGTCTTTTTGATTTATACATTTCTATCACTTTCTTATTATATGATTTGTAATCATGTATACAATTACATACTCCAATTATACCACCCCCCCCCGATTTAGTCAATGTACATCAAGTTTCTTTTCTATTTTATAAAAGTAAATTTCTTCTTTTTTTAAAACTCATTATATTAAACTATATAACTGAATGCATGTTATTTTATGGAGAGATTAATCTTGGTTTTTAGCCATTTTTTTGATATAATAATCTCAAGTATAATTTTATTGGAGGTTTTATGCGTTTTAATCAATTCAGCTATTTAGCGCTACCTATAGATACAATTATCTTTGAATTAAAAAAGTATGGATTTGATTTACCAGTCAACATTACAAATAAAAAAATGCTCGAGGAGTTTCTTATTCGTTTCTTTTTTAATTACAAAGATAGCACCTATCCCCTATCCAGTTTAGCAGTTGATAAAGAAACTGACTTACTGACATTTTTTCAGTCAGACAAAGAACTGACTGCAGATATTTTCTATACTGTAGCCTTTCAACTCTTAGGCTTTTCTTACTTGGTTGACTTTGAAGACAGTGATGCTTTTCGTAAAGAGACTGCTTTTCCCATTGTATATGGTGACTTGATTGAAAATCTCTATCAGTTACTCAATACTCGCACCAAAAAGGGAAATACTCTTATCGACCAACTTGTTAGTGATGGTCTTATTCCTGAGGATAATGACTACCACTACTTTAACGGCAAGAGTTTGGCTACTTTTTCTAGCCATGATGTCATTCGTGAAGTCGTTTACGTTGAATCTCGTGTCGATACTGACCAAAAAGGGCTACCAGACTTAGTCAAGGTCAGCATTATTCGTCCTCGTTATGACGGGCAAATTCCTGCTATCATGACTGCAAGTCCCTATCATCAAGGAACAAATGACAAAGCCAGTGATAAGGCTCTCTACAAGATGGAAGGTAAGCTTGAGGTTAAATCTGCTCACAAGATTGAGCTAGAGGAGCCTCAACTAAATCTTGTCCAACCTCAAGGTCAAGCTGAGCTAGTGTCAAAAGCTGAAGAAAAGCTAACGCACATCAACGCTAGCTATACACTCAACGACTACTTCCTTCCACGAGGGTTTGCTAATCTCTATGTCTCAGGTGTTGGTACCAAAGACTCCACAGGTTTCATGACTAATGGAGACTACCAACAAATCGAGGCCTATAAAAATGTCATTGATTGGCTCAATGGTCGTTGCCGTGCCTTCACTGACCACACACGCCTGCGTCAAGTCAAGGCTGACTGGTCAAATGGAAAAGTAGCTACAACTGGACTTTCCTATCTAGGTACCATGTCCAATGGTCTAGCGACTACAGGTGTAGATGGGTTAGAAGTCATTATTGCCGAGGCAGGCATTTCTTCATGGTACAATTACTATCGTGAAAACGGTCTGGTGACTAGCCCAGGTGGATATCCAGGGGAGGACTTTGACTCTCTCGCTGAACTAACCTACTCTCGTAATCTCTTGGCTGGTGACTATATCCGTGGTAATGAGGCTCACCAAGCTGACTTAGAAAAAGTAAAAGAACAGTTAGATCGCAAATCTGGTGACTACAATCAATTTTGGCATGACCGAAACTATCTGCTCAATGCTGATAAAGTAAAGGCAGAGGTTGTCTTTACCCATGGTTCACAGGATTGGAATGTCAAACCACTTCATGTTTACCAGATGTTCCATGCTCTTCCTGCTCATATCAATAAGCACCTCTTTTTCCATAATGGTGCCCATGTTTACATGAACAACTGGCAGTCCATTGACTTCCGTGAGTCCATGAACGCCTTATTGACTAAGAAATTACTGGGAGAAGAGACAGATTTTCAACTTCCTACTGTCATTTGGCAGGACAATACAGCTCCTCAGACTTGGCTATCACTTGATACCTTCGGTGAGCAAGATAACTTTGAATCCTTCTCACTTGGTCAAGAAGAGCAAGTTATTCAAAACCAGTACTCAGATAAGGATTTTGAGCGTTATGGTAAGACCTACCAGACCTTCAATACAGAACTCTATCAAGGGAAAGCCAATCAGATTACTATTGACCTTCCTGTAACCAAAGACCTTCACTTGAACGGTCATGCTCAGCTCAATCTACGTATCAAATCCAGTACAAATAAGGGGCTCTTATCTGCCCAACTGCTAGAATTTGGACAGAGGAAATACCTACAACCTTATCCAGCTATTTTAAGTTCTAGAACCATTGACAACGGTCGCTACTACATGTTGGAAAATCTCTGTGAATTGCCTTTTCGTGAAAATGCACAACGCGTCGTGACAAAAGGCTATTTCAATTTGCAAAATAGAAATGATTTACTGTTAGTAGAGGATATTACTGCAGATGAATGGATGGATGTGCAATTTGAACTGCAACCAACTATTTACAAGTTAAAAGAAGGAGATACTCTTCGTTTAGTCCTCTATACTACTGACTTTGAAATCACAATCCGTGACAATACCGCTTACCACCTGACTGTTGATCTTGAACAGTCTACTCTTATCCTACCTTGTCAAAAGGTATAATATATCAGACTTTCAATATGGAAGATTTCCAATTGAATAGTCTAACGAAACATACACTTGGTATCAAATGCAATCCCTATATAGACTTATGATCAGTCTACACGGGAGCTTGGAGAAAAGATACTAAGACCCTAACCAACATGTGTAACCCTCTATCATACACGCTACCACACTACATGTTGGAAAATCTCTGTGAATTAACATTAATCATAAATTTACAACAAGTCGTGACAAAAGGCTACCCTAATGGAATGATTTACTGTCAGTAAAGAACACAACAGATATAAAGCCTATTCATCTCCACCCAACTAGTGACAAATTAAAAGAAGGAGATTTTCTCCGTATAGTTCTGTATACTACTGACTTTAAAATCATCATACGTGACAATACCGCTTACCACTCGACTGACGATCTCGTTCAGTCCTCGCTTTCTGTACCTAGTACAAGGAGTAATATTTTATGAATAAATCTGAACACCGACATCAGCTCATACGAGCTCTTGTAACGAAAAACAAGATTCATACTCAAGCTGAGCTACAAGCTCTTCTTGCCGATAATGATATTCAAGTTACACAAGCTACACTTTCGAGAGATATTAAAAGCATGAACCTCTCAAAAGTACGAGAAGAAGACAACTCTTACTACGTGCTCAATACAGGTTCTATCTCAAAATGGGAGAAACGTCTCGAAATTTACATGGAAGATGCTCTTGTCTTGATGCGCCCAGTTCAACACCAAGTCCTACTAAAAACCCTTCCTGGACTTGCTCAATCCTTTGGTTCTATCATTGATGCTTTGAGCTTCCCTGACGCTATCGCTACCCTCTGTGGCGATGATGTCTGTCTTGTCATCTGTGAAGATGCAGAAGCTGCTCAAAAATGCTTTGAAGAATTGAAAAAATTCGCTCCACCATTTTTCTTTGAAGAATAACAAAATTCCGTGTCTCATGTGGCACGGAATTTTCTTATATTCTTTACTGAGATGGATTTTCTTTTTTAGTTCGTGCCAATCTCAGGGCACGATTTGGATTGAGACGATTAAATAGTTCTTCCAATTTCTTTTCATTCCAAACGTCTGCAGCGGAAACAAAGTTGCCATCCGCATCTCGGAAAGATATCGGTTTATCTCCCATACCAGTCTCCTAGTCTACAAATTCAAACTCAAATTTACCAATTCGGACCAAGTCACCATCTTTAGCTCCACGCGCACGAAGGGCTTCATCAACTCCCATACCACGAAGCTGACGGGCAAATTTCATGACAGATTCATCACGATCAAAGTTGGTCATATTAAAGAGTTTCATGAGTTTTGCACCAGAAAGCACCCATGTAGCATCGTCATCACGACTAATTTCAAAAGCTTTTTCTTCCTCGTCAAAGCCGTAGTAAGCTTCTTCTTCCATATCTGACTCGTCGTAGAGCAAGAATTCTGGTGTCTTGTCTAACAATTCAGCTGTAGCATCCAAAAGCGTAGCCAGACCTTGCTTAGTCAAACCAGAAATTGGGAAGATAGCTGGTAACTCTTCAAATTCATCGTAGTTTTCAGCCAATTTCTTCTTGAATTCTTCAAGATTTTCCTGACTCTCAGGCATATCCATCTTATTGGCTACAATAATCTGTGGACGCTCCATGAGACGAAGATTGTATGACTCCAACTCCTTGTTAATGGCAAGATAATCCTCATAAGGATCACGACCTTCGCTAGCTGACATATCAATGATATGAAGGATGACACGGGTACGCTCAATATGACGGAGGAACTGAGTTCCCAAACCAACACCTTGACTAGCCCCTTCAATCAAACCTGGCAAGTCAGCTACTGCAAAGGATTCACCTGATTGGGTGCGAACCATACCTAGATTTGGCACAATAGTCGTAAAGTGGTAGGCACCAATTTTAGGTTTAGCTGAGGTAATAACACTTAAAAGGGTTGATTTCCCTACAGATGGGAAACCCACTAAACCAACATCCGCAAGGATTTTAAGTTCCAATTGTAACTCACGTTCCTGACCTGGTTCTCCATTTTCAGAGATTTCAGGTGCAGGATTTTTTGGTGTCGCGAAACGAATATTTCCACGTCCACCACGACCACCGTGGGCAACGATAAATTCTTGCCCGTGTTCAATCAAATCTGTCAAGACCTTGCCAGTCTCCGCATCACGAACAGTCGTACCTTGTGGTACTCGAACTCTAAGGTCCTCAGCACCACGACCATGCATCCCTTTGGTCATTCCTTTTTCCCCAGAATTAGCCTTGAAATGACGGTTATAACGGAAATCCATGAGGGTACGTAGTCCTTCGTCTACAACGAAGACCACATTGCCTCCACGACCACCATCACCGCCCCAAGGACCGCCATTAGGGACATATTTTTCACGGCGAAAGGCAACCATGCCATCACCACCATTACCAGCCTTGACCTTGATATTAGCTGTATCTAAAAACATACTCATTATTTCTTCTCACTTTAAAAAAGGGCTGGGAAATCCCAGTCACTAAATTTTCTTGAATCTATTTTATAGATTACTGAGGGCACCAATTGCAGTTGCAAAAATTCCCAATAAACTTGCTATTAGCATGATAATCACGATAAACAAGGTTATTTTCTCAAACATAGTTTTTTTACGATTTCCATTATCTCCAAATGCCATTTTTCTCTCCTTCGTTACATTCTATTTTCTATTATCTTAGCATGAATTGAGCTAGTTTTCAATAGTCAGTTGCTACTGGTGCAATCATCCATAAAATGATATAGGCTACAATTCTAGCTCCATAACCAAAAGCAAGAACACCCCATATTACACGAACAATAGTAGGATCCATATCAAAATAATGGGCTACCCCAGCACAAACACCAGCAATCTTTTTATCATGACCACTTCTCATTAATTGTTTTTCATAGCTGTTCCTCTTTCTATTCTTCACTGTCTGTCCAATAGTCTCTCATGTTAATCAACTGTGTTCTTGATGCCCTCAGCATCCGTCTAGAGCCTTTTACGGGTACAGCGACCACCTTTTGCGGAAGATACAAAACAGTTTTAAAGATACGCTGACTAACCGTATCATCTTTAGCTAAATCTTTATCGAAATTATTTGAAATAATAGCATCAAGATAAAACTCATGCACCCGTTTTCCAAAATTCTCAGCTGAAATCTCATATAATTTCTCTGATAAGGTATGCTCATTCATATCTGGCGTTGCAATCAAGGCCTCTAAAATAGCTCCAGCCAAATCATGCTCTCCATAGTACAAGGTTCCAAACATTTTATCACTAATAAGATTGTCCAGATACGGATTTCCATGAGCAATGACAGGCGTTCCACTAGCTAAGCTTTCCAAGTAGGTCAAGCCTTGGGTTTCACTTGTCGATGCCGAGATGAAGAAATCCGCCGCCTTATAGTAAAGAGCTGTCTCACTAGGAGCAATCATCCCTGTAAAGACAACAGAGTCTTGAATCTCTAGTTTCTTGGCTTGCTCTTTGAGGTCATCCAGATAAGGACCATCCCCAGCTACCACTAGTTTGACCTTATCTTCTTCTTTCAGAACTTCTGAAAAGGCTGCTAATACTGCTTGAATATTTTTTTCATAGGAAATTCTGGAAAGACTAAGCAACATCTTTTCATCATCTTGAATCCCTAGTTTACTACGCAGTTCTTTCAGGTTTTCCTGCTTGATTTCTGGACGCTCAAACTTGGCTAATTCAATCCCGGTTGGAATGACCCGTTTTTCGACCTTGACCTTATAATCAGATAGCAAATCACGGACAATCTCACTCGGGCAAATCACCCCATCCACATCATGCAAGAAACCTCTAACCAGATACTTGACCATACTCGGACGAATCAGCATCCCCTTGGCAATATAATGCACATAGTCTTCGTACTGGGTGTGATAGGTATGTATAACGGGAATTTTCAATTCACGCGCAATCCAAATCCCCAACAAGCCAAGAGAAAATTCTGTCTGGGTATGGATAATATCTAGCTGATACTGCTTGGCAATTTCAAGCGCCTTGCTAAAGCCTCGATAGGCAAAGCGGCGATCTTTAAAAGCAAAAAAAGGAACACTTGGAATGCGGATAATTTGCCAATCTTCGTAGCGATTGACATCCTTATCTGTCGTCGTAAAGATAAAAACAGCATGTCCCTGTTTTTCAAGTTCTGTTTTCAAGGTTCGAATACTGGTCGCTACACCTGAAACCTGAGGAAAATAGGTATCTGTAAATAAACCAATTCGCATAGATTACCTCACTTTTTACTTTCTCCCTAAAACGGCTTGTTTCTCATAAAAGTCCAACCAGATTTGTAACAGATGCTCTTCAGAATACTCTCTGGAAATATTCTTAGCCTTTTCTTTGAGGTCCTTTAAGGCAGCAGGATTTGCTTGATATTCCAAAATAGCTTCTTTCATCTCTTCTATATCTGCTGTCGCCCGATAATTCCCCTCTAAAATCACCTTATAAAGATCCAAATCACGCAACATAATAGGAGCTTCACAACTGGCAGCCTCTAAAATCGTCATCGGAAAGAGCTCATTGTAACTAGGAAGCAAGAAAAGATCCGCTAGGGCATACAATTCGCGCATCCGCTCTGGCGATACAATACCTGGAAAAATCAAATTTTTAGGAGGATTTTCCATCATTTTCTTGTAGCGTTCATAACCATCTGTCATACCACCAAAAGAGAAACCACCAGCCCAGATAAAGGTAATCTGAGGCAATTCCTCAGCCAGACGGATAAAGTCATCAATCCCTTTACGTTTCTGAACTTGACCAGCACCTACTACGATAAACTGATTGTCACTAAGACCTAGCTCTGCTCGCAGTCTGACTATCTCTTCTTGTGGTAGAGGATGCCATTTTTCCTTGTTGACAAAGTTAGGAATATAAGTCACTTTTTCACGTGGAATACCAGCTGCCACCAAATCCTCAATAAACATCGGGTTTACCACAACCAAGTGCTCCATCCGGTTGTAAAAAGAAAATACATAGCGTTTCACAATTCCCTTTAAGAAAAATGGAATTTTCAAACTTCCCTCAAGTGTATCAGGTAAGAAATGGACATAGCCAATCTTTCTCCCTGAGCGTTTCTTTTGGAAGGTTGATAAATAATAGGGGAAATCAATTGTATGAAAGTGAGTCACATCTGCCTCGATTGGAAGATTTTCTGTAACAATCAATTGGTCCTTGGCATCACGGTGAAGAAGGCGAACTAATTCACGATAGGCACCTGAAACTCCTTGTCCTGCTACTTTCTCACTTGAACTCAACATATTGATGCGTAATTTCTTTTTTTCCATAACTACTATTATATCATTTTCTTTGAATAAAATCAGCAAAAGAAAGGAGAGTCTAGAGGAAAAGAAGGGAAATTTCCTATCTTTTCCAATGGTCTCTCACATGCTTTTATTTGTTTACTTAATGCCTAGGGCAATGCGTGCATAGCGACTCATTTTTTCAACAGTCCAGGCTGGATACCAAACTAATTTGACTTCAGTATCCGTTACTTCTGGCACCTCTGTCATGGCATCATAAATCTGATCTGTCAAAAGGTCTGCTAGGGGACAACCCATAGTTGTCAAAGTCATATCAATCTCTGTTTGTCCTGTATCGCCATCAAAACGAATCTCATAGATTAAACCAAGATTGACAATATCGATTCCCAACTCAGGGTCAATAACTTCTTCCAAGGCTGATAAAATTCGTGTTTTGATATTTTCAATTTGCTCTTCTGTATAAGCCATATTCATCCTCACTCTTAGTCTTCAATAAAATCACGAAGCGGTTTGCTGCGACTTGGTTGGCGTAGTTTTCTCAAAGCTTTAGCTTCAATCTGACGGATACGCTCGCGAGTCACGTTAAAGACTTTACCCACATCTTCAAGGGTACGCATTTTACCATCATCTAGCCCGAACCGCAAGCGCAAGACGTTTTCTTCACGGTCTGTAAGAGTATCCAAGACCTCATCCAACTGCTCACGCAAGACGATACGAGTTGTATAATCCACTGGATTTTCAATCACTTCATCTTCGATAAAGTCCCCAAGGTGACTATCATCCTCTTCACCGATTGGTGTTTCAAGAGATACTGGTTCTTGGGCAATCTTCAAGATTTCACGAACCTTGTCAGGGGTCATATCCATTTTCTCGGCAATTTGTTCAGGAGTTGGTTCTTGCCCATATTCTTGAAGGAGATTACGTTGTTCACGAACCAATTTATTAATGGTTTCAACCATGTGAACTGGGATACGGATAGTACGAGCTTGATCCGCAATAGCACGAGTGATAGCCTGACGAATCCACCAAGTTGCGTAAGTTGAAAACTTGAACCCTTTAGAATAGTCAAACTTGTCAACCGCCTTCATCAAGCCCATGTTCCCTTCTTGAATCAAGTCAAGGAACTGCATACCACGGCCGACATAGCGTTTAGCAATAGAAACAACCAAACGAAGGTTGGCTTCCGCAAGACGTTGTTTGGCTTCGATATCACCAGCTTCAACAGCTAGTGCTAATTCTTTTTCCTCTTCATTGGTCAAAAGAGGAACGACCCCGATTTCTTTCAAGTACATACGAACAGGGTCGTTAACCTTAGCCGAAGTTGACCCAATCAAGTCCTCATCGCTGAGTTCTGGCTCTTCTTCTGCACTAAGAACACGCGCACTTGGATTTCCTTCGTTATCTGTGATCGAAATTCCTGCATCCTGAATTCGTTGCAAGAGATCCTCAATCCCATCAGCATCCAAGGTAAAAGGAAGGACAAGACTAGCATTGATTTCATCATCTGTTGCTGTCCCTTTTTGCTTATGATTACGGATAAATTCTGCTACTTGTACGTCAAATGTTGTTACTTCTTTTTGTTTTGTTGCCATTATTACTCCATTCTTCTCTTTTGGGAAATTAAACGTTCTAATTCTTCTAAGGCTGTATCGGTATCTCCTACACGGCTAGCTTCCTGCACCTTCTTTTTAATTCTCATATTGTCCTGATTCAAGAGAGCCTTGTTTCGAGTCATTTCTACTTCACTAAGTTCCTGCGGCGACATCTCAGCAGGCAAATCCTGAGCTAAGACTTGGTACCAAGCTCTTTCAACTTCCTCTGTCTGTTCTGCTAAAACTTCTGGAGGAAGATTTCCATACTGGCCAAGCAGGTCATATAAGACCTGAAATTCAGGTGTGGCAAATGCAAAGTCTTCTCGCAAACGGTAATCGTTCAAAACAAGAGGGGATTCCATCATCCGATAGAGTAGATGGGCTTCTGCTCTCATAATAGCTGATAACTGCTTGGTGACAGGCATAGTGATTTGCGTTGGTCTGGAAATTCCTTCCATGCGATTCTGCCTTTGTGCCTGACGACTCTCATTCACAATCTGCTCAATCTGGACATAATCAAAGGACGCCAGACTGTCAGCTAAAATATGAATATAGCTGTTTTGAGCGGTAATGGACTTTTCTTGAACAATCAAGGGAGCTATTTTTTCAATAAACTCAATCTGTGCCTGCAAATTTTCACTATTTTCAGGCTTATACTGGTGAATGTAGAACTCAATCGGACTAATACGAGTTTTCGTTAATAGATAGGCCAAGTCTTCTGGTCCATTTTTTTGTAGATACTCATCCGGATCCAAGTTATCAGGCATGCTGACGATTTGCACAGGCATATCACCAATTTCGTCCAGCGCTTTCAATGTCGCAGCTTGCCCAGCCTTATCGCCATCGTAAACAAGAACCAACTTCTTAGTTAGCCTTTTCAGATGCTCAACATGCTCTCGACTCAAGGCTGTTCCCATAGATGCGACAGCGTTTTCGATTCCAGCCCGATAGGCTGCAATGACATCCATAAACCCTTCCATCAGGTAAATCTCACTGGCTTTTCCAGAAGATTTTTTAGCCCTATCCATATGATATAATTCGTAACTTTTGTTAAAAATTGCAGTCGATCGGCTATTTTTATACTTAGAAGTTTGTGAATCCGTTTTCTGCCAGATACGACCTGAGAAGGCAAGCACCTTTCCTTGGTCATTTGTCAGAGGAAACATAATGCGATTATGAAAGGTGTCTACAAATTGATTGGCATCCGAGAGATAAAACAGTCCTGAATCTAGGAAATCCTCTTCACGATACTGACCAGACAAACGTTGAAAGAGATAGTTGCGTTCTGGAGGTGCCAAACCAATCCGAAAATGCTTGAGCACTTCATCTGTCAAACCACGCTGATAAAGGTAGTTTCTAGCCTCTTCCCCCATGGTCGTTGTCATGAGAATAGCATGATAAAATTTAGCCGCATCTTCGTGCATATCATAAAGAGCTTGGTGAGGCGAAATTTGCTTCTGTTCACTATAAAGCGGTTTTTCCACCTCTATCCCGACACGCTGACCTAAGATTTGGACAGCCTCCATAAAGGGAACACCTTGGTACTCCTCGATGAACTTAAAGACATCACCTGAGCGACCACAACCAAAACAGTGGTAAAACTGCTTGTCCTCTACAACGTTGAAAGAAGGTGTTTTTTCACCATGAAAAGGACAGAGCCCTAGATAGTTCCGTCCTGCCTTTTGTAAAGAAATCACATCTCCTATGACTTCCACAATGTTGGCATTGTTTTTGATTTCTTCAATGACTTGTTTGTCAACCATACACAATACCTCCATGTTATCATAGTTTACTTTATATAGTATACTTTATTTCAGAAAAAAAGTAAACCATTTCACTCATTTTCCCTACTTTATTCAAAGAGTTGATAATAATCAGAGATTTTCATTTTTGCTTTTTCTTCTTGTTTCAAATCTTGGATAATTCGTCCTTCTTTCATGACAATTAATCGATTGCCATATTTGAGAGCATCTTCCATATGGTGGGTAATCATAAGCGCTGTCAGATGATCTTTCTTGACAAATTCATCTGTCAATTCCATTAAGGCCACACTGGTCTTTGGATCAAGGGCTGCAGTATGCTCGTCTAACAAGAGTAATTCAGGACGCTTCAAGGTTGCCATTAAGAGACTCAAGGCCTGTCTTTGTCCACCGGATAAGAACTCAATCGGTGTATTCAAGTGTTTCTCAAGACCGTTTCCCACTTTTTCAATAGTTGCCTGAAACTCATCCTTATAGCTAGCCAGACGTCTCGGAAACAGTCCACGCTTTTCACCACGAAACTTGGCAATCAAAAGATTTTCAGCCACCGTCATACGAGGAGCTGTTCCCATCTTTGGATCTTGGAAGACTCGAGACAGATACTTAGCCCGCTTCTCTGGTGAAAACTTGGTAACATCTTCACCCAAAATACGGATGGTTCCACTGGTTAATGACAAGGTTCCTGCAATAGTGTTAAAGAGAGTTGATTTCCCAGCGCCATTTCCACCTAAAATCGTGATGAAATCCTGTTCAAAAATTTCTAAGGAAACATCATTTAAGATAATCTTTTCTTCATCAAAGCCATTTTTAACGACTTTGGTTGCATTTTTTAATTCTACAATTGCTGTCATTTGCTTAATTTGGCTCCTTTCAAGATTGTTTGCTTAAATGTTGGAATCATGAGGCAGACTGCCAAAATCACGGCACTGTATAAACGAAGGTAACTTGTATTAAAGCCAAGCGCGATAACTGCCCATACTAAAAATTGATAGGCAATAGAACCTACAACGATAGTAACTAGACGCTCTGCTAAGCTCAAACTCTTGAAGATAACTTCTCCAATAATCAAACTTGCAAGCCCCACAACGATAACTCCGATTCCTCGAGATACATCGGCATAACCTTCTTGCTGGGCAATAAGAGCTCCTGCAAGGGCAATCACACCATTTGATAAGACCAATCCCATGAGCTCCATGCGTCCAGTATGAATCCCGAAACTTCTAGCCATATCAGGATTGTCACCTGTAGCAATATAGGCCTGTCCGAGTTTGGTATCCAAGAAAAAGAGCATGAGAGCAATAACAAGACTGACAAAGATAAGACCTGTCAGGAGTTGATTCAAATCCGAATCAAAAGGCAAAACATCCTGAATTTGCTTAGTTCCAAGCAAGCCTAAATTGGCACGTCCCATAATCAAGAGCATGATAGAGTGACAGGAAGTCATCACCAAAATCCCTGAGAGCAAGGTTGGGATCTTCCCTTTTGTATAAAGAAGTCCTGCTGCCATTCCAGCCAAACAACCTGCCCCTACAGCAACAAGTGTCGCTAAAAATGGATTCACGCCTTTGGTTATCAAAGTGACAGCAACGGCTCCACCCAGAGGAAAGGAACCTTCTGTGGTCATATCTGGAAAGTTTAAAATCCTAAATGTCATAAAGATTCCCAGACCTAGAATAGCCCAGACAAATCCTTGAGAAATAATAGATAATATCATCTGTTTCTTAACCTTTTCTATCTGATTTCTATTGTAAAAAATTGGAGGAGATGTCCCCAACTCCTCCATTGTAGATTATTCGATTACTTGTCCTGCTTCTTTTAGAACAGATTCAGGAATAGTAATACCTAGTTCTTGTGCCAATTTTTTATTGATCACTGACTTACCAGTTGAAAAGACATTGACTGGAGTATCAGCTGGTTTTGCACCTTTCAAAACTTGCGCAATCATTTTACCTGTTGCCACACCAAGGTCATGTTGGTCAACTACAACGGATGCCAACCCACCTGATTCTACCATGGCAGTTGCACTTGGGTAGATTGGTTTTTTAGCTGATTGATTACTTGATACAACTGTTGAGAAGGCTGAAGCAATTGTGTTATCGATTGGAACCCAGATAGCATCGACCTTGCTAGTCATAACATTAACTGTTGAAGCAATTTCATTTGTTGAAGGAACTGCAAATGTTTCCACTGTCAAACCTGCTTTTTCAGCATAATCCTTAAATTCTTCGACTTGAGTTTTTGAATTGTCTTCGCTGCTTGAGTAAAGAGCTCCGATTGTTTTCACATTTGGTGTAAGAGCCTTGATGAGTTCAACTTGTTGTTGAGCTGGATTGTGGTCAGATACCCCTGTGATGTTGCCACCTGGTTTTTTCAAATCTTTGACCAAGTTAGCACCGATTGGGTCAGTAATAGCGGCCATGATAACCGGTAGGTCTTTTGTGGCACTAGCCAAACCTTGAGCAGCTGGTGTTGCAATACCAACCACAAGGTCATTCCCATTTGCAACCAATTGTTTACTCATTGTCGCAACCTTACTTTGGTCGCCTTCTGAGTTCATAAAGTCAATTTTCAACTGATCATCTTTATAACCTTCTTCTGCAAGTCCATCTTGAATCCCTTTATAAATTAAGTCAAGAGAGGGATGGCTCACAAACTGAAGGACACCAACTTTGGCAACTTTCTTTTCATTTTTAGCTTCTGGTTTATTCATTGAAGAGTAAATCAAACTTCCTGCTACTAAGACTGCTAAGGCAGCGATAATTCCAATTAAACGTTTATTTTTCATTCTATTTCTCCTTTTTATTCCTTTAAAATACTTCACTTATCTAAACAAGCGACGCCATCGTCTTCTTTCCATACTAACCTCCATTAAAAAAGTCCTCACACAAAAAACTTGTGTGAGGACGTCGATGCGCGGTACCACCTCAATTATAGGGAATTTCCCTATCGCTCTGTCTCGCAATAACGAGATGCACTGTAAGGTGTGCTCACCGAATTTTTATGATTTCAAATTCTAAATAACATTCAGCCCAATTTTCATCATCAGCACTTATCTGTTTTCAGCTACCACAGACTCTCTAAAAAGTTTATATGATTACTTTTCTGAATGGTTAAATTATATCATTTTTCAACTACTTGTCAAGACTCTTTGAAAATTTTTTTGAAATAATTAAAAACCGTAACTTCTCAAAGTAACTTCCATCTCTCTCCCAAAACTGGAAGTTAGTCTCAGACGATGAATTATGCTAGAATTAAGTCTGAGACTTTTCGTGAGGAGGTACCTCATGACGAAAAAACAAAAACATCTCACTCTAGAAGACCGTATTGACATCCAAACTGGAATCAGCCAACAGGAGACTTTCCGTTCCATCGCTGAGAAGATGGGGAAAGACCCGTCAACGATTTCAAAGGAAATCAAGCGCAATCGCATCATGCATCCAACATCCGTCAAATCTGATTGCACGGATTGCCCTCTTCTCAAAAAAGCTCCTTATGTCTGTAACAACTGTCCAAAAAAGAGGACGGATTGTGGGTTTAACCGCTATCTTTACTACGCGAAAAAGGCACAGGAGCAGTACGAGACTATGTTGAGGGAATCCAGACAGGGAATTCCCCTAAACAAGGAAAGTTTTTATCAGATGGACAAGGTCTTAACCCAAGGCATCCAGAAGAAACAAAGCATCTACCATATCATTCAGACACATAACCTACCTGTGTCGAAAGCTACGGTGTATCGGCATGCCAAGCTGGGCTATCTGACAGCCAAGCCCATTGATTTCCCTCGGATGGTCACGTTCAAGGAACGCAGAAAATCCAGAAAAGTAGCTATTCCCAAAGAGCTGAAAATTGGGCGGACCTATCAAGATTTCCAAGAGTTACGAGAAACTGATGATTTCTTCAAATGGTTGGAAATGGACACGGTCATCGGCAGACCTGGTGGAAAGCTACTGCTCACCTTCAACGTTTCCTTCTGTAATTTCCTCTTCGCCTTGCTTTTGAACAACAAGACCGCTCTGGAGGTCGCCACTAAATTCGCAGCTTTGAAAGAAAGAGTCATGGACGGAGGGTGTGCGTTCCATCAGCTGTTCCCTGTCATTCTCACAGACAACGGATCTGAGTTCGCCTATGTGGAGGAGCTTGAGCGAGACATTGATGGGAAGTCTCACCTCTACTTCTGCGACCCTAGCCGTCCTGACCAGAAGGGGCGGATTGAGAAGAACCATACGGTTTTGCGAGCCATTCTTCCCAAGGGCACTTCCTTTGACCAGCTGACTCAGAAAGACGTCAATCTAGTCATTTCCCATGTCAATTCCTTGAAACGAGAAGAGTTTCAAGGAAAATCTGCTTACGACATCTTCACCTTCACCTTTGGCGAGGACATCGCTGCTCTTCTGGGTTGCCAATTTGTCAAACCAGAAGACACACACCTATCACCTGATTTATTGAAATAAAGGGAATTTTCCCCTCTAACTACACATCTTATCACCATCGAAAAGTCTCACACTAAACGCTAGCAACTGGAATTTACTCTAAGACGACTCTGTTTTAGGGCTATTTGTCGTGCACTTTTTTCTGAGTCTTTTCGCTTTTGAACCCTTATATATCAAGAAAAAGAAAACCAGTGGAAGTTAGTCTAAGACGGATTTCCACTGATTTCACGCGTTTTTCTCATACTAAAAGCTAGGTTGTGGGAAACTGGAAGTTAGTTTTAGAAGTTACCAATAATTAAAAACCGTAACTTCTCAAAGTAACTTCCATCTCTCTCCCAAAACTGGAAGTTAGTCTCAGACGATGAATTATGCTAGAATTAAGTCTGAGACTTTTCGTGAGGAGGTACCTCATGACGAAAAAACAAAAACATCTCACTCTAGAAGACCGTATTGACATCCAAACTGGAATCAGCCAACAGGAGACTTTCCGTTCCATCGCTGAGAAGATGGGGAAAGACCCGTCAACGATTTCAAAGGAAATCAAGCGCAATCGCATCATGCATCCAACATCCGTCAAATCTGATTGCACGGATTGCCCTCTTCTCAAAAAAGCTCCTTATGTCTGTAACAACTGTCCAAAAAAGAGGACGGATTGTGGGTTTAACCACTATCTTTACTACGCGAAAAAGGCACAGGAGCAGTACGAGACTATGTTGAGGGAATCCAGACAGGGCATTCCCCTAAACAAGGAAAGTTTTTATCAGATGGACAAGATCTTAACCCTAGGCATCCAGAAGAAACAAAGCATCTACCATATCATTCAGACACATAACCTACCTGTGTCGAAAGCTACGGTGTATCGGCATGCCAAGCTGGGCTATCTGACAGCCAAGCCCATTGATTTCCCTCGGATGGTCACGTTCAAGGAACGCAGAAAATCCAGAAAAGTAGCTATTCCTAAAGAGCTGAAAATTGGGCGGACCTATCAAGATTTCCAAGAGTTACGAGAAACAGATGATTTCTTCAAATGGTTGGAAATGGACACGGTCATCGGCAGACCTGGTGGAAAGCTACTGCTCACCTTCAACGTTTCCTTCTGCAACTTCCTCTTCGCCCTGCTTTTGAACAACAAGACCGCTCTGGAGGTCGCCACTAAATTCGCAGCTTTGAAAGAAAGAGTCATGGACGGAGGGTGTGCGTTCCATCAGCTGTTCCCTGTCATTCTCACAGACAACGGATCTGAGTTCGCCTATGTGGAGGAGCTTGAGCGAGACATTGATGGGAAGTCTCACCTCTACTTCTGCGACCCTAGCCGTCCTGACCAGAAGGGGCGGATTGAGAAGAACCATACGGTTTTGCGAGCCATTCTTCCCAAGGGCACTTCCTTTGACCAGCTGACTCAGAAAGACGTCAATCTAGTCATTTCCCATGTCAATTCCTTGAAACGAGAAGAGTTTCAAGGAAAATCTGCTTACGACGTCTTCACCTTCACCTTTGGCGAGGACATCGCTGCTCTTCTGGGTTGCCAATTTGTCAAACCAGAAGACACACACTTATCACCTGATTTATTGAAATAAAGGGAATTTTCCCCTCTAACTACACATCTTATCACCATCGAAAAGTCTCACACTAAACGCTAGCAACTGGAATTTACTCTAAGACGACTCTGTTTTAGGGCTATTTGTCGTGCACTTTTTTCTGAGTCTTTTCGCTTTTGAACCCTTATATATCAAGAAAAAGAAAACCAGTGGAAGTTAGTCTAAGACGGATTTCCACTGATTTCACGCATTTTTCTCATACTAAAAGCTAGGTTGTGGGAAACTGGAAGTTAGTTTTAGAAGTTACCAATAATTAAAAACTTCCCCTATAGAAAAGAGGAAGTTTGATGAGTATCAACCCGAATTACGCAATCCTGTCGCAATTCCGTTGATAGTTGTATGAATTAATTTTTCTTGATCGCTTGATAATTCTCCTCGGCGTTGACGTTTAATCAACTCCAACTGGATATAGTTAAGAATATTAAAGTAAGGCATACGGTAATCCAAACTTGCTTTTAGATATGGATTTTCAGCTAATAATTCGTCATAGCCCTCAATCTCTAGGATAACATTTTTCGTTAATTGCCATTCGTCTAAAATAGTATCATAAATAGCCTTCACTTGATCATCTTCACATAGTTTAGCATATTCAAAAGCAATATTCATGTTGGATTTAGATAAGACCATATCCACATTTGAAAGAAGAGATTGGAAAAATGGCCAATTTTTATACATATCACGCAAAATTTCAATATTTTCCGGATTTTGATCAATAAATTCTTTGAAGCTAGAACCAACCCCATACCAGCCCGGAAACATGACACGGCTTTGTGACCATGAGAATACCCAAGGGATTGCACGCAAACCACCGATTTCAGTAATAGTCTTACGAGCGGCTGGACGTGAACCAATATTAAAGCTTGAAATAGCCTTGATTGGACTTGACTCAAAGAAATAATCATAGAAATAGTCATTTCCAAAGACCAAGTCACGGTATATATCATAACTACGGTCCACTACTTGATCCATAATGGCTTCATAGCGATTTGAGGTATTAGTATCACTCTTCCATTGAGTAATCATACGGTTAATGGCTGCTGAAACCAACATTTCAAGGTTATAGTAGGCTGCGTCTTTGTTTCCGTATTTATTCCCAATTACTTCACCCTGCTCCGTCAAACGAATACGATCCTTGATAGACTTGAGCGGTTGAGATGTGATGGCTTCATAGGTTGGTCCACCACCACGACCAACAGTACCACCGCGACCATGGAAGAAGGTAACCTTAACGCCAAATTCATCTCCAATAGCAGTCAATTGTTGTTGAGCCTTGTAGAGGGTCCAACATGATGATAGGTAGCCACCATCTTTATTACTATCAGAGTAACCAAGCATGATTTCTTGGTAGTTATTACGTGAAGCAATCCATTTCTTAGCAAGAGGAAGAGAAAGGTATTCTCTCATGGTTTCTTCTGAGTGGTCCAAGTCCTCAATTGTTTCAAAGAGAGGAACAATTTGAACACGAGATCTTTCTTTATCAACTAACCCTACTTCTTTTAGCAAGATAGCTAATTCCAACATGTCTGATACGCTGGTTGCATGTGAAATGATAGTCTGACGAATGACATCATCTCCCAACTTATCTTTCAACTTACGAGCGGCCTTAAAGATTGCTAATTCTTTTTCAAGAAACTCTGATTTTTCAACGTGAGTGGCAGAAAGAATACGTGGATCTTCTTCCAATTCTTTCAATAGAAGTTGGCATTTTTCTTCTTCACTTAGTTCGCTATAACGCGAATGAATTCCTGCTGATTTCAAAAGTTCAGCTACACAGGCTTCATGAACACTAGAATCTTGACGCATGTCAATAGATGCCAAATAGAAACCAAAAATTTCAACCGCCTGGATTAACTCAACAAAATCACCAGAAATTAGTGCTTCACCTTTATTTTCCAAGAGGGAATCACGGATGGTAATTAAATCCTTATAAAAATCATTAGCTGTTTCATAGCGAGCTCCAACTTCCTTATCCTCAATCAGATAGGTTTTTGTTGCTTGGATTTTTGATTGAATATCAAATAAGGCACGGCGATAAAGTTCTTTTTCACGATAGATCGAGTTATCCTTGGATTGACGAGCCATTTCTCTGACTTGCTTGCTCACATTGACAATACTGGTTGAGAGAGAGAATTCACGATAAAGTTGGTAAATCTTTTCATCATAGTAGTTCATGATGACTTCACACTGAGTCATAGCAGATTGTTTCAAGGTATCTGCTGTAACAAAAGGATTCCCATCACGGTCTCCACCAATCCACATTCCCATGGTAATTGGTTTAGGATGTTTCAACTCCAAACCGTGTTTTTTAGCGAGACGCTTGTACTCAGCAGTCAAATGAGGAACTGCCTTCAGGAATGAACTATTGTAGTATTCCATAACATTCGTGATTTCATTAGTTACTTTCAATTTTTTTTCACGAATCATGTCTGTCTGCATGATAATCTCAATGTAACGACGGAGATCATTATGCCATTTTTCCTTATTAATCAAGCCTAATTTCACATCACGATACTTACGCAAAAGGGTATGGATATGATTGGTCAAATCCAGCATACTCTTACGTTGAACTTGTGTTGGATGGGCTGTCAAAACAGGGACAACATTTAAGTGTTCTAGAATTTCAACCGCATTTTCTTTTTCTGCAACCATTTTGATTGTTGCTGATAATTTCCCAAGATAATCTTGATCAATATTATTTTGGTGGTTGATTTCATAGGCCAAATCCACATCTTCTGAAATATTAATCAAGAGAGGCAAGATAGAGAAATAGCGTGAAATATAGGCCATTTCATCATTTGTCAGGCTAGTAACCAGTTGATTCAAGCCCTGATAATCTTCTTGAGTTGATAATTCTTTCAACTCCATGATTTTTGCAAAAGTCTCTGGGGCAAGCATATTTTTAGTGATATCTTCTAACAACTCTGTTAAAATCAATACTTCTTCTTGCACGACAGCTTTATTACTATAGTTTTCTAATTTTTGAAGAGACATAGGTAATCCTTTCCACTATCAACTCTACATATTGTTTGATGAGTGAGCTTCTAACTCCTCATATAATTGGGCACGTTTTTCACTTGCATCAATATTTAAGACAAAGGCGATGGCTACAGACAAGACTAGGAGACTGTTCCCTCCTTGTGATAAGAAGGGGAAGGTTACTCCTGTCGAAGGAATAATGCCAGAAATTCCACCGATATTGACAAAGACCTGTACCAACATCATCCCCCCAACCCCAATCGCCATCATGGAATTAAAGGGATTCTTAGCACGAATACCGACTAGGATAATCCGCAAAATCAGGAAAAAGACAAGGGCTAAAATCAAGCTGGCTCCCACAAATCCAAACTCTTCAATGACAATTGAAAATACAAAGTCTGTATGGGCCTCTGGTAAATAACCACGTTTTTCGATTGAATTTCCTAATCCTAGACCAAACCAACCACCATTTACCATGGCAAAGTAGGAATTTGCAAGTTGGTGGCCTGCTCCTGCCAAATCAGCAAAGGGATTAAAGTAGGCACTGAAACGCTTAGCAACGTAACCAAATATTGGAACTTTTGAAAACTTATCAACCCCAATCATAGAAATAGCTGATAAGGATAAGGCTGAAACTCCAAACAATACACCAATAAATGCTATAAACCAACGATGAGCAATCCCACTGACTGTGTACATAATCAAGGCAACCAGCGCTAGGATAGTCGCATTCCCCAGATCTGGGAAAATAGCCAAACTTCCTATCATTACCAAGAGGACAAAACGCCAATCATTAAAAGCTCGAGGAATCCATTGATTTTGAGTTAAAACTTGAAAATCGTAAATACCAATTTCATCCTGTTGTTTTGAAAAACGTTGGGCCAAGTACCAGACGATGATAATCTTCAAATACTCCGCTGGCTGAATAGTCAAAGGTCCTACTGAAATCCAACCATAGGCTCCATTGACTGGCGTACCAATTAACCGAGCCAGAGCTAAGAGAATCAGCTCAACAAACATAACAATAAATAACAGTCGTTCTTTTCTTAAAAAATTCAGTTTCAGCTTATAAATCAAGGCAATCAATATTAAACTAAATACCCAAAACATTCCCTGACTTCGAACCAATTGGAGGGCACTTTTACCTTCTTCGATAAGAATAGCACTGGTTGTAGAATAGACTACAATCAAGCCCAAAATAGATAAAAGCAAGTAAGGAACTAGAATAGAATAGTTTAACAGGTGCCTCTTACTAATCTTCATAGTATCACCAATCTAATGAGAACAAAAGAAATTATTCCCAAATTCCGTTTATTTTCTAGTTTTGATTGCTATTATACCATTTTTTCCGAAAGAAAAAAACTCTTACCCTTAAGATAGAAGATTTTCTCATAAGAAAAAGAGCACTTGGCTCTTTTCTGTTTTATTCTTTTGAAGAACTGCTTGAGCTTGAATCTCCACCACCGATGTATTGAGTGAAGATATTTTGGAAGGCTTGATCTTTAACCTTGATATTGGCTGCTTGCAATTCTTTTCCGATAATACTTTGAACAAATGATGCGTCGTTTTGTTTTTGAGTTAAGATAACAGTTTTTAATTTTTCTTTGTAGTCATCGATATTAGATGATTTTTCTGTTTTCTTAATCAGTTTAACAATGTAATATTGACTGCTGTAGGCTTGTGTTCCAGTAACGCTAATCACATCAGAAATACCGTTTACATCTAACGCAAAAGCCGCTTTCTTAACTTGTTCTGGTACTTCTGTTGAAGCAGAATCAAAAGTGATTTCTCCACCATTCGCTTTAGTTTTCTCATCTGTTGAATTATCTTTGGCTAATTGAGCAAAGTCTGCATCACTAGCTTTGGCTTTTTCAAGAATTTCTTTAGCTTTGTCTTCATTGTCCAAACGGATAATTTGAGCAGTCACATCTGGAGTGTACTCGTCAAAAGCCTTCTTATACGCATCATCTGTCAATTCAGCTTCTGCTGCTTTTTTAACTGCCAACTCAACCAATTTACTTGTACGAATTTGAGCTTTACGTGTTTCAAGAGTCATTCCTGCTTGTGACAAGACACGTTGGTAGTTCTCACCATATTGTTTCTCTTCTTCGGCAATAGTATCGTTTACTTCTTTGTCATCTACTTCTGAGCCATATTGCTTCTCAAATACTTTTTGGATGGTCAAGTTCAACAAGACTTGTTGGGCTGAAGGGTTGCTTTTCACTTGCTCATAAAATTGATGTTCTGTAATAACATCCCCTTTCATGCTGATAAGATCTGCTCCTTCTGAACCTTTCGAACAAGCTGCTAAAGTTGCTACTGATAACAGTGTAATGGCACCTGCCAATAGTTTTTTCTTCATGTCTACTCCTTTGAGATAAGTGTTACCCTATCTATTTTACTATATTTTCTTAAATTTTTCTGAAAATCATTCGCTGTCAGGTAATTGAACGTCTGCTACATTTTTACGAAGCATGAGAATGCCATCCCCCAGAGGTACTAATGTTGCGGTGAGTCCTGGATTGTCCAAGGTTGCATCAAATAATCTTTGAAGGCCTCGATAAATAGTTCGCTGACCTCGACGAACTTCCATAATATCCTTGGCAACATCACCACCTTGAAAAATATCATCCAAGACAACCACACCACCGACTTCCAAATGTTTGAGGATTTCTGGCAGAAAGACGATGTATTTAGACTTGGCTGAATCCATAAAGACGAAATCATAGGACTCTGTCAAGGTAGATAGGACATCAACCGCATCTCCTTCTAGGAGCGTAATTTGCTTACGACTGTCAAACTGGGCAAAATTCTCCTTGGCAAAACCAATCATTTCTGGATTGCGGTCAATGGTTGTAATCTTGGCCTTTGGAGCATGTTCTGCCATCAAGAGGGCTGAAAACCCGATGGCCGTCCCAATTTCCAGAATGTTTTTAGGTTGCATGGTTTCCATGAGAAAACGGAAATAAGCAACTGTTTCATGGGGAATAATAGGAATATTTTCCTTGCGGGCAAAGTCTTCCAATTCTTTCAAGGAACCTGTTACTTGCTTTTGGCGCTGACGCATCAAGTCTACAATTTCTTCCTTGACAACAGGGCGACGCATGTTATGGTTGGCATTTTTACTATACGATTCAACCATCTTATGCCAATCCCAATTTTTCAACAAGGGCTTCAAACTCATTCAAACGACGTTCAAAGACTGCAAAAGCATCGTTGAGATAGTCTTCCTTCTCCATATCAACACCAGCTTTTCTCATGACATTAAGTGGATAGTCAGATTTACCTGCCTTGAGGTAGTCGATATAGCGGTCACGGTCTTCTTGACTACCATGAACAATCTTTTCAGCCAAGGCTGAGGCTGCTGCAAAGCCTGTTGAATATTGGTATACATAGTAGTTATAGTAGAAGTGTGGAATGCGTGCCCACTCGTATTGGATTTCAGGATTGTCTTCCTTACTCAAACCATAATACTCTTGGTTCAAGTCTGCGTAGAGTTTATTTAAGAAATCACTTGTCAAGACTTCACCATTTTGATCCGCTTGGTGAATCGCGTGTTCAAACTCAGCAAATTGAGTTTGGCGGAAAACTGTTCCACGGAAACCATCTAGGAAGTTATTGAGAATAGCAAAGCGCGTTGCATCATCTTCCACTTCTTCCAATAATTTCTCCGTCAAAATATTTTCATTGGTCGTTGAGGCAATCTCAGCCAAGAAGATAGAATAATCACCGTAAACATAAGGCTGCGTTTCACGAGTATAACTTGAGTGCATACTGTGACCTGTTTCATGGACAAGGGTAAAGAGATTATCTAGATTGTCCTGCCAGTTAAGAAGCATAAAGGCATTTGTATCGTAAGAACCACCAGAGTAGGCCCCTGAACGCTTGCCTTGATTTTCGTAAACATCAATCCAACGCTCGCTGAAGGCACGTTTAACACGGCTCAAGTAATCCTCACCCAAGACTGCCAAGGCTTCTTCTGCTTTTTTCAAGGCTTCTTGGTAGGTAAAACTATATTCAACAGACGAAAGTGGTGTGTAGACATCGTACATCTTGAGGTCTGAAATCCCCAAAATCTTTGAACGAAGCTCAAGGTATCGATGCAAGAGGGGCAAATGCTTGCGAACTGCTACTACCAAATTGTCATAAACACTTTCTGGAACAAAATTATCTGCTAGGGCTGCATGACGAGCACTCTTGTAGTTGCGAACCTTGGCACGGTAGTTTTGCACCTTAACATTGGTTTGCAAGGTTTTAGCATAGGTATGTTGGAATTGTTCATAAGTCGCATAAAGAGCTTGATAGGCACCACGACGCACCTCACGATTTTTAGACTCCATCAACCGCATATAAACGCCATGTGATAATTGTACCTCGTTACCATCTTCATCTTTAACAAATGGAAAGACGATATCTGCATTATCTAAAATAGCGAAGGTTTCACTTGCCGAACCAAAGATTTCACCAGCTCCAGCTAATAATTCTTCTTCTCGTTGTGATAGAACGTGTTCCTTGCCTTGTAAAAGCTTGTCAAAATAGTGTTGATAAAGCTGCAATTTTGGTTGAGCTTCTAAAAAGTCAGCATACTGCTCTTCACTGATTTCCATAAATTCAGGTTCATAGAATGAAAAGGCTTGGTCTAGCTGGCTGTAAAGTGTCATTGCCTTAGCGTAGTACTCTTGATACTTGGCTTCACGAGTGTCCTGGTCATTTTTCATATGAGCATAAACGTAAAGCTTCTCCATTTGGCGTTCCATCTCAAGAGAAAATTCAGTAATTTCGAGTAGGCTATCCGCACTATCCAAGAGATGGCCTTCATACTGGGCTACTGTCTCCAATTGTTCTGTTAACTCTTTTAAGGCTTCTTCCCAAGCCTGGTCAGTTGGGTAAATCGTTGATAGATCCCATGTATCTTTTTCATTTATTTCATGTCTTTGTAATACCATTAGATTCCTCCATCCTTTTTATTCTACCATATTTTTCAAGAAATATTGCTGATAAAAGGCTGGTGGATAGAGCTTTTGCCAATCATTTTGAGGATTTTCTTTGTAATAGGTGTAAAAGTGCTGATAATAGCTGGTCAAATCTTGCTCAATCTGGAAAAATTTGCCTACTATTGGCCGAATTTGTGGATACCATTCTTTTAGTCCATAAGTTAGGAGATTTTTTCCCTTTTGATAGGCTTCTGCTTGTTCTTTCATCCAAATGGGATTTTGATAAAACAGTTGTTGCCGGATATAGCGACAAATGTCCTTGTCCTGAGAAACTGTAAAATAAGATATTTTTTGTTTCTTATAAGGAAAACGCAATATTTCCAATAAACTAGCTTGACCATAGGGAAATTCCTTAATCTGATAATGGAGTTTACCACGGAGGTCTTGGTGGATTAGGTATTTGAGCCTTAAAATCTGTTTTTCTTTGTCTAATTCCCAAACATAAAAGCCCATGTTTTGACTGAAATAGAGAAAACCTTGTTGCAGACGAGTCAAACGGTCCTTGAGCCACAGTTTTTGACCCAGTAACCACAGTACTTGGTAACCCTGACTACGATAGCCCTCACTGCGCTCTTTAAGAACTTTTTGAGACAAGGGGCTACACTGAACCTCTAAAGCCAGATTGCCATTTACAAATACATCCGCAATCTGTTTAAGCTCTGGAAGGGGATGTTCTAATTGTACCTCTGTCTCTTTTTTCAACCACTGATAGAGGACTTCCTTATTTGTCAAGTGTTCTGGGCTTTCATTTTCAAATGAAAAATCACAGTCTTTTAAAGATTTATGGGCAAAATGGGTCCGTACACTTGGTCCTTGACGCAAACGGAGCTGACCTCCACAAGCGGGGCAGGTATATGCTTGTTTCTCGAGCCTATCCTCTAACACATTTACCAACTGTCCCCTAGCATCTCTCGCAACAAACATGATTTCCCTCCTTTTCTATATTATTCGTAAAAATTAATAATCGTATTTTTAATTATCGAAGATGTGAACTAAGAGATTAGGAAAGTCAAATTAATTTCTAACAATGCTTCAGAAGTCATGTCCTACTATTCCAGTTTCGATACTTTATATAATTGACAAAGAAACAAAATCTCCTAGCAATCAATGGACTACTAGGAGATTTTTTAAAAAATTCTATATAATCTATAAAATCAAATACAAATTTTACTAAAAGATTAGATTAGTTCATATATAAATTATACTTCTTCATCTTCTTTACGACGACGGCCTACAAGACCTAGACCAAGTACTGCACTTGCTGCAGCTGCTACCATAGCTACTGTAGGGTTTGCTGTACCTGTATTTGGAAGTTGTCGATCTTTATTTATTGTAGTTTCAGATATTGGAGTTCTATCTGGTATTTCATCAGCACTGCCGTCATAAGCCGGCTTAGCTGGTGTTTCTTCTGAAATACCATTCACACTTCCTATATATTCTGCAGTTTGTGGTGTAATACCGTTGCCTGCGCTATCTGTACTACTTGTGCCTACTGTTGGGGTTACAGCTTCAATTGCTGCTATACCGTCTGTTTGAGCTGTTGCTACTCCTGCATTGTCCGTTGCTGCGTCAATTGCTTGATTTGCTTTTGTTGCTGCGTCTTGTGCTGCTTGTTTAGCCGCATCTTTTTCTTCTTTCGTTGCGTTTGGAGTACCTTCAAGTGCTGTTAATTTTTCTGCTAATTTTTTCGCTACTTCAGCTTTAGCCGCTGCTTTAACTGCTACTGTTGGGGTTACAGCTTCAATTGCTGCTATACCGTCTGTTTGAGCTGTTGCTACTCCTGCATTGTCCGTTGCTGCGTCAATTGCTTGATTTGCTTTTGTTGCTGCGTCTTGTGCTGCTTGTTTAGCCGCATCTTTTTCTTCTTTCGTTGCGTTTGGAGTACCTTCAAGTGCTGTTAATTTTTCTGCTAATTTTTTCGCTACTTCAGCTTTAGCCGCTGCTTTAACTGCTACTGTTGGGGTTACAGCTTCAATTGCTGCTATACCGTCTGTTTGAGCTGTTGCTACTCCTGCATTGTCCGTTGCTGCGTCAATTGCTTGATTTGCTTTTGTTGCTGCGTCTTGTGCTGCTTGTTTAGCCGCATCTTTTTCTTCTTTCGTTGCGTTTGGAGTACCTTCAAGTGCTGTTAATTTTTCTGCTAATTTTTTCGCTACTTCAGCTTTAGCCGCTGCTTTAACTGCTACTGTTGGGGTTACAGCTTCAATTGCTGCTATACCGTCTGTTTGAGCTGTTGCTACTCCTGCATTGTCCGTTGCTGCGTCAATTGCTTGATTTGCTTTTGTTGCTGCGTCTTGTGCTGCTTGTTTAGCCGCATCTTTTTCTTCTTTCGTTGCGTTTGGAGTACCTTCAAGTGCTGTTAATTTTTCTGCTAATTTTTTCGCTACTTCAGCTTTAGCCGCTGCTTTAACTGCTACTGTTGGGGTTACAGCTTCAATTGCTGCTATACCGTCTGTTTGAGCTGTTGCTACTCCTGCATTGTCCGTTGCTGCGTCAATTGCTTGATTTGCTTTTGTTGCTGCGTCTTGTGCTGCTTGTTTAGCCGCATCTTTTTCTTCTTTCGTTGCGTTTGGAGTACCTTCAAGTGCTGTTAATTTTTCTGCTAATTTTTTCGCTACTTCAGCTTTAGCCGCTGCTTTAACTGCTACTGTTGGGGTTACAGCTTCAATTGCTGCTATACCGTCTGTTTGAGCTGTTGCTACTCCTGCATTGTCCGTTGCTGCGTCAATTGCTTGATTTGCTTTTGTTGCTGCGTCTTGTGCTGCTTGTTTAGCCGCATCTTTTTCTTCTTTCGTTGCGTTTGGAGTACCTTCAAGTGCTGTTAATTTAGCTTTTTTAGCCTTATCAACTTCTAATTTAGCTTGAGCTTTTTGAAGCAACAAAGTCTGGGCGTTAATATCTGCTTGATTTTTTCGATTCGCTATTTCTACATTGTTAGTTTCTTCATTCAATATTTCTTGAGCCTTAGCTAATTCTGCTTGATAAGCAGCCCATGCTTCAGGTGTATAATCGATTTGATTTAATGTTGCTACCTTAGCTGCCTCTGCCTGCAGATCAGCTTTATACATATTAATCTTAACTGTTTGTTGTGCAACTGTATCACTACCTGTTTTTTTAGTTCCGTTATCAATCAGATTTCCTGAAGTTTGATAAGAAACTGTCCCCTCCAATTGTTTTTCAATTGGTTTGTTAGTTGGCAAACTAAAAGTATACGTTAAAGTCTGTTCTCGTTTAGGGTCTAAATTGTTAAAACCAAGGGTCAAACTAGTTCCATTTAGTTGGGCCGAGCTTGTACCTGTTGTTCCAACTAATGTTGCACCTTCTGGCAACTCAACTCTATACTGATTATTTGTAGAAGTTGAGAATCCTTTATTAATGACTTTTACAGTCACAGTAGTATTCACAGTAGTAGGAGTAGCAGAAGTAGCTGTAGATTCATAAGTAGTGTTCACAACTTCAGATACAAGATAAGAACCACTAGCAACACGAACATTACTTACAACTCCTCCTGCATTCTCATCAGATGATATAGATGGTTTATTGAATCTGTTATCACCACTATGATTTTCTGTACTTTTATCAAGAGCTGTTTCAAATTGAAGTCTTAATTTTGTTAAGCCTTTAGGAACATTTACAAGAACAGACATTTCTCCCATCGGAGTACCAGCATAACCTCTTGCATACTGACCGAGTACAGCTCCTGTTTCTGGATTTTTAACAACTAGTTTTGCTCCATTATTACCACTATTTATATTTACTGTTGTCCCTCTCCAAGTTACCTTCACTTCTTGGCCACCCACTACATCAATATCTTGATAAATAGGACCAAATTCAGGTTTTTGACGACCACTCCAAGCTCCTCTTCCTGGATATACTGCTAAAACAGCTCCTATTCCAGAACCTCTGTCACCCGGAAAAGCATCTCCATATTGAGATGCATTCGCAGTCCAAATAAGAGGAACTGTTGTTGTTGTTGAATTAACAGGTTTCCATCCTGTTAATTTACTTATATCGTTCTTGACAGTAATAGGATCTGATTTTGCAGTTGGAAGTACTGCTCCTTGGCTAGTATCATTAAAATTACCATTTACAATAGCTACATTTGTTGCATTCGTAGCTAGGGGATCTGTGCTTGTTACAGTGCTAGGAGTTGAATCTGTACGGAATGGGTTATTTGTATCCAACGCTTTCCCATTACGTTCATCTCTAGAACCTGAGTTTGCAATAGAATTAGACTCCAAAGTCTTCTCTGCGCTGGTAAGTTTTTTACCTTCACTTAACTTATCAGTTGTATTATCTAATGGTTGTTCTTTTTTCTTTTCAGATTTTGTTTGCAATTTTGATGTCGCTGTAATTAACTTTCTATATGCTGCAGTTAATTCAGTTTGAGTTGTTGCAGTGCTTAAAACAGTTCTTGATTCGTCTAAGATAGTTCTAAGATTATTAACGCTTTCTTCTGTCTTAGTAGCATATGTTCCTTTAGCAAACTTGCCATCAATCTCTTTGATTAAATCTGTTAATTCTTTCTTATCTAGAGTCTCCACCTTCTGGGGTGCTGATTCTGGAGAGGGACTATTTTCAACTGTTGAAGGTTGAGTATTTGTCTCTACTGTTGCAGCAGGACTAGTGGCTACTGTATTCCCTTCGTAGGTCCCATTCTGAGCATTCGGTTCTTTAGGTTGCGGTGCCTGAGTCTCCCCATTAGTTGAAGGCACACTTTGCTCTGCAGCAGATACTGCCCCATTTCCTAAAAACATGAACAATGCAGCTACTGCGACACTAGCTGCACCAAAGCTGACCTTACGAATAGAAAAACGTAATTGCTTTTCACGATCGTGTTTACCTTTATGAAACATCTAATTTCCTCCAAAATAAATATTTGTATCACATCTTATAATACACTTTTACTCTAATAATTCAATAGCCACCTTTTTATATTTTCTAATCTATTATAATTTTTATGCGTATATATATATATATATATATATATACGCATAAAACTACTTTTATTCTATAATTATAGCGATTCTTGAAATAAAAATTATATAGTCAGAAATATTACGTTTTTATAACATTTGGCATTTTTAAAAGAGTCTGGGACAAAAGTCTAACCTTAAATATAAAAAGCGAACAAAAGGAGTTATCTGACATTCAGTATTCGGTCTTATTCGCTTTTTATCTAATCTATTGATTTTTAAAATTTATAATAAATAATTCCTAAAATCAAAATCTTTTTGTCCCAGACTCTTCATAACATATTTACTTGATTTTCTTAGCTAGCATGGTCGCAAAGCGTAATTGAATACGATTGCCATTCTCATCGCGACGGTGCAAATGACCTGGATTTTCATTGTATTTGACTAATTTCCAGTCCTTGTAATAGTCTGCCAGTTCCCCTTCTTTAAATGTGAATGGGAAGTTCACTGAGCAAGGATAATCCTCCGTGTCCATGGCACAGACGATAAGGTTGTAGCCACCAACAGTGGTTTGCTCCTGCATATTTTTGATAATTGCAGGAATACGGTCTGCTTGCAAAAACATCAAAACAACTGTCGATACGATGAAATCATACGCTTTCCCAATGCTAGCTGAATTGATATCGTAAAGACCAACAGGCATATCCAAATCTTCCTGCTCCACAATGCTTTGCAAGATTTCAAGAGACAGTTCATTTTGATCCACAGCTGTCACATCAAAACCTTGCTGGGCTAGAAAGAGTGCATTACGGCCTTGACCACAGCCCAAATCCAAGGCTTTCCCTGGTTTTACTGTCTGCATAGCCTCTAGGACCTCTGAATGAACAGGATTGGTATTGTATTTCTTAGGGAAATAATCCTCAGGTTTACAATAAAATTCCAAATACCATTCTACATCGTCTGTTACAGCCTCCACTCGGTGCCATGCTTGTGGTTGTGCCATTGGATTGTCAGCCCCTGCTTCAAAGAGGTGCTCAGCTAAAACCTCACCATCTTCTGTCAATTCAATAAACTTGAGAGCTCCCTTCAAGACAGTAATTTTCCCCCAAGTCCCAACCTTGGTATTGTGTTTCTGCTGAACAGCCTCTGGCATGGTTTCTTTAGTCCACAAAGGCATGCGTTTATAGGCAACTAGTTTTTCCATCTTCATTCCTCTTTTTATCGCTGATTAACAGCTTTCATAACACGCGCGATGTCGCGATTTTGTTCACGACGCTTGATAGACTCCCGTTTGTCATAGTCATGTTTCCCTTTAGCAAGTCCTAAAAGGAGTTTGGCATAGCCATCTTTGATATAGACCTTAAGGGGAACAAGGGTCATTCCTGTCCCTTTTGTCTCTTGCTCCAACTTTTGGATTTGTTTCTTATGGAGCAAGAGTTTTCGACGACGTTCTGGTTCTTGATTCCAGATATTGCCCTCTTCGTAAGGAGCGATATGAACATTGCTCAACCAGACCTCCCCATTTTTCACTTGGGCAAAGCCATCCTTGAGATTGATTCGAGCAGCTCGTACACTCTTGATTTCAGTTCCAGTCAGAACCATCCCTGCCTCTAGCGTATCTACGATTGTATAGTCATGACGCGCCTTTTTATTTTGTGCGACGACCTTTCCCTCGCCCTTTGCCATGCTTGGCTCCTTTCTTAGCTACTTCCTTATAAAAAGGTTTCTTTCCTTTTTTCTTGTCTTTTTGTGAATGCTTGCGCTTATCATTTGAGCGTCCTGATTTTCTCTTGTCTTCCTTCTTATCTGAACGACGACTGGAACCACGCCCTCTGTCACTACGATTAGACTGTTTTAAGCCTTTTTCAATCACATCAAACTCACTTGGGATATAAGAGAAATCAATTTCACCCGTCATCTTGTCAGCTCTTTCAACTCGGATACGGATTTGCTGACCTACACGGAAGGTTGTCCCCGATTTTTCCCCACGAAGAGTCAAATCCCGCTCATTGAAATGATAAAATTCAGGCAAATTGGTGATATGAATCAAGCCTTCAACCGTGTTTGGCAATTCGACAAAGAGACCGAACTTGACAATACTTGATACAACTGCATCATACTCTTCACCCACGTATTCTTCCATATACTCAGCCTTTTTCATGGCTTCGACTTCACGCTCAGCCTCAATGGCACGACGCTCACGATTGGAAGACTGGGTCGCAATCTCTGGAATCACTTGCTCAAAATGCTCTGCCATTTCCTTAGAACGGCCGTAATCACGAATCATACGGTGAACAAGAAGGTCTGGATAACGACGAATCGGACTAGTAAAGTGAGTATAATAATCAGCCGCTAGTCCATAGTGGCCGTGATTGTGCTCCGAATAACGAGCCTGCTGCATAGAGCGAAGAAGCATCATGGACAATACATCCGCATAAGGCTCACCCTCAACAGTACGCATGATGTCTTGGAGAGCTTCTTGGCTAATCTCACTGGCAGTCCCATAAATGCGCAAGCCAAAGCTCGAAGCATAATCAATAAACTTCTGAACTTTTTCAGCCTTAGGCTCCTCGTGAATCCTATAGATAAAAGGTAATTCCAGCTTGCTGAAATGCTCGGCAACTGTTTCATTGGCCATCAACATAAAGGACTCAATCATGCGCTCGGCAATGCCACGCTTACGAAGAACGATATCAACAGGCTTACCTTGTTTATCCACTAAAATCTTGGCTTCATTGGTATCGAAATTGAGGGCTCCACGTTTCACACGCATGTTTTCTAGAGTTTCATGGAGCTTAGCCATAAGTTCAATACTTGGAACAATTTTCTTATATTCTTGTCTCTTTTCCTCGTCGCCTGCCAGGATATCATTGACATCACTATAAGTCATACGGAAGCTTGTCTTGATAACTGTTTGTGTAATGGTATAGTTGACCACACGACCATCTTTATCAATCTCCATAATGGCAGACTGGGTCAGGCGGTCAACTTGGGGATTGAGAGAGCAGATTCCATTTGACAGTCGTTCTGGAAGCATTGGGACCACACGGTCTGTCACATAGACAGAAGTTGCGCGGTTAAGAGCTTCCTTGTCAAGGGCAGAACCCTCAGTAACATAATAGGAAACATCTGCTATGTGAACTCCGAGTTCGATATTGCCATTTTTCAGAGCCTTGATATGCACAGCATCGTCCAAGTCTTTAGCGTCAGCACCATCAATGGTAAAGGTAATCTCATCTCTCAGATCCAGACGACCCTCCATATCCTTTTGAGACGGAACATCAGGCACACTTTCTGCTTCCTTGACAACAGCTCCTGGAAACTCGGATACAATATCCATAGACTCCAAAACCTCAAGGACATCAATTCCGACATCTGTTGAATGACCCACTACATCGAGGACACTAGCGACAAAGAAATCATGTTTCTTGCTCGGGTATTTGTCGATAATTACCTTGAGAACTTCAGTTCCTTCTAGTTTTAGGGCTGGCTTCTTCACATAAATCGGTTGGCTAATTTTCTGGTTTTTCGAACGGATGTAGCCAGCATACTTAGGCTTTTCCTGATCTAGAACGATTTGGCCGACAACAGTTGTCAAACTGTGCTCTAGGATATCAATAATTTTGGCTTCAGCTGCTGTTCCCTTGTTTCGGTCAGCGACTTTCTTGATGACGACCTCAACGGTATCACCATCAATAGCATAGTTGACATCGTTTTTTCCTACAAAAAGGTCCTCCTCTTCTCCTTCTAGGGTGACAAAGCCAAAGCCATTTTTATGGGCATGAAAAATCCCCTTGAGAGTAATCTCATGTTTTTTCTTAACTTCCAAGGTCAGACTGCCATCTTCTTCAAAGCGTATCTGATGCTTTCTTTCCATTAGGGACAAGGTTTTAATCAACTCACGAAAATCCTTGGACCCGTCTTTTCCCAAAGCCTGAGCCAAGTCATTGACAGTCACCTTTCCCTTGTCTTGTAAATATTCTTTTATTCTATCTTTCATATTTTCTTTCTAGATTTTTTATTTTCTTTTACTGTAAAACCTTCTCAAATATCTTTTAAAAATAAAAAGAGGCAAAGACCTAGTCCTGCCCATTATTTTCTTATCTACTTGATAATACCGTCAATGCTAAGGCAATGGCTAGCCAGAAAAAGACTAAAATCCCTGTCAAACGCTGCATTACAGCTTCAAAACCGCGTGCTTTACTACGTTCAAACAAATCACCTGAGCTGGCATCAAATACATTGCTGGATTGGTTTTTGGTTGGTTGCATGAAAATCGCAATCACAATCACAACAGATAATACTAATAAAATGGTTAATAATAGGTTATACATATCAAACTCCTTAAAATCCTTATTATTTTACCATAAAATCTACTTAGATTCAAGATGTAGGGTTACTTTTCTTTCCTTGGGACAATACTTTAAAACCTCGATCTTGTCTGGATGGGTTTTTGAATTTTTACTAGTTAGGTAATTGATACTGCCACAAGAGGAGCATTTGAGATTAATTTTTACTCGCACTAGATTTCCTTTACTTTTAATAATGTTCGAAATTGAAGCAGGTTAAAGAGACAACTAAAGGCAACACAAAGGCTTGTCGCATAAAAGACTGCATGGTAGCCAAATTGACCTGCTACTGCAGAACCTGCCATGGGACCAACGACACCTCCCAGATAAAAGAATACCTGATTGAAGGCAAAGATCCTCGAAATACCGGCTTTGGGTGTCATCTTACTGAGAAGGGCATTAACTCCGGGAATCAAGGCACCGGTTCCCAAGCCAAAGAGGAAACGATAGAGTCCTAGTTGAAGGGGGCTTGAGGCATTGGCACAGAGGAGATAGATGATGACTGAATAAAACTGGGCTACAACTAAGAGGCGATGATTACCCACTTTATCACCTAGCTTGCCCATGACTCCTGCACTCATCATACTGGAAAAGCCCATACTGGATACAATCAAACCAGACACAAAGAGAAGATTCTCTGTCTGGCCTAAGTCGCGCACATAAAGAGCCAAAATAGGGCCGATTGATTGGGCTGAAAATTGGATGACAAAACTGGTCAAAAAGAGGTTGACCAAGAGATAGGGATATTTAACTGATGTAAATAATTCCTTTGTTGGGATGGCCTTTTCCTTGGCTACTGGTTGAAAATTTTCCTTAATAAATAAAATAGTTAAAACAGCAGCTAAAAATAGCAAACTACCAACCAGTAAGAAAACAGTACGAATGCCAAATAATTCTGCGATAAAGCCACCAATAAAAGGACCAGTTAGAGTACCTGCAACTACGCCTGTAGACAAAGTACCGAGAACAGAGCCTGATTTCTCCTTGGGAACCTGACTGGCTATCAAGGCCGTTGCATTGGGAACAAAACCCGCAAATACACCGTTTAGTAAACGAAGAAAGATTAACCAATAGATATTTGGGACAAAGGCTAAGCCTCCCATAGTGATAGTCATGGCCAGACCTGCCCGAATCATCATGGGTTTTCGACCGTATTTATCAGCAAGGATACCCCAGATAGGAGAAAAGAGCGCTGCGGAGATAGCAGAGACAGAAATAGCTAATCCTGCATAAAAAGCTACTTGCTCACTCCCTACACCTAGATTTTCCACAAAGATGGGCATAAAAGGCACAACCAAAGAAATACTGGCTCCTGTCAGAAAATTACCAAACCAGGCAATGCGCAAATTATCCTTCCAGTTAATCTCTGTCATCTTGCTTACCTCCCTCGAGAAGCATAAGCACTTGAGTAAGAAGCTGTTCCTGATTTCCATTGTTGTCTAGAATATAGCTGGCCAAATCTTTCTTTTCTTCTAAAGGCCACTGGGCTGTCAGACGAGATTCAGCGCCATCTTTGGACAAGTGGTCTCTTTTCATTAAACGTTCTACTTGGATACCTCGATCCACATAGACCAACCAAGTCTCATCAAACCAAACGCTGTAGTCCTGCTCAAAAAGCAGGGGAATATCCATGAAAAAGATAGCTTCTGTCTGAACCAACTTGTCTCTCGAAGTAGCCAGTTCTTCACGGATAATCTCTCCTTGAGTTAACCTAGACCATTCACGTTCTTGAGGATTTGAAAAGATGAGACTAGCTAGGAGAGGGCGATTGAGTTCTCCATTTTCAAGGATGATTTTTTGATCAAAGTGCTGGACTAGAGCCTCAAATAGACGACCACCTGGTTTCTGTAGTTGGTGGACGACTGCGTCAGCATCCACCACTTGAAAACCTTGCTCTCTTAGAAAATTTGTCACAGTTGACTTACCCGAGGCAATTCCTCCTGTGATTCCGATGATTTTTCCCATTAGCCCCTCCTTTGACAGTTTGGACAAAAGTGGGTACCTCGTCCGCCTAGTTGGATTTTTTCAATCAGAGTGCCACAGCGTGAACACTCTTTACCAGTCTTATCATAGACCTGATGAAAATCCTGCATGGTTCCATCTTCCCCAAAGGCATTGGTATAAGTCCGAATGGTCGAGCCACCTTTTTCAACAGCCTGTCCCAAAACAGCAATGGTCTGGTCACGAATGGCAGTCATTTCTTCTGCTGTCAAAGTCTGGGAAGGTCTAGCTGGATAAACCTGAGCTCGCCAGAGAACCTCATCCACATAGATATTGCCAAGTCCAGCTACCAAGGTCTGGTCTAGGAGATGGGATTTGATAGGCTTTTTGGACTTGGCAAGGGCAGTTTGAAAGGCCTGCAAATCAAAGTCCTGCTCTCTTGGCTCAGGACCTAGTTTTTTAGAAATAAAGTAGGCATCCAAAAGATCAGGCGCCAAGAGTTCCATAGTACCAAACTTGCGTACATCCTCATAAACAAGCGTTCCACCGTCCTCAAACTGGAAGAAAACATGGGCGTGCTTGCGTTCAGGAACCTGGTCTGGATAGTAAAAATACTTGCCCTCCATCCGCAAATGGGAAATCAAGACCTTATCTGTCAGGTAAAAAAGCAAATATTTGCCACGACGTCCCATTGACTCAACAATCTGACCAGGCACTTCCTTTCGAAACTCGTCCAAATCCGTCTTAATCATCTTGGGATAGCGAATTTCTATACTCGAAATCTTCTTACCCAAAATCAATTTTTCTAAGCCACGACGAACGGTTTCAACCTCAGGTAATTCAGGCATAAGTCCTCCTTCTGTAAAAACAAGAAGCAGGCATGAGCCCACCTCTACTTAGTATTCTTTTTCATTATAGCCAAAGTCAGCTAAATCTAGCTTTTTATCGCGCCAGTTTTTCTTGACCTTGACCCAGGTTTCTAGGAAGACCTTGTCCCCTAGCATAAGTTCGATATCACGACGGGCCATGCTACCGATTTTCTTAAGCATAGCACCACCTTTACCGATGATAATCCCTTTCTGACTATCGCGCTCGACCATGATAGTTGCTCGAATATGAACCTTGTCTGTCTCTTCATCTCGTTTCATAGAGTCAACAACTACTGCGACAGAATGCGGAATCTCTTCACGAGTTAGGTGTAAGACTTTCTCACGAATCATTTCTGATACTAAGAAGCGCTCTGGATGGTCTGTGATTTGATCAGCTGGGAAATACTGGAATCCTTCGTCCAGATTTTCACTCAAAATATCCACTAGACGAGACACGTTATTCCCCTGAAGGGCTGAGATTGGAACGATTTCCTTAAAGTCCATTTGATTACGGAAATCATCAATCTGAGACAAAAGCTGGTCTGGGTGAACCTTATCAATCTTATTCACCACCAAAATCACTGGAACCTTGGCAGCCTTGAGGCGTTCGATAATCATATCGTCCCCTTTGCCACGCGCTTCATCAGCAGGCACCATAAAAAGAACGGTATCCACTTCGCGAAGGGTGCTGTAGGCGGATTCAACCATGAAATCTCCAAGGGCCGTTTTAGGCTTGTGAATCCCTGGCGTATCAATAAAGACGATTTGCTCCTTATCAGTCGTGTAAATTCCCATAATTTTGTTGCGCGTTGTCTGCGCCTTGTCACTCATAATGGCAATCTTTTGCCCCATGACGTGATTTAAAAAGGTTGACTTCCCAACGTTGGGACGTCCTAAAATGGCTACAAAGCCTGATTTAAAAGTCATAATTTCCTCTTACTGTTTAAAATAATAAATCCCAGATTCGTGGGAGAAAAATCAATGCGCCTGTTAAGGCTGCGAAAAGAGAGACCACTAATACCGCGCCAGCCGCCATATCCTTGGCATTTTTAGCCAGCATAGAAAAGTGATAGTGACTGGCCAAATCCACCACATTTTCAATAGAAGAGTTGATAATCTCAAAGGCTACTACCAAGAAAATGCTCAATAGGAGAAAGAGCCATTCGATTCGTGACACCTGAAAAACTAAACCTGCAAGAATGACTACAAGAGCCGTCACTGCATGTTTTCGCATATTGCGTTCTTCCTTGATTGCAGTAAAAATTCCTGTGAGAGCAAATTCTAAACTAGATATCAGGTCACGATTTTTCCATTTTCGTTTATTGTCTTGTGAGTCCATAGGCTGTCAAAATTTCTTCTTGTAAACCGAACATCTCCGCTTCTTCTTCTGGAGTGTAGTGATCATAGCCATTGATATGTAAAAAGCCGTGTACTGCCAAGAAGCCCATCTCACGCTCAAAGCTGTGACCATATTCCTCAGCCTGCTCATGAGCCTTATCTATAGAGATGAAAAGTTCCCCAATATAGGCATCAAACTCAGACATCATCTCTGCCAATTCTGGATTTTCAAGCAAATCCTCTTCGTCAAAGGCAATTTCCAACTCTGGCTTATACTCAAGGCTGATAACATCTGTCGGACGGTCTGTGTCACGGTACTCCAGATTGAGTTCATGACTACGCTCGTTGGTCACAAAGGTGACTGCCATCTCCTTGTCTTCTTTTCCTAATTTTTGGGCTGCAAATTCCAAAATTTCTTGGGTTTGTTGCAACATTTCTTTTGAAACTTGACCAGTTTCATCTACCATTTCAATATACATGTGCTTCTCGTTTCTCTTTACTTGGCTTTATTATACCACATTTCCATGATTTTATTCTACCTTTTTGATATAATACTATGGAATACAATCACAAGGAGAGAACGATGTCATTTGACGGATTTTTTTTACACCACATGGTTGAGGAATTGCGCAGAGAGTTAGTGAATGGACGCATTCAGAAAATCAATCAGCCTTTTGAACAAGAGTTGGTCTTGCAAATCCGCAGCAATCGCCAAAGCCATCGCCTGCTCCTTTCTGCCCATCCTGTTTTTGGACGCATTCAGCTGACCCAAACAACTTTTGAAAACCCAGCCCAGCCTTCTACCTTTATCATGGTTTTAAGAAAGTATTTGCAGGGTGCCTTAATTGAGTCTATTGAGCAAGTTGAAAATGACCGTATTGTGGAAATGACAGTTTCCAATAAAAACGAGATTGGAGACCATATTCAGGCTACCTTGATTATCGAAATCATGGGCAAACACAGTAATATTCTACTGGTTGATAAAAGCAGTCATAAAATCCTCGAAGTTATCAAACATGTTGGCTTTTCACAAAATAGCTACCGTACCTTGCTTCCTGGATCGACCTATATCGCTCCGCCAAGCACGGAATCACTCAATCCTTTCACCATCAAGGATGAAAAGCTCTTTGAAATCCTGCAAACACAGGAAACGACAGCTAAAAACCTTCAAAGCCTCTTTCAAGGTCTGGGACGTGATACGGCAAATGAATTGGAAAACATTCTGGTTAGTGATAAACTATCTACTTTCCGAAACTTTTTCAATCAAGAAACCAAACCATGCTTGACTGAGACTTCCTTCAGCCCAGTTCCTTTTGCAAATCAGGTGGGAGAGCCTTTTGCCAGTCTTTCTAATTTGTTGGACACCTACTATAAGGATAAGGCTGAGCGCGACCGCGTCAAACAGCAAGCCAGTGAACTGATTCGTCGTGTTGAAAATGAACTTCAGAAAAACCGCCACAAACTCAAAAAACAGGAAAAAGAATTACTAGCGACAGACAATGCTGAAGAATTTCGCCAAAAAGGGGAATTGCTAACAACCTTCCTCCATCAAGTGCCTAATGACCAAGATCAGGTTATCCTAGACAACTACTATACCAACCTACCTATCACGATTGCGCTTAATAAGGCCTTGACTCCCAACCAAAATGCCCAACGCTATTTTAAACGGTATCAGAAACTCAAAGAAGCTGTCAAATACTTGACTGATCTGATTGAGGAAACCAAGGTAACCATTCTCTATCTGGAAAGTGTGGAAACTGTTCTCAACCAAGCTGGACTGGAAGAAATCGCTGAAATTCGTGAAGAATTGATCCAAACAGGTTTTATCCGTAGAAGACAACGGGAGAAAATCCAGAAACGCAAAAAACCAGAACAATATCTAGCAAGCGATGGCAAAACTATCATCTATGTCGGCCGCAATAATCTACAAAATGAGGAGCTAACCTTTAAAATGGCCCGCAAGGAGGAACTTTGGTTCCATGCCAAGGATATTCCTGGAAGCCATGTTGTCATCTCAGGCAATCTTGACCCATCTGATGAAGTCAAGACAGACGCAGCAGAGTTGGCTGCCTACTTCTCTCAAGGTCGCCTGTCAAATCTGGTTCAGGTAGATATGATTGAAGTCAAGAAACTCAACAAACCAACTGGTGGAAAACCTGGTTTTGTAACCTACACAGGACAAAAGACCCTCCGAGTTACACCAGACCCCAAAAAAATCTCATCCATGAAAAAATCCTGATTCGACTTGAAATCAGGATTTTTAGCTTATACTCTTCGAAAATCAAATTCAAACCACGTCAACGTCGCCTTGCCGTACTCAAGTACAGCCTACGGCTAGTTTCCTAGTTTGCTCTTTGATTTTCATTGAGTATTATACTCAAATCATATCCAATTATAGGACTAATCTTTGCCACCTAGTTTCTCATTGATTTTCATCATCACACTAGCAATTTTTTCGCCCCAATAAGGGTCTGAGGCATATTCCACATTCATACCAGACGCCTTGTTTCCAAGGAAAGTTCTGCCCCTATCGATATAATTTTCCTTAATCCACTTGGTTGCACCTAAAATTCCCTTATCCACATCATCAAATGTCTTGGCAGAAAGGTAAGGAGTCGTATCATAGGCTGTAATTCCAAAGAAATTATTCTTATCTTTGGCAATCTTGCTACGTCCCCAGTCGCTTTCTAAGGCACTATGAGCAAGGAGATAGAGGGCATTGATATGGTAATGTTCTTCGGCTTCCTTAAAGGTAGCTCCCTTATTTTCCAGGAGGCTATTGTCAATATTTAACAGACTAAATACCTTATCCAAGTCTTCAGCACTATAGTTTGTAGCCTCTGTCAAATCTTTGAAAAGGAAGGGATTTTCAAGGTTAAAACCATCAAAATGCAGCCCATCTGCCGAATAATATTTCTTGCCTACTTCCATATCAGAAAGATGAGCAGCTACTGGGATACTAGCATTCTGAGCCACATAGTGATAAAAACGATGTCCATCACTCTCATAATAAGGGATAAAATCCTTGCTGGCATCTAGTGCTTGTAAATCTTCTGTTTTCATATAGCCTGACAAACCAGAAACAGTAATAGCCAAGCGCTTGTCATCACTTTTTCTATCCTTATCTAGCCAAACAACACTACCTTGCGATATATAGGAGAGCTTTTCACCATCTGCATTGTAGACATTTGCTGTGACAGGCACTACTTGATAATAAGCAGCATTTTCATTTGTAGCTTTTTCTCCAAGCCACTTTCCATCGCTTCCTAGCTGATGACCATCAATAGTCTCGTTTTTTGCCATGTAACCACCAGATTTGAAGTAGTACCAGGCTTGACTATGAGAATCATATACCCATTCTTTCTCAGCCATTTTGCCATCAGATTTGAGATAAAACCATGATTCCTTATCCAAAATCCATTCATTGGCCGCCATATAGCCACCAGATTTTAGATAATAATAGTGACCATTTTCGAAAATCCATTCTTTATCAGCATGATTTCCATTTTCTTTGATATAAAACCAAGATTGGTATTGTTTATCAAAAAGCCAACCTTGTTGTACTTTAGCTCCACTAGCATTCACATAAGCCTGCTCAATCCACTGACTTGTCAGTAAATAACCACCAGATTTGAAATAATAGTCCTTGCCCTTAATTTGTAGCCATTCTTTCTCTGCGTGTTGTCCATCTGCTTTGATATAAAACCAAGCATCATATTGAGAATCATATACCCAATCTTCTATTACCTTGGCACCTGTAGCACCGACATAGGAAGCTCCTAGCCAAGCATTTCTTTTCATCTTTCCATCTTGGTCAAGATAATAGAGGACTCCCTTGTCTTCTATCCATTCTGACTTGGCCATATAGCCACCAGATTTGAGGTAAAAATAGTCGTCACCTTGCTTTAGCCATTCATTCTCAGCATAGTTGGCATCTTCTTTTATATAAAACCAAGATTGATAGTGAGCATCAAAAACCCACTCATTAGCTGCTTGACTCCCATCTGCTTTCAGGTATTGTTTTCCTTGCCAAGTACCATCACTAGCCATTGCACTCTCTGGTCTGGCTAAGAAAAATAGGAGAGCTAAAAAAATAAATCTCAATTTCTTCATAAACTTTCTTCCTCTGTTCTTTCCATTTTATTCTATCAAAATTCTCTATAATCAACATTACAAACTGATAAAAAATCAAGAACAGATTGATTGCAGTTTACATCAGAGACTCTTTTACTTCCTTGCGGAAATTTTCTAGACTGCTGATACCATATTTATCCATAACATTTGGTAAATTTTCGATGATATCAGGACAGGCATATGGATTGGTAAAGTTGGCTGTTCCAACTCCAATAGCCGATGCTCCAGCCAGATACATTTCTAGGGCAGCTTCTGCCGAATCCACTCCCCCCATTCCAATGATAGGCAGGTCTGTAGTTTGGGCGACTTGGCGGATGAGTTTGAGGGCTACTGGAAAAACTGCTGGACCAGACATCCCACCTGTTCCATTAGCCAAGATTGGTTTTCTGGTTTTGAGGTTAAAGCGCATACCGACAAGGGTATTAATCATGGTTAAGCCACTTGCTCCCGCATCTTCTGCAGCTTTTGCGACAGTGACGATATCGGTCACACTAGGGGTTAATTTGACATAAACTGGCACATCAGAGGCTTCCACAGCTGCTTTCACCACATCATAAGCCAAATCTGGATCTTGACCAATCAAAAGTCCGTGATTACAGTGGTCAACATTGGGGCAAGAAATATTGAGCTCAATAGCCTTCACATTAGCTGCCTTGGAAATACCATGAGAAACAGCCGCATACTCTTGTTTTGAAAAACCAGCTACATTGGCGATAATGGGAAGATTTGGATATTCTCTTTCCAGCCACGGTAGCTTTTCAGCCAAAACAACTTCCAAACCAGGATTTTGCAAACCGATTGCATTGAGCATGCCAGCAGGTGTTTCTGCCACCCTTGGAGTTGGATTGCCAAAGCGTGGTTCAAGGGTTGTCGCCTTGATCATAATAGAACCTAAAAGGTCTAAATCATAGTACTTGGCATACTCTTGACCAAAACCAAAACAGCCTGATGCTGGAATAATCGGATTTTTCAAATCCAAACCAGGTAGAGAAACTTGTAAACGATTTGAAGTCATGATTTTCTCCTTATAATACAACTGTTCCTGTGCGGAAAACAGGGCCATCTTCACAAACGCGTTGGCTGACCGTCTCACTTTCTGGCACTTTTAGGACGCAGGCATAGCAAGCCCCCATCCCACAAGCCATACGAGATTCTAGAGATAGATAGGCTCTTGGATGGTCATAAAAGGTTTGATTGATATACTTCATCATTCCAGGCGCCCCACATGAGTAAACAGCATCAAACTGACTGTCTAAATCCTTGATGACAACAGACACATTTCCTTCAATGCCATATGAACCATCATCTGTCGTTACAAAGACTTGACCATATTGGGCTAATTCCTTTTCAAGGATAACAGCATCCTTGTTAGCAAAACCGAGCACAGTCACTACTTTCACACCACGCGCATGCAATTCCTTGGCCACCTCAAGCAAGGGAGGAACACCAATTCCCCCACCAACAAGGAGAACCTGGCTCTGCTCATCAAGGTCAGACAAGTCAAAACCATTCCCCTGAGGACCCATCACATCAAGAGTGTCTCCCTGACTTAAGGTTGAAAAAATAGCGGTTCCAGCCCCTTCAATCCGATAAATAAGGCGACACTGCTTGTTAGACTTATCAATAGACGAAATTGAAATAGGACGGCGCAAGAGATGGGCATCATCAGGCACACGCAGATGAAGAAATTGGCCTGCTCGCATGGCTTCAACCATTTCCCCCTCTAGGACTAATTCAAAGATTGCTGGCGCGATTTCCTCCTGTGCAACCACCTTCATGGTTTCCAAACGAATTGCACCCAAACGTTTCTTACATGTGGGATTCATGACTTTTCCTCCTTAAATTTTAAGGGAACCAGACAAAGAAAAGACCTTGCTAGTGCAAGGCCTCAGTTAAAATCGTACAAGACAAGAGAGCACACTCAAAAAGTCTCCTCTAGAAAATTGTACTATTCTTTTATCTGACACCTTGTGAGTCTCTCTGGACTCCCCTTAAAGGTTAAATTTTTACTAGTATACTCCTTTCAGCAAAAAAAAGTCAAGTAGAAAACGAACATTCTACTTGACCTCACGAGATTATTTTTCACGCGTAACTTCTCAAAGTAACTTCCATCTCTCTCCCAAAACTGGAAGTTAGTCTCAGACGATGAATTATGCTAGAATTAAGTCTGAGACTTTTCGTGAGGAGGTACCTCATGACGAAAAAACAAAAACATCTCACTCTAGAAGACCGTATTGACATCCAAACTGGAATCAGCCAACAGGAGACTTTCCGTTCCATCGCTGAGAAGATGGGGAAAGACCCGTCAACGATTTCAAAGGAAATCAAGCGCAATCGCATCATGCATCCAACATCCGTCAAATCTGATTGCACGGATTGCCCTCTTCTCAAAAAAGCTCCTTATGTCTGTAACAACTGTCCAAAAAAGAGGACGGATTGTGGGTTTAACCGCTATCTTTACTACGCGAAAAAGGCACAGGAGCAGTACGAGACTATGTTGAGGGAATCCAGACAGGGAATTCCCCTAAACAAGGAAAGTTTTTATCAGATGGACAAGGTCTTAACCCAAGGCATCCAGAAGAAACAAAGCATCTACCATATCATTCAGACACATAACCTACCTGTGTCGAAAGCTACGGTGTATCGGCATGCCAAGCTGGGCTATCTGACAGCCAAGCCCATTGATTTCCCTCGGATGGTCACGTTCAAGGAACGCAGAAAATCCAGAAAAGTAGCTATTCCTAAAGAGCTGAAAATTGGGCGGACCTATCAAGATTTCCAAGAGTTACGAGAAACAGATGATTTCTTCAAATGGTTGGAAATGGACACGGTCATCGGCAGACCTGGTGGAAAGCTACTGCTCACCTTCAACGTTTCCTTCTGCAACTTCCTCTTCGCCCTGCTTTTGAACAACAAGACCGCTCTGGAGGTCGCCACTAAATTCGCAGCTTTGAAAGAAAGAGTCATGGACGGAGGGTGTGCGTTCCATCAGCTGTTCCCTGTCATTCTCACAGACAACGGATCTGAGTTCGCCTATGTGGAGGAGCTTGAGCGAGACATTGATGGGAAGTCTCACCTCTACTTCTGCGACCCTAGCCGTCCTGACCAGAAGGGGCGGATTGAGAAGAACCATACGGTTTTGCGAGCCATTCTTCCCAAGGGCACTTCCTTTGACCAGCTGACTCAGAAAGACGTCAATCTAGTCATTTCCCATGTCAATTCCTTGAAACGAGAAGAGTTTCAAGGAAAATCTGCTTACGACATCTTCACCTTCACCTTTGGCGAGGACATCGCTGCTCTTCTGGGTTGCCAATTTGTCAAACCAGAAGACACACACCTATCACCTGATTTATTGAAATAAAGGGAATTTTCCCCTCTAACTACACATCTTATCACCATCGAAAAGTCTCACACTAAACGCTAGCAACTGGAATTTACTCTAAGACGACTCTGTTTTAGGGCTATTTGTCGTGCACTTTTTTCTGAGTCTTTTCGCTTTTGAACCCTTATATATCAAGAAAAAGAAAACCAGTGGAAGTTAGTCTAAGACGGATTTCCACTGATTTCACGCGTTTTTCTCATACTAAAAGCTAGGTTGTGGGAAACTGGAAGTTAGTTTTAGAAGTTACCATTATTTTTCACGAATGACTTCAACCTTGTAGCCATCAGGGTCTTTGACAAAGTAATAGTTAGGTGCAGTTCCTGGTAGACCATTTGGCTCAGTCACTTCATATCCTTTTGCACTATGCTCTTGATGAAGTGCCTCAAGATCAGGTGTACTGAGGGCGATATGGGCAAAGCCATCTCCAACCACATACGGACCGTGATCGTAGTTATAAGTCAACTCCAACTCATAGTCATCACCCTCAAGACCTAGATAGACAATCGTGAAGGCATGGTCTGGAAAATCTCTGCGACGCAATTCTTTAAATCCAAAAGCATCTTGATAAAATGCAATTGATTTTTCAAGATTTTCTACTCGCAAGCAAGTATGTAGCATTTTTGAAGCCATATTTTTCTCCTTTATTTTTAAAAAGACTGGTACAATCCTGTTCCAGTCTTATCTGTTATTATTTACCAAGTTTTGCTTTAGCTGCATCTGCAAGAGCTGTGAAAGCTGCTGCATCGTTAACAGCCAAGTCAGCAAGCATTTTACGGTTAACTTCGATCTCAGCCAATTTCAAACCATGCATCAATTGTGAGTATGAAAGTCCGTTCATACGAGCTGCCGCGTTGATACGAGTGATCCACAGTTTGCGGAAGTCACGTTTTTTCTGACGACGGTCACGGTATGCATAGTAGTAAGAGTTCATTACTTGTTCTTTTGCAGTACGGAACAAGATGTGTTTAGCTCCATAGTAACCTTTTGCTAATTTAAGAATACGTTTACGACGTTTGCGTGATACAACGCCACCTTTAACACGTGCCATGTTTTATTTCCTCCAAATATTTCCTAGAATTGTTTACTTACAGTCAAGCTATTATTTCAAGCGAGTAAGCATTGCTTTGATACGTTTGTAATCTCCTGAATGCACCATAGATGCTTTACGAAGATGACGACGTTGTTTCTTAGTTTTTCCGTGGAAACGGTGAGAAGTGTAAGCACGAAAACGTTTAAGTCCACCAGAACCTGTACGTTTGAAACGTTTAGCTGATGCGCGGTGTGTTTTTTGTTTTGGCATGATTTTTTCTCCTTTATTTAACTTTCTGACAATTATTTTTTGTCAGTCGCTGGCGCCAATTGCATGAACATTTGACGTCCATCCATTTTAGCACGTTGTTCGATGATGGCAATATCTTGAGTTGCTTCAGCAAACTCGGCTAAAACTTTTGCACCAATCTCTTTATGGGTAATCATACGACCCTTAAAGCGAATAGATACCTTAACTTTATTTCCTTTTTCAAGGAATTTGCGTGCATTGCGAAGTTTTGTATCAAAGTCACCCTTGTCAATAGTTGGACTTAGACGAACTTCTTTCACAGTAACAACACTTTGTTTTTTACGTTGTTCTTTTTGCTTCTTCTGGTACTCAAATTTGAACTTACCGTAGTCCATAATTTTTGCAACAGGCGGTTTGGCTTGGGGTTGAATCAATACTAGGTCAACATTAGCGTTATCAGCCAAAGCTTGCGCTTCACTGAGTGGCTTGATGCCTAGCTGTTCTCCTTCAAGACCAATCAAGCGAACTTCACGTACACGAATCTCATCATTGATGAATAAGTCTTGCTTTGCTATGGTTTTCACCTCTTTTGTTTTATTAGAGAAAAACAATAACGGACTCGTAATAATACAAGCCCGCACGTTATGATAGCGTTTCTTAGAAACTTTTCATCCGTAGGGCCAGGCAACTTAATGTCACAAGGCGAGAAGCTCTCACTTCTGCTTTTCTCAACTTTTATATGATACCAAGTTTTCTAGCTCTTGTCAAGATAAAAAGTTATTTTTTTGAAAAGTTTGTGTTTGTATTTTGCCTTGATTTCCTAATCAAAAAGAGAGAATCAAGTTGATTCCCTCTCTATGTTAGTTTTTACTTATTTTCCCTATAGGAAAGCTAGGATCTATTAAAAAATTCTTTTTTATGTGAACTTCCCCATCTTTCGATAAATAGAATCCCCACTAACAAAAGGATAATCAGGCAAGGAAGTAAAACTAGCCCCATGTCCCAATTTAGATTGACGTTATCAATTTGCTTAGGTAATCTTCCAGATAAAATCTCCACTGAACGCAAGTAAGTAAAGGGAATCAGATGTGCAATCTTTTGAAGAGGCTGAATTGTTTGAATACCAAACAATAAGCCAACAATCCCAATAAGTGACAGAAAGAGGACAGGCATTTTTTGCTTGAAAAAGTAAGCAATCAAGTACACTACTTCCACAATGATGACAAAAGCTAAGAAAGCTAGTAACAAGCCAGGAAATAACACATCTTGTATTTTTCCAATAGTTACCTCTTGATTCACTAAGCTATAAATCGGGTAGGGATAATCTAACTGTCCAAAACCACTTATCAGACTTCCCACTAGGAAAGAAAAACCACAGATTCCAATAAACAGCACAGTTACATAGCTCACCCCAACTCCAAGAGAAGACATGGCAAATGCCACTTTTGAAAAAGGATATAACTGAGCTGTGTCCAGATGATTTTGATATCTTTCTGCAAAAAGTTGTGTCAGCATAAAAATAATCGCAATCACAAACAAGCTTGGGATGATAGCCTCTAAAATCCAAACAATCTGATCAATCCCGTGGGTCGGATAATCTAAATCGTGGGCTTTTATGTTCAAGGGATACAGGGCTTGGTAAGTCTTTCGTTCGCGGTCAACCGCTATTTTTAAGTCCGAGCTAGAAGTTGGGTCATTTGATACAGTTTCATAACTCTTTTCCTCAGCTTGCCACTGCAAATAGTAGGCTTCTTCCCAGCGTCCTTCTTTTAATAAAGTCAGAATTTCTTTCTTTTGCGTCAAAAGATTTTTTTGCAAGTCTAAATTTTCTTTAGCAAACTGGTATTCCTCCGTGCTGGTGTCAGACATTTGGGAGAGCTTCTCTTCATTTTCATTGATAGCTCTCTCGTTGGCTGCAGTACGAGTTTCCAACCTGTTCTCCAAGCTGACATAGTTTGCAGTCCGACTATTGAAATAAAAGCTAATACCAAGAGTTGAAACAAATAAAACTAAGATAATCCAGTTTAAGCGACTTTTGAAAACTTTTTTTAATAAAAATAGACCAACATCTTTCATAAACTAAACCTCTTCTATCTTTCCCCGATGAATGGTTACTACTCTATCGCAGACATCAAGCAACTCTTCCTTATAGTGGGAACTTAAAAGAACCAGCTGTTCTTGTCTATCGATTTTTGCTAGCCTATCAAAAAACTTCTGTCGATAATACTCATCTAAGCCATTTGTAATCTCATCCATAAGCCAGCATTTCGCCTGACTGAGGAAGTACATGGCAATCACCAAGCGTTGCTTCATGCCTAAGGAATACTTACGAATGGGAAGGCTGATATAGTCCGACATTTCCCAATAGGTAATTTCATTCCCCAAGTTCAGCCCTGACTTCCAGATGTTCTTGATCAGGCGAAGATAGTCCATCCCACTTAAGTTTCCATCCAGCCATTCAATGCTTTCATAATAAAATAAAGAAGGAGGGGCTACAATATTTCCACTACTTATAGGAATTAAATTGCTAATGGCGCGGAACAGTGTCGTCTTTCCAGAGCCATTGATAGCAAGAATACCATAAATCCTACCCTTTTCAAATGTAAAATCAACATCTTGTAAGATGACTTGTCGCGTTTTTAAGGTCACATGAGTAAGTTGCAACATACCTAACCCTCCTTTTTATCACTCTTTAGGGATTAATAGCCTCCACTTGAGTAGTTTAGTACCTCATAACGATTGTACTTCCAGCCTCCGCCAACTTTATACTCAGAATAGCTGTCATAACGATACCATAACAGGGGATTAATATAGTTATATCTCTGGCAATTCATACTAGACTTATAGTAGATATTCCAATCATACCTATAAGTTTTAAGAACGCTCACAGCAGATACACTGGACTGAAAAAAACCAATAATCATAAACTAACTAATTAAACGATTTTTACTAATTTTTAATAGTTTTATATCATTAATATTGAATACGCTTTCATTATATCGTTTTTATCATTATTATGCAACAGATTTTTAGTTTATTTTACTAATATATAATATTTATCCTTCCTATCGAACACTTTCGATTTTCCAATTTTTCCAACCTTTAAAGCGTATAGCTCCTTGCTGGTCAGTTCGGTAAACTTTGCTATTGATAGTTTCCAGTCGTGTCAAGGTTTCCTGATGGGGGAGTTTCGTTCGATTGTTCTTTCCAACTGAGATGAGAGTAAAATCTGGTTTGAGTTTTTCTAGAAAGGCTGAACTTGATGAGTTTTTAGAGCCATGTTGACCAGCTTTCAAAACATCCACTTCTAGGTCAGGATACTGCTTCAACAAGTCCTTCTCTCCTTTCTCCTCCAAATTTCCTGTGAAAAGAAAGTTTTTATCCAAGAGTTTCCCATACAGAACTAGAGAATCTTCATGACCTCCATCTCCAATTTTCCTTGGAGATAAGACTTCTAACTGACTTCCAAAAATTGGCAAGTTCTCTCCTGCTGTCACACTGCGCACCTTGGTTTGAGTTGCCTGTAGTTCTGTCACAAATTCCTTCTGTTTCAAACTGCCTTTGGACACTAAAATCTCTCCGACATGAAAAACCTTGGTCACCTCCAACAAATCTCCAACATGTTCCTTGTCCATATTTGTCAAAATCAGCTGGTCAATCTTGGCTACTCCTCGACTTTTGAGATAGGGAATCAAGGTTCGCTGGGCATTGCTGGTCGTCGTCTTTTCTTGCCATTTTTCGATTTTCTTATTATATTCTGCCTTGCCAGCGACATCTATGAGAATGGTTTTACCAGTTACATCCCGTAGGAAAATACTTTCGCCTTGCCCCACATCCAGCATGGTAATTTCATTTTCCAGTGGATACTTGGTCAGGAAAAAGAGACCTGTAATCAATAAGCTCAACACTGCTAGCCTTTTAATGTTTTTTCTCAAATCATAGACTAAAGCCAAGGAAATTAACAATAAAATTAAAAGCCACGCATTAGGTTGTCCAAAGACAAGCGATCTACTTGCCACCTGTGATACCAAGCGAATAATCCCTTCCAACCATTCAAAGATAAAATTCAGCTGAATGACTGGATAGAGAAAGGAAAGGGCAAATAAGATAGACAAGAGCGGTAAGAGGACCATGTCAAATAGAAAGGAAAAGACAAAGGTCAAGAGGATGGACCAAGGTTGAAATTCTGCAAAATAGAAGGATAGAATGGGCAATATTCCTAAGGAAATGACTAGACTTTCTCTAGCAATAGCCTTAAACCCCTCCCCTTCTTTGCTAGTCATAGTCAAGATAAAAGCATAAGCACATGACAAAACTCCTCCTGTAGTCAGGAAAAAGTTGGGCATGATAATAAAGAGGACAAGCACAGTCAAGGCAAAATTATCCAAGCCCTTAACACCATGTTGAGCCAGTAACTTTTGTAAGAGACTGCGAATAACCGATGCTGAAAATCCTGTCAGACCTGCATAAATAAGGGAAAAGGGATAGGTCAGCCATTTCAACTTTTCTTGGGTCAAGCCCAATCGCAAGAGAAGTTTCTTAAATCCATCCATGAAAAAGCCTACCTGCATACCCGACAAGGCAAAAAGGTGGATAATTCCTAAACTAGAATAAAGCTCATTCATCTCCTCAAAATCTGTGTCCAGATGTCCTAGCAAAAGCCCTGTCATGTAATTGCGCATAGGGTCTGGAAAATGTGTCTTAATCCAAACCACAGCCTTTCGACGTAAACTGGACAGATTTTCTCCTATATCCCAACTGCCAACCTTTTGAAGTGACTGGATTCTTTTGATATTGAGAGTCTGGTAAATTCCCTGAGTCTTCAGATAGGCTTGGTAGTCAAAGCCACCAAAATTTCTCTTCCCTTCTGGCTCAGAAAGCTTCCCTTCTAGTCCTATCTCATGAAGGTCTGTTAAGGCTTGAAAGGTTTCTTTCCCCTCCTCGGACTGGAGTTTATAATAGACTTGGAAAATGCGTCCATCAGCCTTGCCACGAAAGGACAGACTATCACCATTGACCTTAATAGTGTCGGGCAGAATCCGTACCCTTTCAACAGAATCCGCCAAATTTTGACTTGCTTGACTCTGTTGCCAATTTTGAAACAGAAACCAAAATCCAAAGATTCCACAAATCACTAGAACTTTGCCTGCTGATTTCCCAGGAAATTGAATAAAGAGACAAACTAGCAGAAAAACAAAGCCCAACAAAGCAAGATAGGATGCTGAGAAAATAGCGTAATAAAACCAAAGTAACAAAAAACTCAGGTAAATTAGGGGAAGGGGGATATTCTTAATCCACTGTAACATAATCTTTTAACTTTTCTATGGTCTTGGCACCAATTCCAGAGACTTTCTTGAGTTCATCAACCGACTTGAATTTCCCATTTGCCTCACGATGGTCAATAATGTCTTGAGCTCGTTTTCCTCCCAGTCCCTTGACTTGCTTGAGTTCTTCCAGACTGGCCTTATTGAGGTTGATCTTCTTTTCCTTGCTCGTTGAAGAAGGCGCTCCAGAACCTGCCTGTTGACTAGCTGATTCTTCTCCCTTAGTTGGAACGTAAACCAGAGCCTCATCACTAACTTTCTGAGCTAGATTGAGCGACTTGCTGTCTGCTTGCTCTGTCAAGCCACCAGCCTTCTGAACAGCGTCATTAACTCGACTACCTACCGGCAAATCATAAATTCCTGGCGATTTGACAGCACCTTTTACATCTACCGTGATTAGATCTTGTTCAAGGGGTTCTTCCTTTTCGGTTAATGAATCCTTGGAAACTGCTACAACTTCTGCCTGCAAATTCGTTTCCTTGACAGGTGTTTGTGGAGCTGGTTTTAGCAGGAAAAATCCTCCTACAAGCAAGCCCAGACCAGTACAGATGACAATGATTTTATACTCTTTGATTTTCTCGATAATTGCTTCCATATTTTCTCCTCTCTTAGATTATTCGTAAGAGAAAGAAAAAACAGTCGAAAATTTCTTTTCAACTGCTTATTTATTTGCAAAATAGTCTTCCTTGGTCAAGACATAATGAACTCTTGTAACAATTCGGCCTTCTTCATGCTGGTCCATACAAGCATAGGGTTCCGCATGGGAAAAACGCATGCCTGATTTCTCCATGACCTTTCCAGATGCAGGATTGTCCATATCGTGAAGGGCGGTCAACTTGTTCATTCCAATCTTCTCAAAAGCCATCTCAATCACAGCACGATTGGCTTCTGTCGTCAATCCTTGATTCCAATACTTTTTATTGATAATGTAGCCAATAGCTGCCTTCTTAAGAACAGGATCAATCTTGTGCAAATCAATGGTTCCAATAAACTGACCATTGCTTTTTAGTTCTATTCCCCAACGTCCCAAGGGATTGACCAAGTAGAACTGCGCAATATTATTTTTGGTTTCTTCCAAGCTTTGATTGGTTGGAAAAGTGTAGCGCGTATTTTCTCTGTCCGAGGCATACTCAAACATTTCTTCCGCATCATCCAAGGTTACAGGTCTAAGCAATAAACGCTCCGTTTCTATAGACGGATACTGGGCAAATTTCACAAAAATTGATTCCATATGTTTCCTCCACTTGAAACCTTTCTAATCTCATACAAGGATATTGAATGAAACATTGTATTGAGATAACTTTAAGTACAAAAGAACTATCCTTCAGACAGAGGTTGAGGATCTAATTCTTCACTCTCTTCTTTTTTAACCGGTGCTGGTTCATAAGCTCGGATAATCTGAGCGACAACAGGATGACGAACCACATCCTTAGCTGAAAAATGAACAAAGTCAATCTGATGGATGTTCTTGAGTTTCTCTTGAGCGTCAATCAAACCGGACTTGACATTACGTGGCAGGTCAATCTGACTGATATCTCCATTGACAATCATCTTAGAATTAAAACCTAAACGAGTCAAGAACATCTTCATCTGCATAATAGTCGTATTTTGCGCCTCATCGAGAATGACAAAGGCATCATCCAAGGTTCGTCCACGCATGTAGGCAAGGGGCGCAATCTCGATAATTTCACGCTCCATAAGACGAGTCGTTTGGTCTTTGCCCAGAATCTGATACAAGGCATCATAAACAGGTCGAAGGTAAGGATCTACCTTCTCTTTGAGATCACCCGGAAGAAAACCTAGACTCTCTCCTGCTTCCACCGCTGGACGAGTTAGGATAATTCGCTTGACTTGCCCACGTTTAAGGGCAGTCACTGCTAAGGTCACTGCAAGGAAGGTCTTCCCTGTACCTGCTGGCCCAATTCCAAAGGTCACATCGTGCTGTTTAACACTGTCCACATAAAGTTTTTGACCCAGGGTTTTGACACGGATAGGTTTCCCTGTATTATCCTTGATGATTTCTTCTTCGTAAAGGGCGACAAACTTGTCGATTTCATCGTTTTTGACCATGCTAATTGCAGTCACCACATCTGGCGTACCAATGGTCATTCCACGATTCACCAAGACCATCAAGGCTTGGATAACCTGACGGGCTTCCTCACAGGCAGTCTCTTCTCCCAAAACCTGCACAATCTCCGTACGAGCATGAATCACCACATTGAGCTCTTCTTCCATCAAACGAAGATGGCGTTCATTAGAACCAAAAAGATGAAACAGGTCATCTGGATGACTCAGTTGAATGTCTATTGAATGTTCCTTCAAATAAAGAACCTCTCTAATCCTTTTATTTCTTTTTATTATAGCAAAGGGGTGGAGAAATTACTAGCCCAAACCCAATGAATCATGCTAGTGTTCTAAGTATTCTTGCCAGATAGCGTCAAAGTCTCCTAGGTTGAAAGAGAAACTGGCATGTTCTTCCAGAAAGCGACTCACCTCATCAAAATCATCTGTGTGTTTTGGAAAGGCTGACTCTTCAAAAGCGAGGTCTGCTAAGATAGCCTTGGGACTGTTACTTTTAGGATTGCGCTCAGTCATGAGCCAAGTGTAAAATGATTTTCTCATAAGCCTCCCTAAATCAACTCTGTCCCAAACTGGTCTTGCTTGATTTTGCCAGCCTTCATCAAGCCGCCAAGTGCTTTCTTGAACTGACCTTTAGAAATGCCAAAGGTTGCCTTGATGTCGTCTGGGGATGACTTATCATTTAAGGTCATGAAACCGCCATTGCTTTCCAAATAGGTTAAAATCATCTGGGCATCATTTTCCAACATCTCAAAGGAACGTGGTTTGAGGGAGAGGTTCAAGGTACGGTCCACTTCACGGAACCCAATAACGCGCGCATCTAAAACTTGACCCAAACGTGGCTCTGCATAGCGCTCGCTAGGATGGATAAAGCCAAGCATGTTATTTTCTGGCAGGTAAACAAAAGTTCCTGATATCTTGAGGCGGTAAACAATGGCTGGCCAGTTTTGGTTCTGCATGTTGTTGTAGGCAGGACGAGCCAGACGTTGGAAGTCTTCTTGATAGGCCAAGAGCCCCCAGATACGGTCTTTCTTGTCCACTTCAAGACGGATGTAGAGTTGGTCACCCTTCTTAGGCCAGAGTTCCTTAAGTTCAGGGAGAATATCGAATGACACAACGATTTCCTTGTCAGGAAGGCCTGTATCCACAAAGACACCCAAGTCCTTGCGTACTTCCGTTACAGTTCCCCAACCAAATTGATCCTGAGTAGCAGTCACTTCTAAAGTGGTCAAGCGGAGCTTTTGCTTCATATCTGTATAGGCGAAACCTTTAACCGTATCCCCTACTGTATGCTGACCTTCTTCCTTGGCAAGAGCATAGGTTTGACCATCCTTTTGCACAAAGTAAAAACGGTCATTTTCATCGATGATCAGTCCAACGATAAAACTTGCAAGATTTGTATTCATATTTCCTTCTTTCGAATAAAACTCAGCCAGCAATGCCAACTGAGTTTTTCTGTTTATTTTTAGACTTCCAAAAGTTCTTTCTCTTTGTTGGCAGTCATGTCGTCGATGTGTTTGACAGCATCATCTGTTACTTTTTGAATGTCTTTTTCAAGAGTCTTCAATTCGTCTTCAGTGATTTCTTTTGCTTTTTCTTGTTTCTTGGCTTCGTCCATAGCATCACGACGGATATTGCGAACAGCCACTTTAGCATTTTCGCCGACCTTCTTCACTTCTTTAGCAAGGTCACGACGAGTTTCTTCTGTAAGAGCTGGGATAACCAAACGAATCACAGAACCATCGTTAGCTGGTGTGATACCAAGATCAGAAGCGTTCAAGGCACGTTCGATGTCTTTCAATGAAGACTTGTCAAATGGTGTCACCAACAAAACACGCGCTTCTGGAATCGTAATTGAAGCGATTTGGTTAAGAGGAGTTTCTACTCCGTAGTATTCTACATGTACACGGTCAAGCAAGCTTGCATTGGCACGACCAGCACGGATACCACCAAATTCACGAGCAAGTGATTGGTGAGACTGGGTCATTCTCTCTTTAGCTTTTTCAATAATTGCGTTAGCCATAATCTTTCTTATTCCTTTTCTTCGATATTATTTGAAACTGTTGTTCCGATATTTTCACCAAATACGACACGTTTGATGTTGCCTGGTTGGTTCATGTTGAAGACAACCAAGTCAATGTCGTTATCCATTGAAAGGGTTGAAGCTGTTGAGTCCATGATACGAAGACCTTTGTTGATAACATCACGGTGGGTCAATTCTTCAAATTTAACAGCTGTCTTGTCTTTCTTAGGATCGGCATTGTAAACACCATCGACACCATTTTTAGCCATAAGGATGGCATCCGCTTCGATTTCAGCCGCACGAAGGGCCGCTGTTGTATCTGTTGAGAAGTAAGGTGAACCAATTCCAGCACCAAAGATAACGATACGGCCTTTTTCAAGGTGACGAAGGGCACGTCCACGGACATAAGGCTCTGCCACCTGTTGCATGGCAATAGCTGTTTGCACACGCGTATCAACACCAACTTGTTGCAATGAATCTGCCATCACAAGAGCATTCATAACAGTCCCAAGCATTCCTGTGTAATCTGCCTGAACGCGGTCCATTCCTGCTTCAGCAGCAGGTTCGCCACGCCAGAGATTTCCTCCACCAATAACAAGGGCAATTTCGATACCTAAGCTATGAACTTCTTGAATCTCTTTTGCGATTGTTTGAACTGTTTGGATATCAATCCCTACGCCTCGTTCACCGGCAAGGGCTTCACCTGATAACTTGATTAAAATACGTTTATACTTGGGATTCGCCATTTTCACTCTCCTTCTTTTATCCTACCTATTTTATCACAATTTCTAAGATTTTTATAGTATCATGAGCAATTCTTTGAAAAAAATTAGACCGTTAAAAATTCTTCTAAGTCGCTAAGAGCGCGCTCTGCAATTTTTTCATAACGAGCCTTCTTATCACGAATACGCTCGCCTTCCAACTCCTTGATAATCCCAAAGTTGACATTCATTGGTTGGAAATGTTTGCTGTCGGCATGAGTGATGTAATGAGCTAAGCTTCCAATCGCTGTTGTTTCTGGGAAAATAGCCTCGCTTTCTCCCTTGAAAAGACGAGCCGCGTTAATTCCCGCAACTAAGCCTGACGCCGCTGATTCAACATAACCTTCCACACCCGTCATCTGACCAGCAAAGAAGAGATTTGGTTGTTTCTTAGAACGGTAAGTCTGTTCAAGAAGATTTGGTGAATCCATATAAGAATTGCGGTGCATAACACCATAACGAACAAACTCCGCATTTTCAAGACCTGGAATCATTTGGAAGACACGCTTTTGTTCTCCCCATTTGAGGTGGGTCTGGAAACCAACAATATTGTATAGGCTACCAGCCGCATTATCCTGACGAAGTTGCACAACCGCATAAGGTGTTTTAAATTCGCCATCACGAGGTCCTGTGTAGTCGTCTGGATACTCCAGACCGACTGGTTTCATAGGACCATAAAGCATAGTTTTAATGCCACGTTTGGCCATAACTTCGATAGGCATACATCCTTCAAAGTACTTTTCTTTTTCAAAGGAATTGAGCGGTGCTTCTTCCGCATTGACCAAGGCTTCATGGAAATCCATAAACTCTTGCTTGGTCATGGGAGCGTTGAGATAAGCGGCTTCTCCCTTATCATAACGAGACTTGAGATAGACCTTGCTCATATCGATAGTATTGACATCGATAATAGGCGCTGCCGCATCGTAGAAATAGAAACCATCGCCATCATTAAGAGCATGAATCTTCTCAGCTAGGGCATCGCTGGTCAAGGGACCAGTAGCGACAACTGTGATAACATCTGTCGGTAATTCTGTAATTTCATCACGAACCACTTCAATCAAGGGATGGTTGGTAACTTTTTCGGTCACCATTTGGGAGAAACCATCACGGTCCACCGCAAGAGCACCACCTGCAGGAACACGGGTTGCTTCAGCAGATTTCAAAATAACAGAACCCAAGCGACGCATTTCTTCCTTGAGAAGACCCACTGCATTTGTCAGAGCATCTCCACGAAGGGAATTAGAACAAACTAACTCTGCAAAATTGTCTGTTTTGTGTTGAGGTGTTGACTTGACACCACGCATTTCATAAAGTTTAACTGGAATACCACGCTCTGCAATTTGGTAGGCTGCTTCAGAACCTGCCAAACCAGCACCGATAACATTGATATAAGATTGAGACACGACACTAATACCTCTTTGGGTGGAACCTAAGTTCATATCAAAACAAGGCACTGGCTTGTTTAACACCCACAAATCTTTCTATTTTTTCTTCTACTAGTATAACAAAAAAAGGGAAGAAGGCAAACTTCCCTGTTTAGTCATTTTCTTGATGTAAAGAGATAGTGAGTATTCCAATTAAAAATCAATTATATGCTACTCTATAAAATCTCTTCCACGTAACGGATCGATAGGGACTGTTATTCTATCTCTTGCTATAACCGTATTATCTAAAACAGCATAACATTCAACATAGTGGTCTCCTTTAAACTGAGAATCTTCGTGATGTTTTATTTTACCTGAAAAAATAGCACCACGCTCACAATTTCTTCTAATCGCCTCAGCTCCAATATTTCTTACTTTCCAATAATATTTAACATCAGACAAAAGATCATCTGGAATATCTGATTTTATAATTTCAAAATCAAGAGATTTTCTATTTTTAATCTTAAATCTACTTTTTAAAAAGTCTGAAAGAAGTGCTTTTCGAAAACCATCTTGTGTAATTTCACACTCCAAAACAATATTATATTCGATATTAACATTAAACAATTCATCAATAAATTCTTCATTCGAAGCTCGATTTGTTGTAGAAGTGGATTGAGCGAATTTTCTACCAAATAGCTGTCTATAAACTTCAGTAAGTTTCTCTTCTGAAGCGTCTTCTATTTTCTTTAGAGCTTGCTTAGCTTTATTGACAAATTTTGCTCCATCATTATTATAAATCTTTTGATTACTACCTAAAGCATACCAATACTCTCTATTTTTATCTTGGTTTGAAAAGTATTCAAAAATATCTTTCAAGAGAATATTATAATCAGAGTAATATATTTCAGAAATACCTTTATCATCAATTAAATCAGATATCAAAGTATCTATCAACAACCCCTTAAATGAAAAGCCCATATGATTTTTCCATTGTCGTATGAACCTTGTTAAATTAGAAAAATGATTATTAAAATTCGAATTTAAAGATTTAGATTTTTCAATTTCAGGCTTTGGTTTAGTAGTCTTCCAAGAGCCTCCGTTACGGGAATCAGGATATTTAAAATTACCGTCAGATTGTTCGAAAGCTGGAACTAACTCAATTTTCCCATCGTCACGAAAATCAATGACAACAACTTGCCCATCTCCTTTTATATTAGTATCAGGATATCTTTTTAGTAATTCGTTTTTTATTTCCTGTAGAAGTGCTGATTGACCATTACCCTCATAAGAATCAAATCGTCTATACACTTCTGAGGGTAGTGAAAAAATATAATCAAAATCACTAACATTTCGAACAGCCGTCGTTCTACCCACACTACCAACAATCAAACCATTGTCAATTTCTTCATCTGCAAGATCATATAAGGAATAGTATTTTCGATTAAGTCGTTTCGTAATCTCTTTTAATCTATTCTTCCATTTTTCCCATTCCTCGTCCGTCATGGGGAGTTCGTCTTCGCAAAATTCTTTAAAATCATTAGATAAAGACATTACTCTTCCTCCTTAATTTCCATCAATTCTTTTGGAATAAAGTATCTATAATCTTCCTCATAATCATTATCTTTTCTCGATTTTATTAGTTTTGAAGCCTTGGATACATTTTTGGGAGAAGCATTAGAAAGTTGACTATAAGTAGCATCTCTTCGAAATTTTAATTCTTCGAAAGATTCTTGGATTTCACTTGATGGTTTTCCATTGTAAACCACCTCAGATAAAAGAATTTCAGCTAACACTTTAAGATTCCAAAGCTCATCAACAGATTTCCTCTCCAAAGCTAGTCGTTCCTCAAAGTTAAACTCCTTGGTGATGCTAAAAATTATTGTAGTGACTAATGATAAAAATGCTGTAACAAGCTTTATCCAATATTCATCAAACCAAAGTATTCCAACTAAGCCAGAAGAGACAACTCCAGAAATGATTATTGTTGCTATTCTAAACCATCGAATATAGCTTTCTAACTCGTCAATTCTAACCGCATGAATTTTATGAGTCCAACCTACATTTACTATAAATTTTTTAAGTTGAAAGTGTATTTTTCTTGATTTTTCGACATTAAACTCCTCCTTACTATTTTTGCTTATCTTGGTATGTTTCCCAAACAAATGACACTACCGTTAATGCAGATCCTACAACAACTGAAGCATACCTTGGTGGCAATTCTATAAAGTTAGCTCCCTTACCATGACCATCACCTTTATCATTTCTAAGACTGTTAATACCCTTGATAATTTGATTCAAACCACTTAGAACTAGCTTTACATCTTGATTATTTTTTGCTGAAATATTTTCATTAGAATCCAAGTTTAAAAATTTAAAGACTTTCTTTTGCAAAGTTGCAATATCATTAGAATTAGAATACTCAATTTTTTCATGGTCTAAAATATGTTTAAAACATGATTCCAACAATTCCTTAGCTTTTCCAATAGCGTCCGCTGGAGAGCGAGAAATCATTTCATTCATAATCCCCATTTGCTTATCTATATAGTCGCTATCAAAATAGTCAGATAAAGATTCAGCAACATTATTTAAGTAGGCCATTTGTGAGACTTCATACTTCGAAAGTCTCTCTTTCAATTTCAATGCCTGAGAGTTCCTCTCTTCAGTTTTCTCGTAATATGAGTCAGGAAGGTCTTCATAATATCTAAGTAAATCTAAAGCTAATTTTAAAACCAGTTCATCTGGTTCGTTATCTACAAAAGCCTGTAAAGCTTTCCCTTTTGAACCACCATATTTCTCTTGAATATTTACTCCTACTGAATTAAAAGTAAAATTAGCAAAAGTAGAGTTAGAAAAATTTAATACATAACCGTCACTATTAAAAAATACTTTTATAAAACTCTTATCTTGAAAATTTAATTCCATATCAAGTTCCCTAGATTTAAAACATCAACTCGCTTCAAACAAATCCAGTTGACCAAAACTTTCTTCGAGTTTCTGTTGCTTTGCAATTACATCACTATTTCGTAAATCTGACACTAACTTTTCAGCAATATACCACATCATTACTGGTGGAATAGCATTCCCCAGCATTCTATATTGAGCACCTTCTGAACCAAGCAATTCATAGTTTTCTGGAAACGACTGAATACGTGCAACCTCTCTTGGAGTATAGCGACGGTAACGTCCATTTTCTAACAAAACAGGGTCAGTGCTATTTAAGGATACTTTTGCTAAATGAGAACTAACCGTATTACTAGGCTGTTCAATGTCTTGTGCTCGTCCTTTATTCATTTTTTTGCCAGATTTACTATTTAGCATTCCTTGCACAGCCCTCTCGCTAAAATAATACTTTTCATCAATATCTTGCTGAAGAATTACTTTTAGTGGTGTATAATCTTCTACATTTTGAATAGGCTCTTCAGGAAATTCAAAAGTAAAATTCAAATCCTTTCGAATACCAACAATAAACACTCGCTCTCTCTTTTGCGGAACGCCGTATTTGGTGGCTACGCAAAGTTTATAAGAAACATTATAACCAGCTTTTTCGAACTCTTCAATAATTAGAGGAAAGGCTTCTTTATTGTTTGCAGACAAAATTCCCTTAACATTTTCGGCAAAAAATGCTTTTGGTTGATGAGCTTTTAACACTCGCACCATCTCAAAAAACAATGTCCCTTTTTCGTCTTTTATTCCTAAGCGTTTCGGATTTTGAGCACTAACAGAAAATGATTGACAAGGAAAACCTCCCGTTAAAATATCGAAAGATGGGATTTCATCTGATTTTATTTCTCGGATATTTCGATTGTCTGGAGTAACACCAAAATTCTTTTCAAACATTTTATTGGCACTGTCTTCAATATCATTTGCATAGACAATCTCAATTTGATTATCGGCATAATGTTTACCTAAAAAATCAAATCCACCAGCAAAACCAATATCCGTTCCACCTCCTCCACTAAAAAGAGAGGCAATTTTTAGTTTCTTCAAATTAAATTCTCCTCAAAGCCAACTGACGATGAAAAACGGACATCATATCCATCTTTTCTCTCAATCAGAAGCATCTTCTCATTTTTGACTAACTCATACAAATTCTTGATAATAAACAATTTTTTGCTATGTTTAGAAATCTGCAAACGATAAATATAGTATCTATCACGCACAGATTTAGCAGTTCGCCATTCGTTCGGTGTGATATGAAACGAATTAAAAGTAATAGAAGCATTGCTGACAGTTGTTTTGACTTCAATATACTTTCTCAGCTCAGAATCATCACACTCAAAAGATTGAACATCGTAGCCGACACCAAACTGTGTTGGAATAAAATTCACCAGATGGAGCAACTGTTCTTGCCCATGTTCTCGTAATTTTTGTTTTTCATGATTGATAACAATAGCTTCTCCCGAACTCCCTACAACAGCGGTAGAGATTTTCTCGCTGTATTCGATGTGTTCAGTTAGATGTCCGATAATATCTGTTTTCTCTTCAGTAAAATCAATATCACTTGGAAGGTAGAGATTAAAGTTTGTCCTAAAATCAATATCTCCTAAATCACGATTAACATATTCGAACCAAGCACTTCTAAAATTTCGAACATCTTCAATTGTTGTAGAAGCATTTCCAATAAATTGAGCATAGCCATCAAAGGTAGCATCTGATTGCAAAAAGTCATTTATTGCTTGCTCTTCCATAGAATTTATTTTATACCTACCACCTTGAACAGTTAGTAAACTCGCTATAACCATGTAATCTAAAATATCTTTGGCATATCGAATAACATCTCCTTTAGTATCGTAAGCTACTTTAGACGCTCTATTCTCTTTGATACGATTCCATATTTCCAAAACAGGCTCTCTATCACGAGTACATCTCAAATCATTAAAGATACAATGGGCGACTTCTTCATCGGTGAGGTAAATAGTTTTTTCTTCAGCTTGTGAGGCTTCTGTAAATAGTTCCAGTAGATACTGAGCTGGCTTAAACTGAACTCCGATTTGACAAAGTTTAACAATCTCGTTATCTTTTAGATGCCCACCAGGATATTCAAAATTATACAAAAAGGTTTTAAAAAAGCGAATAAGGTCTTGGTCTTCAGTCAATTCCTTAGCCCTATTTCCTGAATAGACAAAGCCCTCTTTCTCAATCATCATTCCAAACAAAGAAGAAATCTCTGTTCGCCAGTTATTGATTGTTTTCTCTGTTTTATCTGCATTTCCTGCATATTGTTTGATAATGTCATTTAGTTGCTGACTAAATTCCTTTTTAGGCAATATTCCCAAATAAGAAATATTCGTTGCCATATAAACAAGTACATTTTCGACATCATTTTTAAAACGAGGTCTTGGGTGATGTAGTCTAAAATAATATTTCTCTGGAACTTGATACATAGTTATTCTTCGTTATTTTTTAAATATTTCAGTAAATTGTTTGCAATCTGCTGAGCCATTAAAGGAGGAACAGCATTACCAACTTGTCTAAATTGCTGTGTTTTACTTCCGTAAAAGATAAAATCATCTGGAAAAGATTGTAGACGAGCAGATTCCCTCACTGTTGGCACACGATTATACTTATAGTGGAAATGATGTCTATGCCCCGTATCAATCGTAGGAGCTGGCTTCCAACTAGCAAATCGTGTCCAAGCGACATTAAATTTTCTTGTTTCTCGTAATTCCTCTGGGAGATTTTTATAATTTCCACCGTCAGGGACAAGGGCAATTGTACTTATCACTTTTTCTGAATGCTTGGCTGCAACGTGGTTCAAAACCACGTTTGAACGTTTTCGCATTAGTTTTTGATAGTCATTTTGTGGTTCTGAAACATAAGACATTTCTATCTCGCCAAGTTCATTTTCTAATGTTGGTAAATCAGAAATTGCCATCTCTGTTGTAATGATTGTTCCCAATGCTTCAGGATATTCAAATTCATCATTCCTCGTCCCCACAAAAATAACACGTTTTCTATTTTGAGGAACTCCATAGTCAGAGGCCAGCAACACTTTAAACTGAACCTTATAACCCATTTTCGAAAATTCTTCTATGATAGTATCTTTTATTTGCCCTTTAAACAAACTAACAATCCCAATCACATTTTCAATGACAAAAGCAGTTGGCTGTATTTCTCGAACCAATCGAATATAAGACAAATAAAGTTTGTTCCTTGGATCATCAAATTTTCTAGGTCCAGAAAGCGACATCCCCTGACAAGGGGGACCACCTACAATTATGTCAATTTTTTGTTCTCCAATTATTGGTTTTATATCTTCCTCATAAGATATATTCGCAATATCTCCACATAATATTTCTGAATTCTGATGATTTTTTTGAAAGGTTTCTAAGGCTTTTTCGTCATTATCAATTCCTAATAGAACATTAAATCCAGCCATCTCGAATCCATAAGATAGACCACCTGCTCCTGAAAATAAATCTACAATGTTATATTTTTTCAACTGATAAACTCCACACTATTTTCTCATATATAATTATACCATACTGCGTACTTAAAAATAATTCTAATAGAGTACATTATATATATATATTCAACGTAAACTGAATGAACATTGTTTTTATTTATTCACTACTCAATCAATTCTATGATTTAGACTCCGAATATTATCATCACTAATTAAGTTAAACAGAAACAGACAGAATTATTAAATCCTGTCTCCCTTTATTGTTGTTCTTCCCAGTCGTGATAGGCAGCGTAGAGTTGACTTTTATTCCACTGGTAAAACTTAGCTACTTCCTTAATGGCTTGATTTTTCTTCATACCTTGCTGGATACGAGCTTGGATTTCTAAGAACAAGTCTTCCTCGTCTTTTTCTTCCACATCCTGACTGGCACCTTCAACAATGAGAAGGCATTCGCCCTTGAGTGGCGTTTCAGAGATGCTTTCCAGCAATTCAGAAATTGTACCTCTTTGGTATTCTTCGTAAATCTTTGTCAATTCTCTAACCAAGACGACTGAGCGATCACCGTAGACTTCTAGCATATTTTCTAACGTATCCGCCACACGATAAGGAGATTCATAGAAAATTTGTGTTTCAGGATAGTCTTTTTTGGCTTCAAAAAATTGCTTTTGCTGGCCTGATTTTCTCGGTAAAAAGCCGTAAAAGATATGTGGCTGTGGAGCTAAACCACTGGCAATCAAGGCAGAAATTCCTGCAGAGGCACCTGGAACAGTCACAACCGCAATTTCTTCCTCAATGGCTGCCTTAACTAAATCATGACCAGGGTCTGAGATGCTAGGCAGACCCGCATCAGAAACCTGAGCAATACTTTGCCCTGCTTTCAGGAAACCAATCAAATCAGGAATTTTTTCCTTAGCATTATGCTCATGAAAACTGATCTGCTTTGTCTGAATGTCGAAATGCTTGAGCAAAAGACCTGTATTGCGCGTATCCTCAGCTGCAATCCAGTCCACTTCTTTCAAGGTCTGAATAGCTCGAAATGTCATATCATCTAGATTGCCAATCGGCGTTGCTACTAGGTACAGCTTCCCGTAGGAAGACTGCCCCTTAAAACTTTTTTGAATCTGCATGCCTACTCCCTGTACAACAACTCGTCACAGAACATACATTCCTCATCCTGCTCCCGACGTTGTCCATAAAAATCATTACATACGTGAAAACCATCCCGGTAAATGCGACGGACACTTTCGCGAACATGCTTGGCCTTGACAGGAGCATCTGCTTCCACCTCACCCAAGCGTTCGCGCAACTTACTATTTTCCAAGCGAAGAGCTGTATTTTCCTCTACCAGGCTCTTGAGATTTTTCTTGATGGCTTCCACATCGGCCAAGGTAACTAGTAACTGTTGGGAAAAATCATCTAGCGCGTCAAATAATTCTTTTTTGTCCATAAAACAGCCCTTTCCTTTCTTTATCATTCATTTTTGAGTTTATATTTCTTTCAAGACCAGATATTCCATGGCATTTTGAAAGCTGACATTGGCTTGCCACATTTTTCTAGCTTCTAGCAAATCTTGTAGAATCACTCTTACTCTTGCTTGCAGGAGGTCCTGCCCACAGAGGACTTCAAAAATCCGTAAAACCTGATCTTGTTTTTCCTTGTCATCTGCTAAGTTGGCTAATTTAGCAACCTGCAGATAACTTTCTTTTTTCTTAGCTACTAACCAAGTCAGCAGGCGTTCACTTTCATCGACCAAGGTCCAAAAACTTGCCTGATGTGCCAACTTTTCTGCCTCAGCTCGCGATTGACTAAACTGAGCTAGGAGAGTCGCTTTTTTCTTAACCAGTCCCATTTGTTCTAAGAGCAAGATGAGCTTCTCTTCTTGTTTTTTAAAGTGAAAAATTTGCGTCCGACTTCGGATTGTAGGTAACATCTTCTCCTCATCACTGGTCAAGAAGAAAATGTAAACTTCACTCTGGGGTTCTTCGATGACCTTGAGCAGAGAATTAGCTGCGTTAGGATGCATTTTTTCCGCCTGATCGATAATAAAGACCTGTTGCTGACTTTCAATCCCTGCTTGGGAAAACTGCCCCACCAATTCCCGAATGCGTTCTGTCTTAATGACCTGATTAACTGGCTTAATCAAGGTGACATCTGGAAACTCTTCCTGTTCAATCAGCTTGCAATTTCGGCATTTCTCACATGGCAACACACCTACCTTATCCGTACAAAAGAGGCTCTTAGCCAAAAATTGAGCCATTTCCAAGCTTCCAAAGAAACCTGAAAAAAGGTAGGCGTGATTGAGCTGGTCTTGCTCCAAGATACGGACAAAGCGGTCAAACTGGGCTGGTTGCCAAGCCTTTAGTTGATCTTGTTTCATCTTGTCAAGCCCATTCTGTCAAACAAGACAGCCTTGGTAGTTTCCACAACTTGCTCCAAAGGAAAACTAGCATCAATCTTGACAATACGATTTCCTTCTTTTTCCAGGAGAGAAAGATAACCTTGACGAACTTTTTTATGCAAATCCAAACCTTCTAAGTCCAAACGATTGACCTCGCGGTCACTATTAGCAGCAATGCGAGCCAGTCCTTCTTCCACCTCGATGTCAAAATAGAGTGTCAAATCGGGTTTAAGGCCGTCTGTCGCAAAGTGATTGAGCCAGTCAATGGCGTCAATATCCAAGCCACGACCAAATCCCTGATAGGCAAGAGAACTATCGATGAAGCGGTCCATAATGACCAACTTGCCAGCTTCAAGTGCTGGAAGAACTTTTTCCACCAAGTGCTGTCTGCGACTGGCGATATAGAGAAGAAGTTCTGTCTTCGCATCCATCTGAGTATGACTTGGATCCAAAATTACTTCCCGAATCTTCTCCCCAATCAAGACTCCGCCTGGTTCACGGGTCGTCAGCACCTCTACCCCTTTTTCCTCTAAAATTGGTAGCAGAGCCTCTAAAACACTGGTCTTTCCTGCTCCTTCTGGTCCCTCAAGAGAGACTAAAAATCCTTTTGACATGTCTAACTCATTTCTTTTTTACTACTTCTATTCTATCAAAAAAATAGAGGTTTGTGACAATCTTTTTTGTCTTCTCATTTAATACTCAATGAAAATCAAAGAGCAAACTAAGAAGCTTGCCGCAGGTTGCTCAAAACACTGTTTTGAGGTTGCAGATGGAAGCTGACGCAGTTTGAAGAGATTTTCGAAGAGTATCAACCACCATAAAAGAGGCAGACAAATCCACCTCTTATTTACCTAGTTCTTGTGTTCGTTTGTAGGCTTGACCAACTGCATCCATGACCGTTCCTCGAAAAGCATGCGCTTCTAGGCTTGCTACACCAGCGATAGTCGAACCGCCTGGGCTACAAACTTGGTCTTTCAAGACCCCAGGATGCTCTTGGCTTTCTAGGACCAATTTCCCAGCTCCTACCACGGTTTGAGCTGCCATTTTCAGTGCTATTTCTCGTGGCAATCCAGTCTGAACACCTGCATCTGCCAAGGCCTCTATAAAAAGATAGACAAAGGCAGGCCCACAGCCTGCAAGACCTGTCGCCGCGTCGATTAAGCCTTCCCCAAGTTCAACCAAGAGGCCAGCCTTGGTTAAAAGCTGACAAAATAGCTCACTGTCCTCAGCCCTGCAATTAGAAGACAAGGCATAACTAATCACTCCTTGTCCGATAGAAGCAGGGGTATTGGGCATCATACGAATAATTCTGTGCTGACTTGGAAGAAGACTAGCGAGTTTTTCCAAGGTCAATCCAGCTGCCATCGAAATCAAAAGAAGACTCTCTCGTTTTTCAAGAATGGTCTGGTATTGAGAAAGCAGTTCAGAAAATTGAGCAGGCTTCACTCCTAGAAAAATCACATCTGCTTCTGCGAATATTTCTTCATTACTAGAAGCCTGACCACCAAAGTCTGCAATGAAAGCATCCACCTTAGCTTGACTACGATTGGCAAGGAGAATCTCATCTGACGGTCTAGCCTGCAAGACAGACTTGGCCAAGCTAGCACCCATATTCCCCAAGCCGATAAATCCAATCTTCATCTCTTACTCCCTTATCTGTCCGTCACCATTAACCACATACTTGTAGCTAGTCAACTCTTTCAAGCCCATGGGTCCACGCGCGTGCAGTTTCTGAGTAGAAATCCCCATTTCACAACCAAGACCAAATTGTCCCCCATCTGTGAAACGAGTTGAGGCATTAACATAAACCGCTGCTGAGTCCACTTGATCTGTAAAGTAAGCTGCAGCTTCAGCCTTTTCCGTCACAATTGCGTCCGAATGATGGGTACTGTGGGCTTCAATATGCTCAACCGCTTCTTCTAAACTGCTCACAACCTTAACAGCTAGGACATAGTCTAAAAACTCAGTGTCAAAGTCTTGAGCCTCAGCTGCTTGACCTGAAACAAACTGACTTGCTTTTTCATCCAAGCGGAATTGAATTGGTTCCAACCCAGCTTCTTTTCGATTCTCAACCAGCACTTGCTCCAAGAGAGGAAGGAAGCTTGCTGCCTTGTCTTCATGAACTAGCAATACCTCCATGGCATTACATACAGAAGGACGACTGGTTTTGGCATTGTTGATGATAGACAGAGCCTTGTCTTCATCTGCATCCTTATCCACATAAACATGGACAATCCCAGTCCCAGTCTCGATAACAGGTACAATAGCATTCTCAACCACTGCATTGATCAAACCAGCTCCTCCACGAGGAATGAGAAGATCTAGATAGCCCTTTGCCTTCATCATAGCATAACTGCTTTCTCGGCTGGTATCTTCCACCAGTTGAATCACATCTGGGTGAATAGTAGTCGTTTCCAAGCCCTTCTTCAAGGCTGTGACAATGGCATGGGCTGTCTGATAGGCATCCTTCCCACTACGAAGAACAACCGCATTTCCACTTTTAAGAGCTAAAGCAGCCGCATCAGACGTCACATTTGGACGGCTTTCATAGATAATACCGATAACACCTATAGCCACACGTTTTTTGGTGATAACCAAACCATTTTCAAGATGACTTGTTTCTAAAACTTCACCGATTGGATCTGGTAAAGCAACCACTTCACGAATCCCAGTTGCCATTGCTTCTATACGCCCTGCATCCAAATAAAGACGATCCAGCATCACATCTGAGATTTTACCCTTGGCCTCTTCCATATCGAGGGCATTGGCCGCTAAAATCTCCTCAGTAGCTACTAATAAGTGATTAGCCATGGCTAACAAGGCTTGGTTTTTCACCTCTTCACTAGCTGTGTTGATCGATTTTTTAACAGCCTGTACCTGTTCAAATTGTTCTTGTGTACTTACCATAGTTTACCTCTAAAATTCTGTAAAGAGTAGTTGGATTTCAGGAGTAATGGAAATCCAGTCATCACGGTGAATCAAGACACCCTTGGCTTTTTGAGAACGCAACATATCCTTCAAAGCAGATGCCCCAAATTGCACGCGTCCTTTTCCAAGTGATTTTCCACTTTCCTTGTCAAATACTGTCACGATATCACCGTAAGAAAATGCTCCTTCTGCGTCAACAATACCAGATAAAAGAAGACTCTTTCCATGTTGGGAGAGGGCTTCTGCAGCCCCTTTATCAACCCAAATAGAACCTTGACTCTGAGCATAAAAGGCCAGCCATTGTTTCTGGGTACGAAGTCCCTTCTCTTGAGCAACAAAGTAGGAACCATCCTTGGTCTCCTCAGCTGCCTCAATCATGGCATCTGACTTCAAGGATGAGCAGATATAAACAGGAACTCCTGATTCCGTCGCGATAGTTGCAGCTTTGATTTTGGTTAACATGCCACCTGTACCATTAGACGAACCTGCTCCACCGGCCATATCAATAATCTCACGATTGATGGTCTCGATTCGCTCCAAGCGTTTGGCTCTTGGGTCTGAATTAGGATTTCCAGTATAAAGACCGTCCACATCTGTCAAGAGGACCAAAAGGTCTGCTTGGACCATAGCTGCTACCTGAGCACTTAGAGTGTCATTGTCCCCGACCTTGAGCTCATCAATGACGACACTGTCATTCTCATTGATGATAGGAATCGCTCCACGGCTAAGTAGAACTGACAAAGCCTGATGGGCATTTTTATAACGACGCTTATCCACAAAATCATCCTGGGTCAGCAAGATTTGTGCAGAAACGATTTGGCGCAAGAGAAGATTGGTCGTGTATTCTTCCAACAAAAGCCCCTGCCCTACCGCTGCTGAAGCCTGTTTATCAGCAATCTTAGTCGGACGCTTTTTAAATCCTAAGGCCCCAAAACCTGCAGCAATGGCACCTGACGACACCAAAATCAACTCATGACCAGCCTCGTGCAACATCGCCAACTGCTGGGTAATAGCCTTTACCTTACTACGTGATAAACTTCCATCCTCATTCGTCAGAGAAGAAGTCCCCACCTTAAAGACAATCCGTTTGTATTTCATAGTCTCACTCCGATTCTTCATATTTATCCATTATAACATGAATGGCAGGAAATAGAAAAGAGTTGATAGGAAAAAGAAGGCCCTAAAACCTTCTTTTTTACTACTGTGCTGATTCCGATTTGTTTGCAGTCGTCTCAGAGCTTTGTGAAGTTGAGGAAGTCAAATCTTGACTAGTTGAAGAACTTGTAATACTTTCGTGTTGACTCGTTTCTTTATTTTCAAGATCCTTTTTCACTACTTCTTTAGATTCTTTTATTTCTGAATTACTTGTAGTTTTAATTGTAGCAGATTTCTCTACTGGAACATCCACTAACCAGGCACCACTTGAATCAACAGTATAGCCTTCTGGTGTCTTACCGTTCACAAGTAATTGACCATTTTCTTTCAAGAAGTACCATTTATCCCTGTCTTTGATCCAACCCACAGCTCGTGAACCGTCTGTCTTGTAGAAATACCAATCATTTGCCTTTTTAAGCCAGCCTTGCTTCATAGCTCCTGAATCTTCCAGATAGTAATGTTGGCCTGCAACTTCTATTTCACCTGTCTTCATAATACCAGTAGAATCCATATAGTACCAGGTTTCTTTATCTTTTACCCAGCCCGTTTTCATTTCTCCTGATTGGGCAAAATAGTACCATTGTCCATCAATCTTACGCCATCCTGTTATCATATCCCCATCATTTGATAAATAATAGGTCTGACCGCCAGTATTAAACCAACCAGTCTCCATCTGATTTTCTTTGTTGAAATAATACCAGCTTCCATTGATTTTCTTCCAATTTTTAGCAGATGCACCAGAGTCTGTCAAATAGAACCAACGATTGTTCCATTTTTTCCATTGATTCTGTAACAAGATACCCGTTTGGTTGAAGTAATACCATTCACCCTTGATTTCATTCCAACCAACTGCATATTCTCCTGTAGAGTCAGGCGCTTGATACCACCAATTGCCATAAGCACTCTTATGCCAACCAGCTTGAAAATTTGGAATATGCTTGTAGGAAGTTGAAATATTGACAAAACCATCTTGTCGAATATCAAAAACTGTTGCATCATAGTCTTTGCTGGCTGCGTTGATTCTCTCAATTCCTCGTTCTTTGAGCCAATTGACATACTCACTATCGACACCATTTTTCCAAGGTAGACTATCCGAAGTTTGAACAATCAAACTCGGACTCAAATTTTTAATAAAGTCCTTGGTGTTTGATTTATTGGTATCATAGTGATGATTAAACTTCATTAAATCAACTTTTCCAATTAGAGGACCATACTTGTCTTCCGCTCCATGAACATTATCTAAGTCGCCCCCAAGGTAAATTTTCTTGCCATTGACTTTCACTACACTAATCAAGGAATTGGAATTGTCATCCCAAATTTTCTTTAATTCACCCGACGAATCTGTTTCATTTTCATAATTATATAGCTGAATATCCATGTCTCCAAACTGAAAATGAGCCTCCCCTTGTGTGATATTTTGAATAACTGAAACACCTTTTTCTGCAGCAGTCTGTAAAACCTTATCATAGCCATACAGATTATCCCATAGACGTTCAGAATTAGTAATACGATTATCACTATATTTCTTAAGATAGACTCGGTCAACTGGATAGGTAGACAGTAATTCATCAACATTTCCAATATGGTCACTGTGAGTATGGGTTACCAAAATAAAATCAAGTTTTTGGACACCCAATTCCTTCAAATGACGAAAGACACGGTCTGTTAGAACATGCTTATAAGACGTTTCAATTCCTTCTCTCCATGGATAACGAGAATCACTTCCATCTGGGAAATCATAATCTTCTCCTGTATCCACCATAGCAAAATGTCCATTGCTTTCAAGAATAATCGCATCACTGCCACCTTCTTGAACATTGATAAAGTGGATTTTATTTCCTGAACTTTCTTGAGCTTGAACATTTCCATACCATGACAAGCCTAAAAAAGCGCCTGCAAGTGCTAAACTAATCAATTTCTTTTTCATTATTGCTCTATTAGAATTCCTTTTTGATTAAAATAATATCTTTTTCCATCAATTTCGTTCCAACCGATAGAATAATTTCCTGTAGAATCTGGTGCTTGGTACCACCAATCGCCATTAGATTTCTGATGCCATCCCGAAACAAACGATGGTATTTTTTTATATTGTCTACTTATATCAACTATGCCATTTTGTCTAATATCAAAAACAGTTGCATCATATTCTGTACTAGCTGCATTTATTCGCTTTATCCCTAAACTATCTAACCATGCTATATATTCAGGGTTGTCTACAATAGGACTATCATAAAAACCTGGAACAGCATCACTTGTCTGCACTATGATTTCTGGAGATAGATTTAATATAAAGTTTTTTGTATTTGATTTTTCGGTATCCTTATGATGATTAAACTTCATCAAATCAACTTTTCCAATAAGAGGACCATACTTGTCTTCTGCTCCATGGACATTATCTAAGTCGCCCCCAAGGTAAATTTTCTTGCCATTGACTTTGACTACACTAATCAAGGAATTGGAATTATCGTCCCAAACAGGTTTAAGATTTCCATTCTCATCATATTCATTTTCATAATTATAGAGCTGAATATCCATGTCTCCAAACTGAAAATGAGATTCATCTGCCGATATATCTTGAATTAATTTCACCCCATTACGATTTGCAGCTTTAATCGCATTATCATATCCGTAGAGATTATCCCACAAACGATTTTTATCAGTTATACGACTATCATCATATCTTTTCATATAAATACGATCAACAGGGTATTTATCTAATATTTCATCCATATTTCCAATATGGTCACTGTGGGTATGGGTCACCAAAATAAAATCAAGTTTTCGGACACCCAATTCCTTCAAATGACGGAATACTCTATCTGTCATTACATGCTTATAAGAAGTACCGATTCCTGGTCTCAAAGGATATTTAGGATTACTACCATCAGGAAAATCATAATCTTCTCCTACATCAATCATGGCAAAATGACCATTACTTTCCAAAATAATAGCATCACTTCCTGCAGTCAGTACATTAACAAAATGTATTTTATTACTGGAAAAGCCAAAATATTTTTCTAGCGTTAACCCATTATATATATATATATATATATATTATAATTAAGATTGCAGTTACCATAATTATACTGGACTTCTTTTTACACTTCATTCTTACTTCCTCAATCTCTCTAAGGTTTCCTTAAATATCTCTGGGATATCTGCTGTAAATTCCAAGGTCTCACCTGTTCTCGGATGAGTAAATCCTAGCGTCTTGGCATGGAGAAATTGGCCATGTCCTTTTAAAGTCTTACGAGGACCATATACCTCATCTCCTGCAACAGGATGACCAATATAAGCCATGTGAACACGGATTTGATGGGTGCGGCCTGTCTCCAGCTGCAACTCTACTAAGCTATAATCACCAAAGCGTTCCAAGACGTGGAAACGGGTCACTGCAGGCTTCCCTTTAGCAGTTACAGCCTGTTTCTTACGGTCTTTTTCACTACGGCCAATCGGTGCTTCAATGACACCGCGATCATTGGGCAGATTTCCATGAACAATCGCCCAATATTTACGAAGAGACTTTTTATCCTTGAGATCTTGGGCAAGTGCTAGATGCGCCTCATCATTTTTAGCAATCATAAGAAGACCTGACGTATCCTTATCAATACGGTGAACAATTCCCGGACGCAGAACCCCATTGATACCCGACAAGTCCTTAATATGATACATAAGGGCATTTACTAAGGTCCCACTGGTATGACCAGCACTCGGGTGCACAACCATCCCCTGAGGTTTGTTAACGACGGCCACGTCCTCATCTTGGTAGATGATTTCTAGCGGAATATTCTCAGCTACATACTCTAAAACCTCTGGCTCTGGCACATGATAAGTGACGACATCGCCCTCTTGGACCGTGTACTTAGCTTTCTTGACTTGGCCATTGACCAAGACCTGGCCTGATTTGATTTGTTCATTCGCGAGACTACGTGATAATTCTGTCAAATCCGACAAAGCCTTATCCAAACGCAGGCTACCAGTTTCAATTTTAATTTCCATTTATTTCCTCTTTTAGCATTGCAATCAATAAAATAATCACTCCAACAGTCAGATAGCTATCCGCCACATTGAAAATTGCAAAATTGATAAAGTCCAAGTGAAACATATCCACAACAAAGCCCTGACTGATCCTGTCAATAAAGTTCCCAAGACCACCTGCGATAATCAAAGTCAAACCCAAGACCATCCAGAGTGAATCCTCCATGTGTTTATGTAGATACCAAATGGCACCTACCACGACAAGCAGAGTAATGATAGCGAATAACAACTGCTGATTTTGTAAGATAGAAAAGGCTGCCCCTCGATTTTGCAGGTAGGTCAAGCTAACAAAATTGGGAATCCAAGAGCGCACTTCCCCCAGTGGAATCTGCTGGACGATATAGGATTTAACCAACTGATCAAGCCCAATCAAAAGCAGTACAATGACTGCCACTATTCCTCTTTTTTTCATGATTTCCTCTTCTGATCAAAATATTCTTGCATGACTTCTACGAAGAGAGTCCCAGCTTGACTAAGCTCCACTTCTTCACGTTTAACATAGACCATGCGATTATCTAGGTTATCCTTGAGACGAATGACTGTAATCCCATTAACACTGTCACTATCCAAAAATCCAGAACCTGTCGCATAAGCGTCCGTCCGCTCCAAAATACCATTCAAGGTAGCACGGTCTGTCACATTGAACATCTGTGAGCTAGCGCTGGTATCGACAAAGTTCTCTGAATAATAAAGGTACTCATCTTTCTCTTGAGTGAAACGAACCGTTGGTAGATCCGCTAAATCTTCCATGACCAGTTCCTCTTTCTGGGCTAAAGGATGTCCCTCGCGGAGATAAATGTGAGTATGGAAGGGAATCAATTCAATGACCTCCAGACCTAGCTTTTCAACCCGTTGCATAATCCCCTTTTTATTTTGATTGTTGAGGTAGATAATCCCAATCTCACTGTGCCCCTGAGCTACTTCATCAAGTATTTGAACTGTAGTTGATTCAAAAATACGGAAGTTCTTATAGTCAGGATAGCGCTCTGAAAAGGCCGTAATAGTTGGTGGCAAGAAGTCATAGTGTTGACTAGCAATGGAAAATTCATCTTTTTCTTCCTCAGGATTGGCATACTGATTTTGAAAAATATCAAATCCCTTGACCAATTCTTGCGCTTTTTCATAAAATTCCATACCACGACGAGTCAAGAAAGTTCCTGAGCTGGTCCGACGAAAAATCTTAAAACCCAACTCTTTTTCCAAATCACGAACAGAAATGGACAGACTCGGCTGACTAACATACATCTTTTCAGCAGCTTCACGGAAAGTACCACTATTGGCAATGGCAACAACATAGCGTAATTGTTGAATGTTCATCTTCTACCCCCAACTTCTTTATCTTTTCATTATACCATATTTTTGAAGTTTTCCATCGAAGAAAAATAATGTCACTCATAAAATTCATCTACCGTAACTTCTCAAAGTAACTTCCATCTCTCTCCCAAAACTGGAAGTTAGTCTCAGACGATGAATTATGCTAGAATTAAGTCTGAGACTTTTCGTGAGGAGGTACCTCATGACGAAAAAACAAAAACATCTCACTCTAGAAGACCGTATTGACATCCAAACTGGAATCAGCCAACAGGAGACTTTCCGTTCCATCGCTGAGAAGATGGGGAAAGACCCGTCAACGATTTCAAAGGAAATCAAGCGCAATCGCATCATGCATCCAACATCCGTCAAATCTGATTGCACGGATTGCCCTCTTCTCAAAAAAGCTCCTTATGTCTGTAACAACTGTCCAAAAAAGAGGACGGATTGTGGGTTTAACCGCTATCTTTACTACGCGAAAAAGGCACAGGAGCATTACGAGACTATGTTGAGGGAATCCAGACAGGGCATTCCCCTAAACAAGGAAAGTTTTTATCAGATGGACAAGATCTTAACCCTAGGCATCCAGAAGAAACAAAGCATCTACCATATCATTCAGACACATAACCTACCTGTGTCGAAAGCTACGGTGTATCGGCATGCCAAGCTGGGCTATCTGACAGCCAAGCCCATTGATTTCCCTCGGATGGTCACGTTCAAGGAACGCAGAAAATCCAGAAAAGTAGCTATTCCCAAAGAGCTGAAAATTGGGCGGACCTATCAAGATTTCCAAGAGTTACGAGAAACTGATGATTTCTTCAAATGGTTGGAAATGGACACGGTCATCGGCAGACCTGGTGGAAAGCTACTGCTCACCTTCAACGTTTCCTTCTGTAATTTCCTCTTCGCCTTGCTTTTGGACAACAAGACTGCTCTGGAAGTCGCCACTAAATTCGCAGCTTTGAAAGAAAGAGTCATGGACGGAGGGTATGCGTTCCATCAGCTGTTCCCTGTCATTCTCACAGACAACGGATCTGAGTTCGCCTATGTGGAGGAGCTTGAGCGAGACATTGATGGGAAGTCTCACCTCTACTTCTGCGACCCTAGCCGTCCTGACCAGAAGGGGCGGATTGAGAAGAACCATACGGTTTTGCGAGCCATTCTTCCCAAGGGCACTTCCTTTGACCAACTGACTCAGAAAGACGTCAATCTAGTCATTTCCCATGTCAATTCCTTGAAACGAGAAGAGTTTCAAGGAAAATCTGCTTACGACGTCTTCACCTTCACCTTTGGCGAGGACATCGCTGCTCTTCTGGGTTGCCAATTTGTCAAACCAGAAGACACACACTTATCACCTGATTTATTGAAATAAAGGGAATTTTCCCCTCTAACTACACATCTTATCACCATCGAAAAGTCTCACACTAAACGCTAGCAACTGGAATTTACTCTAAGACGACTCTGTTTTAGGGCTATTTGTCGTGCACTTTTTTCTGAGTCTTTTCGCTTTTGAACCCTTATATATCAAGAAAAAGAAAACCAGTGGAAGTTAGTCTAAGACGGATTTCCACTGATTTCACGCATTTTTCTCATACTAAAAGCTAGGTTGTGGGAAACTGGAAGTTAGTTTTAGAAGTTACCAAAATTCATCTACACTAAGAACGAAAAAATCATGGGTATCAAAACAAAAAAAGAGGCTCTCCGAAAACTCGGAAAGCCTTATTTAATGCTACTGCTAGCTTCCTCGCCTTTATATTTCAAGGCTCGGGATAAAAAGGTTCACTGGACCTTTTTATTTAGCGATTGGGTAAACAGAAACTTGTTTTTTATCGCGTCCTTTACGTTCAAAGCGTACTACGCCTTCAACTTTAGCGAACAAAGTATCGTCTCCACCACGTCCAACGTTTACACCTGGGTAGATATGTGTACCACGTTGACGGTAAAGGATTGATCCACCTGTTACGGTTTGTCCGTCAGCTGCTTTAGCTCCAAGACGTTTCGCTTGTGAATCACGTCCGTTTGATGTAGAACCTCCACCTTTTTTGTGGGCGAAAAGTTGCAAGTTGTTAAGAGTCATTTTTAACATAATGTTTTCCTCCGTGTTAGTTTTCTGTGATAACTCTGGTTTGGACGAACTCAGAAGAGTTCTCCGATAAGTTTGCCATACCTAAGAAAAATGATTCAAAAAATAACTGGGTCATTTCTCTCTGGTGTGAAGGAAGATCTTTTGGAATTTCAACCATCAGATAACCACCTTCATCTTCGTTTAATTCTAGGATTGGTTCATAGCCTGCAAATTTCTCAATAGAATTGATAAAGTTAATGGCAAGCGTAGAAACCGATGCACACACGACATCTAAGCCGTATTCGCCACTCTCGGCGTGTCCAGTAATTTCCGCACTCCTCAGCTCGCCATCTTCGGCTCTCTCAAAGACTGCCTGTATCATGTGTTCTCCTTAAAATTAAGCGTTGATTGCGTTGATGACAACTTTAGTATATGGTTGACGGTGACCTTGTTTACGGTGGCTACCTTTTTTAGGTTTGTACTTGTAAGTAACAACTTTCTTTTGTTTTCCTTGTTTTTCAACAGTTCCAACTACAGTAGCTCCAGCAACAAGTGGAGTTCCGACAACAGTGTTTTCACCACCAACAAGAACAACTTCGTTAAAAGTAACTTCTTGACCAGCTTCAACGTTCAATTTTTCAACGTAAACTGCTTGACCAACTTCAACTTTAACTTGTTTTCCGCCAGTTTTGATAATTGCGTATGTGCTCATTATGCACCTCCTATGATTTTTATGGGTTTCCCCGATTTTTTTGTGAAGACTCGCCTAGCATCGTGGGACGAACCACTTAAACTTGAATAATCAAGCAACGATGTTCGTGCGGTTGCACAGGATCGTGCATAGTCAACTCTTCAAGTATAGCATATCTCCTATTTTCTTACAAGTAATAACACCTAAAATGAAGCTTTTTCTTTTACTCCGTAACTTCTCAAAGTAACTTCCATCTCTCTCCCAAAACTGGAAGTTAGTCTCAGACGATGAATTATGCTAGAATTAAGTCTGAGACTTTTCGTGAGGAGGTACCTCATGACGAAAAAACAAAAACATCTCACTCTAGAAGACCGTATTGACATCCAAACTGGAATCAGCCAACAGGAGACTTTCCGTTCCATCGCTGAGAAGATGGGGAAAGACCCGTCAACGATTTCAAAGGAAATCAAGCGCAATCGCATCATGCATCCAACATCCGTCAAATCTGATTGCACGGATTGCCCTCTTCTCAAAAAAGCTCCTTATGTCTGTAACAACTGTCCAAAAAAGAGGACGGATTGTGGGTTTAACCGCTATCTTTACTACGCGAAAAAGGCACAGGAGCAGTACGAGACTATGTTGAGGGAATCCAGACAGGGCATTCCCCTAAACAAGGAAAGTTTTTATCAGATGGACAAGATCTTAACCCAAGGCATCCAGAAGAAACAAAGCATCTACCATATCATTCAGACACATAACCTACCTGTGTCGAAAGCTACGGTGTATCGGCATGCCAAGCTGGGCTATCTGACAGCCAAGCCCATTGATTTCCCTCGGATGGTCACGTTCAAGGAACGCAGAAAATCCAGAAAAGTAGCTATTCCCAAAGAGCTGAAAATTGGGCGGACCTATCAAGATTTCCAAGAGTTACGAGAAACTGATGATTTCTTCAAATGGTTGGAAATGGACACGGTCATCGGCAGACCTGGTGGAAAGCTACTGCTCACCTTCAACGTTTCCTTCTGTAATTTCCTCTTCGCCTTGCTTTTGGACAACAAGACTGCTCTGGAAGTCGCCACTAAATTCGCAGCTTTGAAAGAAAGAGTCATGGACGGAGGGTATGCGTTCCATCAGCTGTTCCCTGTCATTCTCACAGACAACGGATCTGAGTTCGCCTATGTGGAGGAGCTTGAGCGAGACATTGATGGGAAGTCTCACCTCTACTTCTGCGACCCTAGCCGTCCTGACCAGAAGGGGCGGATTGAGAAGAACCATACGGTTTTGCGAGCCATTCTTCCCAAGGGCACTTCCTTTGACCAACTGACTCAGAAAGACGTCAATCTAGTCATTTCCCATGTCAATTCCTTGAAACGAGAAGAGTTTCAAGGAAAATCTGCTTACGACGTCTTCACCTTCACCTTTGGCGAGGACATCGCTGCTCTTCTGGGTTGCCAATTTGTCAAACCAGAAGACACACACTTATCACCTGATTTATTGAAATAAAGGGAATTTTCCCCTCTAACTACACATCTTATCACCATCGAAAAGTCTCACACTAAACGCTAGCAACTGGAATTTACTCTAAGACGACTCTGTTTTAGGGCTATTTGTCGTGCACTTTTTTCTGAGTCTTTTCGCTTTTGAACCCTTATATATCAAGAAAAAGAAAACCAGTGGAAGTTAGTCTAAGACGGATTTCCACTGATTTCACGCATTTTTCTCATACTAAAAGCTAGGTTGTGGGAAACTGGAAGTTAGTTTTAGAAGTTACCTTTTCTTTTACTCGTAACTTCTCAAAGTAACTTCCATCTCTCTCCCAAAACTGGAAGTTAGTTTTAGAAGTTCCCCTCTGTTGGATAGTCCCGTCTATCTATGTTATAATGAAAGAAGGATTTGAAATCGGAAAAGGAGTAACTATGCTTAAATTAGGTGTCATCGGAACAGGGGCTATCAGCCACCACTTCATAGAAGCAGCCCATGCTAGTGGAAAATACCAGCTGGTCGCAGTCTATTCTAGAAAACTAGAAACTGCGGCAACCTTTGCTTCTCGCTATCAGAGTATTCAACTCTTTGATCAAGTAGAGGACTTCTTCAAGAACTCCTTTGATGTGGTCTATATTGCCAGTCCAAACTCCTTGCATTTTGCTCAGGCAAGGGCTGCCTTGTCTGCTGGTAAACATGTTATTCTTGAAAAGCCAGCTGTCACTCAGCCACAAGAATGGGTAGATTTGAGACATACAGCTGAGAAAAATCACTGTTTTATCTTCGAAGCAGCTCGCAATTACCATGAAAAAGCTTTCACTATCATCAAAAACTTTCTAGCAGACAAACAAATTTTGGGAGCAGATTTCAACTATGCCAAGTATTCTTCCAAAATGCCTAACTTGTTGACTGGGGAGACACCAAATGTCTTCTCAGACCGTTTTGCTGGTGGAGCTCTTATGGATTTGGGGATTTATCCCCTCTACGCTACCGTTCGTCTCTTTGGAAAGTCTCAGGACGCGACTTATCAAGCTCAACAGCTTGACAATAGCATTGACCTAAATGGTGATGGTATCCTCTTCTACCCAGACTTTCAAGTTCATATCAAGGCTGGAAAAAACATCACTTCCAATCTCCCTTGCGAGATTTATACGACAGATGGTACCTTGACCCTCAACACCATCGAACATGTCAGCTCAGCTATTTTTACCGACCATCAAGGCAATCAAATCCAACTCCCTATCCAACAGGCTCCTCATACGATGACTGAGGAAGTCGGTGCATTTGCACACATGATCCAGCAACCAGATCTGAATCTCTACCAAACTTGGCTGGAAGATGCAAGTTCAGTTCATGAGCTACTATATACTATGCGCCAGACTGCTGGCATTAGATTTGAGGCAGAAAAATGAAAACTAAACTACCGACTGAATGGCAAGAACTGAGTGACCAACTCGGTTTCCAAGAATTCACCCCCATTCAAACCCAACTATTTGATCCTCTTCTTGCTGGAGAAAACCTCCTAGGAGTCAGTCCAACAGGAACTGGCAAGACCCTAGCTTATCTCCTACCAAGTCTTCTCAGACTACAAAAGAAAAAAGCCCAACAACTCTTGATTCTAGCACCAAACACGGAACTTGCTGGACAGATTTTTGATGTATGTAAAACGTGGTCAGAAGCTATCGGCTTAACTGCCCAACTCTTCTTATCAGGTTCGAGTCAGAAACGCCAGATTGAACGCCTAAAGAAAGGACCAGAAATTCTGATTGGAACCCCTGGCCGTATCTTTGAACTAATTAAATTGAAAAAAATCAAGATGATGAATGTGGAAACCATCATCCTGGATGAATTTGACCAATTGCTAGATGATTCTCAGATTCACTTTGTCGAGAAAATCACTCACTACGCACCGCGTGACCACCAACTCGTCTATATGAGTGCGACAACCAAGTTTGACCAAGAAAAGATTTCGCCTAATACACGTACCATTGATCTCTCTGACCAAAAATTGGACAACATCCAGCACTTCTACATGCAGGTAGATCAACGTCACCGAATTGATCTGCTACGAAAACTGGCTCATGTTGAGGATTTCCGCGGACTAGTCTTCTTTAACAGCCTGTCAGACCTTGGAAGTGTAGAAGAAAAATTACAGTATCGTGATATCTTGGCTGTTTCCCTCGCTAGTGATGTTAATGTCAAATTTAGAAAAGTCATCTTAGAAAAGTTTAAAGATAGGCAACTAACCCTACTCCTTGCAACTGACCTTTTGGCTCGTGGAATTGATATCGATAGCCTAGAATGCGTCGTAAACTTTGATGTTCCTAGAGATATCGAAACTTACACTCACCGTGCTGGGCGTACTGGCCGTATGGGCAAGGAAGGTTATGTTATCACTCTCGTAACCCATCCAGAAGAACTTAAAAAACTCAAGAAATTTGCGAGTGTACGTGAAATTGTCCTAAAAAATCAAGAACTCTATATCAAATAATCCCCATTGCTCTATGCACATCAGGTGTATAGAGCTTTTTTGTTTACCATTCTTCAATTTTATACTCAATGAAAATCAAAGAGCAAACTAGGAAGCTATCCGCAGGCTGTACTTGAGTACGGCAAGGTGACGCTGACGTGGGTTGAATTTGATTTTCAAAGAGTATTAGTTCAATATCAGAAAAAAGAACCTTGCAAAGCAAGATTCTTTTAGTGTCTGACTTAAATAATTGTTCTTCTGGGAACTAAATCGAATTAAGCTTCGATTTCTGTAACCATACCTGAACCAACAGTACGTCCACCTTCACGGATAGAGAATGTAGTACCTTGTTCTACGGCGATTGGGTGGATCAACTCAACGTCGATTGTCACGTTATCACCAGGCATTACCATTTCAGTACCTGCTGGAAGTTCGATTGAACCTGTAACGTCAGTAGTACGGAAGTAGAATTGTGGACGGTAGTTGTTGAAGAATGGAGTGTGACGTCCACCTTCTTCTTTAGTAAGGATGTAAACTTCACCTTTGAATTTAGTGTGTGGGTTGATTGAACCTGGTTTAGCGATAACTTGTCCACGTTCGATTTCGTCACGTTGAATACCACGAAGAAGGACACCTACGTTATCTCCGGCAAGACCTTCGTCAAGTTGTTTACGGAACATTTCAACACCAGTAACAACTGCTTTTTGAGTTTCTTCTTTGATACCAACGATTTCGATTTCGTCGTTGACTTTAACGATACCACGGTCGATACGTCCTGAAGCAACTGTACCACGTCCAGTGATTGAGAATACGTCTTCGACTGGAAGAAGCAATGGTTTGTCAGTGTCACGTTCTGGTTCTGGGATGTACTCATCAACTGTGTTCATCAATTCCATAACGATGTCTTCGTATTTAGTGTCACCTTCAAGGGCTTTAAGAGCTGAACCTTGGATAACTGGAAGATCGTCACCTGGGAAGTCATATTCTGACAATAGGTCACGGATTTCCATTTCAACCAATTCAAGCAATTCTTCGTCGTCAACCAAGTCAACTTTGTTCATGAAGACGATAAGGTGTTTAACACCAACCTGACGTGAAAGAAGGATGTGCTCACGAGTTTGTGGCATTGGTCCGTCAGTTGAAGCTACTACAAGGATAGCACCGTCCATTTGAGCGGCACCAGTGATCATGTTTTTAACGTAGTCCGCGTGTCCTGGAGCGTCGATGTGAGCGTAGTGACGTTTTTCAGTTTCGTACTCAACGTGCGCAGTGTTGATAGTGATACCGCGTTCGCGTTCTTCTGGAGCAGCATCGATAGACGCATAGTCTTTAGGTTGGTTAACTGATGAAGGCAAGCGACGTGCCAAAACAGTTGTGATAGCTGCAGTTAGGGTAGTTTTACCGTGGTCAACGTGTCCGATAGTACCAATGTTAACGTGTGGTTTACTACGATCGTATTTTTCTTTTGCCATTTGAGTAAAAGCCTCCAATAAAATATATTTTATAGATAGACAGTAGGCAATACAGTCTAACTTTCCTTACTATTTTATCAAATTTCAGCTAAATTGCAAGTGTTTTACAAAGTTTTTGTGAATTATTCTTAATCTACTAATCTAAACGACACTCCCACTCCTATCACTTGGCTAAATAAAAAGAAAAATCAGGAATTCCTGACTTTTACTTAGCTAATTGTCTTTCTCTTTCTTTCATTATTTTATGATTTTCATACAAGCGAGATAAGAACTTAGAAATCTCTTTTAAGATAGAATAGGTTGGTACTGCGACAATCATGCCAATGACCCCATAGATATTGCTTGATAACAAAAGTAACACTAAAATCGTGATTGGATGAACCTTCATAACACTTCCTACGATTCGAGGATATAAGATATTACCATCTACCTGCTGAACAACGAGCATATAAATCACTGCAATCAGCATTCTATGGGGATCAGTGAATATATTTGCGATGATCATAGGAATCAAACCAATACTTGGTCCCACATAAGGAATGAGATTGGCCAATCCTGAAAAGATGGCAAAGACCAAAGCGTATTTCAAACCAATCACGCTATATCCGATAAAGGCCAAACAACCGATAATAATCGCATCAATTGCGACTCCACTAATATATCGAGCAATTGTCGCATTCAAATTCTTTAAGAGACCTGCAATATGCAACTTATCTCTCTTTAAAACAGTGCGCTCAAGCATCGGTAAAAATTTGTGACCATCTAACAAAAAATAAACCAAAAACACAGGGGTCATGATAATAATCAAAACGGTACTAAAGAGAGCAGATAGGACACTTCCGACACTATTGGTAACGCTATTTAGGATATTTTGTAAAATATCTACATAGGATAGGTTTAACTGTTGAATAGTCGCTTGAATATCTAAATTTTGAAAGGCTGGATAAGTCGATAAATCCACAATCAAATCTTGTAAACGACTATAGATAGTCTGGCTAGTCGCAATCAAGCTGGTCAACTGATTAATCAAAATCGGTAAGAAATAGACTACCCCAATAACAAGGCCCCAGACCAAGGCACACAAGGTTAATAGAATACCAATGATACGATTAATTTTGAAATACTTTTGTAAAAAATTCACAATAGGATTGGTCAAATAGTATAAAAAACCACCCAATAAAAATGGAATCATGATGGTGTTCGCTACGCTTACAAAAGGCGTGATAATCGCCCCCATCTCTCTCCATAGATAAAAAATGATTGTTAATAATAAAATCTCACTGGTCCAAAAAAATAATTTATTCTTACGAAACATGAGCTACCTCCATTCATCTATTTTACCATACTTTCAAAAAAGCTTCTTTCTTCTATCATGAAACTGGGAATATTTTTTTCTTTATGTTAGAATAAATTTACTATGAAAAAAATCATTTTAACTCTACTAAGCCTATCCCTTATTGGGTCAGCTTCTACTGTTGCTGCACAAGATTTTAATATTACTGCTAAACATGCGATTGCTGTTGAGGCAAATACGGGCAAAATTCTCTATGAAAAAGAAGCAACTCAACCTGTCGAAATTGCTTCTATAACAAAACTACTTACAGTTTATCTTGTCTATGAAGCCTTGGAAAACGGAAGTATTACACTATCTACCCCAGTAGATATTTCTGACTATCCTTACAAATTAACGACAAATTCTGAAGCGAGTAACGTTCCTATGGAGGCTCGTAATTATACCGTTGAGCAGCTACTGGAAGCAACATTAGTATCCAGTGCTAACAGTGCCGCTATTGCCCTAGCTGAGAAAATTGCTGGCTCAGAAAAAGATTTTGTCGATATGATGCGGGCAAAACTCTTGGAATGGGGAATTCAGGATGCCACTGTTGTTAATACGACGGGTCTTAACAATGAGACTCTAGGGGATAACATTTACCCAGGATCTAAAAAAGATGACGAAAATAAGCTCAGTGCTTATGATGTCGCTATCGTTGCTCGCAACCTCATCAAAAAATACCCACAAGTTTTAGAAATCACGAAAAAACCTTCTTCTACTTTTGCTGGAATGACAATCACTTCTACCAACTACATGTTAGAGGGTATGCCTGCTTATCGCGGTGGTTTTGATGGCCTTAAGACAGGAACAACAGACAAAGCTGGAGAATCTTTTGTTGGTACTACTGTCGAAAAAGGAATGAGGGTTATCACAGTTGTTTTGAATGCAGATCATCAAGACAATAATCCTTACGCTCGCTTCACAGCTACATCTTCACTAATGGATTATATCTCTTCTACATTCACACTTCGCAAAATCGTTCAAAAAGGCGATGCCTACCAAGATAGCAAAGCCCCTGTACAAGATGGAAAAGAAAATATGGTCACTGCCGTTGCTAAAGATGATATCTCTCTAATTGAACGTGTTGGGAGTCAATCTTCTCAATCTGTTCAATTCACACCTGATTCTAAAGCAATCCCAGCACCACTTGAAGCCGGAACAGTGGTTGGTCATTTAACTTATGAAGACAATGATTTGATTGGTCAAGGTTACATCACTACAGAACGTCCTAGTTTTGAAATGGTAGCAGAAAAGAAAGTTGAAAAAGCCTTCTTCTTAAAAGTTTGGTGGAATCAGTTTATCCGCTTCATCAACGAAAAATTATAAAAAAATCGCGATTTTAGACCGCGATTTTTTTGTTACAAGTTCATCTTCAAAGTTCTTGACCTTGGGTAAATCTAAAATCAAGTTTTACCCAACTGATCCTTCCATTTCATAGCTAATCAAACGGTTCAGCTCAACAGCATATTCCATTGGAAGCTCTTTTGTAAATGGTTCTACAAATCCCATGACAATCATCTCAGTTGCTTCAGATTCTGACAATCCACGGCTCATGAGGTAATAGAGTTGCTCTTCTGAAATCTTAGATACCTTAGCTTCGTGTTCTAAAGCGACTTGTGAGTTGTGAATTTCGTTAAACGGAATGGTATCTGATGCTGACAAGTCATCCATGATAATGGTATCACACTCGATGTGAGAAACAGATTTCTTAGAGTTCTTGTTGAAGGTTACCTGTCCACGGTAGTCAACCTTTCCTCCACCTTTAGCGATGGATTTAGACACGATAGACGAGCTTGTATGTGGAGCGTTGTGGATCATCTTAGCTCCAGTATCCTGGTGTTGCCCTGCATTGGCAAAAGCGATAGAGAGCATAGTACCACGCGCCCCTTCTCCATCAAGGTAAACAGATGGGTATTTCATAGTAGTCTTTGCACCCAAGTTACCATCAATCCACTCAACAGTGGCATCCTTTTGAGCCTTAGCACGCTTTGTTACCAAGTTATAGACGTTATCAGACCAGTTTTGAATAGTCGTATAACGCATATAAGCTCCATCCAAAGCAAAGATTTCTACAATGGCAGCATGCAAGCTGTTACTTGAATAAGTTGGTGCTGTACAGCCCTCTACGTAGTGGACACTTGCTCCCTCATCAACGATAATCAAGGTACGTTCAAACTGACCAGTATTTTCGTTGTTGATACGGAAGTAAGTTTGAAGTGGAATATCCACTTTGACCCCTTTTGGTACGTAGATAAAGGTTCCACCTGACCATACTGCTGAGTTAAGGGCAGCCAACTTGTTATCTGTCGGCGGTACCAACTTAGCAAAGTATTGTTTAAACAAGTCTGGGTATTCCTTGAGGGCAGAATCCGTATCTGTAAAGATAATCCCCAATTTCTGGAACTCTTCCTTCATGTTGTGGTAAACCACTTCTGACTCATACTGGGCAGAGGCACCAGCTAGATATGCACGTTCTGCTTCAGGAATCCCGATACGTTCAAAGGTTTCTTTAATTTTTTCAGGAACATCATCCCAAGAACGGGCTGGTTTATCAGATGGTTTTTGGTAGTAGATCAAATCATCAAAGTCAATCTCTGACAAGTCTGCTCCCCAAGTTTGCATAGGCATTTTTTTGAAGGTTTCATAAGACTTCAAACGGAACTCTAACATCCACTCAGGTTCTCCCTTTGCAGCTGATAGTTCACGAATGACATCTTCATTCAATCCTTTTCCTGTCGATAGGACAGGCTCTACATCATCATGGAAACCAAATTTATATTCACCAAGGTCAATTGGTTTTGGTTCTACTCTTTCTTCAGCCATAATATCCTTTCTTTCATTCTTCATTTCTACTGATTCATAAGACAAAAGAAACTTGTCTTAGTTATTTTCTTAATTTTCAATTGTTTTCTTCAGGGCATTCCAGGCTAGGGTTGCACACTTAATTCGTTGAGGGAATTTAGCAACACCTGACAAGAAGGCTGCGTCTCCAAGTTGGTCTTGACGCTCATCTTTTTGCCCTTGAACCATTTCAGAAAAAATAGTCGCAAGCTCTAAAATTTCTTGTTTGGTTTTTCCAAAAACGGCATCTGTCATCATGCTAGCAGAGGCAGTTGAGATGGTACAACCTGAGTTTAGAAAAGCGATATCTTCCAAACGATTCTCTGCATCAAACTTGACAGAGAGATTGATAACATCTCCACAGGTCGGATTGTTGAGACTGATTTGTTCAGCATCATCCAATTTCCCTTGGTGATGTGGATTTTTCGAATGGTCCGCTACCACTGCCATATAAAGGCTATCTAGTTTAGAAAGTGCCATTGAAAAACTCCTTTGTCTTTTGTAAGGCATCGACTAGCTTGTCGCAATCTGCCTTGGTATTGTAGATATAAAAACTTGCACGAGCTGTCGCTGGAACATCCAAATACTGGAGCAAGGGTTGAGCGCAATGGTGACCTGCTCGAACAGCCACTCCTTCATAATCCAAAGCAGTCGCAAGATCGTGCGGATGAAGATCACCTAGGTTAAAGGCAATGACACCTGACCGTTGAGCCAAGTCCTGTGAACCATAAATGGTCAATCCTTCAATCGCCTGCAGTTTTGGATAGACGTATGCGATCAATTCTTGTTCATGGGCTTCAATGGCATCCATACCAATCTTTTCAAGATAATCTACTGCCGCAGCAAGTCCGATTGCACCTGCCATATTGGGAGTTCCTGCCTCGAATTTCCAAGGCAATTCCTTCCAACTAGCAGCTTGCTCATAGACGAAATCAATCATCTCTCCACCAAACTCAACTGGTGACATTTGTTCCAGATACTTTTCTTTGCCATAAAGAACACCGATACCAGTCGGACCAGCCATCTTGTGACCTGAAAAGGCAAAGAAGTCCACATCCAAGTCCTGGACATCAATCTTCATATGAGGCGTAGATTGAGCACCATCCACCACCATTATGGCACCAACTTGGTGGGCCATTTGAGCGATTTCTTTGATTGGATTGACCACACCAAGAACATTTGAGGCGTGAGCTAGGGAGACAAACTTGACTCTATCAGTCAATTTAACTCGCAAATCATCCATATCCAGAGCTCCATCCTTGAGATAGACATAGACAAGCTCAGCTCCAGTCTTGCGGCAGGCTTCCTGCCAAGGAATGATGTTGGAATGGTGTTCCATGACAGAAATCAAAACCTGGTCTCCCTCAGTCAAGACTTCCTCAGCATAACGCGCTACCCAGTTAAGACTGGTTGTCGTTCCTCTAGTAAAGAGAACTTCCTTTGTAGAGCCTGCATTGATAAACTTACGAATGGTTTCACGAGCTGCCTCATAAGAAGCTGTCGCCCTTTCAGCCAATGTATGGACCCCACGGTGAACATTGGCATTGTCTTGCTCATAGTATCGGTTAATCGTCTCCAGAACTGCTAGTGGTTTTTGTGTCGTCGCAGCATTGTCCAAATAGACCAATGGTTCATCGTTGACAATCTGGTCCAAAATTGGAAAATCCTTGCGAATCACTTCTACATCTAACATAGGCTACCCCTTAGCGTTTTGACAATTTTTCTTCGATAGTTGCAATCATTTCATCACGAACTTCCTTGACTGGAATCTCAACGATAACAGATCCAAGGAAACCACGAACAACCAAACGTTCTGCAGTTGCCTTATCCAAGCCACGGCTCATGAGGTAGTACATGTCTTCTGGATCTACCTGACCGATAGAAGCCGCGTGTCCTGCAGTTACGTCATTTTCATCAATCAAAAGAATTGGATTGGCATCTGAACGCGCTTGGTCTGAAAGCATGAGAACACGGCTCTCTTGTTGCGCATCTGCTCCCTTAGCTCCCTTGATAATGTGGCCAATACCATTGAATGTCAAGGTTGCTTTTTCAAGAATAACCCCATGTTGGAGGATATTTCCGATTGAGTTGCAACCATAGTTAGTTACTCGGGTATCAATCCCTTGTACCTGACGGCCACTTGAAAGAGCTACAACTTTAAGGTCGGCATGGCTACCGTTACCAATCAAGTCGCTATCAAAATCCGCAACGACATTCCCTTCGTTCATGACACCAATTGCCCAGTCAATGCTTGCATCGTTACCTAATTTACCACGACGGCTAATGTAGGCAGTGACGTTTTCACCTAGACGGTCGATCGCAGCAAATTTGACTTGAGCTCCAGAACGTGCTATTACTTCTACTGTGATATTAGCAGTTGCTTTGGCACTTCCTTCACCGCGTGACTCTAAACGCTCCAGATAACTAATCTTAGAATTTTTACCAGCGATAATCATAATATGCTTGTTAAACGGCACATCGCTATCGCTGTCTTGATAGAAAATTCCTTCGATTGGTTCTTTAATCTCAACATTATCAGGAATGTAGAGAACGGCACCACTATTGAAATAAGCTGTATGGTAGGCTGCCAACTTATCATCGTCATACTTGACAGATGACATGAAGAATTCCTCAATAAGCTCTGGAATTTCTTCTAAAGCTGAGTGAAAATCTGTAAAGACGACACCCTGTTCAGCCAACTCAACTGGAATTTGCTCAAAAACAGTTTGAGTTCCTACTTGCACCAACTTCAAGTGATTATCTAGTGCAGTGAAATCTGGGACATTTGCTGAGGGCTCACTTTCTGTAATCGTTCCATCACCCAGATTCCAACGGTGGAATTTGACACGCTCAATATCTGGTAATTCCAAAGTATCAATCTTGTCAAAAGCTTTTTGACGGAGATCAGCCAACCAGCTTGGTTCAGCGTGCATTTCTGAAAAAAGTTTAATATTTTCTTTAGTCATTTACTTCTCCTAAAAGACACGAGGGAATTACAATTCTTCCTTGTAGTCGTAGCCAAGTTCTTCAGCTAGTTTTGCGTATCCTTCACGTTCCAAACGCGCAGCCAATTCTGGACCGCCAGAAAGAACAACACGACCTTCCATCATCACGTGTACCACATCTGGTGTGATGTAGTTCAAAAGACGTTGGTAGTGAGTGATAATCATAGCACCAAAGCCTTCACCACGCATGGCATTAACACCTTTAGAAACAACTTTAAGGGCATCAATATCAAGGCCAGAGTCAATCTCATCAAGAAGAGCGAATGTTGGTTCCAACATCAAAAGTTGAAGAATCTCATTACGTTTTTTCTCACCACCAGAGAAACCTTCGTTGAGGTAACGCTCTGCCATTTCTTCTTTCATGTTGAGCAATTCCATCTTCTCGTCTAGTTTAGTGATGAACTCACGAACTGAAGTCTTTTCATCATCTTCTTTACCAGCATTCATGGCTGCACGAAGAAATTCAGCGTTAGTAATTCCAGGAATTTCTGATGGGTATTGCATAGCAAGGAAAAGTCCCATACGCGCACGCTCGTCCACTTCCAACTCAAGGATGTTTACGCCATCAAACAAGACTTCACCTTTGGTTACTTCATAGTTTGGATTTCCCATGATAGCGGCAGAAAGAGTCGATTTACCAGTACCATTTGGTCCCATGATAGCGGCAATTTCGCCTGTTTTCAGGGTCAGGTTAACCCCTTTTAAAATTTCTTTTCCTTCAATCTCAACGTGAAGATCTTTGATCTCTAATACTGACATGATAGTTCCTTTCTTTTTCAAGACCTTTACAGTACTTACTAGAAAAACGTCTGATTTCCCCAGAAATAGAGTAAAAGGTCAATAAATATACTTTTATAGTATAACAAAAAAAAGCCTAAAAGGCTTTGATTTTGTCTGGAAGCTGAGGGCTAGTCTTTTCCTTTTAAATGTTGGTCAATGACATCGACGATTTTGCCCATCACATAACTGACTCGAAAATTTCTGAAGAGCAAAATGGCCCAAAAGGCTGCCATAATATAGCGCCCCGTCATCCAGGCTTCATTGAAAAAATAGGTCTCAGCAGCTGTAAACAGCGCCATAATAATAAATTGTTGTCTATTCATAAACTTATTGTATCATGAAATCTTTCTTTAGTCTTCCTCTACCTTCACTTTATCAGCCAAAAATTCAAATCCTTCTGGAATCAGGTTTTCTTCTGCTTCTTTTTCAGTTTGAGAAGATTTGGCTTTGGCTGAAAAGGCTGCGCGAACTTCTTTCCATTCCTCCATGGAAATGGCTAAAATCTCAGGTGAAAAACCTGCTGCCTGACTGAGGATATTGCCAAACATGGTGTTGAGATTGTCTCGTTTCATGGTTTGACCAGCATTGAAGTTAGACTCAAAAGCAAGAATAGCATGGTGTTCATTGGCCGCAACCGGTTGAGAACCAACTAGCAAAGCCTTATCAGGGCCTCCTAGACTTTCAATCACCTCTCCCCAGGCATTCTGTAAGCGAATCAGATTTTGACGTGCTAAATCAGGATTTTCGACAGCCTCTTGCAAGATAGATTGCACTTTATTGCGATCCACACGATAGACTGTCTGGCCTGCTGCTGGGCGGGTAGGTACTGGACTTGTTGGCTTGGCTACAGTTCCCACATTTGCAAGTTCTTGTTTGAGACGGGCAATTTCCTGTCTCAACGAAGCAATTTCATGTTCAACCGCTCCTGAAAGAGCTGGTTCAGGTTTAATTTCCGTCAAACGAATAGTCATCATCTCAGCATAAATCTTGGGCTGCAAACTAGACTTAATATCTGCTAAACTCACTGTCGCTAAGCGAATCATTTCAAACAGATTTTCTTGAGGAAGTGCCAAATTTTCTACAAAGACTGGACTATGATGAGTGTTTTCTCCACCTGTTTGAACAATTAACAAGTCTCTTAAATAGTGCAAAAGATCGGTCACAAAACGGGTCATGCTCTTACCATTATCAAAAAGAAGATTTAAGCAAGACAAGGCCTTGGTAACATCCTGTTGAGACAAGGCAGCCACATAATCATCCAAGGCTGATAGGCTAATGGTGCCAGTAATTTCTTCAGAGATGGCAGTCGTCAATTCATTTCCCTGTGTCAAACTCAGGGCTTGATCCAAAATAGACAAGGCGTCCCGCATTCCACCTTCAGCCCGTCTGGCAATGATTTCCACAGCCTCTGGTTCAGAACTGATATTTTCTTTTTCTAAGATATAGTGGATATGTTCCTTAATATCCTGTGTCTTAATTGATTTAAACTCAAAACGTTGCACACGAGATAGAATAGTAGCAGGAATCTTGTGCAATTCAGTAGTAGCCAAAATAAAGACTACATTCTGTGTTGGTTCTTCCAGCGTCTTTAGGAGGGCATTAAAAGCCCCTGTAGACAGCATGTGAACCTCGTCTATGATATAAACCTTATAACGGGCAAGACTAGGGGCGTAGGTAGATTTATCACGAATTTCACGAATTTCATCTACCCCATTATTAGAAGCCGCATCCATTTCAATGACATCTTCTAAACTACCATCTGTCACTGCTTGACAAATATAACAGTTATTACAAGGTTCCCCCCCCACTTGATTTGGACAGTTCATAGCTTTGGCAAAAATCTTAGCTACACTGGTTTTTCCCGTTCCACGTGGACCAGAAAAAAGATAGGCATGACTTATTTTCTCTTGCTCCACCGCTTGTTTAAGAGTCTTAGCCACAACTTCTTGACCAACCAACTGGGAGAAATTTTGACTTCTATATTTTCGATAAAGTGCTTGATACATTAGGCTTTCTCCCCAAACATTGTAAAGTCCCATTCTGTCTTTTCAAGCAAAATAGCGACAAATTGTTCCAAATAATCTCGGTCCATAGCATCATAATCATCAATCTCTGAAGAATCCAAATCCAGAACTCCAAGTAATTGACCATTCTTTACCATCGGCACAACAATTTCACTTTTAGCTCGACTATCACAAGAAATATAGTTGGGATAAGTTGTTACATCACCAACCAGAACAGTTTCCTGAAAGTAGGCTGCCTCACCACAAACACCCTTGCCTAGTGCAATACGGATGCAGGAAACACCTCCTTGGAAAGGACCTAAAACCAATTCCTTTCCATCGAACAGATAAAAGCCTGCAAATACGGTATTAGGAAAGCGTGATTTTAGAAGAGCACTGGCATTGGAAAGATTAGCCAAAACATTGGTTTCGCCTTCCAATAAAAAAGAGAGCTCTTCATTTAACATTTGATAACGTGATTGTTTTTCTGATTCTAACATAGAACTATTATATCAAAAAAGGTTTACAGAAAAAAGAAAAATCCCTTGTTTAGTAAACAAAGGATTTTGTGAATTTTCAATTTGATTAAAGTTCGATATCACCGAACAAGTCAGCCATTGAGAATCCTGTTTGTGTTTCTGGAAGTTCGAAATCACGTTTTTCTTGACGTTTTGGACGACGTGGACGAGCAGCACGTTTTTCTTCTTTTTGTCCTTCTTCTTGAGCTGGACGCTCTTCAAGAGCTTTGATAGAAAGTGATACGCGCTCTGCATCTGCATTAACTTCAAGAACTTTAACTTGAACTTCTTGACCAACTTTAAGAGCTTCTTTTGGATTTTCAATACGTTTGTGTGAAATTTGTGATACATGAACAAGTCCATCGATACCTGGCAATACTTCAACAAATGCACCGAAGTCAGTCAAACGTTTAACTGTTCCTTCTACTACATCACCTTTAGCCAATTTTTGCTCAACGCCATCCCATGGTCCAGGTGTTGTTGCTTTAAGTGAAAGTGATACACGTCCTTCTTCTTCGTTAAGATCAAGGATTTTCACTTCAATTTCTTCACCAACAGTTACAACTGATTTTGGTGATACGTTACGTTCATGTGACAATTCAGTCAAGTGAACCAATCCATCAACACCACCAAGGTCGATGAAAGCACCGAAGCTTGTAATACGTGCAACTTTACCAGTTACTACATCACCAACAGCCAATTTACCGAATACTTCAGCGCGAGCTGCTGCTGTAGCTGCTTCAACAACTTCACGACGTGAAAGGATGAAGCGGTTTTCTTTAGCGTCAACTTCTTTGATTTTAGCATCAAATTCTTGACCTACAAAACGCTCAGTGTTACGTACGAAACGAGTATCCAACATTGAAGCTGGGATAAACCCACGAACACCTTCAAATTCTACTGAAAGTCCACCTTTAACGGCACGAGTTCCTTTAACAGTAACAACTTCTTCTTCGCGGCCAACAAGTTTGTCCCATGCTTTGCGAGCTTCAAGGCGTTTTTTAGATACAAGGTATGTAACTGTATCAGTATCTTTACCAACTACTTGACGAAGTACAAGAACATCCAATACTTCTCCTACTTTAACAAAGTCATTGATATCTGCATCGCGATCGTTTGTCAATTCGCGAAGAGTCAAGACACCTTCAACACCAGTTCCAGAGATTGCAACGTTAGCTTGAGTCGCATCAACTGTCAATACTTCAGCACTAACAACATCACCAGTCTCAACTTGGCTAACGCTATTTAGCAAATCTTCAAATTCGTTCATCTAAAAAATCCTCCAACAATCAAGTTTTTCTTAAACTTGACATACTTATAATTTTTTTCCTAAGCACCCGCAAGGACATGTTCATATCATTCACGTCTTTCAATTATAAAAATAAAATACCCTAAGATATTTTGCTTTTTATCTTGATTATTACCTAAGAACTGGGGTAGCTGGATTCGAACCAACGCATGAGGGAGTCAAAGTCCCTTGCCTTACCGCTTGGCTATACCCCATTGATGAAATGGAGAGAGAGGGATTCGAACCCCCGAACCCGAAGGAGCGGATTTACAGTCCGCCGCGTTTAGCCTCTTCGCTATCTCTCCTACAATCAACATGGACTATTATATCATGAAAATTTCAAAAAAACAAGACTTATTTTGCTAAATTATAATTTTCAATCAAAATTTCCACAGCTTTTTCCAATTTTTTATAAAAACTATCGACATTCCCATTCTTTATAATGGCAAATTGTCCATCTAATTCGGCAATTTCTCCGATAACTTTTTTACCGATAGTCAATGTATAACCTTCAAAACTGTCTTTTCCTACATTAACCTTGGCATCTGCTATTTGAATTTCAATTTTTTTATCTTTCTTGCTCATTTCATACCTCTCTTCACTTTTTCTATTTTACAAGAAAATCCAAAAACTAGCAAGAAAAAACTCTATATCATTCCATGTCTGATATAGAGTTTTCTGCTTTACTTAATGTGTTTTTCTAGTTCTTTTTGGTACTTACCGTTTGATTCCAATTTTTCTTTTTGCCATTTTTTCAGTGCTTCTTCGTATTCTTTTGTTGTAACAATATCTTTTTGCAATTTCATTCCTTTAAAGATATATGGGTCACCTTTAATACCAACTTGTGAGTATGGTTTTGAGAATGGCACGACATTACTTACAACTGGTGAACCACCAGATGAGGCTGTCGGCATCAATAATGAACTATCTGTCAACCAAGCTTGAGCCTTGGCATATTTTTCATAACGCTCTTCAAGATTCGTAGTTTCTGAATCCGCATCATCTAATAATTTCTTATACTGATCCAAACCAAGTTTCGCTACGACATCCTTGTCTTTTCCTTTAGTGATACCTAGGTGTTTCATAGCAGAACCTGATTTAGGATCCATGATAGTTAAATAAGATGCTGGGTCTTGATAACTTGGAGCCCATCCTGTACTATTCAAATCATAGTCTTTTTGAGAAGGAACACGCGCTTGAGAAGTGATTGTTTCCTTTTCATTATCTGTCATTTGAAGAACGTCGATGACAACATTTTCAGCACCAAGAGTTGATTCGATAGACTGTTTGAAAGAGTTGCTTTGTTGAACGGCGATGGTATCTGTTTGTTCAACTGGGACATCCAAGTGAATTGGGAATGTTCCCCCTTTAGATTCCAAGTCTTTCTTAGCTTTTTCGAAAGCAGCTTTAGCCTTGTCAGGGTTGTAGATAGAATCCTTACCGTCAACTAGCTCAACACCTTTCCATTGGTCACCGTAGTTCACCAACTCTGCTTGAGCGATTTGACCAAAGTTCTTACCACCTGCTTGCACGAAGTTATCTGGAACTAAACTGTTACGAATAATCTTGTCCGCCCCATCTTCACCATTTAACTGAGCAGCATAAGAATGGCGGTTGAAGGCAAAATTGATAGCTTGACGGAAGTCCTTATTAAGCATCGCTTCTTTTGTAGAAGTCTTTTGCTCCTCACTTGTTTTCGCAGTTTTATTGTATGACTGACGATTTACGTTAAAGGTGAAGTAATAACTACTTGAGTCCTGTGGGCTATAAGTGATTTTATCTCCGTATTGCTCTAAAGTAGAAGCAAAGTTTGAGCTACTTGGGAAGAGACGGGCTGTCGTATAGGCACCAGAAGAGAAACTACGAATCAACGATTCCTGATCAGAACCATCGTAGTAAGTCAATTTAATCTTCTCGATTTTTACCTTTTCTTTATCCCAGTAATTTGGGTTTTTCTCGTATTCAATTAACGATTTAGAAGTCAAGGTCTTCAAGATATAAGGACCATTGTAGAGAATTCCTGCTGGAGTAACTGCTCCATAATCTTTACCTGACGCCTTCAAAAACTCTTCATTTACAGGCAACATCGTTGCTGTGGTGACTTTAGAGTTCCAGAAGCTTTCTGGTTTGTTTAGGGTATATTCAACTGTATAATCGTCCAAGGCCTTAACACCAACTGTAGAGAAATCATTGGTCTCACCAGTCATGTAGGCATCCAAGCCCTTGATTGAATTTTGGATGAGAGAGACACCGTCTGACTTACCGTCAGCTACGTGTTTCAATCCTGTTACAAAGTCATGGGCTGTTACTTCTGCATATTCTTCACCTTCAGAAGTGTACCATTTAACTCCTTTACGTAGTTTGTAGGTATAAGTCAAACCATCTTTTGAGACAGACCAATCTTCAGCCAAGGAAGGAATAACATTTCCGTATTGGTCATTTTCCATCAAACCATCAACCACGTTCCCGATGACATCTGTTGTAGATGTACGAGTCGCTATACTATAGTCCAAAGATGCTGGATCTACTGCATAGACATATGAAAATGTTGTCGGTGCATCTGCTTCTTTATCAGCTTTTCCACAAGCCACTAAAAGAGCTGTTGTACTCAGGACCACTCCTGCTGTTAAGAGCCACTTTTTCGATTTCATCAAAAATCTCCTTTTGTTTATTTTAATCTACTTTTACAATCCAACCTTCTGGCGCTTCAATATCACCAAACTGAATACCTGTCAATTCATCATAGAGTTTGCGAGTCACAGGTCCTACTTCTGTTTCACTATAGAATACATGGAAATCCTCACCGTGCTGAATGCCTCCAATTGGAGAAATAACCGCTGCTGTTCCACAGGCACCTGCCTCTACAAAACGGTCAAGGTTATCAATTGGAACATCTCCTTCAATAGGAGTTAAGCCCAAGCGATGTTCTGCCAAATAAAGCAAAGAGTACTTGGTAATAGATGGCAAGATAGATGGACTCAATGGTGTTACAAATTCATTATCAGCTGTAATTCCAAAGAAGTTAGCTGATCCGACTTCTTCAATCTTTGTATGAGTTGATGGGTCTAGATAGATAACATCTGAGAAATGACGTGACTTAGCCAATTTCCCTGGCAAGAGACTGGCAGCATAGTTCCCACCAACCTTAGCCGCACCAGTACCATTTGGAGCGGCACGGTCGTATTCATCCTGAATCAAGAAGTTGGTTGGGACCAAACCACCCTTAAAGTAATTTCCAACTGGCATGGCAAAGATGGTGAAAATATACTCTTCTGCTGGTTTAACCCCAATAATATCTCCAACACCAATCAAAAGAGGGCGAAGATATAGGGTCCCACCTGTTCCGTATGGTGGTACGTATTCTTCATTCGCACGAACAACTGCCTTACAAGCTTCTACAAACATTTCTGTTGAAACTTGTGGCATCAAGAGACGATCACAAGTACGTTGGAGGCGTTTGGCATTTTCGTCAGGACGGAACAGTTGAACACTGCCATCCTTAGTACGGTAAGCTTTCAAACCTTCAAAGGCTTGTTGACCATAGTGAAGACTTGGAGAAGACTCTGAAATATGCAAGGTTGCATCTTCTGTAAGTTCTCCTTGATTCCATTGTCCATTTTTAAAATGAGCAATATAGCGATAAGGTAATTTCATATAGGAGAAACCAAGGTTTTCCCAATCAATCGTTACTGTCATATTCCACTCCTTATTCTAAAAACCTATTTCTTTTATTCTACACTATTTTTCTAAAATAGCAAGTATATTTTGTAATTTTCAGAAAATTTCTTCAATAAAAAAGAACCAGCTCTTAGAACTGATTCTTCATTTCACTTATTTGGCTTCTGTAAATACTTCTTTAAGATAAGCGTCAAAAACTTCTTCATCAGAAATAGTATCAGAAATAAAGCTTCCGTTGCTAGTGCGTTCTGACAGGTTCAAGTCTTGCAATCGGCTTTCATAGATTGTTCCTTTGTTTGATTGAACAAGCAGAGTTTGGTCGTTCTCTTCCATATCTGTACTGAAGAGATCACCTATAAATCCTTGCTCTGCAACTGCTCCTGCCAAGAAGACACGATGCGGTTTATTTTTTAGCTCACGCAAAACTTGTAACCCACGTTTGGCACGGCTGGTTGCCGGAATTTCGTCAATAGAAACACGTTTCAAACTTCCACGTTGGGTCAAGAGGTAGAAGGATGAGGTATTACAGATAAAGGCAGATTGGAGGACATCATCTTCTTTCAAATTCATAGTCTTGACACCTGCAGCCTTAGCACCGACAACTGGAACCTCTTCGATATTGAAACGCAGGGCATAACCATTTTGGCTAATCAAAAGAACATCATCCAGTTTAATTGGAGCCACTGCTACAATCTGGTCCGTATCATCTTTCAACTTGGCATACTTGACAGACTTAGACTTGTAGGTTCGCCATGGAGAGAATTCTTTGCGTTCTACACGCTTGATTTGACCGAGACGAGTCGCCGCAAAGTAGGTTGTCGCATCATCAAACTGATCCACGACTTCCACATAGAGGATTTCTTCGTTCGTTTCGAAGTTTGTAATGGTCTGGCTCAGATGCTCTCCAATGTCCTTCCAGCGAGTATCTGCCAACTCATGTATTGGTCGATAGATGACATTTCCAAGAGTCGTGAACATCAAAAGATGCTGTGTTGTCTTAGCAGCTTGTACAAAGATCAAACGGTCATCATCACGTTTGCCAATTTCTTCCAGAGTGGATGCCGCAAAGGAACGTGTGCTGGTACGCTTGATGTAACCTGCCTTGGTCACGCTGACATAGGTATCTTCCTCGGCAATCAGACTAGCTGTATCAATCTCGATTACTTTCGCAGTGTCTTCCAAGCTACTCAAACGCGGAGTGGCAAATTTCTTCTTAACCTCACGAAGTTCTTTCTTCATGAGATTGTACATGGTCCGTTCATCACCGATAATCGCCGCAAGCATGGCAATCTTTTCACGAAGTTCTGCTTCTTCTTCCTGCAAGACAACGACATCTGTATTGGTCAAACGGTACAGTTGCAAGGTTACGATAGCCTCAGCCTGTTCTTCCGTAAAATCATAGCTAACTTTGAGATTTTCCTTGGCGTCCGCCTTATTCTCAGAAGCACGGATAAGGGCAATGACTTCATCCAAAATTGAAATCACGCGAATCAAACCTTCGACAATATGGAGACGTTTCTCAGCCTTTTCCTTGTCAAAGCGGGAACGCGCCAAAATCACTTCGCGACGGTGGGCGATGTAGCTAGACAGAATTGGAACAATCCCAACCTGACGAGGGGTGAAATTGTCAATCGCCACCATATTAAAGTTGTAGTTGATTTGTAGGTCGGTGTACTTAAATAGGTAGTTGAGAACAAGCTCCGTATTAGCGTCTTTCTTAAGTTCAATAGCGATACGAAGACCGTCACGGTCAGACTCATCACGAACTTCAGCAATACCAGCTACCTTATTATTGACACGAACATCATCGATTTTCTTAACCAGATTGGCCTTGTTGATTTCATAAGGAATCTCAGTAATAACGATTTGTTCCTTACCACCTTTTAGCTTTTCAACCTCAGTCTTGGAACGAACAACCACGCGCCCCTTACCAGTTTCGTAAGCCTTCTTGATTTCATCACGACCCTGGATAATCCCTCCAGTCGGGAAGTCTGGTCCAGGCAAGAATTCCATGAGTTTATCAACCTTGGCAGTTGGGTGGTCAATCATGTAAACCGCAGCATCAATGACCTCAGCTAAATTATGCGGTGGAATATCTGTCGCATATCCAGCTGAAATCCCAGTCGAACCATTAACCAAAAGGTTTGGAAAGGCTGCTGGTAAAACAGTCGGCTCTTTCTCGGTATCGTCAAAGTTCCAAGCAAAAGGAACGGTCTTTTTCTCGATATCCTGAAGAAGATAACCAGCAATCTCAGACAAGCGAGCCTCGGTATAACGCATAGCCGCAGGTGGATCTCCGTCCATAGAACCGTTATTACCGTGCATTTCGACCAAAATCTCACGATTTTTCCAATCCTGAGACATACGAACCATAGCATCATAGATAGAACTATCACCGTGTGGATGGAAATTCCCCATGATGTTCCCGACAGACTTGGCCGACTTGCGGTAGCTCTTGTCAAAGGTATTGCCATCCTTATTCATCGAATAAAGAATGCGGCGCTGAACCGGCTTCAATCCATCCCGAATGTCTGGCAAAGCCCGGTCTTGAATAATATATTTGGAGTAGCGACCAAAGCGCTCTCCCATAATGTCCTCCAGGGACATATTTTGAATGTTACTCATATAGGATACAGAGCCCGTAAAATATCAAGTGAAAATAGAAAATTCTTGCAGTTAGCGATGCTCACAAGAGAATTTATCTTTTTCACACAGTATCTAGGGCGTGTTCAACTCCTTTCAAAGAATGTAGAGTAGGTTTTTACAGAAAAGGTGTTCAGTTAAGATACAAAGGGACGATTTGGCTTGCCGAAAATTTCTGTAGAAAAATAGGAAATCGATGTAAGGTTCTATGAACCCAAGACGATTTCTCTCTTTTCCTAAGAATTCGTCCCGTATTCAGTTACGATAAGTAACCAAACTATCCTTTCTGTAGTTTAAAGTTATAATTTAGGTTCTTTATTTACATAGTGTTTTGAAGTCTTTCCTCAGCATATCTCATCATTTTCTCAGCCACTTCTTTATCGTAAGCAAAGCCCATTTTTTGAGCAAGAAACTGAGCCTCTTGGTGGAAAAATTTCATCGTAATAAACAAAGACTGAGTTATTTTATCTAAACTTGAAAAATCAAGCATATTCGAGAATTCCTTCTCTTTCTCAGCAGGCAAATAGTTAAAGAGGTACTTGTAATTTTTACCGATGTCAACTGCTCCCCTATCACTTGCTACCCGCCAAGCTAAGACTTTTAGGAGTTCTTGTTGACAAATGCCATAGAGATGGTCTATCGCGTAGATGAGCTGATTACGACAAATTCCTTTAACCACGTAGGCCGACACCCACCAAAATTCATTGCAGGAATTTTTAAAATCTGTCTCACTAGTTGAACTCATCCAGAAACGCTGAGGACTGGGAGAATAGTACTCAAATAAGCCCTTCTTATCTTCTAAAACTATGAATTCCGCTTCGCTATCTACCCACTCTTAAATTTGTTGTTTTGGACAGAGGGTTAGATCAATTCGATTTCCATCTTCAAAGAGCATGAGGTATAGACGACGTTGACCAAGATCAACTTCTTGCTCGATAATGCGTTTGCCAAACTGGTCCAACCAAGATAAATCTGTAATCAGCTCGTCCAGATTCTCTACAACATAGACTACGTCATAATCTTGAAATTCATCTTTTGAGGCTTTTGTATCAGTCCGTGAACCAGACATGGCGACAGCCGCAACTTGTAAGGTTTCAGCAGTCTTTAAAATTACATCGAGCATTTCTGTTTCAGTTCTCATGTTGATACCTGCCTTTTTAGTGGAAACTCTTGATTCTGTAGAGGACATGTCTATAAAGTGGACTGTCTGCTGGAACTTTTTCATTATCAAATTCTTTGACAAATTCCATGCTCAGTTTTTGCATGACTTTTTGCGAAAGTTGATTGAGTAAGAATGTAAAAGAGTAAACTTCTGACAAGCCAGCTTGCTGAAAAGCAAAGTCTAGACAGGCTTGGCTGTCTCCTTTCATTCAGATTTTCTAAATCCTGTACCAACAGGCTTAAAACTTATTGACCGATAAAATCCATCTGCTTCAGATATTAATTCAATCCGTGTCAAAGGATATTTTTTGTGGATCTCCTCAATCAGCTGCTGTCCCAGTCCTTTTCTGCGGTGGGATTTATCAATAATTATTTCAGCTAAAAAGGTCGTCATCACTTCATCCGTCAGATAACGGGCAAAGCCAAGAATTTTCTGGTCCTCTTCAAGCACCAAGTAATGAGACAGATTTGTTGAAAATAGAGATGTCACTTTTTCCTCTGTAAAAGAAAGCCATTTTTCACTTTGATAAAGGCTATAAATAGCTTGACAATCTTTTCTGCTTGCAGGTCTGATAATCATCTTCTATTCCTCCAAATCTATCAGACTTAATTAACACTCCCCACTGCTTCCGTTACCTTCATAGCAGGTTTGCGTTTTTTGTAGCGGCTGCGGATGGTGTTGAGGTGATCGCGGAGATTGACCACATGAGTTCTTTCAGGATAAGCGTAGGCGTTGATTTCAGTAAAATCCACAAGGAAGTCATAGATTTCTTGTAGTTTTGCACGGACTTCCTTGTTTTGACTAGGTGCCTTGCCTTTTTGCTCAGCCAAGCGCTCCTTATATGCTTTTTCAAACTAAGACTGCGCTTTTGTCAAGGTTTCTATATGAGTTGTCAAATGTAGGGTTGCAAGAGCAGTTTGATAGTCCGTATCTTTTAGCTCCTTGAGTAAATGGTTAATAGCTTCTGTCTCCTTTTCGCAGCTTATACTCGTTAACCAAGCATAATTTTTGAAAAGTTTGCTGAGTTTGTCGTAAGCTTCCTTGCTACCTGCCTCTTTGACACGAGAGAAGGCCTTGACCAAGTCTGTCAAGGTAGAAAGCGCATCATCACGCTCACGATCAGAGGCTTCCAGACTAGCCACCATTTGACTGGCCTTGGAACGGTGTAAACCAACTTGCAAGGTCTCAAGAAGTTTTTCCATATCCCTAAGCTTCGTTACATAAACCTGCTCAGATTTATTGGCTTTTGTAAAAGCCCCTGACTCGTCCTTGCTCTCAGATAGAAGTTAGAAGAATTCGTTGTTTTCTAAATTGCGTACAGTTAAACTCGTGATTCCATATTCTTTTTTCATAAAACTCCTCCTTCAATGATGTATTTTTAATTTTTTGACCTAAAATAATTCAGAACATATCTAAATACTCGTATTTTACTCCAATAACTCAAAACACACATGTGTGTTTTGAGTTATTCCCCCAGACAAGATATTCTTCAGGTGTGATTTCTTGTTTTAAAACTGGGAAAGACGATTATTCGTGTGGGATGAGTTATTCTTTTAATAATCAAGCTTATCTTCCAATCCGTCTTGATATAGTCGATACAATTCCATAAAAATATTATCAATTAAAGTTAACAGTCCAAACCAAATAAAATAATTTCTAGATTCTTGAGTTTCATTAACTAATTTAGTTAATGTCGGTAAGTTTTGCTGATAAGATAAAGTATTATGTGCCAATCGATTACGTTGATTAAAAACATTCTCATACTTACATTTTAAATTATGCTTTTTATTTTTAATGTAACTAGTATATTTCCTATTATAGTCCTTAAGTTTATCTTCATATCCTTGCTCACTATCTCCTTCTTTTCTATCTGGCTTCTTAGGTCTATTATTTTCGTTTGGCATTGACACAAACATATTTTTTTCATCTTTCAAAAATTGATCAGTATCAGTCCAATCATCTGATACAAAATAAGAAAAATCGGCACGAACCCAAGAAATTAGGTTTGAATCTTTAAATATTTCATTAATCTTTTGAGTAGTATTCTCTAATAAAATCTGTTTATTAATTTCATTTATACCAAAATCTATATTTATTCTCTTAAGTGCCTGACAAAATTCTTTATAAATACTATTTTTCTGGTCATATGATGAATAGGTTCCTAACTTAGTTTCTTTTAACCACCAATATCGAAACTCGAAATCATTTGTTCCCAATTCCCAAGCAATACATTTCATCTTTTGCTCTTGAAAACCTGTCATTTTCAGAAATACAGCTTGTAAAATATAATCACACAAAGGGTAGGTTTCAATTCCATCACCAATACTAGAAGTTGCAGCAACTGCTTCTTCCAAAATAGTAGTTATAGGAGTTAAAATAAAATCTGTATGCTTACTCACTAAAATACTCCTTATACAAGTTAATTGAAGTTTTCAACCGATTTCTTAGATATTTTAAAGCACTCGGACTCTTTTGATGTTCTTTATCTGTTTTAAAGTCTTTGATTGCCAAATCAAGTTCTTTTTGAAGTGATTCAAAATTTACATCAGTACATTTTTTTGAATTAATTTCCTTTTGCTGAAATATTGAAAAATATATCCACCCGAATAAGTAAACATCCGCATCAATAATTGATTGAAAATTTTTAGTAAAAAAAGCTACATTTAAATCTTTTAAAAAGTCTAAATTTTTTTCAAGTACTGAAAGTTTTTGTGAAACTATGAAATTTCCATCACCAACGATTTTATATACATAATCAACAAAGAATTGTTCTAACTTATCTTGCCTCTTTTTACCAACTGCAACTTTATATTCATTTTGTTCATTTTCTTCATAGGCATCTAAAAGAGCCAAGTAGCGTACAAAATCAAGTTTTTTATCTTTTATTTTTACACTTTTAAAATATTTAGGGTCAAAAAAATGTTCCAAGTCTTTATTTAAAAAGTAAAGTGAACGTCTACTCTCTAAATTTGATAAGCCTTCTCCTTGTATATTGATATGCCTAAAAACAGAAGAATAAAATTTAATTTGATTTTTTTAAAATTATCAGTTTTTTCCCCATCGCTCTCATTTTTCTCGCCATCATAACTTGGCACTAAGAAAGAGAAACCTAAAAAATTGTTTTTAAAAAAATCTTCACTGATTTCTATATCCATTTCAAGATATTGTTCTGGAATTTTCACTTCCTGTTTTATAACTTTTTTTGTATTTCCAATTGATATGAGCTTATTAAAATTCCAATCTAAACCTTTATAAAATTCATCATCATTTTCAGAATCATCATTAGTGTCAGCTAAAGGAATAAAACTCTTCGGTGCCCAATCTTCACACTCCTTATTTGGAAATATACTTAAGTAAGCAAGGAATATCGACGTTAAACGTTGTTGACCATCTAAAATCAAATTTTTCTGTTCCTCACCATCCATGAAAGCTCCAATAGTAACCGGAGGAACAAATTCGTGCTTGTTAAAACTCTCAATTAATGTTCTTACTTTTTCTTGATTCCAAACATAATAACGCTGATAATCAGGTAATACAATATTCTTCTTTAAAATTAACTTAATCCAATGCTCCAGGGAATATTCGCCATAATAAACTTTATTTTTCATTCATTTTTCTCCTTTTTCTATATTTCTTTCAAAATATAAGCTCCCCACTCTCTTCCAACGTAAACTTGACATTGTCTTCAATCCACTTACGTCGTGGTTCAACCTTGTCTCCCATGAGGACATTGACGCGACGTTCGGCGCGGGCTAGGTCTTCGATTGTGACACGGATAAGGGTACGCGTTTCTGGGTTCATAGTTGTTTCCCAGAGCTGGTCCGCATTCATCTCACCAAGTCCCTTGTAGCGTTGGAGGGTAGCTCCTTTACCAAACTGCTTGCGGAGTTCTTCTAATTCTCCGTCCGTCCAAGCATAGGCCACTTCTTCTTTCTTTCCTTTTCCTTTAGACATCTTGTAAAGAGGTGGAAGGGCGATGTAGACATGGCCTGCCTCAACTAGCGGACGCATGTAGCGGTAGAAAAATGTCAAAAGCAAGGTCTGGATATGAGCACCATCAGTATCCGCATCGGTCATGATAATGATCTTATCATAGTTAGCATCTTCAAGGGAGAAGTCTGCACCCACACCCGCACCAATGGTATAAATCATGGTATTGATTTCCTCATTTTTGAGGATATCCGCCATCTTGGCCTTGGCTGTATTGATAACCTTACCACGAAGAGGCAAGATAGCCTGGAACTTGCGGTCACGACCTTGCTTAGCAGAACCACCGGCAGAGTCTCCCTCGACTAGATAGAGTTCATTCTTAGCAGGATTCTTAGACTGAGCAGGTGTCAATTTACCCGACAACAAGCCCTTGTCTTTCTTGTTTTTCTTGCCATTTCGGCTCTCATCACGCGCCTTACGTGCTGCTTCACGAGCATCACGCGCCTTGATAGCCTTGCGGATGAGGTTAGAAGCCAATTCCCCATTTTCCATAAGGAAGAAGGTCAACTTATCCGCCACAATTCCATCCACAACGGGACGAGCTAGTGGACTGCCTAATTTGTCCTTGGTCTGACCTTCAAACTGGAGGTGTTCTTCAGGAACCAAGATAGAAAGAACCGCTGCTAACCCTTCACGGTAATCTGACCCTTCAAGGTTTTTATCTTTTTCCTTGAGAAGCCCCGTCTTACGTGCATAGTCATTCATAACCTTGGTAATGGCAGACTTGAGTCCTGTCTCATGCGTTCCACCGTCCTTGGTACGAACATTATTGACAAAGGACAGAATGTTATCTGAAAATCCATCATTGTACTGGAGAGCAACTTCCACTTGGAAACCATTATCTTCCCCCTCAAAGTAGAGAACTGGTGTCAAGATTTCCTTGTCTTCGTTGAGGTAAGAAACAAAGTCCTGAACTCCGTTTTCATAATGAAACTCAATCGCTTCATCTGTTCGCTTGTCCGTCAAGGACAAGGTCACATTTTTCAAGAGAAAGGCTGACTCATTGAGGCGTTCTGAAATGGTATTGTACTTGAAGTCTGTCGTAGAAAAGATGGTCGCATCAGGCATGAAGGTGACTTTGGTACCTGTTTTAGACTTGGGCGCTGTACCGATTTTCTTTAAAGTCGTGACAGGTTTTCCACCATTTTCAAAACGTTGCTTGTAAACTGCGCCATCACGGGTAATTTCAACTTCCAGCCAACTTGAAAGAGCGTTAACAACGGAAGAACCAACCCCGTGGAGACCACCAGATGTCTTGTAGCCCCCCTGACCGAATTTCCCTCCGGCGTGAAGAATGGTAAAGATAACCTCAACGGTTGGAATACCCATAGCGTGCATACCTGTCGGCATCCCACGACCATGGTCTTTAACTGTTAAACTGCCGTCTTTATTAATGGTCACATCAATACGGTCACCAAATCCAGACAAGGCCTCATCGACAGCATTATCGACGATTTCCCAGACTAGGTGGTGGAGACCAGCACCATCGGTCGATCCGATATACATCCCTGGACGTTTACGGACCGCATCCAACCCTTCTAGCACCTGAATGGCATCATCATTATAATTGTTAATATTGATTTCCTTTTTTGACACAAGGAACCTCCTATTCGTTCATCTTTACTATTCTACAAGTTTTCCAAGGATTTTGCAAAATTTTTCTTTCTCCGGTGTGACAATTTCAGAAGAGATTCTCTGCCTTTCTTTCCCAATTCATGATATAATAGGAGTATGATTACAATAGTTTTATTAATCCTAGCCTATCTGCTGGGTTCGATTCCGTCTGGTCTCTGGATTGGACAAGTATTCTTTCAAATCAATCTACGCGAGCATGGTTCTGGTAACACTGGAACGACCAATACCTTTCGCATTTTAGGCAAAAAAGCAGGTATGGCGACCTTTGTAATTGATTTTTTCAAAGGAACCCTAGCAACGCTTCTTCCGATTATTTTTCATCTGCAAGGTGTTTCACCTCTTATCTTTGGACTTTTGGCTGTTATTGGTCATACCTTCCCTATCTTTGCAGGATTTAAGGGTGGCAAGGCTGTCGCTACCAGTGCTGGAGTGATTTTCGGATTTGCGCCTGTTTTCTGTCTCTACCTTGCAGTTGTTTTCTTTGGAACCCTCTATCTTGGTAGTATGATTTCACTATCTAGTGTCACAGCATCTATCGCAGCCGTCATCGGAGTTCTACTCTTTCCACTTTTTAGTTTTATCCTGAATCACTATGACCCTCTCTTCATCGCTATTATCCTAGCTCTTGCTAGTTTGATCATCATTCGCCATAAGGACAATATCACACGCATCAAAAATAAAACTGAAAATTTGGTCCCTTGGGGATTGAACCTAACCCATCAAAATCCTAAAAAATAAAACGCCAGTTCTATACTGACGTTTTTTTGTATGCTTATTTTGATTTGATATAGTTGATACCGTCTGCTTTTGGTGCAACTGCTTTTCCAAAGAAGGCTGCCAAGACAAGAATTGTCAAAACGTAAGGTGCGATTTGAAGGTAAACCGCAGGCACTCCTTGCAGGAACGGCAATTGAGATCCGATAACAGCCAAACTTTGTGAAAGTCCAAAGAAGAGACTAGATAGCATGGCTCCGATTGGATTCCATTTCCCAAAAATCATCGCAGCAAGGGCGATAAATCCAGGTCCAACAATAGTTGTCACTGAGAAGTTAACTGAGATGGATTGAGCATAAATCGCTCCGCCAATTCCACCTAGGAAACCTGAAATAATAACCCCTAAATATCTCATCTTGTAGACATTGATTCCCAAAGTGTCCGCTGCTTGAGGGTGTTCACCGACAGAGCGGAGACGCAGACCAAAGCGGGTCTTGAAGAGGATAAACCAAGCAAGGAATGAGAAGGCAATCGCGATATAACCAAGCAGACTAGTTGACTTGAAGAAGATATCACCAATCACTGGGATATTTGCCAAGACTGGGAAGTCAAAGCGTCCAAAAGTTTGACTTAGGTTGTCGGTTTGTCCTTTGTTATAAAGAACTTTCACCAAGAAAACAGCCAAGGCTGGCGCCATCAAGTTCAATACCGTACCGCTGACAACATGGTCTGCACGGAAATGAACCGTCGCTGCTGCGTGGATGATAGAGAAGAGACCACCAACCAATCCTGCTACAAGCAAGGATAGCCATGGAGTTGCTGCTCCAAATTGTTCTGCAAATTCAAGGTTAAAGACAACTCCAGAAAAGGCACCCATAACCATAATTCCTTCAAGGCCAACGTTTACCACGCCACCACGTTCAGAGAAAACACCACCAATACTTGTAAAGATGAGGGGCGCTGAGTAAATCAGCATAGAAGACACCAAGAGGGTGAGCAAGGTTGTAATAGACATCTTTACTTACCTCCTTTAACTTGTTTTTTCGGTTTGACAAAGCGTTCGATAAGGTAATGAACACTGACAAAGAAGATAATAGACGCTGTTACAATGCTGACAAGCTCAGACGGTACCTGCGCCGCATTCATACCAGGGGCTCCAACTTGGAGAACACCAAATAGGAAGGCTGCAAAGAGAATACCAATTGGTGAGTTGGCCGCAAGCAGACTAACCGCCATTCCGTTAAATCCGACAGCTAATGACGATCCCTGAACATAAACGTTCTGGAAGGTTCCTAGACCTTCAACAGCTCCACCAAGACCAGCCAAAGCACCTGAAATAATCATTGATAGGATAATCGTCCGTTTTGCAGAAATACCAGCGTATTCTGATGCGTGAGGATTAAGACCAACCGCACGGATTTCAAAACCAAGGGTTGTTTTCTTGAGCATGAACCAAATAACTGCAACGGCAATGATGGCAAAGAAAATACCAATATTCATCCGCGAGTTACCAGTCAACTCAGACAACCAAGGTGTCTGGTAGGTTGCATTAGCCCCAACACGAATCGTCGAATCTGTACTTTGCATAAAGTCTTTAGGGAAAGCATGAATCAAGGCATTCCCTACATACAAGACAATGTAGTTCATCATGATGGTTACGATAACCTCTGACGTCCCCAGATAAGCTCTAAGAATACCCGGAATCGCTCCGACAATCCCACCAGCAATCAAGGCAATCACGATGGTTGCTAGAATCATCAAGGGACGTGGCATATCTGGATGCGACAAGGCAAACCAACCACTGAGAATCCAACCGGCCAAAGCCTGACCAGGAAGTCCGACGTTAAAGAAACCAGCTCGACTGGCAACGGCAAAACCAAGACCAATCAAGACCAGAGGACCCATAGCACGGAAGATTTCTCCAATCCCACGCAGACTGCCAAAGGCTGTATAGAACAATTCTTCGTAGCCCCAAATAGCATCATAACCGAAGATCCACATGACAATGGCTCCGAGTAAAATTCCTAGGAATACAGAAATCAAGGGAACCGAAATTTGTTGTAATTTTTTAGACATCACTCTTCTCCTTTCCCAAGTTTCCACCAGCCATCAAGACACCAAGTTCTTGCTTATTGGTTGTTTCTGGTGATACAATACCTTGAATTTTACCATCGTGGATAACGGCAATACGGTCTGAGACGTTTAAAATCTCATCCAATTCAAAGCTGACAACAAGGACAGCCTTGCCATTATCACGCTCTTCAATCAAGCGCTTGTGGATATATTCAATAGCACCGACATCCAACCCACGAGTTGGTTGGCTAACGATAAGGAGATCAGGATCACGATCAATTTCACGAGCAATAATTGCTTTTTGTTGATTTCCTCCTGAAAGAGCCGCTGCTGGAACAAATTCACTGGCAGCACGAACATCAAACTCTTCCATTAGCTTTTTAGCATAAGAAGTAATATTTGAATAGTTCAAAATCCCATTTTTACTATGTGGTTCTTTATAGTAGGTTTGAAGGGCAATATTTTCAGAAATCATCATTTCCAAAATCAAACCATCACGGTGACGGTCTTCTGGAACGTGCCCAACACTCAACTCTGTAATCTGACGTGGGTGCAAGCCTACAATTGAATCTCCTTTTAGCTCAATGCTACCAGATTCAACCTTGCGAAGACCTGTAATGGCTTGAATCAGTTCAGACTGACCATTTCCATCAATCCCCGCAATACCAACAATCTCTCCAGCACGAACATCCAAGGACAGATTTTTAACAGCTGGAACACCACGGTTTTCATTGACCACCAAGTCTTTAATAGACAAGACCACTTCTTTTGGTTGAGAGGCTTGCTTCTCTGTTTTAAAGGAAACAGAACGACCTACCATCATTTCTGCCAAATCAGCATTAGTAGCCCCTGCGATTTCGACGGTTTCAATTGATTTCCCACGACGGATAACTGTAACGCGGTCAGAAACTGCTCGAATCTCGTCCAACTTGTGGGTAATCAAGATAATTGATTTTCCTTCTTTGACAAGATTTTTCAAAATAGCCATCAACTCATCAATTTCTGATGGAGTCAAAACAGCCGTTGGTTCATCAAAGATAAGGATATCAGCCCCCCGATAAAGGGTTTTTAAAATTTCTACACGTTGTTGGGCTCCAACTGAGATGTCTGCCACCTTAGCAGAAGGATCAACAGCTAAGCCGTAACGTTCAGAAAGATCCTTGATTTCTTTGCTAGCTCCAGCGATATCTAGCACACCATTTTTAGTCAATTCACTTCCTAAAATAATGTTTTCAGCCACTGTGAAGGCTTCTACCAACATAAAGTGCTGGTGAACCATTCCGATTCCCAAGCTAGCTGCTTTAGATGGGGAGTCGAGGTTAACAACTTGTCCGTTGACCGCAATTTCACCACTGGTTGGTTCAAGAAGCCCTGCTAACATGTTCATGAGCGTGGACTTTCCAGCCCCATTTTCTCCTAAAAGTGCATGAATTTCACCTTTTCGTAGGTGCAGGTTGATTTTGTCGTTGGCAACAAATTCACCAAACACCTTGGTAATATCACGCATCTCAATGACATTTTCGTGTGCCATGTGCTCTTCCTTTCAGAGTCTTATTTTATTTCAATAAAACTTGCTAGTTTATCTAGTAGCAAGCTTTACTGAGACAAAATGACTTTGTCTCAACTCTTAAAAAAGCGGCCGAGGGCCGCTTCCTAAGAAATGACTTCCATCCATTATTTTTCAGGAACTTTTACGCTTCCATCAAGGATTTTAGCTTTTGCATCTTCGACAGCTTTTTTACCTTCTTCTGAAAGGTTTGTTACTGCCAAGTCAACCCCTTTATCTTTCAATGAGTAAACGATCACTTGACCGCCAGGGAATTCACCTTTTTCTGCTTTGTTAGCAATATCTTTTACAGTTGTACCAACTTGTTTCAAAGTAGATACAAGAACGAAGTTTGATTCTTTACCATCTTTAGAAGTGTACTTACCTTCTGCTACTTGGTCACGGTCAACACCGATAACCCAAACTTTTTCACTTTCAGAACGGCTTTCATTGAGTGATTTTGCTTCTGCAAAGACACCAGCACCTGTTCCACCTGCTGCTTGATAAACAACGTCTGCACCAGCTGCGTATTGTGCTGCTGCAATTGTTTTACCTTTAGCAGCATCACCAAATGAACCAGCATAGTCAACTTGTACTTTGATAGATGGATCTACTGACTCAACACCAGCTTTAAATCCAGCTGCAAAACGTGAGATAACTTCAGACTCAATACCACCTACAAAACCAACTTGTTTTGTTTTAGTTGTTTTAGCCGCTGCAACACCCGCAAGGTAAGCAGCTTCGTTATCAGCAAATGTTACGCTAGCAACATTCTTTTGATCTTTAATCACATCATCAATCAAGACATAGTTCAAGTCAGAGTGGTCTTTTGCTGCTTCTTCAACCGCATTGTGAAGGGCAAAACCAACACCGAAGATTAGGTTGTAACTTCCAGCCGCTTGTTGCAAGTTGTTAGCATAGTCAGCTTCACTTGTTGATTGGAAGTAAGTGAAACCTTTATCTTTTGAAAGATTGTGTTCTTTACCCCAGTCTTGCAAACCTTCCCAAGCTGATTGGTTGAATGATTTGTCATCAACACCACCAGTATCAGTGACGATTGCTGCTTTTGTCTTCACATCAGAAGATGAAGCTGCGTTACGAGAAGAGCGGTTACCACATGCAGCAAGTCCAACTGCTGCCACTGCAACTAGACCAAGGCCTAGCCATTGTTTCTTGTTCATTACTGAACCTCCTAAATAAGATGTGCAACGATGTTGCAAGTATGGATTTGTTGGTCACAAGGACCGTGCCACTCAGAGAGCGACTCAGACTAGCTTAAGTCTGTAAAAGAGTATGGAAGTAACTCCCCGACCGTCATCTCGACCGTCGATTTATCTTTTGCGACTAAGGTCACTTTTAGATCTTGTTCAAAAAATTCAGCCATCACTTGGCGACAAGCACCACATGGTGAAATTGGTTTTTCAGTCTGACCATAGACAATCAATTCTGAAAATTCTCTTTGGCCTTCAGAAACTGCTTTAAAAATCGCTGTACGTTCTCCACAGTTAGTCAAAGAATAACTAGCATTCTCAATATTGACACCTGTATAAGTGTTCCCATCTTTCGCCACTAAAACAGCTCCGACTGGAAAATGAGAATAGGGCACATAGGCTTTCTTGCTGGTTTCAATTGCTAGTTCAATCAACTCAGTAGTCGCCATCAGCCAATTCTCCTTTTAAAATGGCTACCCCAGCTGACGTTCCAATACGGGTCGCCCCAGCTTCCACAAAGGCAAGAGCATCTGCATAAGAACGAGCTCCGCCAGCAGCCTTGACTCCCATATCAGGTCCAACTGTTTCACGCATTAATCTAACATCTGCTACCGTCGCACCACCAGTTGAAAAGCCAGTAGATGTTTTAACAAAATCAGCTCCCGCTTTTTGGGCTAATTGGCAAGCCACAACTTTTTCTTGGTTTGTCAGCAGACACGCTTCAATAATGACTTTCACTAACTTGTCACCACTTGCTTCTACAACCGCACGGATGTCCGATTCAACAAAGGATAAATTGCCTGATTTGAGAGCCCCAACATTGATCACCATATCAATCTCATCTGCACCATTTTGGATAGCTTCTTTGGTTTCAAATGCTTTCACAGCTGAAGTTGTTGCTCCCAAGGGGAAACCAACTACTGTGCAGACCTTGACATCTGTTCCTTCAAGCCTTTTTTTAGCATATTTAATCCAGGTCGGATTGACGCAAACACTGGCAAAATCATACTCCCTAGCCTCAGACAACAAACAATCAATTTGATTTTCTGTTGCATCTTGTTTTAAAAGCGTATGATCGATATATTTATTTAATTTCATATACGGATTCTCCTGCGGTTTATGAGATAATTTCTATAATTTCTCGTAAACTTTGCACCCTATCATTTATTTTAACATATTTTTGAAAATCTGTAACTAGCTGAGGAGAAATTTTTCCATTTGTGTATACTTTTGCAACAATTTCTCCATTTTGAACGGAATCTCCAACTTTCTTTTCAAAAACAATTCCTGTTTCATAGTCCAAATCATCAGTCTTGACTGCACGGCCAGCACCAAGTCTCATAGCATAGAGGCCAAATTCCATAGCTGGGAGAGCTGAAATGACACCTGTTTCCTGAGCAGGGATTTCCACCACATGGGCTACATTTACAGGACGATAGAGGTCTTCCAAGTCTCCACCTTGGGCTTGGACCATCTCCTCAAACTTAGCCAGTGCTTGACCATTCTCAAGATGTTGGCGAACTTCTTCAACTGTTTTATTTACATTTGCCAGGTCAAGCATAATTTGAGCCAATTCACAGATGAAGTGGGTAATATCCTGACGGCCTTGACCTTGTAAAATCTCCAATGCTTCAAGAATCTCCAGACGATTCCCAATCGCTCGTCCCAAGGGCTGGCTCATATCGGTAATCACTGCTACCGTCTTCCGACCAACTGCCTTACCAAGTTCTACCATGGTTTGAGCCAATTCACGCGCCTCATCAACCGTCTTCATGAAGGCACCCTCACCGACAGTCACGTCTAGCAAAATAGCATCCGCCCCTGCCGCGATTTTCTTGCTCATCACCGAACTCGCAATCAAAGGAATTGTGTCAACAGTTGTGGTCACATCACGAAGGGCATAGAGAAGCTTATCTGCTTTGACCAGCTGGTCTGATTGCCCAATGACAGATACACCAATATCCTGAACCTGACGAATAAAATCTTCTTGACTACGCTCTACTTGATAGCCCTTAATGGACTCCAATTTATCAATTGTTCCACCCGTATGGCCGAGACCACGACCACTCATTTTCGCGACTGGAACTCCAAAACTCGCTACTAAAGGAGCTAAAATCAAGGTCACCTTGTCACCAACACCCCCAGTAGAATGCTTGTCAACCTTAACCCCATCAATAGCTGATAAATCAAATTCTTGGCCTGTCTGAACCATTTTCATGGTCAAATCAGATATTTCTCGAGTCGTCATTCCTTTGAAATAAACAGCCATAGCAAAGGCAGACATCTGATAATCAGGAACAGTTCCTGACACATAGCCTTCAACTAGCCATTCAATTTCACTCGAAGTCAGTTCTTGACCATCACGTTTTTTTTGGATTAAATCAACTGCTCTCATTCTTTCACACTTCTAAGGATATAGTATCCCTTGTCTTTTTTGACGACTTCACAATTGCCAAACACATCTTCCATCTTGGACTTGGCACTTGGAGCCCCTTGTTTTTTCTGGATAACGATTGTTAAATCCCCACTAGTTTCCAAAAAATCTTTACTTTTCTCAATGATTTCATGAACCACTTGCTTGCCCGCACGGATAGGAGGATTGGAAATGACATGGTCAAATGTGCCTTTAACTTGTTCATAGATGTTGGACTGGAAAATCGTCGCTTCTACTTTATTTCGTTCAGCATTTTGTCGCGCCAAATCCAAGGCACGATTATTGATATCAACCATGGTCGACTGAACTTCATAAGCCTTAGCTAAGGACAAACCTAATGGACCATAACCACAGCCGACATCTAGGACTGTCTCTCCTTGGTTGACATCCAGACACTTGAGCAAAAGCTGACTTCCAAAGTCAACCATCTTCTTGCTAAAAACACCCGCATCCGTCAGAAAGGCCATTTTTTCTCCCAACAATTCTACTCTCAACTCATGAATGTCGTGAGCCGCGTCAGGATTTTCTGCATAATACATTTTACTCATGAAACTATTTTACCATAATTTGACTTAAATTGTAAATCGTTTACAAATTGATAATGAAACGAAAAAGACTGAAGAAAGCTAGTCAAGAAGACCTTTTCTTCAATCTCTTTAAACACTTATAAATAAGGGTATTCGGATTTTATGGTGGAAAAGGGCTTATAAATCACCCTTCTCCAAATTCTTAATAAGTGTGGAAAAATCGACACCTAAGTTGTCTGTAATGTCGTGATCATTCACTTCATACCAATTGAAAGTATCGTATAACATAGCTTTATTGAAAGCACTTGAATTAAATCGTGGCTTACGCTTTTTATGGAGCTTCTCATTGAAAAGGATTTTGGCTCGTAAGGCATCAAACGAGTAACCTCTACCCATTCGCTCTACCTACCTAATAATGCTGTTAATTGACTCCGTATAAGCATTAGTGAGCCTTTTATCAAAGTAGTTGAATATTTCAACATGCCAGTTGTCTACGGCTCTCACGAGGTCTTTATATGCGTCTTTAGAGTTGCTAGACATACAACGGTGTCTCCATTGACTATAACGAAGATGACCTTCATCTGGATCAGGAGTATCCCATATCCAGTAAAACTCTTCTTTGAGTTCATAGGCTTCTTTTAAAGCAGGAAGATTACCTAACCAAGTATCTAAGAGGAATGATTCATGTTCATTTAGATCGTGTTTACGCTTTAGAAGGATAAACCTTTCACGCATAAGGGTACGTCTTTCTTTTTGGCTCATATGGGCTTTCAAAGACTTTCTGACGTTATCTAAGGCTTGATTAGCCATTCTAACTACATGAAACTTATCTACGACAACTTTAGCTTGTGGAAGGATAGTGTTCACTGCGTCTTTGTAGGGCTTCCACATATCCATTGTGACGTACTCAATGTAAGTCCTGTCACTGATTTCTGAAAGACGTTGGATGACTGTTTCCTTATTACGGTTAGGCTTGATGTCATAAATAGTCCTGCGTTCAATATTAGTCAATACAAGCCGAGGTCTACGGATAATATGTATCTCGTCTATCCCAAGCCACTTAGGAGTTTCAAACTGGTATTCACGTTCTTTGAGTGCCACATAGTCCTTAAAAACGTTCCTAATGGTTTTTTCGTCAACACCAACGCTTTCTGCGACTTCTACAAAGGTCTTAGACATGGATTGCTCTTGAATGGACTTTAAAAGCCTTTTGGTCATACTACGCTTTTCATCTACAGATATTAGGCGTTCCCAGAAGGTAGATCCGCATTCACGACACTTGTATCGTCTACGGTTCAATTGTAAGCCCACTCGCTTTAAACGAATGGGCAAATCCATAATTAGTTGATTTCTTGAACTGTGTTTGTACAACTTGTCAAAACCACATTCAGGACAACATTCAGGTGGTCCGACTGCTTCAACTTTAAACATCATATCGGTTTCATTTTCTTGTGGCGGTTCTATTGTTTTAATGTCTGGTAAGGATAATAAGTCTGACATATTATTCATCCTTTATTACTCTGCGGGGTTAAGGTATCAATTATAGATTTGATGTCGAAATCATCAGTGTTAAATTATTTTTGTGACCACAAATGCACTTAGAAAATCCCTTAAAGCATTAGCTGGTTCACTTGAATAGGGAGTTGTAAAAAAGTTCCCTTAGCCTGCACAACAAGATAATTTCGAAATATCTTTATCGAACGTAAGTGCAACTAATTTTAGCCCTTCAGCCATTGTTAAATATGGTGCTAGGGTTTCTGTTAAATCTTCTATCGTTAAGCCAAATTTAACAGCTAATGATGCTGCATAGATGACATCTCCTGCATTTTCAGATACAATATGAACCCCTAATACTTTTAGTGTTTCTGCATCTGCTACTAGTTTAAATACACCGGTTGTTTCACGGTTTACAATTGCTCTTGGAACAGCATCTAAAGGTAATACAGATGTCTTCACATCATACCCTTTCTCTTTTGCTTGTTCTTCTGTTAAACCAACCGTTGCAACCGTCGGATTCGTAAACGTAACAGCAGGAACTACCGATAAATCTATTTTTTTGTTTAATCCACCAATAGCATTATCAGTAATAATTCCACCTTCATAGGCTGCTACATATACAAATTGTGGTCCTAAAGTCACATCTCCTGCTGCATAAATCTTTTCATTACTTGTTTGACCAAAATCATTGATCAGGATTTCATTATTTTTTCCAGTTTCAACACCTGCTGCACTTAAATTTAAAGAATCCGTATTTGGTTTTCTTCCAGTGGCAACAAGTAACTGATCTGATTCAATGACTTCTCTACTGCCATTTACTGTTACGTAAACCCTTTTTATCTCTCCACTTTGTTCAACACGCTCAAAAGTTGCCCCTTTGACAAGGTTTATACCCTGTTCAATTAACGCTTTTTCAACTGACTCTGAAATCTCAGGATCATACTCCTTTAAAAGTCGCTCACTTCTTTGCATAAGCGTTATTTCTGAACCTAAATGATGAAATAGTTGTCCAAGCTCCATTCCAATGTATCCTGAACCAATTACAGTTAATCGTTTTGGTATTTTCTTTAACTCAAGAAGTGTTGTACTAGTTAAATAGTCCATTTTTTCAAGTCCTGAAATTTGGGGCAACGAAGGCGATGCACCTGTTGCAATTAAAAAGCGTTTTGCAGATAACTTTGTCCCATTGACCTCAACCGTACTAGCATCAACGAATTTTGCTTCACCTTTAATTAAATCAAAATTATATTCATCAATTAAATCCATATATTTTTGATTCCGAAGTTCGCTCACCAATTTATCCTTTTGCGTGATTAAACTAGCTAAATCCACTTCTCCAGCGGATGTTTGTAAACCTATAAACGGATTGTCTTTTGATAAATGATTGATTTCCCCTGCCCTAAGAAGAGTTTTTGACGGAACACAGCCAATATTCACACAGGTTCCCCCAACCGTTCCACGCTCAATCATTCCAACTTTTGCACCGTATTCTATAGCTTTAATTGCCGAAGAAAAGGCAGCAGCGCCAGAACCAATAATAAGAAGGTCATAATTGTCTTCATTAATTAACGCCACGTTTTCTAGTGATGATACTTCTTCAATTTCTCCGGCTTGGTAATTTGCTTCATCAATCGCCTTTATTGCACTTTCAACCTCAATATCATCGGGCAGTTCAAATACTGCTTCACCACGACGATAACTAGACTCAATATTTTTAGCACCTATCTTTTCAAGTGCTGATTCTACGTGTTTTTCACAACCCGTACAAGTCATTCCTGAAATGTTTACCTTAAATTTATTCATAAAAAAGCTCCTTTCGTTAATTAATCTCTCATATTAATGTTTCTATTATTGGACACGAATGTAATTTCTTTTCATCTGGACATCGTTGTTTTAAGTCGTCTAACATAGTTTCAATTCGTTTTAAATCCTCTATTTGTTTTTGCACTTCCTTTTGTTTTTTAGAAACACATTCGAACATATCTTGACAACGAACTTCATCTTTATCTACAACACCAAGTAATTTATAAATCTCGCTTAAAGAGAAACCAAGTTCCTGTATTCGTTTAATAAACCCAACACGCTTAACGTCATCATATGAATATATCCGATAACCAGCTTCCGTTCGGTGAGGTTCTTGTAATAAATTTTTTCGCTCGTAATATCTGATCGTTTCTTTATTAACTCCACATTTATCTGCAAACTCACTAATGCGATAAATCATCTTATTTCACCCCCTGAATATTATAAACCATGTACCATAGTACACGGTCAAGTAAATTGGACTATTTTATTTTTTTCCCAAAGTATCACTCGTATGTGATTGATACTTTTATATAATACTATTGATTATCCTAACATCCCACCAGAAAATCCGATTTAAACACCAGTTGTTTTTAAACTATTAAGAAAGTAATTCCACTATATATTCCGAAGACCCATAAATAATAAGCCATTTAGAACTAGAAATATCACAGTCAAGATAAAACAACAAATTTATTGTCTATAATCAAGCGCATTTTTATGACTATTGCTTAACCTTCAAATACTTTATTATCAAGAGAGTTCCCAACAAGATGTTTAGATAAAAGCCCAACTGATACGTTTTTGTCAGGAATTCCAAACTTGTCCAAAGTCGTATCAAATCTTCTAGTGACATGCGGAAGAAATAACCCTCTGTAGCAAGCCATAGAACTAAAAAGAAATAACTACCAGCAGCAAGCCATTTCGTCCACCGTTTTTTTAGGAAGAAAGCAATCAAGAGCGAACAGATAAAGACAGCTGTTACAATGGCATGTTCCATCAAAAAAGTAAAACCGTAATAGGTTTCCACAAAACGTCTACCATTATCCGCATTCGCTCCTTTTAAAAAAGGTAGTGCAAAACTTAAAATAAAACAGAGTTCCAATAAATAACTTTTTAAGATTTTCATGACACACCTCCTATAAGTTGTGAACCGAAAAGCGCCCTTTATAAGCTTATAAATCAGGAGAAGGTAGCTCCTACTTCATCAATAAATTGTTCAACCTCTATCTACCTCTATTATACGATATTGGCTTACTATCATCAAGAAACCGCTTTATTTTTTTATCTTTTTATGGTATGATAAACAAAATATCTAGGGGAAAACACATGACCAACGAATTTTTACATTTTGAAAAAATCAGTCGCCAGACTTGGCAATCTTTACATCGAAAGACAACACCTCCGTTGACAGAAGAGGAATTAGAATCCATCAAGAGTTTTAATGACCAGATTAGCTTGCAGGATGTTACCGATGTCTATCTCCCCCTAGCTCATCTCATCCAGATTTACAAGCGTACCAAGGATGATTTGGCCTTTTCAAAAGGGATTTTCCTTCAACGTGAAAGCAAATCCCAGCCTTTCATCATTGGTGTTTCCGGGAGTGTTGCCGTTGGAAAATCCACAACCAGTCGCCTACTTCAAATCCTACTGTCCCGTACACTTACAGATGCTACGGTTGAGTTGGTAACAACTGACGGCTTTCTCTATCCCAACCAGACCTTGATTGAGCAAGGGATTCTAAATCGTAAGGGATTTCCTGAAAGCTATGATATGGAAGCTCTTCTCAACTTCTTGGACCACATCAAAAATGGACAAGATGTAGATATTCCTGTCTATTCTCATGAAGTCTACGATATTGTTCCTGAGGAAAAGCAAAGCGTTAAAGCTGCTGATTTTGTCATTGTTGAGGGAATAAATGTCTTTCAAAATCCACAAAACGAGCGTCTCTACATTACTGACTTCTTTGACTTTTCCATCTATGTTGATGCTGCAGTCGATGACATCGAGAGTTGGTATCTGGACCGTTTCTTGAAGATGCTGAGTCTAGCCCAAAATGACCCTGATAGCTATTACTATCACTTTACTCAAATGCCGATTGGGGAAGTGGAATCCTTTGCCCATCAGGTCTGGACCAGTATCAATCTCACAAATCTACAAAATTATATTGAACCAACCAGAAATCGTGCAGAAGTGATTCTTCATAAAACAAAGAACCATGAAATCGATGAAATTTACTTAAAAAAATAATTTCCCCTTGTCAAAACGTAAGTTTTCAGATATAATGGTATAGTTAGTAAATATGGAGGTAAGAACATTGGCAAACATTAAATCAGCTATCAAACGCGCTGAATTGAACGTTAAACAAAACGAAAAGAACTCAGCTCAAAAATCAGCTATGCGTACTGCTATCAAAGCTTTCGAAGCAAACCCATCTGAAGAACTTTTCCGTGCTGCTAGCTCAGCTATCGATAAAGCAGAAACTAAAGGTTTGATTCACAAAAACAAAGCAAGTCGCGACAAAGCTCGTCTTTCAGCTAAACTTGCTAAATAAGAAACAGTCCATAGAGGCTGTTTTTTTGTCTCCAAATAGGAAAAGGTAGAAAATGAAAATCGCAATTATCGGATATTCTGGTGCTGGTAAGTCAACGCTAGCCGAAAAGTTATCTAACTACTACTCCATCCCAAAACTTCACATGGACACACTCCAATTTCAACCTGGTTGGCAAGATAGTGATCGCGATTGGATGTTGGATGAGATGAAAAAATTTCTCACCAAGCATGAAGCTTGGGTCATCGATGGTAATTATTCTTGGTGTTTCTATGAGGAAAGAATGCAGGAAGCTGACCAAATTATCTTTCTTAATTTTTCTCGCTGGAATTGTCTGCTACGAGCCTTTAAACGTTATCTCACATACCGAGGCAAGGTCAGAGAAAGTATGGCAGCTGGATGTGAAGAACAATTTAATTGGGAGTTTATCAGATGGATTCTCAGGGATGGTCGAATAAAAAATGCTAAGGATAGATACCAATACTTAAACAATACTTATCCAGAAAAGATGCATATTCTCCATTCTCAAGCAGAGATTGATTGTTTTTTGCGATCTTTAAAAAATAGACAATAGAGTAACATTCATTAAGGTCAGTATGTAGTGAATGACTAAAAAAGGAAGAGAATCTTGTTCATAGTTTCTGAGTTCGTGATACAAAAAAACTGAAGGAAGTATAGTCCTACTTCTTTCAGTTTTTTTATTGTCTCAATTTAGAAAAAACTTCTCCAATCTTACCTTCGATAACTAAATCAGCTTGGCTGTCTTGAGGAGTGCTGGACTTGTTGATAACGACAAGATTTGACCCTGAAAAATAATTGATTAGGCTAGCTGCAGGGTAAACAACTAAGGAAGTGCCACCAATAATCAACAAATCTGCTTGCTGAATGACTTGGGCTGCGCGACTAAATACATCCATATCTAGCTCTTCCTCATAAAGGGTTACGTCAGGTTTGACCACCTTGCCACAATCTAAGCAGTAGGGAACTGGACCTTCAAGTGCCAAAAAGGCAGTCAAATCATAAAAGCGATGACAGCCCAAACAATAATTACGATCTGCACTACCATGCAGTTTCAAAATTTTCTGAGATCCTGCCATTTCATGGAGACTATCGATATTTTGCGTCACAATCGCCTTTAATTTACCTGTTTTTTCCAACGACGCTAGATAATCATGTGCTAAATTCGGCTTGGCATCAGGATAGAGCAGATACTTTTTGTAGAAATCAAAAAAATCCTCTGGATAGCGCTCAAACATAGTGCGTGAAACCAGTTGCTCGGCAGTAAAATGGCGACCTAGTTTCAGACTATATATACCATCTGAACTACGAAAATCTGGAATATTAGACTCTGTAGAAACCCCTGCACCACCGAAAAAGACAATTCTCTGACTTTGATCAATAATACCTTGTAATTGTTCAATCTTATCCATTTTGTACTCCTAGGAATTTTCAAGTTAAAAAGTTGAAAGTCTTGACTTCTTGTCAACTTGGCTTCCAACTTTATTTGATTATGATTTAGATATTAAACTGACTAGTCTCGGTCCTTTGACACAATTAGGCTTCCTTCAATTTCCTTATTCTTGCCTATTTCAGGATTGATTCATTGTTGGTGGTTATCATTTTAAGAACAAGAGAAATCATTCTGAATATAGCCTACCTTTAGTCAGCAATCAATGTTTCCAAACCAACCTTCATCATATCAGTGAAGGTGTTTTGACGTTCTTCTGCAGTTGTGTCTTCATCTGGATTAACCAAGCTATCAGAAATTGTCATGATAGCTAGCGCGTCAACATGGTGTTGGGCTGCCAGATAGTAAAGGGCTGCTGCTTCCATTTCCACAGCCTTGACTCCCCATTTACCAAGCTCGATGTTCTTTTCAAAGTAGTTTGAATAAAAGACATCAGAAGACAAAACGTTCCCAACGTGGGTGGTCATACCGAGTTCTTTGGCGATATGGTAGGCCTTATCTAACAAATCAAAGCTAGCTATTTGTGGGAAATCGTACTGTGGCCAGTCATTACGGATGATGTTAGAGTTGGTTGCCGCTGCCTGCGCCAAAACCAATTCACGAACGTGGACATCTTCATTCAAAGAACCCGCAGTCCCCACACGAATCAATTTTTTCACACCGTAGTCAACAATCAACTCACGCGCATAAATCGAAATAGATGGCATTCCCATCCCAGTTCCCATGACAGATACACGGTGACCCTTGTAAGTACCAGTGTAACCAAACATGTTACGCACTTCGTTAAAACAAACAGCATCTTCAAGGAAATTCTCCGCAATAAACTTAGCACGAAGAGGATCCCCAGGAAGAAGAATTTTATCAGCAATTTCACCCTGCTGAGCAGCAATATGGATAGACATAATTAAGATATAAAGGGCGACAGAGAACAAAGTAAAAATAGGAAACTGACGACGCATCGCAGATGCTAGACAGTTTATCTTTTTTACACAGTTCTCCGCCCGTATTCAGTTCAATGAATACAGTTAACCCATCCTTTCTTTATTTTATGAAGATTAGAGAGCGACAAGAAAACGACTGAAAATTAGGAATCTGACGAGAAATCATGATTTCTCAGTCAGATTATCTATTTTCCAAGTTTTCCTCTTATGTTCAAATCAGAACACTTCACTCTACCTTTCTTATTTTTGATATTTTGTAAAAACTAGCACAAATTAAATTATCTAGTTTGTCTGTAATTCTAATTTGTAAGCGAATCTAAAAAATTATGCAATTTTGCATTCATTTCAGAATAATCGTTACCACGCAATTCTTCAGGTGATTGAACAAAAGATAATGTTTGATGTTGTTCTATCAATCGTTCTTCACTATCCGCAGCAACCAATAAATCAATCGCTTCTAAATCAAACTCTAAATGCACTTGAAAAGCATAATGTTTAGGGCTAAAGCGAACGATCTGTCGTGGACAACCTTGACTGGTAGCAAGGATTACCGCTTCGTCTGTCAAGCCCGGCATATCACCATGCCAGTGACCAACTAAAAGCTCGCTACCAAAATGTTTGAGGTGTTTATCTGCTAGTCCTTGACTAGTCATCCTAATAGGGAATACACCTATTTCTCTTTCGGGACTGTGCTCATATTGTCCCCCATAAGCTACAGATAGTAGTTGCGCCCCCAAGCATACACCTACAATATATTTATCTTCTTCTATTGCTTGTCGAATAAGTCTAATTTCTTCTTTTGGATGATAATAAGGGAAATGTTCTTTATCTTCATCAGGAGATTGAGGACCTCCCATAATGATAAGAAAATCAATATCAGAAACTGTTTGGGGTAAAGCTTCTTCCTTATAAACCTTTGTTATTCCAATGTCATGACCTCTTGATTGAGCCCAAGTTAGATAAGCACCTGGGATTTCAAAACTCTCATGTAGTATAAAATGCACTTTCATTTCTATAGTTTACCTTTCTAAGTGTTTAGAACAGTTTTCCACTCGTGTTCAAATAAAAACACACGCTCTAACTTTCTTTTTACTTTTTTATTTCGTAGCTAAGAAAAATCAGATTCAATCATGACTCCGATAAGCCTACTTCTTTTTTATTTTAAACAGTTATTGATAAATTGACAATAGTTTTTAATCTTTTTAGATAAATCCTTGATTAGAAGAAACAGTCGTTCTCTATCTTATTACTCTATTCTTTGACTTCTGACACAGTATGTTAGCCCAAGAAAAACGGTCTAATATTTCTGCAAATTTATAGGCTAAAACAGCCGTTACTAATAGATACGGAAGAGAATCTATACCTAGCCCAGTGAAACCTATAACTAATCCGGTTGCAGAAATGGGCGCCCTCAAGGTCACAGACAAAAAGCAAACCGATCCCAAAAATAAAATGCTTGGCTGGCTATTCCCATTTAGAATCATTCCCAAGAGAGCAGCTCCAGCCATCCCCAAGGCAAAAGATGGCGTAAGAGTACCACCATAGGCCCCTGCCCACAGAATAATAATAACGACTAATGCTTTTAGGATAAACAAGAGGAATACTGTTTTGCCATTGCTACCATTCAATACTTCCTGAGCCATCATACGTCCATTTCCAAGTAGATGTGGAAAGGAACTTGCAAGACCAGCAAGAAAAAGAAAAGCTGAGGGCAATGTGAGAAGTATTCGTTTATCTTTTATTCTGTTTGAAGACGCTGTCTTACTTAAGCGACCAAAAAGCCAAGCTAGTGGGGTTAAGAAAAGAAGTAATAAGGGAATAATCCATATTTCCTTTAATGACCATGTGATAGCTGGAATCTGGTAGAGAGCCTGATCTGAAATAACCAAGCCTGCTATATAGGTTGAAACATAGGTAGTCAAACCGACTAAGACAAATCGTTCAATAGATAGAGCAATTCCTAGGGTTTCAAAAACAAAGAAGACACTTGTTAATGGAACCTGATAAACAGCCGCTAAACCAGCACCAGCACCACAAGCAAGGAGAAATATTTGATCCTTCTTAGAGAGAGAACATATTTTTCCAATTGGTCCTGCAAATAGAGTCCCAATCTCTCGTGGCGCAGCCTCTTTGCCAATAGGGGCTCCCCCTCCAACTGCAATGATCTGCCAAATTGAATGAAATAGCTGTTTTAGAAAATGAAGCTTGTATTGTAAAGTCTCACCCTTCATCTGAGCTTTGATGGAAAAAATCTTCGACCCTTTTTGCAAGAAATACCAGGCCAAGGATGAGCCAAGACCCACGATCATTAAACTTAGTCCTATCCGTAACGAGGAAACTCCATCTGTCAAAAATCCACTATGATGCTCTGACTGACCAAAAGCTAGCCCCTCCACCATCTCTAAAAGATAATGGAGAAATATACCAGATAAACCTGAAACTATTCCTTGTAGAATAACTGCTATGAATAATCTAAAATTATAAGGGATTTTTCGAAAAATACTCCTCAATTCTATTAACATGATTACAATTCAGCAAGAATTGCTTTAAGCAAGCCTTTGAAATCACCTTTAACACGTTCAGTCACTTCTACAACTTCTTCGTGATTAAGTTCTTCTTGGAAGCCTGCAGCATGGTTAGTGATACATGAAATACCTAGAACTTTCAAACCTGAGTGGGCTGCCACAATAACTTCAGGAACCGTAGACATACCAACTGCATCTGCTCCCAGTGTCTTATAGGCACGAATTTCTGCTGGTGTTTCATAAGTTGGACCAGTAACACCGATATAGACACCTTCATCAAGCCTGATACCAAGTTTTTTAGCCACTTCATGGGCAGTAGCACGGTATTCTGGTGTGTAGGCCTTGGACATATCTGGGAAACGTGGACCAAATTCATCCAAGTTTTCACCCATCAATGGGTTCTGCCCCGTCATATTGATATGGTCTGAGATAGTCATCAAGGTACCAGGGCCATAACCAATACCACCAGCTGCATTGGTTACAATAACACCTTCACATCCAAGAACTTTCATGACACGCACTGGGAAAGTCACGACTTCCAAAGGATTTCCTTCGTAGAAATGGAAGCGACCTTGAAGAGCCAAGACCTTACGACCTACAAGTTCACCATATACCAATTTACCAGCGTGACCGACTACTGTAGAGCGGCCCCAGTTTGGAATCTCAGCATAGTCTACTACAACTGGATTTTCGATTTCTTCTGCCAGTTCTCCCAGTCCTGATCCAAGGATTAGACCGAACTCAGGCGCTTGGATTCCCTTGTCTTTCAGAAAAGCAGCTGTTTCATTGATTTTGTCTAAAAATGTCATTGTATGTCCCCTTTATTATTTTTTAGCATTTGACCGATTTTGTCAAAGGTTTTTGCATTGCGAATGGTAATGTGGCGATAGAAAGGCATCTTGAGCAAGTACTTGTGATAGGCAGTCTTAGAGTAGGATTCTTCAGAGAATTTCCCCCAGAAAATGCCAAGTTTTCCAAAATGAACGACCTCATCTTTCAGCTCTAAACTCTCAACTGTCGTGATGACTTGCTCCACATCCAAACCCTCCGTGTAGAAAAGGACATCTTTTCGTGCCAAGTCTTCGTTCCACCAAGCTGGTAGATTCTCCACTGCTGCTTCATAGTCTTCTTGACTCAGTAAAGAAAAGCTCTGAATAAATGGATAATGGACTGCAAAGAAAGTCTCTAATTTTTCAACCAATCGAGCTTTTGGTTCTGTCGAAGTAAAGAAAATGTTGCCACTGTTGATGCAGCTTTCAACCTTTTCCAGTCCCAAGTCTGTCAATTCTTGACGAAGCTCCGCCATGACGACCTTATTCTTACCACCAACATTGATACCTCTCACCAGCAAAGCATAGCGTGTCATCTTATACCAATTTATCTAAGAAACTTTCCCCAATCATAGCAGTTTCCACACCAAAGTTATCGGCAACAGTCGCTGAAATATCTGCAAAATGTCCGACTGGAATGACGCCATTTCCTTTAAAGGCAAGGCTATAGGCCAACAATGGAATATATTCACGAGTGTGGTCTGTTCCTGCATAAGTTGGGTCATTTCCATGGTCCGCAGTAATCAAGAGAAGGTCGTTCTCTCTCATAGCTGCGATAATTTCAGGTAAGCGTTCATCAAACTCATGCAAACAATCACGGTAACCATGAGCATTACGACGGTGGCCGTAAAGGGCATCAAAGTCAACTAAGTTTGTGAATGAGAATCCTTTTTCAAACTCAGCAAGGCCCATGGTCTTCAATAGTGTATCAATTCCATGGCTGTTTGACTTGTTGTGACCCATGTCATGGTTGATACCAGCACCGTTAAAGATGTCGTTGATTTTACCAACAGCATAAGTATCGATACCTGCTTCATTGAGTTTATCGAGAACGGTTGGAGCAAATGGTGAAACTGCCAAGTCACGACGGTTGGCTGTACGAGTGAAGTTACCTGGCTCACCAACATATGGACGGGCAATGATGCGACCGAGAAGGGCCGGACGCTCAAGTGTAATTGAACGAGCGTATTCACAGATACGATACAATTCATCCAGAGGAATGATGTCTTCGTGGGCAGCAATTTGCAAAACAGGGTCAGCTGAAGTATAGATAATCAACTCCCCAGTTTCCATCTGACGTGGTCCAAAGTCATCGATAACAGCTGTACCTGAGTAAGGTTTGTTGGCTTCACGAATGACCTTACGTCCTGAAAATTCTTCGATTTTTGTCAAGATTTCTTCTGGGAATCCATTCCAGAAAGTATCAAAAGGCTCCGTAATGTTGAGTCCCATGATTTCCCAGTGTCCAGTCATAGTATCCTTACCAAGAGATACTTCTTCTAATTTTGTTGCATATCCTGTTGGATTGCTTTCTGCCGGTACAGTCTTCAAAGGCGTTTCGCGAGGAATATTTCCAAGACCGATTTTAGCCATGTTTGGCACATTCAAACCAACTGTTTTGGAAATGTGTCCCAGTGTGTCAGAGGCACCATCTGGAACCCCTGTATTGACAAAGTTATTAGCATCTGGTGCAGCACCGATTCCTACAGAATCCAGTACCACCAAGTGAATACGATTAAATTTTGACATAGTGTATCTCCTTATTATGTTGATTAGTTTGCTTTTGTTGAAGTTAAAATCTGAACCCCGTCTCGTCCAGCAACGATGACCTTATCCACCATTTGGTTGAATAAGCCGTGCTCCACGACACCAACGATATGGTCTAATTCTTGTCCGAAAGCAATTGGATCTTCAATGACATCTAAGGCAAGGTCGATGATAAAATTCTTCATATCGGTCACAAAACGTTGACCGGATTTTTCACGGAAACTTGGTTTGTAGCCAGCTCGTTCAAAACAACGAAAGACTTGTTCTGCGCCATACTGAACCACTTCCACAGGCAATTTAAAAGCACCTAGTTTCTCTACTAACTTGCTTTCATCCACCACCCAAATGTATTCTTTTGAAGGCGTTGCGACAACTTTCTCCATCAGAAGGGCACCACCACCGCCTTTGATTCCGTTAAACTGACTATCCACTTCATCTGCCCCATCAACCGTCACATCGACAAAGTCTACATGGTCAATAGACTTGAGTGGGATATTAAGCCCTTCAGCCTGTTTACTGGTCACACTGGAAGTCGTTACAGCTGTAATCTGCAATCCTTCTTCCTTGATACGACGACCGATTTCTTCTACAAAATAATAGGCAGTAGAACCTGTTCCTAGTCCGACAACCATGCCATCCTTGACAAACTCAGCAGCCTTGATACCTGCCATTTTCTTCAGATTTTCCACTCAAACACCTCCATTAGAGAGCTACTTTTATTATAACATGTGTCCGTTTTTATTTCATGGATACACTAGAAAAAACCGAACATTTTTATTTGTATGTCTACCTTGTTTTGGTAGTTAGAATCTTAGTTATGAGAACTTGTAGATAAAAACAGGTTCTAGCCAAAAGCAACAACCGTTGATTTTTTATCATAAAGATGATTAAATAGTTAAGTACAGAAAAGGAGAAATAGGATGAACCCATTAGATTTATTTAACCAAGTAAAAGAATTAATCGAAACAAAAGATTTCGAATCTGCAAAAACATTTGTTGCAGAAAATCAAGAACAGCTTGGAGAATACTTCTCTCAAGCTCAACAGTTGATTTCTGGTTCTGAAGGTCTAGATGGCCTCGTTGGAAAGATTAAAGGATTTTTCTAAAAGATATAAAGGCGCCTGAAACGATCAGGTGCCTTTTTGAGATATTTTTTTCATTATTTTAGGAAGATGACTGCTGATTTCCGTCGGAAAGACCACATAATGTTCTTGAGCTAGTTCTTGGGCTATGGCTGAATGAAGATGGGTTGCTACTGCCACACGTTCGTAGAGACTGGCCTGTCGAAATTGGCCTACAAATCCTGCGATCATCCCAGCCAGAGTATCTCCCATTCCCCCAGTCGCCTGATAGGGACCGCCAACTTGTAACTGGTAATAATCAGATTGGCCAACTTGCCAAATACGAGTAGCTGGACCTTTCTCCACCAAAATTGTTCCTTGAGGAAAGGAAGTCAGGGCATTAGCCGTTGCATCTTCCTTTTGCTTTTCAATAGCAATACCAGACAGCTTTTCCCATTCTTTTTGGTGAGGAGTTAAGATAAGCTGGTTAGATGGCAACGACAAACTTGTCCTAGCAAGAATGGTCAGAGCACCACCATCTACAATCAAAATCTGATTTTGTCTTAAGCTAGCAAAAACCTGTTTGACTAGATGTTCTCCAAAAGCATCGTCTCGTAAACCAGGCCCCAGCAAGACAACTTCTGCCTTCTCCAATTGCTCTTTTAACAATTGCTGGTCTTGAAGAGAAAAGGCCATAGCCTCAGGTAAATGACTATGCAAAGCTGGGATATTTTCCCTATCTGTTCCAACAGTCACCAAACCAGCTCCACTTTTAACAGCTGCCAAAGCAGCCATAATGATGGCACCACCATAAGGATAAGTCCCACCCAGCAACAGCAAACGACCATAGTCTCCTTTATGACTGGTACGAGAACGTTCAATAATGACTTTTTCTAGTAAGGTTTGATCAATCACTTTCATCGTTTTTTCCTTAACTATCCTTTATCTGATTGTTTTAAAACAACTTGATAGACTTTCTTAGTCCACTCTTCCAAACCTTCTCCATCATGGTCAAGATAATACACCCTATCTAGTAATCGACTTGGAATAATATTTTCAAATTGGTTCTCATTATGAGTTGGAATAATACAAATATACAACTCACTAAATAAATTCAACATGTCCTTAATTTTTGCAACATGGTAGCCATCAAAAATATAACCAGTAACTTTAATCAAATCTGTATAGATAAAATGAAAACTCACTCCAGGAATAAACTTGTCTTGTAATTCTTTCTCTGAAGGAGCTCGGCCTAATAAACGCTCCATCGCTAATCGATAACCAGAACTTGTATTTGACCACCCTAACATGACATAGTCAAAATAATCTATCGGATCCGATGCAGCATTTCTACTATCCAAAACCAACTCCTCAGCATCTCGCCCAAAGGCTTTCACAGCAGATAAGAGCTGACCTGTTTTAAAGATAGAAATCGCTGCATCTATAGTCGTAGTATGACTACAGTAGTCTGAAGTCACTAACCTCTTATGTAGATCATAAGTCGAGGCTACTCTTTTATCTGTAGGGGTAAATGGTGGCAGAAAGGGATGCTGACAGATGTAATCTAAAATTTCTTTTTTTAAACAAGAATCAGCACACTCAATACTTGTTTGACGTTTATGAAGTTTTTCGTAAGCTATAAATTTAGCAATTTTTTCTAATTCCCACTCTTGAATATTTGGATAATCAATTAGTGCTAAGTAGTATATTCCATCCCATTGTAAACTATATTCCCCACTATAAATTTTTAAAATCATCTAATCACCTCACTCCATTATACAACAAAAAGGAGGCGCATACCTCCTTTTATAAACTTATTTCTAAAATTTAATATTCATTTCTGCCATTTTAGATATAGCTATAGAAAATACACTTTCCTCAGAAAATTTTTCTCTTATTTTCTATCCAATGTCCGGAGTGCTGCTTGATAAGTTTGCTCCATCAGCATAGTAATGGTCATAGGACCGACACCTCCAGGAACTGGCGTAATATGGCTAGCAAGTGGGGCAACTGCCTCATAATCCACATCCCCACAGAGCTTCCCATTTTCATCTCGGTTCATCCCGACATCGATGACAACTGCACCTGGTTTTACAAAGTCAGCAGTCACAAACTTGGCACGACCGATTGCTACTACAAGAATATCTGCTTTAGCAGCTACCTTGGCAAGATTATGAGTACGTGAATGGGTCAAAGTCACTGTAGCATTCTTGGCCAAAAGAAGTTGAGCCATAGGTTTTCCAACAATGTTTGAACGACCGATGACGACCGCATTTTTCCCTTCCAAGTCAATCCCATATTCATGAAACATTTCCATAATTCCTGCAGGTGTAGAAGGAATCATGACTGGATGACCAGACCAAAGACGCCCCATGTTTAGAGGATGAAAACCATCCACATCCTTTTCTGGGTCAATGGCCAACAAAACTGCCTCTTCATCAATATGTTTTGGTAATGGTAACTGGACCAATATCCCATGCCAAGCTGAATCTTGATTGTATTTGGCAATCAAGTCTAACAATTCCTCTTGAGTAATGGTATCTGGAACTCGCACAACTTCACTACGGAATCCAGCCGCAAGGGCTGACCTCTCCTTGTTACGGACGTAGACTTGGCTGGCAGGGTTGTTCCCAACCAAAATCACTACCAAACCAGGTACTAGCCCCGTTTCTTCCTTTAATCTTTCAGTCTTTTCAGCCAGCTGTCCTTGTAACTTAGCTGCCAGAGCCTTCCCATCAATAATCTGTGTCATATCACTTCTCTTTTCTTTCAAATATCTTCCATTATACCAAAAACTGCTAGCACCCTCTAACACTTCTTTCTTAGGCAACCTTATAGTTTCAAACTATAAGAAAAAGCTCAGTTCGAGCTTTTCATTAATCTATATTTTATATGTAAAGTTAGATATAAATAGCTAAACAAAGCTAACTTATAAAACCTTACTCAAGAAGTCCTTAGTCCGTTGTTCTTGGGTTTGTTCAAAAATCTGTTCAGGTGTTCCATCTTCAACAACTACACCGTCTGCCATAAAGATGACACGATCTGCAACCTCACGGGCAAATCCCATCTCATGTGTTACGATAACCATGGTCATTCCTGACTTGGCTAGGTCTTGCATAACAGCCAGAACTTCTCCCACCATCTCAGGGTCCAAAGCTGAAGTTGGCTCGTCAAAGAGCAAAACATCAGGTTCCATAGCTAAACCACGTGCAATAGCAATCCGCTGTTGCTGACCACCTGACAAACTCTGTGGATAAGCAGTTGCCTTATCGGGTAAACCAACTTTTTCCAAAAGTTCCTGAGCTCTCTTCTCAGCAACAGCCTTACTTTCACCTTTGGTCTTGATAGGAGACAAGGTGATATTTTCCATCACAGTCATATTAGGAAAGAGGTTAAATTGTTGGAAAACCATCCCCATCTTCTCACGCATGGCAAACAGGTCATTCTTCTTGTCCGTAATATCGACTCCCTCAAAGATAACCTTCCCCTTGGTCGCTTCTTCCAACAAATTCATAGAACGAAGCAAGGTAGATTTCCCGCTTCCTGAAGGACCAATGATAACGACAACTTCTCCTCTTTTAATCTCGAGGTTGATGCCCTTCAATACTTCATTCTTTCCAAAGGATTTATGTAAATTTTCAATTTTTATCAAGGTTTCTGTCATTATTTCTTATCTCCTTGTCCCATATAATTTTCAAAACTCTTCAAAGTCACTGTTAAAATAGAGGTCATTATTAAGTAGTAGAAGGCTGCAAATAAGAGTGGAGTCAAGGGAAGATAGGTTGTTGCAGATACTGTTATAGCCCCATTCCACAACTCCATCACACCGATAGCTGATAAGAGGGAACTGTCCTTGATAATGGTGATAAATTCGTTCCCCAATGCTGGCAAGATATTTTTGATTGCTTGTGGCAAAATCACATAGCGCATGGCATTTTTAGGTCGAATTCCTAATGAATACGCAGCCTCTAACTGTCCTTTAGGAACTGCATTAATCCCCGCACGAACTGTTTCTGATATGTAGGCACCGCTATTCATGGAGATAATCAAAATTCCTGGAATCAGACGCGAAAGATCAACACCCAAAATCCCAACCTGAATAGTCGGAGCATTGATATGCATAAGAGCAAAGGCAATCATAATCTGAACCATCATCGGTGTCCCACGGAAAATCCAAACATACAAGTTGGCAAGCCAAATAAGAGGTTTGAATCTCGAGCGTTGCACAAAAGCCAAGACAACACCTAAAATCGTCCCTAAGCAAACAACACAGATAGAAATTAGGATAGTAACAATAGCCCCATAGTTAAAATAGGGAAAATACTTAGGTAGAAAAGAAAAATTCATACTAAACACTTCCTTCTAAAATAATATACTGTATGATTATAACATGTATTGAATTAAAATACAACACTTTTCTTTGTTTTATTCCTAAAAATCTTTCAGCAACAATAATTAGTGATAAATCTTAGTTTTTCCTAGTCAAGTTGGCTTGCTTTATGGTAAAATAGTAACGATAAGAAATGAAGGAGAATCAGAATGGAATCACATTTGGTTAGAATCATCAACCGCCTTGAAGCAATGGCAAAAGACGGCGGAAATTTAAAACGTAATTTTGAACGCGAAGGAGTTGTTGTTGCAGAAGTTGCGTACAGCCACGACGAAGAAAACGGCTCAATCTTTACCCTTCGTGACGTAGAAGCTCGCGAAACTTATACGTTTGATAGCATTGACTTGATTGCAATGGAGATTTACGAACTTCTCTACTAATCTAAAACAAGCAGGATTACTCCCTGCATGTCTAACCAAAATCCTTTTTGTCTCACAAATAGGATTTTTTTATAGTCCAAATCCACGAAGATTTTCATTGTAACAACTTCTAAAAGCTGCAATCTTTTTACTTGCTTTACACCCCAATCCTGTTATAATGAGAGTATAGAATTTGACTATTTTTGACCTTTAAACAGGTCAGGCTAAAGAAAGAAATGAGGTAGATGTATGCTTTGTCAAAACTGTAAAATCAACGACTCAACAATTCATCTTTACACCAATCTCAATGGAAAACAAAAACAAATTGACCTCTGTCAAAACTGCTACAAGATTATCAAAACAGATCCTAACAATAGCCTCTTTAAAGGTATGACAGATCTGAACAATCGTGACTTTGATCCTTTTGGGGATTTCTTCAATGATCTAAACAATTTCAGACCTTCTAACAACACTCCTCCTACTCCCCCAACCCAATCAGGTGGAGGTTACGGTGGAAACGGCGGTTATGGTTCCCAAAATCGTGGACCTGCTCAAACTCCTCCACCAAGCCAAGAAAAAGGCCTGCTGGAAGAATTTGGTATCAACATAACTGAAATTGCCCGTCGTGGCGATATTGACCCCGTTATTGGGCGCGATGATGAGATTATCCGTGTCATCGAAATTCTCAATCGTAGAACTAAGAATAATCCTGTTCTTATCGGTGAACCAGGTGTCGGGAAAACGGCTGTTGTCGAAGGTCTAGCTCAGAAAATCGTTGATGGAGATGTTCCACATAAACTCCAAGGTAAACAAGTCATCCGTCTGGATGTGGTTAGCTTGGTTCAAGGAACGGGTATCCGAGGACAATTTGAAGAACGCATGCAAAAACTCATGGAAGAAATTCGCAAACGTGAAGACATTATTCTCTTTATAGATGAAATCCATGAAATTGTCGGTGCAGGTTCTGCTGGCGATGGCAATATGGATGCAGGAAATATCCTCAAGCCAGCCCTTGCTCGTGGGGAACTGCAACTGGTCGGTGCCACTACCCTCAATGAATACCGTATCATTGAAAAGGATGCCGCCCTAGAGCGTCGTATGCAACCTGTTAAGGTCGATGAACCAACTGTGGAAGAAACAATCACTATCCTCAAAGGAATTCAAAAGAAATACGAAGACTACCACCACGTTCAGTATACCGATGCTGCTATCGAAGCAGCTGCAACTCTTTCCAATCGTTACATCCAAGATCGCTTCTTGCCTGACAAGGCCATTGACCTCCTAGATGAAGCTGGTTCTAAGATGAACTTGACCCTGAATTTTGTAGATCCTAAAGTGATTGACCAGCGCTTGATTGAGGCTGAAAATCTCAAATCTCAAGCTACACGAGAGGAAGATTTTGAGAAGGCCGCCTACTTCCGTGACCAGATTGCCAAGTATAAGGAAATGCAAAAGAAAAAGGTCACAGACCAGGACACTCCTATCATCAGTGAGAAAACCATTGAGCACATTATCGAGCAGAAAACCAACATTCCTGTTGGCGATTTGAAAGAGAAAGAACAATCTCAACTCATCCATCTAGCCGAAGATCTCAAGTCTCATGTCATTGGACAAGATGATGCTGTCGATAAGATTGCCAAGGCTATTCGCCGGAATCGTGTCGGTCTCGGTACGCCTAACCGCCCAATCGGAAGCTTCCTCTTTGTCGGACCAACTGGGGTCGGTAAGACAGAACTTTCCAAACAATTAGCTATCGAACTCTTTGGTTCTGCTGATAGCATGATTCGCTTTGACATGAGCGAATACATGGAAAAACACAGCGTAGCTAAGTTGGTCGGCGCCCCTCCAGGTTATGTTGGCTACGATGAGGCTGGGCAATTAACTGAAAAAGTTCGTCGCAATCCATATTCTCTTATTCTCTTGGATGAAGTAGAGAAAGCCCATCCAGATGTTATGCATATGTTCCTACAAGTCTTGGACGATGGTCGTTTGACAGATGGGCAAGGACGTACCGTTAGCTTCAAGGATGCCATCATTATCATGACTTCAAATGCAGGGACAGGTAAGGCCGAAGCCAGCGTTGGTTTCGGGGCAGCTCGCGAAGGACGGACCAACTCTGTTCTCGGTGAACTCGGCAACTTCTTTAGCCCAGAGTTTATGAACCGTTTTGATGGTATTATCGAATTTAAGGCTCTCAGCAAGGATAACCTCCTTCAGATTGTCGAGCTTATGCTATCAGACGTTAACAAGCGCCTTTCTAGCAACAACATTCATTTAGATGTAACTGAAAAGGTCAAGGAAAAATTGGTTGACCTCGGTTATGATCCAAAAATGGGAGCACGCCCACTTCGTCGTACTATTCAAGACTATATTGAGGACGCAATCACTGACTTCTACCTTGAAAATCCAAGCGAAAAAGACCTCAAGGCAGTTATGACCAGCAAGGGCAAGATTCAAATTAAGTCTGCCAAAAAAGCTGAAGTAAAAACTTCTGAAAAAGAAGTATAAATCCTATAGAAAAGGAGTAGAAAATGAACATTTTCTGCTCCTTTTTATTAAAATAATTATAAGTTCTTGACAGCTCGGCCTTTGTCCATTAAGATAATAATAAAGATAATAGATAATGAGGAAAATGCAATGGCAAACCCAACCTTCGGAGAAAAGAAAGCAAATACAGACTATGTTTCACGCTATGGCGTATATGCAGTTATCCCTGATGCAGAACAAAAACAAATTGTTCTTGTTCAAGCACCCAATGGCGCTTGGTTCTTACCAGGTGGAGAAATTGAAGCAGGTGAAAATCATCAAGAAGCCCTAAAACGTGAATTGATTGAAGAGCTTGGCTTCACGGCTGAAATTGGTACCTATTACGGACAAGCTGACGAATATTTCTACTCTCGTCATCGTGACACCTATTACTACAATCCTGCCTACCTCTATGAAGCGACTTCTTTCAAAGAAGTGCAAAAACCACTAGAGGACTTTAATCATATCGCCTGGTTCCCTATTGACGAGGCTATTGAAAATCTCAAACGTGGTAGTCATAAATGGGCAATCCAATCTTGGAAAAAACAGCATAAGATTGACTAAATCAAGCTACTTTATTCAAAAAGTGCTATAATAGAATTAGAAAATCGGAGGAAATGTTATGAAGCTAATCAATACGACAAACTCACACTCGCAACTTGTTAAAAGCCAACTAGAAAGTACAGATGCAACCCTTGTTGAGGTCTATTCTGCAGGGAATACCGATGTTATTTTTACTCAAGCTCCGCTTCACTATGAAATCCTCATCTCAAACAAACACCGCGCTATTCGCGAACCTGAAATCGAAGCTATTCAAGAATTTTTCTTGAAACGTAAAATTGATAAGGACTCTATTGATGAAGCCAATATCAAAACCCTCTATTCAGAAAAATTAATTGGAATTTCGATTCCAACCAAATAAAAAATTGGAGAGTTTAAAAAGCTTTTTGGACCTTATAGTACAAAACGAGGTTCTAACTTGCTTTTTGGATCATCTCCAATTTTTTATCTTAAGATCTTATCATACAAGATTTTATAGATAATTAAGGAGACAAGCATGGGAGACATTATATATCGAGAGGCAAGAATTGAAGAAAGCGAAAAAATTGGAAAACTATTAGCTAATTCCTTTCTTGACTATCCTTTTTTAACGATTATAACTGATGATTTGAAGAAACCTGACTCCTATCCTGCTTTTGTAGAAACATTGCAAATTCTGCTTACTAGAGTCTATATTAAGAAGGGAAACTGTTTAATTGCGGAACAGGATGGAGACTTACTTGCAGTCGCCCTTTTGCAACAAAAAGATTTCTGTATACTATCCTATCTACGAAATGGAGGAACAAACATTTTTCGCTACATTCGACCACAAAATCTCCTTAAATACTTTGACTTTGTAAAACGTTCCAAAAAACATTTAGAAGAATTTGGAGAGTTTGATTGGTATTTGATGGCCTTAGCTGTCAATACAGCAAGTAAGGGACAGGGAATAGGCAGTACTTTTCTGACACAAGGGATTGAACCTTATGTCAAATCAAAAGGCTGTAAACACTTGGGACTCATAACTAGTACAGCTAGAAATGCCTCATTCTACGAAAAAAACGATTATGTATTACTGGACTATATGGACTTAGAATACGGATTAAAATCAATTGGTAACTGGGTATTTTTAAAAACAATAAATAAATAAAAAGATTTGATGCTGCTTATCACAGAACCAAATCTTTTTATTATGTTAGAAACGAATCGTCTCACGTGTTTTTTCGTATGAAGTGACAAAACGGTTGGTTACACCTGGTTCTGCAACTTCCAAAGCTTGCGAAATCTTATCAAATGAAGCATGATAATCAAATTCTTTTTCAAAAATTTCTAATGATTCATTAAAGGCTTCTTGAATTCGTTCATCAAATGAGCGGTAACGGTTCGAATACTGTAGCAATTGTTCTGTCAACGTTGCATATTGAACAATATTATAGGTTTCTTCTTCAAGTGCTTCCATATCATTGGTTGTAATTTCAAGCATCCGGTTCACAGCTTCGATATTGACCCGAGCTTCTTCTAGTTCAGCCATCAACTCTTCGGTATGGTTACTTGCTGTAAAGAACAACTGTAAGAAATTCTGAGGAATACCTGGAAGATTACGTTTTTCCATATATCTCTTAATTGTGTGAAGACGATTAACATAAACATTTGCCTTCTGGCGAGCATTAATATCATCTTTTTCAATCTGAGCAAGACGTTGACTAACCGAAACTTGTTCATCTTCAATTTCCTTCAAAGTCGCTTGTAAGTTTTCCAAACGATCTTCAAGCAATGAATAAGGCTCAGAATGTTCCTCTTGTTCAGAAGTTAATTCCAATACAGATTCTTCTAAAGATTCTAACTCAGCTTGTAATCTATGAACATGACTAACATCCGTTTCAGATAGTAGGTAATTGTTACTCAATCGTTGAATATCTTCCACTAAAACAGCATTACTATCTTTCATGTGTTTCAAATATGTAGGAAGGGTTGCAACTAAGCCTTCTACTACTTTTTGAGCTGCGATTTCTCGTGTAAAGATATCATAGAGTGCATTGATTTCTTCTTGAACTTGAGTATTTTCATACTCAGCATTATCCAACTCTAATTGTGCAATATTTTCGTGGTTTTTCTTTAAAGCTTCATAAAGCAATTGGAAGCGAGATTCAATATCCGTTTCAGCAAAATGATAATTAGCATCTAAAAGTTTACGGTAACCATCCTCCAAATCTTCCAATTGATCAGGTAGCTCTTTAGATAATGTTTTTTCAATCGCTGGCAGGCGATCAACTATGTGACTCAAAGCCAAGATATGATTTTCAGCATTATCCAAAATCACAGCAGCTTCTACTGGGTCACCTGAAGTGTTCAAAGTAACAAACTGAGAAAACTCTGATTGGATATTTTCCAATTGTTTTTCGATTTCTGATAAACCTTGGCCATATTCTTCAGAATGATCAGCCACTCGGTGTTGCAACTCTTCAAACAAGTCCAAGGTATGAAGAACACGTCCACTATTTTTAGACTCTTGTTTCTCCAAATCTGCCAAAGCATTACGAATTGCCGCAATATCTTCTTCAATCAAGGTAATTTGACTCTCGATTTGGTCGATTTGATGACTTGCCTTGAAAAAACGGAATGAGTTGTTATAGCCTTCTGCTTCAAAAAGATTATTTTCAATATCAGCAAAAGAGTTAAGAGATAGGTCAACCCATTTTTGGTTCCATTCACGGAAAGTCACTTGACTTTGTCCAATTAAATGCATGTTTTTTACAGCTTCAACTTCATCGTTTACTGGAAGATTGTACAGCTCTTCTTTTTTCTCTTCTAAAATTGCTAATTTACTTTCATTGCGTTTTCGTACGTAGATTGCGATAGCATAGGCAATCACTAAGAAAACTGCAACTGCAATTGCAAGATAAAATACTAGTCTACCAGACATATTAAACTCCTTTTTTACTTGAAACAATCGTAATGATTATATCATATTTTTTTGACCAAGGGAACTACTTCTCCCGATTTTTTAGACATCAAGTGTACTATAGACGGCATTTTCTTCGATAAATTCACGACGAGGCTCTACTCGATCCCCCATCAACATATCAAAGATTTTATCTGCCTCAGCTGCGTCATCCACAGAAACTCTAGCCATCAAGCGATGCTCGGGATCCATTGTTGTTTCCCATAACTGATGATCGTCCATTTCACCCAGACCTTTATACCTCTGAATAGTTGGTTTGGCGCGACCTTCACTGTGGCGGGCTAAGGCTTCTTGGAGTTTAATTTCTTGGTCTGCTCCTGGCTGAATATATTCTTTAATCTCGCTTCCAACCTTGACACCATAGATTGGTGGTTGGGCGATATAAACATAACCAGCTTCTAGGATTGGTTTCATATAACGATAAATCAAGGTTAAAAGAAGGGTACGAATGTGGGCTCCATCGACATCGGCATCGGTCATCAAAACAAGTTTTTGGTAACGGGCTTTTGAAACATCAAATTCCGCTCCAAATCCTGTTCCCATCGCTGTAAAAAGACTACGAATTTCTTCGTTAGCTAGAATCTTATCCATACTTGCCTTTTCAACGTTCAAAATCTTACCGCGGATTGGAAGAATTGCCTGAAATTCACGGTTACGACCAGATTTGGCTGATCCACCAGCTGAGTCTCCTTCGACGATAAAGAGTTCTGTCTCTGCAGGATTGTTAGAAGAACAGTCTGCTAGTTTCCCTGGAAGGTTGGAAATTTCCAAACCAGATTTTTTACGAGTAACTTCACGCGCACGCTTGGCAGCCACACGAGCCTTAGCAGCCAAAATCCCTTTTTCCACAATACGTTTTGCAATTTGAGGATTCTCCATAAGGAAATCAGAAAAGGCATCACTGAAGAGACGATTGGAAATCTTGACCACTTCGCTATTTCCCAATTTGGTTTTGGTTTGTCCTTCAAACTGCGGATTTGGGTGTTTTACTGAGATAACAGCAGTTAGTCCTTCACGAACATCTTCCCCTGTTAGGTTGTCTTCATTGTCTTTCAGTAACTTATTCTTACGAGCATAGTCGTTGATAACACGTGTCAAGGCTGTACGGAAACCTTGTTCATGCGTTCCACCTTCATGGGTATGAATATTATTGGCGAAACTCATGACATTTTCATGGTAACCCGTTGTGTACTGCATGGCTACTTCGACTGCGATATCATCCATTTCACCATCTGTATAGATTGGTGTATCAAAGATTACATCCTTGTTCTCATTGATATATTCAACGTAGCTAGCAATCCCACCTTCATAATGGTAATGCTTAGTTTGTTCCAAACCTTCGCGCTTATCTGTGATGGAGATTTGAAGACCACGATTTAGAAAGGCCAACTCTTGAATCCGTTTATTTAATTTATCAAAATCAAAGGTTGTTGTTTCAGTGAAGATTTCTGGGTCCGGTGTGAAATGAACTGTTGTTCCTGTTTTATCCGTATCTCCAACCACCTCAAGGTCTGCGACAACATGACCACGACGGTATTCTTGGTAATGAATCTTACCATTTTTGTGGACATGAACATCTAATTGAGTTGAAAGGGCGTTAACAACTGAGGACCCTACTCCGTGAAGACCACCTGAGACCTTATAGCCGCCACCGCCAAATTTTCCTCCAGCGTGAAGGACTGTAAAGACAGTCTCAACGGCAGGTCGACCTGTTTTTTCCTGAATATCGACGGGGATACCACGCCCATCATCAACAACTGTAATCGAATCATCTGGCTCAATAAAGACTTCAATATGGCTGGCAAATCCTGCCAAGGCCTCGTCAATTGAGTTATCAACAATTTCCCAAACTAGATGGTGAAGACCTTCTTTTGAGGTCGATCCGATATACATCCCTGGACGCATACGAACAGCCTCTAAGCCCTCTAAAACTTGAATTTGACTGGCATCATAATCTTGTGCCTGCAGATTTTTGATTTCTTCTGTCATCTTTTTCCTTTTTCTTACATGTCTAATACTTGTCTTAAATTCACGATACTGGTAAACAAGTGGGTAGCTAGTCCTGCAGCTTGCCCGGCTTCGATATCAATCGGTCGATCACCAATTACAAGACCAGAGTTAATCTGATATTTTTCTCTTAAATAAAGCATGGACTCAGGATCTGGTTTTCTCTTAAAGCCTGAGTTAGAAGTCACCACTTCTGTAAAATAAACTGCTATAGAGGTTTTTTCTAAAATTTCCAAGACCTGATCATTTCGATGAGAAACCAAAAAATGACGGCCACCTTGATTTGAGATCTCTTTCAATAAATCAGAAACTCCATCAAACAAAATCGGATGTTCTAGCTCTCTGGCTTCATTTTCCTTATACTTTTCTAAAAAATGCTCTAAGTTGGGAGCGAATGTCTCAATCGCAAAATCAGTAGAAACCTTTAAAGCCTGATAGACACTGTCATGATCCTGTGTGATACCATACAGTGCCAATGTTTCAACAAATGCAGCTGTTGAAGTTTCGTAATTATCCAGTAAAGTTCCACCTAAATCCCAGATGTAATCGTGATATTTCATACCCTTCATTATAGCATTTTTTTATGAAAAAAGCGATGATTCCCCTGAGTTTTCCACATAAAAAAAACGAGCGTAACTTCTCAAAGTAACTTCCATCTCTCTCCCAAAACTGGAAGTTAGTCTCAGACGATGAATTATGCTAGAATTAAGTCTGAGACTTTTCGTGAGGAGGTACCTCATGACGAAAAAACAAAAACATCTCACTCTAGAAGACCGTATTGACATCCAAACTGGAATCAGCCAACAGGAGACTTTCCGTTCCATCGCTGAGAAGATGGGGAAAGACCCGTCAACGATTTCAAAGGAAATCAAGCGCAATCGCATCATGCATCCAACATCCGTCAAATCTGATTGCACGGATTGCCCTCTTCTCAAAAAAGCTCCTTATGTCTGTAACAACTGTCCAAAAAAGAGGACGGATTGTGGGTTTAACCGCTATCTTTACTACGCGAAAAAGGCACAGGAGCAGTACGAGACTATGTTGAGGGAATCCAGACAGGGAATTCCCCTAAACAAGGAAAGTTTTTATCAGATGGACAAGGTCTTAACCCAAGGCATCCAGAAGAAACAAAGCATCTACCATATCATTCAGACACATAACCTACCTGTGTCGAAAGCTACGGTGTATCGGCATGCCAAGCTGGGCTATCTGACAGCCAAGCCCATTGATTTCCCTCGGATGGTCACGTTCAAGGAACGCAGAAAATCCAGAAAAGTAGCTATTCCTAAAGAGCTGAAAATTGGGCGGACCTATCAAGATTTCCAAGAGTTACGAGAAACAGATGATTTCTTCAAATGGTTGGAAATGGACACGGTCATCGGCAGACCTGGTGGAAAGCTACTGCTCACCTTCAACGTTTCCTTCTGCAACTTCCTCTTCGCCCTGCTTTTGAACAACAAGACTGCTCTGGAAGTCGCCACTAAATTCGCAGCTTTGAAAGAAAGAGTCATGGACGGAGGGTATGCGTTCCATCAGCTGTTCCCTGTCATTCTCACAGACAACGGATCTGAGTTCGCCTATGTGGAGGAGCTTGAGCGAGACATTGATGGGAAGTCTCACCTCTACTTCTGCGACCCTAGCCGTCCTGACCAGAAGGGGCGGATTGAGAAGAACCATACGGTTTTGCGAGCCATTCTTCCCAAGGGCACTTCCTTTGACCAGCTGACTCAGAAAGACGTCAATCTAGTCATTTCCCATGTCAATTCCTTGAAACGAGAAGAGTTTCAAGGAAAATCTGCTTACGACGTCTTCACCTTCACCTTTGGCGAGGACATCGCTGCTCTTCTGGGTTGCCAATTTGTCAAACCAGAAGACACACACTTATCACCTGATTTATTGAAATAAAGGGAATTTTCCCCTCTAACTACACATCTTATCACCATCGAAAAGTCTCACACTAAACGCTAGCAACTGGAATTTACTCTAAGACGACTCTGTTTTAGGGCTATTTGTCGTGCACTTTTTTCTGAGTCTTTTCGCTTTTGAACCCTTATATATCAAGAAAAAGAAAACCAGTGGAAGTTAGTCTAAGACGGATTTCCACTGATTTCACGCATTTTTCTCATACTAAAAGCTAGGTTGTGGGAAACTGGAAGTTAGTTTTAGAAGTTACCTAAAAAAAACGAGAGTTTGACTCCCGTTTTACTGATTTTTACCAAAGACATCTCGATAGAGCATTCCTGTTCGTAAAGTCTCTGCGTCTCCTCCTAATTGCTCTACCAACTCGTAGGCAAAAGCAAGGGCTGTTGAAGGGCCTCGACTAGTTGTCAAATGACCATCTACCACTACTGTTTCCTTGACGTAGTGACCATCAAGGATTTGCTCTTGAACGCCGTCATAACAAGTGTAGTGCTTGTTTTTCAATAGCCCTGCTTGATTGAGGGCAATTGGCGCAGCACAAATGGCTGCTAGTTTTTTTCCTTCTTGCTCGAAGCTTTGCAACTCTTGAATCAAGGCCTGATTATCGCGCAAATGTGCAGAACCAGGCATCCCACCAGGAAGAACAATCATATCATAGTCTGATAAATCTCCATCAAAGACATGATTTGCTCTTACTTGGATTGCATGCGAACCCGTCACTTGCTCTTCAAAACCAACCATATCACAAGTGATATTGGCGCGACGCAAGACATCTACAACTGTCAAGGCTTCAATTTCTTCAAAGCCCTGAGCTAACATAACGGCTACTTTTACCATGATTTTCTCCTTATTTAATTTGTTTTAATACAACCTTTTTCCGCTTTAATCGGACTTTTCCACTCTTTTCTTCAGCTAGATTAGTCTGGTAACTCATCGATAAAAGCAAGCCAACACCAATCAGATTACTGATAATAGCAGACCCCCCTTGAGAAATGAAGGGCAGTGGAATCCCCGTCAAAGGAAGCAGGCCCGTCACAGCACCGACATTCTCAAAGATGTGGAAGAGCAACATCATAATCAAACCTGTGGAAATATAGGTGTAGAACTGGTTATTTGATTTGAGAGTAATCTTCAACATACGATAAATCAACATGAGATAAAGGGCGATAACAAGGACAGAGCCAATAAAGCCAAAATCTTCTGCAATGACCGTGAAAATCATATCCGACTCTCGAACTGGGATAAGCAGGTTAGAAGCATTAAAACCTTGACCAAATAAGCCACCGCTCCCAATGGCAATCTGCCCTTGAGCCTGCTGGTAAGTCGTTGTTTGGGCAAACTCAAAGGGATTGAGCCAAGCTAAAATCCGATTGATTTGGTAGGTCGGCATTCCAATCTGGTGAAGAAAAGCTCGTCCGTCCTTGCTAATAAAGATGGCTAAGAAACCAGCAACTCCTGTTACAGCAGTCACAAATACTGGGATAATAATTTTCCAAGAAACTCCTGATAGCAAGACGATTCCTGAGAAAATGGCTACAAAAACCAAAGCCGTCCCCAAGTCACTTTGAAGTGCCAAAAGAACTAGGACTGGAATGGTAAAGACAATCATCCAGAAAATCAACAAGAAGTCCAGCGGAACTGTGCGTCTCCATTCCTTATGTTTTTTGGTAAACTGGACAATCACACGAGCTAACATGAGAATGTAGGATATCTTCATAAACTCTGATGGTTGGAACAAGGTAACACCATTTACCGATACCCAGTTTTTGGCACCCGTTGATGCAACTAAGCTTGGATTATAAAAGACAATCGGCAAGACCATAAGTCCCAAGCCTAAAATATACAGAAAGGGGGTCACTTTCCAAAGAAATTCTGTATTAAAGAGCATGACGATAAAACCAATCACAAGCCCCAAGGCGATCCAGGCGACCTGCTGCCCTAAAATGGGCAGAATATTGTTTGGATAATCATGACTAACAGCTATATAGATAGCCACCACGCCAATAACCAGTAGAAAAAACACTGGCAATAGCAAACTATAATCGACTCTAGAGTCGAGAGAACGTTTCATATACACTAACCTTATACTTTCATACAATACTATTTATCAAAGTTCATTTAAAAATCTATCAATAGCCTCATCAACTTCGGATCGAGAGACTGTTTTAACAGTCGCTTCTTTTGCTAGAGATGCTACTATCTGTTTGCCATATCGCTTTCCGACAATTCTCCTATCCAAAATAAGGGTTAAAGAACGTTGGTGTTCACGTCTCATACTTCTTCCCAAAGCTTGCTTTAAACGAATAATGGCCATTGGCAATTGATAATCATAAAAGGCATTTTTCCCTTCTTGAATTAGTTCCTGATTGATCTTTTTCGTCAAGGGCTCTTGAGGATTTTGGAAAGGAAGTCTTGGTACAACTTGAATCACAAAAGGATGACTTGAAAAATCAACTCCCTCCCAGAAACTTGCTGCACCAAGCAGGATTTGTTGTTCTCCTTTTTCAAAGCGTTTCTTCAGTTGATGAACATCGCCATTTTTATACTGGGCCAGATGGCTAACTGGAAGTAAATCCGATACTGCTAGAAGCATTTCTTTAGCAGTAAAGAGAACTAAAATCGGTTGCTGGAAAGCTTGAACATCCATCAGCAAATCAGATACCTCTTTGACGTAGACTTCTAAGGAGGTTTCTGTTACTAGAGGAAAATCTTTGACCAAGACCACTTCTTGATCCTGTTTTTTACAAGCTTCAATCTTAACAAATTTGGCTTCAGGATAGCCTAAAAGGTCTGCCAAAGAAACCCTCTGACTAATCTCAAGAGTGGCCGACACTCCCAAGACTTGACATGAATCAGGCACTAAAGAAGATAGAAAAATACGACCTGATTTTGTAGAAGAAATCTGAATTTTCTTCTGACTCGTTTCAGTTGCTTCAAGCCAGTAGTCTCGGTCAGCTGTAAAATAGTGGACCAGTTCCCCAAAGCCTTCTACCTCTAATTCTGAAAAATACTGATGGAGATTGGCAAGAGAATCTAAGATATTTTTCCTAGATTTGCCAGACTGAAATTGTTCGATCAAGTAGAGGCATTCAAAGCGAATACTTTCTAGTATTCGTTGTTGAACCCTGTTTTCTTCTCCTACTAAAGCCTTATCAACTAAATCAATAATAGACTGGATATCATAGGACTGTTGAAGCAGATTTTCTAGGGCCAACAAAACTTTTTGAACTTCATCAATAATCAATAAACGGTCACTGACAAATTCAGGATTATCTTCAAGTCTGGTTACAAGATAGGCATGATTGGTCACTAAAAGCTTGCAGGTTTGTGACCTTTCTTGACTACGTTTCCAAAAATCTTCCGTCACAAATAAGCTTTTAGATGATAAATTCCCATCATGACGAATATCTGTCAGAAAATGTTGGTAACGGTAGAGTTGCCCAATTTCATCCAAATCTCCTGTCTCTGTCTCAGTCAGCCAGATCAAGAGTTGCATTTTAAAGCGTCTAAATAAGCGATTTTCATCATTTTCCTGCAAGGAACGATAAAAGGCATCCAGCTTCAGATAATTTTGAGGCCCCTTTAAACTATAAATATCTATATGGAACACTTCCTTAAGACGTCTACCTTCTTCTTCCATGATTTGATTTTGAAGAATCTTTGTCGGAACGCTAAGAACAATTTGACACTCTTTGGCTTGAGATAAAGCGGGTAAGAGATAGCCATAGGTTTTCCCAATCCCTGTCGGCGCTTGAATTAATGAGACAGGCTCATCTTCCAATAGCAAACCAACCTCTTTAGCAAAATTTTCTTGCTCCTCCCTCACTTCAAGGTTCAACAGAGAAATATTCTTAGAAAAATCTTGAGATAATTTTCTTGGCTCATTGAGAGCTGCAGTTTTCTTGAAATACAGTCCTTGAACTTCGACTAAGTCTGGAGAACTCAGGATAGATTGGTTACGATAAATTTCTTCAATAACCAGGTAGGACTCATATAAGAGAGCATCAGCCATTTCCAGCAAGCGTTCCAAGAGTCCTTTAGGAAGTTGGGCCATCTTTTCCCGTAAAAAAAGGAGTAATTCTGCAGTAGCTTGGGCATCTGAAAGGGCTGTGTGAGCGTGCTTTAGAGGAATTCCTAATTCTCGACACAAAATCGGTAAACTATATTTTTCCAGTTCAGGGAAAAAGACCTGAGCCAATTCGACCGTATCAACACGAGGATTTCTTAGTTCATAGCCTTCAAAAAATAAATTTTCCGCCAAGAGATTGGCATCAAACTGAACATTATGGGCTACAAAAATCCCATCCTTCACCAAGTCAAAGATTTTTCTGGCAACTTGCGAAAAATCAGGTGCTTGCGCCAGACGTTTGTCTGTCAGTCCTGTCAGTTCTTTGATATGAGCATCCAAAGGTTCATGTGGATTGACATCCGACGTATAGTGATCGACGATTTTTCCATCCTCAATCACTACAATTCCCACTTGGATAATTTTAGCCTTACTACCTGTGCTAGTTGCCTCTAAATCCACCACAACATAGCGATTACCAATCGTTTTCATTATAAAAAATTATACCAAAAAAAGGGACATTTGGCACCTGCAAACATGGGATAATTTTTAAACTCAAGAAGGTTACTTTTCTTAAAAATCCCAGCAAACAGAGCATCCTAGCCTACTTATTTTTTTTGAAAATATTGGAGAATAAGAAAAATTGAGAGAAGAAATGTTTGCATCTTCCTTCTCTCAACTATCCATTTACTCTATTTAACCATGTCAGGATCGTAATCATAAAATCCTGTATCAAGGAATCGGTTTTTAGGGTGAAGTTTACGAACTTCTTCATCCAGCAAGAAGGCTTGGTCATGGCTAAAGTTGCCCTCTTGAATCAAGCTACTCGCTTGGATAAAGAGTTTTGCAATCTCAACAAAGTTCTGACCAGGTGTGTAGAGCCCTTCTAGTTTCCAGTGAGTGAAACCATGCTCTACCAATTCTGTCAATTTGGTCATCAAATCAAGGTCGTTATTGGCAAAGATGTGGGTTCCATGATTATCTTCAAAGATAGAGTAATGGCTCTCAGGGTCACTTGGCTCAGCCAAGAAGAGGTCACGCTTGCGCGTCTTTTCATCATCGATGTGCGTAAAGTTATAGTAATTTTGCAAGAGCGGACGTTTAGAATGATGGATAACGCTAGCTCCGTAAACCAAAACTTCAGCAGGAATTTCCAAAATCTCTGGCATTTTGAAAAGTTCAGCTGATGGAATTTCACGCGCCAAAACAGCCTCAGATGCGCCAGCTTTTTGTCCCCAGAAGTTTATCTGACGACTGCTAGTTACCATAGTCGAAGCATCGTAGATGGTCTTAAATGAATAACCATCGCGATTGACTACGTAAAAGACACCTGCATCCCCAATCGTAATGTAGTCTATCTTGATTTCTTCCAAGAAGTCCAGGAAAGGCTTGATACGGTCCATCATATCTTGGTGCATGAGGGCATTGACCGCAACAATCAATTCCTTACCAGCTTCATGAACCAACTTAGCGATTTCACGCAATTGGTCATAACTAAAGGTTGTTGGCAGACGAAGGCCAAAATCTTTCTCACCGACATAGATACGGTCTACGCCAGCTTCGAGTAGTTGTTCAACTTGTTCAATACTTTCAGCAGTTGCTGTAATGATAATCTTTTCCATAAAAAGAATTATACCATATTTCTCCAAAATCAGCCATTCTTTGAAAATGAAAAGGGACTTTATTCTTTTTGTAATCTTTCTGTAATAATTCTCTGCTGAAAAAATGATAAAATAGGTATGTACTGTTAAGGAGAGAATAATGCCCGTAAGAAAATTACAATCCTATGAGGTAGACTATCAAGAAGAATTAAGCCATCAGATTCCTCGCTATCAAGATTATACACCTGAAGCGCAATCTGATGCCAATCTCAAGGAAATCCTATTTTTTGTTAATATCGCTGTTTTTTGTATCTGTATTGCTATCTTTAGTTTTATCTTTTTAGCATTAAAATTCTCAACTGCTCTTGCCTTCGCTGCAGCAATCGGATCCAGCTTACTTGTTTTAAAAGTCCAACGCTCTCTTATCAAACGAAAACTTAAAAAATAAACATATCGCCCCATCTGGAGCGATATGTTTATTTTTTCTTTTTCGATGGTGTGTGGATGGCAATCTTCACTTCAAAGATTGTTCCCTTGGGTTTATTATCTTTAACAGTAATGGTTCCTTTAAGCGCATCTACAATTTGCTTGGCCAGAGATAATCCTAAACCAAAACCACCTTTTTGACGAGTTCTAGCCTTGTCCACTCGATAAAAACGATCAAAAATTTTCTTCTTATCTTCTGTCGAAATACCGACTCCATTATCAGAAACCAGTAAATACAGATTGCGATCAGTCGCCGAGATAAGAAAATCAATTTCACCATCCTCTTCAGTATACTTGACAGCATTATCAAATAGGATGGTCATCAGTTGTTTTAGTAAAAGCTGATCTGTGACAATCGTTCGATGGATGCGATTTTCAAAACGGAAGACACGGTCATTTTCAGAAGCAATCATCTCATAGTTTGTAAACGTCGTATTGAAAAAACTGGTTGGAACTTCTGCAAGTTCTGGCTTAATCCCATCATCTCTACGAGCTAAATTCAACAAGTTCGTCGTCAAAAAACGCATATTTCGGACTTCTTCCAAACTCGATGCAATGCTTTCGCTCACATCCATAATGGTTGCTTCTGGCTTACGAAAAAGGGTCTCTAAACGATTTTGCAAAACTGCAAGAGGAGTTCGTAACTCATGACTGGCATTTTCCACAAAGGACTGCTGCTTCTGCATGCTCTCAAGCAGAGGACGAACACTGACCCTAGCTAGATAGAGACTGGCAAGCAAAGACAAAATCCAGAAACTTGCCATCACGATCACAATCAATTTCTCATGCTTTTGACTGGCCTGCTCCAACTGGCTGGTATTAATCAAGACAGCAGCATACTTGATATTGGTTGAAACCGAACTGATATTCGTTTCCATCAATATCATGCGATAGATTTCTTCTTGTCCATAGCTATTAAAAACCTGAATCTGATAGATATGGCCTAGTTCTTTTTTCTCTAACTTAATCTTATCCAAGCCCAAAAATCGATTTCCAGAAAGGAGCTGGGTAAAATTCTTATCAAAAAGAATGACTTCTGTGTTGGAACTGACATTGGGTTTCACCTCAGTCTTACTAGTATCTGTAGTAGCATTCTCTAAATCTTTAATCTCTTCAGTTGCCCTATTTACTGCCAGCTGAATAACTGCTTGAGGATTTTCACTCAGTCCATGGAGCTTATCATCCACCGAAGTATAGAGACTCGAATGCATGACCTGCAAAATAATCAAGGTCATGGTCGAGAAAATCAGAGTGAAGACACCAAAGTTACGGATAAAATAACTAAAGTCATCCGCATACCATGTTTTTTTTAGTTTACTGAACATCTTTTAAAATATACCCAACACTGCGTAAGGTTTTCAAATTCTCTGCAAAAGTGGTTCCTTTTAATTTCTTACGGACTTTTGAAACATAGACTTCGACAACCGAAATCGTTGTATCACTATCAAATCCCCATAGACGATCAAAAATCTGAGTCTTAGGCAAAATAACATTTTGATTTTGAAGGAAATAAACTAATAAATCGAACTCTTTCCCCAGCAATTCGACAGGAGTATCTTCGACTTTAACGGTATTGGTTGACAAATTAACCACAATATTTCCATAAGTCAATGTATTTTCATTAAATTTACCTGAACGTTTGAGAAGGGCTTGAATCCGCATTTTGAGTTCTTCTAGGTAGAAAGGTTTAGTCAGATAGTCATCTGCTCCTAGTTCAAAACCATGTCCCTTGTCATCCAAACTTTCCTTGGCAGTCATGATCAGAACTGGTGTCGTAATTCCCTTTTCACGCAATTCTTTCAATACTTGGAAGCCATTTTTTTCAGGCAACATCAAATCAAGCAAAATCAAGTCATAGACGCCACTTTCAGCTTCGTAGAGACCTTCTTCCCCATCGAACACCTGCATGACATCTGCAAAATCGTCTAAAAAGTCAAATACTGAATTTGACAGGCCTAGGTCATCCTCAACCAATAAGATTTTTATCATGAGAAACTCCTCCTTATTACAACCATTATACCAAATTTGCCTTAAAAAAAACTCAACTCTCTGCATTTTATACTCAATGAAAATCAAAGAGCAAACTAGGAAGCTAGCCGCAGGTTGCTCAAAGCACTGCTTTGAGGTTGTGGATAGAACTGACGAAGTCAGTACCCATACCTACGGCAAGGCGACGCTGACGTGGTTTGAAGAGATTTTCGAAGAGTATTACATGAGATAGCTGAGTTTTCTTTTATTTAGTCTTAATTATTTAGTTCCGTATTGAAGAACGACTGCTTCGACTGCAGCTTTTTCACGGTTAATCAAGTCAACACGCGCTGCAATTTCCTTGATTCCCATACCGATGTTACGGCTAAGAGCAAGGTCAGAAAGTTGTGGCTCAAAGAATTCCTTGTACTCTGCCAAGCGTTGCTGAGTTTTAAATACATGAGCAGGAAGGATAACAAAGCTATCAAAGCTCATATCTCCTCCAAGGGCTGCCTTAATCCAAGCCCAGTTTTCACGCGCCCAAGACCAAGCTGTTTCCTGAGTTGCTTGATGAGCTAGGAATTGGTAATACCAAGCAGACAAATCCTGCGGTTTCACCACAAATTTGTCCTTCCAAGAAGCAATCAAGGTTTGGATATTGTCCGCATCTATACTGTAGGCAAGAGCCGCGGCCAACTGACGTTTAAAGACAGCATCTGTTGCGTGAGTATAAGAATCAAGATAAAGTGCTAACAAGTCTTTGGTCTCATGATGTTTCATTTCATTGATCAGAACTTGTGAACGAATAGCTGCTGGGAGTCCTGCAAGATTCTCCTTGTGTGTTGCGAAAATTTGGCTAGCGACTTGACTAGCTTCTGCATCATTTGAGCGAATCATCATAGAAACAGCCAGCTGACGAACCAATTCATCCTCATCTGATTCTCCGTCTTTAGCTTCAAAACCAAGACGGTCATAGTTATGACGAGCCAATTTAGCAACCAATGCTTTGAAGGCTGTCTCAGCTTCTGTTCCTTCATCGATAAAGCGATCGAGGGCAAAAATTACTTCAGAAACAGCTGAAACGACAAGGTAAGATTCTTCCTTAGCAAGTTTATCAAGAACTGGGAGCAAGTCAGCATAAGAAATGTACCCTGCCTCAGCAAGCAAACGACGTTCTTGGACGATTTGCAATTTGCTTGTGTTATCAAGCTCAACTAGTTCAGCAAGAATAGCATCTAACAAGTCTCCTTGATAGTCGGTAATGTAGTGGGCTGTATTTTCAGTGTTGAGACGAAGAGCTCCTTCATTTTCAGCAAGAAGGGCTGCGTAGCCAGGAATTTCGATGCTTGCAGTTTCGAGTGTATCAGGCAAGCCTTTCCAGTTACTATTGAGTGGCACCACCCAGAGACGGTTCTTGTCTTCGTGCTCACCGATAAAGAATTGTTTTTGTGAGATCTTCAAGACATCATTTTCAACTTTGACAGTGAGAACTGGATAACCAGGTTGTTCCAACCAAGAATCCATGAAGGATGCGACATCACGTCCAGACGCTTGACCAAGGGCATCCCAAAGGTCACGACCAATGGTGTTGCTGTACTGATGTTTTTCAAAGTAGGCGTGCAAACCTTTAGTAAAATCAGCATCTCCTAGCCAACGGCGAAGCATGTGCATGAGACGGCTTCCTTTGGCATAGACGATAGCGCCATCAAAGAGCGTATTGATTTCATCTGGGTGTTTGACTTCGACGTGAACAGACTGTACGCCATCAGTCGCGTCACGTTCAAGAGCAAGAGGTACTCCACCTGTTTGGAAATCTTCAAAGATGTTCCAACTTGGTTCAATAGCATCCACACAGACGTACTCCATCATGTTGGCAAAACTTTCATTGAGCCAAAGATCATCCCACCATTTCATAGTCACGAGGTTTCCAAACCATTGGTGAGCCAATTCATGTGCCACAACAAGGGCAACTTGTTGGCGGCTGGCTACTGATGAATTTTCATCTACAATTAAGCAAACTTCACGGTAGGTCACAAGACCCCAGTTTTCCATAGCTCCAGCTGAGAAGTCAGGAAGGGCGATGTGGAGAGATTGAGGAATTGGGTACTTAACTCCATAGTAATCTTCGTAAAACTCGATAGAGCGAACAGCGATATCCAGTGAGAAATCAAGGTTTGATAGTGGATGAGCTTTGGTTGAATAAACACCTACGAGGGTACCGTTTTTAGTTTTAGCCGTCACACCTTGCAAATCACCCGCAACAAAGGCTAACAAGTAAGAAGACATGCGAGGTGTTGTCTCAAACTTCCAGATACCTGTTTCCTTACGGTTTTCAACATCGATTTCTGGCATATTAGACAAGGCCAATTCACCTTCTGCTTGGTCAAAACATAGAGAGAGGTCAAAGGTTGCTTTGGCTTCTGGCTCATCCACACATGGGAAAGCTTCGCGCGCAAAGTGGCTCTCGAACTGAGTAGACAAGACTTCCTTTTTCACTCCATCAACTGTGTAGTATGAAGGATAAATCCCTGTCATGTTATCTGTGATTTTTCCTGAGAAAGAGATAACCACTTCAACTTGACCTGCTTCTGCAAGTTCAAAATGAAGGGCTTCATTATCATGGTCAACTGTAAATGGACGAGCTTTACCTGCAACTTCTACAGAAGCGATTTCCAAGTCTTTTTGGTGGAGGGAAATACGGTCACTCTGTGCTTGACCAGTGATGGTCACCTTCCCAGAAAACGTCTTGGTCTCACGACTCAAGTCTAAAAATAAATCATAATGTTCAGGAACAAATTGCTTAATAAAATGTTCAACTGCTTGCATAATTTTCTCCTATCTAAGTTTAAGAGCTAAGGCTCTTCTTCAAACAAACTTATTATATCATGTTTTGCTTGAGAAAAAAGGATTGAACGGCGATTTCCAAAACTTTCTTCCTTCTAATAGTCTACAGTGGGTAGACCTTGCGAAATTCTTCTAAAACAACCTTGCTTTCAGGTGTAAAAGTCAGTCCTGCTTCTCTCAGCCACTCGGCGAAACAATCCTCATGAACCTGACGCCAATAAGCTAGGGATTTGTCACCTTCCCCTTCCTTAAAGCAGAAACTTGATTGAAGGGCTGGACAGAAACCTTTGTAATTTCGACAATACAGACAGCCTGATTTTGACTATCTAAAATGACATCAAAAGTTCCTTCTTGAGGAAGAGACTCGGCTTCTAGTGCATAGAGGTCGTAGGCTGATGCTGTTGCAGTCTTTTCACCTCTTAAAACCAAATCTGCTAAAAGGTCTGGTTCCACTCCAAAAGCCCAAGCATCGATTTCATCTCCAATCGAAGGATTGATTTTCTTGTAGGCATTCCACATTTCTTGCGGTGTCATAGGTGCTCCTTTGTAATTTTTTACTTTCTTCTTTTATGTGTTTAAGATGATCTGGATGGTCAATTTCTAAATCAAAAATCTCCGGAATAGAGCTGTAATGGAGAATGCATTCGATACTCATCTGATTCATTTTTTGTATGAAAGCTATTTGATAATTTCAATTACGTCCATTTTTTTCTCTCATTAATTGGACATAGCCCTTTGTTTCTATTTTTGAATTTAAAAACGAGAACTCTCCGCACATTTTATCATAAAAATGATTATAATCTTCTTTTGAAAAATCTCCTAAAATCTCTATTTCAAGATAAAATCCAAGACCATCAATCTTATCTAGATTAATCGTTTTATTTTCTAATGCGTCATGATAAGTTTTTCTATATTTACTGATTGTGAAAATATTTGAAAAACCATCTTGCAAGATATTCCTTACAAATTCTAATTTTTCAGATTCCAACTCTATTTCACTTTCTCTCCACATTCCTTGTTTTATCGTATCTTTTCTTGTGAAAATACAGGCTATATCGTCATTTTCCTGACGAATTCTGTAAATAAAGCTGCCTACCTCATCATTTTCAAATTCTTTTCCTTTTGTTTTAAAATATTCATCAACTTGCTTATTTTCACACTTAAATTTATAAGATTTTTCTAAATATGAAATCGCCTTATTATAATCCCTCTCATCGTTGAGTTCGAATCTAACTTCTAATTCATTCATTTATTTTACCTCTCATTTTTTCTCCACTAAGAGCCAGTTGATATTGCATGTCCATTCACCTCGTCTTAAAAGATACAATATCAGATATCATTATATTAAACTTTCCTCTAGTTCAAAAGCTTCATAAGGTTCAACTAACTCATATCCTAAAAATTCTGCTACTTTTTTGGAGGCCTCGTTATGAGCATCCCAAAGTGGAAACATATCTCTATTTAAACTCTCTAGAATCATTGCAGCACCAAGTTTTTTAGCAAATCCATTTCCTTGTTCGTTTGGTCTAGTAGCAACTTCCACTTCAACTGCTCCACGGTAAACTAACCCTGAGGAAATCCCAGCAATCAGTTCATTATTTTTAAGAATCACAAAGCCAAATCCACCTTTTAAAACAAAATCCTGATAGGACTCAAAATCCCCCTGTAAATCTTGTGACCATTCTTCCTCAGAAAAACTGTCATAAATATGATTATCAATAGGCACAATATTGTAATCTTCCTCTAACTGACTAACTAGATTATTTAGAAATTCAACTTGAAAATTTTCCTTATCTTTAAAAGAATAACGAGTAAAAGAAATTAGCTCCACTTTCCGATGCAGAAAATCTTGCCAATTGGTATTTTCTGAAATAATAATCTTATAATCTAAACCATATTTCCTAACAAAATCTTCCCAAAATCTGGAATCCAACTCCCCTGCTAGGTATAGAAAATTCCCAACATCATAAAAGCTTGTTGTCCTATCACTGTTTCGGTAGACAGTTCCGATTTGAGATTTAAGACCATAGAGAACCATATTTTTCTTCCATGTTTTAAATAGTTCCATTATCCCCCTACTTCACCTTCCAATTCATGTAAGAAGTCTTGTCCAGTTCTGGAAATCCTAATAATTCAGACTTAACCTTCAAGACTAGTGGCGATGCATTTTCTTCTGTGATTTCTTGAATATCCATCCAAATATATCCTAGTGAATCATTCGCACCATCAGACACAGCTTCCGAAGTCGTAACTTGAGGTGCACTCTCATTCATTTCAACATCATACAAGGCCATGACATGGTGAACCATAAAATTTTTTAACTCTTCCCTGACGAAAACATCGTAGATTCGAGGATTAGAGTAGCTTCTAACAGTAAATCCCGTCTCTTCCATAACTTCTCTAGTCAGCGTTTCCGTCAGTCCTTCACCAAGTTGCTGACCGCCTCCAGGTAGATCATACCGATGTTGATAAGGGCCTCTCGTTTTTTCAATGCAGAGTAACTTCCCATTTTCAAAGCAAACAGCATAGACTCCAAAATGATTTTTGATTTCCATCCAACTCCTCCTACTTCAAAGACCAGCCACCATCTATTGTCAAGATTTGTCCTTGCATGGCAGAGACCTTTCCGCTGGCCAAAAAGAGACTGACTTCTGCCACTTCCTCTGGTTCAATCCAGCGTTTGATGGGTGTTTCACTAGCAACCCAGTCAGCCAAGCCACCTGGCTCAAAGTCCGCAGCTGTCATAGCTGTCTTGACTGCTCCTGGAGCGATACCAAAGATCTGAATCCCAGCTTCTGCATAGTCTATAGCTAGCTGCTTGGTAAAGCCAGCCAAGGCATGCTTAGAGGAAGTATAGGCGTGACCACCCCCACCTGCTAGGCTCGAAGCAATGGAGCACATATTGATAATGGTCCCTTTTTTATTCTCCAGCATTTGTGTCAAGTAATAGCGAGTCAACTCAACAGGAGTCATATAGTTGATTTCAAAAATCTCTTGAATTTCCTGCGCCGTTTGTTCCAAAAGTGGCTTGTAATCATCCAAAACTCCAGCAGTATTGCACAAAACATCCACCCTAGGACACCAGTCAAAAATAGGCTCTAAGTCCAAGGTCAAATCTCTCTGTAGAAAGTGGAAATCACCCTCTAAGAGTGGATTTTCACCTTGGTCAACTCCATAAACTTGATAGCTCTTCTCTAAAAAAAGTCGAGCCTGAGCTAGTCCAATTCCTGAACTCACTCCTGTAATGAGTACACGTCTAGTCATGCACTTCTACCCAATCCGTCGCCAAAACATCACAAGGTGTCGGACTCCACATGGAAAAACCTTCTCCTTCTCCAGACACGTTAATTAGGAAGTAGGGCGTCACTTCAAGTGCAACCCCGTTTTGTTCAATGGTATCAAAAAGCTGCACATAGTTTTCAGCACCTCCCCATCCAGTACGTACATATTTTTTCTTAGCCTTTAACCCAGGCAGAATTTCTTCAAATGTCATGTTTTTCTCCTTTAATATCAATAATTCTCCCCTTCATTATAACAAAAAAACCGCTTTACAACGGCTTTTTGACTGTGATTTATTTACATCTGCTTCTACTTACGGCAAATTATTCCCTGCAGCAAGATAAATTTCATACCATTCTTTTCTTGTTAAGCTAAAGTTTGTCGCTTGGCTAACTTCTCTCAAATGCTTAGGATTTGTTGTACCTACGACTGCCTGCATTTTTGCTGGATAACGCAATATCCAAGAAATGGCAATGGTCGAAGGGGTTACTCCATATTTAAAAGCTAAACGATCAAGTACTTGATTTAAAGCTTGAAATTTCTCATTTCCAACAAAATTCCCTTTAAAATACCCGAATTGTAAGACAGACCATGCTTGAATGACCACATCGTGTAATTTGCAATATTCAAAAATGCTGCCATCTCGCATAGCTGCTTGACTATCTTCCATATTAACATGAAAACTTGATTCGAATCCTGGTGTAAAAGCTGCACTTAATTGTAGCTGATTAACAGCTAACGGCTGCTTGACATCTTTTTTAAGCAACTCCATCATCATAGGATTTTGATTAGAAACTCCAAAATCTCGAACTTTACCTTGTTTATAAAGAAGATCAAAGGCTTCTGCTACTTGGTCAGATTCCATCAAAGCATCTGGTCGATGAAGGAGCAAGCTATCTAGATGATCAATCTTCAATCTTTGCAAAATTCCGTCAACTGATTTTATAATATAGTCCTTAGAAAAATCAAAATAGGTAAATTCTTCAATGCGAATGCCACATTTTGACTGAATCCACATCTCTTCTCTTAAATCTGGACGATTTTTTAGGACAAGACCTAACAGTTCTTCACAACGACCACGACCATATATATCAGCCAAGTCGAAAGCATTGATTCCAACAGAAAGTGCTGTTTCTACAAGCTCTTCAACTTCTTTTACAGACTTATCTTCTATTCTCATCATTCCGAGAACAATTTCTGATAATTCTTTGTCATCTTGACCAATAGTTATGTATCTCATCAAATTTTTCTCCTTAAATTTCTAACATTCTTCCCTTCATTATAACAAAAAACCGTTTTGCAACGGCTTTTTGACTATATTTCACTCCATTTTATCTTCTTAAACCCACGGAAAAAGAGAAAGATTCAAATATTATAGAGCCTCTATTTTTACCCAATCACACTTCCGTTTGGTACAGCTGGATCAACTGTGAGAAGGGTTAATTGTCCATCATGTTCAGCTGAGAGGATCATCCCTTGGCTGACATATTTTTTCATCATCTTGCGTGGTTTGAGGTTGGCAACGATTTGGACTTTCTTGCCGACCAATTCTTGTTCATTTGGATAGTATTTTGCAATTCCTGAGAGGATTTGACGATCTTCACCATCACCAGCATCTAATCGGAATTGAAGCAACTTATCTGAACCTTCTACTTTAGACACTTCTTTGACTTCTGCGACACGGATTTCGACCTTGTCAAAGTCTTCAAACTTGATTTCTTCCTTGTTTAGTTTGAGTTCAACTTCATCTGGATTCCATTCTTTTTCGACAGCTGGTTTGTTACCTTCCATTTGTTCCTTGATATAGGCGATTTCTTCTTCCATATCCAGACGTGGGAAGATTGGTGTTCCCTTAGCAACTACAGTCACATCTGCAGGGAAATCAGCCAATTTCAAGTTCTCAAGGCTTGCTACTTCTTCCAAGCCAAGTTGAGTCAAGACCGCGCGACTGGTTTCCATCATAAATGGCTCAATCAAGTGAGCAACGACACGCAGACTGGCTGCCAAGTGACTCATGACACTTGCCAATTGATCGCGGAGTGCTTCATCCTTTGCCAAGACCCATGGAGCTGTCTCATCGATGTATTTATTGGTACGAGAGATCAGAGTCCAGACTGCTTCAAGGGCACGTGGGTAGTCAACTGCTTCCATGTGTGTATGGTAGTCAGCAATTGATTCAGCAGCTACTTGAGCAAGAGCATTGTCAAAGTCTGTTACACCTTCTACATAGGCAGGGATTTGACCATCAAAGTACTTGTTAATCATTGAAACCGTACGGTTGAGGAGGTTTCCGAGGTCATTTGCCAATTCATAGTTGATACGTCCTACATAGTCCTCTGGAGTGAAGGTTCCGTCTGAACCAACAGGAAGGCTACGCATGAGGTAGTAACGAAGTGGATCTAGCCCATAACGCTCTACCAACATTTCAGGGTAAACGACATTCCCTTTAGACTTAGACATTTTGCCGTCTTTCATGACAAACCAACCATGAGCAATCAAACGTTCTGGCAACTTGATATCGAGCATCATGAGCAAGATTGGCCAGTAGATGGAGTGGAAACGAAGGATATCTTTCCCAACCATGTGGAAGACGGTTCCGTTCCAGAACTTGTCAAAGTTAGCGTGTTCGTCTTGATCGTAGCCAAGAGCTGTCACATAGTTGAGAAGAGCATCAAACCAAACATAGACAACGTGTTTTGGATTTGATGGGACAGGCACTCCCCATGTAAAGGTTGTACGAGAAACTGCCAAATCCTCTAAACCTGGCTCGATGAAGTTGCGAAGCATTTCATTCAGACGACCATCTGGAGTGATGAATTCAGGATGAGCTTTGAAAAATTCGACCAAACGGTCTTGGTATTTACTGAGACGAAGGAAATATGATTCTTCAGATACCCATTCAACCTCGTGACCTGATGGAGCGATACCACCCGTCACATTTCCAGCTTCATCACGGAATACTTCTGCAAGCTGGCTTTCTGTAAAGAATTCCTCATCTGATACTGAGTACCAACCAGAGTATTCACCCAAATAGATATCATCTTGAGCAAGTAAGCGCTCAAAGACTTGTGCTACAACTTTTTCATGGTAGTCATCAGTTGTACGGATGAATTTATCGTATGAGATATCGAGTAATTGCCAGAGTTCTTTGACTCCAACTGCCATCCCATCAACATAGGCTTGAGGGGTGATTCCAGCTTCTTCTGCTTTTTGTTGAATCTTTTGACCATGCTCATCAAGACCTGTCAAATAAAAGACATCGTAGCCCATCAGGCGTTTGTAACGTGCTAGGACATCACAAGCGATGGTTGTGTAGGCAGATCCGATATGCAGTTTACCAGATGGATAGTAAATCGGCGTTGTAATATAAAAATTCTTTTCAGACATAATTTTTCCTTTCCAGGCAAATGAAACCTGTTTTTCTAACACTTCATTATATCACATTTTTAAGGATTTTCGATAGGGAAATCTATACAAAAACAAGATAGACAAGTGTCCATCTTGTTGATCTTATTCATATCGAAGGGCTTCAATTGGATCAAGTTTCGATGCCTTGTTGGCTGGCAAGACTCCAAAAATCATACCAACACTAGCCGAAACTGCAAGACTAAATAGGGCAACTGGGATTGATACTCCTACTTCTATACCCGCAATCAAACCTTGTAAAAGTAGGCCAGCTATAGCGGTTAAGCCTGTCGCAATGGTTAGACCAATAGCTCCCCCAAGCAAGGTCAAAATCATGGATTCAATCAAAAACTGGATTAAAATATTAGCACGTGTTGCACCCAAGGCCTTACGGAGACCAATCTCACGAGTACGCTCTGTCACCGAAACCAGCATGATGTTCATAACACCAGTCCCTCCAACAAAGAGAGAAATTCCTGCGATGGCACTAATAATCGTAGTTATAAATCCAAAAAGTTGTTGTACTTCTTGGAAGGCTGCAGTCGCATCTGCCACCTGATACTCCCCTTGCTGAAGGCCGGCAATCTCGGTCAATTTTCTAGCTAATTCTGGTCCCACCGTAGGTGTCAAACTAGTATCATTGACACGGAAGACAATATCAGAAATTTCATCCATATTGAAGTTGTTGGCAAGAGAAATATTAGTCGTGATTGGAAGTCCACCAATACCAAAAGTCTTGGCAGTCTTGGCCTCATCGCTGGTATAGACACCAATGACACGATAGCTAAAGCCACCAACATCTATAACCTGGTTAATAGCTTCTTGAGCAGATCCAAACAGGCTATTAGCAAGTTCTTGGTCTAGTAAAATGACACTGGCCACATCTTTATAATCCTGAGCTATGAGACTGCGGCCTGCAACAATTTCATTTTCAACTGCCTTCATGTAGGTAATATTCCCACCTGTCAAGCTAGCGCGCTCCACTTTTTTATCTTTATAAGACAAGGTAGTATTTGTTGAGTTGGTTACATAGTAACTATCCACCCCTTTGAGTTTAGCCGCCTCCCTAACCCAGGATTCTTGTGGTTTTGGTGGTTCAACATGAACTTCCTCTTCTTTCCCAGAAACTGTCAAAGCTGATTGCTTTTGGGTAAAAGAACCATCTTTACTTTTAATAGGTGAGAAAAAGACATGGATATTCTTCTGTGACTTGGTCATATTTTTATTGATCTGACGAGACATGGAATCTCCCAGAGCCATAATCACAACAACTGATGAAACACCAATGATAATCCCAATCATAGTGAGAAAAGAGCGCATCTTGTGAGCCATGATAGATGAAAAGGCAAATTTCAGATTCTGCATCTTAGTTTTCCTCCTTTTCTAACTGCGCACTATCAGATGAAATAACTCCATCTCGAATGACAATCTGGCGTTTGGCATAAGCAGCGATCTCAGGCTCATGCGTTACCATGATAATGGTTTTTCCTTCTTTATTTAGTTCAACCAATAGTTGCATAATTTGGTTACCTGTTTTGGTATCCAAGGCTCCTGTTGGTTCGTCTGCTAAGATAATAGAAGGATTGTTTACCAAGGCACGCGCAATAGCCACACGTTGCTTTTGACCACCAGATAATTCCGAAGGTAAATGGTGACTACGCTCAGTCAATTCAACCTTATCTAGATATTCCTCAGCTAACTTGCGACGTTTTGAAGCCGAAACTCCTGCGTAAATCAAGGGCAATTCTACATTTTGCAGAGCATTAAGTTTGGATAGAAGAAAGAACTGCTGAAAGACAAAACCAATTTGTTGGTTACGGACCTTGGCTAGTTGTTTTTCACCAAGTCCAGCTACTTCTCGGCCTTCAAGATAATACTCACCACTGGTTGGTGTATCCAACATGCCAATCGTATTCATCAGCGTAGACTTACCAGAACCTGATGGTCCCATGATAGCAACGAATTCACCCTCATTCACTTCAAGGTTAATATTTTTGAGTACCTGCAGTTCTTGGTCACCGTTACGGTAACTTCTGCAGATATTTTTTAGACTAATTAGTTGCTTCATCAGCCTTCACCTCTTTTCCTTCCTCTAGAGAAGACGTTGGGTTACTGATGACCTTGACTCCATTTGTCAGACCTGAAGTGATTTCTTGGTTGTCTGCATCAGCATTGCCCAAACCAACTTCCACTTTCTTGGCCTTTTTCTGCTCGTCAAGCACCCAGACATAGTTCTTATCATTTTCAGTCACAACACTTGTTAGAGGAACCAAAATGGCTTTACTCTTATTCTTAACCTCAACACTTACTGAGAATCCTTGTTTCAAGTCACCGATTTCACTTGTAACATCGATGGTATATGGATATTTAGAACCAGAATTACCACCTGCTGCGGCAGTAGCTGCACTTGCTGCTTCACCATTGTTTTTAGGGTAGTCAGAAATGTAGCTAATCTTACCAGTCCAGCTCTTATCTTGGTAAACTTTAGAAGTAAAGGTTACTTCTTGCCCTACAGAGAGGTTGGCAAGGTTATATTCAGATAGTTCACCCTTAACTTGCAAGTTTTCATTGCTAACGACATGAACTACCACCTGGCTAGCTCCAGTTGGAGATTTAGAAACATTACGGTTGACTTCGACCACAGTTCCCTCTAAGGTACTGAGAACCGTCATTGCATCCAACTGACTTTGAGCCTTGCTTAATTGCGCTGCTGCATCTGCACGAGCATCACGAGCATCACCCAGTTGTGCATCAATAGATGAAACTGAATTTCCTGAGACTGGAGCTGGAGCTTGCGCTGCAACACCTTCTCCTACTGCTGACGCTGGTAACTGTGGAGCCGGAGCTGAAGCAGCTTCATTTCGTGCTTGATTGAGTTCGTTGATATGACGATCTGCCTTAGCTACTGCTCGACTCGCTGAATCATAGGCCGCCTGGGCTTCTGAACTACTGTACTTGACTAAAGCCTGCCCTTCGCTGACCTTATCCCCCACAGAAACAAGGATTTCATCTAAATCTCCCTTACTAGCATCAAAATAAACATATTGTTCATTTTTTGCTGTTACTGTCCCTGACAATAAAACAGAGGATGCCACGCTTCCTTCCTTAGCAACAACAAGATGAGTAGCTTCATCTTTTACAGCGGTCTGAGATGGTTGTCTAAAGAGCAAAATCCCCCCAGCACCTAATACAACTACACTGGCAGCACCGATTGCTGCATACAATTGCCACTTTTTAGTTTTACCATTCTTTTTCATAATGAAACTCCTTTTTGATTTAAAGTTCTTAACAATATTATACAAAAATTAGCAAATATAAACAATAACAGTTCAGAACGAAATAATGACATTTCAGGATTTGATTATTGTTCGGATTTTTTGTTTAGTTATTGTACTAGATATATAATACACTTTATTTTTATTTTTTGCAAGCCTTTTCTTTAATTTTTTTGAACGTAGCAGATTTTTGCAATCACATCAAAAAAAAGATAGAATATGACTATCAAAAATGACACTCTACTATTAAAAGAGTACAAAGGAGTTTTCAATGAGAGAATACGATATCATTGCTATCGGTGGAGGTAGTGGAGGAATTGCTACCATGAACCGTGCTGGTGAACACGGAGCCAAAGCGGCCGTTATTGAGGAAAAGAAACTAGGTGGAACTTGCGTCAACGTCGGTTGTGTTCCGAAAAAAATCATGTGGTACGGGGCGCAAATCGCTGAGACTTTCCATCAATTTGGAGAAGACTACGGCTTTAAGACTACTAATCTTAACTTTGACTTTGCGACCCTACGTCGCAATCGTGAAGCCTACATTGATCGCGCTCGTTCTTCTTATGATGGCAGTTTTAAACGTAACGGTGTAGACTTGATTGAAGGTCATGCTGAATTTGTAGATTCTCATACTGTCAGCGTAAATGGTGAACTCATTCGTGCTAAACATATCGTGATTGCTACTGGTGCTCATCCAAGTATTCCAAACATTCCTGGTGCTGAGCTAGGTGGCTCTTCTGATGATGTATTTGCCTGGGAAGAATTGCCAGAGTCAGCTGCTATTCTAGGCGCTGGTTATATCGCCGTTGAATTGGCTGGCGTGCTCCACACTTTTGGTGTCAAGACAGACCTCTTTGTTCGCCGCGATCGTCCTTTACGTAGTTTTGACTCTTACATCGTTGAAGGTTTGGTCAAGGAAATGGAAAGAACCAACTTACCCCTTCATACTCACAAAGTCCCTGTCAAATTAGAGAAAACTGCTGAAGGCATTACTATTCATTTCGAAGATGGTACCAGTCACACAGCTAGCCAAGTTATCTGGGCTACTGGTCGCCGTCCAAACGTTAAGGGATTGCAACTTGAAAAAGCTGGAGTAACCCTGAACGAACGTGGCTTTATCCAAGTGGATGAATACCAAAATACTGTTGTTGAAGGAATCTACGCTCTAGGTGATGTAACAGGTGAAAAAGAACTGACTCCAGTTGCAATCAAGGCTGGGCGTACCCTATCTGAACGTCTCTTTAACGGAAAAACTACTGCAAAAATGGACTACTCAACTATTCCAACTGTTGTCTTTTCACACCCTGCTATCGGAACTGTTGGTTTGACAGAAGAACAAGCTATTAAAGAATACGGTCAAGACCAAATCAAGGTTTACAAATCAAGCTTTACTTCTATGTACTCTGCTTGCACTTACAACCGTCAAGAAACACGTTTCAAATTGATCACAGCTGGTTCAGAAGAAAAAGTTGTCGGACTTCATGGAATTGGATACGGTGTTGATGAAATGATTCAAGGATTTGCCGTTGCTATCAAAATGGGAGCAACCAAGGCTGACTTTGATGCAACTGTGGCGATTCACCCAACTGCATCTGAAGAATTTGTAACCATGCGTTAATCGAAATAAAAGAAGCAGAGCAAGAAACACTTCTAAATATCAAAAAGCGAGTATTTCCGTAGTTGGAGATACTCGTTTTCTTATGTTTTATTTTATAGTATGTTGAAGTAAGATATGCAAAAATCAATTAACAAACCATAGCAAAATACAAGGATTATAATACAATCATTTATTCTTTTCTTTAAAAGATTCATATATTTTTTTATATAACTCTTTTATATCTTTTTTCTGAGAATTCAACTCTTCTTTACCGTAGTCAAAGTTTGCTACCACAAATCCCTCGCCATCATCAGAAAAAGTAAAAAATTCTATTTCAATTAGTTTATTATGCTTAGAGTCCTCTATGGTGTCTCCTAAACCATTATTGAATTTCTTCACTTCTTCTTCACGAACTCCGAACCCCGTAGCAGCTCCATTTGCAATGATGTTTGAAAATACTTCTTCAGAAGACTCTGCTTCTTTCACAGTTATGAAGTATGTAGCTTCTTCCGTTTCTACTTGTTTCACTTTATTCCATTTTTCTGTATCACTAGAAGAAAGCGTATAGACTGTTAACTCCACCGTTGGTTTAATGGTATTTTCTTTTGTAATCATTTGTTTTCCAAAAAAGAAGAAGGCAAGTAACCCAGCTACAAAGATCAAAGCAATATAAATTATCTTTTTCATACATTATACCCTATATCTTTCATGTCAATTATCACATCAACTTCGTTATAGACAGCTGGATCATGCGTCGCTATTATAACATATTTGTCTTCATCTTTTTCATTTAATAACAAACGAATGATTTCTTTTCCAATCTCACCATCTAAAGCTCCTGTGGGCTCATCTGCTAAAATAATTTTACGTGGTTTCATTAACATTCTGGCAATAGCTACACGTTGAGCCTGCCCACCAGACAATTCGTATATTTTTTGATGTAAATAGTCACTTGACAGTCCTACTTTTTCAAGTACGTCAGTTATTGTTTTTTTGTCTTTAGTGATAAGGCTCAGATTATCATATACTGTTTTGTTATCTATTAAAGAATAATTCTGAAATACATATCCAACAGTATTTTTAAAAAAAGTTCTTTCTTTTATCTTCCAAATATCTTGTTTATCAACTAAAACATTCCCACTGTCAATTTTTTCTAATCTTCCTATAATATTAAGAAGGGTACTTTTACCGGAGCCAGAACCTCCAATCAATGCATAGCTTTTTCCAGATTCAAATATTAAATTTAAGTCTGTAAAGATCTTCTTTGAGCCGAAACTCTTTGAAACGTTCAAAAGGTCAATTGTCATGATTCATCTCCTTTTAAAATTTTAGTGTAGCTTTCAGATAATTTCCTAAAACTCATTATGATTGACAACATCAAAACTAGCAGAGAAGCCGCTCCAATATATAACAACTCTATTTGCCCTGTCATAAGAAATGTAAATAGAATAACCATTGTAATAGTCATCATAAAATATTTGAGACTTGAAATTGCTATATATGTTTTTGACAGACCCAAAATGATTTTTTTCACATATTCATTCTGTTTTAGAGTAATAAAAAGTTGGACATATTGATAAATGAGTATAAAGACAATACTGTAAATTATCTTCTGCAAGATTTGTGATAGTAGAATTTGGTGCTCTAAGGATTGGATCTTTAATTTCACAATTTGGTAAACATCTACTGGATTCATTGAGAAATTCAACGGGACAGTCATCTCATTTATTTTTTTTACCGCTTCAGGACTAAAAAGAGATTTATATAGTATGTTACTAGCCAAAGAAAACTTATTATTTTCCATCATTTTGTCCGTATCTAACACAACAACTATATTATCTTTGCTATCTGCTACATTTGCCAGCGGTAAAATATCTTTCATTTTAAGATTATTATCAGCATCCTCATTAAAATAAAAAATTTTTTCCCCATCAGGAATTATTTGTACTGCAAGCTGTTCTTTTGTATAATTTGTTCCAATAAATTGTTCTGCTACAACTGTATTCTCAATAGATTTCTGGTTTTCTTTCCACTTCTCAGGAATATAGATGGTTGCTATCTTATTATCTAAAAGATGATAGTTTGTTCCATTCACTTTATTTTGTAAGTTAGCACCTGTTTGATTGATATAAATCAACTCTTTATTTATTTCTGGATTCGTTATCCCGTCATTTTCTAATTGTTTAGAAAAATTTTCTATAACATGCGAAGTTTTCATGAAATCTGGAACATATGCCAAAGATCGTTCTATATATAAAAAATCTAAGTTTTTTAAGGCAGCAACTATCTGTAGATACTTACCATCTGAATCACTAACTTCTCCATTTTTAGCAGAGTTACTTTCAATTCCAAGGAATTCAATCCTTCTCCAGTCTTTTACTGTGTCCCATGGTACTAAATTCTGTATCTGTATGTTAATACTAGATTGACTACTCTTTGTTTCTTGTAAAAAAATTCCTGAGACAAGGATGATAAGCGAAATAATAGCAAGCCATACGACAAAAATAAGCTTGTTTTTTGCCTTGTTTTTGATAATTTCAATGGGCTTTTCAATCTGAATCGTCAACCAAAATAAAACAAAAGTAATAAGATCAATGATTTGAAATAGTATAAAATTCGTTAAAAGCAGAGAGAAAAATAACTTAGAACTATAGGTGAAGAAACCATTACCCAAAAAAGAACTGTAAGAAATCATCAATAAAGCCATCATAATCAGTTCAAAAATAAGAGAAATGCCATACTCTCTTCTAAGGTCGTATACAGGCAAGCCCAAAGAACGTCGTATCACTCCTTCTTTGATCTGCCTCGTCCTAACAACAAATAAAACAACTAATAAAGTTAAGTAAATGGAACCCATTAACAGTATTCTTAAAGTTCCAGTAAATTGTAATATTCCTCCTATATACCAAGGATAAGCCATATATACTGTTTGTAGTCCAGTCATCGTAAGTGGTTTCAAACTGTCTACATCCATTTTCCCAAGTGTGTAATACATCCCTACTATTGGTGCTGACTTTAATTGTTCATTATTTACATCATCAAAATTTACATACTTCAACTGACCCGAACTCTGAACGATTGGCTTGTAAATGGTAACCTTTTCCGTTTTTGATAAGTCACGAACCATTTCGTATATTTCATTATTAGAAAGATTACTTTTTCCTTGGATAGAAAAAGCACCATCAATTGGTAAAGGTATGGGGATTTCGGTATCACTAATAGTGACCAGACCAATTGTAGCAATCAAACAAAAGAAGAATCCAATGATACATAATTTTAATTTCATAAGCAATTACCATATTACAAAAGACCCTATTTTATAATTGGGTCTCTTGTTTTCATAAATTATTTTTTAAAATCTATAATAATCCCAATATGCATTTAAGCGAACATCGTTCCAAGATTTTGTTGCACTTGAATATGCCCATCCATAATCTTTTTTATCCTGAGCTTTAACTGTTCCCCAAAAATTCGTTACTGAAGATTTTGATCCAATATTATTTGGAGAACTAACAAAGTAATTCGAATAACCATAGTTATCATTTACACCATATTCCCATACATCAATAATGGGACTTGGAGCAGGGTGTGCTGTAGTTGCACTAACAACACTAGCTACAGTAGCAAATCCAAAACTGAAAAAACTTGCAACTAGAAAAACAGATGCTTTCTTACTAATTCTTTTTTTTCATTTTACTTCTCCTTGAATTTAAATATTTGATGAAGATTAAATAATAGTCCCTTTTTAGTCCCTCCATATTACTTTAATATGAATTGATTATATTTAGGTTTTAATCACCGTTATGGTATCTAGAGTCGTTAAAATATCTCATAACTACCCCTCCTTTTAAAATTGAACATATCTAAATGTATCCGTTTACATCTGTTATTATAGCGCTTATTTTTTAGTTTGTCAAGTATTTATAGTATATTTTTTATTGATAAAATGGGATTATCTATAAAGGCGATTTACAAATCGATAAAAAACAATTATCCAACTTCTCTTGTGAATCAAATCGGCCGTTACAGTTTTTTGTTACCTTGTTTTTAAAAATTTGTTGACAATGACTCCTCTATGAGTATAATAGTTACTATACATTATAAAAGAGGTTAACTATTTTGAAAAAAGCTCACGTTTATGCTACCCCTGCTATTGGGGCTGCTCTCATTGCTGTTTTGGCACAAATCAGTCTTCCAATTGGACCCGTCCCCTTCACTCTGCAAAACTTTGCAATCGGCTTGATTGCTACTGTCTTCAGACCGAGAGAGGCTGTACTTTCTGTTGGACTCTATCTTCTTCTAGGTGCTATCGGTCTTCCTGTCTTTGCAGGAGGTGGAGCTGGTTTTCAAGCCTTAGTTGGCCCCACTGCAGGCTATCTTTGGTTTTATCTCGTTTACTCTGGACTGACTTCCTCTCTAACCAACAGCAAGAGTGGTATTGTCAAGATTTTTCTTGCAAACCTCTTGGGTGATGCCCTTGTCTTTGTCGGCGGGATTCTCAGCTTACATTTTCTTGCTGGAATGGCATTTGAAAAAGCTCTTGTTGTGGGGGTCATTCCCTTTATCATTCCAGACCTTGGTAAACTTCTGGCTATTAGTTTTATTAGTCGTCCCCTACTTCAACGACTTAAAAATCAAGCTTACTTTGCTAACTAAAAAAGGATATCGAGTTGTCATAACTCAATATCCTTTTCTTTCATTTTGAAAACTTAGTTACCTTTAAAGGCATCCACCATTGTTTGAAATTCTTCATTGGAAAGAGTAATCCCTTTGCCCATTTTAGTATGATCTGGGCTCCAAGCACGAATATCAAACTTTGCAGGAGCACCATTAAAGCTACACGGTTGATCTCCTTGGTCCAACCTTTTTCGTTTTCAGAAAGAGTCAACAGGTGCTCTTCAATTTCAAATGTAAATTCTGCCATTTTCTTCTCCTTTTTTAGCTTTCATTAGTTTATTCGTAAAATCTTGTAGATTTTAGGAAAATTTTATATAATATGGTATAAAAGAAGGGAGGCCACTATGAGATATAAATTCCAGCAAGTTCTAGATAAAATACATGACTTTTTAAATGGACATGACCAACCTGACCAGACTGAAAGCAACTCCCTTACAGCTACTATTGAAGAGGCTATCCAGAAACAAACTGCTGTTCACCTTATCTTGTCTGAGACAAGTTTTACAGGTGACATCATCAAATACGATCAGCAGCGCCAGCAAATTATCGTGAAAAATTTTGCTAAAAATGTGACCCGTATTATTCGCATAAGCGATATTCAACGTCTACGATTTGTCCCTTCAACCGTCCAAACAGCCCAAAAAAATAGATTTAAGAAAGAGTGAGATGTAGTTGCTTCATCCCACTCTTTTTTCTTAGCGAACTTGTTCAAAATGTAAATGAACCGCGATATGATCTCCATAACCACTTCTTTCCAAGTCACGTTGTAGACGATAGGAAATGTAGTGTTCTGCGATGGTAATGTAACCTGCTCCCAGTAAACGATGTTCAACCAAAGACTGAATCATGCTGATGGTAGCACGTTCCACCTTGGCTTCTTCCAAATCCAAAACCACTTTCTTAGTGACTTGTGCAAGGTTTTGACGCAAATCATCTGTCAATACATAGACAGTCTGGGCTGCCTTTAAGATAGCTTGGTAAATCTTATCTGGATTAAATTCAGCAATTTCTCCATCACGTTTGATTACTTGCATAGGTTTCTCCTTTATTCTTTGTTTTCTTTGATTTCTGCCAGCATTTTTTCTTCTTCTGCTGTCAGTTGATAATGTTCAAGCAAATCCGGTCTGCGTTCATAGGTTTTCTTCAAACTCTCATACAATCGCCACTGACGAATCTTTTCATGGTGCCCGCTCATCAATACATCTGGCACGACCATTCCTCGATAATCATAGGGACGCGTGTACTGAGGATATTCAAGAAGGCCTGAAGAAAAACTATCATCTTGGTGGCTAGACTCCTTGCCAATCACTTCTGGAATCAGGCGTACCGTAGCATCAATCATGGTCATAGCCGCCAATTCTCCACCAGTCAAGACATAGTCGCCCAGGGAGATCTCATCTGTCACCAAGGTCTTAATGCGCTCATCATAGCCCTCGTAGTGACCACAGATAAAGATTAGCTCTTCCTCTTGAGCCAAATCCTCAGCATAAGACTGATCAAACTGCTTGCCAGCTGGGTCTAGGAGAATGACGCGCGGATTTTTCTTTTCAATAGCATCAAAGGCATCGAAAATGGGTTGAGCTCGGAGCAACATCCCCTGACCACCTCCGTAGGGCTCATCATCTACATGGCGGGCCTTTTCAGCATTTTCTCGAAAATTATGATACTGGATATCCAAGAGCCCTTTTTCTCGAGCCTTTCCGACGATTGAGTGCTCCAGTGGAGAGAACATCTCTGGAAAGAGGGTTAAAATATCAATCTTCATCGTCTAACCCTTCTAAGATTTCCACATCGACGCGGTTATTTGGAATATCAACATTGAGAACCACTGGTGGGATATAAGGCAAGAGCAAGTCACGTTTACCTTTTCGCTTGACAACCCAGACATCGTTAGCACCTGGTTGCAAGATTTCCTTGATGGTTCCAATCAAGTTATCACCCTCATAGACTTCCAAACCGATAATCTCGTGATAATAAAATTCACCATCGTCTAGGTCATTCAAATCTTCCTCAGCAACCTTGAGACTGTATCCCTTGTACTTTTCGATAGCATTGATATGGTACATATCTTTGAATTTAATAATGTCAAAGTTCTTCTGTTTACGGTGGCTAGCAATGGTCACTGTTTGAACAAACTGATTTTTTTCATCAAACAAGGCCAGCTCAGCCCCTTTTTTAAACCGTTCTTCTGCAAAATCTGTCACAGACAAGACTCGCATCTCACCTTGCAATCCCTGCGTATTGACGATTTTCCCAACATTAAAGTAGTTCATCTTGTCTCCTATAGTCTCCTTCTTTCCATCTTATTCTGACAATTCTCGAATAATAGTCGCAATTTTTTCGGATTCAGACCACTGTAAATAATGGTGATTCCCTCCTAAAATGAGTTTAGTATTGGAAGTCCAATATTCTGATTCTCTGTACTCTTTTGCTCTATAAGGCTGACAAAAGATAAATACAGGGATATAAGATTCTATAGATACATTCTCAAAATCTTCCTCAGTAATCTCTCCAGATATCTGAAATCCTGAATCTTGATTTTCCAACTCTGAACCTTTTTCTTGCATTATTTCCCAGATTTTTTTATTAGTTTCAGGGCTAAATGTTGCTTGAGCTAAGTTCTTAAAATAAAGTTCAGGACCATACTCGTCAATCAGCCTCATCTGCTCTTCCATTTCTGGATAAGGATTTTCTGAAAAATCAGCAAACATGACTTTTTTAGTTGTCGGTTCCATTGCTACTAAAGCCTGACACTTAATTGGTTTCTTGAGCAATTTACAAGCTAAAATTCCACTCAAACTATGTACACAAAGTATATATTCAGAAATCCCTAATTCTTCAAGTACTTCATAAACCGCATCTACAAGATTATCTAGATTTTTTCCAGCTTGGTCATGAATCGGACTCCTACCTGTGTTCGGAAAATCAATTGTCAAATAACCAATTGTAGGAGGAAGTTTTTCAAGTATAAGTGAAAAATTTTCATAACTTGGTAGCAAACCCGCGCCACTTAAACAAACTAGCATTTTCTTTTGCTTTTGATAAGTAACAGAGAGACTACCAATTTCTGTAGATACTTCAATCCTCTTCATAAAGAAATCCACTCGTTCTATATAATGAATTATTAAAAATCCTTATCCTTTATTTTAACACGTTCCAAGGATTTTCTCAAGTTGGAGGAAGAGGACATCAACTCTCGTCCCCCTTCAAAAATCCTTCCAAATCACGTTCATGTTGGTACTTAATGGCTGCAGTTTTGTCTTTCTCAAAGATAGTCTTGGTAAGGTCAATATGGTTGATGGCTGCGATTGCGACGGTGTAGTGAATGACATCAGCCAGTTCTTTTGCTAGTTCCTCGTTAGAATTATGAACGCCCTCTTTTCTACCAGAACGACCATTCAAAACCTCAGCTACTTCTCCGACTTCCTCCACTAACTTCATAAAGAGACCTTCCTCAGTTCGAGACTGCTGGTAATGTTCGAGTAAGTAGTCTTGTAATTGTCTAAACGTTAAATCCTTCATATCCTGCTCCTTGCAAAAAAAGCGAGACATCCGTCCCGCCCTTCTTATTTTTCGTCAATAACGATTCTTACTTTTTTGTCTTCAGTTGGGACAGAGTAGACAATCGTTCTTATCGCAGAAATAGTGCGACCCTTACGACCGATTACACGACCCACATCGCTTTGATCAAGATCCAAATGATATTCCAAAAATTCTGGTGTATCTTCAATCTTGATAGTTAAGGTATCTGGTTGTGAAATCAAGGGTTTCACAATCGCAATAATGAGATTTTCAATCGTATCCATCTGTCAACCTACTTTAAACTTATTTTGAGAATTTAGAATCGTGGAATTTTTTCAATACGCCTTCTTTTGAAAGGATGTTACGTACTGTATCTGAAGGTTGAGCTCCATCAGCCAACCATGCAAGAACGCGGTCTTCTTTCAAAGTTACTTGGTTTTCAGCAACAAGTGGGTTGTAAGTTCCAACTGTTTCGATGAAACGTCCGTCACGTGGTGAACGTGAATCTGCTACGTTGATACGGTAGAAAGGTTTTTTCTTAGAACCCATACGAGTCAAACGGATTTTAACTGCCATTTTTAAAGTCTCTTTTCTTATTTTTTATTTCGGTGAAATAGCTGAGCTATTTAGCACATGTTCTATTATAGCAGATTTCTGGCAGGTGTCAAGAAAAAAACTTGACAGACTATAAAATTCTTAAATCATTTAGAAATTTGTTAGAATAGGAAATAAAAGTTTGAAAGAGGCTATCCGTGAAGAGTATTAGAAACATTTTATAAAGACCATCAACTCAAACCTTTCATATCGCCTGAACGAGATTTGGATGCTTGGCTCCTAAATCCCAAGCCCATTCCCAAGCGAAACATCAAGGATTTTAAGAACGATATCTACTAATTAAGTTATAAAATATGAATTAATAGATTCTAAATAGGGGAATAATTTAGTTCTGTAAAAATTAATTTCTACACCTACAAAGCTTATTCTTAGACTTTATAACAGTCTAAGAATAAATAGAGATTCATACAGTATCTAGATTTTCCAAAAATTTTTTATAATCAAATATTATTAACGAAACTATCCAAATCAAATCCGATGATTGCTTCAAATAATTCTTTAGTTGTTTGACTAGCGAGGGCTTTTATTAAAAAATTTTTTCAAATAATTACCACATTGACACATAAAATTCTTGCTTTCTAAATTTAAGTGTGATATATTTATAACATAACATTTAAATGTTATATATTTATAACACAAAAAAGGAGTCTATCATGAAAAAAAGTCAAAAAATGCGTGGCCTCATTGCAATGATTGCCGTAGCTCTCTTTATTGATTTTATTGTTTTATTTGGTTCTAATCTTAGTTGGGGACCCAAGTTAGTTATTACTGGTATTTCAGTGTTAGGTCAAATTATAGCTATTTGGGGCTGGCTACATATGAAACCATGGCCTCATAAAAGTCAGAAAGGTAAGGGAAAGATTATTTTCGACTTGTCTGTTAAGCTTTACACGATACTTGTGTTTGCAGCAAGCATTTTTTATACAGTAGGGCTTTGGGTTGCGACCCCTAGCGTAAGTTCTGGTATTAAAGAATGGATTTTGGGAATTGGCCTCGTTATTGAAGTGATTGTATTTGGTTTTTTCTGTTTGAAAAATGTCAAGGAAACTCCGGACGAACGCTTTTATGCTAATTTAGCAAAGGCTGCTAGCTTGATGTTTATTTTTATACTAGGTGCACTGATGATCCTCGCAGTTATCATTGGGTATATGGGGGCTCTCACTCTTTACATGGGCCAGATATTTATTAGCATAGCTGCCTTGATTTGCATCTTTGCGGTTGTTTATTTTATCTTGGAACGTAGAGGATAAGCATGGCCAAAGAAAGCAAGATTATTACTAATCTCAAATCTGTTCGTGAGTCCACAGGCATGACCCAGCAGGAGTTAGCCGACCTCATCGGCATGCGACGCGAGACAATTCTGCACTTGGAAAATAACCGTTACAACCCTTCGCTGGAAATGGCTCTTAAAATTGCTCAAGTTTTTAATCTGAAAGTAGAAGACCTCTTTGAACTCAGACAGAACGAGGAAGCATAATTCTTTTCGAGACCTAGTATTAAGTTCATTGATTCATTAGGAATTGAAGCCAAAAGGAAAAATCCTTTGAAAATGTGCCCTTTTAAAATATAGTAATTCTTTCGAATTAACGTTTACTAATTGTGATGCTTTACGAGCTTTCTTAAGATCTGGTTTCCTAAATACTCTGAGTAGACTTATGATATTGATTCCCCTAAGCATCTAAAAACTCTGGTAGAAAAAGGTTATACTCTTGTCGAAACTGCATTTGACTCACTTAACCATTTCAATGCTACTATGAAAAAGAATATTCTGAAAAGCAAGGGAATTACAGGACTGTCTAAGATGAAGACTGCAGATTTGGATCAAGCCCTTCATGACCATTTTTCAGAAGAGGAATTAGCTAGTTTCTTTTCGATTCGTGGCTACAAATTGACTCCAAAAGGAGAGCGGATACTGGAACAATACCAGGACATTGTCGACCGTCATCCAAAGAAAAATCTCTAATCAAGTGATTTTTTGGTTGACTTTCTCTAAAATTGTCTTGTCACTAACATTTGAAATCCCCTTCCTTTTAGGGTACAATGGTAGAAATGAATTTTTGAGAGGAACAGAATGAAAAAACTAGCAACCCTTCTTTTACTATCAACTGTAGCCCTAGCTGGGTGTAGTAGCATCCAACGCAGTCTACGTGGTGATGACTATGTTGATTCCAGTCTTGCTGCTGAAGAAAGTTCCAAAGCAGCTGCCCAGTCCGCCAAGGAATTAAACGATGCTTTAACAAACGAAAACGCCAATTTCCCACAACTATCTAAAGAAGTTGCTGAAGACGAGGCTGAAGTGATTCTTCACACAAGCCAAGGTGATATTCGCATTAAGCTCTTCCCTAAACTCGCTCCTCTAGCGGTTGAAAACTTCCTCACTCATGCCAAAGAAGGCTACTATAACGGCATTACCTTCCACCGTGTCATCGATGGCTTCATGGTTCAAACTGGAGATCCAAAAGGGGACGGTACAGGTGGTCAGTCCATCTGGCATGACAAGGATAAGACAAAAGACAAGGGAACTGGTTTCAAGAACGAAATTACTCCTTATCTCTATAATATCCGTGGTGCCCTTTCTATGGCTAATACTGGTCAACCAAACACCAATGGCAGCCAGTTCTTCATCAACCAAAACTCTACAGATACCTCTGCTAAACTCCCTACAAGCAAGTATCCAAAGAAAATCATCGAAGCCTACAAAGAAGGTGGAAACCCTAGTCTAGATGGCAAACACCCAGTCTTTGGTCAAGTGATTGACGGTATGGATGTTGTAGATAAGATTGCTAAAGCCGAAAAAAATGAAAAAGACAAGCCAACGACTACTATCACAATCGATAGCATCGAAGTGGTGAAAGACTACGATTTTATACTCAATGAAAATCAAAGAGCAAACTAGGAAACTAGCCGCAGGCTGTACTTGAGTACGGCAAGGCGACGTTGACGAGGTTTGAATTTGATTTTCGAAGAGTATTAAATCTTAAAAACCAAAAAATACAGTACCCACATTCGGTACTGTATTTCTTTTATCCGTATTTTTAAGTTAGCTTGTTAAAATCCCAGATTTGGTCCATCCAGCCTTCATAAAAGTCTGGTTCGTGACAAACCATCAGGATAGATCCCTTGTATTCTTTGAGGGCACGTTTGAGTTCATTCTTGGCATCCACATCCAAATGGTTGGTCGGCTCGTCCAACACTAAAACGTTGTTTTCACGATTCATCAAGAGACAGAAACGAACCTTGGCTTGTTCCCCACCTGACAAGACCTGAATTTGGCTTTCAATATGTTTGGTTGTCAAACCACAACGAGCAAGGGCTGCACGAACTTCCGCTTGGTTGAGAGCTGGAAAGGCATTCCAGACAGCTTCAAGTGGTGTTTGACGATTACCACCTTCTACTTCCTGTTCAAAATAACCGAGTTCTAGGTAGTCACCACGTTCCACTTCCCCAGCAATAGGTGGGATAATTCCCAAGAGACTCTTCAAGAGAGTTGTTTTCCCGATACCATTTGCCCCGATAATAGCAACCTTTTGATTGCGTTCAAAGGTAAGATTTAAAGGCTTAGTCAGAGGACGGTCGTAACCAATCTGCAAATCCTTGGCTTGGAAGATAAAGCGCCCTGGCGTACGAGCTGGTTTGAAATCAAAGGATGGTTTTGGTTTCTCACTTTGCAGTTCGATAATATCCATCTTATCCAATTTCTTCTGACGAGACATGGCCATGTTTCGTGTTGCAACACGCGCTTTGTTTCGTGAGACAAAATCTTTAAGGTCTGCAATTTCTTTCTGCTGACGTTCGTAGGCAGCCTCTAGCTGAGATTTCTTCATAGCATAGACTTCTTGGAACTGATAGTAGTCACCAGAATAACGCGTCAGCTGTTGATTTTCCACATGGTAGACAATATTAATCACATCGTTCAGGAATGGGATATCATGTGAAATAAGGACAAAGGCATTCTCATAGTTTTGGAGATAGCGCTTGAGCCAGTCAATATGCTCAGCATCCAAGTAGTTGGTTGGCTCGTCCAGAAGTAAGATATCAGGCTTTTCAAGGAGGAGTTTGGCCAAAAGTACCTTGGTTCTTTGCCCCCCTGACAAAGAAGTTACATCCGTATCCATGCCAAAGTCCATGACACCAAGGGCACGCGCTACTTCGTCAATCTTAGCATCTAAGGTATAGAAATCACGACTCTCCAGACGGTCTTGAAGTTCACCAACTTCTTCCATAAGAGCATCAACATCCGCTCCATCTTCAGCCATTTCCATATAGAGGTCATTGATACGGGCTTCTGCTTTGAACAGCTCATCAAAGGCTGTACGGAGAACATCACGCACCGACTGCCCTTCAGCAAGAACGGAGTGCTGATCCAAGTAACCAGCAGTCACATATTTGGACCACTCAACCTTCCCTTCATCTGGCAACATCTTACCAGTCACAATGCTCATAAAGGTTGATTTTCCTTCACCATTAGCACCGACAAGACCGATATGTTCTCCCTTTAGGAGACGAAAGGACACATCTTCAAAAATTGCACGGTCACCAAAACCGTGACTCAGATTTTTAACTTCTAAAATACTCATTTTAATTCCTTATCTTGTTTTTATACTCTTCGAAAATCAAATTCAAACCACGTCAGCTTCACCTTGCCGTACTCAAGTACAGCCTGCGGCTAGCTTCCTAGTTTGCTCTTTGATTTTCATTGAGTATTATGTAATTGTTTATAGAGAAGCCAAGCCAGATAGCCACCCAAGGTATTGGTCCACAAATCATCAACCTCAAAGACGCGATTAGAATCAAAGAAAAAGTCCAAGAGCAACTGCGTACACTCGATTCCAAGACTCACTAGAAAACTAATAAGAAGGACCTTTTTTGTCTTCCGCAAGTTTGGAAGGAGATAAAGGAGTTGGAAAATCAGAGGAAAAAGTAAGAAGACATTGAGGATATTTTGTAGAAAAAGCCAACATAATTGTCCAATGTCACTCACTTGGCCCAGTTTCCAGAGAGAATTGAAAGGAATCAAAAGAAAAACCAGGCGTCCAAGATGCTGAATACCTGGAGTTTCCACCCCCACGGGAGAATGTTCTTGAGGAGTAAAGCAAAAGTAAACGATACAAATACTATAGAAAATGACTCCCCAGACCAAAACATGATTATAAGTCTTCTTCATCATTAAGGATTGACTGCTGCGACTGCTTTCTGGCGGTCACGTTTCATTGTATTAGAACGCAATTGTCCACAAGCTGCATCAATATCTGTACCATGCTCTTGACGGACGACACAGTTGACCCCTTTTTTCTTAAGCGTATCATAGAAAGCCAACACGCGCTCTTTGGGACTACGGCTATATTGGTCATGCTCACTAACCGGGTTATAAGGAATCAAGTTTACATAAGACAATTTCTTGATGTTCTTGAGCAATTCAGCCAATTCCAAGGCTTGTTCTACACCGTCATTGACTTCATTGAGCATGATGTATTCAAAGGTTACACGACGATTGGTTGTTTCGATATAGTACTCAATAGCAGCAAAGAGTTTTTCAATCGGAAAGGCACGGTTAATCTTCATGATGCTTGAACGCAATTCATTGTTGGGTGCGTGAAGGGAAACCGCAAGATTGACCTGAACTCCTTCATTAGCAAAATCACGAATTTTATGGGCCAAACCTGAAGTTGAAACCGTAATGTGACGAGCACCGATAGCCATTCCCTTGTCATCGTTGATAGTACGGATGAAATTCAAGACATTGTTATAGTTATCAAAGGGCTCACCGATTCCCATGACAACGATATGGCTGACGCGTTCATCCTGACCACGTTCATCAAAGTATTTCTGAACCAGCATGATTTGCGCTACGATTTCCCCATTATTGAGGTCACGTTGTTTCTTAATCAAACCGGAAGCACAGAAGGTACAACCGATATTACAGCCGACCTGAGTCGTCACACAGACTGACAAACCATAGTGTTGACGCATGAGTACTGTCTCAATCAGCATTCCATCTGGCAATTCAAAAAGATATTTAACTGTCCCATCAGCAGACTCTTGAACGATACGTTGTTTCAAGGGATTGACCACAAACTGGTCATTAAGCTTAGCAATCAAATCCTTGGAAAGGTTAGTCATTTCTTCAAATGACTGGACACGTTTACGGTAGAGCCATTCCCAAATTTGGTCTGCACGGAATTTCTTTTCTCCCTGCTCCAATACCCATTCCTGCATGGTTTGACGTGTTAAACTATAAATTGACGGTTTCATTTCTTCTCCTTATTCTCTACTCACTTCTGACGAATGACAAAATGACGTTGTCCCTTGTCCTCTTTCTGAGAATGCTGGTCTTTCTGACGACGTCTATTTTTCTTATCTGCATTCGGTTTTCGTTTTGTTTGAGCCGGTTTCTTTCCTTTTTTAGAAGGCTGTTCTTCTTCCTTCTTACGCATTTTCTTGTCAAATGATGCTCGCTTAGGGGCTTCATTTTCTAAGACAAAATAGGCACAACCATAACTACAATACTCTAAAAGATAGTCTTGTAAACGACTGATTTTTTCAAGTTTTTCTTCTGTTCGGTCATCCTTGTAAAAGCCTCGTAGGCGAAGCTGTTCGTTGCTCCAATCTCCCACGATATAATCAAACTTGGTTAAGACTTCTGAAAAACGCTGATTAAAAGCCGTCACATCAAAGGCATCCTTGATATTTTCCACCAAGGAAAAAACTATCCCTTCCGTTTCGACCTTGTCCCCATGTAAATGGAACTCAGGACCAGGAAACTTGTTATAGTTGTATAATTCAGGTGCAATTTCTTTTCGCATAGATATCCTTTTTCCACGATTACTTAATACTTTATTCTACCATAATTTCTAGCAGTTAGCACGTTTCTCATAAAAATGAAAAAAGTCTGACGATTTTGTCAGACCAGAATCTTGTCAGACCAGAATCTTATAACCTAAAAAAGAGAAGAACAATTCTTCCCTCCAACTATCATTATTTAGCAGCTACGTACAATTCATCTACTTTGTTCCAGTTGATTACTGAGAAGAAAGCTTTGATGTAGTCAGGACGCACGTTGCGGTATTTCACGTAGTAAGCATGTTCCCAAACGTCCAAGCCCAAGATTGGTTTTTTGCCTTCTGAGATTGGTGTATCTTGGTTTGCTGTTGAAGTCACTTCAAGTTTACCTTCTTTGTTGACAACCAACCATGCCCATCCTGAACCGAAACGAGTTGTTGCTGCTGCAGTGAAGGCTGCTTGGAATTCTTCAAATGAACCAAATGTTGCATCGATATCTGCTGCAAGTTCTGCTGAAGGAGCTGTTTTTTCAGGAGTCATCAATTCCCAGAAAAGAGTGTGGTTCAAGTGTCCACCACCATTGTTGATAAGCGCTTGACGGATATCAGCTGGGATAGATTCTACATCAGCAAGCAAGGCTTCAAGATCTTCACCGATTTCAGGGTGTTTTTCTAAAGCTGCATTAGCATTGTTGACATAAGTTTGATGGTGTTTGTCATGGTGCAAGTGCATTGTTTCCGCATCGATGTATGGTTCCAAAGCGTCGTATGCATATGGAAGTTCTGGTAAGATAATAGCCATCTGTAATACCTCTTTTTCTTTCTATATGAAAATGATAACGCAAACATTCACTTTTTTCAAGTTTTTTGCTTATAGATGAGGAAATCACTGAGATACTTTCGAATAATACTCTTCGAAAGTCTCTTCAAACCGCGTCAACGTCGCCTTGCCGTACGTATGGTTACTGACTTCGTCAGTTCTATCCACAACCTCAAAACAGTGTTTTGAGCTGACTTCGTCAGTCTTATCTACAACCTCAAAGCAGTGCTTTAAGCAACCTGCGGCTAGTTTCCTAGTTTGCTCTTTGATTTTCATTGAGTATAAAATAAGCAAATCAGCAAGAAACCCACGACAAGATAATCCTGACGCGGGTTAAAAAGTTTTTCAAATAGGATTAATTTACCTGACTAGCAATCTGTAAAAGTGCCTTTTCAAAAAGGAAACCTTTTTCATAAAGTCCTGTCTTAATCTGATAGTCTGTCTCAATCAAATAGGAAATAGCTTGCTTCAAAAAGCTCAAGGAAAGTCCTCTTGAATCTCTCAGCGCAAACTTGATTTGATATGGATTGAGATTACGTCCGAGAAAGCTGCCTAAACTACTTGCAATCTGAGATTCCGTTTGGCCAGAGTCCGATAAAATTTTCACCTGAGTAAAAGTCCGAAATTGTCCTAACATGACAGCTATGAGCTTAATTTCATCTTCCCCTTGCAAGGTCAAGTCTCTAACCAAATCGCGCGCCTGATCCATCTTTTTAGTCAGAATAAACTGAGTTAAATCAAAAATATTGTCCTGTAAGGTCTTAGGAATAGCATTGACAATATCCTCTTCCTCGATAACAGAATCCGCCTTATAGGACTGTAAAAAGAGGAGATTTTTCTGGATTTCGCTAAATTGAAAACCAGACTTGATAAGAAGATTTTCAAAAGAATGATTAGCAAACTGCAGACCTCCTTTCTGACTCCACTTTTGGAAATACTGGCGCAATTCTTGTTCTTTTGCTTCTACTGCATCGAAGACCTTGGCATCACGCTTAAGTAATTTGACTAACCGTCTTTTGCTATCCAGCTTTCCTTCTGCAAAGATTAACAACTTGGTTGTTGGTGAAGGATTATCAAGATATTCCTCAAATGACTTGAGCTCATCATCTGTCAAAAAGCGTTTTTTAGCAGTCGTGATATCCATAAAATGATCTAAGATCACGATTTTCTCATCCGCAAAGAAAGGAAGGCTGACCAACTCCAGTTCCACATCCTTGTAAACTACTTCTTTCATATCAAAGTAGGCAAAGTTGAGGTCAGCAGAATCATAACCAATTTGTTTCAACACTTGACCCTTCATCACTTCAAACTGACCCTGATCTATCCCTGTAAATAGGATCAGACTAGGTAAATTTGATAAAGTCAACTTCTGGCTTTCTTCAATGGCTAGCATCTTCTCTCCTTTCTTCTGATTTTTTAATGAATTTAATCGATATAGCGCAATTTCCCACGGAAATCTTCTAGGCTTTCGTACCCTTTTTCCGCCATGATTGCTTTCAGTTCATTGGTAATACGACCAAAAACACCAACTCCTTCTTTGTGAAGGGTGGTTCCCACCTGCACCATACTTGCTCCACAGAGGATATGTTCAAAGGCATCACGACCAGTCAAAACGCCACCTGTTCCGATGATTTGGATTTGAGGATTGAGACGTTGGTAGAAGGCATGAACATTAGCTAAAGCAGTCGGTTTGATATACTCCCCACCAATGCCCCCAAAACCATTTTTAGGACGAATTACGACCGACTCGTCTTCTATATAAAGGCCGTTTCCGATAGAGTTGACGCAGTTGACAAACTTGAGCGGATATTTGTTAAAAATAGCTGCCGCTTGGTCAAAGTGAACAATATCAAAATATGGTGGCAATTTAATTCCCAGAGGTTTAGTAAAGTAGGCAAACACCTCTGCCAAAATCCGGTCAGTTGTCTCAAAATCATAGGCAATCTGAGGTTTACCTGGAACATTTGGACAGGATAGGTTTAGCTCAGTCAGACCACAAAAATCACTCTCTTGGACTTTTTTCAAGATAGTATGGGTTTCCTCTGGAGACATTCCAACTAGGGATAGGAAGAAAGTTCGGTTTGGCTCTTTTTCCTGCAAGTCCAAAAGATAGTCCAAATAATAGTCTAAACCCTTATTTGGCAAGCCCATAGAGTTGATAGAACCAAGGGGAACATCTTGATAGCGTGGCTCAGGATTTCCCTGACGAAAGTCCAGGGTTGATGTCTTGGTCACAAAAGTTCCTGCCGCTGAGTTTTTAACCCCTTCCAGCTCCTCTATCGTCATACAAGCCACACCTGCTGCATTCATCAAGCAATTGTCAAACTCAAAACCAGCAATTTGTGTTTTCGTTGATACCATGATTCTGATCCTCCAGATTCCTTTTATTGCTAATATTATACCATATTTTCACAATTTCTCTTTGAGAAAGATATTTACAAGAAAAAGGTTCGTTTTTTATCTATGTTCAAAAAGTCTCAAAACTAAATTGATAGAATTTTTAGAAAATTTTTGTTTTTTTCTCTTTACAATTAAAAAAAATTCTGCTATAATGACACACATAATTAAATTAGAATTTAAGGAGAACGATATGACATCTGCTAAAGAATATATCCAAAGCGTGTTTGAAACTGTAAAAGCTCGTAACGGGCACGAGGCTGAATTCCTCCAAGCTGTTGAAGAATTTTTCAACACTTTGGAACCTGTATTTGAAAAACACCCTGAGTATATCGAAGAAAATATCTTGGCACGTATTACTGAGCCCGAGCGTGTAATTTCTTTCCGTGTTCCTTGGGTTGACCGTGATGGAAACATTCAAGTAAACCGTGGTTACCGTGTTCAATTCAACTCAGCTGTTGGACCGTACAAAGGCGGACTTCGTTTCCACCCAACTGTAAACCAAGGGATTTTGAAATTCCTCGGATTTGAACAAATCTTTAAAAACGTCTTGACTGGTCTTCCTATCGGTGGAGGTAAAGGTGGATCAGACTTCGATCCTAAAGGTAAAACAGATGCTGAAGTGATGCGTTTCTGCCAAAGCTTCATGACTGAATTGCAAAAACACATCGGCCCATCACTTGACGTACCTGCTGGTGATATCGGTGTTGGTGGACGTGAGATTGGTTACCTTTACGGTCAATACAAACGCCTTAACCAATTTGATGCTGGTGTCTTGACTGGTAAACCTCTTGGATTTGGTGGTAGCTTGATTCGTCCTGAAGCGACTGGTTACGGTTTGGTCTACTATACTCAAGAAATGTTGAAAGCTCACAATGACAGCTTCGCTGATAAGAAAGTCGTTGTATCTGGTTCTGGTAACGTTGCTCAATATGCAGTACAAAAAGCAACTGAACTTGGTGCAACTGTTATCTCAGTATCTGACTCAAATGGTTACGTCATCGATGAAAATGGTATCGACTTCGATCTTTTGGTTGATGTTAAAGAAAAACGTCGTGCTCGTTTGACTGAGTACGCTGCAGAAAAACCAACGGCTACTTACCATGAAGGTTCTGTATGGACTTACGCAGGCAACTACGACATCGCCCTTCCATGTGCGACTCAAAATGAAATCAACGGCGATGCTGCAAAACGTTTGGTAGCTCAAGGTGTGAAAGTTGTCTCTGAAGGAGCAAACATGCCAAGTAACTTGGAAGCTATCCATGTTTACAAAGAAAATGGTGTCCTTTACGGACCTGCAAAAGCTGCCAATGCTGGTGGTGTTGCTGTATCTGCCCTTGAAATGAGCCAAAACAGTCTCCGTCTTTCATGGACTCGCGAAGAAGTGGATACTCGTCTTCAAGGTATCATGACAAATATCTTCAATACTGCTAAAACAACTGCAGAAACTTACGGTCTTGGTACTGATTACCTTGCAGGTGCCAATATTGCAGCCTTTGAAAATGTAGCAAACGCTATGATTGCACAAGGTATTGTTTAATAATTAAAAAACTTGAAAAAGTTACCAAAAAGCAACAACTAAACAGTTGTTGCTTTTTGTATTTTTTCCTTTTATTATGTGACTGTTAGTCCGTCTCGCTCCGTTAGGTGCGAGACAAAAAAACCACCCGCTATGCGGGTGCGCGTCGAAGGTTATACCCAAAAAACTCCAAACGCGATACAATAAAGGTGTTCAAGCCAATTGTAAAGCGAAAGGAGAAAAATATGGCACAAAAGGCACATAGTTTATCACACACAAAGTGGATGTGTAAATATCACATTGTGTTCACCCCTAAGTATAGACGAAAAGTCATTTATAATCAATATCGAAGTAGTTTAGGAGAAATATTTCATCGCTTGTGTAGTTATAAAGGAGTTGAAATTATCGAGGGTCACTTAATGCCAGACCATGTACATATGTTAGTCAGTATTCCACCAAGGATAAGTGTTTCAAGTTTCATGGGGTATTTAAAAGGTAAAAGTGCACTCATGATGTTTGACAAACACGCCAATCTCAAGTATAAGTTTGGGAATCGGCATTTTTGGGCGGAAGGTTATTATGTGAGTACGGTTGGACTCAATGAAGCCACAATTAAGAAATATATTCAAGAACAGGAAAAGCATGATATAGCACTAGATAAATTAAGTGTAAAAGAATATGAGGATCCCTTTAGGGATAGTGGTAAGTAATACTAAAGCCTCTTTGAGAGGCAAGTGACGAGTCAAGAGCAATGAGGCTTGAACAACGTGAAAGCCAGCGTCTTTAGGCGCTGGCTGGTAATTTGGGCTTATAGCCCTGGTTCAAACCACCCGTTAGACGGGTGGTCATGATTTAACGTAAACTATGGAAATGACTTTTTCAGTGAGCTCTGAAAAAGTCATTTCTCGATATTTATGTGACTTTCAGTCCGTCTCGCTCCGTTAGGTGCAAGACAAAAAAACTCCGAACGCGATACAATAAAGGTGTTCAAGCCAATTGTAAAGAGAAAGGAGAAAAATATGGCACAAAAGGCACATAGTTTATCGCACACAAAGTGGCACTGTTCTATCATATTGTGTTCACCCCTAAGTATAGACGAAAAGTCATTTATAATCAATATCGAAGTAGTTTAGGAGAAATATTTCATCGCTTGTGTAGTTATAAAGGAGTTGAAATTATCGAGGGTCACTTAATGCCAGACCATGTACATATGTTAGTAAGTATTCCACCAAGGATAAGTGTTTCAAGTTTCATGGGGTATTTAAAAGGTAAAAGTGCACTCATGATGTTTGACAAACACGCCAATCTCAAGTACAAGTTTGGGAATCGGCATTTCTGGGCGGAAGGTTATTATGTGAGTACGGTGGGACTCAATGAAGCCACAATTAAGAAATATATTCAAGATTAAAGAAATTATCCAGTGGATGATTTCTTCACGAGTCTAAAAATTTGAGAACGAGTAAAGCATGATATAGCATTAGATAAATTAAGTGTAAAAGAATATGAGGATCCCTTTAGGGATAGTGGTAAGTAATACTAAAGTCTCTTTGAGAGGCAAGTGACGAGTCAAGAGCAATAAGGCTTGAACAACGTGAAAGCCAGCGTCCTTAGGCGCTGGCTGGTAATTTGGGCTTATAGCCCTGGTACAAACCACCCGTTTGACGGGTGGTCATGATTAGCTTTTCTTCAACCCACTACAGTTTATAAAGAACCTTTTTACTTAAAGATTCGACAGACTAAAAACTGGTAGAAAAGAGCTATTTATTATTAAATGATTATCAAAAAATCTACAAATTAAGCTTCTTCGTCTTCTTTACGACGACGTCCTGCAACGCTAAGACCAAGCATTGCACTTGCGACAGCAGCTAGCACTGCCACAGTAGAATCTGTTGTACCTGTATTTGGTAATTCAGTGGCGACTTTACGCGAATTAGTTTCATCTACTGCTGCTTTTGCTGCTGCTTTCTCTTCTGCAGTTAAGCCTGCTTGTCCATCAATTGCTGATTTCTTCGCTTCTGCCGCATTTGTGATTTCTTGCTTCGCTGCGTCTTTAGATGTGGCTGTTGTTGGTACATTTTCAATTACTTTCTTACCTGCAACTTTCGCGCTATCAACTCCAGCTTGATCTGTTGCTTTGTCAGTTGCTGCTTTTTTCTTATTCGCTGCATCTGTGATTGCTTTTTTAGCTGCTTCTTTGGCTGTAGTAGCATTTGTACCGTTTGTTGGTACATTTTCGATTGCAGTCAACCCATCATTTTTAGCTTTATCAATTCCGGCTTGATCTGTTGCTTTGTCAATCTCTTGTTTTGCTTTTTCTGCTTCGGCATCTACTGCTTTCTTAGCTGCTTCTTTTTCTTCTTTTGTTAGTGCAGGATTTGCATCAATTTCTGCTTTTTTCTTATTCGCTGCATCTATGATTGCTTTTTTAGCTGCTTCTTTGGCTGTAGTAGCATTTGTACCGTTTGTTGGTACATTTTCAATTGCTTGCTTACCTGCAGCTTTCGCGCTATCAACTCCAGCTTGATCTGTTGCTTTGTCAATTGCTGCTTTTGCTTTTTCTGCTTCAGTATCTACTGCTGCTTTTGCTGCTGCTTTCTCTTCTGAAGTTAAGCCTGCTTGTCCATCAATTGCTGATTTCTTCGCTTCTGCCGCATTTGTGATTTCTTGCTTCGCTGCGTCTTTAGATGTGGCTGTTGTTGGTACATTTTCAATTGCTTGCTTACCTGCAGCTTTCGCGCTATCAACTCCAGCTTGATCTGTTGCTTTGTCAATTGCTGCTTTTGCTTTTTCTGCTTCAGTATCTACTGCTGCTTTTGCTGTTCCATTTGCTGGTACCGCATTGATTGCTTGTTTACCATTGTTCTTCGCAGTATCTACTCCTGCTTGGTTCGTTGCATTATCAATATTTCTATTCGCTTGCGTTGCGGCTGCATCAACTGCATTCTTAGCTGTCTGTTTCTCTTCTGCAGTTAAGCCTGCTTGACCATCAATCGCTGATTTCTTCGCATTGGCTGCTGCTGTAATCTCTTGTTTCGCTGTGTTTTTATATGTTGCAGTTGTTGGTACGTTTTGGATTGCTGATAAACCATTGTTTTTTGCAGTATCAATTCCAGTCTTATCTATTGCATTGTCAATATTTTGATGTGCTTGACTTGCTGCTGCATCAACTGCATTCCTAGCTGTCTGTTTCTCTTCTGCAGTCAACCCTGTATTCGAATCAATCGCTGATTTCTTCATGTTGGCTGCATTTGTAATTGCTTGTTTCGCTGCAGTTCGATCTACTCCTAATCTTTGTCGCTCAGCTTCTTCTCTATTCCAATCACTTTGTTTAATAAACAGATGATCCTTAGGCACATTTATAACAGCTATGTCATTGTTATTCCCATCAATAACTTTTAGTTTTGCACCAGCTGTATTAACATCAAATTGCAGAGTTACACGAGCAGCAGTAGGGTAATCATGGAATATATCAAACGATTGATTATTCCCTTTATACTCGTCTCTATACAGTTGGTCAAGTCTTCTTCCAGTTCCTCTAACTACTCTTCGTACTTTATTTTTTTCATCAATATCATCATAATACTTTTCAAACACACCAGGTTTAGAATTTATATCTAACCAATTATATACCGCATCTCCCCAATATTTAAAAAGTTCCATTGGTTGGTTATAAATGTTATCAGGCACATTTTTGGCGTTTATTTCATAAAGACTATTCCCGTTTGTGACTTGCTTTGGATGTTTTGGGGGTTCAGCACTTCTGTCTTCAGGGATACTTCTTAACCCACTCTTACCTTTTCCAGAAATAACTTGCCCGTTACGATGATCGTATTTTTTGGTGTTCCCTTCTTCTTTTTTATCTCTACCTGTAGGAGCCTTTTTGTCCTCTATTACTCTTGTGTCAACTTTTGTTTTTGGCATGCTCTCAATAACGAAGGCTCTATGATTCAACGTTCTTATTGACAAGTCGACATCTGATTGAGTTGCTTTTTTATCCAAAAGAAGCGCTTGAACTTTTGTTAATTCTTTCTTTGCATCTTCAATTACAGACGATGTTCTTTCTGTTACTTCTGCTTTTGCAATCGCATCTTGTATTCGATTAATCACAACTAACAACTTACTAGTATCGGCTTTTTCGATTTCTTCAGTCTGATTAGTAGGATTCACGGCTTTGTCAGATACTTTAAGTTCTTTTTTATCTTGAGCTTTAGAATCAGTTCTGTCTTCCTTGTTAGAGGTTTTATCTTCAGTCTTAGACTTAAGTTGACGTACTTGCTCTGTAAGCGATTGAACTCGACTTACTTGACTTGCAATCGCTCCCTCAGAAACATTTTCTCCATTAAGTAAACGGTTATTTTCATCGGTTAATTGAGAAAGTTGATTAGATAAACTTAATAAACTTTCCTCATCTGCTTTTGCAATCGCAGCTTGAAGTTCACTAATAGCCTGAACGAGAGGAGACTTATCCACTAGCTTCTGAGTAACTGGTGTTTTGTCACCCTCTACTTTTTCTTTTGGTTTCTCTATAGGATTTTCTTTAGGTGGAACTCCCTCTGTCAAGTTCGTAACACCAGCATTAGCCGTAGCAGGTGATACTAAAGGATCTGCCTTAACCGCACCATTAGCAAAAAACATTAATGCTGCTACAGCAACACTTGCAGCACCAAAATGGTACTTACGAATAGAATAACGGAATACCTTTTCTCCGCTCTCTTCACGATATGATTTTCTCATTTAATCGCCTCTCTTTTTTATTTTTATTTTAGAGGTACTAAAAAATACCCCCCCTTAAATATTTTAGTAATTTAAGGAAAGGATACGCTTTTTAATTTTTGGTACCACACTTGTTTAAAAAACACTGGTACACTCTCCATTTTACACTATTCTTATAAAAAAAAATAGCATAAGCATATATTTTTTCTAATTTTTTACTCTGATAATTTGTTACCAAATTTGCCATCATTTCGTTGAGTTTCTACGACTATACAATCTCTTGTTAAATAAGTTTTCTTTTTACTTTCTTTGTGAATACAACACCTTTCCTACGCATAATATGCATTTAACTTATGCACTATATTTTTCCACTTTTACCCATACTCATTTTATGTCCCTTATGAAGTGTTTCTCTTTTTTCAGAACTAGAAAAAACTATAATCGCAAATCATGACCACCCGTCAAACGGGTGGTTTGTACCAGGGCTATAAGCCCAAATTACCAGCCAGCGCCTAAGGACGCTGGCTTTCACGTTGTTCAAGCCTTATTGCTCTTGACTCGTCACTTGCCTCTCAAAGAGACTTTAGTATTACTTACCACTATCCCTAAAGGGATCCTCATATTCTTTTACACTTAATTTATCTAATGCTATATCATGCTTTACTCGTTCTCAAATTTTTAGACTCGTGAAGAAATCATCCACTGGATAATTTCTTTAATCTTGAATATATTTCTTAATTGTGGCTTCATTGAGTCCCACCGTACTCACATAATAACCTTCCGCCCAGAAATGCCGATTCCCAAACTTGTACTTGAGGTTGGCGTGTTTATCAAACATCATAAGTGCACTTTTTACTTTTAAATAACCCATGAAACTTGAAACACTTATCCTTGGTGGAATACTTACTAACATATGTACATGGTCTGGCATTAAGTGACCCTCGATAATTTCAACTCCTTTATAACTACACAAGCGATGAAATATTTCGCCTAAACTACTTCGATATTGATTATAGATGACTTTTCGTCTATACTTAGGGGTGAACACAATATGATAGAACAGTGCCACTTTGTGTGCGATAAACTATGTGCCTTTTGTGCCATATTTTTCTCCTTTCGCTTTACAATTGGCTTGAACACCTTTATTGTATCGCGTTTGGAGTTTTTTTGGTATAACCTTCGACGCGCACCCACATAGCGGGTGTTTTTTTGTCTCGCACCTAACGGAGCGAGACGGACTGAAAGTCACATAATAAAAAAGCTTAGAAAGGCTTAAAGCCTTATCCAAGCTGATATTTCGTTCATCTAATTAATAATCTAAATAAAGGATCTACTTCACTTTCATAATACGAACTAAATTGGCTCTTTCTGCCTCCTCTAGTTTCAATTCTATATAATGAATAGTTTCCGACAAGTTTGGAATAATCGAGTATTCTAAACCATTTACACGTCTACGTGTTTTTTCTATTTCATCAGCCATTAACTGACACGTTTTTTCAACTTCTGCCAGTCTTAGTAATTTATCAATTAAACTATTCATTGTAGCAAATACATCATCCATTTCACTATTAGAAGATAAATAGCTGTATTCACTGTTCTCATTTTGAGAAGTAATATTCATATGCATTCTAGGAACTGTTACACTCATGATATTTTCTTTCTCAACAAATAATTCAATTTCTTTCGATGGAATTGAAAATAATTCCTCCACCATTTGAGAATTCTTTAATGATTTAGCAACTGCAAAGGATTTTAGATTATCAATTAGATAACTTTCTACCTCTTTCCGAAGTTGATTATTCTCACGAATCAAAGAAATAAATCGCCTCATCAATTCATCTCTTTTATCCTTTAATAACTTATGTCCACGTTCAGCTGTTTTCAAACGTTCCTTTAAGTTATTCAATTCCATACGAGTTGGTTTTACATTCAAACGTACCATAGATAATCACTCCATTTCCGGATTAAACTTCTACCAAAGGTAAGTATTTATCAAGCAAATCATCTTTGATACGTTTTAACTCTGTTCTAGGAAGAATTGATAGTAATTCCCACCCAAGATTCAACGTATCTTCTATATTTCGATTTTTATAAAATCCTTGGTTTATGTACTCTTCTTCAAAACGCTTTGTAAACCTCACATACAATTTATCTACATCAGATAAAGCCGATTCTCCTAATACTACTGCTAACTCTTCAACCTTTTTCCCTTGGGCATAGGCTGCAAACAGTTGATTCATAGTTGGAGCATGATCTCCACGAGTTTTACCTTCTCCAGATCCCTTATCTTTTAATCGAGAGAGAGAAGGTAAAACATTGATTGGTGGACGATAACCTTGGTTATACAACTCATGCGACAAAATAATTTGCCCTTCAGTAATGTATCCAGTTAAATCAGGAATTGGATGTGTTATGTCATCTTCTGGCATTGTTAAAATAGGAATCTGTGTCACCGAACCTTTTTTACCAACTAAGCGACCAGCCCTTTCGTATAGAGTTGATAAATTTGTATATAAATATCCCGGATAGCCTCGTCTACCTGGAACTTCACGGCGAGCTGCCGAGACTTCACGTAACGCTTCACAATAGTTAGTCATATCCGTCATGATAACTAGAACGTGCATATCTTTTTCAAAAGCTAGATACTCTGCCGCAGTTAAAGCAATGCGGGGAGTTGCAATACGCTCAATTGCAGGATCATTTGCCAAGTTCATAAATAAAACCGAACGATCGATCGCTCCTGTTTTTCTGAGTTCTTCCATAAAAAACTCAGCTTCTTCAAAAGTAATACCCATTGCTGCAAATACAACCGCAAAATTTTCATCAGAATTTAAAACAGTCGCTTGTCTTGCTATCTGAGCAGCTAATTCATTATGAGGTAAGCCTGAACCTGAAAATACTGGTAATTTTTGACCACGTACAAGAGTATTCAAATGATCAATAGAGGAGATCCCTGTCTGAATAAATTCATCTGGATAATCTCTAGATACAGGATTAATAGCTTGACCATCAATATCTAAATATTTCTCTGGAATTAAATCTGGTCCACCATCAATTGGTTTTCCCATCCCATTAAAAATACGACCAACCATATCCTCAGATACAGCCAATTCTAATGCATGACCAGCAAAACGAATTTTAGACTTTTCTAAATTTATTCCACTAGATCCTTCAAAAAGCTGAACCATTGCTTTATCTTCGTGGATCTCTAAAACTTGTCCACGACGAATTTCTCCATTATGAAGTTGAATTTCAACTAACTCATTGTAAGACACATTATTTACTTGTTCAACAATCATAAGAGGCCCAACAACTTCACTAGCAGTTCTGTATTCTTTTATAACACTCATTTATAGACCTCCTGTTTCTAATATCAAATGAATTTGATGTGTAATCTCATTTGATATAATTTTGATTTCATCTAATCTATCTTCTGAAACATATTTACTTCTTGCCATACGGTCTCGAACTGCCACGGTACCTTCCATAATCTCTGTAAAGTAAGAACCCAACTCTAAAGCATGATTTGCCTGATCAGCAAAAGTTAGGATATTACTTAGCATTGCTTCTTGTTTTGCAAACGAAGTGAATGTGTCTACCGAATCAAAAGCGTTCTGTTGCAAATAATCTTCTCGAATTTGTTTAGCAATTTCCATCGTTAGTCGTTCATTATCAGACAGAGAATCAATTCCAACAAGACGAACAATTTCCTCTAAACTAGATTCCCGTTGTAAGTAGTTCATCGCACGAGTTATTTTACTATTCCAATCTGTCTTCTCTTTACCATCTATATAAGTGCCCACACTGTCTTTATATAGTGAATAAGATGTAAGCCAGTTAATTGCAGGAAAATGACGTCGCTGTGCCAACGGAGCATCAAGCCCCCAAAAAACTTTCACAATCCGTAAAGTATTTTGAGTAACTGGTTCTGAAATATCTCCACCAGGTGGCGATACAGCTCCAATAGCAGTAATCGTTCCTTCACGTTCTGGAAGCCCTAGAACCTGAGAACGTCCTGCTCTTTCATAATATTCAGCGATACGACTTCCCAGATAAGCAGGATAACCCTCATCACCAGGCATTTCTTCTAGACGTCCTGACATTTCACGTAGCGCTTCTGCCCAACGTGAAGTTGAATCAGCCATAATGGCTACAGAGTAGCCCATATCACGAAAATACTCAGCCATGGTAATTCCTGTATAAATTGAAGCCTCACGAGCAGCAACAGGCATATTTGAAGTATTAGCAATCAGAACTGTCCGTTGCATAATTGATTGTCCGGTATTAGGGTCAATCAACTCAGGAAACTCATTCAGTACATCCGTCATTTCATTTCCACGTTCTCCACAACCGACATAAATAACAATATCAACATTGGCAAATTTAGCTACTTGGTGTTGTACAACTGTCTTTCCTGCTCCAAACGGTCCAGGAACTGCTGCAGCTCCCCCTTTGGTTACTGGAAAGAATGTATCAATAACTCGTTGACCTGTGATTAATGGTTCTTCTGGAATTAAACGTTTAGAAACAGGACGCGCCTTGCGGACAGGCCATTTTTGCATAAGCGTTCCTTTATAGAAACTACCGTCCAATTTTTTTATTTCATATACAACTTCATCAATTGTAAAATCGCCAGATGCAATAGAAACGACTTCTCCAGATACTCCATAAGGAACCATAATTTTATGATTAACTACCTCGGTTTCCTTGACAGTTCCAAGAATATCACCCGTACTCACTTTTTGACCAATTGCTATAGTGGAATCAAAATGCCACTTAATATCTCTATCCAAACTTGGAACTTCTACCCCACGAACTAGAAAATCATTATGAGTAGCCAATTTAAATCGATCTAATGGGCGTTGTATGCCATCAAACATTTGAGAAATCAATCCTGGCCCTAATTCAACCGAGAGAGGTTCTCCAGTTGTAACAACAGGTTCTCCCGGACCAAGACCAGATGTTTCTTCATAGACTTGGATAGATGCCTGATCTCTTCTCATTTCAATAATTTCACCGATTAACCCTAGCTTACCTACACGGCAAATATCTTGAATATTAGCCTCCTGCATACCTGATGCAATAACTAGAGGTCCCGATACTTTTATAATCTTCCCTTGAGTCAAAGTTATTCTCCTTACTAAGTCCAAAAATTATAGAATAATATTACAGACAATTTTGTACATTATTATAAAATATTGTGTCCTACTGCTTTCTCTACATTATCCTCTATACGTTTTAATCCTAAATTTAAACCTTGTTTATGAGTCGGTAATAAAATAATAGCAGGCACAACTTGAGAATCATAATGGCGAATTGTATCTAATATCATTGAAGCAATGTCTTCAGTGATATAAATGACACCATAATCAGATTGAGCTAATTTTCTTAGAGTATTTATAGCTTCTTGTTCTTGATAGGCAGGAAATATATCAAACCCAATCATGCTAAAGGGTAAAATAATATCATGGCTACCAATTATGCCAATTTTATACTTATTAGCTTCCATAATGCGGGCGTATCCTTTCTTTTATTGATTCAAAAGGAATTGTATTTTGAAGAGCTGATATGATCATTCTAAGATTCTTTACTTCAAACTCACATCCCAATAAATATCTAGCAAGAACTAACGGCCCATCTACATTATACCTTCCTTGATCTAAAGTTTTATACAATAGTAAATCACATAAAAATTCTAACTCAGAAGATGAAATTGTTGCGTCCTGCATCTTCAATTCGTAAGTTGAAAAGATTGAATCTAAGCTTAGATTTATTTTATTGAACCACACAAATATTTCTTGATTTTCTACAATGTATATAAATTCTTTAGCAGAAATACTTCCTTCATCTGAAAGTAATTGTAAAATATCCCCATGACTCTTATTTTGCGATAAACCACGTTTTACAGTAATAATATTATAAAAGTCAATCATTGCAACAATAACCTGAGACAGCACCCCACCTAACTCATTAGATAAAAGTTTCAGATGTTTAAAATATGCTAGATCAGCTCCGACATCAAGTACACGAATATTATTAAAAGTTTCATACTCATTCCAAATTGATTCTACTTCATGAACCATAAAATCAGGAAGTGTATCTGAATGTAAGGAAGAAACTAAATGTTTTAAACTTTCTATATCAAAAATCCCTATTGGAATTAATAATTTAGAAAAATCTTTCTTAATTGCCGCCTTAGATTTTAATAAAACTTTGATATTATGATAAACATATCGTAAAGCAAATAAAGTCACAATTTTATCAGACGGACTTTCAGCATAGGCCCATCTATAATCATTGACTAATTTTGTCATTAGCGAAATCTCTGTCTGACTAGGATTTTCTAAATCGTCAATCGATAAATGATAGGGAGTTGCTTCTAAGATAAATGCCAATGTCTCCGTATCTTTGGATTGTATAATTTTTTGAAATTTTTCTTCTGTAATAAAATCGTTTTCTTTTACCGAAATCGTCGTATTTATTTTTGAAAAAAGATTAGTATCCATAAAATACCTTTCTAATTTTATTGGAATACTCCAAATTTCTAAGAAGGATTAACCAATTTCATCCTTAATTGATAAAAATTTGATTTGCGATACTTGAACTTTCTTCCTTAGAAATCGATCCAATTAATGTTTTATACAAATAGTTATCATCAATTTTACCTATTGAAATAAGTAAGCCTGATTCATTTGAGATAGGCTGTTCACTAAATAAATGATTTGGAAAAGAGAATTTCAATTTCTCTAATTGTTCCAAATTGAATTTAGCTAAAGTCCGCTCCCCAAAAGTTACTATGACCTCTTGTTGTGAATATCGTTCCAGAATTCGATAGATGAACTCCATTTCTTTATCTGCACTCCAAGATTCCATTTCTATTAAAGCAGATTGAAAAAGTTCTTTTAATATTTTCTGTTTTGATACTAACGTTGATTGGCGTTCCTTATTTTTTAATTGTTGAAAAATTATTTGATATTTCTGTTGTAATTCTTTTAACTTTCGTTCATGTTCAGCTTCTTTTTTCTTTACAATGACCGACTTTTGCATTTCAAATTCATCATCAATCTTCTTTTTGGAATCCAATAATTTCATATGCCCTTTTTCATGAGCTTGTTCAATAACAGACTCTCGTAAGTTTTCTAAATTGCTCATTTAGACACCTCCTTTGAATAGCAAATTAATTTCTTATACACGAAGGGTCAAAATGAATGATACGACAAAGGCAAGAATTGCATAGGTTTCTACCATGGCAGCCAAAATTGCTCCTTTCATGAATTCTTTTGGTCTTTTAGCCAAGATTTGCATTCCCGCTACTGCTACATTTCCTTGATGCTTAGCCGAAAAGTATCCTACAATAGCAATTGGAAGAGCTACAAAGAAATAAGCAACGCCTTTTTCCAAAGGAAGTTCTGGAGTTAATTGCAACCAAATCAAAATTCCAATAACAAAACCATATAATCCTTGTGTTCCTGGCAGTAGTTGCAATATCAAAGCTGAGGCAAATTTTTCTGTCTGTTCTTTCAGTAAAGCTGCGGCAGATTGCCCAGCCTTACCAACTCCATAAGCAGACCCCATACCGCTTAATCCAACCGCCAATACAATTCCCAATGCAGCGAAGAAAGCTCCTCCATATGTTGAAAAATAAGTTGCTAAATGTTCCATTATATATATCCTCCATTAATTCTTTGTAATAACCTTAATATATTTCTCAGAAGCCTTCAAAGGTTGAAATGGTTTTCCTCCACCCTCATAAAACTTACCAAAAAATTCAACAAATATCAGACGTGCTCCATGAACATATCCTGATAGTAACGATAGAAAAATATTGATCGCATGTAAAAGAATGAATAATACTAATCCAATTGTCAGTTTAGCCAATGTCCCCGGAAACAAACCAACAATTAAATTGAAAGCTGATGCTATACTTGCTCCAGATAATCCTAATGCCATCAATCGAGTGAAACTAACTAAATCACCTATATAAGATGAAATATTATATAGATTAAACAATCCTGATCCAATACCTGACAAGCTTTTGGCTTGAATAATAGAAACAATCAAAATCCCCACAGCATTAAAAATAGATACCCATTTCCCTAATACAAATAACGGTTTAATATCAGGCATCAACATTCCGACAGCAATAAATAACAAGCCAAGCAGAATAACACACCACGCAAATCCTGAATTATATGCTTCTGCATATTTCTTCATTCTTACTTTTTGTAGTCCTGAAGCTAACAAACCTACAAATACTGTAATAAATCCAAACACAACTGATACTACTAATATAGTCATGACATCCGAGGTTGTAGATATCAGATGAAATGGCAACTCATATCCAAAAAATGAGCCATAGATTCCACCCCAAATTGCAACGGCTACCCCTAATATATTAAAGAATTTTAAAAATCTCTTAGTTACTGAAGGTAGATGAAAAATTTTTAATGCTAACATTGTTCCTAAAAACAATAGTAAACCATAGCCTAAATCAGCAACCATCATTCCAAAAAATGTAAAGTAAAATGGTGCTAATACAGGTGTAGGATCTTTCTCATAATATTTGGGCAGAGCATACATTTCTGTCAATAATTCAAATGGTTCAATTAAAGAGTGATTCGTTAATTTGATAGGTATTTCATCTTGATTATCCGACAATGTTTCCGATTCATAAATATAAATAGAATGTCCAAAACGCTCATCCATAACTTTTATAAAATATAAAATACGAGTTTCTTCTATCCATCCTTCTAATGCAACTAGATGCGGAGTGCTCAAAAGGTTATTCTTAGAGATTTGACGAGCATAGATAGATAAAATATAGTCAATTTGCCATTGTAAATCTATCAAATTTTTCTTTGAATCTTGCAACGATGCGATAATATTCTCTTTTTCAGTTATTAACTGCATGTTTTCTTGATTCAAATCTACTACTCGCTGCTTCGGTAATTCCTTTCTAGAATAATCAAATGGTTCAAATAAGTATTCATCAAAATCAATAGAGCAACTGGACTGATAGAAAACAACAACACCGTACTCTCTATCATTAGAAAATATTTCTTGAACTTCAATATTGTTTTCTAAAAAATTATTGTATAAGCGATTATCTACTGTCCTTGGAATTGTTCCTACTTTTCCTCTACAGAAAGAAAATTGTTCTAAATGCGCAGGAATAATTTCTAATTTTTCCCACTTTATTAATCTCTCTATTTCCTCATTATTACTTTGAATGTTTCTTTCTAATTCATGAACTCTGTTTATTTGATCATTCACTTTTTTAAGAACACCCTCAGCAACATTAGCTTTACCAAATTTTTCTAATTCTTCATAAGAGGTTGTTATCGGAGGTTGCTGTAATAACTTAAACGTGTTTTCTTTCGGTAGGTATTCTTGTAATTTCTCTACAGTTGCTTCCAAATGTTGTTGTTTATTCATCAAATAAGTCAAGGCATCATTTCCTTCAATAACCCCGTGATTGGAATTAGAAGTATGAGAAATTTGAATAGTTGGAAATACAACCTCATCTTTTTCTAGAGCTTCTGACCAGTTATCCTGAACCTTTAAATCACGGAACTGCACTGACTCTAGTTCTTGAATAGTTTTTAAAACATCATCAAGACTACTCTTAGTAAATAGTAGAGAAATTCTTTTCATCTGACTAATAGCCATATTTTTCTACCACCCTACCAATAATTTTTTCTACAAATTCTCCTCTCCTACTTGATGAAATATACTGAATCTTTGCATCATTTTCCTTGATTGTTTTATTAACCTCATCAATGAGGTTCTGTTGTTTCATTTCTAAATTGCTTTCTATTGAAATTAATTCTTCGTGACTTTTTTCATCATAACTTTTTTCTAGTTTTTCCAATTCTTTTTGGGAGACAGCTTTATACGTATAAATCTCATTATCATATGATTTTATAATATCGGTTGCAACATTCTCAATATCTTGCATTGTCGAAAATACAGAGTTAGTCATTGTGACACCTCCTTATCTTTCACACTATTTATTAGAAATTCTATCTAAGAAATTTTTTACAGCACCTATACGACCAGCTTCATTTCCTAATGTAGCTGCCACAACATTTTTAGGCAAAAACCTATTATCCATTGCATTTTTAGCTAAAGAACTTTGAATTTCAGGTAACAAAATATCCTTTTTAGCCAGAATCCCACCTCCTAATATGAGAATTTCTGGATTAAGTAGATAAGAAATAGTTAATAAACCTTTTGTTAGATTTTCTACAAAAATTTCAAAAGTTTCTTTAGCGACTTTATCTCCAGAACTTAAATCAGTAAAGAAAGTACGTCCAGTTTGATTAGTTTTCAAGCTCTTCTTTTGATATAAATGAATCAATGCGGTTGTTGAGGCTTTGCTTTGCCAATCCGAATTACCTACAGGAATATAGCCTACTTCACCAGCAGTATAGTTAAATCCGTTAACAATTTGTCCATTGACAATAATACTGCCTCCTATACCTGTTCCAATAGTAACCATTACTACATTTTTCTTATCTTTGGCTTGTCCCTTCCACAATTCACCTAATGCAGCACAATTAACATCATTTTCAACAAAAGTAGACAACCCAAAACGTTTTTCTATTTCGGAAGTAAAGTTTACTCCGATATACCCTGGTATTGTATAGCCTGCATAGATGATTTCTCCTGTATTAGCATTAACAACTCCAGCAGTGGAAATCCCAACACCATCAATTGAATAATTTAAAATATACTCACCAATTAAATCACAGACCTGATTTAATATCTGGTTCGTTCCCAAATCATAGTCAATAATTGTTTCTATCTCTTTGAACTGATTTAAACTCGTTCCAAAATCGTCGTATAAATCTGCCTTAATTGTTGTTCCGCCAATATCGATCCCTATAATCTTCATTTCATCACTCCCACATTTTTGATCTCATTACTTTTTGATAAAAAATGGGACTGGGCATTATCCCAGTCCCATCTCTATTTCTTTATTCAATGAGTTGTATCACAGAACTTTAGAAATTATATAATGACAAGAATTTACTATTCTGTTTTACAATAGTTAAGCATTTGTGATTTCTGAAAGACTTACTTTTCGATCTTCTTTAACTGATAAAGTACATGCATCAGCGGTAGCGATTGATTCTAAAGCAGCTACACCATTGAGAAGTTTTTCATATTCTTCTGTAATTTCTCCACCTTTAATGATGTCATGTAGATATTCCATTTCTTTATCAATACATGTTTGTAACCATAATGGGCAACGTACTCCTGGTTTACCGTACGCAATTGCTCCATCCATACCACGACCGGTATAGATAGCTGTACGGTCATCATCTTCCTCTTGAGTTTCATGCACTAAGAAGTGTGATTCTCCTTCACCTTTAACACGAAGAGTACCTCCAGTATTGAACAAGTCAAGTTTGATAGCTCCTTCAGTTCCTTGAATCAAGACGTAGTGTTCACCCCAACGGAAAGCATTACCATATTCCAAAACAGCATAACGATCATCAGAGTATTCTAGGTTTACAATGAGCATATCATCTTCATCACCAAAGTTTTCACCTTTATGATAGACATTGCCTCCTACCATTGTCGCTTTTTCAGGAAGTCCTCCCATGATGAACTGAATGCAATCTAATTCATGAATATGGTGGTACAAATGTCCTCCAGATTGAGAACGAAGTTTCTTCCATGATACAGTTGGTTGTTGTTCTTCCCAACCTGTACGAGCGGCATGGCAATAAAGAACTTTACCGATTTTACCTTGAGTAATCAATTCTTTAGCATGGTGTACACCATTAAAGAAGTTCATGATGTGACCAGCCATAAAGATAACATTATTTTCTTTACATGCGTCAACCATGGCTTTACAATCTTCATAAGACAATGCAATTGGCTTTTCACAAAATACGTGTTTTCCATGTTGAGCAGCTTTCACAACAGGTTCACGGTGAAGGTAGCTAGGTGAAGCTACGATCACACAATCAATATCTTCACGTGCTACAAGTTCATCTAAACTTGCACAAACATCTGATCCCAACTCTTGAGCAACTTCTTCTCCATGATTTGGGTCAAATACCGCAACCACTTTTGCATCTTCAATTTTGTTCATTGAGCGAGCCAAATCAGCTCCAAAATATCCAGCTCCAACAATACCGTAATTTACCATAATTTTTATCCTCTTTCTATATATTTTTAAATTTCAGCTTTAATTCTTTTTCAAATCTTCAATCTTAAATGTTATATATGGTACAACATTTTTCATATGAAGTTCATTACGAGACCATGAATCAAATTTTTCAAACATCAATCTAATTTCATGATATGGTTACATATTGTTTAATATTTTTTTCCATTTTATTTTTCCTCGTTTAAAACTTTGATAACAAGTTTTTTAACAGTTTCATCATTGCAATAAATCTTTGGTTGGTGAAGATCTTCTTCAAAAGTCACCAACATATTCCCTGGAAGCAATTCAACAATTTGATAGTCTTTGCTATCGTAAAAAGCAATATCCTTCTCTTCGCTAAAAGGTACACGTGACTGAGCACGAACTGGGGAAGTTACTGCCATTTTTTCTGTATTTTCAACAACAATATGAATATCTAAATATTTCTTATGAGTTTCAAAAATATCTCCTGGAACTCCATCAGCTAGATAAGTCATACAATTTGCAAAAACATTTTCCCCATCAATATCAATTTTTCCATCAACTAAATCTGTCAAATTTGTATTTTCTAAAAAATCACAGACTTTTGAAAAATGTTTATTGACAGAAGCATATCGTCTAAAATCAGATTGTTCAGAAATAATCATATTATTTTCTCTTTTCTATTAGTGACTAGTGACGAACTTCCCAACTTGAATCCGCTTTAATTTCTCTAATATCATGAATCGTTGTATATTTAGGTGCAGATACTTTATTTTCAGTAAGAACAGATACAATATAACCTGAAACTACTGATACAGAAATTGAAATCAATGAATATGCCCAGTAGCTAACAGCTGTTGGAGGAAGGAAGTATTTAATATATACCATAACGATGGTTGATACAATCAGCGCTGCATAAGCACCTTGTTTATTTGCTTTTTTAGAAACAAAACCAAGAATGAATACACCACCAAGTAGACCAAGTACAAGCCCCATGAAACTATTGAACCATTCGTATGCAGATTTAATATCTGAATGAGCCATGATAATGGAAACAACAATTGAGAATAAACCTACTGCTAGAGATACGAATTGTGCAATTTTCGTACGACGATCGTCTGACATATTTTTAGAAATGACATCTTGAACATCCAATGTCCATGAAGTTGCAACAGAGTTCAAACCTGTTGAAATAGTTGATTGAGCTGCTGCATAAATCGCTGCCAAGATCAAACCTGTGACACCTACTGGTAACTGGTATGCAATAAAGTACATAAAGATTTGGTCTTGAGGGATATTGCTAGCTGCACTACCTGCATTTTGTACTTGATAGAATACGTACAAGCCTGTACCGATCAAGTAAAAGACTGTTGCAGTTGCAAGTGACAAGACACCATTTGTGAACAACATTTTATTAAGTTTCTTAATATTTTGTGTTGTAGTAAAACGTTGAACCAAATCTTGAGATGAAGCATAGGAAGACAAGATTGTAAAACCTGAGCCCATCACAATTAAGAAGATGGAGTTTGAAAGCAAGTTAGGATCGAAAAGTTTTTCATTTGCAGCAAGGAATTTCCCGTTTGCTAATGTTTCTGCTACTGCACCAAAGCCACCTTTAATATTAGCCATCAGTACAAATAAAGCTACAACGACACCACTAATCAGAACCACACCTTGAATAAAGTCTGTCCATAATACGGATTTTAGACCACCAGTATAAGAATAAACAATTGCAATTGCACCCATCAAAATAATCAAAATATTGATGTCAATTCCTGTCAATACTGATAAACCAGCTGATGGGAGGTACATAATGATAGACATACGTCCCAATTGATAAATAATAAACAAGAGTGCTGAAATAATACGAAGTGCTTTAGAATTAAAACGTTTATCCAAGTAATCATATGCCGTATCGATGTCTATCCGTGCAAAGATAGGTAAGATAAAACGAATTGTCAGTGGAATAGCTACAACCATCCCTAATTGAGCAAACCATAAAATCCAGCTACCTGCATAAGAGTTACCAGCGAGCCCCAAGAAGGAAATCGGACTGAGCATTGTGGCAAAAATGGATACCGAAGTAACATACCAAGGAACCGAACCATCTCCTTTAAAGAACTCTTTTCCTTTCATCTCTTTTTTAGAGAAATAGATACCTGCAACCAACACCGCAAGTAAATAAACAATCAAGATAATTAAGTCAATTATTGTAAATCCTGTTGTGCCCATAACATATCTCCATATTGATTTTATTTATTATAAAAATTCTTTTCGTGCTTGTTGAATAAGTTCTGCTGCTTGTTTTGCAACTTCCAAGTCACCTTCTGCCAATGCTTCTAAGGGTTGACGAACAGAACCTAAATCAAGTTTTTCATTTAGACGCAAAACCTCTTTTGCTACAGCATACATATTTGCCTTACCTGATACCATCTTATAGATAACTTCATTGATAGCATATTGAAGTTTTTTAGCAGTATCTAAATCTCGTTCTTGAATCAAACTTTCCAATTTCAAGAACAAATCTGGCATAACGCCATAAGTACCACCAATACCAGCTTCTGCTCCCATCAAGCGACCACCAAGATATTGTTCATCTGGACCATTGAATACAATGTAATCTTCTCCACCTGCAGCTACAAACATTTGAATATCTTGTACAGGCATAGAAGAATTTTTAACTCCAATCACACGAGGATTTTGACGCATTGTTGCATACAAACTACCAGTCAACGCAACCCCTGCCAATTGTGGAATATTATAAATGATAAAATCTGTATTTGGCGCAGCTTCACTCATTGCATTCCAATATGCTGCAATTGAATATTCTGGCAATTTGAAGTAAATAGGTGGGATAGCAGCAATAGCATCGACTCCAACACTTTCTGAATGTTTTGCCAATTCAATACTATCTTTCGTGTTGTTACATGCAACATGGTTGATAACTGTTAATTTACCTTTAGCAACTTCCATAACAGCTTCAATAATTTTTTTACGATCTTCTACACTTTGGTAAATACATTCACCTGAAGAACCATTTACATAGATACCTTTTACACCTTTGTTAATGAAATATTGCACCAGAGATTTTACACGTTCTTGGCTAATTTCACCATTTTCATCATAGCAAGCATAAAATGCAGGAATAACGCCTTTGTATTTAGTTAAATCTTTCATCAGATTTCTCCTTTATATTGTTTTTTATTTGATGACATTAATAAATCGCTGAGCAATTTCTTTTGGACGTGTAATCGCTCCACCAATGACAACACTGGTAACACCTAAACTATAAGCTTTTTTTAATTGTTCTGGATAATGAATTTTTCCTTCGGCAATTACCGGAATATTAAAATCAGCTAATTTTTTCATTAGTTCAAAATCAGGCTCATCTGATTGTACACTTGTACTTGTGTACCCTGATAATGTTGTACCAACAAAATCAACGCCTGATTTAAATGCATATAGACCTTCATCAAAATTACTTACATCCGCCATCAACAATTGATTAGGATATTTTTCTTTTATTTTTTTGATAAATTCACTGACAACTAAGCCATCATATCTTGGTCTTAAAGTTGCATCAAATGCAATGACTGTTGTTCCGCATCCTACAAGTTCATCTACTTCTTTCATCGTAGCAGTAATATATGGTTCTTGAGGTGGATAATCTCTTTTGATAATTCCGATTATTGGTAAATCTACTACTTTCTGAATTGCTTTAATATCACGCACAGAATTTGCGCGAATGCCCACTGCTCCTGCCTCTAAAGCTGCTTTAGCCATAAAAGGCATCAAGCTAAATTCTTCATTATAAAGGGGTTCACCGGGTAAAGCTTGACAAGAAACAATGACTCCACCATGGACTTGACTTATAAATTTTTCTTTAGTCCAAATTTGGCTCATTTTATTATTCCTCCTTATGGATAATAGTTTGATTGTAATAATATTGTCTCTCTGGACTTTCCAGATAATGAGAGAATAAGCAGTCTGTAATTAAAAGTATCGGAAACTGAGGTGATATGCGATTGCCATACGAGAGATGATTGGTCGAAGCTAATAACAATAGTTCATCAAAGAAACAATCTTCTTCGTCAAATTTTCTTGTAGTCATTAAAACTGTTTTAGCGCCTTTATCCGCAGCTTTTTGAAGACCTTCTAGTACAATATCAGTTTGACCTGAAACGGATGCTCCAATGACAAGGCAATTTTCATTAAGTAATAAGTTATTCCACAAAATCATATCCTCGTCTGATAATACTTCACCAATGACTCCGAGACGCATAAATCTCATCTTCATTTCTTGTAAAGCAAGAACAGAACTTCCTTTACCATAAAGATATACACGCTCAGCAGTTTCTATCATCTCAGCAATACGCTCAAGTTGAACTTCATCAAGAACCGTGTAAGTTTTTCTCAACATTTCTTCATAGTCGGATAAAACTTTTTCTGTAGCCTCTGTATACAATGCTAACTTTTCTTTCTCACGAATCATCTCTTGGTATTTGAAAATGAATTGTCTAAAACCTTTAAAACCACATTTTTTCGCAAATCGAGTCAATGTTGCTTTGGATACATTAAGGCATTCGCACAATGCCTCAGATGAATAATTAGTCAGAGGTTGCTGTTTTAAGAAGAATTTAGCAATGTCTTTTTCAGCATATGCCATATTTGGTAAGTTAGCTTCTATCATTGGAATTAGTTCTTTTTGCAGTAACATATGAGCTCCTTTGTTAAAGTAAACGTTTACATTCTTTATTTTAACACTTATTTTTTTTTTTTCAATATTTTTCATGATTTAGAAACTAGTTTCCAATTTCTTTCATTTTATAACAGAACAACAAATATAAAAATATAACAATTTTTTATTCTTTTTATTTGTATTTTATGTCTTGCAAGAACATTTGTCGATGTCAATATGTTCATAGATACCTATTTTATTAATTTTTATTTTGATTTTATTATTTCTTTCGGAATTTCTATACGACATTTTATTTCTAAAAAAATAGAAAAAATGTTCCTAGTTTCTTTATTTTATGCTGTTAATACATTTTTGTTTCCGAATTAAAAATAATCCTATAAAAACTACTGATTTATGAGATAAATCAGGTCACCTATTTTAAAAAAGCAGTAAAGTATAAACTAGTAGGTTCCACACCAAATGTAGACCCATACTTCCCCATAAGTCCGATTTATAGCGCACCATCCCTAAAAACATCCCAAGTGAAACATATAAACACCAAGCTAGAATGGTTCCTGGATGATGAGCTAAGGAAAATAAAATACTTGTCAAAGCAACTCGAATATCTAATTTTCTGACCAAGTTCCATATAATTTCTCGATACAGAAATTCTTCAACCATACTCGCATTGATTAAGAACAATAAAAATGAAAACCAAGGAACTTGATGTTGAAGGCCAATTAAGTTTTCTTGATTCGTAGTTCCTTGAGCATGAATCAGGCTAAAACATAGACTTATAATCAGTAGGCTAACAAATCCAACACCAAGCCATTTCATCCTAGTTTTCATATTGACCTTATGAGCTTGTTTGCGTTGATCATACATCCATAAAAAAGAAATGAGCGACCCACCATAGAGAATCTGTAGTATAGTTAACTCACCGATACAAAGCAATTTCAGTAAGTATAGGGATACCAATAGGACATTAACTTGTTGGAAGATATAAACTGGAATTATTCTTTTCATAGTTACCTCCGAAATAAATCTTCATAATCTAAATCTAATACCTGCACAATCCTTTCTACCCATGGACTTTGAGGCATTCGTTGTTCCATCTTATAGTGGCGTATCTTTTGATACAAACGATTCAATTCACTTGGATAGTGAAACTCTCCCGCAAACATTTTTCTGGTTAAGTCAATCCAGCTGATATTTCTTTCAGCCAAAATAATGGACAAGTTCTCCCAAAATCGTTCAGCCATATTGCTTCTCCTTTAGTTAGATAAATAATGTGTTTGTGCCATGTAAATCAATTGTTTCGTATCTCTTGGCAATAAAGCTCTAGCCTCTTCCAAATTCAGATTTGGATAAACTCTCTTATTTGAAACTGCAAGAGGAAGTCTAATAGTTAGTTCAGGGTTTTTTAATATCATTTCAATGAAATCCGTTAATCTTAGATTGTCACGGTTCTTAAATCGTAATAAATTGGGAGATAAAAACTCAAAACAATCTGAAGAATAGCTCATCATCTCAATTAATTTATCCTTTGTCATTTCAGAAATAGAATGAGGAGTGACCTCTATGCCATACTTTTGAAAGAAATCCAAAAGAAGTTGATTTCTTTGGCTATTTTTACTTAGATAGAGATCAATCATGGGAGACCTCCCAAAGATTCGGTTCCATTTGATATTCTGAGACAATTAAGGAATCTAATAAATTGGAGAAGTTAATTGATTTCTTGTCTTCATCATAAGCTTTTACAGTTACTTGGGTTGTAAGTATTCCCTCTTTTCCCTCAGCTCGATAGCCTTGTCCATATAAAACAAAAACAAGATTTTGATGATCATCTACGAAGGCATCAGCTCCGTTCTTTATATCCTGACTTTCAAGGAATTCCATAATGTTTTGAAGATAGGATTCATAAAATAGTGGGTAATTATGTTTTTTATGGTAATCATCTAAAAATGTCACCTCAAACTCACATGGATAATTGGGCATCAAAAATATTTGTTCATCCAGCCGTTTGATTTCTCCGTCATGTAATTCTATTTCTAATTCATCACAATCTAGTATTGATTCTTTATTTAATGCTTTCATCTTTTTCCTCTATTTCTTTTAATTTCTTTGCGATTGCGGCAATCACAGGAACGGTTACACTATTACCAGCTTGTTTATAGAGCTGACTATTACTAGAAACTTTTCTAGCAGCTTCAAAAGCCCAATCAGGAAATCCCTGTAGGCGAAAACACTCTTTAGGAGTGATTCGTCGTATTCTCAAACGGTAAAATTGTCCATCTATTAAGACACCGGCTACATGATAAACTTGTTTATCTTCTCCTTCATAGCTAGCCACTACTACTCCCATTTGCCCACTAGTTGTTAACGTATTCGCTATACCTTTTCCAACTCTACCACGACGATACTGAGAACTTGGTCTTTCTAAATTGATTGAATCCCCAATCTCTGCTTGAGCATATCCTTTTTTCGTTGCCTCTCGGACTTTTAGAAATTGGATTGGTTCTGGAATCAGTATTTTGGGGATTTTATCTCCACCTTGCATTGTAGTTAGTGTTGGAGATAAGCCCTCGCTTCCATAGACGCGACCAGTTTCCTTAAAGCTAGTTGGTAAATCTCCAACAACGACAATACCATGACGATCCTGAGTATTTAAAGTAAACATTGGCTCTTGATTATCCTTAAAACGTCTACCATTTTGTCTTTTTTCTAATCTGTCTGGTGTCATACAAGGAATCGCAACCTTAAATCCTTCTCCTTTTCCACGAACTAAGGTTGGCGCAAGACCTTCTGAATAATAGACTTTGCCACTCATTCCACTTTTTGATGGATTCAAATTCCCTAATATTTTTAAAGTCTCAGAGTTAGTTGCTTGACCTTCTCGTCTGAAAGGAAATAAGAGTCTGGTACCTCTCTTTCTAGAATGTCCGATAATAAACACCCTCTCTCTGTTTTGGGGAACGCCAAAATCCTTACTGTTAAGCACCTGCCACTCAACATCAAACCCCAATTCATCAAGCGTGGTAAGGATTGTGGTGAACGTCCGTCCCTTATCGTGATTGAGTAGGCCTTTAACATTTTCAAGAAAAAGAAAACGTGGTTGGATTTGTTTGGCCGCTCGAGCAATTTCAAAGAATAAAGTTCCTCTAGTATCTTCAAATCCCAATCGTCTTCCTGCGATTGAAAATGCTTGACAAGGGAATCCCCCACAGATGACATCGACTTTCCCTCTAAGTTTTTTAAATTCGTCATCTGAAACATCTCGTATGTCATGAAATTCTATTTCTCCTTCCGTTTGAAAAATGGACTTATAAGATTTCCTAGCAAATTTATCAATCTCACAAAATCCAATACACTCGTGTCCAACACTTTCCATTCCAAGTCTAAATCCACCTATACCTGAAAATAAATCAATAAATCTCATTTCTTTATCCCCCTTTCTGATCGACTATCAATGTCCAAAAAGTCACACCACTTGAAATGACAATGAGCATAACTAATATCCACTCGATTGGCGACATTTAACCACCTCCTTTTCTAACACGGTTATTCCAAACAGAATACAAGCCGTTAAACACAAATTCAGCCAAAACTTCCGCTCGTCTAACAAAGCGAACATTGTCAAGAGCATACTGATAGATTCTCTCAAAATCAGTCATAGCAATCTCACTAGCTGTTTCAGAAAAACCTTCTCGTCTAAATTGATCCTGTACCAATCCCCAAATATAATCTCGATCATATTTTGTGACCTTTTCTACTTTTCTTTTCAAGATAGGTTGAGTATTCCTATCCTCCTCATCCTCAATAAATAAAGAATCAGTCTCACTATATTTAGTCTCACTAACTTCAGTCTCACTAGGGGCTGAATATGAGACGGGGGGCGTTTCATTTTCAACCTGCCCTAGTCTTTTTTTAACACTAGGCCTGTTTGAATTACCTACTGGGGTAGAAGACAATTCCCCTAAATAAATCTTATTAGCAAGTCTCCCTTTCTCACTTGAAGACTGTTGAACTTCATCAATTAAGTCATATTCTTTAAGAGTTTTTTTTATGGACAATAATTTTGACTTCGAACAACCTAACAGCCTCATCAGTTTAGAATTAGAAAATACTAAATAGACCGCCCCTTCTTCATCTATCCAACCACGATTGAGAGATAATTCTAAACGATCTTTTAAAATAGAATAAGCCACCTTTACTTCTAGTTTCATATCCATATATTTCTCATCCTCAAAAAGAATTTTAGGTAATTTATAATACCGTTCTGAAGTTTGGTATTGGTTTGCGGTAATTCTTTTCATAGCGCGCCTCCAAGTTCTTTGAGTGTTAAATCTCCACTTGATTCCAAGTGAACCAAGCCACTTTTTTCTAATTCAGCCATAAGAGAGATGGCTTCAACAATGTCAATTCCCATTTCACGTACTAAAAATGAAATGACAATATAGCATGATGATTGTAATTCTTTTGTCATTTTCCCTCCTGAAAATAAAAAAAGGAGAACAATATTCAATTGTTCTCCACGATAAATTTGTTAAAAAGAAAAACCCTGCCAAATTAATTTTTGGTAGGGTTTTTGGTAGGAAACTAAATTAATTTATCAGTTTCTAAAATGTGTTCACGATTCTAAAAGGCTGATACTATAGTATTCCGAATTCTAATTGGTATATGCCTCTTATTTAAGAGTAACTGAAGCTCCAGCTTCTTCCAATTTAGCTTTGATTTCTTCAGCTTCTGCAGTTGCAACGCCTTCTTTAACAAGTGCTGGTGCACCGTCAACAAGTTCTTTAGCTTCTTTAAGACCAAGACCTGTGATTTCACGTACAACTTTGATAACGCCAACTTTTTTGTCGCCTGCAGATGTCAATTCAACGTCGAATGAATCTTTAGCAGCACCAGCGTCAGCAGCACCAGCTGCAGCAACAGCTACAGGAGCAGCTGCAGTTACACCAAATTCTTCTTCGATAGCTTTTACAAGGTCGTTCAATTCAAGGATTGAAGCTTCTTTAATTTCAGCAATAATGTTTTCAATGTTCAATGCCATTGTTATTTCCTCCAAATATGTTTTAAATTTATAATAGATTTTCGTAGCTAGGCTACGCTGCGTAGCTTAAGATTAAGCTGCGTCTTCTTTGTTGTCTGCAACCGCTTTGACTGCAAGAGCAACGTTGCGCACTGGCGCTTGAAGTACAGAAAGGAGCATAGAAAGAAGTCCTTCGCGGTTTGGAAGAGTTGCAAGTGCAAGAATCTCTTCTTTAGATGCGACAGCTCCTTCGATTGCACCACCTTTAATTTCAAGTGCTTCAGCGTCTTTAGCAAAATCGTTCAAGATTTTCGCTGGTGCGATAACATCTTCGTTAGAAAATGCTACTGCAGATGGTCCAACAAATACAGATGCAAGTCCTTCAAGACCAGCTTTTTCAGCTGCACGACGCAAGATTGAGTTTTTAATCACTTTATACTCAACTTCGCTTCCACGAAGCTCACGACGAAGAACTGTATCTTGCTCAACTGTCAAACCACGAGCGTCTACAACGACGATAGATGCAGCAGCTTTCATTTTTTCAGCTACTACGTCAACTAGTTCCGCTTTTTTAGCAATAATTGCTTCACTCATTAGTGTGTTCACCTCCGTTATTATTTTGCTTGAGGAATTTTTCCAAAAGAAAAACGCGCCCAAACCTAGACACGAAAGTACAATACGCTTCTTTTTACATGATACGTTTTGTCCTCGGTAGGATACTTATGAGTCGAGCTCCCCTACTGTCTTAGGCAGTTTTTTCAAACCGTATATAAGTATAGCATAGTTAAAAAAAGAATGCAAGATTTTTGCAAACTTTTTTAAAATTCGTAACTTCTCAAAGTAACTTCCATCTCTCTCCCAAAACTGGAAGTTAGTCTCAGACGATGAATTATGCTAGAATTAAGTCTGAGACTTTTCGTGAGGAGGTACCTCATGACGAAAAAACAAAAACATCTCACTCTAGAAGACCGTATTGACATCCAAACTGGAATCAGCCAACAGGAGACTTTCCGTTCCATCGCTGAGAAGATGGGGAAAGACCCGTCAACGATTTCAAAGGAAATCAAGCGCAATCGCATCATGCATCCAACATCCGTCAAATCTGATTGCACGGATTGCCCTCTTCTCAAAAAAGCTCCTTATGTCTGTAACAACTGTCCAAAAAAGAGGACGGATTGTGGGTTTAACCGCTATCTTTACTACGCGAAAAAGGCACAGGAGCAGTACGAGACTATGTTGAGGGAATCCAGACAGGGCATTCCCCTAAACAAGGAAAGTTTTTATCAGATGGACAAGATCTTAACCCTAGGCATCCAGAAGAAACAAAGCATCTACCATATCATTCAGACACATAACCTACCTGTGTCGAAAGCTACGGTGTATCGGCATGCCAAGCTGGGCTATCTGACAGCCAAGCCCATTGATTTCCCTCGGATGGTCACGTTCAAGGAACGCAGAAAATCCAGAAAAGTAGCTATTCCCAAAGAGCTGAAAATTGGGCGGACCTATCAAGATTTCCAAGAGTTACGAGAAACTGATGATTTCTTCAAATGGTTGGAAATGGACACGGTCATCGGCAGACCTGGTGGAAAGCTACTGCTCACCTTCAACGTTTCCTTCTGTAATTTCCTCTTCGCCTTGCTTTTGGACAACAAGACTGCTCTGGAAGTCGCCACTAAATTCGCAGCTTTGAAAGAAAGAGTCATGGACGGAGGGTATGCGTTCCATCAGCTGTTCCCTGTCATTCTCACAGACAACGGATCTGAGTTCGCCTATGTGGAGGAGCTTGAGCGAGACATTGATGGGAAGTCTCACCTCTACTTCTGCGACCCTAGCCGTCCTGACCAGAAGGGGCGGATTGAGAAGAACCATACGGTTTTGCGAGCCATTCTTCCCAAGGGCACTTCCTTTGACCAGCTGACTCAGAAAGACGTCAATCTAGTCATTTCCCATGTCAATTCCTTGAAACGAGAAGAGTTTCAAGGAAAATCTGCTTACGACGTCTTCACCTTCACCTTTGGCGAGGACATCGCTGCTCTTCTGGGTTGCCAATTTGTCAAACCAGAAGACACACACTTATCACCTGATTTATTGAAATAAAGGGAATTTTCCCCTCTAACTACACATCTTATCACCATCGAAAAGTCTCACACTAAACGCTAGCAACTGGAATTTACTCTAAGACGACTCTGTTTTAGGGCTATTTGTCGTGCACTTTTTTCTGAGTCTTTTCGCTTTTGAACCCTTATATATCAAGAAAAAGAAAACCAGTGGAAGTTAGTCTAAGACGGATTTCCACTGATTTCACGCATTTTTCTCATACTAAAAGCTAGGTTGTGGGAAACTGGAAGTTAGTTTTAGAAGTTACCCTTTTTTAAAATTCGTAACTTCTCAAAGTAACTTCCATCTCTCTCCCAAAACTGGAAGTTAGTCTCAGACGATGAATTATGCTAGAATTAAGTCTGAGACTTTTCGTGAGGAGGTACCTCATGACGAAAAAACAAAAACATCTCACTCTAGAAGACCGTATTGACATCCAAACTGGAATCAGCCAACAGGAGACTTTCCGTTCCATCGCTGAGAAGATGGGGAAAGACCCGTCAACGATTTCAAAGGAAATCAAGCGCAATCGCATCATGCATCCAACATCCGTCAAATCTGATTGCACGGATTGCCCTCTTCTCAAAAAAGCTCCTTATGTCTGTAACAACTGTCCAAAAAAGAGGACGGATTGTGGGTTTAACCGCTATCTTTACTACGCGAAAAAGGCACAGGAGCAGTACGAGACTATGTTGAGGGAATCCAGACAGGGCATTCCCCTAAACAAGGAAAGTTTTTATCAGATGGACAAGATCTTAACCCTAGGCATCCAGAAGAAACAAAGCATCTACCATATCATTCAGACACATAACCTACCTGTGTCGAAAGCTACGGTGTATCGGCATGCCAAGCTGGGCTATCTGACAGCCAAGCCCATTGATTTCCCTCGGATGGTCACGTTCAAGGAACGCAGAAAATCCAGAAAAGTAGCTATTCCCAAAGAGCTGAAAATTGGGCGGACCTATCAAGATTTCCAAGAGTTACGAGAAACTGATGATTTCTTCAAATGGTTGGAAATGGACACGGTCATCGGCAGACCTGGTGGAAAGCTACTGCTCACCTTCAACGTTTCCTTCTGTAATTTCCTCTTCGCCTTGCTTTTGGACAACAAGACTGCTCTGGAAGTCGCCACTAAATTCGCAGCTTTGAAAGAAAGAGTCATGGACGGAGGGTATGCGTTCCATCAGCTGTTCCCTGTCATTCTCACAGACAACGGATCTGAGTTCGCCTATGTGGAGGAGCTTGAGCGAGACATTGATGGGAAGTCTCACCTCTACTTCTGCGACCCTAGCCGTCCTGACCAGAAGGGGCGGATTGAGAAGAACCATACGGTTTTGCGAGCCATTCTTCCCAAGGGCACTTCCTTTGACCAGCTGACTCAGAAAGACGTCAATCTAGTCATTTCCCATGTCAATTCCTTGAAACGAGAAGAGTTTCAAGGAAAATCTGCTTACGACGTCTTCACCTTCACCTTTGGCGAGGACATCGCTGCTCTTCTGGGTTGCCAATTTGTCAAACCAGAAGACACACACTTATCACCTGATTTATTGAAATAAAGGGAATTTTCCCCTCTAACTACACATCTTATCACCATCGAAAAGTCTCACACTAAACGCTAGCAACTGGAATTTACTCTAAGACGACTCTGTTTTAGGGCTATTTGTCGTGCACTTTTTTCTGAGTCTTTTCGCTTTTGAACCCTTATATATCAAGAAAAAGAAAACCAGTGGAAGTTAGTCTAAGACGGATTTCCACTGATTTCACGCATTTTTCTCATACTAAAAGCTAGGTTGTGGGAAACTGGAAGTTAGTTTTAGAAGTTACCCTTTTTTAAAATTCGTAACTTCTCAAAGTAACTTCCATCTCTCTCCCAAAACTGGAAGTTAGTCTCAGACGATGAATTATGCTAGAATTAAGTCTGAGACTTTTCGTGAGGAGGTACCTCATGACGAAAAAACAAAAACATCTCACTCTAGAAGACCGTATTGACATCCAAACTGGAATCAGCCAACAGGAGACTTTCCGTTCCATCGCTGAGAAGATGGGGAAAGACCCGTCAACGATTTCAAAGGAAATCAAGCGCAATCGCATCATGCATCCAACATCCGTCAAATCTGATTGCACGGATTGCCCTCTTCTCAAAAAAGCTCCTTATGTCTGTAACAACTGTCCAAAAAAGAGGACGGATTGTGGGTTTAACCGCTATCTTTACTACGCGAAAAAGGCACAGGAGCAGTACGAGACTATGTTGAGGGAATCCAGACAGGGCATTCCCCTAAACAAGGAAAGTTTTTATCAGATGGACAAGATCTTAACCCTAGGCATCCAGAAGAAACAAAGCATCTACCATATCATTCAGACACATAACCTACCTGTGTCGAAAGCTACGGTGTATCGGCATGCCAAGCTGGGCTATCTGACAGCCAAGCCCATTGATTTCCCTCGGATGGTCACGTTCAAGGAACGCAGAAAATCCAGAAAAGTAGCTATTCCCAAAGAGCTGAAAATTGGGCGGACCTATCAAGATTTCCAAGAGTTACGAGAAACTGATGATTTCTTCAAATGGTTGGAAATGGACACGGTCATCGGCAGACCTGGTGGAAAGCTACTGCTCACCTTCAACGTTTCCTTCTGTAATTTCCTCTTCGCCTTGCTTTTGGACAACAAGACTGCTCTGGAAGTCGCCACTAAATTCGCAGCTTTGAAAGAAAGAGTCATGGACGGAGGGTATGCGTTCCATCAGCTGTTCCCTGTCATTCTCACAGACAACGGATCTGAGTTCGCCTATGTGGAGGAGCTTGAGCGAGACATTGATGGGAAGTCTCACCTCTACTTCTGCGACCCTAGCCGTCCTGACCAGAAGGGGCGGATTGAGAAGAACCATACGGTTTTGCGAGCCATTCTTCCCAAGGGCACTTCCTTTGACCAGCTGACTCAGAAAGACGTCAATCTAGTCATTTCCCATGTCAATTCCTTGAAACGAGAAGAGTTTCAAGGAAAATCTGCTTACGACGTCTTCACCTTCACCTTTGGCGAGGACATCGCTGCTCTTCTGGGTTGCCAATTTGTCAAACCAGAAGACACACACTTATCACCTGATTTATTGAAATAAAGGGAATTTTCCCCTCTAACTACACATCTTATCACCATCGAAAAGTCTCACACTAAACGCTAGCAACTGGAATTTACTCTAAGACGACTCTGTTTTAGGGCTATTTGTCGTGCACTTTTTTCTGAGTCTTTTCGCTTTTGAACCCTTATATATCAAGAAAAAGAAAACCAGTGGAAGTTAGTCTAAGACGGATTTCCACTGATTTCACGCATTTTTCTCATACTAAAAGCTAGGTTGTGGGAAACTGGAAGTTAGTTTTAGAAGTTACCCTTTTTTAAAATTCGTAACTTCTCAAAGTAACTTCCATCTCTCTCCCAAAACTGGAAGTTAGTCTCAGACGATGAATTATGCTAGAATTAAGTCTGAGACTTTTCGTGAGGAGGCACCTCATGACGAAAAAACAAAAACATCTCACTCTAGAAGACCGTATTGACATCCAAACTGGAATCAGCCAACAGGAGACTTTCCGTTCCATCGCTGAGAAGATGGGGAAAGACCCGTCAACGATTTCAAAGGAAATCAAGCGCAATCGCATCATGCATCCAACATCCGTCAAATCTGATTGCACGGATTGCCCTCTTCTCAAAAAAGCTCCTTATGTCTGTAACAACTGTCCAAAAAAGAGGACGGATTGTGGGTTTAACCGCTATCTTTACTACGCGAAAAAGGCACAGGAGCAGTACGAGACTATGTTGAGGGAATCCAGACAGGGCATTCCCCTAAACAAGGAAAGTTTTTATCAGATGGACAAGATCTTAACCCTAGGCATCCAGAAGAAACAAAGCATCTACCATATCATTCAGACACATAACCTACCTGTGTCGAAAGCTACGGTGTATCGGCATGCCAAGCTGGGCTATCTGACAGCCAAGCCCATTGATTTCCCTCGGATGGTCACGTTCAAGGAACGCAGAAAATCCAGAAAAGTAGCTATTCCCAAAGAGCTGAAAATTGGGCGGACCTATCAAGATTTCCAAGAGTTACGAGAAACTGATGATTTCTTCAAATGGTTGGAAATGGACACGGTCATCGGCAGACCTGGTGGAAAGCTACTGCTCACCTTCAACGTTTCCTTCTGTAATTTCCTCTTCGCCTTGCTTTTGGACAACAAGACTGCTCTGGAAGTCGCCACTAAATTCGCAGCTTTGAAAGAAAGAGTCATGGACGGAGGGTATGCGTTCCATCAGCTGTTCCCTGTCATTCTCACAGACAACGGATCTGAGTTCGCCTATGTGGAGGAGCTTGAGCGAGACATTGATGGGAAGTCTCACCTCTACTTCTGCGACCCTAGCCGTCCTGACCAGAAGGGGCGGATTGAGAAGAACCATACGGTTTTGCGAGCCATTCTTCCCAAGGGCACTTCCTTTGACCAGCTGACTCAGAAAGACGTCAATCTAGTCATTTCCCATGTCAATTCCTTGAAACGAGAAGAGTTTCAAGGAAAATCTGCTTACGACGTCTTCACCTTCACCTTTGGCGAGGACATCGCTGCTCTTCTGGGTTGCCAATTTGTCAAACCAGAAGACACACACTTATCACCTGATTTATTGAAATAAAGGGAATTTTCCCCTCTAACTACACATCTTATCACCATCGAAAAGTCTCACACTAAACGCTAGCAACTGGAATTTACTCTAAGACGACTCTGTTTTAGGGCTATTTGTCGTGCACTTTTTTCTGAGTCTTTTCGCTTTTGAACCCTTATATATCAAGAAAAAGAAAACCAGTGGAAGTTAGTCTAAGACGGATTTCCACTGATTTCACGCATTTTTCTCATACTAAAAGCTAGGTTGTGGGAAACTGGAAGTTAGTTTTAGAAGTTACCATTTTTTAAAATTTTTGTGATTTTTATTTTAAAGTTCTACTGTCAGGACTTAACCTTGCTTAACAACCTGTTGTCCAGCGATATAAACATCATCTACATCACTGGATTTGACAGCATAAACCAGGTGAGAGAGCATATTTTCTTTAGGTTGGAGATGAATTTTCCCTTGTGGTTGAATAACGAGAAAATCTGCTTGCTTGCCGACTTCCAGACTTCCTATCTGTTCGTCCATTCCAAGAACCTTAGCCCCTTCGATTGTCAGAGCCTTGAGAGCTGTTTCAATAGGAAATTGGCTGGCATCTCCACTTTTCATCTTCTGAAGAAGGGCTGCAGTCCGTCCTTCCTCAAACATATCAAGGTTGTTGTTGGAAGCAACTGAATCTGTCGCAATTCCTACTGCCACTCCTGCTTTTGGGAGCTGGATAATTGGAGCAATTCCTGAGGCTAATTTAAGATTACTGATAGGATTATGCGCGATAGATACTTGAGACATTGCCAAGCTTTCAATTTCTCTCTCGTTTAATTCAACCCCGTGAGCAAAGACGGACGGATGATCTAAGTAACCCAGTTCTTCGAGAAAAGCAAGAGGACGTTTACCGTATCGTTTCAGTATAATTCCTGATTCCTCCTTGGTCTCCGCCACATGGATATGGATAGGAATATTCAGTTCTTTTGCCATGTCTAAACTCGCTTGTAGCAAGTCTTGATTACAGCTGTATGGAGAATGAGGGGCTACCATAACCTTGAAATTTGGATTTTTATAGCCAATAATTTCTTCAATGATTGCTCGAGTTCTGCTTATAGTTTCATTAGTTGTCTCCGCCTCAGAAGAAAAGAGGGTAGGTGAGAAATAACAACGCATCTTGGAATCTTTCACTGCCTGATAAATCCGTTCAATATCCACACCATTGGGATTATACATATCGTTAAAGGTTGTTGTTCCCGACTGGAGCATCTCTATCATAGCTTCTTTAACCGCCTTGGTAGTCATGTCAGGAGTAAATCCTGCTTCTGCTGGCCGATATAGTCATTGAGCCATTCATGGAGATTGCTATCATCTCGAATTCCTCTCAATCCTGTCATAGCAGAATGGGTGTGACAATTGACCAAACCAGGCATAATACAGGCTCCCTGATAGTCTATAATCTGCTCAGCTTGCTCTAAAATCTCTGACTTCTCTTAACCAACATAGACGATTGGAGAATCCTTAACGGCTAAGATTCCATCTAGATAAACATGGAAATCTTGATCACAAGTCACGATATTTACATGCTGATAGACTTTCATTGTTTTTCTCCTTCTAAGGCCTTGATTTTTTCTAGCTATTGTAACAAAAAAGTCACCCGAAGGCAACTTTTTTCGTCCATAAACTTTCAAAAGAGAATGGCTTATTCAAAGCTAAAATCTGCTGCTTGCTGCATTTGATAATACTTGCCCTTTCGAGCCATGAGTTTCTGATGGCTCCCATACTCAACAATGTCGCCCTCCACCAAGACAAGAATCAAATCCGCATCCTGAATGGTTGACAAACGGTGGGCAATGATAAAGCTTGTTCTTCCCTTCATGAGTTTAGCAAAGGCATCCTGTACCAGCACTTCTGTTCGTGTATCGATGGAGGAAGTCGCCTCGTCTAAGATAAGAATCTTTGGAATAGCCAGAAAGACTCGGGCAATAGTCAAAAGCTGGGACTGACCAACAGAGAGAGATTCTCCAGCATTTTCCAACTTGGTATCGTAACCCTGTGGCAACTGTTGGATGAAAAAGTCTGCATTGGCTGCTTTGGCAGCAGCAATCACTTGCTCCCGACTAGCATCAGGATTGCCGAAGGCAATATTGTCATGAATGGTCCCTTGCTTGAGCCAGGTTTCTTGGAGCACCATGCCAAACTGCTGTCTCAATGATGCTCGGGTATAATCATAAATGGATTTCCCATCCAGCAAGATATCTCCAGAGTTAATGGGATAAAAACGCATGAGAAGATTGATAAGGGTTGATTTTCCGGCACCTGTCGGACCAACAATAGCAACCTTGCTACCAGCTGGAATATCAATAGATAAATCCTTAATCAAAATCTTTTCAGGATGGTAGCCAAAAGAAACCTGTTTAAAGGAAATAGCTCCCCTAACTTGGTCACTGGTCAAGACTTCCTTACCTGTTTCAGCCACCTCAGAGCTTTCTAAGACAGCATAGACGCGCTCTGCGCAAGCGAGAGCACTTTGCAACTCAGCTAGCACTGAAGAAATATCGTTAAAAGGCTTGGTGTACTGTTGAACATAGTTCAAAAAAGTCACTAAGCGTCCAATGGTCAAGGTAGAGCCTATCATGATACGATAAGCTCCCACTCCAGCTAAAAGTGCATAAATGAGCGCGTTGACAAAGCGAGTCGAAGGATTAACCGTTGATGAATAAAAGATGGCTGACTGAGAATAACCTGCGTAGTTTTCATTAGCCTTATGCAATCTTTGAATAAACTCTTCCTGAGCATTAAAGGACTGGATAATGGTCTGCTGGCTAAGCGATTCTTCGATCAACTGAGTCTGAATTCCTCTTGTCTCTGTTTGCTTCTGAAAGAGATGATAGGAGCGTTTGGCAATAAAGCGTGAAATCACCATGGATAGTGGCGTCAACAATAAGACTAAGAGAGTCATGAGGAGATGGATTTGGAGCATGGCTAGAATACTAACCAAAATCATCAAGACTCCAATGAAAAATTGGTTAAAAATCATGGTCAAACCAGCTACTAACTGTTCAATGTCCGTGGTTACACGACTGACCATTTCTCCACTTCCTTGTCGATCCACAAAGGCAATCGGTAACCGATGGAGCTTATAGATGATTCGCTCTCGCAAGTCTCTGGTATAAGAGAAAATTAGGCGATTATAAAGGAGAGGATTGACCCATTGAACTAAGGTATTTCCTATGACTACCAAGACCATTTGAATGAAAATCTGCCAAAAAACTGGTGAAGAAGCAGCTACTAGAACTTGGTCTATGACCTGCCCAATCAAGATAGGTAGGTAAATCGATAAAACAACCTGGGTAACAGTTCCTAGAAAGGCTAGGAAAAGGAGGAAGGGATGGCTGGCTAAATCTATGGCTAAACGTTTGAGCGTCTGGTTTGCAGTTTGTCGTCTCATGCTAGTCCTCCTTTCCATGTTGGGATGCATTGATTTCACGATAGACTTGACTAGTCTTCATCAAATCCTCATGCTTGCCAACAGCTAGTAACTCACCTTTTTCCAAGAGGAGAATCTGGTCAGCCATACGAAGCGTCGAGGTTCGTTGAGAAATCAAGATTAATCCTGTATTTGGTAAGTTTTCTCGGATAGCTTTCAAGAGCTTGGACTCGGTAATAGTGTCGAGGGCCGAGGTCGCATCATCTAGGATGAGAAATGGAGCTTGGCGCAAGACTGCTCGAGCGATAGACAGCCTTTGTTTTTGTCCACCTGAGAAATTTCTCCCTCCTGCCTCAACTAGGGCATCCAAAAGCCCTTCCTTTTCACTGACAAAATCCTTTGCTTGCGCAATTTCCAAGGCGTGCCAAAGTTCTTGGTCAGTTACTTCTTGATCTAAACCTAGAGTCAGGTTGGAACGAATAGTTCCCTTAAAAAGTTCGACTTTTTGGGGCACATAGGCAATCCAAGACCGCCACTGCTCCAAATTAAGAGGACTAGATCCATCTCGATAAAGTGAAATGCTACCCTTGTCTGCTGGATAAAGTCCAAGAATGAGTTGCACCAAACTTGATTTACCAGAACCCGTTCCTCCAATGATACCAAGGATTTGCCCTTGCTTCATATCAAAGGAAATGTCTCTCAGAGAAGGCTGGGCCGCATCAGGATAAGTAAAGGTCAATTCTTGAACTTGTAAAACCTGATTGCTGGTAACTTGCTTTTTCTCTAATTCTAAATGAATATCTTCTGGAGCCTCAGCAAAAACTTCCTCGATTCGCTTGGCTGAGATATAGGTCTGGTTGAGAGAATTTATTAGCATAGCTAGCTTGACCAATTCCACCAAGATCTGTAGGAGATAATTAATAAGGGCAATGAGAGCACCTTGACTGAGTAATCCTCCTTGAATAGAAATATAGCCCTGCCAGATGATGACGAGGAGAGTTCCATTCACAATCAGATAGGTCAAAGGGGTTAATAAACTGGACCAGAAACCTGTCTTTTCTTGTAATCTAGCATAGACTTGGTTAAGAGTTTGAAAAATCTGTAACTCTCGTTTTTCTTGTCCAAAAGCACGAATAACTCTCATCCCTTGTAATTGCTGGCGTGTTTCCTGAACTAGTTGGTCCGTTTTCTTTCTGAGACTGCTGTAGAGAGGATTGACTAACCGAGAAAGGCCTACAATGACTATGGTCAAAATGACAACCATGACCAAGAACCAGAAAGTCAGCTCAGCTGAGATTCGATAGGCCATAAAGATAGCCCCAAAAACGATAATGGGCGCTCGCAAAAAGAGACGCAGGAATTGATTGATCCCAGTCTGAATCTGGTAGGTATCCGAAGTCAAGCGAGTGACCAAGCTAGAAGTTGTCAAACGGTCTCTACTATCCTTAGGTAAAGACAAAATATGATGATAAAGATCGTTTGTCAGTCCTTTGGCAAAACCTACCGCAGCCTTAGCTGAGTAAAACTGGGCTATCAAGGCCACTAAAACGCCAATCACTGCAAATATAAGGAGCAGACCAATCTGCATCCAGAGATGACCTTGATTTTTCTGGGGCAAGGATTGGTCAACAATTCCTGCAATCACCATGGGAACTAAGAGCTCAAACACAGCTTCTAGTAGCTTGAACAAGGGTGCTAAAATGGATTCCTTGATGTAGGGGTTGAAGTAAGATAATAGGTGTTTCATAAATCCCTTCTATTCGTATTCTATAAATGAAGAAAGTGGGAAGTACCCACCCTCTCTGTTTTATTTATTTAAGTATGGCAATAGAAAGCCATATCCTGCCTCTTCCATCTCATCCTTGGATACAAAACGCAAGGATGCCGAATTGATACAGTAACGAAGGCCACCTAACTCCCGAGGGCCATCTGTGAAAACATGACCCAAGTGAGCATTTCCTGACCGAGAACGAACCTCGATTCGCTCCATTCCATGACTCAGGTCCTTGTAATAGTGAATCAACTCTTTGGAAATAGGACGGCTAAAACTTGGCCAACCACAACCTGAAGCAAACTTATCCTTGGCAAAAAAGAGTGGCTCACCTGTTGTAATATCTACATAAATTCCTTCTTCAAAGGTTTGGTCATAAGCATTACTAAATGGAGCCTCTGTAGCAGCTTCTTGGGTAACACGATAGGACTCTTCGGTTAATCTTTTCTTTAACACCTCTTGACTAGGCTTTTCATAATTTGCTGCGTCAATCAATGGCTTCTCAGCATCGGTCACATCGATATGACAGTAACCTAAAGGATTCTTCTTAAGATAGTCTTGGTGGTAATCTTCAGCCAGAATGTAGTGGCGAAGTTGCTCCACTTCCACTGCAATCTTTCGACCCAGCATGCGCTCCTGCTCCTGCACCACTGTGTAGATAGCTGGCAAATCAGCTTCATCTTGGTAATAAATTCCGGTCCGATACTGACGTCCACAGTCATTCCCTTGTTGATTGACTGATAATGGATCAATAACACGGAAATAATAAAGTAAAATCTCTCTAAGTGAAACTGCCTTCTCATCATAAATCACTTGAACCGTTTCTGCATGGTCTGTTTCTTTGAGTAGCTGATAATTTGTCGTTTCGACTTGTCCATTAGCGTAGCCAACACTGGTTGCTAGCACTCCAGAAATTCGTGAAAAATATTCCTCTAAGCCCCAAAAACAACCGCCTGCTAGATAAATTTCTGCCATCTTTATTTCTCCTTTATCAAGTTTTTAACTAATACTCTTCGAAAATCTCTTCAAACCACGTCAGCTTACATCTGCAACCTCAAAGCAGTGCTTTGAGCAACCTGTGGCTAGCTTCCTAGTTTGCTCTTTGATTTTCATTAAGTATAAACTTCTTTTCAAAAAAAGGATAGGAAGCCCTCTGGTCGCGAGTTTCCCCATCCTATCTTCTATTCTTTATTTTGCTTCAACACGGACACCTTGGGTATCAACTTTCAAGTCATGAAGTTTTCCTTTGAAGGGTTGATTTCCCAATTCAGCCTTAATCGTTGGCATCTTGTCATGAGAAGCCAAGACCATAACTGTCGGCCCAGCACCAGAGAGGTAGGTTGCATAAGCACCATTTTCTTTGGCCACTTGCTTAATCGTCGCAAATTCTCTCACCAAGTCCTGACGATAGCGTTCGTGGAAGAGATCTCCCTCGATTGCTTGCCCAGCGGTCACCATGTCTCCTGCCAACAAGGCTGCAACCGCCACATTGGCGATAGAACTAGCAGCAACAGCTTCCTTGTAGGACAATTTTTTAGGCAAGACACCACGGCTGTCTCGAGTACGCAATTCATAGTTTGGAATGTAGGCTAGGAAATCACACTCTGGAAAGTCAGCCACGATAGCAGAAACTTGCCCATCAACGGAGCTTGCAATAACGAGATTACCATAAATGGCTGGAGCTACATTGTCAGGATGTCCTTCAATCTTGGTCGCCAACTGCAATTTTTCATGGTCTGACAAGTTGAGATGACCCAGTTGGTTGGCTAGTTCAATTCCAGCAACAATAACCGAGCTGGAAGAACCCAAACCACGCGCCAGGGGAACATTACTGGTCATTTTCAAACGTCTTGGCTGCAAGTCTGGTGCAATTTGCAAAGCGATTTTGAGCAAGAGATTACGCTCGTCATGTGGAATCCATTTACCAATCTGGTGTTCAATCAGCCACTCATCTCGTTCTTCGCAGACCTCAATTTGAAGATACTTGGTTACAGCTACACCGACCGAGTCAAAACCTGGCCCGATATTGGCACTGGTTGCAGGTACTATAATCTTCATCTTATTCTCCTAGCACCTTGAAGGTATTCAAGAGGTCGAATTCTGAAACCTTCTTCAATTCAGCTGAGACATTTTCAAGCTGGGTTTTATTAATCTTGTGTGTAATGATAACGACACGCGCCTTATCCCCTTCTTTTCCATCTTGGAGGATTTGCTTAAAGGAAATATCTTGGGCATTGAAGATTTCAGCCAACTTCAAGACCTGACCTTTTGAGTCTGGAGCCAAGATTGAGAAGTAGTAGTTTGCTTTAACATCCTCAGGATTTGCCAAGACCAAGTCACGGCTGTATTCGTTGAAGTCTTTGCCAATGGTACCATCATTCAAACGACGAACGATACGGACAATATCTGCTACAACACTTGTTGCAGTTGGTTTTTGACCAGCACCTGGTCCGTAGTACATAGACTCACCAATACCGATAGATTCTACAAAGACAGCGTTCATTACGCCATTCACACTGGCAAGTGGATGCGCTTTAGGAAGGAAGGTTGGAGTCACTTCTGCAGCAATACCTGAAGGAGTTTCCTCGATTGAACCAACCAATTTCACTACATAGCCAAGTTCTTGAGCTACAGCTACGTCTTCTGGTGTGATGTTGCGGATTCCTTTGTGGGCTACATCGTCAAATGCAACCTTCATGCCAAAGGCAAATTGGCTCAAAATAACCATCTTGTAGGCTGCATCAATTCCATCTACGTCATTTGTCGGGTCGCTTTCTGCAAATCCAAGTCTTTGTGCTTCCGCAAGAGCATCATCGTAAGACCAGCCTTCTTCCACCATTTTGGTCATCATGAAGTTAGAAGTTCCGTTGACTACTCCAAGCACGCGCGTGATTTTATCAGAAGCCAAGGAATTTGCCAAGGTACGAAGAATTGGAATCCCACCAGCTACTGCTGCTTCGTAGTATAGTGCTACCTTGTTAGCTTGAGCGATTTCTAACAATTCTGCACCATGGACAGCCAAAAGGTCCTTGTTAGCAGTAACAACGTGTTTGCCAGCTTCCAAGGCACGAGTGATAAAAGTCTTAGCAGGTTCGATACGCCCCATCAATTCCACTACGATCGTAATGTCTTGATCTGATAAAATATCATCTACATTGGTTACAAAGTTAAAGTCATTCCCTGCTGCAAGCAAGCGATTCTTTTCATCTTCATCCTTGACCAATACCTTGGCAACTTCAATCTCTGAATGTGCTGATTGATTGATTTTTTCTCCATTTTCCTTTAGGAGGAAAGGCACTCCACTTGCAACGGTACCAAATCCTAGTAAAGCAATTTTAACTGTCATGTTTGTCTCCTCGAAATTTTCTAATATAGCCATTATAACAGAATTTTGTGAAAATTCCTATCACAGTAAATCACTATTTTAGTATAAAAAGAAAAAACGAATCAGACGATTCGCTCTCCTTAAAATCTAGAAATAGCTTTCTAGAAATGATTATCCAATCTTTTTCAGATTAAGCACTGCATCGTGATTCATCAAGACTTGACCATACTCTTGCAAAACTGAACGACTGATATCACTATCGTCCGCAAACTCGCGCATACGAGCCAACAGCCAAGCTGGATATGGACTTGGATGATTTTCAATATCCACTAAAATGGTCAAATAATAGCGCTCATTCATCTTGTAGAGTTCAGAAGTTTCCATCTCAAAAGTCACTGTCTTGGCAAAAGACACCAAGTCAGCCAACTTAGCAAAAGAAAGGATGTAGTAGATGTAAGGCTCTTTCTTGCTCTCAGCTTCTTGTTCAGCCTGCTCTTGCTCTTCTTCCTTGGCTTCAACCTGCTCTAGAGATTGAATGGCTTCGATATCATCCTTAGTTTTGTCTGCGATACTTTTTTCCAAGGTTTTGATAAATTCATCTGGAGACATTTGAGCCAATTCTTCCATATCTGGTAAATCCGATAAGTCTTCAAAATCTAGATTTTGATCAATCTTTGATTTGGTTACAAAGACATCGACCTTATCAGGTTTTGGAGTCACACGGAAGCTCAACATACCTGTATCTAGAAAGCTATCAGGCATCTCTAACTCATCCAAGATAGCATAAAAGAACTCTTCTGTTTTTTCTTGAGGAACGAGAAAGTCAGCAATCTCCATTCCACGATCCATCAAATCCTCTAAAGACATCGTGATTTTCAAAGTTGTATCACTGATTTGTTTCATTTTCATTGCTAGTAACCTCATACTTTCAGTTCTATCTATTATACTAGATTTTTACGATTTTATCAAAAGAAGGCTCCTCTGTCGGGATAGATTTTCAATAGGGTAACTTCTGTAGAAGACTCTAATACTTCTCTTCAAACCACGTCAGCTTTATCTACAACCTCAAAGCAGTGCTTTGAGCAACCTGCGGCTAGCTTCCTAGTTTGCTTTTTGATTTTCATTGAGTATAAAAGAAAATTTCTGCAGACAAATAGAAAAAGCCTTCAAAATCGACTCTTAGCCAACTTTGAAGACCTAATACATCAGAAAGCTTATAGTTTAAAGGTTGCTACACCGAGGATAGAACGATTTAAGTTTCGAAGAATTTGAAGACTTTGTTCAAATTTCTTATAACGAGTCACTCCGTATTCTTCAACAAGAAGGACTGTATCTCTTTCCAAAAGAGATGGTACATCTTGTAAATCTACAAAATGCATTCCTTTCAAAGTCTCTTGATTTTGTTTTAATTTATCTAGAATAGCTTTATTTGAGCTAACGATAGTCAATTCTTGTCCAGCATTTTTGTATGATAGAATATCTGCTAGATTAGCAATTGTTGTAATCTCTGTTACAAAATCAATTTGATACTGAGAAAAATCACCTGCTCTATTGATTGTTGGATTAAAGAGATAAACCAATACATTTCCCATCACAACCAAAATCACACAGATAACTCCAATAACAGATAAACGAAGAATCAGATTCTTCACATTCAATCCAAGCGCTGTCTCACCGTTTGCATTCAATTCTTTAGAGTTGATGGTTTCCAGTTTTTCAATTTTTACATTTGCATAAGTGTGTTTAAATTTCTCAATCAATCCATCAATTTTTCGCTCCAACAAGTCATTAGCATCTTTACTTGGTGTCAAAATTTTCACACCAACCCCTGCATCGTCAATCATATAGTAGACGGTCAATTTTTTCCACCAATAGTCATTCGTTGAATTTTTCAAGGTTGTCTCTGTCGTATCCAATTCACTGGCAATTTTTTTCAACTCACTAGGCTCTACATCATTGAAAAGATAAGCTCCATTCAAATTACCATCAATCAATTTCCCATAGAAATCACTATAACCACCAATTTGATGATTCAAAATCGTTTTAGCTGAATCTTCTGGAGGGGTGATTTTATAGCTGATATAAGTTGAATAACTTGTTGTGTCTTTGACAGTATTTTTATTCTTAACTGCTTTAATTGTAAATGGTACAGCAATGAGAGCAAATAAAGCGATGAGAGCTAAAATATTTGCTTTTCGTTTTTTGTAAAGATTTGCAAATAAATCAGCTACTGAATAATGTTCAAACATGATTTTTTTCTCCTTTGTTTAGTAGATACTGGTTCTCTTTTGTAAGCATTTTCGCTACGAATATAATCACAAGAACAATTCCCCAGAATTGCATTGTAAATAGATTGAAGAAACTTTCTGAAAAGCTACTTCTTGGCATAAAGAATAGATTATTCAAGATGAGTAGGGACAAGGCAAATAGGATTGTTCTTGATCGGTAGGCTACTTGCAGCATGGCTATAAATAGCATACCGAGTAAGAGACTAAGTAGAAAGACTCCTATCATGCCATAGTCTGTATACAACTCCATGATATAACTACTTCCAATACCATGTCCTTTCAGGTATTCCTTGTTCAAAACAAGATAGGATAGATTGTGGGCATAACTATTACTATCAACAGCTAGTTCCACACTATTGGTTGTATGCTCAAAGGCTTTTCCTCCGAAAATTGCCCCCAAACTTCCCCTTGCAAAATAATCAATAACAGGACCAAAAGTAAAATTACGGAAATCTCGATAAGGTAGGCTACTGTTAAATAGAAAACCTCTAGCCAAAACACCAAAACTAGTCCCTTGTTTATAGATAAAGTCAAGTAAGATATCCCAGAAACCTGTATGGGAAACTTGGACATTATCCCGTACATAATTGAGCACTCCCATCGCTAACATGAGAATAGGAGAACCTACAAAAATCGCTAACTTTTCTTTAAACCCAATCCATTTTCCTTTTTCTGTTTGCTCCCGCATAAAGTAATAAACGAATGCAAATAAAATACTTAAAATAAAGGGATTTCGTGTCCCGATTGCCAAATGAATAGTATTAGCTGCAATAAAGGAGACAAGCACTGCTGTGGCCTGCCATTTCTTTGGCTTAGTTGCCAAATACATACACATTGCATAGACCGTAAATGTTGATAAGATATAGGTAAAATAAGGCAGTTTACTTTCAAAGTTTGCATAGTAGGTATAGTAGGAAGTCTGCAAGCGATACAGGAGTCGTTCAAATAAGCGAATGAAATAGAAAGGATAGGTTAGAAGAAAAACTCCTAGCGATACAAAGCGCAACCGCTTGATGTAAACCTCTTTTAGAGAACTTCCTATCTTGGATACTTGTATTTTCTTTCTAGCTATAAAATAGCGAGCTAGGAGCCCTCCTGTAGTCAATCCCAATATCGAAACCATGACGACTATAAAGGCAAAGCGATAGGCTATGGGATGATAGGTATCCAAAGCACCATCCCTAAAGTAATCAATAGTCGGCCTTGATACCAGAAATACAAAAATAGTTAAAAAGAAAATAAAATGGATTAAGTAATACTTGATATCATTCCAACAAGCAATTAAGCTACTAACCAGTAAGAACAATAAAGTAGAAAGCAAGCTAACATTGTTATTATTAAACAGATACACAATTCCACTTACTAGCGTCAAGGCATAACTGACTATGGTCAAACTAAATAATAATCGTTTTCCATCAATCACTTGCTCACCCCCGTTCTAATGTAATTTTTTAGATTTTTCAATATTTTTTAGTAATAAGAATCGGTATAAGGAAATATTTATGAATAGAGCCAAAGCACTAATTCTTCTCCCCTTACGGAAAATTGGATTCCTAGCAATAGCAAAGGCATGGCTTTTTAAAAAACGATGAATCTGAGAATAGGCTTCAAACTGTTTATACTGATCATCTAGCAACATCTTATCCAGAATAAAGAAGTGGGCATAGGCCAATCTGAAAAAAGCAACCTCTTTCAAGTCAGGATAGTTTTTCACAACTTCATTATAAAACTTTTGATAGATATCAATATAGGCTAAATCCTTCTCTGCATAGGGTTTAGTCGTAATACTATCCCCTCTATGGAAATAGTAATAATAGGGTTTGGTATTAACAACGTACTTCTTAGCCAACTTGATTAAATCAAAATGATAATAGGCATCTTCGTATATCAATCCCTTTGGAAAGGATAGGGCAGTTGCAATCTCTCTCTTGATTAGCTTATTACAGATCGTTCCAGGTATTTTTTCACCTATGAGGTATTCCCTCAGAAATGTTTGGGAATCACAGACAAAATACTCATCCTGATTGGCTGACTGTGGGCTTTCATCATTAGCATAGACATTCATGACACCACAGCTCGAAACATCCGTATCTTCTTGAAGTAATTGCTCATATAAGCTCTGAATCATTTCTGGATGGATATAATCATCTGAGTCAATAAAAATCAGATAATCTCCGTTAGCCTGCTTCATTCCATCGTTTCGTGCTTGCGACAAACCTTCATTCTTTTTATGAAGCACTGACACCCTATCATCTTGTTCAGCGATTGAATCACACAAGCGACCACTTTCATCCGTTGCTCCATCATCAATAAGAATGATTTCCAGATTCTGATAGGTCTGCTTCTGAATGGAAGCTATCGATTTTTCTAGGTACTGTGCCACATTATAGACTGGCACAATCACACTGATTAATGCAGTTTCCATGCTACTCCTCTAATAGTTTTTCTACTTGTTCGATTTGTTTGGCAATTGTGAATTGTTGAATGAATTGGCTAGCCTCATCAACATCAAAGTTTGAGGCAGAGGTCATGTAGTTCGTAATTGCCTGAGCTGCCTCTTGATTGTTCTCAATGATTTGTCCAAATCGTCCTTCTTGGGATAATTCCTCAGCCCCTCCGACATCCGTAGAGACAAAAGGAAGTCCCAGACTCAAGGCCTCCACATACACTCCAGGAAAACCTTCTTGTTTAGACATAGACAAGAGAACTTTCGTCTGAGATAAATACTGATATGGATTTTTTTGATAACCAAGGAAATGTACATAGTCTTCAAGCTCATATTCTTTGACGCGTTTTTTCAGTTCCTCTTCCATATCCCCAGCCCCGATAAAATAGAGATGATAGTTTTTTCCCTCTTGGTGTAATAATCGTATCACTTCCACCACACGATCAGAACCCTTATTTTCCTCAATCCGTCCGATCGTACAGATACTTTGAGGCGCAATCTCGATATCGATCTTCTCTTGAGATTTTTCTAAAATAGTCTTAAAATCATATCCATTGTAGACCGTCTGTAATTTCGAAGCATAATCTGGATAGACTTCCTTGATAGAATGACTGGTCTTTTTTGAAATTCCTACAATGGTATCCGCGGCATCCAACTGGCGTCTATGTGATTCTCTTTTGGAGCTATCCTTAAGAAATTCTTCGATACTTCCATGAATCCAAGAGATTTTCTTGACTTCTTTTCTTTTAGAGAACAATAGTGGTGGATTCATAATGGTAAAGGAAACTTCAACATCATAATCATCTTTTACCAGCAAACGCCGAGTCAGTCTTGGAAAATAAATTCTCATTCTCCACAAAAAAGCTCGGAGCCATCTGGCTTGGCGGTAATCCTGAAGGGATTTTAGTATTCGTACATTCTTGGGAACAGATTCATATCCCTTGTCAAAGTGCTCCATTTCAAGAATATCAATATCATACTTTTCTGGATCCAGATTTGAAACAATGGTAGACAGAATCTTCTCTGCGCCACCTCCGAGAGAAAAAGACCACATAAAAAATAAGATTTTTTTCTTAGCCACCATATTCTCCCTTGTATTCTGTATAAGACTTATCCATATCAGCGATGACAGCATCATGATGCGGTAGCTGCTTGTCTGCTGGCGGAGGAGTCATATAATCTCCAAAAGCAGTACTAAGATAGGCATCGTAGCCAACTGGAATAGGCATCTCTGTCTCTTCAAATGGCAAGAAAAGATTATCCTCAAAAGATGCGATTGGATACTTGTTTCTCATGTAGCCAGGACCTGAGCATAGTTCCGTGATTCCATCGCTCTCAGATAGATCATACTTGGTCATTTCTTTTTCAGCTTTTTTCCAAATGCGATAACGGAGAGATTTTGGAGTCAACCCCAGTAAAATACGACTTCCCCATTTCATAAGTGCGCCATGCTTTTCTGGAATAGTTTGCGCACAAAAGAGTGAATAAATCAGGGCCCAACGAACCTGTTTTTTTCGCTCAGCTGGATTTTTCGGATAATAATCCAAAGGCAAAACGTCCAAAGCCAAACCATGTGGTAAATCCAAATCTTGCTGGTAAGGTTTAATGCAGGTCGTTTCCTTATCACGAATGGTAATAAAAAGATTACGGTCGACAAAATCCTTGTTACTCTTTGATAAGAAATAACGCTCATCTGCATAACGAGGCCATAATTCTGCCAATTTTTCATAGTCCTTACGGGGCATAAAAAAGTCTAGGTCGTCGTCCCAAGGAATAAAGCCCTTGTTTCGAAGAGCACCAATAGCACCTCCCCCACAAAGATAACAAAGCAAACCATGTTCTTTACAAAAGGCCACAAAATATTCAGCCATCTCCAGACTACGAGCCTGGATTGCTTTTAAATCAGTCATATTGTTCATTATTCTTTCTATCGTATCGTTTCATTATACCACAAATAGGGGGTGAAAATCTATTGCAGACTGTAAAAAATCAAAGCCTGACTGCTAGATAAATAGCCTTCAAACTTTGATTCCTCTGTCTTATCTTATCTCAAACCCATCTGAGACAATTTATTCTGATATTTGTTTTGATCGACAAGCAAGCCCAAGCCTCCATAAACATCATAGGCATCTACCCAGTCACCCAGTTCTGGAATCGTCAATTTTTCAATACCATTTTGAGCTCCGTCTAGGAAAGACAAGCCATTTGTTAACAGGAAGGTATAAGGAACATTCGTTGAGGTCATTGCGAATACCTTGCCAAGTGCCTCTGAGCCTGTAAAGAGCTTGGTTGGATCTTTGATTTGCTGAAGAACTGCTGTCAGTACTTGTTGCTGTCTTTTGGTACGGCCGTAATCCGCCTCATCATCATCACGGAAACGAGCATAATTAAGCAAGGTCGAACCATTCATCTGCTGTTTTCCGACTTTGATGGTTTGGGTTGGAGACTCAGTCTCAGTCGCATGTAAATCATCGCCGACTGTAGCTTCTGTTAGTGGACGTCCATTCAATGTTGAAAATTGAGCATCAATCGTCACCCCATCAGGGAAAAGCGTGTCAATCGCTGTGGCAAAGGCCTGAAAATCGACCAAGGCATAGTACTTAATGTCCAAGTCAAAATTATCTTTCAAAACTTGACGAACCATTTCTGCCCCTTTTTGCCCCTCTTGTTCTCCTAACTCATAGGCTACGTTTAACTTGTTATCCGTCTGTTTTCTACCGTTAATGACTTGGCTGTAACCGTCTATATAAACCAAATTGTCACGCATGAAGCTGACCAGCTTCATTTTCTTATCTGAGCCGCCAACATTTAATACCATAATAGAGTCCGTCCGCGTCTCAGCACTATTTTGACCGATTCGCCCATCTGTACCCATGATCAAAATATTAACTCCATCTCTGGTATCTTGACCATGAAAGACTTCTACTTGAGCTGCCTTAGCATTGGCAGGTTTGGTTGGGTCCGCATTTGAATAACCTTTTAGGAACATAAAAATCATGCCAAAACCAACACAGGCTAGAAGAGCAAGCAAGCCTGCAAAAATGCGCCCCCAACGAATCTTACGTTTTTTGGACTTAACCTTTGGAAGAGAATGGCTTTTCTGGTATTTTTTTGAACGACTACGGTTTCCATAGGATGGAAGAGAATACTGATTGACTGGCTCCATGAAAGACTCTTCCATATCATGATTTTCATTATGAATTTCTGGATAAGCTTCACTACCGCCAGCCATATTTAACTTACCTTGCAGGTAAGCAAACTCTTTTTTCTCTCGCTCATTGAGGTAATGAATATTCTTAAAAAGATAGTCATAACGTAACTGCTCGTGGTGGCTTAAGGGATTTTCTTTACTCATCTTCTCTCCTTTCCATGGTCTGATATTGGATAAATAGGATAGGCGCCCAGTACTTTATACTGGATTCCGATGGCTTCTAATTCTTTTTGGGCAAAGTGAACCAAATCCTTATCGGCATAATCAACATCGATAATGAAAAAGTATTCACCCAGTGCTGTCTTGAGTGGACGACTTTCAATTTTTGTCAGGTCAATTCCCCGCCAAGCAAAGGTCGATAGGGCCTTATAAAGTGCACCTGGAAGATTGTCTGGTAAAGTCAAGGCCAAACTCATTTTCTCAGTTTGTGCTTTCAAGGGAATAGAAGGCTTTTCAGCTCCCAAAACCCAGAAACGTGTGAAATTGGCTTCCATTTCTTGAATATCTTCAGCAATCAGTTCTAAACCATATTCTTCAGCAGAACTTCTAGGTGCAATCGCTGCATAAGGTTGGTCTGGATGTTCGGAAATAAAGCGGGCCGCATAAGCTGTACTAGCTGTCACCTCAATTTGAGCATCTGGATACTGTTCATCGATGAATTTCTTTCCTTGAGCCAAAGCCTGAGGATGAGAAAAAATCTTTTCAATCTTAGTGTGACCTGGAACCACCATCAACTGCTGATGAATAGGCTGAACGATTTCTGCTACTGCTTGGATGCGAGCCTGATGAAAAAGATAGTCCAAGGTTTCATGAACACTACCCTCTATAGAATTTTCAACTGGCACCACAGAATAGTCCACTAATCCTTGCTCATAAGCCTTGATGACATCTGTAATATTGGCAAAGGCCTGCAATTCCTCCTGAGGAAAAGCTGTCTGCACAACGTGGTGTGAAAAGGATCCCTTGGGACCTAGATAAGCAATTTTCATCTCAGTTCCTCTATAATTTCCTCTGGGCTTAACTCGGTCACATCCAAAACCCGACTAGCTACTTCCTCATACCAAGCCTGTCTTTCTTGAAAAATAGCTGCAAGTTCTTCCTTGCTATGATTTAGAAAAAGCGGTCGCTGATTGTCCTTATCAGATGCTATGCGTTGGTAGAGGGTGTCAAAATCTGCTTTCAGGTATATGTTATCAGAATTTGTCTTGAGTAAGTCACGATTTCGCTGAGAAACGACCACTCCTCCACCAGTTGACACAACTTGGTCTCTTTGTAGTAAATCAGCTAGGACTTCAGACTCTATCTGACGAAAAGATTCTTCTCCCTTTTCCGAGAAAAATTCCGCAATGGACATACCTAAACGCTTCTCTATCAGAGCATCCATATCAAGGTAATTAGGGTCCAAGCCTCTTGCAATAGTCGATTTGCCAGCTCCCATAAATCCTAGTAATACCTTAGCCATGAATCAAGTTCTCCAAATCATCAAAGAAGCTAGGATAGCTGGTATTGATAGCTTCAGCACGATCAAGATCCACCTCTCCATTTGAAACCAAGAGGGCCGCGATAACCGTCATCATGCCGATACGATGGTCTCCAAAAGTATTGACTCTAGCACCGTGAAGGGCTGATTTTCCTTTGATAATCATTCCATCTGCTGTAGGTGTGATATCCGCACCCATGCTATTTAAAGCATCTGCTACCACCTGAATGCGGTCTGTTTCCTTGACCTTGAGTTCTTCAGCATCCTTAATAACTGTTACACCTTGGGCTTGGGTCGCAAGTAGAGCGATAATTGGCAATTCATCAATCAAGCGTGGGATCAAAGCACCACCAATCTCTGTTCCTTTCAAATCAGAAGACTCAACAGTTAGGGTTGCAGATTTAGCGACTGGGTCAATTTCAGTTATTTCTAGTTTTCCACCCATGGCACGAATAACATCAATAATACCAGTACGCGTTTCGTTTATGCCCACATTTTTAAGCACCACACGAGAATTTGGAACAATCAAACCTGCGACTAGCCAAAAGGCTGCACTGGAAATATCTCCTGGAACAACCACCTTTTGTCCTGTCAATTTTTGTGGCCCTTGGACTGTGATTTTCTTGCCATCCACACTTAAATGGCCACCAAACTGTTGCAACATATCTTCAGTATGATTACGGGTGCACTCTTTTTCGATAATAACAGACTTCCCCTGAGCCTGCAAGGCCGCAAACATCAAGGCTGACTTAACCTGGGCAGATGCAATTGGCAACTCATAATGAATAGGTTTTAGTTTTTTCGTCCCTTTTACATGAAGGGGAGGAAGGTCTCGCTCAGTTTGTCCCGAAATGCTGACGCCCATTTTTTTCAATGGAATCGTCACACGATCCATAGGACGTTTGGAAAGACTGTCGTCGCCAAACATCTCTACTTCAAAATCTGCACCTGCAAGGACACCTGAAATCAGGCGAATCGAGGTGCCAGAATTTCCCATATCAAGGGCATTTTGTGGAGCTTTTAGGCCGTCCATACCGACACCTTGAATGGTAATAACCCCATCTTTATCCTCAATCTCTACACCAAGATCACGAAAGACCTGCATGGTCGAAAGGACGTCTTCACCTCGCAGAATATCATAAACTTTGGTCTCACCCTCAGCCAAACTTCCAAAGATAATGGAACGGTGACTGATAGACTTGTCACCTGGAACGCGGATACTGCCATGTAAGTGGCGAATGTTTGTTTTTAGTTTCATACTGGACCTCATACTTGCAATACTTTTACCTATTTTATCATAAAAAGCCAGAAATTCCTTAAAAATTCCTGACTTTATGATAGTTATTTTCTTATTTTAGCAATTCTTTTTCATTTTCAATTTACCAACTATCTGAAGAACCACCACCATCAAATCCACCGCCACCCCAATCATCTGAAGACCAAGATGAACTAGAACTACCAGAATCATATGAATCTGTTCTATCATAAGAACTTGACTGTACTCTTTGTGAAGCATAGTAGCTTTTTTTGAGATCGGAAGTCCAAGAAGCATTCTTCACAAAATCTTTATCATTTGGATAGAGTTTCCCCTTCCCATTATAAAAGTATTGAGAGCGATTGAGCCTATCAAGGTGCTTTCTTTCAACTTCTGCGTAGTATGCTTCTAGAAGTAATGCAGTCCAAGTATCATTAGGCAGAAAACCTTTTGAGTCTGGATAAAGTTTATTATATCCTTCGTACTGATATTGAGACCTAATTAAACGCTTATTTTTTTTATAGTCAGATTTACGTTCTTCAGTCCACGTATCGTTAGGTACAAAGTCAGGAAAATCTGGATACAGCTTACCTTTTCCCTCGTACTCATACTTAGAAAAGCGGCATCTTTTTAAGTACTTGATCCATGTTGCTAAACTTAGTAAAAGAAAGAACAACAGATAGAACAATATCGGAAACGGAATGTAATCGAAGTACTTACTAAAGCCTTCATTATTTTTTAATGATTTTTCATAGCTTTTTGGAAGTCGATTATTTTCCTTCTTGTTTATGATTTCAGCTTTTCTAGACTCCGCTTTAGAAATACCTACTAGAATTTTGTTAAGGGCATCAGTATATTTCCCTTCTTTCATGTACGGTTTAGAATCATTTAGCAAGGAACTGGCCATAGAGTCAGTAAGCCAAATTGCTGCTTCGTTGGATGTTTCAATACGAAACTTCCTATCCTTTATAGCAATAGCAATTAAAATTCCACTGTTGGAATCTTGTTTCCCAACTTTCCATTTGCGTGCAACCTCATTGGCTACCTCTTCGATACTGGAACCGTCCAGAGTATCTACAATGTAAATACCTACTTGGGTTTCACTTCCAGCATTCATACTCTCTAACGTTTCTGCAACACTAGTGGTTAAATAACCGTTAGGATCGTAAATACCATTTAAAGGACGATCTGGAACAGCTATATTAGCCGCAACAAGAGGCAGAAAAAAGAATAAAGGGGTAATTAAGAGTATAAGTAACTTTTTCATAGAAGATACCCCACAAGACTAATCAGTTAAATTGACTTTAGGGACAACCTTTGCATCTTTCTCTGCTTCAATTAACTCAGCTCTTTGGAAACCAAACAAACTAGCTATCACACTAGTAGGAAAACGTCTAATGGTCTTATTATATTCTGTTGCAGTATCGTTATAATCTTTACGAGCGACAAACAAACGATTTTCAGATCCCTCAAGCTCTGAAATTAGAGAAGACACTTGTGTATCAGCTTTTAACTCCGGATAATTTTCTTGAACAACTAGCAATCGAGAAATGGCAGAAGTTAATTCGCTCTCCCCTTCATTTTTTGTTTCTGTATTTCCTGAGCCAATCTTAGAACGAGCATCCGCAATCTTTGTAAAGATGTCTTCTTCGTGCTTCATATATCCTTTTACAGAATTTACAACATTTGGAATTAAGTCAGCCCCTACGTTGAAGTGCAACTTCAATCTTCGAGTTAGCTTGTTTCACAGATTCATCTTTGCTAACAAGACTATTGTACGAACCTGTCAACACTATAATACTGATGAAGATAATTCCTACAGGAACTCCGATTAGAGCAATTAATTTTTTTGACATATTTTTTCCTATTTTCTATTGTTCATCATTTATCTACTATTTATCGATAATAAAAATTCCATTCTCTTTCATAATTGTTTCTATATTTATTATCTCATCAACAATTTCTAACTTACCAATTGAAGTTGAAAATAACAGTTATAAGCTTTCAAATTCGTTTTGTATTATAGTTATGATTTTCAATAGCCTATTTAATTTGTTTTGTATTATAGTTATGATTTTCAATAGCCTATTTAATTTGTTTTGTATTTTGTTTATTAGTAAAGGCATTCATTCCCAGAGTCATTCTTAAACGAACCACGCTAATAACTCTAACTAATACAGTAGTTACCAATAATAATCATACGCTTAAGAAAATACCTATAAGTAATGAACAAAATAATGTTCTTATTTTAGCAATTCTGAAACTGGTTCGAAAACAATTTTTTCAATGTCAGAAAGGTAAATTGCCAATTGTTGTTGCTGGGTAAAGAATTCTGACAAGAGGATATTTCCTTGAATCTGTTTACCAAAGCCTTCCATTTTCGCTTGAAAGGAAGCATCTGGCATTTGACCTGTCTGCGCTAGTCTTTGAATTTCCTCTTGGAAGGCAACATATTCTGTAAAAATTTTGCTCGCCTCAGCATCTGCTGAAATCGCATCTTTAGCTGCTTTAACAGCCTTGTATTCTGGTAATTCGCGTAGGCCGCGACTGAGTTCGTTTGCACTATCGTAAATATTTGACATGATTTTCTCCTTACTTGATGACGACTGTGTAGTCGGTATTTTCTGTTATGAGATGCTCAGCTCTTTCCAAGTCTTGAGCATTTTTAAATGAAATTTGTAGGATCCCGTGAATATCCTCACGGTTTTCCTCATTGATGTGAATATTGACCAAGGAAGTTCCTCGTAGCAATTCCAAAATCCTCAGGATGACATCTTCTTCATCGGGAACGTCAACATAGAGGTCGTAAGAGCTATCCACACCACCACGCTTATGGATTTCCATGGCCTGACGTTGCGCACGCGCTTGGTTAAAAAAGTTCCAGATTTGCTCTTCATCTCCCTTGCTGATGGCCTTGCCAACCTCATCCAATCGTTCCTTGAAATCCTCAATTCGATCTAGAATAGTCTCACGATTGGACAAGAGAATGGAAGTCCACATACCTGGCTCGCTTTCCGCAATCCGAGTCATATCTCGAAAACCACCGGCCGCAAAGCGCCTTGCCATCTCATGTTCTTGAGCATAAACCGCGGTCTGCTCCATGAGACTAGAAGCCAGAATATGAGGAAAATGGCTAATCTGAGAAGTGACACGATCATGCTCCTTGGCATCAATCTCGATAAAACGAGCGTGAAGACCTGAAAGCAAATCCTTCATTTCCTCAAGCGTGTCAGGACTTGTCAGGCTCGAAGGTGTAAAGATATAATAGGCATTTTCAAAAAGATTGACATCCGCAGAAGCAGCCCCTGTCTTGTGACTACCAGCCATGGGATGGGCCCCGACAAAGCGAACAGATTTGCCAGCCAAATACTGCTCCGCTGCATCCACAATGGCTGACTTGGTCGAACCAGCATCTGAGATAATCACTCCTTCTTTCAAGTCCAAGTTGGCCAATTCCTTAATAAAAGCAATGGTTTGTTTGATTGGCAAACTGAGAATAATGATATCTGCCAAAGGAGCAAAACTCGCAAAATCATCCGTTGCACGGTCAATCATGCCTTCTTTCAAGGCGATATCTCTCGAAGCTTGACTGCGATTATAACCTAAAATTTTATAATCTGGATGATCGCGTTTGATACCGAGTGCCATAGAGGCACCGATCAATCCAAGGCCTGCGATATAGACTGTTTTTGCCATAGGAACTCCTTAATAGTTCTTTGTATATTCTCTGTGTTTGGATACCGCTTCTTTTAATTCCTCTAGATTGTCTGATGAGAATTTTTCAAGAATTTCTTGTGCCAGAACCGTTGCCACAACGGCTTCCATAACTACACCTGCTGCTGGAAGAGCGGTCGGATCACTTCTTTCAACTGTTGCCTTGTAGGGTTCATGGGTTTCGATATCCACACTCATAAGAGGTTTATAAAGAGTAGGAATAGGTTTCATGACGCCACGAACAACAATAGGTTGCCCATTGGTCATACCACCTTCAAAGCCGCCCAGATTGTTGGTACGGCGGGTATAACCGTCTTCTTCAGACCAGAGAATTTCATCCATGACTTGGCTGCCTTTACGATAACCAGCTTCAAAGCCAAGACCAAATTCCACCCCTTTAAAGGCATTGATAGAGACAACAGCTTGGGCCAATCTCGCATCCAATTTTCTATCCCATTGGACATAGGAACCAAGACCAACTGGAACACCTCCAACGACTGTCTCCACAACCCCACCGATGGTATCACCATCACGCTTGATTTGGTCAATATAATCCTTGATTTCTTGTTCTCTTTCTTGGTTGACAATAGAAACTTCAGACTGGGCAGCTCTTTCCTTAATCTCAGCAACTGTGAGATTCTCAGGAACATCGATTTCCTTGCCACCAAAGACCACAACGTGGTTGGCAATCTCCATATCTAGCTCAGCTAAGAGACGTTTGGCTACTGCCCCAACTGCCACCCGCATGGTGGTTTCACGGGCAGATGAACGCTCCAAGGAATTACGCAAATCATCAAAACGGTACTTAATCCCCCCTACCAAGTCGGCATGACCTGGCCGAGGATGGGTGATTTTTCGTTTGCTTTTAAGGCGCTCTTCAATGTCTTCCGCAGACATGATATCCAGCCATTTTTGGTGGTCTTTGTTGATGACATCCATAGTAATAGGAGCCCCTGTCGTCTTCCCATGGCGAACACCCGAAGTAAAGACAACTTGGTCGCTTTCAATCTTCATACGACCACCGCGGCCGTAGCCACCCTGACGACGTTTCAAATCCTCATTGATGTCCTCTGCTGTCAAAGGAAGTCCAGCTGGAATTCCCTCAATGATAGCCGTCAGACGGGGGCCGTGTGATTCTCCTGCAGTTAAATATCTCATACACTCTCCTTATTTTACCAAGTAGTCTTTCATCTCTTCCAGAGAAACTGAGTGAATAGTCGCTGAACCGAGCTCTGGCACCAAGACCAATTTCAAGGTATTACCACGCGCCTTCTTATCATGAGTCAAAGCCTGATAAAGCTTGTCAACATCCCAGTTTTCATAATCAACAGGCAAGCCAAACTTCTGACACATTTCTGTGATGGACTGGGTAATGCCAGCTGGCATGAGGCCTTTTTCCTCAGCCACCTTGGAAATCTGCACCATGCCCATGGCCACAGCTTCTCCATGCATGACCTTGCCATAACCAGCCGTCGCTTCAATGGCATGGCCAATAGTATGACCAAAGTTGAGGTAAAGACGTACACCATTGTCCAGCTCATCCTCAACCACCATCTTGCGCTTAACCTGGCAAGAATGTTCAATCAAGGTCTCTGCATATTCCAGTATGCTCTCTACAGAACCATCCAGTTCCGTCAATAGAGTCCATAGTTCTGGATCCTCAATCAAGCCATATTTGATAACTTCACCCATCCCTTCAATCAACTCTCTTTTTCCAAGCGTTCCAAGGACAAGTGGATCAATCAGAACCCCATCTGGTTGGGCAAAAGTTCCTACCATATTCTTGGCAAATGGAGTGTTAACGCCTGTCTTTCCACCGATAGAAGAATCCACCTGGGCTGTCAAGCTAGTCGGTATCTGAACAAAATGAATGCCCCGCATATAGGTAGAGGCTACGAAACCAGCCAGGTCTCCAACGACACCACCTCCGAGAGCCACGATTCCATCGCTACGAGTCAGACCTTTCTTAACTAAAAATTCATAGACTTTCTGAACAGTGGTCAGATTTTTCCGTTCTTCACCTTCTAAGAAATCAAAAACAGCTACCTGAAAACCAGCATCTTCTAGGCTGAGTTGGACCTTCTCAGCATAGAGAGAAGCCACATGGTTGTCTGTTACAATGACTACCTTTTGTGGTTGCCAGAGTTCTCGCAACCATTGACCAGCCTGAGCCAGACAACCTTTTTCAATCCGAATATCATAAGGATGATGAGGAATATCGATTCTGATTTTCATAGGAGAATCTCCCTTTCTTTATTGGTATTTTTCTTTTAAGGACTGCCAAATCTCTTCTGTAGGCATTTCCTTGCCTGTCCACAGTTGAAAAGCTTCTGCAGCTTGATAGAGCAACATTCCCAGACCATTGACAGCTGGATTACCCTGACTTCTAGCCCATTTCAAAAATGGTGTTTCAAAGGGTTGGTAAATGATATCTGCTACTAGAAGAGTTTCTGGTAAGACTATATTTTCAGAAACTGGAGAGGATTGACCATCCATGCCCACACTGGTGGCATTGACCAGCAAATCCGACTCAGCAATCCTTTCCTGCAAGACAGAAACATCTTCTAAAGCATACAAGTCCACCTTAAAGCCTGTCTGCTCCTGTAACTTGTTTAGGTAAGGTCTTGTTTTTTCCATCGAAACCGAACGAACAAAGACCGAAATCTGACTGACGCCATCCAAAATAGCTTGAGCCAGAATGGACTTGGCCGCACCACCTGCACCCAGCAGGGTCATCTTTTTACCTGAAATTGTAAAAGAAGGCAAGCTCTTAAAAAATCCCTTGCCATCTGTATTATATCCAATTAAATTTCCATTCTCATTGACAACCGTATTAACCGCACCAATCAAGCGTGCTTCATCGCTCAGCCCATCCAAATAAGGAATTACTTGCTCCTTATAGGGCATGGACAGGTTGATGCCAAACATCTGGTAGCGACGAATATTGGCTACTGTTTCTGCCAAGTCAGCCGCTTCAATCTCCCAAGCCACGTAAGCACCATTGGTAGCTGTCGCCTCAAAGGCACTATTGTGAATAAAGGGAGAAATAGAATGCTTAATAGGATTGGCAACAACGGCAGCTAAACGTGTATAGCCATCAAGCTTCATCCAAAATCTCCCGAATTTTTTTCATGTTAGCTAGGGAAATCTGACCTGGGGCACTTGCCTCATCTAGACTAGCAAAGGACCAGCTAGAACCTGTCACATCCGCAGTGATACGAGAGACCTTACCCACCTTGCCCATAGAAATGGTCACATATTCCTGCTCAGGATTGAGGGTTTTAAAGCCTCGTGTATAGTTCATCAGGTCTAGCACATCCTGCTCCGTGTGAGCCATCACCGCAACCTTAACAAGTTTTGGATTTAGGCTCGTCAACTCTGACAAGATTTCCATCATATTTTCAGGTGTTTCTTGGAAATTGTGGTAACTCAAAACGAGATTTGGGAAGTCCAGCATTTCCTCAAAAACATCCTTGTAGCTGTAGTACTCAAAATCAATATAGTCTGGTTGATAGAGTTGCGCCACTTCCTTGATTAGATGGATATATTCTTCTGGAGAAAGGTCGATTTCTCCCCCTTCAGAGCGAGTTCGCAATGTGAAAACCAACTCACGGCCTGCGAATTTTTCAAAAATAGCTGGAGCCACCTGCAAAATCGCTTCTTTAGGCAGATAGTCGGCACGCCATTCAATGATGTCGGCATCCAGGTACCTTGTGGCATCCAGAGTCTGGGCCTCCTCTAAACTTCTTGGCATTACTGAAACGATTAATTTCATTTACTAACCTTCATACTAATCACCTTGAGGTAATTACTACTTTCATCTTTTTTATTATAGGCGAAATCCGCTGGAAGACCGTATTTATTTAAAATCTGGTAACTTCTTCCTGCAAAGCATTTATCAATTTGTTCTGTAAATTTCTGGCGGGATACATTGGCAGCATTGGTACTGGCAATAATAATACCGCCCGGATTTAAAATCTCAAGACTCTGGGAAATCAACTTGTGATAATCCTTGGCTACAGAAAATGTTTGTTTTTTGTTCCGAGCAAAGCTAGGCGGATCTAGGACAATCACATCGTAAGTCAAGCCTTTTCGCTTAGCATACTTGAAATACTCAAAGACATCCATGACTATGAAACGATGGTCGTCTGTGCTGATTCCATTTGCCTGAAAATGCGCTTGAGACAATTCTCGTGAACGTTTAGCTAGGTCCACAGAAGTTGTCTGGCTAGCTCCTCCCATGGCCGCAGCTACTGAAAAGGCTGCTGTGTAGGAAAACATATTGAGCAAGGATTTACCCATAGCCAATCCATCCACTAAACTACCGCGAACTTCATGCTGGTCTAGGAAAATCCCTGTCATCAAGCCATCATTCATAAAGACTTGATAGAGGACACCATTTTCCAAAACAGTGAAAAAGTCAGGTGCTTCTTGACCATAAATATGGGCAGATTCATAGTCCAAACCCTTAAAGCGGATCTTCTCATAAGCCCCTAAAACCTCAGGGAAAACCTGTCTAAAGGCTTCTGAGATAATCTTGCGAATCTGATAAACATAAGAGTTATACCAAGAAAAGACAGCATAGTCGCCATAAAGATCCACTGTCAGACCCCCAAAGCTATCTCCCTCTTGGTTGAAGAGACGAAAGGCAGTTGTCAATTCGTCTTGATAGTAGGCACTTCTCTTTTCTTTAGCTTGTCTAAACAGTGCTTCAAAGAACGCTTGATTGAAGGTCACCTTGTCTGTGCTAACAAACCAGCCCAAGCCCTTGTTTTGCTGAGAAAGGTAGACAGTCCCAAGAAATTTTCCATCTTGACTATGAACTTCTACTTCCTGATCCTTGAGATGAACATCTGCAAGGTCACTGGATTCTAGTAAAACTAACCCCTTAGCGAGCTTCTTTTCAACCCATTTACTGACTCTTATTTTATTCATAGCTACCATTATATCAAACTTTTAGCCAATTCTCAAAAAAGAAACAACCCTTGCTTTTTTACTCTTCTTTTAAAAAATGGTATACTAATACTAATTAAAAAATAGGAAGTAAATGTGTGAAAAGCAATTTTAACAAAATCCAACAAGCCATGGGTACCAGACTGGGTTTTGTCCTAACTCTTTTAATCCTATATTGGTTCAAAACCTTATTAGCCTATACCGTTGACTTTAATTTAGATATTCAAGTAGGCAAGTTACAGGGAAATTACCTTGCCTTTATCGCCTTTTTCAACCCCCTTCCTTTGGGACTCCTCCTGCTGGCTCTAGCTCTCTATGCTCGCTCAACCAAGGCCTTTTACAGTCTTAGCATAGCTATTTATAGCCTTTTATTCATTTGGCTCTATTCTAATGTCTTTTACTATCGAGAATTTAGCGACTTTATCACGGCTAATACCATGAAGGTGGTCAGCAAGGTGTCTGTCGGCACTGCAGAACTAGAGTTACTGCGTCCTTGGGATTTCATCTATTTTATGGATTTCCCACTGCTGGCTTTCCTTTTCTTTAAAAAATTCATCCAGCTGGATAGGAGACCCTTCAAATTCCGCTCAAGTTTTGCTATCACTGCTCTCTCTGCCCTGCTCTTTTCGGCTAACCTTTTCTTGGCTGAAATTGAGCGTCCCGATCTACTGTCGCGAGGATTTTCTAATTATTATGTTGTTCGTGCCCTTAGTTTGCCAGCCTTTTTAGGTTATAGTGCCAATCAATCCTACAGTGCCAACAAGGAACGAGCTAAGGCCTCGGAGACTGACCTTCAACCTATTACAGATTATATTCAAGAACATTCGGCTAAGCCCAATCCAGACTATTTTGGCTTGGTCAAAGGAAAAAATGTGATTTATCTCCACTTGGAGAGCTTCCAGCAATTTCTTCTTGACTATAAACTCAACCTAGATGGAACTGAGCATGAAGTCACTCCCTTCCTTAATTCCCTCTACCATTCGCAGGCAACCCTAGCCTTTTCGAATATCTTTAACCAAGTCAAAGCTGGTAAAACCTCAGATGCGGAAACCATGCTAGAAACCGGTTTGTTTGGGCTTGACCAAGGTTCTTTCATGGTCAATTACGGTGGTACCAATACCCAGCAGGCTGCGCCTTTTATCCTATCAAAAAACGGCTATCAATCGAGTGCCGTCTTTCACGGTAATATCGGGACCTTCTGGAATCGAAATACAACCTACAAACAATGGGGCTACCAATACTTCTTTGATGCTTCCTATTTTACCAAGCAAGACAGTAGCAATTCTTTCCAATATGGTTTAAATGATAAAATCATGATGAAAGATTCTATTCAGTATCTGGAGCATTTACAGCAACCTTTTTATGCTAAGTATATCACAGTGTCCAATCACTATCCCTATGCTAGCAATCTGACAGGCAATGAGCTTGGTTTCCCCTTGGCTAAAACCAAAGATGAAACCATCAATGGCTACTTCCAAACCGCCAACTATCTAGATAGTGCTATCAAGGCCTTCTTTGACTATCTCAAAGAAAGTGGCCTCTATGAAAAATCCATCATCGTCATCTACGGAGACCATTATGGAATTTCTAACTCCCGCAATCCTGACCTGGCTCCTTTAATTGGCAAGACTTCTGAGAACTGGTCGAATTACGACAATGCCATGTTGCAACGAGTGCCTTTTATGGTGGTCATGCCTGGTTATGAAAAGGGGCAAATCATCAATACCTACGGTGGACAAATCGATATCTTACCGACTCTCGAACACCTCCTGGGTATTGAGTCCAATTCCTTCCTTCAAGTCGGCCAAGACCTTCTGTCTCCAGATCACCAAGAAATCGTTGCCTTTCGAACTGCCAATTCCTTCGTCACACCTAAATACACCAGTTATGACGGACGAACCTACTATACTGAAAGTGGTCTTGAAATCAGTAATCTTGATGAACAAACTCAGACTGAACTAGAAATCGTTCGGCAGACAGCCAGCCAACAGCTAAAAATCAGCGACCAAATTCAAACTGGTGATTTGATACGTTTCTACCAAGCAGATCATCTTGGAAAAGTTGATACTGAAAGTATTTCTTACCTCAATTCTTTACCAATTCTGCAAAAGATTGAGCAGGAAAAAGGTAGTCAATCAACCAGTCTCTTTAGCCAACGACAAGGTAAAACCAGTACTGACCTTTTCAAGGCACCAAGTTACCAAGAACTCCATCCAGAGTCTGCAGAAACCGAATCAAAATCACAATAAAAGATGCTCTTCCACCGTGGAGGAGCATTTCTTTTTAAAAATAAAATTCAACGAAAATCAAAGAACAAACTAGGAAACTAGCCGCAGGTTAAGTGTTAGATTGTAGGTAAAGAGGTTGTACCTGCAATATATGTCTGTCAAATTTAGTGACGTAGTATAGTAGAATAAAGGTGAGAAGTCATAGTGAGAAGATAAATCAGCTTCAGCAGGTATCTGGAAAATTTGATTTTATAGAGAAGCCTTCTGTTACAAACTCAATATACTATCAATAAACAATATTATAGAAGCAACAATAATTAAAATTTCACCTATCTGCATCATTCTATTTCGAACTCTAAATATATGTTCTATCAAAAATACTTGGATCACACACATTATAGGAATTAACGTTTTTGAAATTGAAAAATATCCAAATAAATAAATTATAAACAACAAAAATAGAACTATGTTGTATTTCTTATTCAAAACATTCCTCCCTATATTTTTGATTATCAATCTTAATATTTTATAACCACATTCTAACAAACTATAAAAGCATTTGTCGAATTGAATTTATCAAGCAAGCGACCAACTAGCTCATCTTTTTTCTATTTCTGCCAATATGCGTGACAGGTAGTAATGATAGCTAAATATAGCAAGACCAAGCAGGAGGATAAGAGCTCCTACTCCCAAGCTGATGGCAAGGACAGGAGAAAGAGACTGAAGCAAGAATATGCTCACCATAGCTGAAATCAACAAGATAGCACTATAAATAAAAATCAGAACCATTGTGACTATGCCATTTGAACGATTCACCAGGTCCGTAATGCTACTCCAATTGGTTGACAGATTTTTCACATCCTTAAAATAATGGTGGCAAGAAAGGATGACACTGGCAAGGAGCCATGCCACAAGAAGGTAAATCATCGAAAGGATGGGCAATCCTAAATAAAGAGAAAGACCAAGTAAAGTCACGATAGGTAAAAAGGACTGGACAGCAAAGATAATCCAAAATTTCACTTTAACATAACGAGCAAAGTCAAAGGGTAAACTCTTCAGAAAATCAATATTTTCCCTCTCCAAGGATAAGGCAATTGAAGGAAGGCTGGTGATATTGTTATTGACAACTGCTATAAACATTCCTATAAAAAACAAGGGTAACCAGTATGGAGGATGAACGTCTGGAACTAACTGAGAATCTCGGATTTTGGAAATCACACCGAACATCATGAGATAGGGAAGAAAGGTACTTGTAAAAAGCACTGTAATCACGCCAGTCCCCTGTCCTAATAGAGAAAGGTTATAGCGTAACACCATGCGGAAAAATCCCTTTTTAGTCCTTGAAATCCCCTCTTTACTGCGACGTTCTTTTTTGACCTTCTCCTCACTGTTAAGCAGGATAACGTCATAAAAATGAGGAAGAACCTTCTTTTTTGTCAGATAAAGCAGGAAGAGAGTTAATCCCATCCAAGCGAGTAGCCCCAGTATGGCCTCTGTCGAAAAAGGCTCCACTGCTATTTTGTAAAAGAGATGAAGAGGATAAAGGAGAAATGGAATCTCTCTAACTCTGTCAACTATATCTCTAGAAGTCGACTGTAGAAAGAAAACAAATAATAAAGGCGTGAGAACCCCAATCCCAATCATCACATTGGCAAAAATAGACTGGTACTTTCTAAAAACGGTAGTTTGAGCCAAGAAATGCACTAGCACTACCATCACTAGAGTCACAGAGACAAATAATAAGGCCAAGGACAGCAACATCAAAGGCAAGCCCAGCCAAATAGAAGGAGCTAGCCTAATGTAGAGGACTAGAAAATAAGCTAGGATTGGTACAATTCCAGTTAGAGCTGGCAAGAGTACAGACAGGCCTTTAGCAATTATAATCTCTGATTCTTTAAAGGCATAGGGTCTATACGATGCCAAGTCCTTACTCTCATAAAAGACATTGTAAAAGGCAGTGAAAGCCGTTGAAAAGGCAAGCACCAATAAAATAGCAACCATGCTACTAAAAAGACTTGGCATTTCCTCAAAAGGAAAATGAAAGGCTATATTTATAAACAAGAGTAGCATCAAAATACTGGAAAAAATGTAAGAACTTAGGACTCTAGCGGAAACATTTACTTTTTTCCCGGGATTCTTAGCCTGCTTCTTTCGTAGGTTAGCCAGATTCGCTTCTTTAGATGAATAGAGGATATTGATATCAACTAATTTTTTAATGACCTTGAGACGCATCTGTAACCTCCTCTTTTCTACCGGCAAGGCTAAGGTAGATACTTTCCAAAGACTGGTCTGGGTGGTCTTTTCTCAAGTCCTCAACGCTGCCACAATAAATCAAATGCCCCTTTTTCAAGATGGCAATCCGATCACAGACTTGCTCAGCAACTTCGAGTACATGGGTTGAAAATAGGACAGTCTTGCCTTTTTGCGCATGTTCCTTCATCATCTGCTTCAAATCAAATGCAGCCTGAGGATCCAAACCAGTCAAGGGTTCGTCCAAGACCCAAATATCAGGATCAGACAAAAGCGCCCCGATGACAAAGACTTTCTGACGCATTCCGTGAGAAAGGGTTTCAATAACCTGATAACGGTTTTCAGCAAAATCAAAAACCTTCAATAGCCTAGCTAGACTAGCCTCCAAGTCAGAGTTACTCAAATCATAGGATGAAGCAATCAATTCCCAAAATTCATTGGCCGTTAAACGTAAAAATAAGTCAGGCGAGTCTGCAACGTAGCCAATTTTTCGTTTGATAGCCAAGCGATTTTCCGATAAATCTAAACCGTCTACCAAAATACGACCACTGCTGGGTGAAATGATACTGACTAGAGATTTTATAGTGGTCGATTTCCCAGCACCATTATGGCCAATTAAGCCCATAATCTCTCCATTTTCAATCTGCAGATTGAGATTGCTCAAGGCCTCTTTATCACAATACAACTTACTAACATTTTGAAATTCAATCATGAGCTGACTCCTATCTTTATCTATGTAATTTACTATTATTATAGCGCTTTCATTTTAAAAATCAACATTTTATATAAAATAGTCAAAAACTTATTATTCAGCATTACGCAAACGTTTGAGTAAGCTAGAACTTTATGATAGAATAAAGAACAAGATTGACAAGTAAGAGGAAAAATCATGCAAAATCAAACACTTATGCAATACTTTGAATGGTATCTGCCCCACGACGGCCAGCACTGGACGCGTCTAGCTGAAGATGCTCAACACCTAGCTGATCTCGGCATTAGTCATGTCTGGATGCCCCCAGCTTTTAAGGCAACCAATGAAAAAGATGTAGGCTATGGTGTCTATGACTTATTTGACTTAGGAGAATTTAATCAAAAAGGAACTGTCCGCACCAAGTATGGTTTTAAAGAAGACTATCTTCAAGCCATTCAAGCCCTAAAAGCGCAGGGAATCCAGCCCATGGCCGATGTGGTACTCAACCACAAGGCTGCAGCCGATCACATGGAAGCCTTTCAGGTTATCGAAGTGGATCCTGAAGATCGTACAGTTGAACTTGGAGAACCCTTCACCATCAATGGCTGGACTAGTTTTACCTTCGATGGCCGCCAAGATACCTACAATGACTTCCACTGGCATTGGTACCACTTCACAGGTACAGACTATGATGCCAAACGTCGTAAGTCTGGGATTTATCTGATCCAAGGGGACAACAAAGGCTGGGCCAACGAGGAATTAGTCGATAACGAGAACGGAAACTACGACTACCTCATGTATGCTGACCTAGACTTTAAACATCCTGAAGTCATCCAAAATATCTATGACTGGGCTGACTGGTTCATGGAAACGACTGGTGTAGCTGGTTTCCGCTTGGATGCAGTCAAACACATCGATTCTTTCTTTATGCGCAATTTCATCCGCGATATGAAGGAAAAATACGGTGACGATTTCTACGTTTTTGGTGAATTTTGGAACCCAGACAAGGAAGCCAATCTAGATTATCTTGAAAAAACAGAAGAACGCTTTGACCTTGTCGATGTTCGTCTCCACCAGAATCTCTTTGATGCTAGTCGAGCAGGTTCCAACTATGACCTTCGTGGCATTTTCAAAGATAGCCTGGTTGAACTCAAACCTGACAAGGCTGTGACATTTGTCGACAACCACGATACACAACGAGGTCAGGCTCTTGAGTCTACCGTTGAAGAATGGTTCAAACCAGCAGCCTACGCCCTCATTCTGTTACGCCAAAATGGCCTTCCATGTGTCTTTTACGGCGACTACTATGGGATTTCAGGGCAATATGCTCAACAAGATTTCAAAGAAGTCCTTGACCGCCTCCTAGCCATCCGAAAAGATTTGGCCTATGGAGAGCAAACAGACTACTTTGATGACGCAAACTGTATCGGTTGGGTACGTTCAGGTGCTGAAAATCAATCCCCAATCGCAGTCCTTATCTCAAATGACCAAGAAAACAGCAAGTCAATGTTTATCGGCCAAGAATGGGCTAACCAAACTTTTGTAGATTTACTTGGAAATCACCAAGGTCAAGTTACAATCGATGAGGAAGGTTATGGACAATTCCCAGTCTCAGCAAGATCTGTAAGTGTCTGGGCAGCCAATACTATTTAATAGTTCATAATATTCAAGCCAGATCCAATCGGATTTGGCTTTTTTTGTATTCACAAAAAGACCTACCCAAATGGATAGATCTTTATTCTCAATGAAAATCAAAGAGCAAACTAGGAAGCTAGCCGCAGGTTGCTCAAAGCACTGCTTTGAGGTTGTAGATAAGACTGACGAAGTCAGTCACATATAAAATCCAAGGCGAAGCTGACGTTGTTTGAAGAGATTTTCGAAGAGTATTACTTGATTACAATTTACCTGCTACAGCATCCAACAATTCTTGGATTTTAGCTTGGTTGCTTCCTCCTGCCATGGCCATGTCTGGTTTACCACCACCACGTCCATCGACGATTGGTGCTAATTCTTTGACAAGATTTCCTGCATGAAGGTCTTTTGTCTTACTTGCTACAAGGACATTGACTTTGTCACCGATAGCGGCAACTAGGACAAGAAGATCAGAGTAGTCTTTTTGTTTCCAGTTGTCCGCAAAGGTACGAAGGGCACCAGCATCTGATACAGACACTTGACTAGCAATGTAACGGTGAGCATTGACTTCCTTCACATCCTTGAAGATATCGCCTGCAGCAGCCGATGCAGCTTTTTCTTTCAATTCAGTATTTTCTTTTTGCAATTGACGAAGTTGTTCTTGAAGTCCTTCTACCTTGTGAGGTACTTCTTTAAGTTGAGGAGTTTTCAAGGTTGCTGCGACAGCTTTAAGAGCATCCTCTTGTTCACGGTAAGCCTCAAAGGCTTCCTTACCAGTCACTGCCAAGATACGGCGAGTTCCAGAACCAATCCCTTCTTCTTTGACAATCTTGAAGAGTCCAATCTCAGAAGTGTTGCCAACGTGGGTACCACCACAAAGCTCGATAGAGTAGTCACCGATAGTAACAACACGAACTTCCTTGCCGTATTTCTCACCAAAAAGGGCCATAGCTCCCATTTCTTTAGCAGTGTCAATATCCGTTTCAACTGTCTTCACTTCAAGAGCTTCCCAGATTTTTTCATTGACTTGCTGCTCAATGGCACGCAATTCATCAGCAGTCACTGCTTGGAAGTGGGTAAAGTCAAAGCGAAGGAATTCAACTTCGTTAAGAGATCCTGCTTGTGTTGCGTGGTTTCCAAGGATATTGTGAAGGGCAGCGTGAAGCAAGTGAGTCGCAGTGTGGTTTTTCATAACACGGTGACGACGATTTGTATCAATTGCCAATGTGTATTCTTGGTTCAAAGCAAGTGGTGCAAGGACTTCAACTGTATGAAGAGCTTGTCCGTTTGGTGCTTTTTGAACATTGGTCACAGTAGCCACAACCTTACCTGACTCATCCAAGATTTGTCCGTGGTCAGCGACCTGTCCACCCATTTCAGCATAGAATGGCGTTTCAGCAAAGATGAGGGAAGCAGTTCCTTCGGATACAGCTTCTACTTCTGTATTGTCCGCTACGATTGCTACCAATTTAGAAGACAATTGGCTGGCATTATAGTTAAAGTGGCTTTCAACTGTGATATTTTGAAGAGTTTCATTTTGCATGCCCATAGATCCGCCTTTGACAGCTGATGCACGCGCACGTTCTTGTTGTTCCTTCATAGCTGCTTCAAAACCTTCACGGTCTACAGTCATGCCAGCTTCTTCAGCGATTTCTTCAGTCAATTCAACTGGGAATCCATAAGTGTCATAAAGTTTGAATACATCTTGACCAGCAATGACAGATTGACCTTTTTCTTTCAAGTCAGCTACAATGCCTTGGGCAAAGTGTTGACCTGAGTGAAGGGTACGAGCAAATGATTCTTCTTCGCTCTTAACGATTTTTTCGATAAAGTCACGTTTTTCAAGCACTTCTGGGTAGTAGCTTTCCATGATTTTTCCAACAGTTGGAACGAGTTTGTAAAGGAAAGGCTCGTTGATTCCCAATTTTTGACCATGCATAGAAGCACGACGGAGAAGACGACGAAGGACGTAACCACGACCTTCATTTCCAGGAAGGGCACCATCACCGATGGCAAATGAAAGGGAACGGATGTGGTCAGCGATGACCTTGAAGCTCATGTTGTCGCCATCTTGGTCATAGACCTTACCAGACAATTTCTCCACTTCACGAATGATTGGCATGAAGAGGTCCGTTTCAAAGTTGGTCTTAGCCCCTTGGATAACTGCCACCAAACGTTCCAAACCAGCGCCCGTATCAATGTTCTTGTGCGGCAATTCCTTGTACTCGCTACGAGGAACAGCAGGATCTGCATTAAATTGTGACAAAACGATGTTCCAGATTTCAATATAACGGTCGTTTTCGATATCTTCTGCAAGGAGACGAAGACCGATATTTTCTGGGTCAAAAGCTTCTCCACGGTCAAAGAAAATCTCTGTATCTGGTCCAGAAGGTCCCGCACCGATTTCCCAGAAGTTATCTTCGATTGGAATCAAGTGACTTGGATCCACTCCTACTTCAATCCAGCGGTTGTAAGAATCTTTATCGTCTGGATAGTAGGTCATGTAAAGTTTTTCAGCTGGGAAATCAAACCATTCTGGGCTTGTCAAAAGCTCATAAGCCCAAGTGATAGCTTCGTCACGGAAGTAATCTCCGATAGAGAAGTTCCCCAACATTTCAAACATGGTATGGTGACGTGCAGTCTTCCCTACGTTTTCGATATCGTTAGTACGGATAGCTTTTTGGGCATTGGTAATACGTGGATTTTCTGGGATAATAGTCCCGTCAAAGTATTTCTTAAGGGTTGCTACCCCAGAGTTGATCCACAAAAGTGTTGGGTCATTTACAGGAACCAAACTCACTGATGGTTCTACTGAGTGACCTTTGGTCGCCCAGAAATCAAGCCACATTTGGCGTACTTGTGCACTAGATAGTTGTTTCATATTGTCTCCTTATTTACTTCTTTAATTTGATTGGCTTTCCAGCATTTCCACATAGTCAATCGCGACACAGAGGGAAATGACTAGGTCTGCATAAGCGTCCTCAAGAACCGTTACGGTATAGGTAGAGGTCAAATGGAAGAGTTCTTTCTTGATTTCCGCAATCAGCTGATCGCGATCATCCAGCAATTTGAAATCCAAATCCCAGATATTGCCCTCGATACGAAGACCTAGATTATCAAACTCATACTTATCTCGCCAGAAGGTCAACTTCTTGCGAATGACAAAACTCGAGCCATCCCGAAGCTGAATCTCAAAACGAGGAAGCAAGGTCAAGATTTCTTTACTGACCTGACTTACCTGTTCACCATTAGCATCATAGATGGTAAAGGTTTTGGGAATCTTAAAAAATGATCCCTCCACCTGATAGGCGATTTCTCCTCTGTCATCCTTGATAGCGAAACGTTCGCCTCCAAGACGAAACTTTTGTTTGACAAGAAATGTTTTCATCAACACCTCCAAAAATCAAAAGACAAGCTCATATCACGAAGGGCGAAAAACCGCGGTACCACCTTCATTCAATGAACTTGTCATTCTCTTATTCTTATGCAATTGTTAAATTGAGTAGCATGACTTCCTAGCTTAGATGGCTCGCAGCACCGCCATTTCTCTGGACTAAGACAAGTGAAAATCAATTCTCAACTTTCTTATTATAACGTTTTTTTAAGTCTGCGTCAACTGGAAATGATACCCATTTAATAACCCATTTCCTACCGTAACTTCTCAAAGTAACTTCCATCTCTCTCCCAAAACTGGAAGTTAGTCTCAGACGATGAATTATGCTAGAATTAAGTCTGAGACTTTTCGTGAGGAGGCACCTCATGACGAAAAAACAAAAACATCTCACTCTAGAAGACCGTATTGACATCCAAACTGGAATCAGCCAACAGGAGACTTTCCGTTCCATCGCTGAGAAGATGGGGAAAGACCCGTCAACGATTTCAAAGGAAATCAAGCGCAATCGCATCATGCATCCAACATCCGTCAAATCTGATTGCACGGATTGCCCTCTTCTCAAAAAAGCTCCTTATGTCTGTAACAACTGTCCAAAAAAGAGGACGGATTGTGGGTTTAACCGCTATCTTTACTACGCGAAAAAGGCACAGGAGCAGTACGAGACTATGTTGAGGGAATCCAGACAGGGAATTCCCCTAAACAAGGAAAGTTTTTATCAGATGGACAAGGTCTTAACCCAAGGCATCCAGAAGAAACAAAGCATCTACCATATCATTCAGACACATAACCTACCTGTGTCGAAAGCTACGGTGTATCGGCATGCCAAGCTGGGCTATCTGACAGCCAAGCCCATTGATTTCCCTCGGATGGTCACGTTCAAGGAACGCAGAAAATCCAGAAAAGTAGCTATTCCTAAAGAGCTGAAAATTGGGCGGACCTATCAAGATTTCCAAGAGTTACGAGAAACAGATGATTTCTTCAAATGGTTGGAAATGGACACGGTCATCGGCAGACCTGGTGGAAAGCTACTGCTCACCTTCAACGTTTCCTTCTGCAACTTCCTCTTCGCCCTGCTTTTGAACAACAAGACCGCTCTGGAGGTCGCCACTAAATTCGCAGCTTTGAAAGAAAGAGTCATGGACGGAGGGTGTGCGTTCCATCAGCTGTTCCCTGTCATTCTCACAGACAACGGATCTGAGTTCGCCTATGTGGAGGAGCTTGAGCGAGACATTGATGGGAAGTCTCACCTCTACTTCTGCGACCCTAGCCGTCCTGACCAGAAGGGGCGGATTGAGAAGAACCATACGGTTTTGCGAGCCATTCTTCCCAAGGGCACTTCCTTTGACCAGCTGACTCAGAAAGACGTCAATCTAGTCATTTCCCATGTCAATTCCTTGAAACGAGAAGAGTTTCAAGGAAAATCTGCTTACGACGTCTTCACCTTCACCTTTGGCGAGGACATCGCTGCTCTTCTGGGTTGCCAATTTGTCAAACCAGAAGACACACACTTATCACCTGATTTATTGAAATAAAGGGAATTTTCCCCTCTAACTACACATCTTATCACCATCGAAAAGTCTCACACTAAACGCTAGCAACTGGAATTTACTCTAAGACGACTCTGTTTTAGGGCTATTTGTCGTGCACTTTTTTCTGAGTCTTTTCGCTTTTGAACCCTTATATATCAAGAAAAAGAAAACCAGTGGAAGTTAGTCTAAGACGGATTTCCACTGATTTCACGCATTTTTCTCATACTAAAAGCTAGGTTGTGGGAAACTGGAAGTTAGTTTTAGAAGTTACCACCCATTTCCTACATCTCAGATTACTTTTTCAGAATATATTTTTTCTTACTACTATCACTCTTTTTATCCCAACTTTTATTCCAAAGTTTTGAATTGTTAAAGATAGCTTCGAAAATATTTACAAATATAAAGAACCCTATCACCAAATGTATGGAATCAGTTGTTAGTTATTGTCGATCCAAACCATCCTTTAGAGAGAATAGTATAACAGTTTGCTGAACAGTCAAAAAGGCTGGCCAAAAAAATTTTTTGAAAAAAGTAGATATTTTCATTATTTGTTACCGCTTTCTGTAAGGTTAAACTTAGTATACTACTGAGAAAGAAAATAAGCAACTATCATAGAAAAAGATACCGTTACGAAAATTGCCTTTTATTTTTTAAAAAACGAACCAGCTTGACTGATCCGTTTTCATACGTTCTACTCCTACTTCCGATACATTTTAAACTGTAGGAAGAGGTCGCTATATTTTCCTGTCCATTTATGGTCAAATTTCTCATAAACTTCTAGGTGTTTCATGGTTTCAGCATCAGGATAGAAGGCTTTGTCTTCTTTTTTCTCCTCTGGGAGTAATTCCTTAGCTGGTAGGTTTGGTGTTGAATAGCCGACATACTCTGCATTTTTGAGAGCATTTTCAGGTTTCAACATAAAGTTAATAAAGGCATAGGCTGCATCTTGGTTTTTGACTGTTTTTGGTATAACCATATTGTCAAACCAAAGGTTGCTGGCCTCAGTTGGTACCACATAGCGTAGATTTTCATTTTTTTCTAGCATTTGGCTGGCTTCACCAGAGAAGGTCACTCCGATAGCAGCGTTGTTCTGAATCATGTAGCCCTTCATCTCATCCGCCACAATAGCCTTGATATTTGGAGTCAACTTGTAGAGCTTGTCCACTGTCTCTTCCAACTGCTGGCTATCCTTGGAGTTGAGGCTGTAACCTAGCGAATTGAGTCCTAGTCCCAGTACCTCACGCGCCCCATCAAAAAGCATGATAGAGTTCTTATACTCTGGCTTCCAGAGGTCATCCCAATGCTCAGGCGCTTCCTCTACCATGGTTTCATTGTAGACAATTCCCAAGGTTCCCCAGAAGTAAGGGATGGAGAATTTATTTCCTGGGTCAAAGGACTGGTTGAGGAACTCTGGTCCGATATTTTCAAGACCTTCAATTTTTGAATAGTCAAGCGGAACCAAGAGGTCTTCATCCTTCATCTTGTTGATCATGTATTCACTAGGAATGGCAATGTCGTAGGTCGTTCCACCCTGCTTAATCTTAGTATACATGGCTTCGTTGGAATCAAAGGTCTCATACTGGACTTGGATGCCTGTTTCTTCTGTGAATTGCTCCAAGAGTTCTGGATCGATATAGTCACCCCAGTTGTAGATAACCAGTTTTTGACTATCTCGGCTATTGATTTTACTATCTAGATGAGTCGCAATTCCCCACAAGACCAGGATAATCGCTACAATTCCTGCTAAAAATGAATAGAGTTTTTTCATGCTTGCTCCTCCTTCTCACGTGAGATAAAGTAATATCCAACTACTAGGATAATACTAAAGAGAAAGACAAGGGCAGACAGGGCATTGATTTCTAGCGAAATTCCCTTGCGAGCACGAGAGTAAATCTCGACCGACAGGGTTGAAAAGCCATTTCCCGTTACAAAGAAGGTCACGGCAAAGTCATCCAGCGAATAGGTAAAGGCCATGAAATAACCTGCAATGATAGACGGTGTCAGGTAAGGAAGCATGATTTCCTTGAACATCTGAAATTGACTGGCTCCCAAATCATAGGCCGCATGAATCATATCCCCATTCATTTCCTTTAGACGTGGCAAGACCATCAAGACCACGATAGGAATGGAGAAGGCCACGTGACTAGAAAGAACAGTCAAAAAGCCAAGTGAAAACTTGAGTTGGGTAAAGAGAATCAAGAAGCTGGCACCAATCATAACATCAGGCGCAACCATGAGGATATTATTGAGTGATAGAAAGGCTTCTTGGTATTTCTTACGAGACTGGTAGATGTAAATAGCACCAAAAGTCCCGATAATGGTCGCAATCAAGGCTGACAGAAAGGCCAAGAAAAAGGTCTGGGTCACAATCAACATGAGACGACCATCGCTAAACATGGTTTTAAAATGGCTCAAGCTAAAGCCTGTAAAGCTATTCATGTCGTTGCCTGCATTAAAGGCATAGCCAATCAAGTAAAAAATAGGCAGGTAGAGGACAAGAAAGACCAGTCCCAGATAAAGGTTGGCAAATTTTTTCATCGCTCTCTCCTTTCCTTGGTCACCCACATGGTGATGAACATGGTCAGGATAAGAATCACACCGATGGTAGAACCCATACCGTAGTTGTCATTGGTCAGGAAGTTCTGCTCAATGGCTGTACCTAGTGTGATAACTCGGTTTCCACCAATCAAACGGGTCAGCATGAAGAGACTCAAACTTGGGATAAAGACAGATTGGACCCCACTTCTCACTCCGTTCATAGACAGAGGGAAGATGACATGACGGAAGGTCTCCCACTTGGTCGCACCTAGGTCATAGCTGGCATTGATGAGATTGTTATCCATATCGTCCAAGACATTGAAAATCGGCAAAATCATAAAGGGAAGCTCGATGTAGCTTGCGACAAAGATAAAGGAGAAATCGGTAAAGAGTAACTGTTGTGAACCAATTCCGATGAATTCCAAAAATTGGTTAATAGAGCCATTTTGACCAAAAATCCCGATAAAGGCATAAGCCTTAAGAAGAAGGTTGATCCAGGTTGGCAGAATAATCAGCATGAGCCAGAGTTGACGGTGCTTAAGACGGGTTAAGAAGAGGGCCGTCGGATAGCTGATTAGCAGGGTCACAAAGGTCACAATCCCTGCATAGAGTACAGAGTTGAAGCTCATTTTAAGATAGGTCAAGTTTTGTGACGCAAAGTAGGATTTATAGTTTTCTAAACTGAACTGGCCTTCGATGTTGAAAAAGGATTGACCGAAAATCAAGACCAAGGGGGCGAGGACAAAGAGGGCAATCCAGAGCATATAAGGCACTACAAAGAGTTTAGAGCTTGTTTTCTTCATCTCTTTCCTCCTCGATTGCATTGATTAGACCTGCTTCTTGCTCTTCAATTTCCACATATTCTTCGATACGAGCATCGAACTCTTCTTCGGTTTCGTTGAGACGCATGATGTGGATGTCTTCTGGTTCAAAGTCCAGACCGATTTCCTCACCCACGATGGCCTTACGAGTTGAGTGGATCATCCATTCATTTCCAAGTTCGTCATAGGCGATAATTTCATAGTGCACCCCACGGAAGAGCTGGGTATCGACCTTAACTTGGAGCTTGCCTTCTTCAGGAAGGGTAATCCGCAAGTCCTCTGGACGAATCACGACCTCAACAGGTTCATTCGGCTTCATCCCACCATCGACCGCTTCAAAGCGTTTGCCGTTAAACTCAACCAAGTAGTCCTCAATCATGGTACCTGGCAAGATATTTGACTCACCGATAAAGGTGGCAACAAAATGGTTAATCGGCTCATCGTAGATGTCCACAGGTGTTCCAGACTGGACAATCTCGCCATCATTCATGACAAAAATCCAGTCACTCATAGCCAAGGCTTCTTCCTGATCGTGAGTAACAAAAACAAAGGTAATGCCCAATCGTTGTTGCAGTTCACGCAGTTCGTACTGCATATCTGTTCGTAATTTTAAGTCAAGCGCTGACAGAGGCTCGTCCAACAAAACCACACGAGGTTGGTTGATGATGGCACGGGCAATAGCCACACGCTGACGTTGTCCTCCAGATAGTTTACGAATGGAACGTTTTTCGTAACCTTCCAACTGAACCATCTTGAGAACTTCCGCTACGCGTTGCTCGATTTCTTTCTTGTCAATTTTACGCAAGCGAAGTGGAAAAGCAACATTTTCAAACACATTCATATGTGGAAACAAGGCATAAGATTGGAAAACGGTATGGACGTCTCGCTTGTTGGTTGGGATGTCGTTGATACGAACACCGTCCAGCAAAATATCTCCAGTCGTCGCATCTAGCAAACCTGCAATGATGTTTAGGATAGTTGATTTCCCTGAACCAGATACGCCTAGAAGGGTATAGAATTTCCCTTCTTCCAACTCAAAGTTGATGTCTTTGAGAACCTTGGTGTTGCTGTCTTCAAAAACTTTAGAGACGTTTTTGAATTCAATAATTGGTTTTTTCAATTGTCATTTATTCCTTCTTTTTCATAGATTAACAGATCAGGGCTCTGTCAGGCCGCCACTACCTCGTGTAGGAGATTAAACTGCCTACATTCTTCTGCACTAACGATAGGCTTTCACCCCCTTTCCATGACATAGCAGCAGCTTTCAAATACAGCTTCCTACTTGCTTTCACCTAAAATACGGACTTCTCTCTCAAGAGTAACGCCAGAGTGTTCCTTGACTTTTTCGATCACAGACTCAATCAAGTCTTCGTAGTCTTTGGCCGTTCCGTCAGCAACATTGATCATAAATCCTGCGTGCTTTTCTGACACTTCTACGCCACCGATACGATAGCCTTTCAAGCCAGCTTCTGAAATTAATTGACCTGCAAAATGACCTACTGGACGCTTAAAGACCGAACCACAAGATGGATATTCTAAAGGTTGCTTGAGTTCACGTAGGTGCGTCAAGCGGTCCATTTCCTGCTTGATAACCTGATGGGTTCCTGGGGCTAGGGCAAATTTAGCTGACAAGACAACTGCACCAGACTCTTGAATGGCTGAATGGCGGTAACCAAAAGCCAAATCTTTGGCAGACAGGGTCTCGATTTCTCCATCCTTGGTCAAGACCTTACAAGACTGCAAGATGTGGGCGATCTCACCACCATAGGCACCTGCATTCATGAAAACAGCTCCACCGACGCTCCCTGGAATGCCACAAGCAAACTCAAAGCCAGTCAAACTATGACGAAGGGCAATGCGTGTCGTTTCAATCAAGTTAGCACCAGCTTCTGCTTCAATGGTATAGCCATCAACGGAAACATTATTGAGCTTGTCACACAAGATGACAAATCCACGAATCCCACCATCACGGACAATGATGTTGCTAGCATTCCCAAGGACCATCCAAGGAATATTTTCTTGATTGGCAAATTTAACAACGCGAGCCAACTCAAAACGATTTCGTGGAAAGACCAAATAATCGGCCTCTCCACCTACTTTTGTATAACTATAGCTATGCAAGGGTTCCTTAAAACGGATATCAATCCCTTCTAAGATTTCAAGCATTTTTTCTTTTACTGACATGACACTCTTCCTTTTACAAAATTCATTCCATTATACCATTTTTAAGACCATTTGACGACCCTAAAAAAATCTTGAGCTTATTTTAAACAAAAAAAGAGGTTGCCCCCTTTTCTTATGATTTTTTGCAAAAGATAGCCTTGGTTCCATAGGCAAGCAGAACAAGTTCCAGTGCTAGGACAACTTCAACCAAGACTGGACTTGTAATCCATCCTACTTGAGCTAGAGATGGTACCAGGTCAAAGAAGGCATGTAGGCCATAGGCTGCTAGGAGATAAATCCATTTCTTCTGGCGAACAGCTTGGTAAACCCAAACAGTCAAGAGTAATTGGAAACCTAGGGCCAAGATTCTCTCAAAACCAAGCAAATAAATCTGCCAGACTGATAGCGACTGAATAGTTTTCAACATATTTTCAGACAGCAATTGCATAACCTGTGGATTTTGCGTTTGAACTGCTGAGAGAACGATGTAGAGATTAATCAAACTAGTAAGACCTAGGAAAATCAACTCCAAGCCACCATGCCCCAATCCATAGGCCAATGCATCTGCCTTTTCCAAACTTCTCTTTTTCTCCAACCATTTGAAGAAAATAAGACGAGCAGTTTCCTCAAAAAATGCTGCCATGGCTAGGCCATAGATGATATAGACAAGCGGATGGTCTTGCATGAGGGCAATACTACCGTCTTTTTGAGGATGTAAAACCAAGATATGCACCAGTTTTTCTAAAATCTGTGAAGAGACAAAGAAAGCAACAGCCCCCAAGCCCAAGACAGCTAGATTAATCTGGTGTTTCTTTTTGGCATACCAAATGCTTCCTATCAAGAAAGTCAGCAACAGCACCATGGTAATAATGATATGAATAGTCATTTTCTTCTCCTATTCTGCCTTTTCAATATCTTTTTTCATCTCGTCAACATTGAACTTAGCAAACAAGTATTGACGGTCTTGGACTGGGAAACGTTGGTCCAACTGGTCAACAGCTCCCACCTCAATAATGCCTTCCTTGATGACAAAGTCCATGACATGACCACCGAAAGTCAAATCATCTGATATGAAGTGCAGATGGTAGCCTGCCACACTGACTCCATGGAAAATCTCAGGCGTCCAGAAACCAACGATGCTTCCTGATACATTGTCTCGACGATATTCCGGTTGATGGGTTGCGACATCAGCAAACTTGGTCTCTGGTGTCGACTTAGGAATCATGCGCACATGCATATGAGAAAATTCCCCACGAATCTTGATCGAGCGGAAAAGATTTTCCCCATCATAATAAGACTCAATCCGTTCTTCCAATTCCTTGTCTGTCATCTCAAAGCGCTGGCGGAAAATGACTTCTGCCTGATGAGGTACTACTGCTGCGTAAGGAATAAGGGCATCTGGCGACACCTCCACAATCTCTGGCTGATTTCCTGACCCTTTGGCCTGATAAGCCTTACCATCCAAAACAATCAATTCTCCATCAATGGAATCCAAGGTTCCCAAACCAAGGTCACCATGCTTAAGTAATTCTCCCACAGTCATGGTCCCACCATAAAGGCCAGCCATCAAGGCTCCAAGGGTATTGTATTGAAATAATTTCACTGGTTCCTGCACGTTCTTATCCATTCACTTTCTTGTCTGTTATTCTATAAATGTTACTCCTAAGTATACCACATTTGCCCCTAGATGTGAACGAGAGAAACACTCTAGACATTGCCAAGAAGGAAAAAAAAGGGTACAATGTAACAAAATCAAGGGAGGTCTAGAATGAAAAAACAAAGTAAGTACCAAGAGGTCGTAGCTTATCTGAAAAATAGTATCGAGTCTGGACGCTTTCCAACGGGTAGCCGCCTGCCTTCTATCCGTCAACTGAGCCTTGACTTTCACTGTAGCAAGGACACCATTCAGAGAGCCCTTCTGGAATTACGGCACGAACAATACCTCTATGCCAAGCCCCAGAGTGGTTACTATGTCCTAGAACAAGGGCAACACCAGGACCTAGAAATCGAGGTTACCGATGAACACGCCAGTGCCTATGACGATTTCCGACTCTGTATCAATGAAACCTTGATTGGCCGGGAAAACTACCTCTTCAACTACTATGATAACCAAGAAGGATTAGAAGACCTAAGACAATCCATTCATAAACTGCTCTTTGACCAAGCTCTCTACTGCAAGACTGACCAACTGGTACTGACTTCTGGAACCCAACAAGCCCTTTTTATCCTCTCTCAAATTTCCTTTCCTAGCCAAGCTAAGGAAATCTTGGTGGAACAACCGACCTACCATCGGATGAATCGTCTCTTGATTGCTCAAGGTCTGGACTATCAAACGATTGAACGAGGCATTGATGGGATTGACTTGGAGGAACTGGAAGGCCACTTCAAAACAGGAAAAATTAAGTTTTTCTATACCATTCCTCGATTTCACTATCCCCTTGGCCATTCCTATTCTGAGCAGGACAAACAGACTATTCTTGACTTAGCTGCCAAGTATGGTGTCTATATCGTAGAGGACGACTATCTGGGTGATTTGGACTCCAAGAGGGGCCAGACCTTCCACTATCTGGATACAGAGGAACGGGTCATTTACATCAAGTCCTTCTCAACCAGCCTCTTTCCAGCCCTGCGAATAACAGCACTCATCCTTCCAAATGCTATCAAAGAAGCCTTTGTGGCCTACAAAAATATCCTAGACTACGACAGCAACCTCATCATGCAAAAGGCCCTGTCACTCTATATTGACAGTCAATTATTTGAGAAAAATCGGCTTGCTCGCTTATCCAATCAGGAAGCTTACCAAAAACAAATCGAGGAAAGACTAGCTAACACTCCTTGTCCCCTTCCTCATTTTCCCCTACACGATGGTATATTGCTTGATCTCAGACGATACCCTAAAATTGCCAGTCTCAAACACAGCCAACTGGGCTTGGATTTCTTTGAAGAGGCTTACTTGTGTGCCTGTCCTTATCAATTTGCCAAGGTGTCCTTAGACAATCTGGAAAAGGTTTTAAACTATTTAAAAGCAGAATTGGATTGACTTCCAACTCTGCTTTTTTCTTATACTCTTCGAAAATCTCTTCAAACCACGTCAGCGTCGCCTTACCGTAGATATATGTAACTGACTTCGTCAGTCTTATCTACAACCTCAAAGCAGTGCTTTGAGCAGCTTGCGGCTAGCTTCCTAGTTTGCTCTTTGATTTTCATTGAGTATTATTCTTCAACTTCTGTTAAGGTTGCTGCCTTTTCAAGATATTTTTGGTAGGTACCGTCATCCTTGAGTTTTTGGATAACCTTGTCCACCACTTCTTTCAAATCAGCACTATTTTTTCTAAGGGCAACGGCATTGGCTTCGCCATCCTTCATCTTCAAGCTGACAGTTGCGACAGCTAGATCTGCATTTTTAGCAGCATAGCTAAGAGCAACAGGCTCATCCATATGAACAGCATCTACTTTTCCAGCCTGTAATTCATTAACAGCTTCACCCATATTGGTTAGGGAAGTCAACTGAGCTTTTGGCAATTGTTCCTTGACCATTGATTCTGGAACAGTCCCTTTTTGGGCTGCAATATTAGCACTTTCAAGGCTAGTTAAATCCTTGTATTTTTCTACATCAGCCTTACGAACCAAGAAACTAATCTTGTTTTCATAATAAGGGATTGAAAAATCAAAGACTTCTTTTCTCTCGTCAGTAGCGCTAATTCCCGCAACCGCTAGGTCAGCCTTACCAGTTTGAAGACTGGTCAAGACATTGTCAAAACTCATGCTTGAGATTTCCAATTTCACCCCAAGTTCATCAGCGATAGCCTGAGCCATATCAATATCCGCACCGACTACCTGGTTTTTTCCGTCAACTAAGGATTGGAATTCAAAAGGTGCATAGTCAGGACTAGTAGCCACAACTAATTTCCCCTTTTGCTTAATGGCTTCAACAGCTGACTGAGAACCATTCGAACCCGACTGGCAAGCCACTAAGAAGAAAGTTGCAAGAAAGCTACATAAAACAAATATCCATTTTTTTGATTTCATAAATAAACAACCTCTCTGTTAATTTTGTATAATTATAACGCTATCCACCTTACTTGTCAAGTGTTTTTTGAATTTTTATCTTAAAAATATTTTTTTCATTCAATAAAAGGAGCTATCAATTGATTTCAAGCTCCTTTTTATACAGAATGAAACTATTTTATAGTTCGACAATCTTACCTGTTTCAAAGTAAACAACCCATTCACAGATATTCTTAGCATAATCCCCAATACGTTCCAAGAAAGCAATGACTTGGAAATAATCACGACCTGTAACAATGGAATCAGGATTTTTCTTGATTTCTTCTGTAGCCAAGTCACGAATGCTATCAAAGTAATGGTTGATTTTTTCATCCATAGCTGCTACTTCATAGGCCTGATCTACTGAACCATTCAGATAGAGTTCAAGGGCTGCTTCAACGAAATTCTTGACATCGCGACCCATTCTCTTGATTTCTTCTTCAACAGCTGGAATACGTTGCTCCCCCTTCATACGAATGGCTGCTTTTGCAATGGAAACAGCATGATCCCCCATACGCTCCAAGTCAGATACGGCTTTTAAGACTGTTAGAACAGTACGCAAGTCTTGAGAAACTGGTTGTTGAAGGGCAATCATTTCAAATGATTTCTTCTCCAATTTCACTTCGTATTCATTTACTTCTGCATCGTCTTCGATGACTTCCTTAGCTAAATCACGGTCATGCGTAACAAAGGCAAGCACTGTCCGATTGATTTGGGATAGCACTTCTTGTCCCATAGCATAGAACTGGTTGTGCAATTTCTCTAAATCTTCCTCAAATTGAGAACGTAACATCATTTATCTCCTTATCCAAATTTTCCTGAAATATAATCTTCTGTTTCCTTGTGTTGTGGGTTTAGGAACATCTTCTTGGTATCGTTAAACTCAATCAAATCTCCATCTAGGAAAAATCCTGTCTTGTTAGAGATACGAGAGGCTTGTTGCATGGAACGCGTAACCAAGAGCATGGTGTATTTATCTTTTAGACCATACAAGGTTTCCTCAATCTTACCAGCCGAGATAGGGTCCAGAGCTGAAGTCGGTTCATCCAGGAGAATGATTTTAGGACTGGTTGCCAAGACACGGGCAACACAGACACGTTGCTGTTGTCCACCTGAAAGCCCGATAGCTGAATCATGCAGGCGATCCTTGACCTCATCCCAGATAGAAGCTCGTTGCAAGGCTTTTTCTACCGCTTCATCCAGAACTTGCTTGTCCTTAACTCCATTGATACGAAGCCCATAAACAACATTTTCGTAGATAGACATAGGGAAGGGATTTGGTTGTTGGAAAACCATACCGATTTCCTTCCGCAATTCAACTGTATCAGTACGTGGACTGTAGATGTTGTGGCCGTTGTAAACCACCGAACCAGTTGTGGTCACCTCTGGATTGAGGTCTCCCATGCGGTTGATAGCCTTGAGAAGGGTTGACTTTCCTGATCCAGATGGACCGATCAAAGCTGTAATTTCCTTAGGTTGGAAAGATAGGGAAACACTATTCAAGGCCTTTTTCTGATTGTAGTAAACGGACAGGTCTGATACCTGTAAAATCGCTTCTTTCATACTGTTTCCTTTCTATCCAAAGTGTCCTGTTACATAGTCATTGGTTGACTGTAGTTTGGCATTTTGGAAAATATTAGAGGTCTTATCGTACTCGATCAAGTCACCCAAGTAGAAAAATCCTGTGTAGTCACTAGCACGCGCAGCCTGTTGCATACTGTGGGTCACGATGATGATGGTAAAGTCCTTCTTTAATTCCAACATGGTTTCTTCCAGCTGGGCTGTCGCAATGGGATCCAAGGCTGACGCCGGCTCATCCATCAAGAGAATATCTGGTTTAACAGAGATAGCACGAGCGATACAGAGACGTTGCTGCTGGCCACCTGATAGGGTCAAGGCTGACTTGTGCAAATCATCTTTGACCTGGTCCCAAAGGGCAGCTTGACGAAGAGAGGTTTCTACAATTTCTTCCAAGACTTGCTTGTCCTTAACTCCTGCACGTTCATGAGCAAAAGTGATATTGCGGTAGATAGACTTGGCGAAGGGATTTGGTCGTTGGAAGACCATCCCGATGTGTTTACGCATCTCATAAACATTGATTTCTGGACGGTTAACATCAATCCCTTGATAGAGAATTTGACCTGTGACCTTGGCAATATCAATGGTATCATTCATGCGATTGAGACTGCGGAGGTAGGTTGATTTCCCTGAACCAGAAGGTCCAATTAAGGCTGTAATTTTATTTTTTTCAAATTGCATATCGATGCCCTTGATGGATTCTTTTTTACCGTAGTAAACATGTAAATCCTTGGTAGAGAGGGCCACTTTCTCTTCAGGAAAGGTGATGATATGCTTTTCATCCCAATTATATTTTGACATGGCTTCTCCTTTAGGCAGCGGTTAATTTCTTATGTAGGTAGCTTCCGAGTTTGCGAGCTCCAAAGTTAAAGATGAGGATAAAGATGAGGAGGACGGCTGCAGAACCTGCTGATACAATGGTTCCATCTGGAATAGTACCTTCACTATTGACTTTCCAAATATGGACAGCTAAGGTTTCTGCTTGACGGAAGATAGAGATTGGGCTGGTCACACTGAGAATATTCCAGTTAGACCAGTCAAGGGCTGGAGCGGATTGTCCTGCTGTATAGATAAGAGCCGCAGCCTCACCAAAGATACGACCAGAGGCCAAGACAACCCCCGTCACAATACCTGGTAGGGCTTCTGGAATGACCACATGGACCACTGTCTCCCAACGAGAAATTCCAAGGGCCAGACCAGCCTCACGTTGCGTATGGTGAACGTGTTTCAAACTGTCCTCAACATTACGAGTCATCTGAGGCAAGTTAAAGACTGTCAAGGCCAAGGCCCCTGAAATAATTGAAAATCCATACTCAAACTGAACTACAAAGATCAAGTAACCAAAGAGACCCACAACCACTGATGGCAGTGAAGACAAGATTTCAATACAGGTTCTGACAAAGTTGGTTACAGGACCTTTTTTGGCATATTCAGCTAGGAAAATCCCAGCCCCCATAGACAAGGGCACAGAAATAATCAAGGTAATGACCAGAAGGAAGAAGGAATTATAGAGCTGAATTCCAATCCCTCCACCTGCTTGGTAAGAAGATGATTTGCCAGTCAAGAAAGACCAAGAGATGTGGGGCAAACCACGAACCAAGATATAAAGAATCAAGGATGCCAAGATGGCAACGATGATTCCTGCAATTGAGTAGAGGACAGCTGTTGCAATTTTATCTAATTTCTTAGCGTGCATAGTTTTTCTTTCCTCTTTCTTTCGTAATCAATTTAATCACACTGTTAAATGCCAAACTCATCAAGAGCAAGACTAAGGCCAGTGACCAAAGTACGTTATTATCAACGGTTCCCATAACGGTATTTCCGATACCCATGGTCAACACAGAGGTCAATGTTGCAGCAGGTGTTGTCAATGAAGTTGGGACAACGGCTGAGTTTCCGACGACCATCTGAATGGCCAAGGCCTCACCAAAGGCACGCGCCATCCCAAAGACCACTGCTGTGAAAATCCCTGAACGCGCTGCCTTCAAAGTCACGCGCCAGATGGTTTGCCAACGAGTAGCCCCCATAGCCAAACTAGCTTCGCGGTAGTGACGAGGCACCGCACGCAAGCTATCCGTTGTCATAAAGGTTACCGTCGGTAAAATCATGACAAAAAGAACGAAAATCCCTGACAAAATCCCAAAACCAGTTCCGCCAAAGACACTGCGAACAAAGGGAACTACGACCTGCAAACCGATAAATCCATACACGACTGAAGGAATCCCGACTAGCAATTCAATTGCTGGTTGCAAGATTCTAGCACCTTTTGGTGAGACCTCGGTCATAAAGACAGCTGCTCCGATGGCAAAAGGAGTTGCGATAAGGGCTGATAGGATTGTGACAATAAAGGAACCCAAAATCATAGGAAGGGCACCAAATTGTTTACCTGAAGGATTCCAAGTTTGACCAAAAAGGAAATCAAAGATATTGACCCCATTTACAAAGAAGGTCGACAAACCTTTTTGAGCTACGAAAATCAAAATCATAGCCACAATGATGACAATCAAAGACAGACAGGCAAAGGTCAAGCCTTTTCCAAGTTTCTCTAAACGAGAGTTCTTTGAGGGAGAAAGTAATTTTTTAGCTAATTCTTCTTGATTCATTAGTGACTCCCTTCTAGTGCTGTCACCGTTCCAACAGCATCTTTTTCAACCTTCATTTCCTTGATAGAAATATAGCCCATTCCCTTAACGATTCCACTTTGCGCTTCATCTGAGAGGACAAAGTTGAGGAATTCTGCCACCAATTCATTTGGTTGGCCTAGGGTGTACATGTGTTCATAAGACCACAAAGGCCAGTTATTGGTCGTAACATTTTCTGCAATCGGCTCATAGCCATTCAACTTCATGCGCTTAACTGAGTCATCCACATAGGCAAAGGCTAGGTAAGAAATGGCTCCTGGTGTCTGGGAAACAATGTTTTTGACCATTCCATTTGAATCCTGTTCTTGACTCTGCACGGCAGATTGACCATCCATGATAACACTATCAAAGGTTGCACGCGAACCAGAACTTGCTGCACGGTTGATAATAGAGATGGCTAAATCCTTCCCACCGACTTCTTTCCAGTTGGTCACTTGACCTGTGAAGATACTACGGAGTTGTTCAGTTGTCAGATTTTCAACATCAACTTCCTTGTTCACAATCACTGCCAAGCCCGCTACGGCTACCTTATGGTCCACTAGAGCGGATGCGTTGATACCGTCTTTTTCCTCGGCAAATACATCTGAATTTCCTACATCAACGGCTCCAGACTGAACCTGAGACAGACCTGTACCAGATCCACCACCTTGGACATTAACTGTTTTTCCAACGTGCATAGAGCCAAATTCATCTGCTGCTGCTTCGACCAAGGGCTGAAGAGCCGTTGAGCCAACAGCTGTCATGGATTCTCCACGGTCAATCCAGCTAGCACATCCCGCCAAAGAACCTGCCAGCAAAAGAGCTGCAAGGGATAGAGCGAGTTTTTTCCTTTTTTTCACTGTTTTTCTCCTTGAAAATAATGGTGAATGCTGTGAATTTTTTCAACTATTTATTTATGTTTTTCTTTTGAAAATTAGGAGCCAACTAAAGTTCTTATACTCAATGAAAATCAAAGAGCAAACTAGGAAACTAGCCGCAGGTTGCTCAAAGCACCGCTTTGAGGTTGTAGATAAGACTGACAAAGTCAGTCACATATATACGGCAAGGCGACGTTGACGCGGTTTGAAGAGATTTTCGAAGAGTATTAGCTTGGTTTAACTAGAAATTTGCTTAGTTCCCATCTCCACCAATTTTGACTTAAAATGAAAGACAATTTGAAAAAAATCCATACTTCCACTATAACATAGACAAGCTACTTTGACTAGCATTTTCACTTGAATCTGAGGCCTTTTGGAAAATAATTTTTCAAAACATTTCCAGTCACTTTAGCAAAGCCCAAACCGTTGCCTTGAACCAAAACTTGGTACCAACCATTTGGCAGACTTTCCGCCAGCTGAACGGTTTCTCCAGCTACATACTTCACAAATCCTTCTTGGTCAATTTCAACCGATTGCTTGACCTGACTCGGTTTCAAGGCTAGACCAAGAGCAAAACTGGGTTCAAAACGTTTCTTCTTAAAAGTACCCAAATGCAGTCCATTGCGAGCAATCTTGAGTTTTCCTAAATCTGGCAAGAGTTCGGGCAAGAGATAAAGTTGGTCACCAAAAGTCTGCAAGATTCCCCTTAGATTGACCTTCAAGTGTTTTTGGGCAAATTCCTGCCACAAAGTAACTTGTTCTCGGCTGAGATTGCTCTTGCTTGCCTTACATTTTGGGGCTGGATTTTCACCTTTAAATTGTAAATGAGCGACAAACTGCCCCTCTCCCTTAAACTGATGAGGGTACATCCGAGCCGTTTCTGGCAAGTCAATACCAGCTACCATTCCATTGATATGCTCTACTGGCAACAAGTCAAAATCATACTCTTCCAGCAACCACTTGACAATCTCTTCGTTTTCCTCATGTGCCCAGGTACAGGTTGAATAAACCAAGCGACCACCTTCAGCTAGCATGGTTACTGCATCTTCCAGAATTTCTCTTTGCAAGCTAGCACATTGATTTGGATAATCTAAGCTCCAATAGTCCATAGCATCTGGTTGCTTACGAAACATCCCTTCACCAGAGCAAGGGGCATCAAGGACAATCAGGTCAAAATAGCCTTTAAAGACCTTGGCCAAACGGTCAGCAGATTCATTGGTCACCACGACATTTGTCGCTCCAAATCGCTCCATGTTTTCTACTAAAATCTTAGCCCGTTTGCTTGAAATTTCATTGGAAACAAGAAAACCCTCCCCTGCTAGATAGGCTGCCAGCTGAGTTGATTTTCCACCCGGTGCAGCTGCCAAGTCCAAGACTTTCATACCAGGACTGGGCTGGGCTACCTGAGCCACCATCTGAGCAGCAGGCTCTTGCGAATAAACCAAACCAGTAGCATGTTCAGGCGATTTTCCTGAAACCTTCCCATAGTAGCCCCAAGGGGTTTGAGGAATGGCATCAGGAAAGGAACCTGGCGCTTCTTTTAAAGGATTAACCCGAAAGGCCGAAACCGCTTCCTCCTCAAAAGAGGCAAGAAAATCTCTTGCCTCATCTCCTAGTATCTCTTCATATTTTTCAACAAATCCTTCTGGAAATTGCATCTAAGTTCTTTTCCTTTCGTAAATATAGGACTGAATTTCCTCCTGCATCTCAAGAGGCACCATCATGACCGGTTGTCTGGTTTGAAAATCAAGCGGTTGACCAGAAAGGGTCACAACCCGATAGCCCAGACTTTCCCCTAAAATACTAGCCGCAGCATAATCCCATGGTTGCAGATAGGTGACATAGGTCAACAAACGTCCTGACAAAATCTTGGCAAAACTAATGGCCGCACTCCCATAGACTCGAACACCAAGTACAGCTCGACTCAAATCAGCCAAACCCCATTCATTGGTTTCCAGCATACCACTATTCCCTGCAATGAGAAAAGCTCTAAGTGGTTTTGCTTTAAAGGGAGCTAGGGGTTTATCATTTAGACAAACTGGAAAGGCTCCACCACCGTGATAACAATCCCCCTTGACCACATCATAAATCAGACCAAACTGGCCTTGACCATTTTCAAAATAAGCCACCATAACAGCAAAGTCTTCCTGCTGGGCGACAAAATTATTGGTACCATCAATCGGATCAATGACCCAAACATTGCCCTCTTGAACCGAAGCTCTCAGACAACCTTCTTCAGCACAAATCTTATCACCAGGATAACGGGACAAAATCTCACCAACCAAGAGTTCCTGAACTTCCTTGTCCAGTCTGGTCACCAAATCTGTTGGAGAGGACTTGGTCTCAACACACAAATCTTCCTGCATGTGGTCACGGATGTACTGCCCAGCCTTCTTAACAAGCTCTTTGGCAAATTCAAATTTACTTTCCAAGAGAAATCTTTCCTTCCCCTTTTTCCTTGGCAGCCTGAACTGCTCGGTAAAGCGAATAGCCACTAACTGCTTCAAATTCTCGTCCCAAACGTTTCTCTTCACTCTTGCTTGGCACGACCGCCTTGAATCCCTTATAGGAATCCAGTAACTTTTGAGCCTCTACCTTGCCTTCATAGGCAGCTTCAACATCATTAAAAAAAGAAAGCACTGAAGCAAGTTCTTCAGTGCTCCACGACAAATCTAGTGGGTAACTATACTGTTTGTTCATTAACTAATACCAGCTCTCATTCTTGCTTCTTTTAGTTCTTGCTTACGATAACTACGAGGGAGAAAAGCACGAATCTCATCTTCATTAAAACCGATTTGCATGCGTTTAGCATCGATAATAATTGGGCGACGCAAAAGACTAGGATACTGCTCAATCAAATGAAGCAATTCCGATACCGAAATACTCTCTACATCAATATTCAATTTTTGAAAAATTTTTGAACGAGTTGAAATGATGTCATCAGTACCATTTTCGGTCAAGGAAAGGATGTGTTGCAATTCTTTTCTTGTTAAAGGACTGGTCATAATATTGTGTTCCACAAAGGGAACCTTATGTGTCTCTAACCAGGCCTTCGCCTTACGACATGATGTACAGCTCGGTGATAGAAATAGTGTAATCATGCTTTTCTCTTCTTATCTATACTTTGCTAGTTCTATTATACAAAAAAATAAAGCGCTTGACTAGGGATTTTTAGAAAAAAAGCCTATTTTTCTTGAAAAATAGACTGTTAGCGAACGTTTGATAGATTTTGGATTTAGTTAATTCATTCTTTTAGAGCTATATAGTGAAGTATTGGACAAACAAAAAGGAACGCCACAATCTTGCGACATTCTTTTACTTTTAAACGTATCTTCTAATCTCGATAGTAATAATCTTCAGCTCTATCTGATTTTCCAAATTCCTCAAAGAATAGACGGTCTTTGGATGAATCTGACGCACCGTGAGGCGTTCCTGCCGGTATAAAGAGTACAGGTGTTGTTGCTCGTCTTCCAATCTCAAATCTCTTTCCAACTGCTCCTTCTTGGTTCTTGGACAAAAAGATTCGTTCATATTTATTGACTAAGCCAGAATCATGAATAATCCAGTTTTTAGGTTCTGAACCAGTCCTTGACCAACTACCTGCTACTAGTGATATTTCATCCTTTTGAGGATTTCGAACAGAAGGATTACCAACTACAGGTTCACGACTCGAACTCTGAGACGTCTCCTGATTAGTACCATTCTGAGAGCTTGTATTATCAAAAGTTGTTATGCCATCTGATTTTCTGTAGAAAAACTTATCTGTTGGAATAAATGGACTATTTGAGAAGGCTATCCGATCCTTACTACTATCTGACCGGCCACCTTGAGAATGACTTGGTGTATTAGCTGGATAAACAAGGACACCTTCTTCTGTTCTTCCAACAATCAGTGCAGCTATATCTACTTTCTCTGATCCTATTTGCAAGCGATCTCCGTTACTCATACTGCCATCTGGTTTGATAGTGATTTCTTCACCCGCAGCATTAACCCAGGTATCTGCTATTAGATGCAAATTTCCATTCAAGATTTCCGGTACCTTAAATGAACGTCTCGTAGCAATCATATTGGTAGGGTAATGATTTGTTTTAGGATCGATAATATCCGCTTGCAGTATAAAACCAGTTTTACCTTCTACATCAATTTGGTACCAAATATGGCCTCGATCTTTTCTCTCCCCAGCGATTGAATTAGAAGCGGTTATTCTTTGATCCTTGCTGAGTTCAGTAATCACTTCTGAATCATAGAGAGGTTCCTTACGAACTGCAGCCTTTTCAGCAGTAACTTTCAATTCCATGGGTTGCTCCAGCTTGTAAAGATAGACTGTTGGTTTGTCTTCTTTACCATCTGTCAAGATGAGATAGCCGTTAGGATCCTTGTAGCCATAGAAAGTATAGGACTGATTTTTAAAGTCTGTTTCGATGCGGTCAATCTCTTCCTGAGATATTGAAAGCGATGCCTCAACTTCTGGTAGGACTGTTGTTTTAGAGTATGACTTTCCAACGACATAGGTCTTATCGAGCTCGTAATCAATGGTCGTGACCTTGGTGTCCCCTGCATACTTTTTAATCGTAAATTGACCTTTCATTATTCCACCACGATCACGGCCATGCAACATCTCTTTTCCATCTCTTACAATAATGGCCTGACCATTATAACCAAGATCAATGGTTCCAAATAAGGGCATCTCACCTGATAAATGTTCAATCGTTCCAAAAGAACGATACCACTCATCAAAATTGTCTGTTTCAAGAGAATTCGCAATATCAATCTGATCCATTACCTCTGAAGAGGATTCTTCCTTCTTTCCACAAGCCCCTAAAAAAAGCAAGGCAACTAGGAAAACGATACTATATCGTAAATACTTTTTCATCTTTTTCAAATCTTCTCAATGATTCCTTTCTGATTGTATCCATTTTTTATCTACCAAATAATAGCCAAATAAGACCCATCCAAAAATGTAAACAATATAACCTAAACCAGGACGACCATGTTGAAAGTCAACATAGCATAGTTGGTAATTGAAGACACTGCTTTATCCATTGTAGCAAGTAAATTACAAAAATACAAGAATGATGATAGTGGCATGGTTATAACAGAAATTGGTACTCATAGTTTTATTTCAAACACAGAGAAATCCTTTTAAGATACTTTCCTAAAAGGATTCCTTTTCTCATACAGATTAGGCTCTCTCGTTTTTATTTCAACCAATATCTTACTAGCGAATCCATTTACCTGAGCCATCTACACGGTAACCATCTGGTGTACGTTCATTAACAGCCATCTTACCGTTAGCTTTAAGATAGTAATCGCCTACCCAAGTATTGCGGGCATAGCTACCTTCACTAGTTAAGTAATAATAAGCTCCATAATTTCTGTCATAAATCCACTCACTCTTGGCCATTTTACCATTCGATTTGAGATAGTAATTTCCAATCCAAGCGTTTCGAGCGTAGCTTCCATTTGATGTTAAATAGTAATATGATTTATAGTAATTATCATAAATCCACTCACTCTGAGCCATTTTACCATCAGATTTGAGGTAGTAATTCCCAATCCAAGCGTTTTTTACATATCCTGATTGAGCTAATATATAGTACCAGGCCCCATAATTTTTATCGTAAATCCACTCTTGCTGTGCCATTAAACCACCAGGTTTAAAGTAGAAATTCCCAAACCATTTATTTTCAACCAAGTTACCATCCGAATCTACATAATATACTCCTCTTCTATCAGAACTGCGAATATATTCGTTTCTTGCTTTAACTCCATTTTTATAGTATGAATTACCGAACCAGCCATTTTTTGCCTGATCGATATGAGTACCTGTTCCAACCATTTTATGGTCTTGGATGGTAACAATCTCAGTGTGACCATAATAACGATAGTAACCATACGGAGGCTGTTTCCAATCTCTCAAAACAATTCGATACTCGCCATCCGCAAAAGCATTCAAATTAGCCTGATTCATATCATATTCCCTTGTCACGCTTGGTTGACTAGGTGTAAAAATAGCATCAGCTAATCCAGGGAACTTTTCAGTCACTTGAGTTTTAACATTAAATAAGAAGAAGGGAATAGAAACCTCATTCATTCCTTCCGGGAAGGTATCAATACTAGCTGTAATCTTTAATTTTCCCGAACTTGTATCTTGACTCAAATTCATCTGTACTTTTAAATTCTTAACTTTAGAAGGATCATAGTCGGATTTAGCAATGTTAGGAGTGTCAGCCATTACTTCCTGAACGTTAACGAGAGCTGTAGAGCCTACGACTAAAATAGACAAGGCCGAGACTAATACTGTTTTCATTTTCATCATAAATTACCATCATCTCCTACTAACGAATCCATTTACCTGAACCATCTACTCGATAGCCATCTGGAGTTCGTTCACTAACGGCCATCTTACCATTAGATTTAAGGTAATAATCACCAATCCAAGCATTACGTGCATAACTACCTTCACCTGTTAGGTAATAGTATGCTCTATAATTTCTGTCATAAATCCATTCGCTCTTGGCCATTTTACCATTTGCTTTGAGGTAATAGTTACCGACCCAAGAACTACGAGCATAGCTACCTTCACCAGTCAAATAGTAATAGGCTCCATAGTTTTTATCATATACCCACTCATTTTGTGCCATGTAACCGCCAGATTTGAGGTAGTAATTGCCCACCCAAGCATTTTGAACATAGTTACCCGCAGCATCGATATAGAAGTAAGACTTATATTGGTAATCATAGATCCACTTGCTATAGACCTTGTTGCCATTTTGGTAGTAAGAGCTGCCTGACCAGCCATTTTTTCCAGAAGCTGTGCTGCTAGTAGTAGAATGTGTTTGAGCTTGAGAGCTTTGAGACTGGGCTGTAGCTTGTCTTCGTCCACCGATGCTGATAATTTTATGATCTTTAATTGTCACAATTTCAGACTGTCCGTAGTAACGGTGTTCATAGCGAGGAGCACCTTCTGTATCCTCTAATGTATCAGAATACACAATCCAATAATCTCCATCTGCTAAAGATATCAAATTATCATTATTCCAATAAAACTCTCTTGAAACTGACAATTCATAAGAAGTGAACGACATATTTGGTAGAATATATTGATGAAGTTCACCAGTGTTAACATTTTTAAAAAAACCAAAAACACTACTAATAGAATTACTGTATACTCCTCTAGGTAAACTATCAATCGTAGCCGTGATATCTAATTTCTCTAATGTAGGATGCTGTTTTAGTGTAATTTTCACATCATGTTTTTTAATCCCCACGATATCACTCGAATCTGCATGAACAATTTGTGATGAGAAGGGCAGGTTTCCTTCTGTATCAAGAACTGTAGTAGCTCCTAGTGCTACTACTGCTAAACTAGCAAACAAAACTGGTTTGAATTTCATAGACAAACTCCTTTAAATATTATTCCCCTATACTATAGCATACTTTTCCTACTAGTAAAGAAAAACGACGAAAAAAATAGTTTTTCGCCGAAATCCCTTACAAAACTTCTCAATATCGTATCTTTTTGTTGTTTTTTTCTTATCTAGTTGAAATAGTGTATAATAAAGTAAAATCACAAGGAGATTAGTAAAATGGAAATAAACTTTGGTTCAGTTATCAAACAAATCCGAGAGGAGAGAGGCTTTACTCTAAAAGAAGCCGCTGGTACTGCTATTAGTCCCAACAACCTCAGTAAATTTGAAAAAGGCATCACAACCGTCAAGGTTGACACCTACTTCAAAATCCTAGAAAATCTCAAAATCCATGATGCCCATGATGTTATAATGTTGCTTATGCGTTATCAGTGTCAGGATCCTTCACTTTCCGAAGCTATAAAAACTGGGCTCACAACACAAACTAAGATTCTAGAATTGATTCAAATATTAGAATCTGATACCTATTGCACTGATCATGCCTATATCCAATCTTTAGGCATGTTTAGAAATAGGGAGAATTTGTTGAAAGAAGATTGGACTATCCTCAATCGGGCTAAGACTGCCTTATTTCATCTAAACTACTGGCTTCCAAATGATTACACCTTATTTGCACTTTTAGTTGAATATTTTGACTTTCCTACAGAAACACTTCAACAAATTGCAAAAACAGCTCTTGCTTTGCTAGAAGAACCATTTCTTGATTCAAACAAAAACGAGGGCTTATATTGACACTCTCAGACATCATCCGAACCTATTCTCGAAATGGGCATTACCAACTTGCCCAAAATTTAGTGGACAAAATTGATGTATATAGAATTAAGGAATTACATCCCCTAAAAGTAGTATTGCAAGAAGCATTTCTTTTCATTAAAATGCAAGAATGTTATAATTTGCTCAGACAAGATAAGAAGGAGGGAATAGAACTGGCAACTCAGATTTTAGCCTATCTGGACAGTCTGAATGGTCTTTTCCTGGACCAAACTATTTCTCAATTGAGAGACCTCTTCTATCAACAAGTCAAAATGCTCAATAAAACTGGAATTGATTGGCCATAAACTCTGGGCTGAGTTGCTACTGGCAGGTAGAGGCAGATTCGATAAACAGGGAATAAGTTAGAAAAACAGCCGATATAGCTGCAGTTAGGAACCAACTGTGACTATATCGGCTGTTTTTTATGATGAATCTACATCTAAAATCTCACTTCCCACGACTTTTCAGATAAAGATAACCAAAGAAGCTTTCATAGAGGGCAAAAAAGAGGAGGAAGGCATGCAGGAAGAAGGTCTCTGGCAAAATCAGAATCACTGGATCCTTGGCTGGATCAAAAAGCCAGGTATCATCTCCCACAAAGAGAATTTGATGGAAAAGAGTAAAGAATTGGTCAAACCCAATCAAAACTCCTACCAGTCCAATCAGCAAAGGCAAGACCACTAGAGCCAAAAGCCCTTTACTAAATAGAGATAAGAAGTCTTTTTTCACAATCCCTTTGACAAAGACGTAAAAACTTGGCAGTGTCACTAGGGCAACTAGCTGAACTAGATGAAAGAGATTCTTCACAACCGCAAAGTGGTGCAGACCAGATGCTGACGAACGAAAATCCGGCATCTGCAAGACCTGACTAAAAGGATTGGTCAGATAATTCATCAAGATATGAAAGTTATATTGAATGGTTTCGGGTTTTAGATAAACTCGATCCGTCAAGTTCAGCCACTGAATTTCCAGCGGATAAAAAATCCAAGCCAAATAAATGGTCAAAAGGATTGAGAGGGAGAGGAGAAAGAGCATAGAGCTCCAAAAGGTCAGTTTAGTTTTCATCAAAATCCCACTCCGCAAGGCTAGAAACCACATGAGTCGGTGCGATTGGTAGGTCTGCTACTTCTTCTGCCTTGGTAAAACCTGTCGTCACCAAGAGCGTTGGAATACCGTTGTCAATCCCTGCTCGGATATCTGTTAAATAGTTATCCCCAACCATAATCAACTCTTCACGTTGCAAACCTAAGTGCTCAACCGCCTTGTCCATAATGATGGCATTTGGTTTTCCGATATAAACAGGCTTTACTCGTGTTGCCACTTCAAGAAGGGTAATCAGTGAACCAGCACCTGGCAAAAGACCGCGCTCTGTCGGGATGTTGAGGTCAGGGTTGGTTCCGATAAAGTGGGCACCCTTTTGGATAGCTAGAGTTGCTGTCGCAAATTTTTCATAATCAACTTGCCAGTCCAGGCCTACTACCACATAGGCAGGATTATCCTTGTCTTCCACATAACCAGCCGCCTTGATGGCTTCCTTGAGACCTGCTTCTCCGATGACATAGACCGTCTTTTCAAGACCCAAGTCGTTCATATAGTCGATAGTCGCCAAAGTCGCTGTGTAGACAGTCGATAGGGGCGTATCGATATTAAAATTCTGAGCCAACATCTCCTGAACACTCTCTGGAGTGCGGGTTGTATTGTTGGTCACAAAGAGATAGGGAATATCCCGCTTTTGCAATTCATGGACAAAAGCCTCTCCTGCTGGAATTCGATCTTTCCCCTTATAAATCGTTCCGTCTAAATCAATTAAATAGCCTTTATATTTCATATTTTTCTCTAATCCTTTTTTATTTCTTGCCAAGTGATGATAGCTTGTGCATTGGTAGCACCGTCGCTTGTAATCTCATGCTTACTTTCCAGTCCAGTCCGTTCAACAGCCGATGTAATCACCCCACCTGGTCGAACTTCCTTGACATACTTGAGATTGATTTTCTTGGGAATATACTGGGTCAAAAAATCTGCTCCCATGACCTCAAAAATCCAGTCCAAGTATTTACTGTTATTGACATGGCCATTCATATCTAAATCATAAAAACGGACATGGTAATCCTTACTGACTGACTCTTCCAAGGACTCATACTTCGGTCCACGGATAAGTTTTTTATCAAAATCAGACTGGTAAGGAGCCACAATCTCAGGTTCTACTGCATGGACTTTTCGACTGTCTCGGTCCATGAGAACAAAGGTCGCCATCATGTGAATGAGCTCCTGCCCCGCTTCATCATAAATGGTAAAGCGACGGTAGCAAAAGAGTCGATTGTAGCTCAGGGCTTCCGTTTCGATAGTGATTTCTTCCGCAAAACGAGGCAAACGAGGCACCTCAATCTCATAATCTGTGATAATCCAGACCAGATTATAGTTTTCCAAAATGGCCTTATCACTAACACCCAACTCAATCGACTGCATCCCTGAAACTTGCAGGGATAGTAAAATCACATCTGGAATCTTGATATGACCGTTCATGTCAGCCATGTCAAAAGGAATTTTCATTTTCATTTGATAAGTTAAGCCCATCATCCTACTCCAAAATAAATCGTTCTGCTACGGTGTCTCCTAAAAAGAGACCTCTTTTTGTCATGCGCACGCGATCACCGTCTATTTGCATGAGACCTTGTTGAACCAAGTCCTTGACAATTTCTCCATAAAGTCCATCGAAGGGCCGTCCAAATTTTTCCTCAAATCGCGCCATGGAGACTCCTGATTTCTTGCGGAGGCCCAAGAACATTTCTTCTTCCATCTGCTCCTTTTGACTCAGGTGCTCTTCTGTGATGCGAGCATTACCTTCCTCAACAGCACTCAGATAATGACGAATCGGACCATGATTTTTATAGCGGACACCATTGACATAACCAGATGCCCCAGCACCGATGCCATAGTATTCAGCATTGTCCCAGTACATGAGATTGTGGCGACTTTCAAAACCAGGCTTGGAGAAATTGGAAATCTCATAATGCTCAAAACCAGCTCGCTCCAGCTCTGCGATAATATACTCAAACATCTCAGCTTCTAGTTCCTCCTTAGGCAGAGGTAATTTTCCTCGCCGCATGCGGTTCATAAAGACCGTATGGTTTTCTAAAATCAAGCTATACAAACTCATATGAGGAATATCCAGCCCAATGGCCTTAGCCACATTTTCCTTGACCTGCTCCATGGTCTGACCAGGCAGTGCATAAATCAAGTCGATAGAGATATTGTCAAAACCAGCCAGTTTCAGGCGGTCGATATTTTCATAAATATCCTTCTCCAAATGACTGCGCCCAATCTTTTTCAGCATCTTGTCGTCAAAGGTCTGCACGCCTAAGGAAACACGATTGACAGCCGAGTTCTTCAACACAGCTATCTTATCCGCATCCAAGTCACCTGGATTGGCCTCAATGGTCAACTCCTCCAAGACAGACAAGTCCAAGTTTTTAGTCAAGCCCTTCAATAACACCTCCAGTTGCGAAGCTGACAAAGCTGTCGGCGTTCCACCACCGATGTAAAGGGTTCGTAACTTTTGAATGTCATAAGAACGAAACTCTTCCAGCAGATGCTCCAAATAGCTATCAACTGGCTGATTTTTGATAAAAACCTTTGAGAAGTCACAATAATAACAAATCTGGGTACAAAATGGGATGTGCACATAGGCTGACGTTGGTTTTTTCTGCATAGTACTTATTATACCACAAAGACACGCTAGGAGAAAAAATCACCATCCCCAGATACATAGTCCGTCCAGAGATGGTGATGGTTTATTCTTCTGTTATGTCAATAACAATCTCTTCTGATTCATCAAGAGTTTCGGCCTTTTCTTGCCATTGCTCCTTGAGATTATTGAATCGATCTTTTGATGCTTCTGTCGCTTGACGGGCACATGATTTGGCTTGAGCAAGTACACTGTCCACAGTGATTTCACCTGACTCAACCTGTTCTTTGGTTTTAAGAACAAAATCTGTAGCCTGTTCCTTGACTTCTGTCAGTTTTTCACAGACCTGCTCCTTGGCATACTCAGGATCTTCTCTCAAATCATCTAGAAAATCTTGAGCCTGACTGCAAACTTGTTTGCCCTTGTCGCTTGTTAAAAACAAGGCAAGAGCTGCACCTGAAACGGTTCCTAAAAGGATTGAGGATAGTTTACCCATAAGAATTCTCCTTTTTTATTTTTTGAAAAATTTACTTGCAAGACGAAGAGCTGACAAACTTGCACCAGTCTTAATAGTTTTTGAACCAGCCGATGAAGCTTTCTTACTCAAGACACGCGCATGGTCATTGAGGTCGGAAACAGATAGAGATAAATCTGCAACTGCACTAAATAGTGGATCAATCGTTGCTACCTTGACATTAATATCATCTGCCAAGACATTGACCTTAGCCAGCAATTCATTGGTATGATGCAAGGTCACATCCACATCTGAAGTTAAGGTTTTAATCGTCTTTTCTGTTTCATCGATAACACGGCCAAGCTTTTGTACAGTAATGATTAGATAGACTAAAAAGACAATCAAAGCAAGGGCTACAAGAATATATGCAACTTCTAACATTTAGTTTTCCTCCTCTGAAATATAGTACGGGGCCTTCTTTCGATTTTGATATAGAATGATAAAAATACCGAGACCGATAAGGACAACTGATAGCCATTGAGACACTCGAAGACCGAAGAACATGAGGCTATCTGTCCGCATGCCTTCGATAACCATACGACCGAAACCATACCAAATCAAGTAGAAAGCAGTAATATGACCTCGTCTGAGGCTCTTCCATTTTCGTCTGAATATCAAAATCAAGGCAAAACCAAGCAGATTCCATAGAGACTCATAAAGGAAGGTCGGTTGACGGTAGCTCCCCTCTATATACATCTGGTCACGGATAAAGCCAGGTAGATAATCCAGATTATCCACTGCTGCACCATAAGCTTCTTGGTTAAAGAAATTGCCCCAGCGACCCAAACTTTGGGCTATCATGACGCTAGGCGCCGCAATATCTAGAAAATCCCAAGTATTGATGAGTTTACGATCAGCAAAAATGTACAGAACAATAGCCCCAGTTATTAAACCACCATAGATGGCCAAACCACCATTCCAAATGGCAAAAATTTCTCCCAAGTTCTGACTATAATAATCAAAACGGAAAATAACATAGTAGAGACGAGCTCCTAAAATAGCCAGAGGAAAGGCTATCAAGATGAAATCTAAAATATCGTCTGGTATGATCTTCTTTCTAGGTGCTTCTTTCATGGTCAAATAAACCGCAAGAATCAAGCCTGTCACAATACACAAGGCATACCAACGAATGGCTAGAGGGCCTAGATGAATAGCAATTGGATCAAGCATTAGGCACCTCCTCGTTTTGAGCAATGAGATTGGTCAAGCGTTCTTCGAACAAAGCGCGTCGCATCAAAGCCCATTTCCTTGGCACGATAATTCATGGCAGCAGCCTCAATCACGACAGAGATATTACGACCTGTTTTCACTGGAATGCGGATACGAGGAATGGCTACGCCAGAAATTTCTATTTCCTCTGCATTGTTTCCAAGACGATCAAAAGTCTTATGCGTATCATAATTTTCCAAGTAGACAGCCAGCTGAACCTGTGAAGAATCCTTGACAGCACTGGCACCGTAGAGACTCATAACATCGATAATTCCAACCCCACGAATTTCAATCAAGTGTTTCAAGATTTCAGCAGGTTCACCCCAAAGAGTAATCTCATCCTTGGCAAAGATATCGACACGGTCATCAGCTACCAAGCGGTGACCACGTTTGACAAGCTCAAGACCTGTCTCACTCTTACCGATTCCACTATCGCCTTGAATCAAGACACCCATTCCATAGATATCCATCAAGACACCGTGCACACTGGTCCGTTCTGCTAAACGAGAATCCAGATAACTAGATAATTCTCCAGATAAACGACTGGTCGCCGTACGGCTAGTTAAAATGGCAATCTTACATTCTCTGGCTGCCTTTAACATTTCCTCTGGAACCACCAAACCACGGGCAACAATAACCGCAGGTGTTTCAGGTAGAAACATTTTTTTCAAGACTTGGTAACGGTTGTGAGAGGACATCGAAACGAGATAAGACCACTCCTTCATTCCCAAGAGCTGAATCCGCTCTGGAGTATAGTAATCAAAATAACCTGTCATTTCAAGACCAGGTCGCGTAATGTCCGCGGTATTAATTTCCTTTTCAAGTAATTCTGGTTCGCCATAGACAATGTCTAGTCTAAGCTTTTCAATCACTTCTTTTACTAAAACCGACATCATTTCCTCCTTCAAATGAGTTCTTCTCTCTATTATATCAAATTGTAGGAGGATATTTGAGATTTTTGCAGGCTTTGAAGTATTTATTTAAAAGAAAAAGACTAGATTTCTCTAGCCTTTCATTTCTAGTTAGAATTTTTTACGTTTACGAGCTGCTTCTGATTTACGTTTACGTTTTACAGAAGGTTTTTCATAGAATTCACGTTTGCGTGTTTCTTGAAGAGTACCAGCTTTAGTAACCGCACGTTTGAAACGACGAAGTGCGTCGTCAAGAGATTCATTCTTACGTACTACTGTTTTAGACATTTTTTTCACTCCCTTCAAGTTCAAGATCTATTCTATTTTACACGTAAAGGGAATAATTGTCAAGAAAAAATGCGGTTTAATTTTGATTTTTTCTTCCATTTATACAAGAGTTGAAAGCGTTCAATAGAATATTGCTTTTTATTTTTCAAGTAAGCTAAGCGCCTCAGCATCCGCAATAATCGTCACATCAGGGTGATTTTGGAGGCTACTTGCTGGTAGGTTCTCGGTCACTGGACCAGACACGGTGCCGGCAATGGCTTCTGCTTTTGATTCGCCGTAAGCAAAGAGAATAATTGACTTGGCATCCAAGATGTTTTTAATTCCCATTGAAATGGCTTGGGTTGGAACATCTTCAATCTTGTCAAAGAAGCGAGCATTGGCTTCGATAGTAGACTGATCAAGTTCAACTAGATGCGTTTGACTGTCAAATGGAGTACCAGGCTCATTAAATCCGATATGTCCATTACGACCGATTCCCAAGATTTGCAGATCAACTGGATGGTCAGCCAAAATTTGATTGTAGCGTTCAACTTCAGCTCCAGCATGATCCTTAACCCCACGAGGCAAGAAACTTTCTTTAAATGGTTTTTGGTTGAACAAGTTTTCTTGCATGAAGTGGCGGTAAGACTGAGGATTGTCGCCATCAAGACCTACATATTCATCAAGGTTGACACTGGTTAGATTTGAAAAATCAAGGTCACTTTCAACAATTTCCTTGTAAAATTCAAGCGGGCTGCTTCCTGTCGCAAGTCCCAATGTTTGAGCACCATTAGCCAATTTTTCCTTCAAAATCTCAAAAGCAACTTTTCCACCTTCAACTTGGTTTTCAACTTTAATAACTTTCATCTTTTCATCCTCCATTTCTATCTATATTTATTATATGGTATAGACCAATTTTTGTCAAGTGAAAACGATTTAATTTCTAAAAAAAGAGCGTCCACACTTGAAACATGTTATAATGGATAAGATTAGAACTTAGAAAGAATGAACAGATATATGAATACAGCTGATTTTGATTTCCACTTACCTGAGGAATTGATTGCCCAAACACCCCTTGAAAAACGAGATGCCTCTAAACTCCTCATCGTCAACCGTGAGACGGGAGAAATGCAGGATAAACACTTCCACTCTATTATTGACATGCTGGAACCTGGTGATGCCCTTGTCATGAACGACACCCGAGTTCTCCCTGCCCGACTCTATGGTCAAAAGGAAGAAACTGGAGGTCATGTGGAACTTCTCCTACTCAAAAATACTGCTGGAGATGAGTGGGAAGTTCTGGCTAAACCTGCCAAACGCCTCAAGGTCGGTACTCGTGTCAGCTTTGGTGATGGCCGTCTCAGCGCTATCGTTACGGAAGAATTGACCCACGGGGGCCGTATTGTCCGCTTTGAATACCAAGGAATTTTCCTAGAAGTTTTGGAAAGTCTAGGTGAAATGCCGCTGCCACCTTATATTCACGAAAAATTGGATGACCGCGAACGCTATCAAACCGTTTACGCTAAGGAAAGTGGCTCTGCTGCGGCACCGACTGCTGGTCTTCACTTCACCAAAGAACTGCTGGCAGAAATCCAAGCTAAAGGAGTTCATCTGGTCTATCTGACTCTTCATGTCGGGCTCGGAACCTTTAGACCTGTCTCTGTGGACAATCTGGACGAACATGAAATGCACTCAGAATTCTACCAACTTTCTGAGGAGGCTGCTGCCACCCTTCGCTCTGTCAAGGAAAATGGTGGTCGTGTTATTGCTGTCGGAACCACTTCTATCCGCACCTTGGAGACTATTGGTTCCAAGTTTGAAGGGCAAATCCAAGCAGATTCTGGCTGGACCAATATCTTTATCAAACCTGGCTATGAATGGAAGGTCGTGGATGCCTTCTCAACCAACTTCCACCTGCCAAAATCAACTCTGGTCATGCTGGTTTCTTCCTTTGCAGGTCGTGAATTAGTCTTAGATGCCTACCACCATGCCATCCAAGAACACTACCGCTTCTTTAGTTTTGGTGATGCCATGTTTATTTACTAGATGGGAGCTGGACTAAAGATTTCCAATAAAAATAGAGATTCACCTTTTGTGTGAATCTCTATTTTTATTTTATGGTTATTTCCTAGCTCAAACAATTAATCTATATTAAAATTTGGATCTTTTAAACTTTGAAAACTAGCATTGATTACTGCACCGATAATCAATATCTTAGCCAGTAAAATAAACCAAAACATGGTCACTACAAAAATAATAGAACTTACAAAACGGACATCTACGAGATTATTGATGTAATTATTCACAGAAGCTGAAAAGATATTTAAGATCAAAACCAGTGTCAACAAAACAAAGAAGCTTCCAGGTAAAACATAACGTATTCGTGGTACTTTAACATTAGGAAGCAAATAATAAATCATCACTGAAATCGCAAAAATTAAGGTGAAAACTAAAGGCCCTGTAAAGTCTTCTAGATAAAGGAATATTGGATTATCAGATTGCCAATACTTTTTGAGAAAATCTAGTAAAATACGGCCAAATACGCTCAAAAACAAGGCACAAGCAAAAAGGATTTGCAAGCCAAAACTGACTAGTAAACTCATCAATTGCTGGTAAATTAAACCTCTACTCTTAGCTACCCCATAGGCCTTATTAAACGCTTTTTGCAGATAGTTCATGGACTTTGAAAAAGTCCATAAAGCTGATAATACCGCAAAACTCAGTAAACCTGTTGATGGCTGGGTCAGAACTTCCATTACAATTTTTGCAACAACATCATAAACCGTATCAGGTAAAAACCCATTAGTCACGTTTAAAAAATTTGAAACAGAAATATGAAAATAAGGCAAAATGTTGATCAAAACTAATAACAAGGGGAAGATAGAAATCAACCAATAATAGGCCACTGCAACACTCGTCAATTCACTATCTGATTTTTGATAATAATGTAAAAAAGCTTTTAAAAAGGGGCTATCAATCAGCTCTTTCCACCACTTTCTCATGTTACTCTCCTTCACTTATAATCTTGATTAATTTCTTCTTACCAATTCCATCATATCATAAGGGAGGGTATTGGCAGCTTCCTTCAAGGAATAGTTCTCCAAATTATTCACATTTTGTCGTAACTTCTTGGCATACTTGGTCGTAATCAATCGTTTTTCTTCATATTCGAAAATCAACTTGCGCTCCAGATAATAACCTCTCAGCATTTCATCGATATTGTTGGGCTTAACGCGATTGATAACCCGTTCGACAAAGGCACCACTGGTGATAATAGCTGTTTCACGGAGACGAGAATCTTGCATGAAGCTGATTAAAGAACTCTTATAAACCCCTTTAAGATTCTCCAGACTTTCGATAATCATCTCTGTATTTTCTAGATAGAGCTCTGCAATTTGGTCATAGTCAAGGGCTCTGAGTTTCTGTGATTCTTCATTTTTCCAACTACGGAAGGTCTTGCCTAAGGTAAAGACTTCATGAAGGAGAAAACGTAAAATCCGCAAGGAAACAAGGAAATAATAGGTCAATCGTGAAGCAAACTTGCGATTGATACTTTGTTCCATGTTTTTCAAATAACGCTGGTAAACTCGATAGGCACGCTCACTCATCTTGCCCTCTTCGTAAGCCTGTTCCAGACCATCACTCTCAATACTGAGGATAAGAAGTTTCAAGGTCTCCCAGTCTTCTTGAGCCCCCTTATTTTCTTGGCTCAAGATAAGGTTCTCTATTCGTCCATGGTAATTGTCAATAGCTGCATAGAGAGGAAGCTTATTCTTATGAGTTTCAAGTTCTTTTTCTAACTCCGAAGTAACCTCATTCAAAATGGCGATATGCATGAGATAATCCTTGCTTTCTTCCTGTTCATCCGAAAGATGAGGCAGAATCAAGAGACCTGTTAAAAAGCTTACAAGCGTCACACCTGCAACGAGGAAAAGTAAGAGAGGATACTCCTGCTCTAGATTACTTGGTATCAGAAGGATCGTAGCAATCGACACGGTTCCCTTGACACCTGAGAAGGTCAAGAGAAGCATGTCCTTCATATACTTATTTAGCTTCTTCTTGAGACGTCTAGTCCTATAGGCATAATAGCCATAAATCATGACAAAACGAATAGCAAAGAGGACAAAGGTAAGGGCTATAAGAGATAGCAATAAAAGTAAGGGATTATAGATTGGATTGGTCAAGATAGGCTCTACTATCATTTCCAGCTCCATCCCTAAAATCACAAAGACAGAACCGTTGAGCATAAAGTTCACTGTATGCCAGACCGTATCGGTCACCGTATCCACTTGGGCTTCGAGGAGCGTAATTTTCTTAAAACGGCTTGCCTTTAAAATCCCAGCAACCACAACGGCAATAATTCCTGAAACGTGGACTTCTTCTGCCAGGAAGAAGGTCACCAGAGGCAAACTCAATTCTAATAAAAGCTCGCTGGCAATATCCGTTGCTCTCACACTTAGCAAGAAGCTATGGAGGAAACGGTTGGTCATGGCTGTTAAAAATCCAATCAAAAAACCGCCTAGGATTGAAAAGATGAGCGAACTACTAGCTTGCCCAAGGGAAAAGGCTCCCGTTGTCCAAGCTGTCAAAGCTACCTGAAAGGCAACCAAACCAGATGCATCATTCAAGAGTCCTTCACCCTTAAGGATATTGGACACGCGCTTAGGAAAACTAAAGCGCTCCGAAAGAGAGGCAAAAGCTACCAAATCCGTAGCCCCAAGGGCTGCCCCAACAGACAAACAAGCTGCCAAGGGAAGGCTGAGCCAAAGAAGGTGAGCCAAGCCACCCAAACTCAGGGTCGAGATAAAAATCACTGGAAATATGAGATAAATAATGATTCGCCAGTGTTTTAAAATAGCCGTAATATCTGCTTCCTCCGACTCTCGGAAAAGCAAGGGCCCAATAACCAGTGCCAAAAACAACTCCGTATTGAGGTGAAAGTCAGTATTGGGTAAAAAGAGACCAATTACAATTCCCAAAAGAATCTGCACCAAAGGGAGAGGCAAAAAGGGCAGGAGCTTATTGGTTGTACTCGAGACAATCAAGACCAGTAAAAATAGGATGAGGTAAATCAGTAATTCCACGCACGTCCTCCTTAATCTTTTTTACAACAGGATTCAAATATCTCCTTCTGCTCTTTGATTTTTTGGTCAATCTTGGAACAATCCTTGTGCTCAATTTTTCTCTGGCACCGTTCCATTTCAAGAGCAACTAATTTTTTCTTGATTTTAAGCATTTTTTTGCTCATACGAGCTTGGTCTAGTACTCCCACCGCTCGTTCGTGGTGGGTTGACTCAACAAAATTCTGGCGCATGGCATCCAGCTTTTCACGTAGGTATTGTTTATCCATGTCTATATCTCTCTAATTTTTCAATCATCACTAAAAATGGTGGGTTGTTAATCTTGATTCAGGGTTCGGTAAATGGCAGCTGTATACTCTTGTTGATTCAACTGGCTAACAAAATCCAAGACAGCATCCCTCTCGAGGTCGCCTCCTTCATGACCATAGTAAATCATGATAGCAATCCGTCCCCCTTTGACAAGTAAGCCACACAGCTTTTCTAATGCTTCAATCGTTGTCTGAGGTTGGGTAATGACTGACTTATCAGCTGACGGCAAATAGCCCAGATTGAAAATCCCTGCCTTGGCTTCTGTCACAAACTGGTCCAGTGTCTCATGACCTTGCAAGATTAACTGGGCATTTGTCATTCCAGCTTGGTTCAAACGCTCTTGGGTCTTTTCTAAGGCTTGCTCCTGAATATCAAAGGCATAGACTTGCTTTGCTAGCTTAGCTAAAAAAAGCGTGTCATGACCATTTCCCATGGTCGCATCCACTACGATATCATCCTGAGTTACAACCTCAGCCAAAAAATCATGTGCCATTTCAAGTGGTCTTTTCATTTTCAAACTCCTGTTTTACAGCCTTGCATCCCTGAACACTTCCGCGACGTCGCATCTCTATCTCAATACTATTAAGGACTTCCCATTTATTGAGGCTCCACATAGGCCCAATCAGCATATCTCTAGGTGCATCTCCTGTAATTCGATGGATGACGATATGCTTGGGAATGATTTCCAGTTGATCACAGATGACTTTAACATATTCGTCCTGGCTCATCAACTGCAAGCGTCCTTCGTGGTAATCTCGTTGCATACGTGTATTGGTCATCAGGTGAAGCAAATGCAGTTTAATCCCTTGAATATCGTTATCCGTGACACAGCGGCGGACATTTTCAATCATCATCTCATGGGTTTCACCAGGAAGTCCATTGATCAGATGGGAAACAATCTCAATCTTGGGATACTTTCTCAAACGCTTGACCGTTTCCACGTACAACTCATAGGAATGGGCACGGTTAATCAGGTCAGAGGTTGCTTCATAAGTGGTCTGCAAGCCCAATTCTACCGTCACATGCATGCGCTCCGATAACTCAGCCAAATATTCAATGGTTTCGTCTGGTAAACAGTCTGGGCGCGTTCCGATATTGATTCCTACCACACCTGGCTCGTTGATAGCCTGTTCATAGCGCTCTCGAATAACTTCCACCTTTTCATGGGTGTTGGTAAAATTTTGAAAATAAACCAGATACTTCTGAACATCTGGCCACTTACGATGCATAAAGTCAATTTCCTTATAAAATTGCTCACGGATAGGCGCATCTGGTGCTACAATAGCATCTCCAGAACCTGAAACCGTACAAAAAGTACAACCTCCATGAGCCACAGTCCCATCACGATTGGGACAGTCAAATCCCGCATCAATAGGGACTTTAAAGGTCTTTTCTCCAAAGAGTTTTCGATAATAATCATTCAAGGTGTTATAAGATTTCATAACTTTCATTATAACAAAAATCACCCACAATCTCAAAAGCCTGACTTTCCTATAAATTCCTCTGTTTCTCGTTTCCATTAGCCATTTTTTATGATACAATATGGATATGATTTTAATGAAATTAGCATCTATTTTATTATTGATACTGACCTTAGTTGTCTGCATTATCATAACCAAACTTTTTAGATTAAAAAAACTAGGACGAAACTTTGCGGATTTGGCTTTTCCAGTCTTGGTATTTGAGTACTACCTAATCACAGCTAAAACCTTTACCCATAATTTTCTCCCTAGACTGGGACTAGCCCTCTCACTCCTAGCCATTATTCTCGTTTTTTTCTTTCTTTTGAAAAAACGCAGCTTTTACTATCCTAAGTTCATCAAATTCTTCTGGCGTGCAGGATTCTTATTGACCCTTGTTATGTATATCGAGATGATTGTTGAATTGATGGCTCAGAAATAAAAAAAATTGAAAACACCTCAATCAAGCTGAAATACAGTGATTGAAGTGTTTTTTTCTTTATCTATTTTTTCATCAATTCCTATTTTCCTTCTTTATCCGGAAATAGATAACCAATACCTACACAAGCCAGCACACCTGCTCCAATCACCAAGCCACTTGAAATTGGCAAAAAATCCAAAATCGCATTTACGATGATAAAGGCAATAATGAAGCACATCAGACTAGCCTTGTAATCCTTTTTCAAAAGATTCTCTAGTGTGAAAAAGAGGAACAATCCTACCGGAATCAGGGACCAGAGGTTGACATCTAAACTTGGCCAGCCAACAGAACCAAAATACACTACTGTCGCTGCTGCTACTAAAAATACAATCCCCAATAATTTTTTCATTTGTTAATCTCCAATTTCTTTTTAGAAACTTGAACCATCTGGTATCGACGCCTCACATCCCTTACAAAAATCATTATAGCAGAGGAGTTTCTCAAGAACAAGTTCTTTTGCCTATCTGGTCTATATCTCGGTCTAAGTGGCTCAATAATAGCCATAAAATAAGGAATCAGGTGAAAAACTTCCTTCCAAATAAAAAGGAATTAAGCAACCAAACGCTACTTAATTCCTTGAAATTGTCTCATCACCTCTATTAGCCTTTAAATTTTGATAGATTTTATTATCTAATCAATATGACCAATATTGTCAATACTAACCCTTTCAATCAATTCATTAGTTATCTAAACTAAGTCCATTAATACATTCTAAAAGAGTATCACTATCAAAGCAAACTAAATAATTGAGTTATAAATGGCTATTTTCACAAAACTGTCTCATCATCACACTATCTTAGTACATAAACCATTTTTCATCTATAGCTTTTGTCTTAATCTTGATCTTTTTTCTTTAATCCAAGAAATGCACCTAAGGTAAACATTATTCCAGCAACCAATGACGTGAAGACTTCGCTAACTGTTCCGGTTTTTGGCAACCTATCAGAATGGTTAGTATCCGATTTACTATCAATGTTAGTATGTTTATTAGCTATGTTCTCTGGTTCATTAAGATAAACTTCCTTCTTATTTTCATCAGGAACTGTAACTTTGACATCCTCAGTTGAATCAGATCTTTGACTTTCATCTAATTGACTATAATTTACTTGTACAGGAACTGTAGCTGTGATACCTTCAGTTGAATCAGATTTGTGTGAAGGATTTTCTCTTTGTAAATCCTCCTTTTTGTAATTTTCATCTAATTGACTATGATTTGCTTGCACCTTATCTTTCTTTTTCGATACATCAAAAGTAGGTTTATTTTCCTCCTCCTTTTTCTCCTCTATTTTCTTGAATACAGGTTTTATAAGGGTATCTTTTGACACATTAATAACATAACCAGCATCTTTTTTCCCTTCGAAACCAGAAATTTCCCAGCCATCAAATTGATAGCCTTTTTCTAATTCACCCTCATAGACAGGTAAAATGAAATCTTCTTCCGACACTATCTTAGAACTCATTTCTTTTCCATTTTGAATGGTCACAGTCACCGTATGAGGTTTTAATTCGCTTACCTCTCCCGTATCTTTGTTTAAAATGAATTCTTTTACGGTTGTATTTCTTGCAAAATCTTTTACAAGAATCTTAATATTTAGTGTCTTATCTGTTAGTTGTTTAATATCATCAAATGATTTGTATTCTTTTCCATTTACATAAATATGTTTGTCTTGAATCTCACCATTGAATCCATTATCTCTTTTATCATTGATGTTAAAGACTACAGATTTTCCATCAGCATATTCAATACTAGTATTTCCCTCAGGATCAATGTTTACTTCTGGTTTAACATTATCATATAAAAATTGATAGTGTACTCCAACCGCTTTCGCATTCAAATCGCTATAGCCAGTTTGAAGATAAACATTTCCATCCATATCTGTTACCTTATCTGGAAATCCGTTTGCTTTATAGTCTTTCATTCCCCAGTCCATGATGTCACCGTCTTTAACATTAAGCTTAACGTTAAAATCTCTAGTGTTATCAATGTGTAAATCTCCGTAGATTAAATAATTATCTACAACAGATTCATTAACTCTCAATTCCCAGTTAAAACCACCCTTATCAGAAATCTTACCTCTTAAATAAAACTCTGAATTTCGTACATAAATTTTATTATATTTAGATGGATTAAAGTAGTTCTTGTCCATTGAAAGGTTTACTGGTTTTGCATCAATAAATAACGTAGAGCCATCTTCTTTTATAGCTTCTACATTGGACTTATCCTCTCCAGTGTACTCTTTACCATCCTTTCCAAATAATACCAGTTTAGAAGGATCTGTTACAAGATTTCCATCTTTATCGATTGCCTCCCCTTTATCGTTCATTTTAAATCTAAACACTTGATACCTTATAATGTTAAAGCCGTCCAAAGCTGACATTAATACAGCTTGAGTACTCCTTCCATCTTCAACATTTCTACTGTCAGAATAAATTATTTTTTCTGAAAGGGCTCTTAGATTAGGATTGGCATTTTGTATTTTTGCTATATCTTCCTTACTATAGACTCCATTTCCTTCTAACATATCCGTTTTTCCAGGATTATAGGTAGTCACTTTTAGTGCATAGCCTTTTCTTAGAATGATGTTGTCCTTTAATAGATATTGTTGTTTTTCTGAATCAGAATAGATTTTACCAGATTCCATTTCAGTTAAATTATTTGGTTTGTTCTTTGAAAGATCTCCTTCCCCTAATTCTATTATATTCCCATAACTTGATGCATAGGGATATTCTGTCTTAGTTTCCCTATTTTTTTCAGGCATTCTAATCTTCGTTTCAGCTTTTCTCTGACCATCATCTGTAACAAAGAATCTCATATCTCCTGCAAAAGCTAATCCATCCACAATATCATTAATATTAGCGTATAAATCAAATGTCATCGTTTTTGAATTGGAATCATACTTGGTCGCTTTGATTTCTATATATTTATAGGTGTTTCCATAATATACCTTGGCATTTTTAGACACATTACGTATCTTTCCAAGAATTTCAAAGTGTCCATCTTTAGACGGGCTTAGAACACCATAAATTTTTGATTTGATTTCGTCAAGTTTTTCAGTTTCATATTCTAAGGCGCTACCATCGTCATAGGCAGCTATATTTCCTTTATCGTCATATCGATAATCAAGTTCTACTGTTCTTGTACCACCATTTACAAAGTCCTCTTCTTCCCTATATTTCTTTTTAATGAGTTTCTTTAGGTCTTTATTTTCAAAGTTTCTAATTGTTGAAATATTTTTATTTATTTCAAGGCTAGCTTCTCCCTCAACTGAACTTTCTTCATCTGGTTTTGAATCTTCATCCTTAGCTTGATTATTATTGGTATTTTCCTCTGGGCTCTTTGCATTTTTGAGTTTATCTTCAGAAATTTCACCAAGTTTTTCATATTTAGAAGCATCTTTGTCAGGATCTACTAGGTAATAAGAAATCATCCCCTTTTCATCAGCATGATCAGCAAATTTAATTCTATGAATCTTTGTGAAATTACTAGAGCCATCTAATGCAATAACTTCAATGATTTTTCCTCTTAAATCTCCTGCCCCATTAATTTCATAAATAGTATTTCCGTCTTTGTCAAGTTTTCTGTTTCTTCCTTGACCCTCACCTGCATAAGTTACTTCAAGATTTTTCTCAACCTCTCCATCTTCATTAACCAGAGCGGCGCCAGCATACCAAACTTCGTTTGCAATCTCGTCAAATTTTTCAGGATGTTCTTTTTGATCTCTCGCAAATAGGGTTTCATTCTTGTATTGGTCTTTTACCTTGTGATAAGTATCCTTTGTGATCAGCTTAATTTTTTCAGGATCTGAAAAATCAACCGAAACAATCTTAGGGGCTGTGTTATCAATTTTTACAGGAATATAGGAAACCTGCCATGGATAATCTTTAGTTAATCTATATTTAAATTTATAGAAATATTGACCTTCCGCAATCGGTTCAAATTGACCTCTTATCTTAGTAGCAGGATCTTGATTATCCTTACTTTCTGGTGCATTTTCTTCTCTACCTCTAGGATTATAGATGAGTCCATCCCACTTCAAGTCACCCCAAACTTTTAGTTTAGATGATTTGATTCCCTTTGCATCATTGCTTTTAGAGTTTAAAATTCCTTTAATAAAGTGTTCTCTCGAAATGACTTTTAAGTCTCTTTGATTTTCTCCCTCTTTATTTGTATTTACTATTGAAATCAATCCTTCTTCTGCACTTCTTAATACAAGTGGAGAAGGTGTTAATCCTCTTTCAAGTTGAGCCTTTTGAGGATTTCCATTTGAATCTAAAGGATAAATGTTAGCAATATTAGAACCACTTGATGATGCATTTAGCCCTTCGTTATTGAAAGCAAATAATTCTGGATTTTGATCTAGGGATGTTCTATTTTTATCTTTTCTATTTTGTATAACTCCTGCTGGATTAAATTTATCTATACCATGTTCTCCACCAATTCCCTTATTTAAGGTTCCTGGAATTTTCGGTTTACCATCATCATCATAACCTCCCATTGTTTTTGATTTTGATCCTTCTTCCCAAGCCCATTTATCAAGGATTGGTTCGTGGTTCCAATTCCCAGCAAATCCCATTAGAGGCATTGATAAAGAAGGTTGGAAGTTTATTTTCTTCCCGTTAGAGTTTAGAGCTTCCATTTCTTCCACTGACTCAAAATGAATAAATGATTCTACAAATTTATTTTTGTCTTTAGCCTCTCCAACATTTATAACCGCATTCAAATCAAAGCTAGAATTTGCGCCTATAGTGAAAGTATCATGCTCAAATGTGATATTTGCTCCTTTGATTTTTTCTGGGTGGATTTCTGGAACAATTTGCTTACCATCTGGAGATTTTTCATCTTTGTATGTTTCATCCAGTTTTAGTCTGTCAGTTAGAGCATCTGTAGTTATCGCTGATGCTGAAACTTTAAAAGTCAAAGGTCTGTTTGATGTATTGTGAAGCTTAATTGTAAAATATTTTTCTTCTCCTTTTATTTCTTTAAGAGAAATAGAACCATAAGAGTTTACCAAACCTTTAGAATCCTTGTTTTTGAAAGTCGCTACAACTTCATTTCTCAAAGCATTGGCCACATTAATTAGCCCTGCTCCCTGTTGTCTAGGTGATGCAAAGTATTGGCTTTTTTCTTTCCAAGACGTTGCATCCATCATCGGTCGCGCAGTATTTTGTAGAGCAATTTTTGTAAGACTTGTAAGATCTATTTTGTCATCTCCCTCAAGATTTTTCAATACAGGTCTTTCAAGCATTTCCTTTAACTTCGGTCTAATCAAAACAGTAGAAGCTGCTACGATTGGAGTTGCCATACTAGTTCCTGACATATAGCCATAAGTTGATTTCCCATTAATGACATTGAGAGTAGATTTAATGTTTTTACCAGGTGCTGAAACATCGGGTTTTAAAAGTAAATCTATTCTTGGCCCCCAAGATGTGGATCCTGCTGGAACGATGACATCTTCTTTATACAATTCTTTGTCTGTGTCAGGTGCAAACTTAAAGTCAATCTCTTTTTCATCACCTACATTCGGTTTATTAGAATTATAGCTGGCCATATCAATTGGATAGTATTGCTCCAATTTATCTTTGAAATCTTCCTTACTATTTCTTTTAACCTCCGTTTTTTTATCAGGATTAATCATGTTCCATAGCTTTACACCATCATCTCCTGAAATTGAAAATACTTGACTTTTAGTCCCTTCATCCGCTTCATATCCCATTGCTGGAAGCTCTGTCCAATTATCTCTATTGTAGTAATTGACAGTATTTACAACCATAATGGCGCGTGCTCCCTTATTCGTTGCTCTTTTAAAAGCATCTTTTAAATCCTTGGTATAAATTCGATCCATTACTGCAATTTTGCCCTTAAGATCCAAACCTATCAACTCTTGGTCTTGGCCTTTGCCTATATATACAAATTTCAATTTATCAGGAGCTTTTGAACCATCTTCATTTGTTGTGATTTTATTCTTATCGAAAAAGGCTCCTATATTTCTGTATTTAAAACTTTTTCCTCCAATCTTAACTTTATCAAACTCAACTGTTTGATTTTTAGCAGATGCAACCGCTATCGCATCTTCATGTGCTGCTGTTCGTGTTACATTTCCAGTGTCGGTCATTTTCAGATGATTATTTGCTACTAAATCCCATGAAGAACTTGAAGCAGAAGTCGCATAGTTACCCGTAGCGACAACCATTGGAATGCCTGCTTTTCTTAATGCCCGAATAGCTTGCCAATATTTCTCACCTACAAGACCTGTTCCTGTAAAACCAGATGATACAGAAACAACATCAACGTTGTGTTTGATAGAATCTTCAATAGCATGAAACATTGTTTCATCCCCTGCGAACCCAGATCCTGCGTCAGAGTACATTTTATAAGAGAAGATCTGTGCATTAGGAGCAATTCCATCTATTCCATTAAAGTTCTTGATGTCTTTTTCAGTATCATTTCCCGCAAGAATCCCTGCAATATGCATTCCATGTGGATCAAAATAATCACTTCCGTCATCAGCTTTTTCTACAGTGATTTTACCACCATTATAATAATTGAAAGCATGAGGGATTTTATCACTCAACCAGAAATTTTTATCAGTACCTTTTAAGTCTTCTTTTTTGAATCTCATTGAGCCTTTAGCATCATCATCAATCCTCATGGCCTTATGCCTATAATCTGTCCCCGTATCGATATTTGAAATGACCATACCTCTACCATCAAAATTTTTCCCAAATTGAGCATTAATGGCCTTTAGGTAATCGATCGCCTCCTCAACTCCAATTTCCTTTCGGGCATGATTCATCATGGGTTGGAGTTTTTGTGACCGTTCAACCGATGAAATACCTTCTATTAGTTTAATTTTATCCAGATTATCTGGAGTTGTTTCTATTGAAACACCATTAAAAATCGTATTATAAGTATATAAAACGTTTGTATCCTTAAGATTGGATAATTCCTTGATTGCTTTTTCTCCAGATTCTTTATCTTTAAATTCAGCAATATAGACAAGTTTATCCTCTTTTTTGGGACTTTCTGGGTCTTTACTTGCAGACGAGTCCGCTTTATCTTCTTTGGATTGATTGGAATCTTCTTTGATTTTTTCTTCTTCATTGCTAGTTTTGTTATCTATCACAGATTCTTTACTAACAACTTCTTTTTCCTCAATAATTGTTGTTTTCTTTTCTTCAGTATCCTTTGAAGTTTCTATAGCATTATGAATATTTTCATGTTTTTCTTTATTTTCTGCTTCCTTATCTACTACTACTTTTTCTGTATCAGAGATATTTAAAGCATCTTCAGAGCTAGATGTGTCTGCTAAAACTACCTCATTAGGGACATATGCTGCTAAAATAACTGCAGCTGTGGTTAATGACAATACTGTACTTTTTTTCATTTTAATTCCTTACATATTTATTTAAATTCCAATAGATAGTAAACTTTAACTTTGCTAGCCTTTGTTATAAAAAGTTTTACTAAGTATTATCTAGGAAATAGAGTAGTACATTTATATATAATTGTTAGCTCTCCATAAAAATAGTATATCATTTAAAAAATTTAAGTCAAGAAAAATTAAGGCTGGTTAATTTTATTTTTAACGCATGTTAATAAATGATGCAAAAGTTTCGTACTTAACGGGGATACATTATAAGCACATTCACACCATCAAAAATAGTAGCAATCAAAATTAAAGCACTAGCAACATCACAAAATCAAACATCATTGATGAAATATCAGCGCTATTAAACAATATAAATAACCGCTAAGAATAAGACTTAACGGTTATCTTCTACATATCTATTTTTTCAAATCCTCAGTCGTTTATCTACCTATAACCTAGGCTTTACGAGTGCCTTGCTCTAGCAACTAATACTCAATGAAAATCAAAAAGCAAACTAGGAAACTAGCCGCAGGCTGCTCAAAACACTGCTTTGAAGTTGTGGATAGAACTGACGAAGTCAGCTCAAAGCACTGCTTTGAGGTTGTGGATAGAACTGACGAAGTCAGCTCAAAATACTGTTTTGAGGTTGTGGATAGAACTGATGAAGTCAGCTCAAAATACTGTTTTGAGGTTGTGGATAGAACTGACGAAGTCAGTAACCATACCTACGGCAAAGTGAAGCTGACGTTGTTTGAAGAGATTTTCGAAGAGTATGAATACTCACGTCCCTCACAAAAATCATTATAGCAGAGGAGTTTCTCAAGAACAAGTTCGTTTGCCTATCTGGTCTCTATATCGGTCTAAGTGGTCTGATTTTCTTTAAAAAGAAAAAGAAGCCTGATGAGACTTCTTCTCTTTGCCGATTGCAGGGATCGAACCTGTGACCTAGGCTTTACGAGTGCCTTGCTCTACCAACTGAGCTAAATCGGCTATTACACTTACAGTATAGCACTCTGAGAATAGATGTCAAGAATTTTTCATCTCTATTTGAAAAAGCCTGTCCTAAGACAAGGCTTTGAGTTTCTTCATCTTAGGAACCTGCACTTTCGTAGGCATCCAATCCCCTGTCCCAAAGTTTGAGGGAAATAACAAAGAAAACAAGGGAAATCAACATCAAACCTCCGATGTTAAAGATTACATCCTTGTCCTGCAAGAAATAGCTGGCAGGGTAATAGGCCGTAAAGGCGAAAGGCACGATAAAGCTAATCAACCAACGAAGAAGAGAATTGTAAATCGAAATCGGGTACTTGGCAAAATCATTGAACATATAGAAGATGTAAATCATGGCTCCTGACTGCTTGGTCCAAAAAGCGATACTAGCTGTCGCGATTTTCAAGGAAGTATAGATCAAGGTCGCAAATGGTATGCAGACTAGAAAAATCAGGAATTTTGGAAGAGTCCAAGCAATGCTAGTCACCGTTGTCGCTAGTAAGATTCCACCGACCAAGAGTTCTCCCAAGGCATCAATCTGAAAAGTCTCAACTAGGATATGAAAGAGAGGATTGATTGGACGAGTCAGATACTTGTCAAACTCCCCCTTTCTCACCAAGCGCTGTCCCAGAGCCCAAAGATTGTCAAAAAAGAGATGGTCCAATCCCTTAGGAATCAAGGAAAAACCATATATAAAGGCAATTTCTTGAAAAGTCCAACCTTCTAGGGATGGGATGTGTTGAAAGATGACATTGAGAAACAAGAGATTCAAGCCTTGAGTCAAAAAAACTCCCAGCACACCAACCACAAAATCCACCTTGTATTCCATGATTTGCTTGATGTATTGTCTGATAAAAATCAGATGCATGCGTTGATATTTTTTCATACTAACCTCCTTGAATGGTGATAAAGGACTGGACTCGTTTCCAAATCAACTGAGACAAGCCCACCATCACTAAGAGCCAGAAAAACTGCAAAGCGAGCGCCTGAAGAATCTGATTGGCATCGTATTTCCCAACGATAATCATGACCGGAGTGTAAATCAAGGATGAAAAAGGCAGGAAGGACAGAATATCTGAAACAACCTTTGGAAAGAAAGCCAAGGGAATCAAACTGCCAGACATAAAAGTCACTATAGAAGTCTTAAGTAGGTTGGAACCCCAAAGATTTTTAAACACAAAGGCAGAAAATCCAAAGCAGATATTAAAGAAAAAGTTAATCAGATAAGCTAGCGTTAGACTAAAAAGATAAAGTACAGTTAAACCCAACACCTCTACAACGCCTTGCCCAGATAAGATTTTCATCAAAACAATGACACTTAAAAATGGAAGGCCAACAGAGATAAAAATCAACCACTTGGAGCCAAGCTCTGTAAAAAGGTAAGATGCCGCAAAGTGCACTGGTCTCAGCAAGCGCATGATAATCGAGCCATCCTTGACCTCCTCCCCAATCATAAAGGACGAATCTGACCTAGTCAGAAGATTGGTCACAAAACTCATGATGATGTAGAGGGTGATATCTGCCATACTGAAGCCCTGAATTAAAGACTCCCGAGAGGAATCAAAGACAGCCTTCCAGAGATAAAAGGCCACAAAAGCCCCCATAACATCGCCTATCCGATAAAGAATAAAGTTGACTCGATAGGTAATCAACTCCTGAACACCTGCATTGATAAAGGGTTTATAACGTCTCCACAATTTGACCATCTTAGAGCTCCTTTCGATAGAAGCGACGGATAATATCCTCAATATCCGTATCCACCATCTTCAAATCGCGGATCTCAAAATCAGACAGGGTTTGCTTGATAATATCAGCTGACTGGTAGCGTGAACTATCAAATTCAATATTGAGGCTATTTCCTTGTCTATCAATTGTCATATCAGGCAGGCCTTCATAGTGAGAGACGAGATGACTTTGACCTGGCACCAGTTCAAAGGAGAGAGTCTTCATCTTGCCAAAGGTCTCCTTGAGCTGACTAACCGTTCCATCAAAAATCTCCTGACCCTTGTCAATCATGAAAATCCGATCACAAAGTTGCTCAATATCACTCAAATCATGAGTGGTCAGTAGAATAGTAGTTTCTTCCTCCTGATTGATTTGGGTGATAGCCCGACGAATGTTATCCTTGACCGAAACGTCCAAACCAATGGTCGGCTCATCTAAAAAGAGAACCTTGGGATTGTGAAGCAAGGAAGCTGCAATATCCGCACGCATCCGTTGTCCCAGTGAAAGAGTCCGCACGGGGTCCTTGATAAAGTCCTTCAAATCCAAGACTTCATTCAAAAAATCCATGCGCTTATGAAAGAGCGAGTCCGGCACATCGTAAATCTCTTTTAAGACCGTGTAGGTCTCTTGCAGTGCCAAATCCCACCATAGCTGGGTGCGTTGTCCAAAAACTACGCCAATATCTTTGACATAATCTTGACGATTGTCCTGGGGAATCTTGCCGTTAATCCGACAAAAACCAGATGTCGGTTTTAAAATCCCTGTCAGCATTTTGATTGTGGTCGACTTCCCAGCACCATTTGCACCGATAAAGCCTAAAATCTGCCCCTTTGGTACCTCAAAGGTCAAATCCTTGACCGCTTCAAAGGTCTGCTTTTCAGGATGAATAAAGGAGCGCAAAGCACCCTTCAAACCCGGTTCCTTAACAGTCTTCACAAAATTTTTCTGAAGATGTTCCACTTCTATCATTGCCATATCTATCTCCCTATGGTAAGGAATAGCAACATTGTATTTTTTACTACAAACATTCTAAATCCTTACTGTCTACGCATTCTACATTTTATTGCTACAGAAGGCTTTATACCAAACCTATTATAATCCAATAAAAACTAGAATGCAAGCATTTGCCTAAAGTTTGTGAAATTGAAAATTTTTCTCTTAAAATAATACTTTTATTCAGAAATTCTGGCTTAATAGTCTCCTTAAAACGCCAAAAAACCCACCCAATGGGCAGGTTACGAATTATAAAAAGCAAACTATTTTGACCTATATGATTCACTATTTAATCAAAGAACTAATCTTTCATAATTCTTTTCACAATCCCATTTCTATCAATTAGAAAACAATCTGGAAAGGTCATCTGCTCCCATTTTTCATAATCAAAACTGGAATCAAAGTGATGTAGTAGTATTCCTATCAAATTCCCGTGTGAACTAAGTAAAATCGTTTTTTCTGAGTATCTCTCTTCCAATTCCATTAAAAAATTTAGTACTCTAGCTAGTGCACCTTGATTTGATTCCCCTTCTGAAAGAGATTCACTGGGATTTTGCCATAAATATTTAATACTGTCTTCAAACTCAGAATCTTTTATAAAGGTTGAAGATAATTTTCGCTCTCGTAACCGATTATCAAGAACTATTTTATCAAATTGAATTGGCGAGCTATTAATCGTTTCAAATGCTCGTTTATATGGACTAGAAAAATAATGATCAATATTAAAAGAATTCAAAAACTCTAACTGGTCAAGAGATGAAAATCCTTTTTCTGACAAAGTTCTATTAAAATCATCACTTGAAAATTTTGAATGAGCATGTCTAAGTAAAATATAAGAATTATTCATAAGTCATTACCTTTCAATTATTATCATCAGTCTCAATGGATTTTTAAGCCCTCAATTATTCTCTAAAAATTCTCTAATGCGAGAAACAATAGCATCGCTTTGATAATGATAGAGGTCATGAGGCGCATCCATATAGACAACTTGAACATTAGACTGGTCGCTTGCAAATCTCTCTGCATAACGTTGCCACTCAAATTGGCTAAAGCTAGTACCATCACCATTAGAAATCATTAGTAAGGCCGGAATTTTCGGATTAATGTTTGAAGGAACTTTCTTGGCATTTTCCTTTACCGTTTGGGATTCACGAAGCATGGCTTGTGACATCAACTGCTTATAAACTAGAAGTTTATATTGTCTTCGTTCACTTTCGGTCAGAGTTTGATTTTTTATATAAAAAGACTCAGGGAAGTAGCGTAATAAACCAATCTTGCCGCTCCAATAGGCCACAGTAAGCAAGGCCTGATTGTCCTTTAAATTTTCATAACTAGCTGGCAGTGCCCAATCTAACCCAACCAAGGTTTTCACTTCATCAGGATACTTTTCCTGCCAAGCTAAACTCTCAAGACTAGCCATGGAATGAGACAAAATGATAAAAGGACCTTTGACATTTGCTTGTGAAAGAGCTTGACGCGTCTCAGACAAAACCTCCATCACATCTCTTGAATGATTGCTATCATCACTATAACCATATCCTGCTCGCTCCACGATGACTACCTTATACCGTTTCGATAAAGATTCCGATACTTCTTTAAAGTCCAATATAGGGGAAGCAATACCAGCACCTGAGAGAACTACTATAGTCTCAGGACCATTCCCTTCAACGTAAACATTCATTTGATGTCCATCGACGAAAACTTGTTGCCCCATAGGTTTCAGTGAGGCTTCTTCCTTTTCCAAACTGATACGGTGAAAGATGAATGTAGCCGCTAGAAACAAAAGAATGAAACTAAGAAAGCCAAGAAACCATTTTTTCAGTATTTTCATAGTATTATTGTACAAAAAATAGAACCTTCAAGCAACTTAATATTGGTTCTTCTACAATATATTCACACCAAAAAACCCACCCAATGGGCAGGTTTCATCTGTATTATTCAGCTAAATTAAGCTTTAGCATCTGGAGCATAATGAACAGTTTTTTCCATGTTTCTTAAAAAGCTTCAATTATGATTTTATAGTAGATTGAATAAGGTAGGAACAAATCGATTAGGAAAGTCAATCTAATTTCTAGAAATATTTTTAGAAGTCATATTGTACTATTTTAGATTCAATCTACTATATATACGTGCCATGAAATAGAATATAATCTGACTAAATACGTATATGTCAATCGGATTTGTTCCCGATTTCAAACAGTAATCTGTCCAAGCTACTTGATTGATGTAACACTCTCAAGATGGTAACTGTATCCTTATCAAAACGATAAAACACTGAATAATTTTTTACTAGTAGTCGTCTAACTTTAATATCTAAATTGAGCAATTCCTCTACAATAGCACATCTTTCAGGAAATATTTCTAAGGTTTTAATCCCTTCTGCAATAGCTTCAAAGTGATTCATAGCAGTTTCCGGCGATTGAAGCTCATCTGCGATATAATGATAAATGGCTTCCATATCTCCTTCAGCTCTTTTTAAAATATTAATGGTTATTTTAGTCAGACGTTCCGTTCCTTAAATTCTTTAAAGAACTCATTGACGGATCGAACATGACCGTTTTCTGCTTCATGATATGCTTCAACCATCATTTGTCTAAATTGTTCAACTGTCATTTCCTCTACATTCACTGTTGAAGGTACATCTGGCAATGCAATATCAAAGGGAATTTTCTTCGTTAATGATACTTGTTTCAATAATAGTGTAACTAATGTTGATATCGGCATCCCAAGCTGCTTCAAAACTTGTTCAGCTGATTGTTTATCTAATTCATCAACTCGAACACTAATTGTAGCTGTTTTTCCCATTCTTATTACCTCACTTACGATTTGTACTGTAATTGTACATCAATTTGCATTACTTGTCAATTAAATGCTTTCTGAAAACGAAATACCACTATTACACTATTGAAAGATTAGATTAACCTATCCGATAAAAAAGCAGTAACACAGAAAACTATTGACCATGAAACGCTCTCGTAATCCTAACCCCTAGAGGTTTCAAGAACCTACTGGTTTATTGAATGTTGTGAATATAGAAACCAAAATTATAAGAAAAGTCTCATTTGTATATTTAACCCAAAAACATGGATTCTGGGAGACATTTATCATTTATTGATTTTTATAATTCATTACATCTTTTTAATTAATTCATTCACAAAGCATGAAAATCTTTTAAACTTTTATTTGAAAGTTCATGGATATACATTATAAAAAGTTATCAAATTTTTTCTGCTATACCTATAATGAAATCTGATACAAAGGAAACAACTGGTTCTTGTAAAATGCGATAAACTAATTGCTTTATTAACAAGATCAAATTATCTATTATTTATCAATTTTATTCAATTTATTAATTCCAACATTCAGTTTATGCTCGATTTTTTCTAAATGTACATCTATATCAGTATTCATATTTTTTAATAATGTACGTATTTCAGATACCCTATTTAATTCATTTGATAGTTTTTCCCTAAGAGTATCCATATCATTCTCCATCTCGTTATTCACTTCTTTTTTAATTGATTCCATAACAATAATTACAATCGCCATTAAAGTTACTAGTATAATAACCGTCACAATAAGCAGTTTCAACCAATAATCTAATTGACAAAATAATTCAATAATTGTATTGATAAATCCAATATGATATTGTTTAACATTATCAAACCAAACTGGAAGATATTCAATTAGAATAAATGAAATATATTCTGAAATATAAATTATATTAAATAGAATTTTATTAAATGCTGCTTTTTTAGTAAGTAATTTCTTTTTATCACCTACTACTTCTGATTCTACAAATTTAAAAATACTATCAATTACATAATTTACTCCGATTCCGACCGCAATAGCGTAGAAGGTTTTAACTGAATCAGATAAATTATCGTTTTTTCCAAAAACAACCAAAGATAACGGGAAAATAGTTAAAGCTATAGCCAGTAAATTACTAAAAAATTCAAATGGTGCCTTATCTTTCAATTTCTTCATATTTGAAATTCCAATTATAATTATAAAAATAAATATAATCAAAAAATATACTGTCATAATTATTTGATACCACAGACAAGTTGATAACCATATACCTAATATTAAGAACACGAAAAAAATTCCAACCATATACATTAAATGTTTATTCGTTTGTTCTATATTACTCTTATTTTGCAACATACCATCTCCTTTTATCCTCCTATTTAAGTAACGCTTTTATTTGTTACACTCAATTAGATGTGTAAACAAAAAACCTACCCAATGGGTAGGTTCTTTCTGTATTGTTTAGCTTGATTAAGCTTTACCTTCTGAACCGAATACGTCGATACGTTCTTCAACTGATGCTTGGATAGCTTTTACACCATCAGCCAAGAATTTACGTGGGTCGAAGAGTTTTTTCTTGTCGTATTCTGCTTCGTTTGCTTCGTAGTCACGAGCAAATTTACGAGTTGCGTTAGCGAATGCGATTTGACATTCAGTATTAACGTTAACTTTAGCAACACCAAGTTTGATAGCTGCTTGGATTTGCTCATCAGGAATACCTGAACCACCGTGCAATACGATTGGGAATCCAGGTACTGCTTCTGTCAATTTTTGCAAGTGATCAAGGTGAAGACCTTTCCAGTTTGCTGGGTAAGGACCATGGATGTTACCAATACCAGCTGCCAAGAAGTCAATACCAGTTGCAACCATTGCTTGAGCATCTTCGATTGGAGCCAATTCGCCATCACCGATGATTCCGTCTTCTTCACCACCGATAGTACCAACTTCAGCTTCTACTGATACACCTTTTGCGTGTGCTTTTTCAACAACTTCTTTAGCCAATTTAAGGTTTTCTTCAACTGGAAGATGTGAACCATCAAACATAACTGAAGTATATCCAACTTCGATACACTCAAGTGCATCTTCGTAGTGACCGTGGTCAAGGTGGATAGCTACTGGTACAGTGATACCCATTGATTCAACAAGGTTAGCGATCAAGTTGCGAGCAACTTTGTAACCACCCATGTATTTAGCAGCACCCATTGAAGTTTGGATCAAAACTGGAGCTTTTTTAGCTTCTGCTGCGCGCAAGATAGCTTGAGTCCACTCAAGGTTGTTTGTGTTAAATCCACCAACTGCATAACCGTTGTCACGAGCTGCTTGGACAAATTTTTCTGCTGAAACGATTGCCATTTTATCAGGCCTCCTGTATATTTTTATGGGTCATCCCATTTACATTGTTCATTTTATCACTTTTTGACAAAAAAATCTAGTTTTTCCCGCAGTTTCGATTGAATTTCTTCTAGCTTCATCTATGTAAACCCTTTCTATCCCTAGTCTTAGGCGACTTTTGGAAAAGCTATGAAGAAGGTTAAACGATTATCCTCCATCTCAAAACGATAAGGTAATTTTTCATGTTCCAATAGACTCTTGACCACAAAGAGCCCCATACCAGACCCCTTGGCCTTGCGACTAGCATTATTAGAAAAAGATTGGGCCAGTTTTTCTTGTTCTTCTGGACTGCAGCTATTTTCTATAAAAAGTTCCCCTTCTCTTTCTCCAATGCGAACTAAGCCACCTAGAACAGAGTGCTTAATAGCATTACTGATAAGGTTAGACAGAATCAACTTCATGACAGATGGGTTTAGATAAGCCTGCTGATAGGTCAAACTATTGTCAATCTGGAGCTCTCTTTTCTTGGCTAGTAAGGTATAATCCTTAACCAGACTTTGCGTCATCTGGAGCAAATCAATTTCTTCCCTATCATCTCGCAACTCCTGCACAGACGAGAGAGAAAGTATCTGGAGAATGTGGTAATTGAGCTCATCCACAATTCCTAAGGCTACTCCCAGATAGCGGTCTCTATCCTTATAACGCCCAACGTTTTCTTTCATGTTTTCGATCAGGATTTTCAAACTAGCCAGAGGTGTTTTCAATTCATGAGAAGCACCTCGTAAGAATTCGACCTTCATCTTTTCAAGCTGGAGAATCGCTTCATTCTTGTCATGCAAGTCCGCAATGACAGTTAAAAGATGCTGGTAAAGGCTATTGATTTGTTCCTTGAGATCACCAATCTCATCCCTAGAATCCACGCGCAATCGCACTTGGGTATCTAGTTCCATCATCCGACGGGTTACTCGCTTGATTTCCAAAATCGGTGCAACAATGGTCCGAGCATAAATGTAGGCCACCAAAAGGGAAATCAGAAAGGATGCCAGCAGGGTATAGGGTAGAAACTGAAGACTAATCTGCTCTGCTTCCTTTTGCAAATCCATGGAAGCTAGGAACTGGAGAGTCATAGTGCCACCGTCTTGCGTTTTCACCTCGCGCTCCTCAATAAAGAGAGAGGTTGTCTGGCGGTCTGTATCAAAAGGAAGACTGTCCTTGACTTCTAACTTGTCCTCGGTCATCTCGCCCTTAACGGCCCCCTTGATATCACTAGTCTGGGAATACAAGTTTAAGACTTGCTCGATACTTTGCCTATCTTTCCCTTCTAGGGACTGGGCAATGGCTGTCGCTTTCTGGCCAATGGTTTCCTGACGATGACTCAGATAAGTCGAAGGAAAGAGAAAATAAATGGCTAAGTGAAGGCAAATTACCAGAGCACTAAAAATCGAGAAGGTATAGATAAATATCTTTTTAAATAAACCTGTTCGTTTCATTTTCGCTCCAATTTATAACCAACATTGCGCACAGTGAGGATACAATCCAAGTCTAGCTTTTTCCGCAATTCCTTGATATAAACATCAATGACTCGGTCAAAGGGAACCTCATCTGTCGCTTTCCATACGGCATCGATTATCTGAGATCGAGTCAAGGCTCGTCCTTCATTTTTTACCAGATAGTCCAGAATTTCTAACTCTTTGGCATTGATAGCTACTTCCTCACCTGAGAGGCTTGCACTGTAGCTCTCAAAATCCACCTTGGTATCCTTGTAAGAAAAGACGCGTCCTGTATCGTAGTAGCGCTTGAAAATCGCGTCCACCCTCACTTTTAAGAGGGAGAGGGAGAAGGGCTTTTCCAGATAGCCATCTGCCAGAGAAGCAAAGGCACTCATCTTGTATTCCTCATCCTGAAAGGCGGTCAACATCAGGACAGGAACTTGGCTGGTTTTGCGAATCTCAGCTAGCACTTCCAGGCCATTGAGCTTAGGCATCTGGATATCTAATAAAACTAAGGCCACCTCATAGCTAGAAAATTTTTCTAAAGCTTCTTGCCCATCTGCAGCCTCAATGGTTTCATAGCCACAATCCGTCAAATAATCACTGACCCCCTCACGGATCATCTCTTCATCTTCTACAATTAAAATTTTCATAGAAAAATCTTTCACATTCCTTTAAATTTCTTGTAATTCATCTCTGTTTCATCCTGAAATGAAAATCAAAGAACAAACTAGGAAGCTAGCCGCAGGTTGCTCAAAGCACTGCTTTGAAGTTGTAGATAGAACTGACGAAGTCAGCTCAAAATACTGTTTTGAGGTTGCAGATGGAAGCTGACGAAGTCAGTAACATATACCTACGGCAAGGTGAAGCTAACGTGGTTTGAAGAGATTTTCGAAGAGTATTATCAAGATAAAACAGATAAAAATGCTACCTATATTATACCCCATTTAGGAGAGAATAGGTAGCAAGTTTGTTATTCGCTATCCAGCAAGAGTTCTTTTGGTTGTTTTCTAAGGAGATTGCTTGAAGCAAGCGCCATAACGAGAACCACTAGAACCAAGGCAAGGACAAAGATGATGATAAAGTCTGATGTCTGAATGGAAATATCTAGGCTCGACAAGGTCTTGCTAAAGCCGTCTACTTCTGCACCACCACCAAGGTTAGAGGCTTGAGCAGCCTTGCTAGCTTGCTTGGCAACACCTGAAGTGACATTGGCAAGAACAGTATTTCCGATTGCACGCGCTGTGTAAGTAGCTAAGAAGTAAGCAGACACAAGAGCAGGGATGGCAATCAAGATGGATTCAGTAATGAATTGACCCAAGATACTTGCCTGCTTGAGACCAATAGAGAGGAGAATACCCACTTCCTTGCGACGGGCATTGATCCAAAGGCTGAGCAAGAGGGCAAGGAGAAGAACTGAGAAACTCAAGCTACCCCAGAAGAGGAGATTGGCCGTCTTGTACATACCAGAGATGGATTGCTCAAGAGCTGGGTAGTTAGAGGAGCTCTTCACTAGTGTATAGCTCTTCCAGTTGATACCACTGATGCCATTCAACTCTTTCATAACATCATCCAAGTTCTTGTCCGCTGTTACAAAGAAGGTTGCGTCCCCATAAATAGCTGTGTCTTCTGTGTATCCATAAAGTTTTGCAGCAGTGTGAATGTCAGTGATAGCTGTATTTTCATAGAGTTCTTGTGAGTAGGTTACTGCTGACTTATTATGACCATCAAAGAGTCCCTTGATTGTCACTTCAACTGTTTCCTTGGCACCTTTTTCATTGTCTGCATCGTAGATATTAGAGTCTAGTTTGACCTTGTCCCCTACTTTCCAGCCGTGTTTGGCTGCCAAGTCCTTGTGCAGGAGGATCTTGTCCTTGTCGTCGTTTGTTAAGTGCTCTCCTTCAACTAGTTTATAAGAGCCCGAGACAAACTTGTCTTCTTTAGAGGAGTCATTGACACCTGTAATCATTAAGCTACTTCCAAAATGTTTGGCACGATCAGGAGTCAGATTTTTCTTGGTTTCTGGCGTTTCGATGAGTTCATAGCCAGTCAAATCTCCGATAGCGTTGATGCGTTTCACATAAGACTCAATGGCCTTGTTTTCGGTGATTTTTTTGATATCTTCACCCTTTATATTCCCAGCACCACGTGGCGTTCCTTGATTAACGCGACGATTGATTTGCATGGAGAAGCTATTGGTGATATTTTTAAAGGTCTCCTGAGAAGCCTTGGCAGTAGCTCCCTTGATTGACAAACCAACCAAACTCAAGCTCGCCATGATGAGAATAATCAGGAAGATGACAATCGATTTGAAAAACTTCCTTGTAACATAGGCAAATGCGTTGTGTAACATAGATTCCCTTTCTAGATGCTGTTCTATTTCAATGTCTTATAACTTATATAAATTATTTTTTTACTATTTCCCTTAGATTGTGCGGACGGGAGCAACTTCCTGTAGGAATTTCATCCCTAATTTTTGAGCCATATGTCTCAAAAATTCCGGCCTAGATAATAACTTTGTTATTATCTAGGCTATCACTACTGCGGGAAATAGTTGTTAAAGACTCACTTCATTTATTATTACTTTACACGTATCTGGTTACCAACTAATACTAGTTTAAAGTTTAATAACTAGATTCTATATTTCAGTCAGTTTCTTATCCTTCAACTCAAGTATAATATCTGACGCTTGAGCCACTTCTTTGCTGTGGGTTACGACGATGACACATTTACCTGTTTTCTGGGCAAGTGATTTGAGCAGTTCGACAATATCTCCAGCAGTTTTAGGGTCCAGATTTCCCGTTGGCTCATCAGCAAGAATTACAGGAGCTTCCGATACCAGACTGCGAGCAATGGCAACACGTTGTTGTTGACCACCTGATAACTGGAGAACATTCCGCTTGATCTGACTTTCATCCAAACCAAGCTCAAGAAGTGTATCCTTGCTTGCCTTTTTATTCACCAAGCGGATATTTTCCAGTGGAGAAAGATAATCTATCAAGTTATAATTTTGAAAGACTAGGGAAATATGGTGCATGCGATGGTAAGAATAGCCCTTCTTACGAATATCCTCTCCTTGGAAAAGAATAGAACCTTCAACAGGACTATCTAGACCAGCAAGTAAGGACAAGAGAGTGGATTTTCCTGCTCCTGACTCACCAATAATACTGTAAAATTTCCCGGGTTCAAAATTATAATTGATCTGATATAGGACTGCTTCAGCAGTGTTCTTATAACGGTAGGTAACATCTTGTAATTGTAATAAAGTCATGATTTCTCCTTCTTAACTAATAGATGATAAAATTTCTTTCGGCGATTTTCTAAATAAGAATAGGAAACAAAGGGCTACAGATAAGCAACTAAGCAGAACTAGAAAAACATAGGATTCTGCAAAAGATAGGATGCTGGTTGATAGACTGCTTGCTTTGGCTAGTGTATCTTGTAAGCTTGTCTGATCTCCACTTGCTAGTAGAGTTTGGAGTGGGTAAGTTGTGATGGCGTTTCCTGCAGCAAATGCTGGAAGCAAAGCACCGAGAGATACCAAAACTACCTCTAAACAGAATTGTAGGAAAATCGAGCTCTTGCCTTTTCCAAGTGCCAGTAAAATTCCCACTTCGTAGACCCTTTCTCTCAACCAGAGAGACAAAACAAGAATTAAGGCCCCAGCTCCTGCTATCAACATCCCATAAAGGAAGATGGTTAGGAAGGTTTGGAAGGTAGCAACCGAGTCTTTGATTTGTTCAAAAGCCTTGTTTTCTTTCTCAACTTGATAACCGTTATTTTCCAAAGACAAGTTTTCTACCTGCTTCATGAGTTCGTCCATTTCCTTAGGATTTTCTACATAGAAGCGAGCTGCACTGACTAGAGATTCACCATTACCCAAAAGGCTTTGGCTACTTTCATAGTCTGTAAAGACTTGGTTTTCACTGAAGTCTGAAGACAAGCCTGTAAATTTCTCTTGTTTTTTACCAGAGAAGATGCCGACAATTTCAAACTCAACTGTTTGTCCTTTGCCAGATTCTGACTGTCCAGCATCTAAATGAATCTTGTCATGAAGCGAAAGACCGTTCTTCTTAGCCAACTCTTCGTGGATGAGAATTTTCTTGGAATCCCCTTTTTGAAGGTGTCGCCCTTCTTTTAAATTGAAAGCCGAACTGGTAAAGGTAACATCCTTAGATGAATCTTCAAGAGCCGTTAAGCTAACCATGTTCTTATCCGCAGCTGACAAATCATCACGCTCCACGCTCTGCTCGCCACTCACTGCTTCCTTGTCTTTTAGTTTTGCAATCGTCTCGAGTTCAGAAGAAACATTTTCCAGTCCCTTAATCTTGCTTACAGATGCTAGGTCTGACAACTTGAATGTCTGACCATTTTCTATCTTCTTAATAGAAAATGATGTGTTGAGTGATTTGTAAAGATTGGTTTCAACTGTTTTGTTGGACTTCATCAGAGTCAAACAGGCCGAAATTCCAGCCAATAGGACCAATAAAATCAGAAATAAAATAAAACTTCTCAGTCGTTTTCTGCTGACATAAGCCCAAGCTCTTTGGATTGGATTCATTTGTCACCTCCATATTTGTAAGACTATTATAAAATTCAAATATGAAATGTTTATGAAATATAAAAAAAGAGCAAAAATTTTTTGCTCTACTTGAATTAGATGAAAAAAAGAGCTAGCCTAAGCTAACCCTTATCCTATGCGGAGAGAGGGACTTGAACCCTCACGACCTAAAGCTGTCACAGGATCCTTAGTCCTGCGCGTCTGCCAATTCCGCCATCCCCGCGTCGATTACTTTACTAGTATATCAACTTTTAGGATGCTTGTCAACACTTTTTTTCAATTTTTTTCATTTCATCTACCAAATTACTCTGAAATTTCATTTAGATTTTCATCTACTAACTTAGCTCCGAGTGTATTTTTGAAATGATCTAGGGCAAATTGATGATTTTCAGGCCAGATGGAAGCAACAGCTGGTTTAACAATCTCGATATCATATCCTAGATTATAGGCATCTATAGCTGTATGCAAGACACAGATATCCGTCAAGACACCTGTTAAGATAACAGTAGACACTCTCCGCTCTCTCAAACGGATATCCAGGTCAGTCCCTGAAAAAGCTGAGTAATGGCGTTTATCCATCCAAAAGACACGACTGTCTGAACCATGCTCTTGATAAAAGGTTCCCAAATCTCGGTATAAATTCCGTCCACTAGTCCCAATCAAATTGTGAGGAGGAAACAGCTTGCTTTCTGGATGGAAACAATCGTTTTCTTCATGAGCATCTATTGTAAAGAAGATGTAATCTCCTCGTTCAAAAGCTAATCGAGTTACCTTGCTGATGGCATCCGAAATCGCCTGAGCTGGAGCACCTGCTGTCAATTTTCCACTATCAGCAACAAAATCTTCTGTATAATCAATCGAAATCAAAGCCTTAGTCATTAGTAATCTCTTTTCTTCACTTCTTCAAAAATATCTGAAATCAAGACCTTAAGATAGGTTCCCTTCATTCCAAGTGAGCGACTTTCAATAATCCCTGCAGACTCAAGTTTACGTAGGGCATTGACAATCACAGAGCGAGTGATTCCGATACGATCTGCAATCACTGACGCAGTCAACTGCCCTTCATTTCCATTTAATTCCCCTAAAATGGCTGAAACAGCACGAAGTTCGGAGTAAGAAAGGGTATTAACCGCCATGGTAACAGCAGTACGGCGGCGAATATTTTTCTCATCTTCTTCACGTTGGAAATTAAGGAGTTGAATCCCAACAACGGTACTGGCAATCTCAACAAGAATCAAATCCTCGTCTTCGAATTTTTTATCATTGCGCCAAATAATCAAAGAACCAAGGCGAATCCCTGATACATGAATCGGTGCAATAGTCGTCAAACCGTCTGGAAAGTCGGCACGACTCTCTACAGGAAAAATACTCAAATCATGATCAACTGTCAGATTGGCTTCTGTATCGTAAATCATGTTCGCTCCCTGTACATAGTCATCCGGGAAAATCTTAGTTTGGAAGAATTGCTCTACACGATCTGTATTGGTTTTATAACGCATAAAATAGCCAAGAAGACGACCCTTGCTGTTAACAATACAAGCATTACAGTCAATAATATCCGCCAATTGACGGGTAATCGCATTGTAGGGAAGTTCTTCCTGTAACTGCTCCTCCGAGCGCTTCAAGATAGAAGTAATTTTTCTAGTTTTTTCTAATAAATTTGCCATTTTTCACCTCGAGTTTAATCGCTACCATTATAACATAAACAGCTTGAATTTTCAATAATTATCTGAAAATTGCTTATTTAATTGCAATTTGAAAAAACACGTAACTTCTCAAAGTAACTTCCATCTCTCTCCCAAAACTGGAAGTTAGTCTCAGACGATGAATTATGCTAGAATTAAGTCTGAGACTTTTCGTGAGGAGGCACCTCATGACGAAAAAACAAAAACATCTCACTCTAGAAGACCGTATTGACATCCAAACTGGAATCAGCCAACAGGAGACTTTCCGTTCCATCGCTGAGAAGATGGGGAAAGACCCGTCAACGATTTCAAAGGAAATCAAGCGCAATCGCATCATGCATCCAACATCCGTCAAATCTGATTGCACGGATTGCCCTCTTCTCAAAAAAGCTCCTTATGTCTGTAACAACTGTCCAAAAAAGAGGACGGATTGTGGGTTTAACCGCTATCTTTACTACGCGAAAAAGGCACAGGAGCAGTACGAGACTATGTTGAGGGAATCCAGACAGGGAATTCCCCTAAACAAGGAAAGTTTTTATCAGATGGACAAGGTCTTAACCCAAGGCATCCAGAAGAAACAAAGCATCTACCATATCATTCAGACACATAACCTACCTGTGTCGAAAGCTACGGTGTATCGGCATGCCAAGCTGGGCTATCTGACAGCCAAGCCCATTGATTTCCCTCGGATGGTCACGTTCAAGGAACGCAGAAAATCCAGAAAAGTAGCTATTCCTAAAGAGCTGAAAATTGGGCGGACCTATCAAGATTTCCAAGAGTTACGAGAAACAGATGATTTCTTCAAATGGTTGGAAATGGACACGGTCATCGGCAGACCTGGTGGAAAGCTACTGCTCACCTTCAACGTTTCCTTCTGCAACTTCCTCTTCGCCTTGCTTTTGGACAACAAGACTGCTCTGGAAGTCGCCACTAAATTCGCAGCTTTGAAAGAAAGAGTCATGGACGGAGGGTGTGCGTTCCATCAGCTGTTCCCTGTCATTCTCACAGACAACGGATCTGAGTTCGCCTATGTGGAGGAGCTTGAGCGAGACATTGATGGGAAGTCTCACCTCTACTTCTGCGACCCTAGCCGTCCTGACCAGAAGGGGCGGATTGAGAAGAACCATACGGTTTTGCGAGCCATTCTTCCCAAGGGCACTTCCTTTGACCAGCTGACTCAGAAAGACGTCAATCTAGTCATTTCCCATGTCAATTCCTTGAAACGAGAAGAGTTTCAAGGAAAATCTGCTTACGACATCTTCACCTTCACCTTTGGCGAGGACATCGCTGCTCTTCTGGGTTGCCAATTTGTCAAACCAGAAGACACACACCTATCACCTGATTTATTGAAATAAAGGGAATTTTCCCCTCTAACTACACATCTTATCACCATCGAAAAGTCTCACACTAAACGCTAGCAACTGGAATTTACTCTAAGACGACTCTGTTTTAGGGCTATTTGTCGTGCACTTTTTTCTGAGTCTTTTCGCTTTTGAACCCTTATATATCAAGAAAAAGAAAACCAGTGGAAGTTAGTCTAAGACGGATTTCCACTGATTTCACGCGTTTTTCTCATACTAAAAGCTAGGTTGTGGGAAACTGGAAGTTAGTTTTAGAAGTTACCATTTGAAAAAACAAGAATATTTTTAATTAAATTACTTCTTTTCTATTGACAAGCTCCCTATTTTTGTGTATTATAATATTACAAGAAGATAATATATATATTTTATTTATCTTTCTTTTTCCATTCGGTCTCCTTATATAAAAAAAGCGATTCATTTTGAACCGCTTTTTCTTATTTATCGCCCTTGTTACGAATAACAAAGCCTGTTTTCTTTTCGCTTGAAGTATTGCGTGGTTTTTTATTATCCTTACGGTAACGTTTTTCCTTATCAAAACGTTCGTTTCCACGACTGCCTTTTTTAAAATCATCTCGGCGACCATTGCCACGTCGTTCGCGATCACGACGGTCATCTCCACGACGACCTCCCTTACCTTTACCACCGAAGCCATTACCTGATGGTTTAAATGGCAGTGGTTTTTCACGCGCAATCTCCACTTCTGGAAGGCTATCCGGATCTTGAACAGTCAGACTCAAGATATACATGGCCAATTCTTCTGGAGTAAATTCAGCAGCTAGCTTACGAGCATCCTTGCCAAATTTCTCAAAGTTACTACGGATAGTCTCATCTGCAAAATCACGTTCAATTTTCTTAAGAGCTACCTGTTTTTTAGCTTGGAAGGCTTCTTCTGCACTTGCAGGTTTGAGACCTTTCATGCGTTTCTTAGTCAAGTTTTCAATAATTTGGAGGTAGCCCATTTCATTTGGTGATACAAAAGTAATCGACTGACCTGACTTACCAGCACGACCTGTACGACCGATACGGTGAACATAACTTTCAGGATCTTGTGGGATATCGTAGTTATAGACATGGGTCACACCTGAAATATCCAACCCACGCGCTGCAACATCTGTCGCAACCAAAACATCAAGATTGCCATTTTTAAAGTCACGAAGGACACGAAGACGTTTGTTTTGGTCTAGGTCTCCATGAATTCCTTCTGCACGGAAGCCACGGATTTTCAGACCACGAGTCAATTCATCCACACGGCGTTTTGTACGACCAAATACGATAGCAAGTTCTGGTTGTTCCACATCCATAAGACGAGTCATGGTATCAAATTTTTCTTGTTCCTTAACTCGGATATAGTACTGGTCAACCAATTCTGTTGTCAATTCCTTAGCCGCAATCTTGACATGCTCCGGTTCTTTCATAAATTGAACACCAATACGTTTGATGGCATCTGGCATAGTTGCTGAGAAAAGTAAGGTTTGACGGCTTTCAGGAACACGAGAAATGATAGCTTCAATGTCTTCAAGGAAGCCCATGTTGAGCATTTCATCCGCTTCGTCAAGGATAAGAGTTCCAATATCTTGTAATTTCAAGGCCTTGCGTTTAATCAAGTCCAAAAGGCGACCAGGTGTTCCCACCACGATATGGGCACCAGATTTAAGAGCCTTAATTTGTTTTTCAATGCTTGATCCACCATATACTGAGCGAACCTTGACTCCCTTACTGCGACCAAAGCGGAAGAGTTCTTCTTGACTTTGGACAGCGAGTTCACGAGTTGGAGCGATGACCAAGGCTTGAATGGTCGCTTCTTCTGTACGGATTTTTTCAAGGGTAGGCAAGCCGAAGGCTGCAGTTTTTCCTGTACCAGTCTGAGCTTGACCGATCACGTCCTTGCCTTCAAGGGCCAAGGGAATAGTTTGTTCTTGGATTGGACTAGCTTCTACAAAACCAGCTTTTTCAATCTCTGCTAGCAAATCAGCAGACAAGTTTAATTTATTAAATTTCACGTTATTCTTCTTTCTAAAGGTGGTGCGAAGCCACCCTATAGGGCTTAGTTTATACTTTTCTTTTTATGACGTACTTTCATATACTGGATACAAAATCGTGTTGCTTCTTTTCCACAAAAGAAAAGTACTGTTTTCTTTGCAACCTATCTAGTATAACACAAGACCAGAGCAAAAGATAGTTAAATCCGTCGATAAAGTCATGTGAACGATTTTCCTTAGAACTTTCAGTCTAGCTTTCGACTTGCTTTTCTTTTTTCCTTTCGCCAATCGGTCACCCCCTCAATCATACTAACTCCTCTAAGTATATCAAAATTCACTAAAAAAGACCCAAACCAACTGGTTTAAGCCTTCATTATATTAAATAGCGTCTCCACCACGTTCACCAGTACGAATGCGGACAACATCATCAATAGGAACAATAAAAATCTTCCCATCACCAACTTCTCCTGTCGCCACGGCGCTCCGAATGGCATCAACAACTTCGTCAACTGCCATATCCTTAACTACAATTTCAACCTTAACCTTAGCTAATAAGGTGGGAACAATGCGCTGTCCACGAACAAACTCTGCAAAGCCACGTTGATTACCGTATCCTAGTACTTGCATCACAGTCATCCCTTTGGCCAAACCACTACCAGTCAAGGCATTTTTCAAATCTTCCAATTTATCCGAACGAATAATCGCTTCTATTTTTTTCATCAGTATCCTCCTACGAATCCATACCCATAAAGGTTGGGTAGGCTGTTTCCTTGTGTTCACAGTCATCAAGACCAATAGCCTCATCACGGTCACTAACACGTAAAGGCATATAATGAGCAATTACTTTAATAATACCATAGGTCACAAGAGCCGACCAAATAGCTGTAAAGATAATAGCCAAGATGGTCACAATAAACAGATGGGCCTTTCCATAAATTAAGCCAATATTGGCCTTATCTAGGGCTAAATCTGGTGTCGTAAAAATCGCAGTAGCCAAACCACCAAAGATGCCTCCGACACCATGGCAACCAAAAGCATCCAAAGCATCATCATAGGCAAAATGCTTCTTCAAGACTGAAATAGCATAGAAACAAATCGGACTAACCATAAGACCAATTAGAATGGCACTCCAAATTGAAACAAAACCTGCTCCAGGTGTGATGGCAACAAGTCCGGCCACTAACCCAGTCGAACCACCGACCAAAGAGGGATGACCTGTCACATATTTTTCAAGAGCTAGCCATGAAAACATGGATGCAGCTGCTGAAACATGGGTGGTTACTAGCGCGTGAACTGCCAAGCCATTAGCAGCCAAGGCTGATCCTGCATTGAAACCAAACCAACCAAACCATAAGAGACCCGCTCCCAATAGGACAAAAGGAACATTATGAGGACGGTGTTCTAAAATGCCAAAATCACGACGTTTACCAACAACGATGGCCAGAACCAATGCCGATACACCCGAGGTAATATGAACCACATCACCACCTGCGAAGTCAATTGTCCCCCATTTAGCAAGGAGCCCTTCGTCCCAAACCATATGTGCAAATGGATAGTAGACAAGAAGTAACCAAAAGACAACAAAGATGGCTAAAGGTGTAAAGCGCATCCTTCCTACCACTGAACCCGTCAAAATCGCCACACAGATAATTGAAAACATCATCTGGAAAGCAGCAAACAGCATATCAGGAATGGTTAGACCACGGCTTGAGGCCGTTTCAGACACACCATTTAAAAAAAGGTGACTAAAATTACCGAAGAAATTCCCATGACCGCCAAAAGAAAGCGAGTAGCCAGCAACAATCCACAAGAGAGAAGCTATAGCTAAGGGAAGAACAGACATCATCATGGTATTGATAACATTCTTACGACGTCCGAGCCCACCATAGAAGAAGGCCAAGGCCGGTGTCATCAAACAAACCATGGCTGAACAAATCAATATAAAGGCACTACTACCTGTATCCATGAAACCACTCCAATTCATAATTTATTTTGTGTTAGATAATATAACATAAAATTACGATAAAGACAAGTGTATTTACGGAATTTTTTGATAATTCTCTATTTTCTGACATCTTTCCTTAGAAAATGAAGCTAAAATTTCCACTATTTCATTAACTTTTTTAAAGCGTAGCAGAATTGTGCAAAAGTTTTTTTCTTGTGCTAGAATGAAATTCGAAATAGGAGGAACTCTAAATGTTAACTTATGATTTAATCGTTATCGGATTTGGTAAAGCTGGTAAAACACTAGCTGGTAAATTGGCTTCAGCTGGCAAGAAAGTTGCCCTCGTTGAACGTAGCAAAGCTATGTACGGTGGAACTTGTATCAACATCGGTTGTATCCCAACTAAGACTTTGCTAGTTGCTGCTGAGAAAGGCTTGTCTTTTGAAGAAGTGATTGCTACAAAAAATACTATCACTGGTCGCCTCAACGGTAAAAACTATGCAACTGTTGCTGGTACAGGTGTCGATATTTTTGATGCGGAAGCTCACTTCCTTTCAAATAAAGTCATCGAAATCCAAGCTGGTGATGAAAAGAAAGAACTGACCGCTGAAACAATCGTCATCAACACTGGTGCTGTTTCAAACGTCTTGCCAATACCTGGACTTGCTACAAGCAAGAACGTCTTTGACTCAACAGGTATCCAAAACTTGGACAAATTGCCTGAAAACCTTGGAGTCCTTGGTGGCGGAAACATCGGTCTTGAATTTGCTGGCCTTTACAACAAACTTGGAAGCAAAGTCACAGTCCTAGATGCTTTGGATACTTTCCTACCTCGTGCGGAACCTTCCATCGCAGCACTTGCTAAGCAATACATGGAAGAAGACGGTATTGAATTGCTTCAAAACATCCGTACTACTGAAATTAAAAATGACGGTGACCAAGTGCTTGTCGTAACAGAAAATGAAACTTACCGTTTTGATGCCCTTCTCTACGCGACAGGACGCAAACCAAATGTAGAACCACTTCAACTTGAAAATACAGATATTGAACTAACTGAACGTGGCGCTATTAAAGTAGACAAACATTGTCAAACAAACGTTCCTGGTGTCTTTGCAGTTGGAGATGTCAACGGTGGCCTTCAATTTACTTACATTTCACTTGATGACTTCCGTGTTGTATACAGCTACCTTGCTGGAGATGGCAGCTACACACTTGAAGACCGTCTCAATGTACCAAACACTATGTTCATCACACCTGCTCTTTCACAAGTCGGTTTGACTGAAAGCCAAGCAGCTGATTTGAAACTTCCATACGCTGTTAAGGAAATTCCTGTTGCAGCAATGCCTCGTGGTCACGTAAACGGAGACCTTCGAGGAGCTTTCAAAGCTGTTGTTAATACTAAAACAAAAGAAATTCTTGGAGCAAGCATCTTCTCAGAAGGTTCTCAAGAAATCATCAACATCATCACTGTTGCAATGGACAACAAGATTCCTTACACTTACTTCACAAAACAAATCTTCACTCACCCAACCTTGGCTGAGAACTTGAATGACTTGTTTGCGATTTAAGTTGAGTTTAATCGTATCGAACAGCCCTCTTGGGGCTGTTTTTACTTCTGCGGAACCTCAAATCTGTCTTTTCCTTCTTTTATGATATAATAGAAACATGAAATTAAAAACTACTTTGGGCCTTCTTGCTGGGCGTTCTTCCCACTTCGTTTTAAGCCGTCTTGGCCGTGGAAGTACGCTCCCAGGAAAACTCGCCCTTCAATTTGATAAAGATATTTTACAACACCTAGCTAAGAACTACGAGATTGTCGTGGTCACTGGAACCAACGGGAAAACCTTGACAACTGCCCTCACTGTCGGCATTTTAAAAGAGGTTTATGGTCAAGTTCTGACCAACCCAAGCGGTGCCAACATGATTACAGGGATCGCAACGACCTTCTTAACTGCCAAATCGTCTAAAACTGGTAAAAATATTGCCGTTCTAGAAATCGATGAAGCCAGTCTATCTCGTATCTGTGACTATATCCAGCCAAGCTTATTTGTTATCACCAATATCTTCCGTGACCAGATGGACCGCTATGGTGAGATTTACACAACTTACAAGATGATTTTGGATGCTATTCGTAAGGTGCCTACTGCCACTGTTCTTCTTAATGGAGACAGTCCGCTTTTCTACAAGCCAGCTATCCCAAATCCCGTACAGTATTTTGGTTTTGACTTGGAGAAAGGCCCCGCCCAACTGGCTCACTACAATACAGAAGGGATTCTCTGTCCTGACTGTCAAGGTATCCTCAAATACGAGCACAATACCTATGCAAACTTGGGTGCCTATATCTGTGAAGGTTGCGAATGTAAACGTCCTGAATTAGACTATCGCTTGACAGAACTGGTTGAGTTAACCAACAATCGCTCTCGCTTTGTCATTGACGGACAAGAATACGGTATTCAAATCGGTGGTCTCTACAATATCTACAACGCCCTAGCTGCGGTTGCTATCGCCCGTTTCCTTGGTGCAGATTCGCAACTCATCAAGCAGGGATTTGATAAGAGCCGTGCTGTCTTTGGACGCCAAGAAACCTTCCATATTGGTAATAAGGAATGTACCCTCGTCTTGATTAAAAATCCAGTCGGTGCGACCCAAGCTATCGAGATGATTAAACTAGCACCTTATCCATTTAGTCTATCTGTTCTTCTTAATGCCAACTATGCTGATGGAATTGATACTAGCTGGATCTGGGATGCTGATTTTGAACAAATTACTGACATGGACATTCCTGAAATCAATGCTGGCGGTGTTCGCCATTCTGAAATCGCTCGTCGTCTACGAGTAACTGGCTATCCAGCTGATAAAATTACTGAGACAAGTAATCTGGAACAAGTTCTTAAAACCATTGAAAACCAAGACTGCAAGCATGCCTATATCTTGGCTACCTATACTGCTATGCTTGAATTCCGCGAACTGCTGGCTAGTCGTCAGATTGTTAGAAAGGAGATGAACTAATGGTTTATACTTCACTTTCCTCAAAAGCTGGAAATTACCCCTATCAGCTCAACATTGCCCACCTCTACGGTAACCTCATGAATACCTATGGGGACAATGGAAACATCCTCATGCTCAAGTATGTGGCTGAAAAACTGGGAGCCCATGTGACCATTGACATCGTTTCACTTCATGATGATTTTGATGAAAATTACTACGACATTGTCTTTTTCGGTGGCGGTCAAGACTTTGAACAAAGTATTATTGCAGACGATCTACCTGCTAAAAAAGAAAGCATTGATAACTACATCCAAAACGACGGTGTAGTTCTCGCTATCTGTGGTGGTTTCCAACTATTGGGTCAATATTATGTTGAAGCTTCAGGCAAACGCATCGAAGGACTAGGGGTCATGGGCCACTACACGCTCAACCAGACCAATAACCGTTTTATCGGGGACATCAAGATTCATAATGAAGATTTCGATGAAACCTACTATGGTTTTGAAAATCATCAGGGCCGTACCTTCCTCTCAAATGACCAAAAACCACTAGGACAGGTTGTCTATGGAAATGGAAACAACGAAGAAAAAGTCGGCGAAGGGGTTCATTATAAGAATGTCTTTGGTTCTTACTTCCACGGCCCTATCCTCTCTCGTAATGCCAATCTAGCTTATCGCCTAGTCACTACTGCCCTTAAGAAGAAATATGGTCAGGACATTCAACTCCCTGCTTATGAGGACATTCTCAGCCAAGAAATCGCTGAGGAATACAGCGATGTGAAAAGCAAGGCAGACTTTTCATAAATTAATACTCAATGAAAATCAAAGAGCAAACTAGGAAGCTAGCCGAAGGCTGTACTTGAGTACGGTAAGGCGACGCTGACGTGGTTTGAATTTGATTTTCGAAGAGTATAAGAAAAATTATATCAAAGAACTCCACATCTTGTCGGAGTTCTTTTTATCTATTCTTTTACCCTTCTCCCTTGCATTTTCTCTCATTTTTTGCCAAAATAGAGGGGTAGAAAGAAGGTAGCATATGTCTAAATTACAACAAATCGTAACATATCTTGAATCAGAAAAACTAGACGTCGCTGTCGTATCTGACCCCGTCACAATCAATTACCTCACTGGCTTTTACAGTGATCCCCATGAACGCCAAATGTTCCTTTTTGTCCTAGCAGATCAGGAACCCCTCCTCTTTGTCCCAGCCCTTGAGGTTGAACGTGCAAGTAGCACTGTTTCCTTCCCAGTTGTGGGCTATGTGGATTCTGAAAATCCATGGCAAAAAATGAAACATGCTCTTCCACAACTTGACTTCAAACGTGTTGCTGTTGAGTTTGACAATCTCATCTTGACCAAATACCATGGCTTGAAAACCGTTTTTGAAACTGCTGAGTTTGACAACCTCACTCCTCGTATCCAACGCATGCGCCTCATCAAATCAGCTGATGAAGTGCAAAAAATGATGGTTGCAGGTCTCTATGCGGACAAAGCTGTTAAGGTTGGTTTTGACAATATTTCTCTTGATAAGACTGAGACAGATATTATCGCTCAAATCGACTTTGCCATGAAACGTGAAGGTTATGAAATGAGCTTTGATACCATGGTCTTGACTGGTGATAATGCTGCAAATCCACACGGCATCCCAGCAGCGAATAAGGTTGAAAATGATGCTCTTCTCCTCTTTGACCTTGGTGTTCTGGTCAACGGCTATGCTTCAGATATGACTCGTACAGTCGCAGTCGGTAAACCTGACCAATTCAAGAAAGATATTTACAACTTGACTCTTGAAGCCCAACAAGCTGCTCTTGACTTTATTAAGCCGGGTGTGACTGCCCATGAAGTGGATCGCGCTGCCCGTGAGGTCATCGAAAAAGCTGGTTACGGTGAGTACTTCAACCACCGTCTCGGTCACGGTATCGGTATGGATGTTCACGAATTCCCATCTATCATGGAAGGAAACGACATGGTCATCGAAGAAGGCATGTGCTTCTCTGTTGAACCAGGTATCTATATCCCTGGTAAAGTCGGTGTTCGTATTGAAGACTGCGGTGTTGTTACCAAGGATGGCTTTGACCTCTTTACAAGCACCAGCAAAGACTTGCTTTATTTTGATTAATATTCATCTAATACTCAATGAAAATCAAAGAGCAAACTAGGAAACTAGCCGCAGGTTGCTAAAAACAATGTTTTGAGGTTGTAGATAAGACTGATGAAGTCAGCTCAAAACACTGTTTTGAGGTTGTGGATAGAACTGACGAAGTCAGTAACCATATCTACGGCAAGGCGACGTTGACGCGGTTTGAAGAGATTTTCGAAGAGTATAAAATCTTCCCACAATAAAACGCATAGTATCAAGGTTTCAAGACCTGATACTATGCGTTTTTCTTATTTGAAAGACTTTTGACTCAGCCTCTTTATACTAGTGCAAATTAGGAAGCTAGCCGCAGGTTGCTCAAAACACTGTTTTGAGGTTGTGAATAGAACTGACGAAGTCAGTAACCATATCTACGGCAAGGTGAAGCTGACATGGTTTGAAGAGATTTTCAAAGAGTATTACTTAATCTTCTTGATACTTTGACTAAGAATAAATCCTACAATCATCCCTACCATATTTTGCATGAAATTCGGTAGGATTTCTGGTAGGGCTGCAGCCCAGCCATTCATCAATGTAGAACCCAAGGCGTAACCCCCTACCATGGCAATCGTTGCTAAGATAAGGCCTAACCACTGAGTTTTTCCTTTAAATCCTGCGAAAAATCCCTGCAAGCCATGGTTGACCAAGCTAAATAACATCCACTGAGGATAGCCTGATAAGAGGTCAATCAAGAAACCTGCTAGTCCTCCGACTACAGCCCCTTCACGACTACCAAAGTAGAAGGCCGCGAAGAAGACACCCGCATCTAAAAGAGTTAGAATGCCTGTCGGTGTTGGAATTTTTAAGAAATAACCTAGAACCACAGAGAGGGCGGTTAATAGGGATACAAGGGCGATTTTAGTTGTTTTGGTTTGCTTCATATTGTCTTACTCCATACTGATCTGCTTGTGCAATAGCACGATAAACGAAAGCCTTAGAGCTTTCTACTGCTGGTAAAAGTTCATCACCTTTAACCAAGTGACTGGCAATGCTAGAGGCAAAGGTACAACCTGCACCAGCATTTTGCCCTTGGATAACAGGATTTTCTAGGACTGTAAAGTTTTGTCCATCATAAAAGACATCTACAGCCTTGTCCTGACTAAGGCGATTGCCTCCCTTGATAATGACTGCTGGCGCGCCTAAGTCATGTAATTTCTGAGCTGCAGTTTTCATGTCTTCCAAGGTTTTAATTTCCTGACCTGCCAATAATTCTGCTTCAGGAAGATTAGGTGTAATCACACTGACATGAGGAAAAAAGCGAATCAACTCTTGGCAGAGTTCACTAACTGCTACGTCGTGCGTTTCCTTGCAGACCAAGACAGGATCCAGAACCACAGGCACTCCTGGGCGTTGCTTGATAAAGTCCAATGCCTTCTCAGCCACACTGACAGTAGGGAGAAGACCAATCTTAATTCCCCCAAACTCCACATCACGCAAGCTATCTAATTCATGTTGAAAAATGGTATCGTCAGTTGGAAAGACTTCAAAGCCCTTTTCTGTTAAAGCTGTCAAACAAGTCACTGCTACAAAGCCATGCAAGCCGTTCAAGGTATAAGTAGCCAAATCCGCGGACAAACCACCACCACTAAAAATATCATTTCCAGAAAGTGCTAAAATGCGATTATTCTTCATAACGAATCTCCTTTAAATATAAACCATTTGGTGCTGCAGTGGGACCTGCAAGTTGCCTGTCCTTCTTCTCCAAGATGAGGTCAATCTGCTCTACTGGCATGCGGTTATTGCCGATTTTGAGTAGTGTCCCCACCATATTGCGAATCTGCTTATACAAGAAACCATTTCCTGAAAAGGTAAAGGTCAAAAACTGACCTGTCTCATCAACTGTTAAACTAGCTTCTGTGATGGTGCGAACCTTATCCTCTACACTAGTCCCAGATGCTGTAAAGCCGGTGAAATCATGAGTGCCTTCTAATTTTTTGATAGCCTCCCGCATCCGTTCCACATCAAGCGGATAAGGAAAGTGGGTGGCATAGTGACGGCGCATAGGATTTTTGGGACGTCCTCTATCCACGATAAACTCATAGGTCTTGCTGTGCTTGGTATAACGGCAATGAAAATCATCCGCCACAAGCTCAATCGAAATCACATCAATATCTTCAGGGGACTGAGTGTCTAGAGCAAAACGGAGCTTCTCCTCATCCATTTGATAAGGCAGGTCAAAATGAATAACCTGTCCCAGGGCATGAACCCCACTATCTGTCCTACCAGCACCGTGAACAGTAATAGCTTGCTCTTTATTTAACCTGGTCAAGGTTTTTTCAATTTCTTCCTGAACACTACGCGCATGGGGCTGGCGCTGAAAACCAGCAAAGGCGTAACCATCATAGGAAATAGTTGCTTTATATCTCGTCATAACTTCTATTTTATCAAGAAAATAGTCTGTAAACAAGATTCTAAAACAACTATTGTCTGGGTACAAAATTCACAAAAAGAAAAACTTAGGAAACCAATCCTAAGCTCTCTTTTGAAGTAGGTACATGACAAAGATAGAGGTTACAATTAACCAAGATCCTAAGATAGCAAATACCAACATCCCATTGTGAGTCATCAAGCCAATCGCACCTAGAACAAATGGGGTCGTAAAGGCTCCAAAACTACAGCCTAATACAGCAAATGAAGTTGCTTGATTGAGGAGTTTAGCTGGAATTCTTTCAGAGACAAGTTGAAAAACTGTCGTCAAGGCTACACTGTAGGCAAAGCCAGCCAGAATACTTCCTGCCACTACCACCCACAAGGATGGAGACAAGGCAATCACAATTTGCCCTAGGCCAAAGGTAATACCGGACCATAGGAGCAGTTTCTCTTTAAAGATAGAAATCAAGAAAGAGAAACTCACCCCAGCCACAATCCCTATCAACTGCATGACACTAAGAACAAAACTAGATAACTGGGCATCTCCCAGTCCTCTTTCCACCATCAAACTTGGAATACGAATGGTAATAGCCGTATTGGTACAAACTACAACTGCCGCTTCGATAGCTAGGATAAAAATCAAGCCTTTCATTTCTCTAGTTAAGCGACTTACTTCCTTCGCTTTTTTCTTGACTTCTTTCTTTTCCTTTCCATAAGGGACAAAGAGCAGATAAAGGGTCAGTACCAAAAATCCAGCACTATAGGCTAGGAAGGTAGCTGTCCAACCGAAGCCCAACAATTGGCCGACTGCCAAGGTAATGAGAGAAGCCCCAACGACCTCTGCAGAACCGCGTAGCCCTAGCATCTGAATTCGTGTTTTTCCTTGATAACGTTCACTGATAATAGAAATGGCCTTGGCATTGATCATCCCAACACCCAAACCAAAGAGAATCCGTGTTCCAAAGACAAAGGGATAGGCTTGATACCAAAAGGGAGCCGTTCCACTTAGTGATAAAATCAGCAATCCCAAACTGATCTGTAAGCGCTCAGGAAATATTTTTTCTAAGAAACCATTTAATAATAACATAATCATGATTCCAAAGGATGGCAAGCTCGCCAAGAGCTCAATTTGTTCCTTAGGATAGCCTTGATAATAGTCAAACATAGCTGGCAGGGCACTCGAAATGGAAAAGGATGTAATCAAAACGAGGGAGAGAGCCAAAATACTGGCCCGTTCTAAAAATTGTTTCATGAAATCTCTTTCTATATTTCTCTTAATCTTCTACTTTTTTAATAGTCATCAAACAAGCAGGCAAGAAAAGAAGAAGCCTCTTTGGTGTATAGACTCCTTCTTAAACTCGAAAATGAATCCCTTGTGTCTTATACTCAATGAAAATCAAAGAGCAAACTAGGAAGCTAGCCGCAGGCTGTACTTGAGTACGGCAAGGCGAAACTGACGTGGTTTGAATTTGATTTTCGAAGAGTATTAGGATGACTTTCTCTTGATTTGCTTGATAAAATAGAAGATAAATCCTGCCACCATATAGGCAACAAAGATAATCAGACACCACTTGAACACGACATCCCAACCCTTGTTTACATTCAAAAAGAAGTAAGGGAAGGGACTGACCTTAGAATTAGGAACATCAAGTTTCAATACCAAGCCATTAAAAAGAGCAAAAATCATATAAAGCAAGGGTAAAATCGTCCACACAATTGGATCCCAAATCTTGTATTGACCCTGTTTGTCAAAAAAGAGGGTATCCGCTAAAAACCAGAGGGGAACGATATAGTGGCAAAGGAAATTTTCTAGAGTATAGAAATTAGTCGCAATAGGCGCTAAGAGGAAATGGTAAATCACACAGGTAATCATGATACTCATGGTGACCCCACCTTTTAAGCGCAAGAGACTTGGCCTTTGCCAGTTTTCACCTAAACGGCTCATAACCTTTAGGAGATAGAGCGTAAAAATCGCTACTAAGAGGTTGGACAGAACCGTGTAATAGAGAAGCATCCCAAATCCACCATGCTTGGCGATTTCAAGATAAACTCCCGTAAAAGCCGCTAGAAACAAGAAGATACGGCTATAAAATACAAGTTTATAGTGTTTTGACATGCTTAAATTTTCTTCACAAACTCTGATTTGAGTTTCATGGCACCAAAACCATCAATTTTACAGTCGATATTGTGGTCGCCTTCTACGATGCGGATATTTTTCACGCGCGTCCCTTGTTTCAAATCTTTTGGCGCACCTTTTACTTTCAAATCCTTGATGAGGGTTATAGTATCACCGTCAGCCAATTTATTCCCGTTGGCATCGATAGCAACAAGGCCCTCTTCTACATCTGCAACTTCAGCAGGATTCCACTCATGAGCACACTCTGGGCAAACCAGTAGGGCACCGTCTTCGTAGACATACTCTGAATTACATTTTGGGCAATTTGGTAAGTTGTTCATGATTTCTCCTTATAAACATTCACTATTCTTTGAAAATCAAAATTTCTCGAACAGCAACTATTATACCCTAAAATCAGCATTTTGACAAATATAGAAAAAAACCGATATCAATCTATCGGCTTTTCTACATCTGCATTCTTTTTTCAGCTTCTGCTTTGATTTTTTCAACTACTTCTTGAATGTTCAAGCCAGTTGTATCAAGATAGACAGCATCCTCTGCTTGTTTGAGAGGCGAAGTCTCACGATGACTATCCTTGTAGTCACGCGCAGCAATTTCCTCTTTTAGGGTTTCAAGGTCTGCTTCAATTCCCTTGGGCATATTTTCCTTGTAACGGCGCTCTGCTCGTTCATCTACCGAAGCTACTAGGAAAATTTTCAATTCTGCTTGTGGCAATACAACAGTCCCAATATCGCGACCGTCCATGACAATCCCACCTTGCTGGGCAATCTCTTGTTGAAGGGAAACTAGTTTCTCACGCACTTCAGGAATTGCTGCAATAGCAGAAACATGATTGGTCACTTCATTTTCACGGATAGGATGGGTAATATCCACATCTCCTACAAAGACAAGCTGGTCTCCAGTTTCTGAGCGTCCAAAACTGATTGGATGCTGGTCCAACAAGGCTAGAAGTGCTTCGACTTGTTCAACTCCTAATTGGTTCTTAAGAGCCATATAAGTCGCTGCACGATACATAGCACCTGTATCTAGGTAGGTGTATCCAAAGTCTTTAGCAATAATCTTTGCGACCGTACTCTTACCACTTGAAGCAGGGCCGTCAATAGCAATTTGAATTGTTTTCATATCAACTCCTATTTTATTTTGACAACATCACCTGGATTAGCAAACCAAGACCCTGTAGCCATGTGTCCAGGATTTAAGGCTTCTAACTGTGCAATGGAGATTCCAGCACGAGCTGCAATGGCCGCTTCTCCTTCTCCAGCTAGGACTTTTGTCGTCCCTTCTGGATCTGTTGAATGTTCTGAGTTACTGGATGATTCTTCCTTATCCTCTGAACTAGAAGATGCCTGCTCTGAACTACTAGAAGATGAAATCTGTACTACATTTGCATCAGAATCATGAAAATCTTTCAAGGCTACTGTGCGATTACTCCCACCCGATGATAGATAGATCAGAACAATAATCATCACCACCACAATTACAAAGAAAATACTGGCTAGGATCGTCAAGACACGATTGGCCACTACATCTCTACCTTGAGTTCTCTTACGACGTTCTGATCTTGTTTCTTCTTGATTTTCATAAATATCTTCTTGCCACGGTTCTTTTGCCATACCTTACTCCTTGTTTTTTTTTACTTTTCTTATTACAATATAAATATGAAAATCACACTTATACCTGAACGATGTATCGCCTGTGGGCTTTGCCAAACTTATTCTGATTTATTTGATTACCACGATAATGGAATCGTGCGTTTTTACGATAATCCTGATCAACTGGAAAAAGAAATTGCTCCTAGTCAGGACGTCTTAGAGGCTGTTAAAAATTGCCCAACTCGCGCCCTGATTGGAAATCAGGAAGCCTAAATCAATGGCGATAATCCACTCCCTCTAGTTTAGCACATTTCCATGTAAAATTATAGTCTTTTCTCTTTATTTTTTTCTGTAAAATCAGGGAGGTCACTTTTTTCTTTGATAAGATAAAGTGGTCTTTTTTTGGTCTCCAAATAAATCTTACTGATATACTTGCCGAGAATCCCAATGGTCAAGAGTTGAATCCCTCCAAGAAAGAGAATGATAGCCATGAGAGAGGTCCAACCTGATGTCGGATTACCCAAAAGCAGGGTTCGAACCACTACAAAAAGGGTCGTAAATAAAGAAATAAAACAAGATAGGAGACCTGCCACAAAGGCGATAATCAAGGGAAAATCTGAAAAATTGACAATCCCTTCTATGGAGTAGAAAAAGAGTTGCCTAAAAGTCCAACTGGTCTTGCCAGCCTGCCTTTCGACATTGGGATAGTCCAGATAGTGGGTTTTAAAACCGACCCAGGCAAAAAGTCCTTTAGAAAAACGATTGGACTCAGTCAAGCTTAGAATGGCATCGACCACAGACCTTCTCATCATGCGAAAATCACGGACACCTGAGGGCAAGGCTACTGGGCTAATTTTTTGCATAAGGCGGTAAAAGAGATCAGCACAGAAACTACGAAAGAAGGGTTCTCCCTCCCGACTAGTTCTCCGTGTTCCTACGCAGTCCAAATCTGCATTTTGGTCTAGTAAGTTTTTCATCTCAAGCAACATACTAGGAGGATCCTGGAGGTCTGCATCCATTACCACCACCAGATCTCCTGTCGCATATTGTACGCCTGCATAGAGGGCTGCTTCTTTGCCAAAATTTCGTGAGAAAGAAATATAATGCACTGCCGGATTTTGTTCCCGATAAGCCTTTAAGAGTTCCAAGGTTCCATCACTTGATCCATCATCGACAAAGACATACTCGATTTCTGTTTCCAAATCTGGAAGTAAAGCTTCCATAGCCTGATAAAAAAGAGGAAGTACTTCCTCTTCGTTTAAACAGGGGACAATGATTGATATCACCATCTTAGTCTTCGAATCCATTTGGATGCTTGCTTTGCCAACGCCATGCGTCTTCACACATTTGGGTGATACCTAATTCTGCTTCCCAGCCCAGTTCTCCTTTGGCTTTTGCAGGATCTGAATAGCAGGCTGCGATATCCCCTGGGCGACGGTCTACGATGCGGTAAGGAATTGGACGTCCCACTGCTTTTTCCATATTTTGGATAATTTCAAGAACTGAGTAGCCTTTCCCTGTTCCAAGGTTATAAACGTTTAGACCTGAACCTTTTTGGATTTTTTTCAGAGCTGCAACGTGACCTTTGGCCAAATCGACAACGTGGATATAGTCACGAACACCAGTTCCGTCTTCCGTATCGTAATCGTCTCCAAACACTTGCACTTGCTCTAATTTTCCAACGGCTACTTGAGTCACATATGGCAAGAGATTGTTTGGAATACCGTTTGGATTTTCTCCCAAATCACCACTCTCATGCGCTCCGATTGGGTTGAAATAACGAAGCAAGACCACATTCCATTCTGAATCTGCCTTGTAGATATCTGTCAAAATTTCCTCAAGCATAAGCTTAGTGCGGCCATATGGGTTGGTCACTGAAAGTGGGAAATCTTCCAAGATGGGTACTGTGTGCGGATCCCCGTAAACTGTCGCAGAAGAACTGAAAATAATGTTTTTACAGTTAGCTTCTTCCATAGCTTTCAAAAGGCTAACAGTTCCTGCGATATTGTTGTCATAGTAGGCAAGAGGGATACGGGTAGATTCGCCAACAGCCTTCAAGCCAGCAAAGTGAATGACACCCGTTGGTTCTTCTTGCTTGAAAATGTCACGAAGAGTATCTGTATCACGGATATCTGCCTCATAGAAAGGAATTTCAACTCCTGTAATTCTCTCAACAACTTCTAAACTTTTTCTGTTACTATTAACAAGGTTATCCACCACAACAACTTGATGACCTGCTTGGATTAACTCAATAACAGTGTGGGTTCCGATAAAACCTGCTCCACCCGTTACCAAAATCTTTTCTTGCATCTTTTTTCCTCGATTCTCGGATTATTTTTTCTTATTTTACCATTTTTGATAGGGAATGTCATTTGCCATCCTAGAGGGTAGGATAAAATTTCAGTAAAATTCTTATTCGCTTTTTACTCGTTTGACATAGTTCTCAATTGGGTAGTTTTCAGGTTCCAAGGTCAACTCCTTTTCTTGGATCAGTTGAGCTAGATGGTAACCAATGATAGGACCAGTTGTGAGGCCTGATGAACCTAGTCCACTAGCAGCATAAACACCTGCCAATTCAGGCACCTGCCCAAAGAAAGGTGAGAAATCACTGGTATAGGCACGGATTCCCACACGCTCAGCTCTTGAAGTCGCTTTAGCTAAGGCTGGATAGTGAGGCAAGGCTGCCTCCTCCATTTGTTGGAGTAAGGTTTCATCTACCGTCAAATCAAATCCCATGTCATTTTCATGAGTAGCACCTAAGGACAATTTCCCACCAGAAAAAGGAATCAAATCCCACTACCCTTCTGGCATAACAACAGGGTAAGCTTCCATGTCTTGGGCAAGCTGATAATCTCGGAGCTGTCCTTTCTGAGGACGGATATCCACAGCATAACCCAAGGGTTCTAACAAGTCCCCCAACCAAGCTCCCGTCGCCAAAATAACCTGATCAAACACCTCTTCGTCAATCTGGTAACCTGATGCTAACGGTGTCAGAGTCACTTTTTCTTTGACCAGCTTGACCTGACTGGCTTCCAGCAAACGAGTTACTAAAAGTCGGCCATCTACTCTCGCTCCACCAGAAGCATAGAGCAAGCGGTCAAATCCCTGCAAGCCAGGGAATAATTCATTAGCTGATGCTTGGTCTAAAATGGCTAACTGATCTATCAAGGGAGATTCTTCTCTGCGCTGGATGGCCAGTTGATAGAGTTCTTCCAACTTGGACTCATCCTTTTTCAAGAGAAAAACTCCCGAACGTTGGTAAAAGTCAATTTCTTGCCCTGACTTCTCTAAATCAGCTAATAAATCCACATAAAAGTCAGCCCCCAAGCGTGCCATCTTGTACCAGGCTTTATTGCGGCGTTTGGAAAACCAAGGACTGATAATTCCTGCTGCGGCCTTGGTAGCCTGACCTTGTCCATGGTCAAAGACGGTCACCTCTAGGTCACTTTCTTTCGAGAGGTAGTAGGCAGCTGTTGCTCCCACAATCCCTGCTCCGATAATGGCAACTTTTTTCATTGTTTTCACTTTCTAACTAGATATGGTGGAAAGGATTGGTCGATACTTGACTAGGTACAATATCGATTGTCCAGCCTTTTTCCTCTTTCCATTGATTAAGAAGTTCTGCGATTTTTTCCACAAAAAGCACTTCGATATAGTGACCCGGGTCCAATGTCAGCAAGCCATCAGACAGCATATCCTGAGCAGTATGGTAGTAGATGTCACCAGTGATATAGACATCAGCCCCTTTTGCTAAAGCATCCTTATAGAAAGACTGCCCGCTACCACCGCAGATGGCCACTCTTGAAATAGGCTTCTGCAAGTCATTCCCTTGATAATGCACCATTCGAAGGCTATCTAGACCAAATACTTGCTTGACATGTTGGGCCAATTCCCCAAACGTCTGAGGCTGAACATTCCCAATACGTCCAATTCCACGTTCAGGGCCAGTTTCCTGCAGATAAGTCGTCTCCTCAATGCCTAGCATCTGGCAGAACCAGTCATTGAGGCCATTTTCAACGATGTCAATATTGGTATGGCTGACATAAACTGCGATATCATGCTTGATGAGGTCGATGTAAATCTGATTTTGTGGACGGCTAGCTACCAAATCCTTGATGGGACGAAAAATCGGCGCGTGCTTGACGATAATCAAGTCCACACCCTTTTCAATGGCTTCAGCCACCGTTTCTTCACGAATATCGAGAGCCACCATGACACTTTGGATATCCTTGTCCAAAGTGCCAATTTGCAGGCCACGACTATCTCCCTCCATTGAAAATTCCTGGGGGCAAAAGGCTTCATACGCATTAATCACTTCACTTGCTAACATGGAGCACCTCCTTGATGGCTTGAATCTTATCTACTAGAACTTGACGTTCTTCCAGATTTTTCTCTGGGATTTGTCCGAGGGCAAACTCTAGCTTAACAGCTTCTTTTTGCCATTTTTGGACAAATACTGGATTGAGCTCTTTGGACAAGAAGGGACCAAAGCGAACATCACTGGCTGATAGCTTCATTTGTCCTACTTCCACCACCAAAATCTCGTAAAACTTGCCAGCTTCTTCTAAGATGCTTTCAGCTACAATCTGAAATCCGTTCTCTTGTAGCCAGATACGCAAGTCGTCTTCACGATTATTGGGTTGGAGGATCAATCGTTCTACATTAGCTAACTTGTCCAAGCCTTCTTCTAAAATCCTAGCAATCAAACGACCACCCATGCCAGCAATGGTAATGACAGACACTTGGTCTGCCTCTTCAAAAGCTGCCAGCCCATTGGCTAAACGGACTTGGATTTTCTCCTTTAGACCGTGCGCCTCAACATTTTTGACCGCAGACTGATAGGGGCCTTCCACCACCTCACCCGCAATGGCACTTTTAATTTGGCCTCTTTCGACCAAGTTGATAGGCAGATAAGCATGGTCACTTCCCACATCTAGCAAAATGGCTCCCTGTGGCACAAAGGAAGCCACCAATTCTAATCTCTTTGAAATCATCTTCTCTCTCTTTCCAAAACTCTATTACCCCTTATTATACCACATTTCAGCTGGCAATCTTGTACCTAAAAAGACCGCAATCCACAGATTGCAGCCTTTCTTTATTTTCTAGCTTGGTAGCGACTGGTCAAAATGAAAATCACGGTAAAGACCAACATCATGACACCATAAACAGGTAATGTTTGTCCTGTTAAGGTTGAAATTTCAAGCAGTTTTTGAATTCTTGGGAAGAGAGCTGTGGCTAGGAAGCCTCCTACTGACCAAACAATCAAGAGGACACGCCATAGGGTAAATGGCATGCAGGCTCTAAATACAGATAAGAAACCAATTGACCCCAAGAGATAATAGAGGAGAGTTGAGATTTCTAACTCAGACCAACCTTGGCTACTTCCAAATATTTTCACAAAAAGAACGCTGAACACAACCATGAGAGCACTGGGTAGGGCACGAAGCATGGATCTTCTGAGGAAGTTTGGCTCGACAGGTTTGATATTTCGCTCAAAAGTCAGAATGAATGGTGGGAAACCTTCCACGAATTGGTCAATCATGGTAATCTGAATTGGAATGAAGGGGAAAATCAAGATCCACTCAGACCGACCTAGTAAAGCACTGGCGATACAGATAACTGCGAGCAAGAAAGAATAGATGGTCTTTATCAAGAAAATCGGTGCAATGTGGGCAATGTTATTGACCACGCGACGACCTTCAAAGAGAATCTCAGGAACATCATTAAAGTCAGAGTTCAAGAGAACCAGATTGGCAATCTGACGAGTCGCAGGATCTCCCTCCGCCATTACGATGGAACAATCCGCCTCACGAAGAGCCAAGATATCATTAACCCCATCCCCTGTCATAGCCGTTGTATGACCTGCTTTTTTCAAGGTTTGGATAATCAGTTTCTTTTGATGAGGAGAAACACGTCCGAAAATAGCTGTCTCTTCAGCCATAGCAACCAATTCCTCATCCGTGATTTTGGAGCAATCTACATAGCTGTGATAGTCCGCAAAACCAGCCTTCTGGGCAATGCTGGATACCGTAACTGGATTGTCACCAGAGATAATCTTGAGCCCCACTTCCTGAGAACGGAGATAGTCCAGCGTCTCTGCTGCTCCCTCTCGAATCGGGTCCAAGATTTCCAACAAGGCCAGAGCCTGAATATCAGATGGTTTCTGTGGCTTGTGATGGTCTAATTTCTCCTGACTGATAGCTAAGACTAAGACACGTGACCCTCTCTCCAAGGCCTCTCTGGCTCTAGGGACTTCAGAATCCAGCAACATCTCAGGCGCCCCTAAGAAAACTGTCCCTAGCCCTTCCAACTCCATAGCCCCCCACTTACGGTCGCTTGAGAAAGGAAGATTCGAAATCATAGGATAAGTAACTTCTCCCACAAAACGCTGGCGAATGGCTTGAGCTGTTGGATTTTTATCCTCACTATGGGCCATATAGCTAGTTAAAATGCTGGCAATAGCCTCTTCACCATAAGTGTCCGTCAGCGGAAGAACTGCCTCCACCTGCATCTTTCCTTGGGTAATAGTACCCGTCTTGTCCAAACAGAGCATATCCACACGCGCTAAGGTCTCAACAGAATACATCTCCTGAACCAAGACCTTTTTCAAGCCCAGCTTAATCACCGCAGTCAAGAGCGACGTAATGGTCAAAAGGGCAATTCCCTTAGGCAACATTCCCAAAAGGGCTGTCGACGAATTTACAACGGACGGCTTAAGAGGCAAGCCTTTTAAAAGCAAGGCTTCTAGCAAGAGAGCCAGACCAAAAGGAATGATAATCTTTCCAGTAAAACCTGCTAACTTGTCCAGTGATTTCATGATACGAGAGTTGATTGGTTTAACGGTCTTGGCTTCCAGCATGAGTTTGGCAGCATAGTTGTCTGCACCGACATGATGAACTTGAGCTAAAACTGACCCACTGGCTAGGAAACTTCCTGACAAAAGCAAGGCATCCACTTCCTTTTGCACCAAATCACTTTCCCCCGTCAACATGGCTTCATTGACTTCCGCAAAGCCTTCCAAAACCAAGGCATCGCTGGGAATCTGCTCTCCTGCAGACAAACGAATGACATCTCCTAACACCAATTCCTCAGGATTCAGAGCCACTTCTTGGCCATCACGAATCGTTTTAACCTTTTCCTTGGTCATGAGATTGAGCTTGTCCACCATGTGCTTAGCCCGCAGTTCGGTCACAATTCCAGAAAAAGCGTTAAAGCATATCACGGCAAAAAAGACCAAATTGCTCCAAGCCTGCACAAAGGCTAGTGCCAAAGCAATGGCAAAGTTTAAAGCGTTAAAAAGGGTAAAGACATTTCGTTTAACGATTTGCCAAGTGCTGGTACTGGCCGAAGCAGTAAAATCATTGACCAAGCCCTTAGCCTGTCTATCCTTGACTTCTATTTGGGTTAATCCCATAATCTTATTTTTATCCATAAATTATATCATATCATTTTTTCTAAAAGAATTCTAATCTCATCCCAAATATGGACCTGGTCAAGGGAAAAGCGTAACTTCTCAAAGTAACTTCCATCTCTCTCCCAAAACTGGAAGTTAGTCTCAGACGATGAATTATGCTAGAATTAAGTCTGAGACTTTTCGTGAGGAGGTACCTCATGACGAAAAAACAAAAACATCTCACTCTAGAAGACCGTATTGACATCCAAACTGGAATCAGCCAACAGGAGACTTTCCGTTCCATCGCTGAGAAGATGGGGAAAGACCCGTCAACGATTTCAAAGGAAATCAAGCGCAATCGCATCATGCATCCAACATCCGTCAAATCTGATTGCACGGATTGCCCTCTTCTCAAAAAAGCTCCTTATGTCTGTAACAACTGTCCAAAAAAGAGGACGGATTGTGGGTTTAACCGCTATCTTTACTACGCGAAAAAGGCACAGGAGCAGTACGAGACTATGTTGAGGGAATCCAGACAGGGCATTCCCCTAAACAAGGAAAGTTTTTATCAGATGGACAAGATCTTAACCCTAGGCATCCAGAAGAAACAAAGCATCTACCATATCATTCAGACACATAACCTACCTGTGTCGAAAGCTACGGTGTATCGGCATGCCAAGCTGGGCTATCTGACAGCCAAGCCCATTGATTTCCCTCGGATGGTCACGTTCAAGGAACGCAGAAAATCCAGAAAAGTAGCTATTCCCAAAGAGCTGAAAATTGGGCGGACCTATCAAGATTTCCAAGAGTTACGAGAAACTGATGATTTCTTCAAATGGTTGGAAATGGACACGGTCATCGGCAGACCTGGTGGAAAGCTACTGCTCACCTTCAACGTTTCCTTCTGTAATTTCCTCTTCGCCTTGCTTTTGGACAACAAGACTGCTCTGGAAGTCGCCACTAAATTCGCAGCTTTGAAAGAAAGAGTCATGGACGGAGGGTATGCGTTCCATCAGCTGTTCCCTGTCATTCTCACAGACAACGGATCTGAGTTCGCCTATGTGGAGGAGCTTGAGCGAGACATTGATGGGAAGTCTCACCTCTACTTCTGCGACCCTAGCCGTCCTGACCAGAAGGGGCGGATTGAGAAGAACCATACGGTTTTGCGAGCCATTCTTCCCAAGGGCACTTCCTTTGACCAACTGACTCAGAAAGACGTCAATCTAGTCATTTCCCATGTCAATTCCTTGAAACGAGAAGAGTTTCAAGGAAAATCTGCTTACGACGTCTTCACCTTCACCTTTGGCGAGGACATCGCTGCTCTTCTGGGTTGCCAATTTGTCAAACCAGAAGACACACACTTATCACCTGATTTATTGAAATAAAGGGAATTTTCCCCTCTAACTACACATCTTATCACCATCGAAAAGTCTCACACTAAACGCTAGCAACTGGAATTTACTCTAAGACGACTCTGTTTTAGGGCTATTTGTCGTGCACTTTTTTCTGAGTCTTTTCGCTTTTGAACCCTTATATATCAAGAAAAAGAAAACCAGTGGAAGTTAGTCTAAGACGGATTTCCACTGATTTCACGCATTTTTCTCATACTAAAAGCTAGGTTGTGGGAAACTGGAAGTTAGTTTTAGAAGTTACCGTCAAGGGAAAAGTTTGCCAGCCCTCCTTTGATAAGGTATAATAATAACAAGAAAAGAATCGAAGGAGATCGCATGTTTTATACTTATTTACGTGGATTGGTTGTCTTGCTCCTATGGTCCATCAATGGCAATGCCCATTATCATAATACTGATAAAATTCCTAATCAAGATGAAAATTATATTCTGGTTGCGCCTCATCGCACCTGGTGGGATCCTGTTTACATGGCCTTTGCGACCAAGCCAAAACAGTTCATCTTTATGGCCAAAAAAGAACTCTTTACCAACCGTATCTTTGGTTGGTGGATTCGTATGTGTGGTGCCTTTCCTATCGATCGTGAAAATCCTAGCGCCTCAGCCATCAAATACCCTATCAATGTTCTCAAAAAAAGTAATCGCTCTCTCATCATGTTTCCAAGTGGGAGCCGTCACTCAAACGATGTCAAGGGTGGCGTAGCTCTGATTGCCAAAATGGCCAAGGTCCGTATCATGCCGGTTACCTACACAGGTCCCATGACTTTGAAGGGCTTGGTTAGCCGTGAACGTGTTGATATGAACTTTGGAAATCCAATCGATATCTCAGATATCAAGAAAATGAATGATGAAGGCATTGAAACAGTCGCCAATCGTATCCAAACAGAATTCCAACGTCTAGACGAAGAAACGAAACAATGGCATAATGATAAAAAACCAAACCCACTCTGGTGGTTTATCCGCATCCCTGCTCTCATCCTTGCCATTATCCTCGCTATCCTAACCATCATCTTTAGCTTTATCGCGAGCTTCGTATGGAATCCAGATAAAAAGAGAGAAAACCTTGGTTAAATAAATATAACAATCCCTTGGCAAAAGCCAAGGGATAAATCTTTTATTCGATTTTCCATTTTTGGGCCAACCAGCTGGAAAAAGCTAGGAATCGTTCAGCTACTTGTTCATGGTGTCCATAAGGATCAAAGACAAACTGACCGTTCGGATAGCGTTTCTGAAGACTAATATGGATCTGCTCAGCATAGGCTGGTGCTTGAGCCAAGCGATTAGTATGATGGACTCCTTCTCTTTGACCGTTCTGTAAATACAGCAAACAGTCTAGATTTTTCACTGTCTCTGCCTTGCAGTAAGCCACAAAATCAGGATACCAAAAGGAACCGCAGATGGAAAAGACACAGGAAACCTTGTCAAAGCTGAAAAGACTGTAGACTGCCGCCAAACCACCTAGTGAGTAGCCTCCATAAGCAAGGCGAGTTTCGTCCAGGCGATAAAGCGACTGCAACTTGTCTAAAAGGCCTCCAAATAAATGATCATGATAGACGTTGGCCTGACCTCCAAAATCTGGAGCCCCATCTCTCAAAGCCGATGTCACCCAGGGAGTGTAGTCGTCTAAGCGATTTTTAGAGGTCAAGCCTACTAAAATCACAGATTCGGAAAGGGACGATAGGAAATCCAAGTTTCCATCATTCAATAAAATAGCCGGATAGGTTTGATTGGGGTCGTGGTTAGAAGGAAGGCTGATTTTAACTTGAATTCCTTCCCAATCAAACTCATTATTGCTTGATAAAGTCATTGATTTTCTCAAGGGAATCAATCACTGCTGGACCATAGTCCATCAATTCATCGTAAGAGATGGTCATGATTTTTTGATTCTTAATAGCAGGAACGCTTTCCAAAACAGCATTTGCCTTCATCAACTCTACTGCTTTTTCATCCAATTTTTTATTGCGGTCGCTGGTTACATAGATAATCAATTCAGGATCCATTGACACAAGATTTTCCAAGGTCAAGCCTGATGTCCCCGTAGCAACGTTTGTATAACCAAGTTGGTTCAGCAAACTTTCTTGCAAAGCAGACTTGTAGGCACCGAAGGTTTCATCATTATAAGCAACCATAATCAAAGCCTTTTTCTTTTCACCTTGGTTTGCTGGATTCGCTTTCTTAACAGCATCAATTTTAGTTTGTAATTGGGCTGCGTATTCATTAGCCTTATCCTGAACATTAAAAATCATTCCAAGATTTTTGACATCTTCTACGATATTCCCCAAATCTTGCTGAATTGTTGAGAGAGAAGCTTTTTGCGTATAAACTGGGATTTTGTTTTCATTCCAAGTGCTAACTGTCCCCAAGGATTTTTCAGAAAACATCATGTTTCGACCCATCACAGCGTCTGGCTCATAAGAAAGGACTGCCTCTTGTGAGACTGTTTTTTTATCCCCAATTTGAGGAATAGTTGCAATCGCGTCCTTGTATTTGTCCGTCACAGCATTGTCTGGATTGAGCATACCAGCAATTTTATCCTTCAACCCCAACTCCAATAAGATTTCAGTGGTTGAAAGATTGTTGGTGATAACTTTTTCAGGTGCCTTGTCAAAGACTTGTTCGACTTCATTCCCTTTAGCATCATAGGTCTTAACTGTTAACGGATAAGTCGTCTCTGTACTGGCCTTTTGACTTGTTTCTGTGCTAGATTGTGTGGTAGCTTTTTCTGTAGTAGTATTGCCACAAGCTGCCATGGTTAGGGTAGCTACTGTTACCAGTAAAATACTGAGTATTTTTTTCATCTTATTTTCCTTTTCATTCTTATAAATAGTGAATCATAGCTTGCTGATCCTCGGTCCAAGTCACCTGACTTTGAACTCCGTATACAGTTTGCAATGACTCAGGGGTGATGGTCTCCTTTGGAGTCCCTTGGTAAAGGATTTCCCCCTCTTTCATCAGATAGAGATAATCCGAATAGCGACAAGCAAGTTGAATATCATGCAGGACAGCTAGAACATTGACCTTGAGCTCCTTCACAATGGCCAACAAGTCTAGCTGATACTTGATATCCAGGTGATTGGTTGGTTCGTCTAGGAGTAAGAGAGTCGGTTCTTGCGCCAAGGCGCGGGCTAGTAAGACTCGCTGTTTCTCTCCTCCTGACAGAGACGAATAGAGACGAGTTTTCTTCTCAAGCATATCCACCTTGACGAGGGCATCTTGAACGAGGGTATAATCTCTTTCCTTTTCCTTCTGTAAAAAAGAGAGGTGGGGAGTTCTGCCCAGCAAGACAATTTCCTCAACTGTACAATCAAACTGCAGCTGGTTAAACTGGGTCACAACTGCCATTTGCTTGGCTGTTTCTTTGAGCGTCCATTGTTCCAGAGGCTTTCCATCTAGGCTTATCAAGCCTTTGTCCGCCTTTTCCTGACGATAGAGGAGTTTAAGCAGGCTGGTTTTTCCACTTCCATTTGGTCCTAATATCGTGTGAAATTGATTCCCTTCAACCTTAAGAGAGACTCCTTTGAGGATTTTTTTCTCTCCTAGTCCAAAATGGATATCCTGACAAATCAAGTCCATATCAGACTCCCACCTCCCTTCGCCTACCTCCAACAATGTAAATAAAGAAGGGAGCACCTACTAAGGCTGTGAAAATACCAATAGGAAGCTCTGAGTTTGGAATGATGATACGAGAGAGTACGTCTGCCCAAATGACAAAGAGGGCACCTAGCAAGGTTGCAACAGGAAAAAGCCTCTTGTAACTCGTTCCTACTAACCCTCGAGCTAAGTGAGGAGTAATCAGACCGACAAATCCAATAATCCCACAGGTTGCCACTAATACTGCTGTCAGCACAGCCACCATGGTCACATAAAGATACCAATAAAAGCGTAAGGGAATCCCCAAAGTTAAAGCAGCCTCATCTCCCATCATCATCGCATTGAAAACACGATACTGAGTAGAGAAAAATAGAAAGGCCATTCCTACTACTATAGTTGGCAGGACTAAGTCAGACCAGGTAGTCCCGGCAAGAGAACCCATGGTCCAAAACTTAATGGTCATCACACTGTCCGCATTAGCGCCAACTGAGATAATAAAGTTTGAAAAAGCCAGAAAGAGAGCATTGACCACCGTTCCTGATAAAATCAGACTGGAAGTCGTCATCCTTCCCTGCATAGAGGCAATGATGAGGACAGCAATTGTTGCCAAAATAGCTCCAAGAAAAGCTCCAAGGCTAATCATCACTTTTAAACCAAGAATGATGCTCAAGGTTGCCCCTAGAGTTGCACCCGCAGATATTCCTAAGACATAAGGCTCTGCGATGGGATTGTTCACTGTAGACTGCATCACGCTACCACACATAGAAAGACCAGCCCCCACTATCAGACCTAACAATACTCGAGGGAATCTCATGTTCCATACAATGGCAAGAGTAGACTTGGAAATCTCTCCTATCTCAAGAGGAAATCCCAACCTGCTCAAAATAATCCGATAGGTATCTCCTAGATTAATCGCAACGGATCCCATTGAAACTGCTAGAAAGAGAGAAATCCCTAAAATACTTAGCAAAATAACTAAAAGTAACACAAATTGCTGGTCTTGTCGGCTTCCAGAAAATTTGGAAAGCATGCAAACCTCCTTTGATAGAATCTTAAAAATTTAGAAAATTCTCATGAAAAGTATACCATATTTTCAACTGTGTAACAAGCTGAGAACAAATGAATATAGTTGGTTTTGCAGTGCTAGGAACCGTAACCAAAGATAATACTTGAGCATATCAAGGTAAGGTGACAACAAAAAAAAGCCCGACGAAATCAGAGAGCTAATTTGAGATTGGGATAAAATCTATACAAAAAAGCTACCCAATTTAGAGTAGCTTCATTATCAAGATATGCTCAATTGAACACGGCCTAAGCAAGCGGATAAAAACAAAAAGCCCTCTGAAAATCAGAGAGCTCCAGTCTTGCTGGATAAACCGTTTATAGACTAGGCGACGAGGCGAAGGTTGTACAAAATTTTAGTGAAACAAAAAAATCTCCCCGAAGGGAGAATGTCTGGTTTATTTTACCTTACAGTGCTAGGAACCGTAACCGAAGATTATACTTGAGTATATCGAGGTAAGGTAACAACGCAATGTAAGTGGAAAATAAAGCAGATTAGCGACGAAGTCCTAGAGAGTTGATTAACTCACGGTAACGGTTAACGTCGTTTTTACGCAAGTATGCAAGCAAGTTACGACGGCGACCGATTTTTTTCATCAATCCACGGTAAGTAGCGTGGTCTTTTTTGTGTTGTTTGATGTGTTCATTAAGGTGGTTGATTTCCCAAGTAAGGACAGCAACTTGAACCTCTACTGAACCTGTATCACCTTCGTGACGTGCATATTGTGCGATGATTTCATTTTTTTTCTCTTTTGAGATTGCCATGATGTTTCTCCTTTTTATTTGGCTTCATCCGAGTGACAGGTTGGCATGCCTGTAACCAAGAAGAAGTTATTTGTCTTTACGACAATCCCTATTCTACCAATAACTAACTTCTTTGTCAACAGATTTACTTTCTTGTTTTAAACATGCTATAATAATTATAGAAAGAGATCTAAGTTGTCTGTTTTTTTTAAAACGAGATGATTATCATGCCTAGATTCCATTCCCATCTCCCCTACTATCTGGTCATCTTTTTCTTTTATTGGCCTCTTTATGAGTTGTTATCACTAATCATTTCTGACCCCCTTACACTCAAGGGATTCTATATAAACAATCTTCTCTTCCTTACACCTCTGGTAATCTTGATTATATCGTTACTCTATAGCTACCGTTTCCGTTTCTCACTTTGGTAGTTAATTGGTAACGGACTGCTCTTTTGCTTTACTATCATAACCTTTGGTGAATTTATCTTGTTTTACTTTTTAGCCTATGAAATCTTTGCTCTGGTGGGCATGGCTTCCGGTATTGGCATCAAGCATATTCTACAAAAAATGAAAAACAAAAAACTTTCACAAAATCCTTGAAAAATCTCACAATCATGCTATAATAATCCATAGAGACAAGTCACTTAGTCCCTTTCTACTAGAGAGTGCGTGGTTGCTGGAAACGCATAGGAAGCCTAAACTGATACTACTCTTGACTTTTTTATGAAAACATAAAACGGTGGCCACGTTAGAGCCAATCAGAGGTGTCCCTCTTTTTTGAGGAACATAAATGAAGGTGGAACCACGTTGCGACGTCCTTTTGAGGATGTCGCTCTTTGTTTTTCTAGCTTTCACAGTCCTCTGTCTCTGTTTTCAGAATAGGGTTAACACATTCGTCAATAATATAAGTAAGGAGAACATCATGATTAACATTACTTTCCCAGATGGCGCTGTTCGTGAATTCGAATCTGGCGTTACAACTTTTGAAATTGCCCAATCTATCAGCAATTCCCTAGCTAAAAAAGCCTTGGCTGGTAAATTCAACGGCAAACTCATCGACACTACTCGTGCTATCACTGAAGATGGAAGCATCGAAATCGTGACACCTGATCACGAAGATGCCCTTCCAATCTTGCGTCACTCAGCTGCTCACTTGTTCGCCCAAGCAGCTCGTCGTCTGTTCCCAGACATTCACTTGGGAGTTGGTCCAGCCATCGAAGACGGCTTCTACTACGATACTGACAACTCTGCTGGTCAAATCTCTAACGAAGACCTTCCTCGTATCGAAGAAGAAATGCAAAAAATTGTCAAAGAAAACTTCCCATCTATTCGTGAAGAAGTTACTAAAGACGAGGCACGTGAAATCTTCAAAAATGACCCTTACAAGTTGGAATTGATTGAAGAACACTCTGAAGACGAAGGTGGTTTGACCATCTACCGTCAGGGTGAATATGTAGACCTTTGCCGTGGTCCACACGTCCCTTCAACAGGTCGTATCCAAATCTTCCACCTTCTCCATGTAGCTGGTGCTTACTGGCGTGGAAATAGCGACAACGCTATGATGCAACGTATCTATGGTACAGCTTGGTTTGACAAGAAAGACTTGAAAAACTACCTTCAAATGCGTGAAGAAGCTAAGGAACGTGACCACCGTAAGCTTGGTAAAGAGCTTGACCTCTTTATGATTTCTCAAGAGGTTGGTCAAGGACTTCCATTCTGGTTGCCAAATGGTGCGACTATTCGTCGTGAATTGGAACGCTATATCGTTGACAAGGAAGTCGCTGCGGGCTACCAACACGTATACACACCACCAATCGCTTCTGTCGAATTGTATAAAACTTCAGGTCACTGGGACCACTACCGTGAAGATATGTTCCCTCCAATGGATATGGGAGATGGGGAAGAATTTGTCCTTCGTCCAATGAACTGTCCACACCACATCGAAGTCTACAAACATCACGTCCATTCTTATCGTGAATTGCCAATCCGTATCGCTGAAATCGGTATGATGCACCGTTACGAAAAATCAGGTGCCCTTACAGGTCTTCAACGTGTACGTGAAATGTCTCTTAACGACGGTCACCTCTTTGTGACTCCAGAACAAATCCAAGAAGAATTCCAACGTGCTCTTCAGTTGATTATCGATGTTTATGAAGATTTCAACTTGACTGAATACCGCTTCCGCCTCTCTCTTCGTGACCCTCAAGATACTCACAAGTACTTCGATAACGATGAGATGTGGGAAAATGCTCAAACCATGCTTCGTGCAGCCCTTGATGAAATGGGCGTGGACTACTTTGAAGCCGAAGGTGAAGCAGCCTTCTACGGACCAAAATTGGATATTCAAGTTAAGACCGCTCTTGGAAAAGAAGAAACTCTTTCTACTATCCAACTTGACTTCTTGCTTCCAGAACGCTTCGACCTTAAATACATCGGAGCTGATGGCGAAGAGCACCGTCCAGTTATGATCCACCGTGGGGTTATCTCAACTATGGAACGCTTCACAGCTATTTTGATTGAGAACTATAAGGGTGCCTTCCCAACATGGCTTGCACCACACCAAGTAACCCTCATCCCAGTATCTAACGAAAAACACGTGGACTACGCTTGGGAAGTGGCGAAGAAACTCCGTGACCGTGGTGTCCGTGCAGACGTAGATGAGCGCAATGAAAAAATGCAGTTCAAGATCCGTGCTTCACAAACAAGCAAGATTCCTTACCAATTAATCGTTGGAGACAAAGAAATGGAAGACGGAACAGTCAACGTTCGTCGCTACGGACAAAAAGAAACACAAACTGTCTCAGTTGATGATTTTGTTCAAGCTATCCTTGCTGATATCGCCAACAAATCACGTGTTGAGAAATAAGAGATAAAACCTGGGATAAAATCCTAGATACCTAAAAAGCAACAACTAAAACAGCTGTTGCTTTTTATATTTTTACTCAATGAAAATCAAAAAGCAAACTAGGAAGCTAGCCGCAAGCTGTACTTGAGTACGGTAAGGCGACGCTGACGTGTTTTGAATTTGATTTTCGAAGAGTATTATTTAATCCGAGCTAGTAGTGATTGACCAAACCACCACACAAGATTTGCTTTCATAAGTTAGATAAGGTCAATATCTTCAATCCTTATCTGCTTCATTTTCTTTTACGAGATCTTTTTGTGAATCCTTTTCAGAGAGTTTTTGATCGATATACTTGTTAATGGTTTCATAAAATTCCTTGGTCGTATCACTGTCTAATTTTGTCGAATTATGAACTTGATTGACTTTCAATTGAACAGATTGAATACCGTAAGAGGCTTGTTTTTGGTGGAGCGTTTCTAATTCTTCTTCTAAAATCGGATCTCCAACAACCGTCAAGACCAACTCATTGTTTCTTGATTTGTAGACTTGATTAATAACCGTATGATTGGCGAACTCTTTTCCTACAAACTGTTTGATTCCTTCTTTTCGCGCTTGATCTATCGTCAGAGTGACTGCTGAATAACTAGCTGGAAGAATCAATAATACAATCAAGGATATCAACCCAATTCTCATTTTAATATTTAGCTCTTTAAATGAACTTAAGGGAGATTTTCTCATCAAAATTCTTGTTCCAACAATGTTGGTTAGCATGATAAAGACACAGTTGATCAAGAAAAGATAGAGAGCTCCAAATAAAAATCGTACATTTCCATTAGCTAAACCGTAACCTGCAGTACAGATAGGTGGCATCAGAGCTGTTGCAATGGCTACTCCTGGCACGATATTGTTTGCTTCTTTTTTCCTTGAACCAATTACGCCTGCTATCCCACCAGCAATAGCAATGAGAACATCCCAAATGGTTGGAGAGGTTCGTGCAATCAATTCGCTACTTTCATAAGATAAGGGAGAAATCCAGAAATACAGAGCCGAGACAAGCAAGCTAACCAATACTTGGGTAAATAAAACCTCTAGAGATTGCTTGATTAAACGCGTATCAAAAATAGCTAAACCAAACCCCAGTCCAACAATCGGTGTCATAAGAGGGGAAATTAACATGGCTCCAATAATGACAGCTGTTGAGTTCATATTTAGTCCGATAGAGGCAATAAAAATCGCACACATCAAAATCACTGTATCTCTTAATCGAACATGAAGATCATCATATAATTTCTCACGGTATTCACGTGTTGAATAGTTTCCGGTCATTGGTTACTCCTTTTATTTCATATAATCTTGTTTCTGCATGGATGATGGTAGAGAGACTTTTGTCCAAACTGACATATTTTTCTTCTCACCTGTTATACTTTTGAAAATTATCCTCTAAGTATCCGTCAGTCCATCCTTAACATTATATCAAAAATTTTACAGTCTTTCTCTGACGAAATCTATCAATTGAACAGATAGAGGAAGCAAGAAATTTTTGTTTCCTTATCCGAAGAAGGAAAAACGGTATCAGAAGAACCTTGATACTATGCGTTTTATTCTTTATAATTTAGCTATTTCAAAATTACAAGTTCTCCATTCTTAATTTCCCAAACTTGGTCAAACTTACTTAATAATTCGTTTTGGCGATGTAAAGTAACAATGACGGCACTTGGTAGTTCCAGAACTCTTTCCAATTCCATTTTAAACTGATTAGTATCCAAGGCAGAGAAAGGTTCGTCTAGGATAAGCAATGGATTTTTACGATTTTTCTCACGATTTAAATACATTCGTTGTTGCTGACCACCTGACAGGGATTGTGGTGGAATTTTTTCAAAATCTTCTTCTCTGAATTTTTCATTGAAACTATTGAATAGCGTTACATTATTTTCATAACTCGAAATAAATGTATGTTCTTGTTGCAGAATCATACCGAATCTTCCCCAAAGATGGTCCAAAACAAGCCCATCTAGCACAATTTGTCCTTCAAAATCTTCATCTGTTCCATTTAAAATGTTGAGAAGACTACTTTTTCCAGACCCATTCTTACCAATAAGCGCAATTTTATCCCCTTTTTGAATCGTAGCGGAAGTAATTATCAATTTTGATTCTCCCAGTTGTTTGGAAATGTTTTTCAAAGTAATCGTATCAAAAGAATGTTGAGGTGCTTGAACTGAAACGGGTCTCCCAACAATGTTTTGAAAACTCTTGATTACAGGCTTTACGGACTCTAACATTTGTAAATCATAAAGGATTTCCTGTATTGGTTCAGAAAAAGCATTAATATATCCGAAACTCGCCACCACCTCAGGAATACCGAGTTGCTGGTGAGATAGAGAGTAGGCTAAATAAATAAATAGAACAAGACTAATGAATTCAAAAGAAACACCTGTCAATAAGATGCCTGTAATTTTTGTCAAACCATACTTAAAATACTTATCCTGCAAATTCTTTAGAGAACTCTTTTGTTGATTCAAAAAATTCGACATAGTTAGTTTATTTACCAAATGATGTCCCATGAGCAAATCCTCCAAAGTTCGATAGTAATCTCCTTGTTTTTTCAAGTAAACCTGTCTACGATTAGCGGTCAACTTCCCAACGATTTTAGGAATTTGAATACTAATTCCAGTGGAAAAGATTAAAATCAGTGATACAATAGGATTAATTGTTCTGCTAATAATGAAAGCGTAAATGATGATACGTAAAATTTGTTTGATAAAACTCATCAATGGAGGAAGGTAATCCTTTTCCAACGAATCTAGGTCATTAGATTGATAGGAAATATACTCTGCTACTGTTTTCTGCTTGAAATCGTGGTGACTGAGTCCCAGAAGTGAACGAAACCACTCATTTTTCAAAGTAGTCGAAAAGATAATCCCCTGCTTCCAATCAAGTATCATTTGGATATAGTTACAACTCAAATAGCCTGCCACTGACATAGAGTAACCATATAGAGCTACTTGATAATCCCCTTTGATTAATGCCTGCGTGAAATACGGTAACAAAGCTGTGCAGATATTCGATACTACACCAAAAAGAAAATTAAAGAAGAGATACCATCTAATAGTTTTAAGATATGGTAGCATATACGATACTCCTTGCTAATGCGTTTTTTTACATATCGCAGAACAATCTCTACTATTCCCTATTTCAGATAGTCTGATACTCGGACATTGAGTGCAATAATTGTAAATCACACAAGTACTGCAGTTTTTACTATCATTCAAAATATAATTTGCTATTTTGTAAAATATAGATCTATCCCATGTTTCTTTGATAGATGTAAAATGAATATTTCCAATACTTCTATTGAAAGTAAGCTTTTTCAGTTTTTCTAACGATTTAGGCTATTTCGTGACACACCCACAATCCATGAAAATTCTGGTTATATCAGATTATGTGATTTTCGTAAGAATTTTATATTGTCTCCAATCATGGTAGTCTCCTTTTACTTGATAAAACTATTATAACATTTAGAAATTAAAAACTGGTTCAAAATCAATAGAATGTGTGTATTCGATACATTCAATAAATTCTTGGAAACAGTTCTACACCAGTTACACAAATCTATATACACCTATCTCATTCAAAATAAAAAGAAAGCTGCAGTTCTTTTAATCCTGTATCAACGATTCATTCTGAAATCGAATAGGAGACATTTCCCAAGTCTACAATTCACTTCATCTCAAATTAATTTTTGTAATTCACCCTTAGTTTATAGATTTTATACTCAACAAAAGTATAAAGCATACAAAACTTCACTTTGAACCAGTATTTATACTATATTCCGTATTAAAAATTCTATTATTGGTTTTGTAAAAAACAGTCTTCAAATATCCTGAAATATAGCAAAAAGAGATTGGGTAAAAACTCATTGTCTCTTCTCACTCAAGGACTAAGTTCACTTGAGCAAACTGAATCCGCACTGTCGTTCCTGTACCGACCTCAGACTCGATACGAATCTGGTGCCCCAGTTCTTCAGAAATTTTCTTAGATAGGTAAAGTCCAAGTCCAGATGACTGCTGGGTTAGGCGGCCATTATATCCTGAAAAGCCACGTTCAAAGACTCGGAGGACATCACTGTTTTTTATTCCGATTCCTGTATCCTTGATACAGAGCTCTTGACCGTCCATGTAAATCTCCAGACCACCTTCCTTAGTGTACTTGAGACTGTTTGAGATGATTTGCTCAATAACCACTAGCAGCCACTTTTTATCCGTCACGATTTCTTTATCAAGGTCATGTAGATTGACATTTAGTCCTTTTTGAATAAAGAAAAGAGCATATTTACGAATTATTTCCTTAACCAAGTCCTCGATTTGAACCTGCTTTAAGACCAAATCATCATGGAAACTTTCTAAACGCAGATACTGTAAAACTAGATTGGTATAGGAGTCAATCTTAAAAATTTCCTGTTCTAACTGCTGCTTTAATTGGCGATCATCTACTTCTGCAACTAAGAGTTGACTGGCTGCAATGGGGGTCTTAATCTGATGGACCCACAAGGTATAGTAATCCAGCAAATCCGTCAGTTTTCTTTCTGAATCTGACCTCTGCTGATAAAGTTCCATCTCACGCGCTTCTAATTTTTCAGCCAAGGCTATTTCCAAAGGAGATTTGGCTTCCCTCTCCCCATAGAGAAGTTCCTGACGATAGACCTGCATTTCTACCAATATGTCCCAAGTGAAAAATAAGATGGTTACAAAGCAACACAAGAGGAAAAAATAGAGAAAGTAAATTCCTAAACTGGCAAATAAAAACTGAAAGAGCAAAACCAGAAACGTCAAAGAAAGCAGATAGACAAACAGACGACTACGGGAGCGCAGATAGGCTAGAAAAAATTGTTTCCAATCAAGCATGCTTCAATCCGTACCCTATTCCTTTCTTGGTTTCGATAAATCCTACCAAGCCCTGCTCTTCCAACTTTTTACGCAAACGAGCCACATTGACAGAGAGGGTATTATCATCAATGAAAAAGTCACTGTTCCAAAGTTCCCGCATGAGGTCATCACGCGCTACGATATTGCCTGCATGCTCAAACAAGACGCGTAAAATCTGGAATTCATTCTTGGTCAAATTCAAGACTTGCCCTTGATAATGTAAATCCATTGATTTGGTATTGAGGATAACACCGGCATATTCCAGTAAACTCTCGTCACGCCCAAACTCATAGGAACGACGTAACAAGCCCTGAACTTTGGCTAAAAGAACCTGCTGATCAAAAGGCTTGGTCACAAAGTCATCCGCGCCCATATTGATTGCCATGACAATATCCATAGCCTGGTCTCTGGAAGACAGAAACATGATAGGCACCTTGGAAATCTTGCGGATTTCCTGACACCAGTGATAACCATTAAACAAGGGCAGTCCAATATCCATGAGAACCAGATGAGGCTCCGACTGAACAAATAGACTCAAAACTTCCATAAAGTCTTCTACCAGGACCACTTCAAATCCCCATTCAGAGAGCATTTTCCCGACTTGTTGACGAATAACCTGATCATCCTCTACTAATAAAATCTTGTGCATGCGCTTCTCCTTTTCTATTATTATAACAGATTTTTCCATGCTAGAAGGTCTGAAACTGAATTTGAAATAGCTTGTTTTCAGCCAACAAAGTGAGGCAACCCTACTAGCTAATTTGAGGGAAATTTGATAAGATAAATAAAAAGAAAGGAGCTCTTATGGCCAATATTTTTGATTATCTGAAAGATGTCGCACACGATTCTTATTACGACCTTCCTTTGAATGAGTTAGACATTCTAGCCTTAACAGAAACCACCTACCTCCCCTTTGATAATCTGGTCTCCACAAGTTCTCAGCGACTTTTAGATTTGGCACCTCAGGTTCCAAGAGAATCGAACATACTGACCAGCAAAAATCGCCTCCAGCTATTAGATGAGCTAGCTCAACACAAACGCTTCAAAAATTGCAAACTTTCCCATTTTATCAACGACATCGACCCTGAACTGCAAAAGCAATTTGCGGCTATGACCTACCGTCTCACTCTCGATACCTATCTGATTGTCTTTCGTGGGACAGATGACAGTATCATTGGCTGGAAGGAAGATTTCCACCTGACCTATATGAAGGAAATTCCTGCTCAAAAGCACGCCCTACGCTATCTAAGAAATTTTCTTGTCCACCATCCTAAGCAAAAGGTCATTCTGGCTGGGCATTCCAAGGGAGGAAATTTAGCCATCTATGCTGCTAGTCAAATTGAGAAAAACTTGCAAAATCAAATCATAGTAGTTTATACCTTTGATACGCCTGGTCTCCACAAAGAACTGACACAAACTGAGGGCTATCAAAGGATAATGGATAGAACCAAGGTCTTCATCCCTCAAGGCTCCATCATCGGTATGATGCTGGAAATTCCTGCCCGCCAAGTCATCATGCACAGTACTACCTTGGGTGGTATCGCACAGCACGATACTTTTAGCTGGCAAATTGAGAACAAACACTTTGTCCAACTGGATAAGACCAATAGCGATAGCCAACAAGTCGACACGACCTTCAAAGAATGGGTGTCCACAGTCCCTGATGAGGAACTTCAGCTCTATTTCGACCTCTTCTTTGGCACCATTCTAGATGCTGGGATTAGCTCCATCAATGACCTATCTTCCTTCAAGGCTATCGAACACATTCATCATCTCTTTGTCCAAGCTCAATCCCTCACTACAGAAGAAAGGGAAACCATGGGACGCCTCACCCAATTATTGATTGATACCCGTTACCAAGCCTGGAAAAATAGATAAAAAAGCTTATGAAAGTCAAAAAACTTCTCATAAGCTTTTTTGTTTTAAAGAAGAATTCACTCCTTCATTTGACTCTCTGCATCAGCCACGACTTGTTCTAGACTGGTCTGACCAAGCTCTGCCTCCATAGCCAGCTGGATTCTCTCCAATTTTTGATCCAAAACATCATGAATATGAGCTCCGACTGGACAGTTTGGATTTGGATTGTCATGGAAACTGAAGAGTTGACCAGTCTTACCAAGACACTCAACCGCTTGATAAACATCTAAAAGACTAATGTCCTTAAGGTCCTTGACAATCTCTGTTCCGCCTGTTCCACGCGCTACTGAAATCAGCTCTGCCTTCTTCAACTGGGACAAGGTCTTTCTGATAATGACAGGATTGACCCCGACACTAGCAGCCAGAAAATCACTGGTCACCTTGTTTTCCCTCCCCTCTAGAGCAATGATTATCAGCATATGAGTCGCAATGGTAAATCTACTTGGAATTTGCATCCTCTTCTCCTTTTTACGAGGCTAGCCTGCCTCTACTCTTCTTTTTCTATTATTATACCCTTTTTAGTTGTAATGTCAATCGTTACCACTTTTCAACCAAGCATCTAATTCCCTATCATAACCCTCTTTCTGGGCCAATTCACTCAGAAATTCCTGATGATGAGTATGATGGATACCATTGACTAGACTTTCATAATAAACCTCAAAATAGGGAAGTTTGAGGTCTTTAGCCAGTTGCAATTCAGCTGCTACATCGTAGTCTACCCGTCGGAAATCCATATCTACCAAGCCCTTGTCATCAAACTCCAAAATCATATACTGGGCCCGCAAGTCCTTCCGCAACTGGGCATCTAGAAAGAAAGGCTGGCCAATAGAACCTGGATTGACAATCAATTGCCCACCAGTCCCGTAACGAAGCAACTGCTGGTGAATATGACCATAAACAGCAATATCACAAGGCGGATTGGTCACCAAGCGGTCAAAATCCTCTTGCGCTCCAGTATGAATCAACTCTCGCCCCCAATTCTTATCAGGAAGATGGTGGCTAATTCCCACCGTCAAATCCCCAAACTGACGATGAAGCTGGAGAGGTTGATTGTGGAGCAGTTCAATTTCTTCTAGGGAAATTTCCTCTAAAACATACTGGCACTGACGCAAGAGATAGCGTTGACTGGGGCGAGTACTATCCAATTCCTTGCGGACACCATGCCACAGACTGTCTTCCCAGTTCCCCAAAACTCTAGCCGTAATCGGTAGTTGAGCCAACAAGTCCAAAATCCTTCTACGCCCTGTTCCTGGCATGAGAATGTCTCCCAAAAGCCAGTATTCATCCACTCCTAGCTGCCGAGCATCTGCCAAAACAGCCTCCAAGGCGGTGGTATTTCCATGAATATCTGAAAGAAGAGCTATTTTCATCATATCCATCTCCTCGTTTTTTCTCTTGCAATAAGTATAACATAAAAAGTCACAGCTAGAGAAATCTAGCTTTTTTTGATATACTAGATAAAGATATTAGACAAGAGGAAACGAATGACCCCGAATAAAGAAGATTATCTAAAATGTATTTATGAAATCGGCATAGACCTGCATAAAATTACCAACAAGGAAATTGCGGCTCGTATGCAAGTCTCTCCCCCTGCCGTAACTGAAATGATTAAACGGATGAAGAGTGAAAATCTCATCCTCAAGGACAAGGAATGTGGCTATCTACTGACTGACCTCGGCCTCAAATTGGTCTCTGAGCTCTATCGTAAGCATCGCTTGATTGAAGTTTTTCTAGTCCATCATTTAGACTATACAAGTGACCAGATTCACGAGGAAGCTGAGGTCTTGGAACATACTGTCTCTGACCTGTTCGTGGAAAGATTGGATAAATTGCTAGGTTTCCCTAAAACCTGCCCCCACGGAGGAACCATTCCTGCCAAGGGAGAGCTCCTAGTTGAAATCAATAACCTCCCACTAGCTGACATCAAGGAGGCTGGCGCCTACCGCCTGACTCGGGTGCACGATAGTTTTGACATTCTCAGTTATCTGGACAAGCACTCACTTCACATCGGTGATCCGCTCCAAGTCAAGCAGTTTGATGGCTTCAGCAATACCTTCACTATCCTCACTAAAAATGAAGATTTACAAGTAAATATGGACATTGCCAAACAACTCTACGTCGAGAAAATCGACTAATTTCTCAAGTACCCCAACCAACCCTGAAAGTTTAATTTTCAGGGTTTTCCCATCTATTTTTTATATCAAAAATTATAGTAAACGCTTTCAGGTTCCAACTAAATATTGTATAATAATTATATAAACTATTACGTCACTAACATATAAAAAAGGAGGTTTTATCATGAAAAAAATCATCTTCATCAAAACCACTCAACTCCTTGTCATTGATGGAATCATGTTGGCATTTTTGACATTTAAAGAGGGGCTTACTTTGGATTGGATTTTGATTTACAGTAGTTGGCTCATTTTCTTTCATCCTGTACTATTGACCTATCTTTCTAACCAGCTTTGTGACCACTTTAGTCAACTCTATTCCCAGATTAAATCGAGATTCTGGCGATTTGCCTTACAAATCCTCCTCTGGGATAGCCTGATAATTCTCTCCTTGCTGTTTTTAAGGGGTATCCCACTTTTCCTTCAGGGAACTCTCCTCATCCTAGGACACCTCATCCCTTCCTACCGCATAAGCCAAAGCCTGAAAAGAAACTTCCCAAAAGCCTATCAAGAACAGATTTCATTTTGGAGTATTTTATGATAGATGAGAAAAACCAAGCCGTCCGGGCTTGGTCTTTCTTATCTATTTTTAGTATCAAGGATGATGGTAACTGGTCCGTCATTGACCAGCTCAACCTGCATATCCGCTCCAAAGATGCCTGTCTGAACGGGCACTTCTTGTGCTAATTTTTGATTGAAAGCATCATAAAAGTCTGATGCCATATCAGGCTTGGCTGCGCCTGTAAAGGCTGGACGATTGCCTTTCTTGGTATCCGCAAATAGGGTAAACTGAGAAATAGATAGGATTTCTCCTTCAATATCTTTGACAGACAGGTTCATCTTGCCTTCTGCGTCTGAAAAAATCCGCATATTGACAAGCTTTCTCACGGCATAGTCTAAATCTTCCTCTTGGTCCTCTGGTCCAACACCAACCAGCAATAAGAGCCCCTGATTGATTTTTCCCTGAACCTGACCTTCGATACTCACTTGGGCTTTTTTAACCCGTTGGATAATGATTTTCATAATAGCCTTTCTAGTAAGAGCTAGGACAACTAGCCGTTGGTCCGTTTAACAGAGTAAACTTCTGGCACACTCTTAATCTTGTCCACGACCGTAGTCAGCGTCGAGAGGTTGGCAATGCCGAAGGAGACATGGATATTGGCAAATTTCATATCCTTGGTTGGTTGGGCGTTGACTGTTGAGATATTCTTGGTTGTGTTTGAGAGAACTTGTAGTACATCGTTCAACAGTCCTGTACGGTTGAGACCGTAGATATCGATATGGGCCATATACTCCTTATTTGAGCTAGAGTACTGGTCTTCCCATTCCACATCAAGGAGACGTTGATCGTAGTTTTCTTGAGCCCGTAAGTTCATACAGTCCACACGGTGAATAGCCACACCACGACCCTTGGTAATGTAGCCAACAATATCATCACCAGGCACGGGATTACAGCACTTGGCAATCCGCACTAGGAGACCTGAAGCACCTTCAATGACCACACCACCCTCATGCTTGACCTTGAGGGTGTCTTTATTTTCAACCTTGACCTCGCCACCTTTAACAAGTTCTTCTGCCTCAGCCTTGGCCTTGGCACGTTCTTCCTCACGGCGTTCCTTTTCAGTCAGACGGTTAAAGACGGTAATAGCACCAATTTCGCCAAAACCAATAGCCGCAAAGAGGGATTCTTCTGTCTTGTAGCTGGTCTTTTGCAGCACTTGATCCATGTGGCGCTTGTCCATGAATTTATTGGCCACATAGCCATTTTCTTGGAACTGAGCCATCAGCATTTCACGACCCTTGTTGACAGACAATTCCTTATCTTGGTTTTTAAAGAACTGACGAATCTTGTTACGAGCCTTGCTGGTCTTGACCATATTGAGCCAGTCACGGCTCGGCCCAAAGGAGTTAGGATTGGTGACAATTTCAACCTGATCCCCTGTCTTGAGCTTGGTTGTCAGCGGAACCATTCGACCATTGACCTTGGCACCAGTTGCTTTTTCCCCGACTTTTGTATGGATTTCATATGCAAAGTCAATCGGTCCTGAATCTTTGGGAAGGGAACGGACAGCTCCATCTGGGGTAAAGACGTAAATCTCCTCAGCCAGATAGTTTTCCTTAACAGAGTCCACAAATTCCTTAGCATCATCAGCCTGGTCTTGGAGCTCCATCATCTCCTTGATCCAGTTCATCCCAATAGCAGATTCCTTGCTGTTAACCTGCCCCTTAACGCCTTTCTTATAAGCCCAGTGAGCCGCAACCCCGTACTCAGCCACCTCGTGCATGGCCTTGGTTCGAATCTGGAATTCAATCGGCCCTTTTGGCCCATAGACAGTCGTATGGATAGACTGGTAACCATTAGCCTTACGATTAGCGATATAGTCTTTGAAACGACCAGGCATGGGTTTCCAAAGTTCATGAACATAACCAAGCATGGCATAAACATCACTTTGGGTATCCAAAATACAGCGAATGGCAATCAAATCATAGATTTCCTCAAACCGTTTTCTCTTATCCTGCATTTTACGGAAAATTGAGTAGATATGCTTTGGTCGACCATAAATCTTCCCTTTCAAGTGACGATCTGTCGTATATTCCTCTAATTTTGTGACTACCTCATCCACCAAGGCCTCACGCTCTCTGCGTTTTTCCTTCATCATATGGGTAATCTTGTAAAACTCTGTCGGATTGAGATAACGGAAAGACAGGTCTTCCAATTCCCATTTGACACTAGAAATCCCCAGACGGTGAGCAAGAGGTGCATAGATTTCCATAGTTTCTTTGGAAATGCGCTCCTGCTTGTCTTTTCGAAGGTGTTTAAGCGTCCGCATATTGTGCAAGCGATCAGACAGTTTGACCAAGATAACACGGATGTCCTCAGACATGGCCATAAGCATCTTGCGATGATTTTCAGCCAACTGCTCCTCGATCGATTTGTACTCGACCTTACCAAGTTTGGTAACCCCATCGACAATCACACGCACATCAGATCCAAACTCTCTTTCCAAATCGTCCAAGGTCGCATCTGTATCCTCCACCACATCATGCAAGAAACCGCAAGCTACCGTTACAGCATCCAGCTTGAGCTTGGCTAAAATACCTGCTACTTGGATAGGGTGAATGATATAAGGTTCACCTGATTTACGATATTGACCACTATGGCATTCAACAGCATAGACCAAGGCCTTATGGACAAAAGCAACATCTTCTTTTGATAAATATTTTTGCGTTAGAGCGACAACCTCATCGCCCGTCAAATTCACTTCTTTTGGCATCTCTACTCTCCAATTCTTCCTACCATTTTATCACTTTTTTAAGAATATGAAAACTAGATTGGAACAGAATAAGAAAAAAATAATTCAGAATTGCTTGATAATTCTGAATTATTGGTCTATAATATATTACGAAGTTAGATTTAAAACTTAGGTGATAGAAGGAGAGATAGAAGAACGGAAACCATATTGTAACCGAAAGACTTTCTGACTTCCCCAATTCCATTGAATATACGAAAGATAAACGGTGAAACTCGTGTCACATACACTGGTACCTTGACTGGATTTTGGAATTAAAATCCTCAAGATACTTTCTTTTATCCTTTAGTTTATAAGGAGAACACCTATGAAAAAAACTGCTATTTCTATCTTTGCTCTCCTAGTGTTAGGAGTTAGCTGCCTGTTCCTATTCAGCCAGCAAGGCTATAAAAAAACAGTCGTTCAATACTATGCTAACGACCAGAACCTGCCCAATAAGATAACTTATAGTGAATATAGTGATAAACGAGAAGCCAACTACGGCGGAACTCTAAACATCACATCTATCAAACAAGCTAATGACGGAGTTTATGCAACCTATGAAGGGCAATTGACACCTCTCCAATATTGATAAATTGATAACCAGCCTGTCTTCATCTAGTCATGCTGGTTTTTAAGTTCATTCTAAATCCTTACCTATTCTCCCTAACTGTGCTATACTTATCTTAGTACATTCTTTGAGATTGGAGCTAGTATGAAAATCCATAAAACCGTGAATCCTGTTGCCTATGAAAATACCTATTACTTGGAAGGCGAAAAACACCTCATCGTCGTCGATCCTGGCAGCCATTGGGAAGCCATTCGTCAGACAATCGAGAAGATAACAAACCGATCTGTGCCATTCTATTGACCCATGCCCATTATGACCATATCATGAGCTTGGACTTGGTTCGTGAAACTTTTGGCAATCCTCCTGTCTATATCGCAGATAGCGAAGCCAGCTGGCTCTATACTCCCGTCGACAATCTCTCTGGGCTTCCACGCCACGATGATATGGCAGATGTGGTCGCAAAACCAGCTGAACACACCTTTGTCTTTCATGAGGAATATCAACTGGAGGAATTTCGTTTCACTGTCTTGCCAACACCAGGTCACTCTATCGGTGGTGTTTCTATCGTCTTCCCTAATGCTCACCTAGTCTTGACAGGTGATGCTCTTTTCCGTGAAACTATCGGGCGGACCGACCTTCCAACTGGTAGCATGGAACAACTCCTCCATAGTATCCAGACTCAACTCTTCACCCTACCAAACTATGATGTCTATCCAGGACATGGTCCAGCTACGACTATTGCTCATGAAAAGACCTTCAATCCCTTTTTCTAGCAAGATGATGATAATGACTATCGCAATTTAAGTAAACTATCCAGCAAATCTTTCCATTATAAAAGGCATCCTATCAAGGTTTTCACACCTGATTGGATGCCTTTTTTCTGATGACTAGATTTTTTACATTACCAAATAATGACGCGCTCTTCTGGTGAACGCCACATTCCGTCGCCTTCTTTGACATCATAGGTTGTAAAGAAATCATCGAAGTTTGGTACTTGTACATTGACACGGAGTTTGGCTGGTGCGTGCACATCGACGCTAGCCAAAAGTTTCATAAATTCTGGACGACCTTTCATGCGCCAGATGCGACCGAAGTTGTAGAAGAACTCTTCTGCTGAGAAGTCTGGTTCTCTCTTAGCTGCTTCAAGCGCTGCAGCGATTCCTCCCAAGTCAGCCACGTTTTCTGATACAGTCAATTTACCGTTGATGGTTGCTCCATAAGAATCTTGTCCATCAAATTGGTCAATAACTTTTTGTGTTTTCTCCTTGAAGGCAGCATAGTCGCTCTCTGTCCACCAATCCTTGAGGCTACCATTTTCATCAAAGGACGCTCCGTTGGTATCAAAGGCGTGGGAAATTTCATGAGCAATAACTGCCCCAATCCCACCGTAATTAGCAGAAGATGACTGATGCAAGTCATAGAAAGGCGCTTGTAAAATAGCTGCTGGGAAGACAATCAGGTTCTTCTGTGGATTGTAGTAGGCATTGACCATATGAGCAGGCATGCCCCATTCCTTGTAGTCAACAGGTTGGTTCCATTTGCTCCAACTGTGCTTGATTTCCACACGCGCAAAGGCTAGAGCATTGTCAAAAAGACTGGCAGTTTCATCCACTACCTTGTCCTTATAGCGTTCTGGCAATTCTTCTGGATAACCAATATAAGGCTTGATGACATTGAGTTTGACGATGGCCTTATCACGAGTTTCAGGAGTCAGCCAGTCATTTTTAGCCAAGCGTTCCTTATAGACATCTATCATGGTTGCCACTTTTTTCTCCACGTCCGCCTTAGCTTCTGGAGAGAATTTTTCATGGGCATACCAGAGACCCAAGGCTTGTTTGAATGGACCTTGTGCTAGCTGATAGGCTGCCTTGACCTTGTCTTTGGCTTCTGGAACCCCTGAAAGCGCACGGCTATAGGCACCTGACAAGACACGAATTTCTTCTGTTAAATAGCTGGTTGAGAGATTGACAACACTCAAAATCAAGGTTGCCTTGAGAAGAGGCCAGGCTTCTTCACTATAGAATTGGTCTGCTGCTTGCCAGAAACGTTCCTCGTCTACGATAACCTTATCTGGTACTTGTCCAAGAACAGCTTGGAAGAAGTCATCCAAAGGTAGGGCAGGCGCAAATTTCTTGAAATCTTCATAAGCATATGGATGGTAGAGTTTAGCATACTCTGAACTTTCTTCATTAGAGAGCACTACTGCCGCAACTCGACGGTCCAATTCTAGTCTTTTCTCTAGCAAGTCTTCAATTTCTGCATCAGAAAAATCATATGCCTTGAGAAGATTTGCGCTGCTTTCTTTCCAAAGAGTCAAGAGCTCTTCGCGCTGAGGATGGTCTTCTGCATAGTAGGTCGTATCTGGCAGGATCGTACTTGGAGCACTAGCCCATAAAACGTTGATTCTGGCATCCATAAAGTCTGGCGATACACCAAAAGGAAGGAAGTTAGGTTTGCCAGCAAGCTCAAACTCTGCTAGTTTGGCAGAGAAATCTGCAAAAGTCTCCAATTCTTGGAATTCTTTAAGGAGTGGTAAGACAGGTGTGATACCGTCAGCTTCTCTTTTGTCAAAATCACGAACTAGGCGGTGGTATTTGACAAAGTTTACCAAGATAGCATCCTCAGGCACCTCTTCACCTGCCAACCACTTGTCTGTTGTCGCCAGCATCAGGTCTTCAATTTCCTGATCTAAATCAACAAAACCTCCCGTTTGAGACTTATCTGCTGGGATTTCAGCTGTTTTCTGCCATTCTCCATTGATTGCATCATAAAAATCATCTTGATAACGTGTCATCTTGTTCTCGCTTTCATTTGTACTTGTTTTTAGCTTAACAAAAATTAACTGGGAATGCAATTAAAAATGAACTGATATTTCCTAGTATTTTCAGTTATTGTTTTAATTTTTTAAAAATTCACAAAAAAATTAATTGTCTGAAAAATGAATTGACAAAAAATATATAAAATGATAAAATTTTATCTATCTCGTAGCTTTGCTACTTGAAATTTAAATATTAGGAGGTAGATTTTATGCTTAAGCAAAAACGTGTTCATTCTGCAAGTATTGCAGGAATCGCAGTAGAAGGATAGTAATACTTTCTTCACCGAGGCTGGTAACTAGACTTTCTCTAGTTACCTTTTCTTTTAATTGATATAAGGAGATATAATGGATCTACTAAAAGCTCGTCCAAAACTAAAAAAGGCTTACCCAGTAGTATATAAAGACGGATCGGTCTATATAGGTGGGTTTGGAGAAATTACAGAATATGAAGACCCTAGCGGAGCTATTGAATACATGCTCAAAAAAATGGATGGAATTAATACCGTCGAAAAAATCATAAGAGAAGTTTCAGAAACCTACAGTGAACTATCACCATCTGATGTAATGGAAGCTATTGATGAAATCAGTAAAGAACGATTTATCGAGGATTTAAATCTTACTGGTTCTAAAATATTATCCAAGTATGAATTAGAACGTTATCACAGAAACATCAACTTTTTTTCATCTTACGCAACTTTAAGTGAAAATAAATATATTTCTCAAAAAAAATTAATTGATTCAAAAATTGGAATTATTGGATTAGGCGGATTAGGCTCTCACATTATATATGACTTAGCTGGCTTAGGTATAGGAGAAATAAAAGCTGTTGAATTTGATGTCGTTGATATATCTAATTTAAATAGACAAATTTTATATAACTTTGATGATATAGGAAAGAGTAAAGCAAGTATAGCAAAACAACGCATCTATGAATTTAATCCTCAAATAAAATTTACTGTTGATGAAAAGAAAATCACTTCATCTGAAGATGTTGTTGAATCATTCCGTGGATTTGATTGCTTAATACTAGTTGCGGATAGACCTAAAGTCAAACTAGCAAGATGGGTAAATGAAGCTATAGTGAAGCTTAATATTCCTTTATTTTGTGCAGGTTTAGAAGCACAACGAGCCTTGCAATATACTATTATTCCCAAAATATCTGGATGCATTGATTGTTGGAGAAATACTATCCAAAAAGAACACCCTATTTCTCACCTAATCCTTGAAGAAAGAACTCGTTTAAACTTAGTTGGTGACAATACTGCCATAGCTCCTCTAGTATCTGTAGCAACTGGTATCATTTGTTCAGAAGTTACAAAATATATCACTGGTATCGGTGAATTAACTACTGTAGGCCAATTAAAATCCATAGATATGAATACAATGACTACAAAAATAGCCGAGCATTGGCATATAGATCCCAATTGTATAACCTGTCGTGGAGGTAATATTATTGAATAGAAATTACAAAATATTGTGGCTAACATTTCTTGTATCCAACTTTGGTGATTGGCTAAGAAAATTAGCTCTACCTTTGCTAGTATTTGAGAAAACAGGATCTCCATTTCATATGGCTACTCTATACGGTATTTCATTTTTACCATGGATTTTATTTTCTCTAGTAGGAGGTATATTAGCAGATAAATTCAAAAAAGTATATATCATCTCAATATGTCATTTAATCTCATTAGTCATTCTAAGTTTGCTAATAATATCTTTTAAAAATGATAATGTACTCTTACTCTTAATTTATATTTTAACCTTCCTGCTCTCTTCTACAGAGCCATTAGTCCACCCAGCATTTCAAAGCTTGTTACCACAGATTGTAACAGACAATCAGCTATCAAAAGCCAATTCAGGAATCCAACTTATTGACAATACATTAAATCTTATTGGTCCTATGATTAGTGGATCTGTTCTATTACTTATTAATCCAGCTAAAGTTTTATGGGTCAATGCTCTTACCTTTTTAATTGCCAGCGTATTAATTCTCTGCATAAAAACTCCAGAAAATACACTAGTAAATATCTCTAAAAAAGAGAGTCTTTCTAAAACAATATCTATTGGTTTGCACTATGTAAAAAATGATAAAATCATCCTAAGTGGAGCTATTCTTTTTTTTGGAACAAACTTTGCCATTCATATATTTCAGGCCAACTTAGTTTACTATATTACAGATGTTCTAGGCTATACCTCCTTTCACTATGGATTAATACTCTCAATAGCTGGTGTAGGAGCTATATTAGGTGCTATTCTTGCCCCTGAATTAATTAAAAAGTTTAGATATGGAAAAATCCTCTCCATCAGTACAATGCTAGCTGGTCTATCTACTATGTTGCTATCAATTAACACAAACTATATATATATGGGAGTATTTTTAGGTTTGAGTAATATGTTTGGCAATATCAATGCCATTACATATTTTACGTTACGACAAAAAGTTGTCAAAAAAGAAATGTTGGGACGTGTTGTTAGTATTACTAGAATGATCTCATTTGCTTCTATCCCCTTAGGAGCATACCTTGGAGGAATACTTGTTTCACATAACTTAACTATCATAAGTATTCTAATATTAGCAGGTACTATAAGATTTCTTGCAGGGGGATTTAGTTACTTTAGTCCATTAACCAAAAGTAAAAACTATTGATGTTTAAAGTGTGATATACTTATTCAAAATAATTCATCAAAGAATCGCTCATACTCAACAAAAATCAAAGAGTAAACTAAGGGCTTATCCATAGATAGATTAAAATACTTTTTGAAGTACAGATAGTAAATCTAATTAAAGAATCTTTAAAATCATAAAAACGCATAATATCAGGTGTATAAACCTTGAGATTATGCGTTTTATTAGACCTTCTACTAAATATATAGCAAAATAAACTAAAAACAGGATAAATTGATTAGGAAATTCAAACCAATTTCTAACAATGTTTTAAAAAACTCGGTGGACTATTCCAGAATCAATCCACTATATATCGATTCCCTTACGTAATGTGTAAAGATTTTGGTAAAGATTTTTCAGTTAATATTTTAATTTTTTCAAAAATTAACTTGACTTAACTTTTTTTTTAATGTATATTAAGAGACAGGAGGAATATAAGTTTATGATACGTATCGAAAACCTCAGTGTCTCCTACAAAGAAACGTTGGCACTTAAGGATATTTCACTAGTGCTCCATGGACCAACAATTACCGGAATCATTGGTCCAAACGGTGCTGGAAAATCAACATTATTAAAAGGTATGCTGGGAATTATCCCTCATCAAGGTCAGGCATTTCTCGATGACAAGGAAGTTAAAAAATCCTTACACCGAATTGCCTATGTCGAACAAAAAATCAATATCGACTACAACTTTCCCATCAAGGTCAAGGAATGTGTCTCGTTAGGACTCTTTCCCTCTATCCCTCTCTTTCGAAGTTTAAATGCTAAACATTGGAAAAAAGTAGAGGAAGCCCTTGAAATCGTCGGCCTAGCTGACTACGCTGAACGTCAAATCAGTCAACTGTCTGGAGGTCAATTCCAGCGGGTCTTGATTGCCAGATGTTTGGTGCAGGAAGCCGATTATATCCTCTTGGATGAACCCTTTGTTGGGATTGACTCTGTCAGTGAGGAAATCATCATGAATACGCTGAGAGATTTGAAAAAAGCTGGTAAGACGGTTCTCATCGTTCACCACGACCTCAGCAAGGTTCCCCACTACTTCGATCAAGTCTTACTTGTCAATCGAGAAGTGATTGCCTTTGGTCCAACAAAAGAAACTTTTACCGAAACCAATCTAAAAGAAGCTTACGGTAATCAACTCTTTTTCAATGGAGGTGACCTATGATTGCAGAATTTATCGATGGATTGCAAAAATTCCATTTCCTACAAAATGCCTTGATAACAGCTATTGTCGTCGGGGTCGTAGCTGGAGCTGTGGGATGTTTCATCATTCTACGCGGGATGTCACTCATGGGAGATGCCATTTCACATGCTGTCTTGCCAGGTGTAGCCCTCTCCTTCATCTTGGGCCTTGACTTCTTTATCGGAGCCATTGTCTTTGGACTGCTAGCTGCCATCATCATTACCTACATCAAGGGAAACTCGATTATCAAAAGCGATACCGCCATCGGCATTACCTTTTCTTCTTTCTTAGCCCTCGGTATCATCTTGATTAGTGTCGCTAAAAGTTCAACTGACCTTTTCCATATCCTTTTTGGTAATATTCTTGCCGTACAAGATACGGATATGTTTATTACTATGGGTGTTGGGGCAGCCATTCTCCTGTTAATCTGGATTTTCTTCAAGCAACTCTTGATCACTTCCTTTGATGAACTTTTGGCTAAAGCCATGGGAATGCCTGTCAATTTCTATCACTACCTTCTCATGGTACTCCTGACTCTCGTGTCTGTGACAGCCATGCAAAGTGTCGGAACTATCCTGATTGTAGCCATGCTGATTACCCCAGCCGCAACTGCTTATCTGTATGCTAATAGCCTGAAAAGCATGATTTTCCTTTCCTCAACCTTTGGAGCTACAGCTTCAGTTTTGGGGCTCTTTATCGGCTATAGCTTTAACGTTGCGGCAGGTTCTAGTATCGTGCTCACAGCTGCTAGTTTCTTTCTCATTAGCTTCTTTATCGCTCCAAAACAACGATATTTGAAACTAAAAAATAAACATTTGTTAAAATAAGGGGCAAAACCCCAATAAATTGGAGGATCTAATGAAAAAATTAGGTACATTGTTCGTTCTCTTTCTTTCCGTCATTGCTCTTGTAGCATGTGCTAGTGGAAAAAAAGATGCAGCTTCTGGTCATAAACTAAAAGTTGTGGCTACAAACTCAATCATCGCTGATATTACTAAAAATATTGCTGGTGACAAGATTGATCTTCACAGTATCGTTCCTGTTGGCCAAGACCCACACGAATACGAACCACTCCCTGAAGACGTTAAGAAAACTTCTGAAGCAGACCTCATTTTCTATAACGGTATCAACCTTGAAACAGGTGGCAATGCTTGGTTTAGCAAATTGGTAGAAAATGCCAAGAAAACTGAAAACAAAGACTACTTTGCAGTCAGCGAAGGTGTTGAAGTCATCTACCTTGAAGGAAAAAATGAAAAAGGTAAAGAAGACCCACACGCTTGGCTTAACCTTGAGAATGGAATTATCTTTGCTAAAAATATCGCCAAACAATTGAGCGCTAAAGATCCTAACAACAAGGAATTCTATGAAAAAAATCTCAAAGAATATACTGATAAGTTAGACAAACTTGATAAAGAAAGTAAGGATAAATTTAATAACATCCCTGCTGAAAAGAAACTCATTGTAACCAGCGAAGGAGCATTCAAATACTTCTCTAAAGCCTATGGTGTCCCAAGTGCCTACATCTGGGAAATCAATACTGAAGAAGAAGGAACACCTGAACAAATCAAGACCTTGGTTGAAAAACTTCGCCAAACAAAAGTTCCATCACTCTTTGTAGAATCAAGTGTAGATGACCGTCCAATGAAGACTGTTTCACAAGACACAAACATCCCAATCTACGCACAAATCTTTACTGACTCTATCGCAGAACAAGGTAAAGAAGGCGACAGCTACTACAACATGATGAAATACAACCTTGACAAGATTGCTGAAGGATTGGCAAAATAATCTAGATGTTAGTTTATCTATTACTAGGTTCTTGTCTCTCTTTACATTACTTCTAATATTAGCTTTGTTAGTTCTATCTCTAGCTAAAAAAAACGTTTATAAGAATAAAGATTTCTTAAATCAGTACGAACGAAGTGAGTTTTTACCAGATATTTCTCACTGTAGTGGTATCCTAGATAAGAACTTTGATCTTATCTAGGACGGAATTTTTGAGACCTAAGGCTCAAAAATTAGGGATGAAATTCCGAAGGAAGTTGCTCCCGTCCGCACTACCTTCGAGAAATATCAAATAGATAAAAAATCTGAAAAACGTCATTCTCACATGAGCTGGCGTTTTTTCTATACCCATATTTCCGGTCAAATCATTGGATAATTCCGACTGTTTCAGCTAAAATGGAAGAAAAAAGATTGGAGTTTCCTATGGTAACTTTTCTCGGAAATCCTGTGAGCTTTACAGGTAAACAACTACAAGTCGGCGACAAGGCACTTGATTTTTCACTCACTACAACAGACCTTTCTAAAAAATCTCTGGCTGATTTTGATGGCAAGAAAAAAGTCTTGAGTGTCGTGCCTTCTATCGATACAGGTATCTGCTCAACTCAAACGCGTCGTTTTAATGAAGAACTGGCTGGACTGGATAATACGGTTGTCTTGACTGTTTCCATGGACCTACCCTTTGCCCAAAAACGTTGGTGTGGGGCTGAAGGTATTGAAAATGCCATCATGCTCTCAGACTATTTCGACCATTCCTTTGGACGTGATTATGCCCTCTTAATCAATGAGTGGCACCTATTGGCACGCGCGGTCTTTGTCCTCGATACTGACAATACGATTCGCTACGTTGAATACGTAGACAATATCAACTCTGAACCAAACTTCGAAGCCGCAATTGCAGCTGCTAAAGCCCTATAGAAAAAATCCTCTGTCATAAAGAGTTCCCTACTCTTTGAAACGGAGGATTTTTGTTTACGAGTAAATATAAGTTCAATCAGATAAAAACAACTGCCTTATACTCTTCGAAAATCTCTTCAAACCACGTCAGCGTCGCCTTACCGTATATACGTGACTGACTTTGTCAGTCTTATCTACAACCTCAAAGCGGTGCTTTGAGCAACCTGCGGCTAGCTTCCTAGTTTGCTCTTTGATTTTCATTGAGTATTACTCTACAGATTTAAGGGCTTCAAGCATATCAACCTTTCTCAGATGATGATTGACAAAGAAACCAAGCAAGGTCAAAATGATGCTTACTGCTGCTACTGGAATTACATAGACTTCCCAGCCTACCTGCGGATAAAAGAGAATAGTCGCAGGTGAAATCATTTGAATCAAAAATTGATGTAAATAGAAACCAGATACCAAACCCAGTACGATTCCCACAAGGGACAGTACAATCGTCTCACGGTAAATGTAGAGAGTGACTTCATTATTATGAAAACCGAGAACCTTGATAGTGGAGAGTTCACGAATTCTCTCAGCCACGTTGATATTGGTCAGATTGTAGAGGATAACAATAGCCAACAGAACCGAAACGATGACCAAGATGGTCATGGTCTGATTGAGTGAGCTAGCGACGGAGTCAAAGAGCCGAATGGCTGAAGCATTCTGGACAACACTGGACACTGCAGATTGATTCATAAGTAAGCCGGCCTGTCTTTCGATACTAGGAGCACTGGTATCCCTTAACGAGACCAGATATGTATTAGCTTGGGGTAGCTGTCCGTAAAGTTGCTCATAGTCAGTCTGACTCATATAAATAAAATGACCAACGTAGTTCTCAGCAATGGCAGCGACCTTTAGCTTCTTACCTTCAATTTCTAGAGTCTGCCCAACCTTGACACCTGCCAGCTGGGCAAGTTTAGCTGTGATAACGACGCCATCTTTTAATGTCAACTCTTGCTGATGATGTTGCAGATGAATAAAGGGAGTCAAATCTTCCTTATCGGTCATCATAAGAGTAATAGTTTGAAGGCCAGCCTTGCCTTTGAAATCCTTGTCTAGCGTCTTAGAATAAATTTTCTGGTAGTCTTGAATATTCTGACCTTTCAACACTTCTTCTAACTCTGCCTTGTCTTGATTGGTCGCACTAGGATTTTCAGAAACAATCATTTGATACTGTTGAATTTGTTGAAACTGTCTAGACGGAACTCCTGCTACAGAGGATTGGATTCCCAAACCTGCAAAAAGCAGAGCTACAGAACCTGCCACACCAAAGATTGTCATCAACATCCGCTGCTTATAACGGAAGATATTTCGAGCTGTTACCTTATGGGTAAAACTGAGACGACGCCAGATAAAACCGATGCGCTCTAGTAAGATTTTAGCTCCTTTAACAGGCGGTTTAGGCAGTAAAAGCTGGGCTGCTTCATCATGAAGTTCCCTCCTAGCCACCAGATAGGCTGGTAACACACTCGCCAACCAACTCAAGCCAAGAGCCAGCAAACTATAGGTCCAATAGAACTGAATCTGGGTTTCTCCCACCACCATACCTTTTGTAATGACACTTGAAATCACACTGGCTAGTAAATAATGGCCAAGTATACTACCTAGAGCTGTTCCGACAGTCCCAGCTACTAGACCATAGAGGAGAAATTTGGCAATAATATCCTTACTGCGATAGCCCAAGGCCTTAAAAATCCCTGCATGTGTTCGCTCTTCATCCACAAAACGAGTCATGGTTGTAAAGGTCACCATGGCTGCTACGGCATAAAGCACTACAGGAAAGATATTGCCCACTGCCCGAATACTGGCTGAAGCATTACTGTACATGAGATAGCCTTGACCGCCAGGCATGGTCTGACGATTATAGACTTGATACTTGGGCTCAGCTAAATCATCCAAGACTCGCTGATGTTTTTCTAGTTTTTCCTTTTCTTGGGCTAGATTTTGTTCAGCCTGCTTTAGTCTATCCTCTTCCTTGCTCAATTCCTGCTTGGCTTGGGTAAGTTGAGCACTGGCCTGCTCTCTCTGGGCTTGAGGAAGCAAGTCTAGTTGACTTTCTTGAACCTGTATACGAGCTTGAGCAGCTGCTAAACGACGCTTGCCTTCCTGCAAATTAGTTTCAGACTTGTCAAGGGTCTCTTGACCTTTGTCTAGAGACTCTTGTCCTTCTTTTTTCAAGAGTTGCAGACGTGCCTTGCCATTATCTGACAAAGCTTGTTCAAGGTCTTCCTGATGTTGCTTGGATTTTTCTTCATAAGCTGCTGAAAAAGCATTTAAGCCTGCTAAATCTTGATATTTCAAACGAGCTATATTGTAGACTTTCTGATCAAACTGACTAGGTAAAATCACTCCATAGGCTGTCAGAGTCCCACTTCCACTTCCTGCGTAGCCCATATCTCTCTGGGAGAGGATTTCAGCTGAATCCACAAAACCAGTAATGGTATAAGTATGATCTTTTAAAGAGGAATGACCCTCTTCTTTTTCTTTAAAACTAATCTCCTGTCCCACGCTGTATTGGCCTTGCAAATGAGTGGCCAAAGCGATTTCCTTGTCTGACTGAGGAAGTCGTCCCTCTCTTAGCTGAAAGGTTGAAATTCGCTCTGGTTTGGAGTACAGCCGAATGGCATCCTGCCCATTCTCCATAGTCACATCCGTCAAATAGCCAAAATCAACCTCTGCGCCCTCTAACAGTTCTAGTTCTTCTTGATCTGCTTGATCCAAACCATAATTAGACATAACTGCCAAATCCAAGGTTTGAGCAGTCGTTAAATAAGCATTAGCTGTCGCCTCCATGTTGGGGCTAGTCACTTTGAGGCCTACTAGGGCTAGAGACCCTAACATCATCAAGGTTAAGATGGATAAAAAACGCCCCTTGGAGCCTGTGAAAGACTGAATTAAGTCCTTCCAATAGGTTTTTCGCTTGATCATGCTAGTACTCCAAACTGTCGATATCCTGAGGATGCTGGTTGATCACCACATCCTTGACACTGGCATCGTGCATATGAATCACGCGATCAGCAATGGGCGCCAAAGCTCCATTATGAGTCACGATGATTACCGTCGCTCCCTTTTGATGAGACATGTCTTGGAGAATCTTCAAGACTTGCTTGCCTGTCTGATAATCCAAGGCTCCAGTTGGTTCATCACAAAGGAGAATTTTAGGATTTTTAGCTACTGCGCGTGCAATGGAGACTCGCTGTTGCTCCCCTCCAGAAAGCTGGGCTGGAAAGTTATTGAGACGATGAGCCAGACCTACGTCTTTGAGCACTTGCTCTGGATCCAAGGCATCTGTCACGATTTCTGAGGCCAACTCCACATTTTCCTTAGCTGTCAGATTGGACACTAGATTATAAAACTGAAAAACAAAACCAACATCATTTCTACGGTAATTGGTTCTCTGGTGGGAACTATAGTCTGCAATATTGACACCATCAATCCAGATTTCCCCTTCATCATTGGTATCCATTCCCCCAAGAAGGTTAAGGACCGTTGACTTGCCTGCACCAGACGCACCTAGAATAATCACCAATTCACCCTTTTCAATCTCAAAATTCACATCACGATTGGCCACGATCTCCGTGTCCCCAACCTGATAACGCTTGTAACAGTGTTTCATCTCAATATAAGCCATAAGACCCACCCTCTCTCAAACAAATTACTTCATATTACCATTATAACGCTTTTTCAACTAGTTAGAAACTGCTTACATTCTCAAATCCTTATTAAAAGGCAGTCTCAAACTACTGCCTTCTAATACTCAATGAAAATCAAAGAGCAAACTAGGAAGCTAGCCACAGGTTGCTCAAAGCACTGCTTTGAGGTTGCAAATAAAGCTGACATGGTTTGAAGAGATTTTAGAAGAGTATAACATCTTCTTAAAAATAAAATTGAACCAGATCACCTTCTGCTGTTGCCACCGAAATACAATCTTTCTCTACGCATTTCACTTTTGCTTTTTCTTGATTCACTTCAATCACACTTTTTTCAATCCCTGGATAAGAGATTCGCAAATCTCCTCCACTTCTTGATAAAATGGTCAACTGTAAGAGTTTTTCATCCTCCCAGCGCATGCTAAGTTCAAAATGTCCACGTGCCATTAAGCCTGAAACGGAACCTGTTGAGCATGCATCGGGTAGGGCGGCTAGAGGTACCAGATAAGCTGTATGAGACTGGAGTAACATTTCTGCCATTCCACTGCTAGCACCAAAATTACCATCTATCTGAAAAGGAGGGTGGCTACACCAAAGATTTGGCAAGGTGGATGTCTTTAACTGCTCTGCTAATAATTTATAGGCTCGATTGCCATCTCCCAAGCGGGCCCAAAGATTGATCTTATTAGCCTTGGACCAGCCTGTTCCCCCATCTCCACGATCATTGAGACTAGCACGCGCCGCTTCAAGATACTCTTGTCCCTTGTAACTAAAGAGATTTCCAGGATAGAGTCCCACTAGATGGGAAGCGTGCCGATGCTGGGCCTCCACTTTCTCATTTTGAAAATGCTGCTCTTCCTCCTCATACCACTCTCTGATTCGACCAGATTGAGTGAGTTGAAGAGGATTAAGCAAGTCAAACTTCTCCTTGACCTCAGTCAACAAATCCCCATCCAGTCCCAATTCCTGAGCAGCCTGAATAAAATCATGGAATAATTGCCAAATCAGAGATTGGTCATAGGTATTGCCAATCGAAATCGGCCCATGTTCTGGAGAATAAGACGGAGAAGACACCCAACGCTGCGCCTGCCTATCCTCATGTAAAAAATCATTCCAAAAATAAACCGTTTCCCTCAACATGGGATAAATTTTCTCCCTGAGATAGTCTTGATCACTATAAAATGAATAGGCTTCATAAACAGTTTGCATCAGCCACGCATTGGCAGCTGGTGACCAACCCCAATAGTAATTCCAACCAGGTGCCGTCCAACCAAAGGGAGTCGCTTGAGTATGAACCAACCAACCATTCTCCTCCCCTTCCTGAGAGACGATTCCTGCATACCTTGCAGCCGCTAGACGACCATAGACACGCAAATCATCGATATAGTTGATGACCGGAAAGGCCGTCTCTAAGAGATTGGTAACATAGGCTGGCCAATAATTCATCTGCAGATTGATATTCAAGTGATAGTCCGAATTCCAAGGAGGATTGTCGACCGCATTCCAGATTCCCTGTAGATTAGCTGGTAGAGCATCTGGGCAATCTCTAGAAGAACTAATCAATAAATACCGTCCATACTGGAAGAATAGCTCCTCCAAAACCTGCCCCTCTTGTGGCTTATAATTTTTTAGCAAATCATCTGTAGTGGATGTGTCTACATCAGCTCCCAAATCCAATTGAACACGTTGGAATAAGGCTTGGTAATCCTGAATATGCCTTGATTTCAATTGGGCATAGCCCTTTTCTTTAGCTATCTCCACCAAGTCCTTAACCTGTTTCTCCAAATCTATTTTCTTGCGATAATTACTAGCAGGATTTTGGGCAAAATCTGTCTTAGCCGCCAAGAAGAGATTAGCATAACTAGCTCCTGATATCTGAACCTTATTTGACCAGACTCTAATGTCCCCATCCGTTTCCCAAGCTAAACAGCTAGTAAACTGCAGGTCATTATCCTTAACTCTTCCCTTCATCAAGATATAAGAATCAGATATATCCAGCTGGCACTCCTTGTAATCAGATTTTTCCTGCTCATACTTTCCATCAGAAGCCAAATCATGGGTCAAGGATAGTTCTATAGTAAAATCTAGAGTTTCCAACCCTTCCTTAGTATAGCGCTGAACCAAGAGATCATCTGGAAAACTCGCAAAAGTTTCACGTTCAAATTTCGTTCCCTTATAGACATAAGAAGCCGTCGCAAGCGCCTTACTGATATTAAGCTGCCTCTGGTAATCCGTCACCTGATACAAAGTCTTGCCTTGATTACTAAATTCAATATGAATATCCCCAAAGGACAGATAGGTCCCATATTGACTCGTTTTGGGCCCGACCAGGTGCTGTTCAGCCAGTTCCTTAGTCCGATTGTAATCTCTCTTTTCCAAAGCCTGCCGAATATCAGTTAAAAAGTTATGCTGATCTTGAAGATTTCCACCCTGATAATCTGAACTATCAGGAAGTGGACCACCAGACCAGAGACTTTTTTCATTAAATTGAATCCTCTCAGCACCTATAAGGCCAAATACTTTTGCCCCTAAAGAACCATTGCCTATTGGTAAGGCCTCTTCTTCCCACCCCTTATATGTTGTTGACGCTGGTTGCTTGTAGGCCAATACATAATCTTGTTTTTTATTCCTTATCATACTACCATACTAACATAAAAAGCCTAGAAATCAATTCTAGACTTACAATTTTTTATTTTCCAAGGTAGTATTCAGAAACTACGTTCAATTTTTCGTCGAATTCGAATACCAATGGTGGGAAGTTAGGGATTTCCACGTCCATGATTTCGTCATCTGACAAACCTTTGATGTGTTTTACAAGGGCACGGATTGAGTTACCATGAGCTCCTACGAATACGTTTTTACCATCTTTAAGAGCTGGAGCGATTTTATCTTCCCAGAATGGAAGGGCACGTTCCAAAGTCACTTTCAAGTTTTCAGCATCTGGGATAACTGAGTCGTCAAGTGAAGCGTAACGACGGTCTGTGTGAGCTGAGTGTTCATCATCACGGTCCATGTTTGGAGGCAATACATCGTATGAACGACGCCAGATGTGAACTTGTTCATCACCAAATTGCTCAGCAGCTTCAGCTTTGTTTTTACCAGTCAAACCACCGTAGTGACGTTCGTTCAAGCGCCATGATTTTTCAACTGGAACCCACAATTGGTCAGAAGCTTCAAGAGCCAAGTTCGTTGTTTTAATAGCACGTTTCAATACTGAAGTGTAAGCTTGGTCAAATTCGATACCAGCTTCTTTAATCAATTTACCAGCGTCAATCGCTTGTTGTGTACCTTTTTCAGACAAATCAACATCAGCCCAACCAGTGAAAAGGTTAGCTTTGTTCCATTCAGACTCACCGTGGCGAGCAAAAACCAATTTTACCATTAGATGGATTCTCCTTTAAATTTTCCGAGGTTTCCCCTCGTTTATCTATTCTATTTTACACAATTTTTCACAAAAAAGCTAGTCAAAACCAAAAAGGAAAGGACTGTTTGGCAATCCTTTTCCTTATTTTTTATCCTTCAACTTTGAATTTTTTGAGACTTCCTAAAAATAGTGAACCACCGATAATTGCTAGGATTCCTCCTACCCAACCAAGGGCTGGAATCAAGCCAACTGCTCCACCTACGATTAATAGGACAGAAGGAGCCGAACCAACACGACTTTCTCCCTTATAGTATACAATCGCAACAATTCCTAAAACTAAAATAGCAATTTTTAAAACGGTTGGAAGTAAAACTCCTGCAACTCCTGCAACTGTTGTAGATGCAGTTAATTCAGGACTCTGTGTAGCTGTTGCTGTAGCAGCTGTACTCACAACTGCTGCTAGTAAAAGAAATGGGGCAATAAGTAAGTAGATTCCACCTACTAAACCAACAATACCACTATAAAGTGCTAAAGCTTTTGACTTCATAATAAATCTCCTTTTTTATTTTTTTCAAATAAGATTGTATCATATTTGCTAAAAAAAAAAAAGCATTTTCTGGAATTGTAAAATAAAAACTTGCATAATATGAAATAAAATATAATACTCTTCAAATATTCAAAATAAATATCCCCTTTATTATTATAAAAATGTTACATAGCTTATCAGTTCTTACCTGAAATATCAAATCCGTATTTTATCTTACTGCTGTTAGCTTGCTACCTTTATCTTTGATTCTTGTTGATACTCTTCGAAAATCTCTTCAAACCACGTCAGCGTCTCCTTGTCATATATATGTGACTGACTTCGTCAGTCTTATCTACAACCTCAAAACAGTGTTTTGAGCAGCCTGCGGCTAGCTTCCTAGTTTGCTTTTTGATTTTCATTGAGTATGAGTATACAAAGTCACACCTGGCAAATTTTCAAAATAAATAAAAACACATCATATCAGGTGTTCAAAAACGTGATACAATGCGTTTTATAGATTATAAAATTAGTTGTCTTTTCTTCTCAAATTGAGTTTTCCCTAGACTCTTTAACTTATTTCTCTTCAAATCCTTCTGCGACTGCGTCCGCAAAGTTTTCTTCTACGATGCTTGCACAGTGGTCACAGATGACTGCATGGTAGCTGCGTTCTGCTGTTGTTGGGTCGATGCGACGGCAACGGTCACATACTTCACCTACAGCGCGTTCTACTGTGAAGGCTACATCTTCGAAGCTAACGGCAGCTTCTGGAGCTGGGCCTTCTGCGATGGTCAATTCAGACACAATCAAAAGTTGAGCTACATTGCTGTTTACTGCTTCGAGTAGGGTTTTCACCACTTCGTTTGGATAAACTGTCAAGTGTGCTTCAAGTGATTTACCGATAACTTTGGCATTACGAGCTTCTTCCAAGGCTTTTTGAGCTTGTCCACGGAAGTCCATGAAGGCAGCCCATGTATCCAAGATTTCTTCTTGGTTAGCAAATGTCTCTGCTTCTGGCAATTCTGACAATTGAACGAAGTCTTCTGCTTCAAACTCAAGATATGACCAGATTTCTTCCGCAGTGTGAGGAAGGATTGGTGTCAAGAGTTTCGTAATTTTCACAAGAATGTCATAGAAGACAGTCTGCATTTGACGGCGTTCCAATGATTTGGCACCTTCGATATAAACAACGTCTTTAGCGAAGTCAAGGTAGAAGGCTGATAAGTCAACGTTGATAAAGTTTACCAAGGCCTTATAGATTGTCAAGAATTCAAAGTCAGCATAAGCATCACGAATAGTCTTCACAAGCTGGTTAAAGCGAATCGTCATGTACTTATCAACTGAACGAAGTTCATCGAAAGCGACTGCATCTTGAGCTGGATTAAAGTCAGAAGTATTGGCAATCAAGAAGCGAAGTGTGTTACGAATCTTACGGTAAGTTTCAGAGACTTGGCTCAAGATATCCATAGAGATACGTACGTCATTGCTTGAGTCAACACTTGTTACCCAGAGACGCAAGATTTCAGCACCGAATTGTTTTTCAACATCACTTGGAGCAATGGTATTTCCAAGAGATTTAGACATCTTCTCACCTTTACCATCAAGAGTAAAACCTTGTGACAAGATTTGTTTGTAAGGTGCTACGCCATGGTTGGCAACAGATGTAATGAGTGATGAGTTGAACCAACCACGGTATTGGTCAGAACCTTCAAGGTAAAGGTCAGCTGGATAAGTCAGATTTGGACGATTTACCAAAACACCATTCCATGATGAACCTGAGTCAAACCATACATCCATAATATCTGTTTCTTTCTTGAACTCCCCATTTGGAGAACCTGGATGTGTAAATCCTTCTGGCAAGAGATCTTTGGCATTACGTTCCCACCAAATGCTTGAACCATGTACTTCAAAGAGTTGAGCCACATGTTCAATAGTCTCAGCTGTCATAATCGCTGTACCGTCTTCAGCGTAGAAGATTGGAAGTGGAACACCCCAAGCACGTTGACGAGAGATAACCCAGTCACCACGGTCACGAATCATATTATATAGACGGACTTTACCCCATTCTGTATGGAATTTAACTTTATCAATAGCATCCAAGATTTCTTGGCGGAATTTTGAAACAGAGGCGAACCACTGTGGTACTGCACGCCAGATAATTGGTTTCTTGGTACGCCAGTCAAATGGATATGAGTGAGAAATTTCTTCTTGGGCAAGAAGGAGGTTACCGAGTTTTTCGATAACAGTTGGAACCACCTTGTCATAGAATTGACCTTCAAACTCAGCACCAGCATTAGCCATCATGATACCACGTTCATCAACAGTGACTGCGACTTCAAGACCATTAGCAATACCAACATTGTAGTCGTCCTCACCAAAACCAGGGGCTGTATGGACAATACCAGTACCAGAGTCAGTTGTAACGTGGTCACCAAGAATAACCAATTCATCTACAGCTGTATCCCATGGGTGTTCTGTTACAATGTGGTTCAATTCTTGACCACGGTAAGTTTTCAAAACTTGAACATCAGACCAGCCAAATTTCTCAGATAAACTATTCAATAATTCTGCAGCAACCACAAACTTACGAGCTTCACCAGCAGGTTGAACCAAGACGTAATCAATATCCGCTCCAACAGTCAAACCGCGCGAAGCTGTGATAGTAAATGGAGTAGTTGTCCAAACAACGATATAAGTATCTGTATCTAGAACACCTTTGCCATCTTTTACCTTATTAGCATAGTAAAGAGAAGTTGAAACCAAATCATGGTATTCAATTTCCGCTTCGGCAAGGGCTGACTCAGATGACCAAGACCAGTAAACTGGCTTGGCACCACGGTAGATATAACCCTTATTAGCCATCTCACCAAAGACACGGATTTGGGCTGCTTCATAGTCTGGAGTTAAAGTCACATATAAATTTTCCCAGTCACCTGACATCCCCAAACGCTTGAAATCATCACGTTGTTTATAAACTTGAGAAAGAGCGTACTCACGACAAAGTTTTAAGTACTCAACCAAGTCCATTTCTTTGCGCTTAACACCTTGCTTTGCCAAAACTTGCTCGATTGGCAGACCATGAGTATCCCAACCTGGAATATAAGGTGCGTTAAAACCTGACATAGACTTAGAACGAATGATGATATCTTTTGAGATATGATTCATGGCATGTCCAACGTGGATATTTCCGTTTGCGTATGGAGGGCCATCATGCAAGACAAAATGAGGTTTCCCTTCATTTAGTTCTTGACGACGTTGATAAAGTTTTGCATCTTCCCATTCCTTTTGCCAAACTGGCTCTTTGGTAGGAAGGCCTGCACGCATTGGGAAAGCTGTTTTCCCAAGATTAAGGGTATCTTTGAGTTTCATGGTATCTCCTTTATAAATAATAACAAATTAAAAACCACGACTGCCAAAAAGGACGAAAATCGTGGTACCACCTTTATTCGGAAAAAGATTTAGTCTTTCTCCCTCTTATCCCGTAACGTGGGGAACGTCAAATCTTACTTCATTCAGACTTGAGTTTTTGAGAGGATAATCTTATCAATAGAGATTACAGGACTCACACCATCTCCTGCTCGCTGGAAATATAAGGATAAGATATTGTTCTCAGAATATTTCTTATAAAATTGTAACAGATTCTTGCGGTGCCGCAAAACCTGGTTCTGAGTTTACAGCTTCAGTAGCTGGTGTTGGTCCTGAATAATGGCTTGGAGCTACTTCTGGCTCTTCATACATTGGACCAACTGGATGAGCTGGACTTTCTTCAACAACCGGAGCTGGTGAAACCACTTGTTCCTGCTCAGCTCTTGCTTCGGCTTCTGCAAGTTCCTTATTAGCCGCTTCGATACGCGCTTGCAACTCAGCCATTTCCTCGGGAGAAAACTGGCGAGTAATATCAATTGGTTCTTCCTCTGGATGTTGTTGCAAGACAGAGTCACCTAAGACTTCGCTGACCACTTCTTTGAAAGCTTCATCACTTGTCTGAAGATAAGTCGCTGTTGGGCGCAGAATATCTTCCCAATCTGAAGATTCAACAATTGCTAACTGGCTCTCAATTGTAGATTTAAGACGTTGATGGAAGACACGACTCTTGTTCTTCAATTCTTCTGTTTCAACAGCAACCTTCTTAGCATTGTCAGTTGCTTGACGAAGAATTTCATTTGCCTTGTACTTAGCTTCTTCCAACAAACGTTGGGCATCTTGCTCTGCTTGTTGGATAATATTATTTGAACGTTCCGTTGCAGCTTGTTTTACTCGCTCTGCTGTATCTTGTGCAATCAATACAGACTGGCTCAATGAATCTTTCATCTCATCAAAGTATGACAAACGCTCTTCCAAACTCTTAATATGTAAATCCTTATCATGATTAGAGCGAACCAAATCTTCATAATCACGGACTACAATATCTAAAAATTCATCTACTTCTTCTTGATCAAACCCTCTGAAGCGTGTGCTAAAAGTTTTATCTTTGATTTCTAACGATGTAATTGGCATATTTTTCCTCACTTACTTAATAACAATTGGACCGTTAATTTCTTTTTATCTTTTTTTGTTTGCCCATTATCTCTAATGAGTTTCAATCGACCAAATTTCCTTACACTAATCAAATCACCAACTTGAACTGCATAATCTGATTTTTCAACTAAATGGTAATTAACTTGGACTGCCTGTTTTTCAATTAACTGACTTGCCTGATTTCTAGACAGCTTGAAGACACCTGCTAGAAAAACATCTAATCTAGAACTAGCAATACAAATATCTAATTCTTGATAATCTTCTACTATAGCAATTTTCTCAGTAAAATGCCGTTCTTCTAGACGAACCGGTAAACGAGCAATTTTCGTAATGCCGTCTTGAAAAAGGAGCATAAACTGTCGATTAATGATAATCTGTGCTCTCTCTTCGTTGACTAAGATATCACCAAATAGCTTCCTATCAATTCCCAGCTGATTTAAAACAGTCCCTAATATTTTTGCATGCGTTAGGCGTTCAAACTTATTAGAATAGACTATTTCTTGCAAGGAAAGTTCAAAATCAGAGAATTCTGGCTCAAAATAATCAGGATACAGGAGTACCCGTACATATTCAGTTTCAAGAAACTGCCGACTGCTCATGTAGGAGATGCCGTTGGTTGATGCTAGCACCTTTAAAATCTTTTCTTGATGGGGATTTACAAAAGGTGTTAAAAAAGGAGAATAAGAATCTTCTACCTTTTTTATCCATTCTACTCCCTTATCAATAAAAGACGAATCATTCTTAGAAAAGTGTTGATAAATCATCTTGTTCATAGAAAGATCACTAAAAGTCGAATCAACTGCTCCCCTAGGAAGTGAACTAGTAATACCGCAATCCAGACAGACAAGTCAAGACCTGCAATCTGGAGGGGTAAACGTTGCAAGGGAGCGATTATCGGTTTCACTAAACTAATAATCAAGCGTCCAAGACGTGATTCATAAGCATTGGGAAACCAAGACATCAGAGCAAAAATAATTAAAATCAGTGAATAGATATCCACTGCATTTTGAACAAAACGAATGAGAAAGATCATTATCTCACTCTCGTACGTTTCATATCAAAGCCAAATTCACCATTTTGTGATTCATCTGGGATTTTGATGTCTTCAATATTGACAACCACATCAACTGGTGTCAGCAGGTACATGGTAGATGCTACCTTTTTCATGTTACCAGCTAAAACGTGGCGCGCCCCATCCAGATAATCCAGACAACGACGTGCTTGAACTTCTGTCATATATTGAAAATCAATCAAAATACTTTCGTTACCAGCTAATAAATCAACAATATCTGTGGCATCTTCGTATTTACGTGGATAACGAACATCAATTGTCACCTTATCAGTAGAACGTTGACTTTGCATAGCCAACTCTTGTTGACGGGCATGAAGACGAGTGATGTTTTTATCTTTAGATGGCGTGCTACCAGCTTGTTGAGGCAACTCTTGAACAGAAGGGACTGGAGTCACAATCGGCTCTTCAGCTTTAGGTTGATATGCAGTACCAACATCTTCTCCATCTTCTGTAAAATAATCTATAAATTTATCAAATCTATCTTTTAAAGACATATTTCTTTCCTATTTAAAAAATGCTGTACCAATTCTGACAAATGTTGAGCCAAATTTAATCGCTTCCTTGTAGTCACGACTCATACCCATACTCAAGTCCGTCATTGGCATATTGGGAATTTGTTTTTCTCTAATTTCTAGTTGCAAATCCTGCGTAGCTTTAAAAATCTCTTTCAACTCATCACTACTAGCTTCAAAAGGAGCCATGGTCATCAAGCCGACATATTCAATTTTATCTAAGGTGGCCAATTCTGGCAAGAGCTCTAATAGTTCTTCCCTTGAAAAACCATGTTTGCTCTCTTCCCTTGAGATATTAACTTGTAAGAAACACTTAACAACTCGGTCACTTCTTTTTTGAATTTCCTCTGCTAGCTTTAATGAATCCAAAGCGTGGAAATAATCAACATACTGAATGACATCTTTGACCTTGCGTCTTTGCAAGGTTCCAATCAAATGCCAGGTAATATTTCTATCTTTTAAAGCTTCATATTTCTCAAGAAACTTATCCACACGATTTTCACCAATATGATGCACACCTAGCGGAAGCAAAGCCTCCGCTGTCGGTACGTCTACATATTTTGTAACAGCAACAACCGAAACAGAATTGGCTTCTCTTCCTGACTGCTGACTTGCATCTTTTATTTGTTGAAAAACACGTTCTGTATTTTCTTTCAAATTCATTTACTTAACGATTTTTGAAAAATGGAGGAGTGTCTAATTCATCCTCATCATGTAAAGATGGCGCTTCGAAACGTTCAACTGGTGATACAACTGAATCAGTCGGACGAACAATTGTCTCACGACGCAAGTCCCAATCACCAAATGCTGAAGTTTGAGAAGTTTCTGTGCGACGAGGTGCTGGACTTGGAATTTCTGCAGTTTCAGCCATATCAAACTGACGATTATGATTATGTGTATGACTAGGACTTACTTGTTCATGACGAACAGCTTGTCTTGGTGCATGGCCCACAACTTTTTCAACACGATCTTGACGAACACCAGTTGCAACGACTGTAACACGGATTTCATCTTTCATGTTTTCATCGATAGATGTTCCGAGCCAGATGTTCACTCCTTGACCAGCTGCTTGGTTGACGATCTCTGAAGCTTCTTCTGCCTCAATCAAAGTCAAGTCGAGACCACCAGTAACGTTGACGATGACATCCTCAGCACCGTCAATAGTTGTTTCAAGAAGTGGTGAGTAGATTGCCTTACGAGCTGCTTCTACCACACGTTCTTCACCACTACCGATACCGATACCCATTAAGGCATTCCCTTTATTTGCCATAACTGTTTTCACATCGGCAAAGTCAAGGTTAATCAAACCAGGGTTTGTGATCAAGTCCGTAATCCCTTGAACACCTTGGCGAAGTACGTTATCTGCTTCGCTAAGAGCTTCAAGAAGTGGCGTTTTCTTATCAACAATTTCAAGCAAGTTGTTGTTTGAAATAATCAATAGAGTATCTACATGTTCGCGAAGTTGATTGATTCCTTCCACAGCGTACTGACCACGTTTGCTTCCTTCGAAACCGAAAGGACGTGTCACAACACCAACTGTAAGAGCACCTAGATCTTTAGCAATGCGGGCAATAACAGGAGCTGCACCAGTACCAGAGCCACCCCCCATACCTGCAGTAATGAAGACCATATCTGCTCCAGTAATAGCTTGAGTCAAGGCTTCTTCGCTTTCTTCAGCAGCCTTTTGACCAATTTCAGGTCGACCGCCAGCACCCAAACCACGAGTCAATTTAGGGCCTAACTGAATTACAGTCTCAGCTTTTGTACTACTCAAAGCTTGTACATCTGTGTTTGCTGCGATAAATTCTACGCCTGCAACACCTTCGTCAACCATGCGGTTAATGGCGTTTCCGCCACCTCCACCAACACCGATTACTTTAATAACTGCACCTTGAGCTGCTGCTGTATCAAATGAAAATGTCATAGTTTATTTTTCCTCTTTTATTCATCAAACATGCTTCCGATCAATCCACGGAAACGATCTGCTAATTTCGGTTTATTTTGTGAAGCTTGTTGGAAATCCGCCATTGGTTCTGTAGGAGCCACCGGCTCTACTTCTGGAGCAGGAGCTGGTTGAACAGGCGTTGATTGTACAAACTGAGCTGTTTTCTGAATCATTCCCCCAAAACTAATTGGTTGATGAGCCAGAGCAACTTCACCCTTGACTGCTCTTTGAGCCAAAAGATTGACTTCTGTCAATTGTCCAGCGAATTCCGATAGACTAATCACATGCGCAAAGGCTGGATTGCGAATACCAACTTGGTTTGGAACATAGAGTTTGACACGAACGCCAAAGACTTCTTGAGCCAATTCTACCATACCCGGTAAAATAGCATTTCCACCGATCAAAACAATTCCACCAGGAAGATCCAATAAATGTCTTCTCTCCAAGTCTTGTTTGATTTGTTCAAAGTTATGCTTGATTCGTGCAGAAATAATCTCTGACAAGTAATCTTCTGTCACTTCAACAGGTTCTACTTCCCCAATAGCCTCTACTTGGAAGGTTTCTTTACTTGCAAGAGGAGGGTAAGCCTCTCCATAGTTTAATTTCAAACCTTCAGCTAGTTTTTGTGAAGTCTTCAAGACTTTAGAGATATCTTTTGTGACATAATCTCCACCTTCTTGAAGAATATTTGTAAACTGGAGTTCTTGGTTACGGATTGTAGCGACAGTCGTTTGACCTGCCCCCATATCAATCACTGTAGCACCAAATTCACGTTCACCTTCATTCAAAACTGATTGAACCATTGCTAGTGGTGAAATGATAATATTTTCAACCTGAACACCTGTACGTTCAACTGTCTTACGCAGATTGTGCAAGATAGTACGAGGGCCTGTATAAAGCAAGCCACGCATTTCAAGGCGAACCCCCATCATGCCACGTGGGTCACGAATCCCTTGGAAACCATCCACAATAAATTCTTCAGGAATAAAGGTAATGACTTCACGGTCAGGTGTCATACTCTTTGTCAAAGCTGATTTGACAACATTTTCAACATCTTGATCCGTAATTTCCTTGGTATCAGATGTTACTGGAATCATCCCTTGAGTTGGTTCTACCTGCAAAAGATTACCAGGCAAGCCGACATTCACTGATTTAATCGAAATGCCTGCCTTTTCTTCTGCTTGAGAAATAGCTGACTTGATAGCAGTTGCTGCTGCTTCAATATCAACGATAATCCCATCCTTTACACCTTTACTCTTGGCATTACTTACACCAATTACATTAAGTTCACCATTTCTAAGCTCGGCTACAAGCACCTTGACAGAGCTTGTTCCAATATCTAGACCTGTAAAAAAGCCTTCTCTAGCCATTACATCGCATCCTCTCTATCTTCCAAGTTTCTAACTTCGTAATATTCAATAGCTAAACGTGGGCATAGCTATTCACAGAATATTATAACACAAAAAATCTCATCGTGCTCAGTTTTTTCCTAAATTTACTAGCCAATTTTTTTGTTCGTAACTTCTCAAAGTAACTTCCATCTCTCTCCCAAAACTGGAAGTTAGTCTCAGACGATGAATTATGCTAGAATTAAGTCTGAGACTTTTCGTGAGGAGGTACCTCATGACGAAAAAACAAAAACATCTCACTCTAGAAGACCGTATTGACATCCAAACTGGAATCAGCCAACAGGAGACTTTCCGTTCCATCGCTGAGAAGATGGGGAAAGACCCGTCAACGATTTCAAAGGAAATCAAGCGCAATCGCATCATGCATCCAACATCCGTCAAATCTGATTGCACGGATTGCCCTCTTCTCAAAAAAGCTCCTTATGTCTGTAACAACTGTCCAAAAAAGAGGACGGATTGTGGGTTTAACCGCTATCTTTACTACGCGAAAAAGGCACAGGAGCAGTACGAGACTATGTTGAGGGAATCCAGACAGGGCATTCCCCTAAACAAGGAAAGTTTTTATCAGATGGACAAGGTCTTAACCCAAGGCATCCAGAAGAAACAAAGCATCTACCATATCATTCAGACACATAACCTACCTGTGTCGAAAGCTACGGTGTATCGGCATGCCAAGCTGGGCTATCTGACAGCCAAGCCCATTGATTTCCCTCGGATGGTCACGTTCAAGGAACGCAGAAAATCCAGAAAAGTAGCTATTCCTAAAGAGCTGAAAATTGGGCGGACCTATCAAGATTTCCAAGAGTTACGAGAAACTGATGATTTCTTCAAATGGTTGGAAATGGACACGGTCATCGGCAGACCTGGTGGAAAGCTACTGCTCACCTTCAACGTTTCCTTCTGCAACTTCCTCTTCGCCCTGCTTTTGAACAACAAGACCGCTCTGGAGGTCGCCACTAAATTCGCAGCTTTGAAAGAAAGAGTCATGGACGGAGGGTGTGCGTTCCATCAGCTGTTCCCTGTCATTCTCACAGACAACGGATCTGAGTTCGCCTATGTGGAGGAGCTTGAGCGAGACATTGATGGGAAGTCTCACCTCTACTTCTGCGACCCTAGCCGTCCTGACCAGAAGGGGCGGATTGAGAAGAACCATACGGTTTTGCGAGCCATTCTTCCCAAGGGCACTTCCTTTGACCAGCTGACTCAGAAAGACGTCAATCTAGTCATTTCCCATGTCAATTCCTTGAAACGAGAAGAGTTTCAAGGAAAATCTGCTTACGACATCTTCACCTTCACCTTTGGCGAGGACATCGCTGCTCTTCTGGGTTGCCAATTTGTCAAACCAGAAGACACACACCTATCACCTGATTTATTGAAATAAAGGGAATTTTCCCCTCTAACTACACATCTTATCACCATCGAAAAGTCTCACACTAAACGCTAGCAACTGGAATTTACTCTAAGACGACTCTGTTTTAGGGCTATTTGTCGTGCACTTTTTTCTGAGTCTTTTCGCTTTTGAACCCTTATATATCAAGAAAAAGAAAACCAGTGGAAGTTAGTCTAAGACGGATTTCCACTGATTTCACGCGTTTTTCTCATACTAAAAGCTAGGTTGTGGGAAACTGGAAGTTAGTTTTAGAAGTTACCCAATTTTTTTGTTCGTAACTTCTCAAAGTAACTTCCATCTCTCTCCCAAAACTGGAAGTTAGTCTCAGACGATGAATTATGCTAGAATTAAGTCTGAGACTTTTCGTGAGGAGGTACCTCATGACGAAAAAACAAAAACATCTCACTCTAGAAGACCGTATTGACATCCAAACTGGAATCAGCCAACAGGAGACTTTCCGTTCCATCGCTGAGAAGATGGGGAAAGACCCGTCAACGATTTCAAAGGAAATCAAGCGCAATCGCATCATGCATCCAACATCCGTCAAATCTGATTGCACGGATTGCCCTCTTCTCAAAAAAGCTCCTTATGTCTGTAACAACTGTCCAAAAAAGAGGACGGATTGTGGGTTTAACCGCTATCTTTACTACGCGAAAAAGGCACAGGAGCAGTACGAGACTATGTTGAGGGAATCCAGACAGGGAATTCCCCTAAACAAGGAAAGTTTTTATCAGATGGACAAGGTCTTAACCCAAGGCATCCAGAAGAAACAAAGCATCTACCATATCATTCAGACACATAACCTACCTGTGTCGAAAGCTACGGTGTATCGGCATGCCAAGCTGGGCTATCTGACAGCCAAGCCCATTGATTTCCCTCGGATGGTCACGTTCAAGGAACGCAGAAAATCCAGAAAAGTAGCTATTCCTAAAGAGCTGAAAATTGGGCGGACCTATCAAGATTTCCAAGAGTTACGAGAAACAGATGATTTCTTCAAATGGTTGGAAATGGACACGGTCATCGGCAGACCTGGTGGAAAGCTACTGCTCACCTTCAACGTTTCCTTCTGCAACTTCCTCTTCGCCCTGCTTTTGAACAACAAGACCGCTCTGGAGGTCGCCACTAAATTCGCAGCTTTGAAAGAAAGAGTCATGGACGGAGGGTGTGCGTTCCATCAGCTGTTCCCTGTCATTCTCACAGACAACGGATCTGAGTTCGCCTATGTGGAGGAGCTTGAGCGAGACATTGATGGGAAGTCTCACCTCTACTTCTGCGACCCTAGCCGTCCTGACCAGAAGGGGCGGATTGAGAAGAACCATACGGTTTTGCGAGCCATTCTTCCCAAGGGCACTTCCTTTGACCAGCTGACTCAGAAAGACGTCAATCTAGTCATTTCCCATGTCAATTCCTTGAAACGAGAAGAGTTTCAAGGAAAATCTGCTTACGACATCTTCACCTTCACCTTTGGCGAGGACATCGCTGCTCTTCTGGGTTGCCAATTTGTCAAACCAGAAGACACACACCTATCACCTGATTTATTGAAATAAAGGGAATTTTCCCCTCTAACTACACATCTTATCACCATCGAAAAGTCTCACACTAAACGCTAGCAACTGGAATTTACTCTAAGACGACTCTGTTTTAGGGCTATTTGTCGTGCACTTTTTTCTGAGTCTTTTCGCTTTTGAACCCTTATATATCAAGAAAAAGAAAACCAGTGGAAGTTAGTCTAAGACGGATTTCCACTGATTTCACGCGTTTTTCTCATACTAAAAGCTAGGTTGTGGGAAACTGGAAGTTAGTTTTAGAAGTTACCCAATTTTTTTGTTTTTCTGTTCAGAAATTCATTCACTGTAAACTTTATCAACAATCTGTCTATTGCCAAAAAAGAAAGCTCATTTCTAAGCTTTCTTTGCAATCATTTTTTCTGCTTCTTGTTCTAAAAATAGTTCCAAGATTTTCTTTGTCAAAGTAATCGCTGCTGATAAGGCTAGGGAAACGATTAAATAATTAGCTACTAAGCCATGGTCTCCAACCAATGGTGGTTTTGTCAAGAATCCGTAATCTCCACCTGTTACCAAATTGACCACAAAAATCAAGGCATTTAGGGCAAAGGTCATGAGAAAAATTCTTTTCACATCTAGCATTCTCGCATCGTACTGTCTCAATAGATAAACTAAAGAATTCCCCAAGAGAGCTAAGTGGCCAAAGATAAAGGATAAAATCGTAATATGTGGGAAAGGATAGGCATCTGACACTGGATAAACAAAGGCTGCTAATGTCCCAAATGTTCCTAGTAATGCAAAATACTGTCTATATTTAGACTGACCAGGAAGCAAAAGCACCACAAACATAGCCATACGGCAATGGTAAAAGGGTAAACTTTCTGACAGTGGCATATGATTGACCCCATACCAACCATAAAGAAGGATTAACTGAACGGCCTGTAAAATCTGGAAAAAGCGTTGGCAAGCCTTCTTTTCACGATAGCGATAAGCTGTAAAAAATGTTAAGGCTAAGAGCGTAAATAGACTAACATACCAAAAAAGGTCAAATTTAGGTGGTTCTGTTGCTTGGGTCGTAAAGAAAATATCCCATAAATTCATCTAGTTTTCCTCATAATTCAAAATTTTCCTGCATTTTATTATACCATGCTACTTGTCAAAAATGGATTTAGAAATACGTAAATGTTTGACAAAATCACTTGTCTTCATTTTCTAAACATTCTACCAATTTGGCTAGATTCATAGAGTTAGAACCTTTTAGCAAGATTTGGTCATTAGCTCCTAGACTTTCCTTAACCTGCTTGACTAGGTCTTCAAATTGGTCTTTGTCTTCTGTTTTCTTGAAGTAGTAAACGTGGCCGATTGGGAACATTTGACTGGCAAGTTGGGCCAATTCAGCAATGTCTTCTCCGTAGAAAATCACGGTATCAAGCACATCTGGTGAGAGGCTCAAAATCATCTGGTTATGGAGCTGAACAGACTGGTCACCGAGTTCCTTCATGTCCGCTAAGACAGCGATTTTCTTGCCACCTTCGTTGGCTGGAATGGCAGAGAAAGTCTCTAAAATCAGCTTCATAGCAGTTGGATTGGCATTGTAAACATCTGATAAGATATCTGCTCCATTGGCTGCTTTCTTCCACTCGGTACGGTTACGCGTCAATTCAAGATTTTGGAAGGCCTGACGAATCTGCTCCTCTGAAACTCCTTCTTGTAGGGCAACATAAGACGCAATCATAGCATTAGTGGCATTGTACTTACCAGTCACTGGCAAATCAAGGACTTGTTCCAAGAAATTAGCCTTAAAGGTCAGACTATCCTTGCGCTCAACCAAGTCTGTAATTTCTAACTCAGCTCCTTGCCCAAAACGGACCACTTTTTTATCTGTAGGCAAGTAGTTCTCTACAATCGGGTCAGCTGGTGCCAAAAGCAAAGAATCTGGTGCCATACCATCAGCAATTTGCATTTTCCCTTTAGCAATCTCCGAACGGTCTTTGAAAAAGGCCAAATGAGCCTCTCCAACCAAGGTCACAATGGCTGTCTTAGGATGAGCCAATTCAGACAAAAGATGGATATCTCCTAGGTGATCCTGTCCCATCTCCAAGACCAACTTTTCTGTCCCTTCAGGCATGTGGAGAACTGTGTAGGGAAGGCCAATTTCGTTATTGTAATTGCCCTGAGTTTTGTAGGTCTTGTATTTTGTTGACAATAAATGTGCCAACATATCCTTGGTAGTCGTCTTGCCATTTGAACCCGTTACTGCAAAGACATCAACTGCCGTTTTTTCAAGATAGTAGGCTGCGAGGATTTGAAAGGCAGTCAAGACATCGTCTACTAGAATGTAGGGATGATTTGCAATCTCTTTCTCAGACAAGGTTACTACTGCACCATTTTCAAAAGCTGTTTCGATAAAGTCATGACCATCACGCGCACCCTTGAGGGGCACAAATAAATCTCCTGTCGCAATCAAACGACTGTCAAACTCAGCTTTCTCTAACTGGGTATCCTCAAAGATGCTGATATCATTTTTAGCTCCGACAACTTGGGCCACTTCATGAATTGTTAATTTCATTTCCACTCCTTTAAAAAGGGTCGAAGTCCGAGAACTCTGATCACCTTACCGTGATGGTCCTGGCTTCTACCCTCTCTTTCATTTTTATAGCAAATGCGCTTCGCGCTTGACAAAACTTTCCTTGGCAAGTTCCACCAGACGCTCGATTAGTTCTGGGTAGCTGATTCCCATATTGTCCCAAAGCAGTGGATACATAGACCACTGGGTAAAACCTGGCATGGTATTCAGCTCGTTTAGGAAAATCTCTCCCTTATCTGTATAGAAGAAATCGCAACGAGAGAGACCGAGACCGCCAATGGCACGAAAGGCTGTTTCTGCATTTTGGCGCATGACAGCCACTACATCATCACTGATTTTGGCTGGGATGTCCATGGTAATCTTGTTGTCAATATACTTGGCATCGTAGTCATAAAAGGCAACATCCTTGACTACTTCCCCTGGAAGCGTGCTTTTGACATCGTAGTTGCCCAAGAGACCAACCTCGATTTCACGGGCATTTACCCCTTGCTCTACCAAGACACGGCTGTCATATTGGAAGGCAAGTTTCAAAGCTTGACGGAGTTCTTCTTGGTTTTCAGATTTTGAAATACCGACACTTGAACCCATGTTTGATGGTTTTGTGAAGACTGGATAATTCAATTTTTCTTCAACTTCGGTGATTTTAGAAGTCACATCATCGCCTTCAACGATAGCCACATAAGGAACTTGAGCAATCCCGACAGATTCTAACACACGCTTGGTAGTGATTTTGTCCATGGCAAGGCTAGATGACAAGATATTACATCCGACATACGGCATTTTCAAAACTTCCAAGAATCCTTGAACAGAGCCATCTTCTCCCATCGGACCGTGAAGAACTGGAAAGACAACTGCACCTTCTTCGTAAATAGCACTTGGTGCAACCTGCTTATCCCAATCAATGGTTTCATTGGTCATGAGACGGTCCTCTTGACCTGGAGTCTGACTAAATTCCTGCGTTTTGATAAAGTCACCAGACTGGCTGATAAAGAAAGTCTTAACTGTGAAACGGTCGTAATTGACCGCACGCATGACACTTTCCGCTGAAAGGACAGAGACTTCGCGTTCCGCACTCCGTCCACCATATAAAAGAATAATCGTTTGTTTCATATTATTTGTCCTAATTCTACTAGAATACTCGCTCTTTAGTATATCATATTTGCTTGTTTTTTTAAAACTTGAACCTGATCCTACTCATCACACTATACAAAAAGAGGCCGATATGAACGATTTTCAGCCTCCTTAATTTTTTATAAATGAATGGAGTTCGTAAATTTGTCTACACTTACAACTCTGTTCGATTTTCAATAGCCCGTAAGAGGGTCACTTCGTCCGCATACTCGATATCTGCTCCCACAGCAAGGCCTCGTGCCAAGCGCGTAACCTTGATCCCAGCTGGCTTGAGTAAGCGGGAAAGATACATGGAAGTCGCTTCCCCATCTGCTGTGGCATTGGTTGCTACGATTACTTCTGAAACCTCACTATCCATCAGACGAGTCATGAGGCTCTTGAGATTGATATCGTCTGGACTGATACCATTCATAGGGGAAATGAGGCCATGCAGGACATGATAGAGTCCATGGTATTCTTGGATATTTTCCATGGTCGCCACATCCCGACTATCCTCTAGCACCAAAATCGTTGTCTGGTCACGAGTCGGATCGGTACAGATAGAACAAGGATCGTCGTCTGTCAAACGTCCACAAATAGAACAGTAGGTCAATTCTCTCTTAGCAGAAAGGAGATTTTTTGCAAATTCATTGACATCGTCATCAGACATCCCAATCGTATAAAAGGCTAGACGGGTTGCTGTCTTAATCCCAATACCAGGAAGTTTGGAATAACTGTCAATCAACTTAGCAATAGGTGTTGGATAAAGCATGGCTTCCTTTCTAGTTCATTGGATGGTGTTGGTTATATAAATTGATAATGTCGCGAGCAATTGCTGGCCCAACATTTTTGGTTAAATTGGTATTATGAGGAAAGACTACTGCAACTGCAATTTGAGGATTTTCTGTTGGAGCATAGGCCACGGCATTGGTATTATTAGCTTCTTGACCACCAGCTACATAGCTTTCACCTGTACCGGTCTTACCACTGATAGAAACAGTGGCGCCATCTGAAAACGCCCGTCCTGTCGTAAGGGGACTAGTTCCATGCGATACTTGGTAAAATCCTTGGTGCAAGATACTCATATCGGAGTCGGATATATTGACCTTATTCATCTCTGTCGGTTGCAGTTGCTGAATCAAGTCACCCAGTCCTCCCTTATCATTATTACCATAAATGCCTTCAACAATACGAGGAGCCACACGAACACCATCATTTGCAATAGTTGCTACATACTGAGCCAACTGCATGGGCGTATAGTTATCAAACTGCCCAAAGGCATTGGTGATGTAATTAGCAAAGCTATACTCTTTGGGAACAAATCCAGTAGATTCATCTGGTAGGTCAATTCCGGTCGCAGCCCCCAAGCCATATTCGCCAAAGGTCGCACGAAGTTTTCCCATAGCTGTTTCCAAATTGCTGGTTCCAACAAACATATTTGGTTGATAGGTCTGGCCCATGATTCCAAGAGCGGTTTGAACCATGTAAGCATTGGATGAATACTCCAAGGCTTCCACAGCTGTAATAGGAAAAGATCCATATGCCAATTTATACCAAGAATAAATTGGAGCTGAACCTTGGAAAACAATAGGCTGATCTGTTAAGGTTTGGTTTCCTGATAAAACACCATTTTCCCAACCTGAGCTGATGGTAGCGGCCTTAACAACCGAACCTGGGATAAAGACATTGGTTACCGTTCCCAAGGAATCAGGAGTCAACTCTCCCGTTTTCAGGTCATGTTTGAGTCCTGACATAGACAAAACAGCACCTGTTTTGGGGTTAAGGGCGACTGCATACACACCCTCAGAATACTTGGCTCCACCATTTCCTAGCTCGGAATTGAAATAACTTTTCAGCAAAGCATCCACGCTATCTTGGAAGGCCAAATCAATGGTCAGTTTGATATTGTTTCCCTTACTACCTTCCTCAATTGTGTCCACGCTTTCCATATTGCCATATTTATCCAGATGGATTTCTTTTACCGAGCGTTTTCCTTGTAAGGTCTCTTCATATTGCTTTTCCAAATAGGAGGTTCCAACACGGTCATTTAGAGAATAGCCCTTTTTAAGATAGGCTTCTGCTTCTTCCGCTGGGAGACCGGCTTTTTCACTGGATACACTCCCTACTATAGAAGAAAGGGAAGTTTCCAAAATCTTTCGATCCCAAGAAGTAGAAATACTAATGCCAGGCATCTCCTTTGAAATAGAGGCAATAACAGCCACCTGAGAATCATTTAGAGGATCTGTCGCAATGGTTCCTGTCGCAAAGTTTCCAACAGCATTTAACTGACTAAAAAGATAGATTTCTTTCTTTTCATCCTCTGTATAGTTTAGTTGACTTGTTGGGACACTATCGACCGCATTGTTATACAGTTCTGATTCGGATAGGCGATTGCCATCTGAATCCAAGCGTTTCTCACTTGGGAGAGCCTCCACTGTTTTTTTATAGATTTCAGGATCAGCCAAATAGTAATCAGCCAGCTGGCGTTCTGTCAAATTTGGCGAACTGATGCTCACATAAGTCAGTAACTTTTTAGCTATTTCTTTTAAGTCTGTAGCCGTCATTTTATTACTACGCGTAAAGGAAACAACCTGCTTTAACGTATTTTCTACCAAAGGTTTTCCACTAGCATCATAAATTTCCCCACGAGCAGAACTGGTTGTGACCTTGGTCTGACTAGCTGAGGCTAGCTTTTTTTCGTAAAAATCCTTGTTCAAAACCTGCATATACAACAAACGACCAATAATGGTCATAAAGAGCAAAATGACGATTGAAAACAATAAATTAAGCCGAATCGGAATCGAATGGCTGTTAAATTTTCTCATACAAATCAGTCTCATTTCTAACTTAAAATCTTACTCTTAATTGTACCACAATTTGAGCAGAAAATTATGGAAAAGTAAGAAGCTTTTTTCGTTTTTACAGTAAGATACGTTTTTATTTATTCATCCCTATATTATATGTTATAATGAATGTAAAAGTTCAATAATCTAGTCTTTTTCCAACACGACTCATTTAAAGGAGCCTTCCCTATGGACAAACCAGATATCGCAACTGTCATTGATTCACATTTTGAAGAAATGACAGACCTAGAGCAAGAAATCGCTCGCTATTTTTTACAAGCAGAAACCATTCAAGATGACCTTTCCTCCCAACAGGTCACTCAAAAATTACATATCTCTCAGGCTGCACTAACTCGCTTTGCTAAAAAGTGTGGCTTTACTGGCTACCGAGAATTTATTTTCCAATACCAACATGAGGCAGAAAATCAAGCCAACCAAGTCTTCAAGCACAGTCCACTGACCAAACGAGTCCTCAGAAGCTATAGCAATATGAGGGAACAAACACAAGACTTGATTGACGAAGTCCAACTAGAACGAATTGCCCAATTAATCGAAGATGCTGAGCGTGTCTACTTCTTCGGAACAGGGAGTTCTGGCCTTGTCGCTCGTGAAATGAAATTACGCTTCATGCGTCTGGGCGTGGTCTGCGAAGCTTTAACCGATCAAGACGGCTTTGCTTGGACAACCAGCATTATGGATGAAAATTGTCTCGTACTTGGTTTCTCACTTTCTGGCGCAACTCCCTCTATTTTAGACAGTTTATTAGACGCCAAGGAGATGGGGGCAAAGACTGTACTCTTTTCAAGTGTTCCCAATAAAGATAGCCAGACCTATACAGAGACCGTTCTCGTTGCTAGCCACAACCAACCTTCCTACATCCAACGTATATCCGCTCAACTTCCTATGCTCTTCTTTATCGATTTGATTTATGCCTACTTTTTGGAAATCAATCGTGAAAGCAAGGAGAAAATCTTTAATAGCTACTGGGAAAATAAAAAACTCAATGGCTATCGTAGACAAAAACGTGTCAGAAAATCCTAGTTTGGCTCAGCCAAACTAGGATTTTTATTCATCACTAAATATACCTCTTCAAGATTATGAATCAGTCGTATCTTGACTTAGTCTTAAATAATTTCATGTAATCACTTTTTGAAGGGAGTAAATAAGCAAGTCTGACGGTATCCTCAACAATTGTATATAATACGATGTAATCCTTACTCAAGGTCAATCCTCGCGTTTGGTAGTGAGGATCTAATTTCTTACCAAATTTTTCATCGGCATCAAATCCAGCTTGGGGGAAAATTTTTAGCCGATTAATATCTTTTCTAATATTGGCTACTTTTCGTCTCGCAGCCTCTACAGAACCGATTTCCTCCGCTATATACTGATATCTTTTATCCAGACTATCAATCACTCTAGGAGAATACAAAATCCTATATCTTTTATAATCCATAGCGTGTCACGACATCCTCATCTGTCAAGTAATTTCCAGCCTCAATCTTGGCATAACTTTCTTGAACTTCTGCTTGTAATTGTCTAAACAAGTACTCTTTCTCTAATTCCTCTTCACTCAGTAAATCTACTTCATTTGTTACGGCAACATTCTTTAAAAATAATCTGAGTGCCGATGAAAGAGAGAGATTTTGTTCTTTTAACACTTCCATGGCATCATTTACCAATTCTCTATTAGCTTGGAAGGTCACAATTTTATTTAGATTTGCTATAGACATTTTATATAACTCCTTTATATATTTTATTTATTATCTCACAATTATAAAGAAAGTCAAGGGAACTTGATTAGAAAATCCTAGTTTGGCATTGCCAAACTAGGATTGTTTTGTATTGATACTCTTCGAAAATCAAATTCAAACCACGTCAGCTTCGCCTTGCCGTAGATATATGATTACTGACTTCGTCAGTCTTATCTACAACCTCAAAACAATGTTTTGAGCAACCTACGGCTAACTTCCTAGTTTGCTCTTTGATTTTCATTGAGTATAAAATGATAATAGGCACCCAACATGCCTGCTGTATTTTGGTGATGGGCGAATTCTAATCGTGTTTTTTCAGCTAGGCTTGGCACCAAGGCATCTTTCAAGGCTGTACGGATCTTGGGTTTGAGGATAGCCTCTTGTCCCATGATACCACCACCGAGAATGACTACTTCTGGATTAGCCACATAGCAAATATTAGCTAAACCTTTTCCTAGATAGTCTACCATACGGTCAATACCAGCCATACAGATTTTGTTTCCTTCAGTAGCTTCCTTAAAGATGCGTCGGCCATTCCACTGGTCAACATCTTCTCCATGTGCTTCAGCTACATATTTCACTAAAGCTGTTGTAGAAGCCAAATCTTGGAACGCTCCATCCTGCATATGCATATAACCCACTTCACAGGCTGAATTGCTAAATCCATGGAAGACTTTCCCATCCATAATCAAACAACCACCGATACCTGTTCCAATGGTCAAGCAAAGGGTCACACTTGCTCCCTTACCAGATCCCGAAACTGCTTCTGCAAGGCCTGCACAGTTGACATCATTTTCAATTTCACAAGGAATGTCAAAGCTAGTCTCGATTTCCTTCTTGAACTGGGTACCTGCATAGTTTGGAATCTGTGGGCCAGCATAGAAAATCTCACCCTTGTCAGGATCCACCATACCTGCTGAAGAAATGGCAACACCTGCTACAGAATCTTTTTCAAGATAACTAGCTACAATCTGTTTGGTTTTCTCTAAAATATGGGGGCCACCCTTATGTGCCTCTGTCGGTATCTCATGCGATTCAAGAAGTTGGCCTTCTTGGTCGATCAAACCATATTTGATATTGGTTCCACCGATATCAATTGCAACGTAGTGTGTCATAAATACCTCCTTATAGATTAGAGGAAGCGCTCCTTAGTTTCACGAATCAAGGCTGCAGCTGCTTCCACAACTGGACGATCTTCTTCAGTTACTGGTGTCAAAGGTGAACGAACAGAACCAATATTCAAGCCTTCATTGATCTTCAAGACTTCCTTAATCACACCGTACATATTTCCATGTGCAGAAGTGAGTTTACCAATGATAGCGTTGATAGCATACTGCAATTCACGCGCTGTTTCCAAGTCTTTGTCAGCAATCAATTGATTGAGTTTCAAGAAGAGTTCTGGCATAGCACCATAAGTACCACCGATACCAGCTTTGGCACCCATGAGGCGACCACCTAGGAACTGTTCATCTGGACCGTTAAAGACGATATGGTCTTCCCCACCAAGGCTGACAAAGGTTTGGATATCTTGAACTGGCATAGAAGAGTTCTTCACACCGATAACACGAGGATTCTTCAACATTTCAGTGTAGAGACTTGGCGTCAAAGCAACCCCTGCCAATTGAGGAATGTTGTAGATAACATAGTCTGTGTTTGGAGCTGCAGAACTAATATCGTTCCAGTATTTAGCGACTGAGTATTCTGGCAAGCGGAAGTAAATTGGTGGAATTGTTGCAATGGCATCTACTCCCAAGCTTTCTGCATGGCGAGCTAGTTCCATACTGTCTTTAGTATTGTTGCAGGCAACATGAGCAATGATGGTCAATTTACCTTTAGCAACTGCCATGACTTCTTCCAAAATCAACTTGCGATCTGCTACGCTTTGGTAGATACATTCACCAGAAGAACCATTGACATAAAGACCTTGAACACCTTTATCAATGAAGTATTGAACTAAGGCACGCGTACGTTCTGGACTTACTTCTCCTTGTTCATCATAACATGCGTAGAAGGCTGGAATGACACCTTCGTATTTTTTCAAATCTGACATAGATTTTCTCCTATTATTTTTATTTTCTGCTAAAAGCAGGATTTATTCTTTACGTGTTTAGTATACACCTTGTAAAAAACGCTTTCAACATCTTGTGTATACTTAGATTTTAGTTTCGATATGAATTTTGAAATGTTTATGGCTTGAAAGTAGTTTCAGAAACAAGCCATCCTATTGGTATTTTGCGAAAATTTTCTCCATCAATCCAGTCTGTAGAAATACCAAGAGCCCAAACCCAAAAAGCAGGAAGGCTGAGCCACCTAAAAGTAAACTGAAGGCGGACAGATAAAGAACCATCACAATGAGAAAGAGAATAACTAACATGAGGAAGAACCAAGGAAAGTTAAAACTTGCCAAGATAAGTCCTTTTTGTAGCACTTCTTTCCAAGTCAAATCATATCGCGCAGCTATAGGATAGCTAGCCAACATCACGATAGTGAGGAAGATAAGAACGCCTAGACAAATAGCTTTTACCATTTGGAAAGGCATAGCTGTCTGCCCCCAGAAGAGATAGAGGTCTAGAAGGCTTAATAAGATGATACCCAACTCAAGCAGACCTAACTGAAGACCTAGCTTCAGATTTTGCTTGAAAGCTCTTAGATAGATTTTAAAGACAGGCACACGTCTGCTCTTCTTAATCTCAAACATAGTCTCGTAGAGACTAATTTTAGCCACTCCAATCGTCACGATGGGCAAACAAGAGACGACAAAAAGAAGATTGGCTGTCACGATATCCAAGACCTTCTCACTAAAACGCATGAGAAAGTTATCTGTATCAAATGCTGCCTTGATAAGGCTTACTCCTTTTTGTGCCATGTTTGCTCCTCCTGATTTTTTAATCAATCAAAATTTTAAAGAGATATTTGCGAACCTTTTTTTCCATACCTGCATAACCATTTGGCTGATGTGGTTCTCCTGGGAAGAAAATCGCAAAATTGTGATAACCCAACAAGAGTGGGTAGTGTTCATGACAATGGACAAAACCAATATCACTTGCTTCGTCAAATGCTACTGCTTCATCTTTGATACGTGAACCGTAGCTCGAATATTCATGCCCTTCTACCAACAAATGCAAGTCTGCATAGTTCTTGTGATGTTCAAACTGGTCATTTTCAGCTTTATTTAGGGCATTTTCTTGAACAACCAGAAAAACCTTGTCACCATCAATCTCATATTTTCCTAACTCGAATGAATCTTTACGATGTTCATAAAGATAATCAATTGCCTTGTCAAGATTGGGATGAATCCCTTTATAGAAGCTAATATTTTTCAAATCGTCAAAAATCATTATTTTCTCCTTTAAAAATCGTCATTAAGCGATTAAAACTAACACCTCCAACAGTATCATTTACTGTCGGAGGCTTTTAGATAGTGCTAGCAATAGCCAATTGATACTGTAAAAGAAATCGTTTCTTATCCTTTAACAGCTCCCATAGTAATACCCTGTGTGAAGGATTTTTGGAAGACTAGGAAGACTGTTACGATTGGCACAGCAGCAAGGGCAGCTCCTGCCATGATCAAACCATAGTTGGTTGCCATTTCAGCCTGCATGGTCGCAACCCCAAGTGAGATGGTCAAGTTTTGACGTGAAGTCAACATTACCAATTGCATGAAGTAGTCGTTCCAAGTATTGATAAAGGTGAAGATTGCAAGAGCCGCAAATCCTGGTTTCACAATTGGGAAGGCTACGCTCCAGAAAGTACGAATCTCACCACAACCGTCGATTTTAGCTGATTCAAGCAACTCTGTTGGGATGTTTTCGCTGAATTGTTTCATAAGGAAGACACCAAATGGCCATCCAATCAAAGGCAAGATAACTGCCCAAAGAGTGTCATGAATCCCCATGAAGTTGACGATACGTACCAATGGCACAAGGACAACTTGTTTTGGAAGTGCCATGGCAGCGATAAAGATTGCGAAGAGGATACGTTGACCATAGAAACGTTTTTTAGCCAATACATAACCTGCTAGAGATGAGGTTGCACAGACTAAGAACATGGTTACCAGCGAGATAAACACAGAGTTCCACATCCACTGCAAGGCAGGGTTCTGCACCATGAGTTGTTGGAAGTTTTCCATGGTTGGCATTTTAGGGAACCACTGCGGAGGAATAACGATTGTATCAGGTTGTGATTTGAATGCCCCTGTCAAAATCCAGTAGAATGGAAAGATGAACAGCACGGTCAACAAGAGCAAAATGATTGTTGAAATAACAGTAAAGGCTGTTAATGGTTTCTTTTGTGTAGATTGCATAGCTGTCTCCTTTCTTTAATATTCTACGTCGTTTCCGAGTGCTTTAAATTGAACAAAGCTTACGATAGCAATCATAACTGCCAAGAAGACACCAATTGTGTTGGCATAACCATATTCTGTCAATTGGAAGGCTTTTTCGTACAGGTAATACATAAGTGTACTTGTTGAGTAGTTTGGACCACCTGAAGTCAAAAGCTGAATCAAGGCGAAAACTTGGAATGAGTTGATTGTTGTGATGATTGCGATATAAAGAGTTGTTGGAAGAAGGCTTGGCCATTTAATCTTCCAGAAAACTTGAAATTCAGTTGCACCGTCTACACGAGCCGCTTCAACCAGTGAATTGTCAATATTTCCCATGGCAGCGATGTAGAGGATAATTGGTTGACCAACTGAAGTTGTCAAGAGGATAATCATAATTGCCAGCAATGCCCAGTGTTTGTCTCCCAGCCATGAAATATTTTGAGTAATAATATGACTTGATTTAAGAACAAAGTTCAAGATACCTGATAGTGGGTCATAAATCCATTTCCATACAACCGTTACGGCAACACTACCTGTTACGACAGGAAGGAAAAAGACAAAACGGTAGAAAGATCTGGCAATAGCATTTTGATGGTAGGTTTGCGACGCCACAAAGAGCGAAAAGAGAACAACAATCGGTACAGATCCAACAACCAAAATAACTGTGTTAATCAGAGATTTTGTAAAGACAGGATCTTTAAACATACGGATATAGTTATCTAAGCCCACAAATTCAAAACTAGTCATAGAGTAGTTAAAGAAACTTGTGACGAATCCCATAATCATTGGTACTAAAACGAAGACAATGAAGAAGAATAAAACTGGCGCTAGGAAAGCATAAGAAATAATAGTTTCTCTCATACGAATTTTATTAACTTTCACTGTAGGCACCTCTCTTTCCTTTTCTTTTTTATTGATAATCTCCTAAGAGAATGATGATTTACCTTTTAAATAAAAGCCCCCTTTTCTTACACAAGTGTGCAAAGGGAAAAGGGGCTACAAAATCTGTTTAGGGTTTATTGTTTAGTAGCTTTTTTGATAGTTTCGTTTGCTTTTTCAGTAAATGCTTTCAATGCATCAGCTGGTTTTTGATCGCCATTTGACACTGATTGCAACATTGGGAACCATAGAGTTCTCATTTCTGCAAAACCATCAATTGTATTGTAGTATGGTGAGTAGTACTTAGTCCAAGCACCGATTGTTTCCATACGTTTGTCATCATAGAGTTTACCAAATGATGTACGAACTGGGAATGCTCCTGTACGAACAACATCTTTTGGACCCCATTCTTTATCATCAGCGATGAATTGAACAAATTTCTTAGAAGCAGCAACTTTCTTGTCGTCCTTGTTGTTGAATACTGCAAATCCATTTACAAGGTATTCAAGAGCTGGTTTACCAGAATCAGATGGGAATGGTACTTCTACTACTTCTACTTTACTTGCTTCCAAGAGTTTACCTTGGATACCATTTTGAGCTGGTGCCCAAAGGATTGTGTAAGATGTTTGACCGTTAGCAAAGTTTTGGATGTCTGCTCCACCATCAAATTGTGAACCATTGTTCAACAAACCATCTTTAATCCAGCTAGCTGCTTTTTCAAGACCTTTAACAAATTTAGGATCATCAGTTGTATACTTAGTAACATCTTTATCTGTTACAGAAGCTCCGTAAAGGTTTGCTACAAAGGCACGTGTTCCTTGGTCTCCCCCTTGACCTGAACTGAACAATGAACCTGGTGTATAGCCTTTATCTTTGAGTGCTTTCAATACTTTTTCAAAATCATCAGTTGTCCAACCTTCTTTTACAAGGTTTGCTACTCCAGCATCTTCTAGCATTTTCTTGTTCATTGCCATGTAGAATGGGGCAGAACTAATTGGATACATGTAAGCCTTGTCTCCAGCTTTACTTGCTTTTACAATATTTTCATTGTTGACATCTTTAACAAAGTCATCTGTGAAGAGGTCGTTCAAGTCAGCCAATTTACCGTTTTTACCATATTGGATGATACGTCCTGGTGCGTCAAAAAGTACGTCTGGAGCTGTACCTGCTTCGATAGCTGTAGTGATTTTTTCAGGACCTGACTTGAAGTCGATGGTTTCCAATTTCACTTTTACATCTGGGTTTGCTTTTTCAAAGGCTTCGATGATAGATTTTTCATATGTTCCAACACCGTCACCAGTTTTTTCTTGGGTGAAGACTGGGAATGCCCACCAAGTGATTTCTGTTTTTCCACTATCGCTACCAGATTTTCCAGCGTCTTTACTTCCACCAGAATTACCACATGCAGCAAGACCAAGAATCGCAGCACCCGCAAGTACTGTACAAGCTAGTTTTCTAAATTTCATTTGTATTCTCCTAATTGATAAGCGTATCCATATTGGATAGTGAGTTCTTTGCATTTGTATACGTTTTCATTCCATCCTACGCATCCACCACTCTCCTCTGTTTTAAGATTGTGTTATTTAAGACCCGCAACGAAGCGTTCCGTAATCTCTTTTGGTCTAGTAATAGCACCACCAACAACAATACCTCGCACTCCATATCCTAGAATTTGTTTGGCTTGTTCTGGTGTATGAATTTTCCCTTCGGCGATGACATCTACACCCGCATCACAGAGCTTTTTGATGAGTTCAAAATCTGGACCGTCTACTTTTGGACTATAAGATGTGTAGCCTGATAAGGTTGTTCCGACAAAGTCAATTCCTGCTTCTACAGCTGCTAGCCCTTCTTCGAAGGTACTTGTGTCAGCCATCAAGAGCTGGTTAGGATATTTTTCCTTGACCTGACGAATGAACTCTTGAATCTCTAAACCATCGTAGCGTTCACGCTTGGTACAATCCAGAGCAATCACTTCTATGTCGAGTTCTGCTAATTCATCAACTTCTTTCATCGTAGCCGTGATGAAGGGTTCTTGCGGTGGATAATCTCGTTTAATTATCCCAATGATTGGAAGTTTGGTGACCTCCTTGATTTCCTTGATATCGCGAACACTGTTTGCTCGGATACCGACTGCTCCACCTTGCTCAGCCGCTTTGACCAGCAAGGGGATGACTCCTCCCGCTTCTGTATAAAGCGGTTCGTGAGGAAGGGCCTGACAAGAAACAATGATTCCATCTTTAATTTGATTAATCAAGGCTTCTTTAGTAATCTGTGGCATCCTTTTTCCTCCTTTTCTTTGTTCTTATGAGCTTATTATATATCATTTATGAAGCGCTTTCAATACTTTGTAGTAGGATAGATTCCAGTTTCAAAAGTATTTTATAGAACAGCTGTTTCTGAAAGTAGTTTCAGATAATATAAATATCCGTATCTATTACTCACAATTACGAATCTTATTATAAACTTCTATATCAATAAAACCAGTCTAGAATTCCCACATTTTTCAGGACTCTAGACTGGTTTATTTTATATGAACATAAAAGTTCAAAGAACAACTGAAGACAAATTAACTGTCTTTTCGCTTATAAGAAATCATTGCTCCAAGAAACACTCCTACAAAACCAAATAAGATTGTTAGTAATGAAGCAGACTCACCTGTATTTGGTAACATAGTTTGTTCATTGTTACTTACTCTATTCTCTGATTGGTTTGATTCTGAGTGTTGATTTGTAGATAACAATTTAGGTAATGGTGCAATCTCCTCTTCTTTTTTATCTTTTGTAGCATTATCAAGTGCTAGATTATTAACAGAGAGTCGGAAAGTCATAGCATAAATACTAAAGTGATTGGTTCCAAAAATAACCTTTCCATCTTTTTGTGTGAATTCAAGAGGATGTAGATTTCCTTCTGGATCTACATAATAAACATTTTCAACAGACTGATCCGTAGTAAAAGTAATAAGAACTTTTCCTTTAGGTTGAACCGATTGACCATCTGCATTCTTCAACTTGATATCAAATGCTTTATAGTTTAATGAGCTTAAGCTACTAACTTTCACTTCTTCTATTTGAACAGCTTTAACATTTCTCAAAACTTCTTCTGAAGCTTGAATGTGAACACTGCCTGTTTCATTTTTGAAAAGACGTTGCGAGCTGTCAAGACTTGGGATAACTTGATTAGTTTTTTCTTCTTTCTTACTTTCCTTATTACTTACTTGTTTCTCAGTAGATTTCACTGTTGAAGTTTCTTCTGGTGTTGCGAATAGTCCTGTATAATCTTCTAATTCATTCACCGCTGCTTCTACTGCGTTTACTCCTCCACTGTATTCGTCTACCTCTGGGGTTACGACTGGTTCTGAACTTACTCCTCCTGAATAATCTAAAAGAGATTCTGCGGTAGCTATTTCTTCTCCTGCTGTTCCTATAGCTCCAGTATAATCGTCTAATTCACTTGCCGCTGCTTCTACTGCGTTCACTCCGCCGCTGTATTCGTCTACCTCTGGGGTTACGACTGGTTCTGAACTTACTCCTCCTGAATAGTCTAAAAGAGATTCTGTGGTAGCTATTTCTTCTCCTGCTGTTCCTATAGCTCCAGTATAATCATCTAATTCATTTACTGCTACTTCTGCTGAGTTTATCCCACCAGGAATTCCTGAGTTTCTTAAGTTTACTGGTAAATCGTGCATACTTTCTATACTACCACCAACTATACCAGTTATTTCTTGACCAATATCTTTTTTATTTACTGCAAATAAAAGAGTTTTATTGTCTAATTGAGTCATAAATTCAATTGTTTTTCCATTAGCTAAACTTAAAGTAGGTGCTTGATTAACTAATACTTCTGAATCAAACTCTAAACTCATTATACCTTCACCCATATCAGAAACTTGTTTAACTTTTACCTCTTTAGGAGAAATTCTATCTTTAGTCAAGAAGTCCCAATTAAATTTCTTATAAGAAAGGGTATAGCGATTTTGACCATTTTCGCTATGTTCATATAAAATTCCGTATTCTCCGTTACCCAAGTCTTGTAATGAATTATATGCAAATTCTCCACCTTGAATTAAATGATGTTTTATCCAAGTCAACTCGCCGTTCTTCTCAACACGTGCCAAATGGACTAAACCATCTTTTCGTTCGCGGCCTGGTCCAGCAGCATTGCTAAGAAGAATGTACTCTTTCCCATCATGCATCGTATGAATAGCTGACATTTGTACGTAGGCATCTTTTACTTCTGGATAACGTTTGATTGTTTTCTCCCAAGTGATCCCACCGTCTTTACTAGTAGCAACCTGAAGATCTCCAGTTAATCCACGCATGAAGAGTTTGACATCTCCATTATTTAATTGAAGTACGGTTGATTCTGTATTTTGCGCACCACCATTATTCATGTTAGATGAATGAATAGTCTTGTTTCCTACAGGTCGATTATCATTTGGTGCTTCTCCAGCATGCCAGGTTACTCCATGATCATCTGAGTAAATCAAACGAGAAGATTGAGAACCACCTAAATGTGAAACACTATTTGTTGTATAAGCAGGTACTAATATCCGCCCCTTGTGCTCACCTGTGCGTAATACAATACCCGTTCCAGGACCTGTTCCAAGGAATTTCATCCAATCTTGACGAATACCTGGTGTGATATCTTTCGGTGCAGACCAAGTTTTACCATCATCATCACTATAAGACATCCATAAATAGCTAGTATTTGCAACTTTAAAAGGATTTTTAGTACTTTGTGCAAAGTAAACATTACCAATTAAATCCTTCCCTTTATACAAATCACCTTTGTCGCTATATCCTAGTTTTTTGGGATTTACTACAACATGGTAATCTGTTTTTTGATTTTTAGAATTATAAACTTCACCATTTTCACGAATGGTATAATATCCTTTTTCGCCTGTTTTATATAAAATTTGATAAGTTTTATCCCCTATACGCTCGTATGCTTTTTCAGGTTTAGCAGGCATACCGAATACTGCTTTTCCTTCTGGGAACATATCATAAACCGAAAAGATTCTCTTAGTTTCTGGATCTTGAACTAATACCATATCAATATTTAATGGCGACGGAGCAGTTTTGTCTTTGGCATCTGGATTATCACGAAGATTAGAAATTGTTATTCTATCTCCCCACGTCTCTCCTCCGTCCTGACTTCGACGAACTACCATACCAATATCTCCCCAATCTGCGAATTGTAAACGTCTTTCATCCGCTCCGGCAATTAATGTGCCTTTATCTGTTTTTAGCAGTGCTGGAATTCGGTAAGTATTAATTCCATCCTTATTCAATCCACCATTTACACCACTTACAAAAACTTCCTTCTTCTCTGTGATTTTTGCACTTTCTGGCAATTTCACTTCTAAATCTGCTACTTTAAATAATTGACTGCGTTTTCCTACTTCTTCAGACGTTAAGGCACGATCATATATGGTCAGATTACGAACCTGAAGATTTGATCCCCACATTGTTTGGTTCGCTCTTCTAGTAGCACCAATCTGAATCTTATTAACATCTGGCATATCTTTAATAAAACGACCAGATTTCGTATTCGTTCTAGATAATACACCATTTACATATAGACGAACTTGTCCATTTGGTTGGTCTGCTTTCGGTCTTTCCACTGTGAAAGTAACAGAATTCCATTTTCCAGGTTTTACTTTAAGTGGTGCATCTGAATAACTTCCATAAAAGTGACTTCCATCAGCTCCGCGAGCTTCTACCATTGCAGTACCTTTATTAACAGACATACTGAAATATTCGTCTCTATTCTTATCACTTGATACAGAGAAAAGATTATAGAATTGCGGAGCGTTGGCATCTGGTTTAAACTCCATATGAATAGTCGCATTTTGAAGATGTTTCAACTTATCTAAGGCTTCTGCTAAGTCAACTCTTTGCCCATTTCCAGCATTCGTAGCAAGGTCTTCTTTTTCAAATACAGTTTTAACATTCTTCAAGTCTCTAGCAAAGTAATCACGTGGAGGAAGTACAACGTTATCTGCACTTTCAACTTCTTCTGGGAGATTCTCTGTTTTTTCTCCTTTTTCTACATTGGGCTCTGCTGGAACATTTTCAGAATTTCCTTCTTGGTTAGTAGGTTTCTCTTCTTTCAAGCTTTCCTTGTTAATTTCAACTCCATTGTCAGTTGCTGAAGCCAACTTTTCAGCTAGTTCCTTATCCAAATCCTGTTTAGATGATGCTACTTCTTTGTCTTTCACATAAACTGGCTCTTTGGGTTGACCTTCAATATAGGAACGAACCCAATCTAATTGTTCTTTTGATAAAACTAAGCCACCACTACGATTATCAACCACTCCATTTTGATGAACGCCGATTAAAACACCTTTATCATTGTATAGTCCACCACCTGATGCTCCAGGTTTCGTACCTCCATAGCTGATTCCCTCTATACCAGAACCAAAGTCAGTAGTTCCGACTACTTTACTATCTAAAACTGGACTTAACTTGTTATCTGGGAAACCATAAACCGAAACTGTATTGCCTTCTGCAACTTTTGCAGATTGCTTCACAACTTCTACAGGAGTTACTCCTTGTACTGCTTCTTTTAATCGAACGAGAGCTAAGTCATTTTTAAAGCCAAAAACAGACTCTGCTCTGTTCCAATAAGCAATTTCTTCATCAGAAAAATTGATAGAAGTTCCATTTGGTAACGTAGCCTTATAAACTGTATTCTCTTTCCCTGACTTTGTAACAACCTTAGAGCCATTAACTGTTAAAAAGTTGTGTGCCACAGTTAATAACAAATTAGGAGCAATTAAGGTTGCTGAACCTGTTCCATCAGGTGTTAAGATATGCGTAGTGGCTTGGAAATTTTGTTCTCCATTTGGTGCATTTTTTACTATTTCACTTGGTTTTGGTAAGTTTGCAGTTCCACTTAAATCAACTTTCCCAACCTCCGTACGAGCAAAATCAGTTTTTGGAGCTACCGAGTCTAACACAGCTTTAATAACCGTATTTCCTAGAGCCACTTTACTTACATAATCACCAGACCAACTAGTATCCGTAACTAACTTGTTGATAGGAAGATTATTATAAGACACTATCTTAGCATTCGGAGAATCACCTACTAATCGATTAAAGTCTGAATCTTGTCGTAAATTGAATACGATTGGTGAGTCAACTTCTCCTGTTTGCACTACCTTGTCTGCAATCAAGCGATTGCCCTTCACATCTTCCAGACGAAGAAGAACTCGACCTTTTTCAACTCCACTTAATAAGGTTGCTTGACCTCTATCATTGAAACGATAGCGCGCACCATCAATTTCTTTTTCAACATTCTTTAGAGCTTTATGATTTTCGTCATAATAGTAGCGAATCGTTCCATCTAGGTACCATCCCGTAATTGCATATCTATCCACCATAGAACGAATCCACTCTTTATGCTTTTCCGTAAAGATAGTACCACCACCGATACGATTAGCTTCTACTTCACTAGCAGTATTTGTTCCGTGTTGATGGATACCAACTACTTCCCCTTTATCATTAAATAAAGGAGCACCTGAAAAACCACCTAAAGCAGACGTATGGTAAGTAACAGCACCATTTTCTTTATTAAGAGTACTTACTTTCCCTTCAACTTCATAAGGTTTTCCATCTTTTAGTCGATTTCTGTTTTCTTCACTTAGATTAGAGGTTGAAAAATCATTGGGATAGCCAACCATTCGAATCGAATCACCTGTAGCTACCTCAGTCTTACTTAGCTCTCTTGGTGAATCCTCTCCATTTGTCATAGCTTCAACAGTTTTATTAGTTACAACAACTGCCAAGTCATTACCGTAAGACTTTCCAAAATCCTTTTCATTATATGCATGAATAGACTCTTTAGCTACAGCTTCAGTACTACCTGACGTAGGAACTTTATTTATTTTCTCCGTATCTGAATTCATCACGACATAACTTTTAGCAGAATCACCGCCACGTAAAACCGCAGAGCCATCTTCAGTTTTTTTCTCGTAGTAGTTATGAGCAGCAGTCACCATCACATTTGGTGCAACAAATACTCCGCTACCTGATGCTGTTTGTTGACCACTATTACCACTATCATAGGTGGTATAGGTCATCGCTACACCATTAGCAGCATCGCTATGAACTTCTACATCTTTTATATCGTTACCACCCTGAATAACATCAGCATAAGCAACTCCACCGCCAATAACTGGTAACTCTGGTGCAGCTAAACCAAGCACTGCGAATAATGTCAAGCAACCAACCAAACCATAAGCTTTGGATTTACGGAATTTTCCTAAACCTTTTAAACGTATAAACATATATTACCTCACTTTAACTTTCAAAGTTAATTTGTGCATATGAATTCAAAACAACTTAATGAGTCCTGCAACTTCATCCTCCTTCCTACTACACGACTCATAATATATAATCTGTTTTAAATATATATATTATTTCTTTAAGTTTCAAACTTGCTCCTACAGTATAACATAATCTGTAATCGCTTTCAACAATATATCATGTTTTTTTATTTAATTTTAGAAAAAACAAATATTTGTTATATTTACCATATTTACATATATTACTTTGTTTTATCTTATTGTATCTTGTTGCTTAAGAAAACATTTAAGTTAAATAATCATCGCTTCTTTTTTCAACTATTCTATTCATAAATTAAACAATATTTTGTAAAGGAGTAAAAACTTATTCCTCTCTTCTTTCTTATACCTATCTACTCTCAATCATCCTATTTTACACACCCGATATCAACTGAAAACTTGTCACTTCCAACTATTACAATAACAAAAAGAGAGCTACTGGGCTCTCTCATTCATTATTTTATGTACTTAAAAGGAATCTCACTGCCGCAGAGCCAGTTGTAGACTTGGTCATTAACAAAGACATTCATGGCTTCGTGAGAATACTCAGGCATGATGCGATAGGCCTTGTCGCAGGTCAGACGATTATAAATCGCAAACTGGGTAATAGGATAACAAACATCATCGTCCAAGCCCGTAATCATCTTAACCTCACCCTTGATACGATGGGCAAGATTTTTCACATCGATATAGGCCAGGGTCGCCATGATATCTTCCTCAGTTTCATGGAAGGGGTCGTGAAACTTGAAATAACGGAAGAGTTCGTCGTAAGCCTCGCTAGTATTCCCAATCTCAAGCACTCGTCTGAAGTCTGACAAGAAGGGATAGATGGTAACTGTTTTCTGAATCCGTGGATTGAGTGCTGCCGCAACCAAAGCTAAAGCCCCTCCTTGAGAGGCACCATAGCTAGAAAGACGCTTCTCATCAACCTGAGACAGACTAGCAACAATTTCAACCAACTGGTAAATATCCAGATAAACATCCTTATAAAAGAGGTGCTCCCGACCCTCCACAGCACCACGGATGATATGCCCCTTAACCGTATTTCCTAGAGGAGAACGCAAGCCGTCTTGTGAGTAACCCGACTGCCCCCGCACATCCATAGAAACAACACCGTAACCAGCCACGGTGAAGGCCAGCATGTCGGACCAGTCCCAGCCACGTCCCATATAACCATGGAAATGGAAGATTAGCGGAACCTTCTCCTCACTCTTTGGAAGAACGACGCGTGCATAGACCTTACCTTCATTGGTTCCTTCAAATATCAACTCATAGCACTTGACTTGAGGAATGTGGAAATTCTTTTCCTCCAACTGATAAGCTGGAAGATTTGAAACTTTTTTCACTTCCTCATCCCAGAAAGCATCAAAGTCTTCTGGGACCCCATCTCTTCCTAGATAGGTCTTCATTTCTTCTAATAAAGCCGGATTTTTCATAGCATGCTCCTTTTATTTTGTAATCGTTATCACAACTGTAGCATATCTAGGGAAGCAATGCAAGAAAGAAGGGTAAATAGAAAGTGAATTTAGATTTTTTCTTCAAACCTACTGACTGAAAGTCTAATAAATTGAATCTAGAATAGTACCAATTAACTTCTAAAGTATTTTTAGAAATTAATGTGAATGGCCCAGTTGATTTGTCTACAGCTTATCTCGATATACTATAGTTTCAATGGAGATTGAATAGAGAATCATCTATCAGAAAGTGAGGCAACATCATGAAATCTATCAATACGCAAATGTTACAGACAGAACGTTTGATTTTGAGAAGATTTGTGGAGAGTGATGCGGAAGCCATGTTTCAAAATTGGGCTTCGTCTGCTGAGAATTTGACCTATTTCATTCGGGATCCCCATACGAATCTTGAGGTGATTCGAAACTCGATTCGTAATTGGGTTGCTTCCTATGCCAATCCCAACTATTACAAATGGGCCATTTACCTCAAAGAAAACCCAGAGCAAGTGATAGGAGATATCAGCATCGTTGCAATAGATGAGAACGATTCTTCTTGTGAAATTGGCTATGTTTTAGGAAAAAACTATTGGAGTCGTGGCCTTATGACAGAGGCCTTAAAAGCTATCTTAGACTTCTGTTTTACTCAAGCAGGTTTTCAAAAAGTCAAAGCACGATATACCAGTCTCAACCCAGCTTCAGGTCATGTTATGGATAAGACTGGAATGTCCTATCTAAAGACTGTTGCAAATGGGGTAGAGAGAAAAGGCTATATTGCGAACCTTATTTATTATCAGATAAGCGGAGAAGACAGATAATCTTAAAATTTATTGCTTATCCGCTGTTCTTATTTTTTATTTACTATTTCATTTATCCTCTTTTTTCCGAATAAATAGATAGAACCATAGAATCTAGCAAAATTAGATTTTAAAATATGGTATAATAGAAGGAGGGAATGGATGATTCTCAGACATCCGGGCATCAGCCCAACCAATGACTTGGTTGCTAAGAAAATCTTTAGCAATCCAGAAATCACTTGTCAATTTATCCGCGATATGCTGGACTTACCAGCCAAAAATGTGACCATTTTAGAGGGAAGTAATATTCATGTCTTGCCTTCCCTGCCGTACTCAGCGCAGGATTTCTATACCAGTATAGACGTTTTAGCTGAACTAGATAATGGGACACAGGTTATCATTGAGATTCAGGTGCATCATCAGAATTTTTTCATCAATCGCTTGTGGGCTTATCTATGTAGTCAGATCAATCAAAACCTAGAAAAAATTCGTCAACGTGAAGGTGATACACACCAGAGTTACAAACATATCGCTCCTGTTTACGCCATTGCAATTGTGGGCAGCAACTACTTTCAGGATGATTTAGCCTTTCACAGTTTTAGTATGCGAGAGGATACGACGGGTGAGGTTTTGACAATTACAAACAACGGTCAGGAAAACCATCTAGTCAAGATGGCGTTCTTGGAATTAAAAAAATACAGAGAAACCAGCAAAGATAGCATTCGCAAACCATGGTTGGAGTTTTTCGGGAACAAACCCTTTACCCAACAACCCGAGCGGGCTATCAGCCAAGCAGACCAACTGCTAGACTATAAGAGCTGGTCCGAGGAGGACAGGAAAATGTTTAGTCAACTACGTATGCGAGAAGAACAGGCATTGTTAGCACAAGACTATGCCTTGGGACAAGCTGAGGAAAAAGGCTTAGAGCGTGGTCTTGAACAGGGACTGGAGCGTGGGAAAGTTGAAGGAAGTTTGTCTATGCTACTAAATCTAGTCCGTCAAGGTCTCTTGACTTCAGAAGTTGCTAGCGAGCAATTAGGCATGACGGTCGCTGAGTTTGAAGAACTATTGAAAGAGCATCATAACTAAGAACTAAAAAAACTCTAAGCAGGCAGAGCCTGCTAACTCATGACAGAAAAAGAAGTTTAGCTTATAATGAAGATGAACAATACAAATCCGTGGTGTTTAATAGGGCTTTTCCTAGCCTGTTAAAAAAACTGGATGAACAAGAGTCATGAGATCACTCGAATATGCCTTGAGCATGAAAATAAAATTACTAGTAGCCTCTTGTTCTATTGTTCAAATAGTTAACAGGAGGTTTTTATAATGGAAGTCATGATTGAAACGTGTTGTGGTATTGATGTCCACCAAAAATCCATTGTTTGTTGTATTCTAGATGGTCTACTAGATACTAATAAGCCAAAGAAAATTCAGAAGAAATTTGGGACAACTACTGTAGCTCTTCACAATGCCTTAGATTGGTTGGTGGAAAACCATGTCACACATGTTTTTTTTGAAAGTACTGGGCAATATTGGCTCCCTCTCTTTAATATCTTTTCAGATTCTGATCTCGTTTTAGTACTTGCTAATCCTCAACATATCAAGAATGTGCCTGGTCGAAAAACAGACATGAAAGATGCCGAATGGATAGCTCAACTCGGCCGCTGCGGACTAATTGAACCTTCCTATATCCCTTCCCCTGAAGTAGTACAGCTTCGTTTACTGACACGTCGCATGCGTTCTTACAAGCAGCGTCAAACTCAAGTCAAAAATGAAATTCACAATCTCTTACAACGGGCTAATATCAAGCTAACAAGTTATCTTTCTGATATTTTTTCTAAGACAGGGCGATCACTTTTAAAATTATTTATTAACGGAGAAAGCATTAATGTAGAATCTGTTATCCCTTGTATCCAAAAGCGAGTGAAAGCAAGTCCAGAAGAACTTGTTGAAGCGATGGAAGGAAAGTTGTCACTAGAAGATCGCTTCCTCTTAGACCAGAGCTTAGAGGAATATCAGATGTATCAGGAACTCATTGAAAAATTGACCGATGAGATTCAACACTACATCGAAAAGGAGTTTCCCTGAGGAAAATAGGATACTTCAAACCATTCCTGGTGTGAATGAAAACTGTGCTGCCACTATTCTAGCTGAGATTGGACCAACTGTTACAGCCTTTCCATCCGATGCACACTTAGCATCCTGGGCCGGACTATGCCCAGGGTCTTATGAGAGTGCTGGCATTAAAAAATCCTCACACATTACGCAAGGAAATCGCTATATCAAACAGGCTCTGACCATGTCGGGATTAATTGTAGCACATTCTAAGGATCCAGCTTTTTCTTCTTTTTACAATCGAATTTCCCAAAGAGGAAGCAAGATGAAGGCGATTATTGCTTGTGCTCATAAGATTCTCAGAATCATTTACAAACTACTCTCCACCAAACAGACTTATCAAAAAGAAAAGGCGATAGGACTGAGGAAACAGTTCTAACGCCCAAACTAAAAAAATTTCAATTACAGTATAGCACAGGAAGTGATTTTTTGCGCTTTTTTACTGTTTTTTTCAAATAAAATACAGAGAAACCAGCAAAGATAAGGTTCGCAAGCCGTGGTTGGAGTTTTTCGGGAACAAACCCTTTACCCAGCACCCCGAGCGAGCCATCAGCCAGGCAGACCAACTGTTGGACTAAAGGGATGTTTTGAGAAAGAGTTTTTATAAATCATTTAATCAATGACAGATTTTTCCGTAATAGATGGAAGAGTCTGTTTTTTGAGTTATGCTAGATGTGGGCTCTGAAATAGTAAGATACAGTTTATTGAAATAAGATATGAACAAAGAAATTAGGAAAGTCAAATTATAATTAAATGAAATAAAAACTGAACAAATTGATTGCGGAATTCAAACTAATTTCTAACAATATTTTAGAAAACTCGGTAGACTATTCCAGATTCAATCTACTATAATTTCTAGAAATTTTTTAGAATCCGTAGTGTGCTATTTTAGATTCAATAAATTGTGCTTTTAGAAACGAAAAAAGAGCATTTCCGCCCTTTTTCTCCTGTTCAATCTTATTTTGTTGCTTCTTTCTTCTGGAAAGTGGTTTGGTAATTTACTTTAATCGTTACTGTCATGTGAGCGTCCTCGTTTCTTTTTGATGACTCTAGTATAAGGGGCAAACCTGAAAGCTAGCTTAATACTCTTCGAAAATCAAATTCAAACCATGTCAGCGTCGCCTTACCGTACTCAAGTACAGCTTGCGGCTAGCTTCCTAGTTTGCTCTTTGATTTTCATTGAGTATAAGATTTCCTTAGAGAAAGCTTAATCTAAATGTTCTTTCTTTTCCAAATGAAGGGCAATCATGCGCCACTCTGGATCCTCTTGCCAAGCTTCTATCGAACTAATGTAGCTAGCAACTTTTCTGGCTTCTTCTAAAATTGGAAAATCTTCGATAATATCAGCCACTTGAAACTCTGGGAGTCCTGACTGTCTGGTTCCAAAAATCTCACCAGAACCACGCATTTTCAAATCTTCCTCCGCAAGGACAAATCCATTGGTGGTTTCTGTCATGATGCGCATGCGATCTTTCCCAGAATCAGTCTTGGGATTAGCAACGAGAACAGCGTAGGACTGCTTGTCTCCCCGACCGACACGACCTCTGAGCTGGTGAAGCTGGCTGAGTCCGAAGCGATCGGCATCCATGATGATCATGACAGTCGCATTGGGAACGTTGACCCCAACCTCGATAACCGTTGTTGAAACCAGAATATCTGTTTTTCTCTCTTTGAAATCCTGCATAATCTGGTCTTTTTCATCACTCTTCATCTTACCATGTAGAAGAGCCACTTCTGCCTTGCCTGCAAAATGAGCTGTCAGCTCCTCTGATAAGGCAATAGCATTTTTCAAATCCAGAGCTTCTGATTCTTCAATCAAGGGAGAGATGACATAGGATTGAGAACCTTTTTGAATTTCCCCCTCTAACCAAGTCAAGACCTGAGGCAGTTGCTCATGTTTGATCCAGCGCGTCACAATAGGCTTCCGCCCTGCTGGCATCTGGTCAATAATGGAAACATCCATATCTCCAAATGCTGTGATAGCCAGCGTCCGTGGAATAGGAGTCGCCGTCATCATGAGGACATCTGGGTTGTCGCCTTTTTCTCTCAGAACGCGCCTTTGCCCTACACCAAAACGGTGCTGCTCATCGATGATAATCAAACCAAGACGAGCATACTCCACCCCATCTTTTATCAAAGCGTGGGTTCCGATAATCAAATCAGCCTCACCCTTGGCAATGCTCTCCAAGACTTCTCTCTTTTCTGCAGCTTTCAAGGAACCTGTCAAGAGAGCCAGTTTTAGGTCTGGAAAGAGACTCTGTAGACTCTCAAAGTGTTGCTCTGCGAGAATTTCTGTTGGTACCATGAGGACCGCTTGGTAGCCAGCCGTCACTGCCGCAAACATGGCCAAGCCAGCGACTACCGTTTTCCCGCTCCCCACATCCCCTTGTAGGAGACGATTCATGTGGTGGTCCGACTTCATGTCGGTCAAAATTTCCTGCAAACTCTTTTCCTGAGCTGGGGTCAGAGCAAAAGGAAGGCTTTCCTTGACAGCTGTCACCTTTTCCTGAGACCAATCCAGAACCAGACCGCTTCCCTGAACTCTATTTTCAGATTTGAGCGTTTGCAATTGCATTTGGAAATAAAAGAGTTTCTCAAATTTGATACGGCGAAGGGCCTGCTTGTATTCTGCCAAATCCTTAGGAAAATGCATGGCACGAACGGCCTGACAACGGGACATGAGTTTGTATTTGTCCAGCAAAGACTGGGGAATATTTTCCTCAATCAAGAGGTCCAGTCCCTGATCAAAAGCCGTCTTGATGATCTTGACCAGACTTGCCTGACTGATTCCCTGAGCCAAGCGATAGACAGGTTGGAGGTCATCTTCCACCTGAGCTAGGACCTTCATCCCTGTCAGACTAGCCTTGGCGCGGTCCCATTTTCCAAAAACAGCAAGGGTTGCTCCCAACTCTATCTTATCTGCTAGATAGGGCTGATTAAAGAAATTCACCGCAAAAACGACTTCTCCCTGTTTGAGGCTAAAGCGCAGTCGATTTCGCTTAAAACCATAATACTGGACACTAGCAGGAGTCACTACTTGACCAGAAAGAACCGCCTTTTCACCGTCTTCTAACTCCAGCACCTGCTTGGTCTTGAAATCTTCATATCGGAAAGGAAAGTAGAGCAAAAGGTCTTGCAAGTTTTCAATTCCTAGTTTAGCATATTTTTCTGCTGATTTTGGTCCCACACCAGGTAAGACATGCAAGGGTTGATGTAGATTCATGCTCCACTCCTTTCTTTTCTAATAATATTCTCTCGGAATGCGGTCGCTGAGGAGACAAACCACTTCATAGTTAATGGTTCCACGGTAGGTCGCTACCTGAGTAGCTGTTATCTCCTTGTCCCCGTTAGAACCAATTAAGGTTACTTTTGTTCCCAGCGGATAAAGCTTAGGCAGACGAATGGTAATTTGGTCCATAGAAACCCGCCCGACTATTGGGCAAGCTTGGCCATCTACCAAGACAGAGAAATTCTGCATGTCTCGTGTCCAACCATCCGCATAGCCAATTGGTACCGTCGCGATGACTTGCTCGCTATCCGCTTGATAGGTGGCTCCGTAGCCCATGCAAGCTCCAACTGGAACTGTCTTGACGTGGACTAAAGCAGACTCCAAGGTCAAGGCTGGTGTCAGGCCATAAGGCAAATCCAAAACCTCTCCGCTAGGATTCAGGCCATACATGGCGTCTCCCATACGAACCGCATTGAAAATAGTCTCTGCATGCCAAAGAGTCGTTGCAGAATTGCTAGCATGAACCAGTTCTGGAAGACCTTTCATACTTTCCAAAATAGTTTTAAATCTCTCTAACTGGGTATTAAAGTAGGTATCTGATTCCTCGTCTGCAGTAGCAAAGTGGGTAAAAATCCCTTCAACATAAGCACCATGTTGTTGGAGCAAGTCTTGAGCCTGCTCAGCTTCACCAGCCTCTCTAAAACCAATCCGTCCCATTCCTGAGTCAATCTTGAGGTGAACTGTCAATCCAGTTAGGTCCGCTTCCTTATCTAAGAGTGCTTGAATCCACTCCAATCCAGCCACAGTCAAGGTGATGTCGTATTCTTTAGCAAGAGAAACAGCTTCGATTTCAGAAACTCCTAGAATAAGGATTTTCTTGCTGAGTCCAGCTTGTCTAAGTTCAATGGCCTCATCGATATTAGAAACGCAAAAGCCATCGACATCATCTTGAATCGCCTTGGCAACGGTAACAGCTCCATGACCATAGGCATTGGCCTTGACCACAGCCCACTTGAGCGTTCCTTGAGGGATATGAGCCCCCATTTGCTGAATATTTTGTCGAATAGCTCCCAGATGAATCAGAGCCTTGGTTGGTCTATGCGGACTAGCTTTCATGATTTTCCTCCAAAATGACACTGGCTGTCACAAACTGATCTGTATGGCTGATAGACAACCAAATCTTTCCTAAAAATGGTGACTGACTAAAATAAGGCGCCCCACGTTCATTGTTCAAGACTTCCAAATCCTGAAAACCGAGCTTGCCAATGCCCGTTCCCATAGCCTTGGAAAATGCCTCCTTAGCTGACCAGCGACCAGCCAAATATTCAATCTGCCTGCGCCCTTTAAAACTGTTAAACCGTTCCATTTCCTTAGCGGTCAGCACGCGCTTGGCAAAGCCTTCATGTCGTGTAACTGCGCTTTCTATCGAAGCTAATTCTTCGATGTCAATTCCATGTCCAACTATCATTCTCATCAAAAGGAGTTGAGATTCCCCAACTCCATCCTTTTCACTTATTTTGTCAAGGTAGCATAGATTTCTTCTACCAAGGCCTCTGTATTTTCCCAACCTAGACAAGGATCGGTAATAGAGCAACCAAAGACCTCTGGTTGGTTTTGACGACCATCTGCTAGGTAAGATTCAATCATAAATCCTCGAACCGTCTTTTTGATTTTCTCATTCCAAGCACGATTTTGCAAGGTCTGGCGAACAATTCGAATCTGCTCCATATATTGCTTGCCTGAGTTATCATGATTGGTATCGATGATGATAAAAGGATTTTCAAGCCCCATTGTCTCATAACGTTCAATGGCATTTAGCAGGGTTTCATAGTAAAAGTTAGGCTCATTTTTCCCATATTCATTAACTGCGCCACGAAGGATGACGTGAGCCAAGGGATTTCCTGAAGTCTCAACTTCCTGCCCATGATAAAGGAAGGTTTGCTTGTTTTGAGCAGCATAGATGGCGTTAAACATAACACCCAAATTTCCTGAGGTTGGATTTTTCATCCCTACTGGTGCATCAATCCCTGAAGCTACAAAGCGGTGCTCTTGGTCTTCCACAGAACGAGCCCCAACAGCATGGTAGCTGACCAAATCATCTACCAAGACCAGATTTGACGGATAAAGCATCTCATCTGCCGTTGTCAAACCAGTCTCTGTAATCACGCGGTAGTGCAACTGGCGAACAGCCTGCAAGCCATTAATCAGGCTTGGAGCCTTGGAAGTATCTGGCTGGTGTACCAAGCCTTTATAGCCGTCTCCGTTTGTACGCGGTTTAGCTGTATAAACACGCATAACCATGAAAATCTTGTCCGCCACCTTCTTTTGCAAGGCTGATAAACGGCGGGCATATTCCAAGACAGCCTCCTCATTGTCAGACGAGCATGGACCAATCACCAAAAGGATCCGGTCATCTTCCCCTGAAATAATGTCTGACAATTCTTTATCACGGCGCTCCTTTAATCGCAAGGCTTCCGCAGACAATTGGGTTTCCGCCTTGATTGCTTCAATATCGATTTCTTGACCTTTTTCAATAAATGCCATCTTATTCTCCTAGCGTTTGGTAGATTTCTCTGACAAGGGCTTCCGTATTATCCCAGCCAAGGCAAGGGTCCGTGATAGACTTGCCAAATACTTCTGGTTCGTCTTGACGGCCGTCTTCTAGATAAGACTCAATCATAAAGCCACGAACGTACTGCTTGATTTTTTCATTCCAATCACGGTTAATCAAGGTCTGGCGAACAATTCGAATCTGGTCCATATATTGCTTACCAGAGTTGTCATGATTGGTATCGACGATGATAAAAGGATTTTCCAAGCCCATTTTCTCATATTGAGCAATAGTATCCATCAAATTATCATAGTAGTAGTTAGGAATATTCTTACCATACTCATTAATTGCTCCACGAAGAATGGCGTGCGAAAGCGGGTTCCCAGTTGTTTCCACCTCTTTTCCTAGGAAAAGGAAACCTTGCTTGTTTTGAGCAGCATAAATCCCATTAAACATGACATTGAGATTTCCAGAGGTTGGATTTTTAAACCCAGTCGCAAAATCTGCCCCACTGGCCACAAAGCGGTGTTGCTGGTCTTCAACTGAACGGGCACCAACCGCCATGTAAGAAATCAAATCATCTACAAGCGGAAGATTTTCAGGATAAAGCATTTCATCAGCTGTTGTCATACCTGTTTCTGTGATAACACGATAGTGAAGATGGCGCACGGCTTTAATTCCGTTGATAAGACTAGGCGCTTCTGTCGCGTTAGGCTGGTGAATTAAGCCCTTATAGCCATCTCCGTTGGTACGAGGTTTGGCAGTGTAAACACGCATAACCATAAAGATACGGTCTGCTACTTCTTCTTGCAAAGCTGCCAAACGCTTAGCGTATTCAAGAACAGCTTCTTCATTGTCAGATGAGCATGGCCCGATTACCAAGAGAATCCGTTGGTCTTCTCCACGTATAATGGCTTCTAACTCTTGATCGCGCTGTGATTTTCTCTCCAAAGCCTGACCTTCTAATTTTGACAAGGCACGAACTTCTTCAATATTAATTTTAGGACTTTTTGCTGTAAATACCATAACTGATCTCCTTATAAATCAAACGGATACCAAGTCAAAATTTACTTTTCACAAGGTATCCGCCTCTAAACTATCTCATTTTATTGTCTTTTACCGTGACAGTTTTTAAACTTCTTACCAGAACCACATGGGCAAAGTTCATTGCGTCCAATCTGACTCAAATCCAAATCTTCTGGTATATTTGCTTGGTGGGCAGCGATATTGCGAGTCGCTGTTGTACTGATATGGTGTTCTGCTTGTGGTCTTTCTTGTTCATGAATTTGTGCTTTCATCATCAAACGTGTCACATCAAACTCAATCGAACCAATCATATCATTAAACATACGGAAACCTTCTGCCTGATACTCAACAACAGGGTTGTTCTGAGCATAGCCACGAAGTCCAACTGCGTTACGCAATTGATCAAGGGCATCGATATGATCTGTCCACTTGTTATCTACCACTCGTAGAATCAAAACTTTTTGGAACTCTTTAACTGCGTCTTCATCGCGTAGTTTTGAAACCTGACTATCGTAAACTTGTAAGGCACGTTGGAAAAGCTCTTCCTTGATAGTCTTATCAGGCAAGCCTGACAAGTCGTCCATCGTAATTGAATCTTCTGGAAGCAAGTTGAACTTAGCGAAGTTCAAAATTGCCTCTAGTTTTTCATCTTGTTTGGCACGCGCATGACCATCAACGACACGTTCAATCGTGCGTTTGATCATAGCCTGAATTTCAGGTGCCAAGTCACGATCTGCAGTGATGACATCGTAACGTTGAGCATAGATAATCTCACGTTGTTCACGCATGACATCATCGTATTGAAGGACTTGTTTACGGGTATCGTAGTTATTTCCTTCGACACGTTTTTGCGCTGCTTCAACCTGACGTGTCAACATACGAGACTCAATGGCCTCTTCAGACATGTTGAGACGTTCAAAGATTCCCTTCAAACGTTCAGAACCAAAACGTTTCATCAAGTCATCTTCAAGGGATAGGTAGAATTGTGACTCACCTGGGTCTCCTTGACGACCTGAACGTCCACGAAGCTGGTTATCGATACGACGGCTTTCATGACGTTCTGTACCAATAACACAAAGTCCTCCAAGTTCACGAACCCCTTCACCAAGCTTGATGTCGGTACCACGACCGGCCATGTTAGTCGCAATGGTAACAGCACCACGTTGACCAGCATTCATAATGATTTGGGCTTCTTTATAGTGGTTCTTAGCATTCAAGACTTCGTGAGGAACGCCAGCTGCGACCAATTTCTTAGAAATGTAGTCACTGGTTTCAACCGCTACTGTACCAACCAAGACAGGCTGACCCTTTTGGTAACGAGCCTTAACATCTTCGACAACCGCCTTAAACTTAGCTTCGATACTTGCATAAAGAAGGTCTGAGTGGTCAATACGTTGAACAGGACGGTTTGTTGGGATTGGAATAACACGAATGTTGTAAATTTCACGGAATTCTTCTTCCTCAGTCTTACCTGTACCTGTCATACCAGACAATTTCTTGTACATACGGAAAAGGTTTTGGTAAGTGATTGAGGCAGATGTCTTGGTTTCATCTTGAATTGGCACACCTTCTTTGGCTTCAATAGCTTGGTGCAATCCATCAGAATAACGACGACCTTCCATGGTACGACCTGTAAATTGGTCGACAATCAAGATTTCTTGCTCTTCGCTCACCACATAGTCAATATCGAGAAGCATGATGTAGTTGGCACGAAGGGCATTATCGATAAAGTGTGTAAGAGCCACATTTTCGATGTCATAGAGATTTTCAAGCTTGAAGTAGCTTTCAGCCTTGTCAATCCCTGAATCAGACAAACCAATAGTCTTAGACTGCACATCGATGATGTAGTCGTCTTTGTCCAAAGATTTTACATAGTGGTCTGCCATGTGGTAGAGCTGACTAGTTTCAACTGCGTTAGCACCTGATACAATCAAAGGTGTACGGGCCTCGTCAATCAAGATTGAGTCAACCTCATCGACCAAGGCATAGTTGAGCGGACGTTGTACCATGTTTTCAGCACGAACGACCATGTTGTCACGAAGGTAGTCAAATCCGATTTCTGAGTTAGTTGAGTAGGTAATATCACACTCATAGGCTTCTTTTTTCTCCATTGGAGATTTGGCAGCCAAGTTAATCCCTACTGACAAACCAAGCCATGAGTACAATTCACCCATCTCAGTCGCATCACGTTCTGACAAGTATTCATTGACCGTAACTACGTGAACCCCTTTGCCTGAAAGGGCATTGAGGTATACGGGCATGGTCGCAGTCAAGGTTTTCCCTTCCCCTGTACGCATTTCTGGCACGTCACCATGGTGAAGAACGATTCCCCCCATGACCTGAACCTTATATGGGAAGAGACCTAGGACACGTTTTGCACCCTCACGGACAACCGCAAATGCTTCATAAAGCAATGAATCCAGTGATTCTCCATTTTGATAACGTTCTTTAAATTCAACTGTTTTTGCTTTTAGTTGGTCGTCAGTCAAAGCAGCCATTTGGTCTTCGTATTTGAAAACCTTGTCAGCCATCTTTTCCAGACGACGGATTTCTCCTTTATCATTTTCGATAATTGTTTTTAAAATATTAGCCATGTTTTTCCTTACTTTTAAATTCCGAATATTTTAGAATGTTCTTTTAATTTTAGCACAATTACTGATTATTTTCAAGGAAGAATCCCCATTTTGAAAAGGAAAAAGAGGCTAGTTTCCAAGCTAACCTCTCTAACTTTTATGATGCTTTAATTGCCAAAAATTGGCAAAATGGCAAATAGGATAAATAGGTTAATCCAAAGAGAAAGACAGCAGATCAATCCAAAAACAAAGAGACTGACTTTCTTGGATAACAAGGCCATCAAAATGGACAGAATACCAAAAACTAGCAAGATTTTCTGTATGATGAAGAGGTCAATCTTTCCCCCCAGAATCGGATTGCCCCAAGGGACAAAGAAGAAAGACAGCCAGATCAACAGAACTAAACCAATATAGACCTTAGAATAGCGTGTAATAAATGATTTTAGATGTGCTATAATCCACCTCCTAAAAATAAAAACCGATATAAATCAATGTCTCCCTGCTTTAGACTTCCCCAGCTCTCGTCTCAAGCGAAGCATTTTTTTGAAACAGAAATAGGTTAACCTATTCATACCAATAGCTAGCAGAATAAAAAGAAACCAAATACCCCATAACTTGATATCTGTCACATTTCTCAAGACGATACTGAAAAATAGAACTGAAACAACTGTCCAAGCAAAGCTAAAAAGAGCATAGAGGGGGATGTAAAACCAGTAAAAATAGTAAAAAATTGGGAAAAATTTACTATCTCTATTGGCCTTTTCAATCCAGCTGAAAAAGTAAAACCAGGGAAATAAGATTATCAATTTAAACAAAGGTTTCATCACCAGCCCCCTCTCTTTGATAGCGTTTTCTTCTCCTTCATTCTATCAAAAAAATCTGGAAATGTCATTCCAGATTCTACTTTTTTATTTGCGTTTTCTTGCGATGAGATGAATCGGTGTTCCCTCAAAGACAAAGGCCTTGCGGATTTGATTTTCCAAGAAACGCAGGTAAGAAAAGTGCATGAGTTCTTCTTCGTTGACAAAGATGACAAAGGTTGGTGGTTTGGTTGCCACTTGGGTCGCATAGAAAATCTTAAGACGTTTCCCTTTGTCTGTTGGTGTTGGGTTGATGGCAATGGCATCCATGATGACATCGTTCAAGACAGCTGATGGAATACGTGTATTTTGACTTTCGCTGATTTGCTTGATCATCTCAGGCAGTTTGTGGAGACGTTGCTTGGTCAAGGCTGATACAAAAATAATCGGTGCGTAAGGCAGGTATTGGAACTGCTCACGGATATCTTCTTCCCAGTTTTTCATAGTGTGGTTGTCTTTTTCAAGCGTATCCCACTTGTTGACCACGATAATCATCCCTTTACCAGCTTCATGGGCAAATCCTGCGATACGTTTATCGTATTCACGAATGCCTTCTTCCGCATTGATGACCATCAAGACCACATCTGAACGGTCAATAGCACGCATGGCACGCATAACAGAGTATTTCTCAGTATTTTCATAAACCTTACCAGACTTACGCATACCAGCCGTATCAATCATGGTAAACTCTTGACCATCTGTATCTGTAAAGTGGGTATCAATGGCGTCACGAGTTGTTCCAGCAACGGGACTAGCAATGACACGGTCTTCTCCCAAGATAGCATTGATCAAGCTTGATTTTCCAACGTTGGGACGACCAATCAAGCTAAACTTAATCACATCTGGATTTTCTTCTTCGTATTCATTTGGAAGATTTTCTACGATCGCGTCTAGCACATCCCCTGTACCGATACCATGGACAGATGAGATTGGCAGTGGTTCCCCCAAACCAAGGGCATAGAAATCATAGATATCATTTCGCATCTCAGGGTTGTCCACCTTGTTGACTGCGAGGATAACTGGTTTGTGGGTCTTATAAAGCTTACGGGCTACGTATTCGTCCGCATCGGTAATTCCTTCCTTACCAGATACCACAAAGACGATAACATCGGCTTCTTCCATGGCAATTTCTGCCTGGTGCTTGATTTGTTCCATGAAAGGAGCATCGACATCATCGATTCCTCCTGTATCAATCATGCTAAAGGAACGATTGAGCCACTCACCCGTCGCATAGATACGGTCACGTGTCACTCCTTCAACATCCTCTACAATGGAGATTCGCTCACCAGCGATCCGATTAAATAGGGTTGATTTCCCAACATTGGGACGTCCTACAATGGCAATAGTTGGTAGGGCCATAATTTCTCACTTTCTACAATAACTTCTTCTGTTCAAGATTTTTTCTAGTTGAGCTTGGTTCAGCTTGACCAAACTGTTCTGCTAGGCGCTGACTCCAGCTTGTGGTCGCACGCACTCCAGCATAGTCCGCCTGTACACGGTCATAGGCTTGGATTGCCTCAGTTGACTGTTCTTGGTATTCTTCCTCAAAGACAACATTCTCTAGTGGCAGTCTTGGTTTTACATCATGATGTTGATTTGGCACACCTAGCGCCATCCCAAAGACAGGATAAGTATAGTCAGGCAGGTTAAAGAGCTCTGCCACTTCTTCTGACTTGTAACGCACCAAGCCAATAATGACACCACCATAGCCCAAGCTTTCAGCTGCCAGCAGGGCATTTTGACCAGCAAGATCCGCATCGACCGAACTAATCAAGAGACCTTCCACACCTTGGGGTTGGAATGTATCCGTATGGAGTCGTGCTCCCTTTTCTGCTCGATTCAAATCTCCGACAAAGAGAAGGAAAACAGCTGACTGGCGAATGGCTTCTTGAGGTACCAATTCATACAGAGCATCTTTCTTTTCTTGACTTCGGACCACAATCACAGAGTAGGATTGGAAATTCTTCCAAGACGAGGCCATTTGGGCTGCTGTCAGAATTTCAGTCAAGTCTTCCTGAGGAAGGGTTTGCTCCTTAAATCTGCGCACTGAAGTGTGAGCCTTCATTAATTTGATTGTTTCTGTCATCGACGGTTTACTCCTTCTAAACGAGTCTCCTCAGCCAAATAACGGATGCGTTCCATGACTCGTCTAGCTTCCCAGATTTCGTCATTTCCGTTTTTCCCTTTAGCGAAATGCTTCTCCAAATCTTCAAAGTCGAAGTTGGAGGTGAAAAAGGTCGGTAAATCTTCCTGCATCCGATATTGGAGAATGACCTGCAGGATTTCGTCACGCACCCAAGGTGTTGATTGCTCGGCACCAATATCATCTAAAATCAGGACTTCAGAAAGCTTAATCTCATCCACCAAGGTCTTCACATTGCCATCACTGATAGCATTTTTGACATCAATAACAAAGCTAGGATAGTGGAGGAGAGTTGATGAAACACCACGTTTTTCTGATAAATCATGAGCCAAGGCAGCCACCATGAAACTTTTTCCCACACCAAAGTCTCCATACAAGTACAGACCTTTTCGAATAGCTGGATATTGCTCCACGAAGGCTAATAGCTTTTCAAAAACTGGCAAGCGACCCAAATCATCCAAGTCTACTTGAGCTAAACTAGCTTGCTTTAGACTGGCTGGTAGATTGATTAACTTGAGCCGGTTCTTAATAGCCGCTTCTTTTTCAGCCGCGATTAGTTCAGGAGTTTCTTCGTAAGAAACGTCCGCATAGCCATGATTCATAACCAAAATCGGCTTGTATCCTTTGGCAATATAATCCGTATCCCCACGGAGAAATTTGTCACGCTCGGTGATGTACTGATTAAACTTGGAGATACTGCGATTCAATTCCTCTGGAGTCAAGGATTCTTGCTGGATAAAGGCCGCAACATCAGGGTCCTTCATGATTTTCTGGACCAAATCTTGATAATGAAAACGGCTGGGTTGACGTTTGAGTACGTCTCCGACACTTTCCATCTAATCTCCTCCTTTTTCTAATCGAGCTAATAGTTCTTGTTTCTTACGTTCTAGTTCCAGACGAGTTTCCTCGCTGGTTTCATTCTTATAATTTGGATTGCTCCACTTAGGTACATTGGACTTGGTAGGACTGGGTTTGCTGCTTTTTTGAGCCTGATTCTTCTGTCCTCGCTCACGGATGCGCAAGACTGCCTCTTCTGCCGAATGAACCTTTTGATAGGCATAGTCATTAGCTACCTTCATGGCATATTTCTCATTGATGTTTGCCGAATCTACCTTGTTAAAGGTCAACAAGAGAATGATATTAATGACTTCGTCCAGCAAGCCCAAGCCAGCCATCTGTTGCAAGAGGTCTCTTTCTGTTTGGGTAATGGTTCCCTTGCGTGTTTGCTTGATTTCTGCCAAGAACTGCAGGGCAGTTTTACTTTTGGCTTCTTTGATAATGGTTGCTTCCTTAGGACTAAAGTCAGAGGAAACAGGTTTTTGAGCAATTTTTTCACGCATGCGTTTGGTTGAAATAACCTGGGAAACAGCTGTTGACTTGGCCAATTGATAAGTTTCAAACCAAGTCCATTTCTTCTCCTCAGCAATAGCAAAGAGGTTTAAGACATCGGACTGCTCATCCGCAAAACGAAGCCCATCTCGAGACATAAGCTGACGAAAATGGTCCAAGTCAAAATCGTTGGCCACTTTCTTCTTGATACCAAGGTCTTCTTGACTACCTAGTTCTGCCAAGTCTGGAAAGACTTGATTGAGTGAGACAGGTATTTCGTCTCCATCAGCACTTTCAACTTTCAAATCCTCCACAGCGGCATCGCCAATTTTTTTCTCCAAGAGTCTACGATAAACAGGATGTTCCAAGAAGTCCTGACTCGAAAGAGGAGCATGGAGGGCTAGCTGATAAACATCCCCCTTTTGATAGAGGGTTAAGAGATTAAAAGCAGATAGGATTTTCAGGGATTTTATCAGTCTATCCATCCCAAAGTTAAGATGGTTGAGAATGCTTGAAAAAAGATATTCCTTTCTGCCATTATCCCAAAAACTAATTGTATAAAGATAAAGGCTCAGTGCCTCCTGACCTATAATCGGGAGGTAGCACTGTACCAGAGATGAGGTATCTTGCGACACCCGATTATTCTTTAGATAAGAAAAACGGTCAATTGGCTTCATTTATCTTTCCTTTTTCTTTTTAGAGGACTGGGTGATTTGTTGGAGCAGGCTCTCTAGCTCACTGACATCCTTAAAACTACGATAGACACTGGCAAAACGTACATAGGTAATCTCGTCCAGTTCAGCCAACTCCTCCATGACGAGTGAACCAATGTCCTCACTTTGAATTTCATTTTCATTTCGACCACGGAGTTTCTGTTCGATACGATTGACTACCATGTTGATTTCATCACTTGACACAGGGCGTTTCTGGGCTGAGCGGATAATCCCATTAAAGATTTTATCTCTGGAGAATTGTTCCCGTGTGCCATCTTTTTTAACAACCACTAAGGTTCTTTCTTCTACTCGTTCGTAGGTTGTAAAACGGTGCTGGCATTCGTCGCACTCACGTCTTCTACGAATAGTGTTCCCTTCTTCTGCTTGGCGACTATCGATAACACTTGACTTGGTAGCCCCACATTTTGGACAACGCATCCTTTCCCTCCTTATCGTTTTCTTTTCATTATACCATTTTTTAAACGATTCCCAAAACAATTCTTCTTTTTGCTTGACAAGTTTTTTGTTTTGTTGTATTATTTAATTAAGACAAAAGGATAAAGGAAAGGAGACCAAGATGTCCTGGACATTTGACAACAAAAAACCCATCTATTTACAGATTATGGAGAAAATCAAGCTTCAGATTGTTTCCCATACACTGGAACCCAATCAACAACTTCCAACCGTGCGAGAGCTAGCTAGCGAGGCCGGTGTCAATCCAAACACCATCCAAAGAGCCTTGTCAGACCTTGAACGAGAAGGATTTGTCTACAGCAAGCGCACAACTGGACGATTTGTGACTGAGGATAAGGAGCTAATCGCCCAATCACGCAAACAATTATCGGAAGAAGAATTGGAACACTTCGTTTCCTCCATGACTCATTTTGGCTATGAAAAAGAAGAACTACCAGGCGTAGTCGGCGATTATATTAAAGGAGTTTAAGCCTATGTCATTACTAGCATTTGAAAATGTATCCAAATCTTATGGAGCAACCCCAGCCCTTGAAAATGTTTCTCTTGACATCCCAGCTGGAAAAATTGTCGGTCTCCTCGGCCCAAACGGATCAGGAAAAACAACCCTGATTAAACTCATCAACGGCCTTTTACAACCAGATCAAGGACGCGTCCTTATCAACGATATGGATCCAAGCCCAGCAACCAAGACCATCGTAGCTTATTTACCTGATACGACCTATCTCAATGAGCAAATGAAGGTTAAAGAAGCCCTAACCTACTTCAAGACCTTCTATAAAGATTTCAATCTTGAACGCGCCCATCATCTACTTGCAGACCTCGGTATTGATGAAAATAGTCGTCTCAAGAAACTATCAAAAGGGAACAAGGAAAAGGTACAACTGATTTTGGTTATGAGCCGTGATGCCCGTCTCTACGTTTTAGACGAACCCATTGGTGGGGTGGACCCAGCAGCCCGTGATTATATCCTCAATACCATTATCAACAACTACTCCCCAACTTCTACCGTTTTGATTTCTACCCACTTGATTTCTGATATCGAGCCAATCTTGGATGAAATTGTCTTCCTGAAGGATGGAAAAGTCGTCCGTCAAGGAAATGTAGATGACATTCGCTATGAGTCAGGTGAATCCATTGACCAACTCTTCCGTCAGGAATTTAAGGCCTAAGCAAAGGAGATTATTATGTTTTGGAATTTAGTTCGCTACGAATTTAAAAATGTTAACAAGTGGTATTTAGCCCTCTACGCTGCCGTGCTCATCCTTTCTGCCCTTATCGGGATACAAGCACAATCCTTAATCAAACTACCTGTCAAAGAAAGTCAACCTGTTTTACTTATTTTTCTAGCCCTCGTCTTTGGTGGCTTGATGATTACACTTGCGATTTCAACTCTTTTCTTAATCATTAAACGCTTTAAAGGTAGTGTCTATGACCGACAAGGCTATCTGACTTTGACCTTGCCAGTTTCTGAACACCATATCATCACTGCTAAATTAGTCGGTGCCTTTATTTGGTCTATTGTCAGCACTGCTGTACTAGCTCTAAGTGCTTTTATTGTTCTGACTCTAACGGCTCCAGATTGGTTTGCAACTTCTGACTTGATTCCATTTATAGAAACACATCTTCCTCAACTCTCTCTTATGGGGGTATCCTTCCTACTAAATACCATTTCTGGAATCCTCTGCATCTACTTGGCTATTTCCATTGGACAGCTTTTCAATGAATACCGTACCGCACTGTCAATTGTAGCCTACATTGGTATCCAAATCGTCGTTGGCTTTATTGAACTCTTCTATCGTTCTAACCCTGGTTTCTACTTCCCATCAACCACAGGAGGAGCTGATCAGTTCCAGATGGGCATTATCATGACTATTCTGGAAGAAGTTATTCTTATAGCCATCTACTATCTAGGAACTTATCACATTTTGAAAAACAAGGTTAATTTGCAATAATCTTAGAGTCTAGCGACAATAACTCGCTAGACTTTTTTCGTTCTCAGGACTTACATTTTTATATGAAGTATTTAATAAAAAGGAGTATAATGACTTTAAAACTAATTACATGTATATCGATAAGGAGGGCAACTCTTTATGCTGAGAAGATTTGTTACTAAGAAACACCTTGTTCTTTACTTCTTTTCTATTGCCATTACTTGGCTGGAAGCAATTATCACACCAGCCCTTGTTCAAAATATTGTTGCTAGTTTTAGCAATCAAGAGCTAGGCCTTCTTTGGAAAGTATTGATTCTAGGAATCCTTGGTAATCTTATCCTCTTACTAGGCTTGGCTGGGAAACGCTATTACTACGCTCGTTTGATTACTGACTTCAAATATGGAATCAAGAGTGCTATTTTCAAGCGATTTTTAAACAGTTATGAGATTGATGAAAAGGATATTTTGTCTGACCTAGAAAACGACGTCAAGCAACTAGAAGAAAGCTATATTGAGCCAACGGTCATCATCATTTCTTCTCTGGGCTTTACCACTGTGTCCATTCTCTATGCCTTGTGGACTAATTTTTACTTGGGCTTGATTTTCATCCTCTTCTACTCCTTTCCTGTCCTCTGCAGTGCTATCGGATCAAAGCGTTTGGACTCACTTTCTGAAAAGCGGTCAACTGTTAACCAAAGCTACTTAGCAAGCTTGACAAATTTTATTGGTGGTAGCCAACAAATTCGCCATTATCAGGGGCAAGACTACTTTTTTGCTCGCTATCAAAAGCAATTACAAACCAGTCTAGATGCCGAAATCAACTATGAAAAACAACGAACTTTAAACAGTCTCTTGATTAATAGCATCGATGCCTTTTGTTCTGTCACACCAATCGTTATCGGTGGCTTTATGACCTACTATAATTATTTAGATGCGGCGAGTTTTGTGGCCATCTATCTAGTTTCCCATAACATCGGCTATCAATTCCAAGAGTTGGCTTACTTTACCAACACCCGAAAAGCGAATCGAACTCTTCTCAACAAATACCAAAAACTTTTGGGCCAGTCTAACTTCATCTCGCCTAGAAGCATAGAAAACATTTTCCCTATCCAGCTTAACAGCATCTCCCTAGAAAAAGATGGAAATATCCTCCTGTCTCCGACTTCCATGCACATCAAGCAAGGAGAAAAAATTGCCATTATCGGGGAAAGTGGCTCTGGTAAGACGACACTACTCAATATCATTCATGGAGAAGAGACACCAACAAGTGGACAGATTAGCTTTGCTGGTCAAAACCTGTCACGTAAAGAAATCACAAGTATTAGTTCCTATATTCTCCAAGATAGCCATTACTTTGACACGCTATCTCTGGAAGACAATATCCTTCTGGGATTGAATAAAAATAAAGAGACTTTAAATCATATCCTCAAAAAAACAGGATTAGAACATTTGAAAAATCGAACGCTCAGAAATGATAGTCTATCTGGTGGCGAGAAACAACGCCTAGAAATCGCTCGCGCCCTCTACCATGATAGCCAACTCATCTTAGCAGATGAAATCAAGGCCAATCTTGACTCGGAAAATAGCAGAAAAATTAGCGACTTGCTCTTCTCCCTACCTCAAACAGTCATTGAAGTCATTCATCACTACACAGAAGAAGACTTAAAACACTATGACCAAGTCATTCACTTAAGTAAAGAAAAGTAATAGTCTATAACATACGATTTTAAAAAGCAAGGAACCCGAATTCCTTGCTTTTTAACTCAATATCAAACTGGCTACGATAGGGCTGACAAAGACATAGAGAATACCGGTGACACCGATAGCCAAACCACCCATAGCTCCTGCTACAGAGCCGTATCGAAAGGCTGTTCCTGTTCCGACAGCATGACCTGTTCCTCCAAGGGAAAGACCAACAGCTACTGGATCATCTATTTTCAACCACTTCAAAAGGGTTGGTCCGATGACACTGGTTAAAATCCCAGTTGCCACTACAACCACCAAGGTCACGGTCGTCAAACCTTGCAATTTTTCTGTAATTCCCACTGCCATGGCGGTTGTTACTGACTTAGGAAAGAGAGAAATGGCTAGGAAAAAGTCCATTCCAAAAATCTTTGCTACAAGGGCCGTGAAAGATGTATTGACAACTACTGCTAAAAGACTACCAAAGAGAATACTCCGTGCATGGTGCTTCATCAAGTGAAAACTCTTATAAAGCGGAATCCCTAGAGCAACAGTCGATGGGACAATCAGGTTGTTCAGATAAACCCCACCTTGGTAGTAATCTTGGTAAGAAATCCCCGTCAGCTTTAGAAAAATGATAATGAAAACAGCTGACAAAAGCAAGGGCGTTGTCAATGGATGGGGAAAACGTCTGTAAATCAACATTCCCACTAGATAGGCTAGGATAGACAGGGCAAGTCCAAACAGGGGATTGGAAACAAATTCACTCATTTGGTATCTCCTTTCTCATAATCTCCCTCAAACCGTCTCTTGATAAACTGAACTACCAGGGCTATGAGGATAATATTGATAACTGCTGCAAAAAAGACAATCAAAACAATTGGCAAAAGATAGGGAGCAATCACATCAAACTTCTCCATGATTCCCACTGCTGGTGGCAAAAAGAGAATAGTCATATTGGCCAGCAAGAAATTCCCCACCATGTTGACATGCCTGGTTCTCAACCACTTGAATTGTAGGGCTAGAAAGAGAATAATCAAACCGATAATACTGCCTGGGATGGGCAAACGAAAGAAACTGGAGATTCCCTCACCGATTAGAGAAATCACAAAGAGAATCATTAATTGAACATATAATTTCATCCTAAACTCCACGAAATAGACTTCTTGCATACCAGTTTACTCTTTTTTCAGAAAATTTCAAGGAAATGCACAAGGGATAATGAAAATTAGAAATAGAAAGGGCATACAAACAATTCTTGACTTGTGAAAACTGGCATGATTTAGGATAAAAGATGCCTGCGTCCTTCTTGCCAGCTTTCTTGAAAAGTAGTATAATTATTGCATGCGCAATCATCTTGTGATGCAGAAACTGTCCGTGAATGGACATTCTTCTATGTTATAACTCTAAAAAGAAAGGAGATACTATGACCTATTTGGAAAAATGGTTTGACTTCAATCGGCGTCAGAAAGAAATTGAAAGTCTCTTGGAAGAGACTGTTGCTAATCAGAGTGAACAAAGTCTGACCTTGAAAGAGTTTTACCTGCTCTACTATCTGGACTTGGCCCAAGAAAAATCTCTACGCCAGATTGACCTGCCAGATAAACTTCATCTGAGCCCGAGCGCTGTTTCTCGGATGGTGGCTCGCTTGGAAGCCAAAAATTGCGGTCTACTTAGTCGCATGTGTTGTGATCAAGATAGGCGCTCTAGCTTTATCTGCCTGACAAGTGATGGGCAAAAGACACTAGCTACACTACAAAAGGCTGTCGAAGAAAGCTTGAAAACTGGTTTGGATTTCTTGATTTAAAATGATTTTAGAAAAAGTTGCGTGCGCAATCATTTTTCTTGACATTATCTTTTACAAGGAGTAAAATAAAGTCATCATTAAACAAAGGAGTTTTAAAATGATTGAAATTACCTATCTAGATGCCAGCAAGAACGAAAGAACTGTAACTTTCGAATCTTATGAAGACTTTGATCGTTCGCAACAAGCTTGCCTTATCGGCGTCGCAGACTACTACCCTGTCCAAAAATTAACTTACAACGGTCATGATTTGGACTACCATGGGACTTACGGAGATATCTTCTTCTATCTCAAGAAACAAGATTTAATCCAATATAACTAAAAAAGGAGAAATACAATGGCAAAAGCAATTACAGATGCAACATTCGAACAAGAAACAAAAGACGGTTTGGTCTTAGTAGACTTCTGGGCAACTTGGTGTGGTCCATGTCGTATGCAAGGTCCAATCTTGGATAAATTGTCTGAAGAACTTTCAGAAGATGTTTTGAAAATTGTTAAAATGGACGTTGATGAAAATCCAAACACAGCTCGTGCCTTTGGAATCATGTCTATTCCAACTCTTCTCTTCAAAAAAGACGGCCAAGTGGTGAAACAAGTTGCTGGTGTTCACACAGCAGACCAAATCAAGGCCATCGTTGCTGAATTGAGCTAATCACACTAGAGACCAAGTACTTGCTTTGGTCTCTTTTTTCTTGCCCTTTGCCATTTTTCAAAAAATATGCTAGACTGTATGTAGAATATTACGATGTTTGGGACACGCCATCGCTAAAAAAAACCTCGATTTGGTATTTTTTAGCTCCCTCATGGGAGCTTTTTGCGTGCCCTGAACATTTCTCATTTTGGAAGGAGTACTATGAAACGTCAATCAGCCTTGGTCGTCTTTAGTGGCGGTCAAGATTCTACAACCTGCCTCTTTTGGGCTAAAGAACACTATGAAACAGTCGAAGCCGTTACCTTTGCCTACGGTCAACGTCACCATCTCGAAATTCAAGTTGCCCAAGAAATCGCTAAGGAACAGGGCATTCGCCATCACATCCTAGATATGTCTCTGCTGGGACAAATCACTGAAAATGCCCTGACCTCTGATCTGGAAATTGAGCAAAAAGAGGGAGAGGTTCCCAATACCTTCGTTGACGGTCGCAACCACCTCTTTCTATCCTTTGCGGCAGTCCTTGCTAAGCAACAGGGCATTACAGACATCGTGACAGGTGTCTGCGAGACAGATTTTTCAGGCTACCCTGACTGCCGGGATGTCTTTGTCAAATCTCTCAATGTTACTCTCAACCTTGCCATGGAGTACGACTTTGTTATCCAAACACCTCTCATGTGGCTAGACAAGGCTGAAACTTGGGAATTAGCCGACCAACTCGGTGCCTTTGACTATGTTCGTGAAAAGACCTTGACCTGCTACAACGGGATTATCGGAAGTGGCTGTGGAGATTGCCCAGCCTGTCACCTACGTCAACATGGTCTAGATGTTTATCTCTCACAGAAAGGAGAGGCCTAATGTTTTTTGCACCCAAAGAAATCAAACAGGAAACCGGGGAATCTCTTGTCTACAATCCTCACAGAACCTTGGTATCAAAAGAGTTCACTTTCGACGCTGCCCACCACCTCTTTCACTATGAGGGAAAATGCAAATCCCTGCACGGCCACACTTATCATCTGCAGATTGCTGTCAGTGGATTTTTAGATGAACGTGGCATGACCTACGATTTCGGAGATATCAAAGCGATCTACAAGAACTACTTAGAGCCCCACTTGGATCATCGCTATCTAAACGAAACTCTTCCCTATATGAACACGACTGCTGAAAATATGGTTTACTGGATTTTCCAAACTATGAGTCAAGAGTTGCCAGACGAACGTGGTCTCCGTTTGGAATACGTTCGCCTCTATGAGACTCCGACTTCCTTTGCGGAGTTTAGACGGGAGTGGTTAGATGACTAGGGAACGTGTCCTCAAACTACCAGTTTTGGAAATTTTTGGCCCAACCTTTCAAGGCGAAGGCCGTGCAATCGGGCAGAAAACCATGTTTGTCCGTACTGCAGGTTGCGACTATCACTGCGACTGGTGCGATTCTGCCTTTACATGGGATGGCTCTGAAAAACCAATTCGCATGACAGCTGACGAGGTCATTGCTGCCTTGGATAAATTGGGGAGCTACGACTATGTAACCCTATCTGGGGGAAATCCTGCTATCCTAGCAGCCAACATGGCTGAACTCGTCACTAAACTCAAGGAACGTGGTGTCACTCTGGCTGTTGAGACCCAAGGTTCCCGCTGGCAAAATTGGTTAAAAGACATCGACCAGGTCACTCTGAGCCCCAAACCTCCTTCATCCAAGATGGAAGTCAACTTTGAGACCTTGGACTTTATCGTTTCCCAACTGGATCCAGATAAGGTCACCTTTAAAATTCCTGTCTTTGACGATGCAGATTTGGCCTTTGCCAGAGGAATACAAGAACGCTACCAACCAGATGTTCTCTTTTTATCAGCAGGAAATCCTGAGCCCAAGGCTACGGGTAATATTGTCCAAGACCAACTGGACCGTCTCAAAGAACTCTGGGAACGCATCGCTGCTGACGATAGTTGGGGCAATGTCCGCGTCCTTCCTCAACTCCATACCCTCCTATACGACAACCAACGTGGTGTTTAAGATTAGAAAGAAAAAATCATGTCACAACAAGAAGAAATGAAAAACCTAAGCCTACTGGGCAACAAAGAAACCAACTACATTTTCGAGTATCAACCAGAAGTCCTGGAATCCTTTGACAATCGTCATGTGGAAAATGACTATTTTATCAAATTTAACTGTCCTGAATTTACCTCACTGTGTCCAATTACTGCTCAACCAGACTTTGCTACGATTTATATTTCCTACATCCCTGACAAGCTCTGTGTGGAGTCAAAATCCCTCAAACTCTACCTCTTTAGCTACCGAAATCACGGAGATTTCCACGAAAACTGTATCAACACCATTGGGAAAGACTTAGTCAACTTGCTAGACCCTCGCTATTTAGAAGTCTGGGGAAAATTTACTCCGCGCGGTGGCATCTCAATTGATCCCTACTACAACTATGGTAAGCCTGGAACTAAGTATGAAGGCTTGGCAGAACAACGCCTCTTCCAACACGACCTTTATCCAGAGAAAATTGACAACCGCTAAACTCATACTCAATGAAAATCAAAAAGCAAACTAGGAAATTAGCCGCAAGTTACTCGAAGCACTGCTTTGAGGTTGCAGATGGAAGCTGACGTGGTTTGAAGAAATTTTCGAAGAGTATCATACGAAAAAACCCTGTTCCTCGAGATGAGGAGCAAGGCTTTTTGAGTTTCAATTATTCTTCTGTTCCAAGGAAGTTTTTCGCAACAAGAGCTGCAAGAACTCCACCAACGATTGGCGCAAGGATGAAAATCCATAATTGTTGAAGGGCTGCGCCACCTACCAAAACAGCTGGTGCCAAGCTACGAGCTGGGTTTACTGAAAGTCCAGTAATGTTCAATCCCACAAGAATCATCGCCATCAAGGACAAACCGATTACCAAACCAGCAATCGCACCATTGCCCTTGCTTGCTGATGTCACAGTCATGATAACCAAGACAAACAAGAAGGTTGCGATGACTTCAAACAAGAAACCACCAAAGACAGTGACACCGTTTGCCAAGGCATTTTCACCAAGACTAGCAGTTGACATGCCTGAGTTAGCCAAGAGGAAGAAGACAGAAGCAGATGCTAAGAAAGCTCCAACTACTTGTCCAAGGATGTAGTTTACAAGCTCTGAAGATGACAAACGTTTGTTTACAAACATAGCAATAGAAACAGCTGGGTTCAAGTGAGCCCCTGAAATAGTTCCGATTGAGTAGGCTGCAACCACGATGGCTAAACCAAAAGCAAAGGCAATTCCAAGGTGACCTAGGCCATCAAGACCATTTCCAAAAACAACAGCTCCTGTTCCGACGAACACAAGCATGTACGTACCGATTAACTCAGCAACAAATTTTTTCATTTTCTTTCTCCTTTTTTCAAAAACTGGATACTAGTCTATCAAAAGAGGGAAAGGGTTTCAAGAAAATTGATTGAAAATTTTCAGGATAAAATTCTATAAAAACGGTAGTGTTTATTTGAAACATTTTTTCTAAAGGTATATACTATTAACATAGTTCAAATAGGTTATTTAATCCCTCATTTGAACTAATTTTACAACTTTGCTGTTCTTTTATGAACGTTTGAATGGTATCGTGGATACCAAGGAGGAATCATATGTCTAAAGTTGCTATTGTTACAGGTGCAGGTCAAGGAATCGGTTTTGCAATCGCAAAACGATTGGTTCAAGATGGCTTTAAGGTAGGAGTCTTAGACTACAATCCCGAAACAGCTGAAAAGGCTGTTGCCGAATTATCAGCTGAAAATGCCTTCGCTGTCGTGGCCGATGTTTCGAAACAGGCCGAAGTTGCACAAGCATTTCAAAAGGTTGTTGACCATTTTGGTGATTTGAATGTTGTCGTAAATAACGCTGGTGTTGCTCCAACTACTCCTCTTGATACAATTACTGAGGAACAATTTACACGCACTTTCGGTATCAACGTTGGTGGTGTCATTTGGGGTTCACAAGCTGCACAAGCGCAATTTAAAGCACTTGGCCACGGAGGTAAAATTATCAACGCAACCTCTCAAGCTGGGGTAGTCGGTAATCCAAATCTAACTGTTTATGGTGGAACCAAATTTGCTGTTCGTGGAATTACGCAAACATTAGCACGTGATTTAGCAGACTCAGGCATCACTGTTAACGCCTACGCACCAGGTATTGTGAAAACACCAATGATGTACGACATCGCTCATGAAGTTGGTAAAAATGCAGGAAAAGATGACGAGTGGGGTATGCAGACATTTGCAAAAGATATTACTCTAAAACGTCTATCTGAACCAGAAGATGTGGCTGCAGCCGTCAGCTTTCTTGCAGGACCAGATTCAAACTACATTACAGGACAAACCATTATCGTTGATGGTGGTATGCAATTCCATTAAGATACACAAAAAGAGGTTGGAAAATGATTCAACCTCTTTTATAAGTTTTCATTATTAGTTAGGAGGATACAATAGAAACTCTTTCAATAAGTAATATTAGCTTATCCCTAGTATTGAAAAGACTGGATAGCTTCTTTCAAGTCATCTTGTAAACTATTTCTCTGGTCAAGTTGGACATAGACTTCCAACAGACAGGATCTGAAGTTGGAAAATTTATAAAAATCCTCCCTTTCTTCTATCGGAAAGTCGACAGCTTTTATCCAAGAAGCTACTTGCTCTTGCTCCAACTTCCCTTGTAAAATAGGTTCATAGATCACTCTTGCTAAACGCCAATCCTCATCATCTGTAAAACGAATGGAAACTCTTTTAAATAGTTGCCCAAGTATATCAAATACTTCATGAACTCTGTTTTTAGGAAAGTCTGGATGACAAACCACCTCTGTCAGTAAATCGGCTCCATGTGCAAAAGCATGAACCCAACCATACCGACTTGAAAAACCTGTCGTGTCCTTTTCTTTCGAAAGATAGGACAAACCTTGATTTAAAAGGACATTACGAATTCCTGAATTTAATTCCTGATAAAAAATCGATTGCTGGTTGGCATCCGCAGACAAGAGATTTGCATAAATAAGCGCCCTAAAAGAACGTTCAAGTGTTGACAAGCCTACCTTATCAATCTCTTTGTCTATTCCTCCATCAGATAAAATTTCCTCAGCAATGAAATTAAATTGCTCCTGTGTAAATAGCTCTTCCTGCAATCCTCTAGCCAAGCTTGTAAAAACAAGGTCATCGCGAATTTCTGGAGAAGGATCTCCCAAATGATCAAGCAACCACTGGATTTCCTCCTGGTTATAACTTGGTTTTTCTTCTTCTATTTTTCTAAGTAACTTTTGATACATGGTCAATACCTCTACATTCCTGATAACTTATCAAAAAGCCAGCCTTAAATGACTTAATATTGAATTCTCAATAAAATACAATCTGATAAAAAATGAAGTAAATAACGATCAATACCAACTCTACAACAAGTTCAAATTTAACATCACGACCTTCAACGGCGTTTTTGAAAATAGCTACAGCTAAGCCAAATATAATGATGCTTAACAAGCCCATAAACATCATTCTAGAACAACCTTTCTATTCCCCCTACTCTCCCAACTGAGCACTGTAGGCGATAATCTGGTCAACTGTGTCAGACAAGAATTGGATGGTATCACGGAGTGGTTTATCTGTAGAGATATCTGCTCCGATAATCATAGCTGACTCAAGCGGTGTCTTGCTACCACCTGACTTAAGGAGATTGAGCCAGTCCTCAGCTCCAGTTTCTGAATGTTTCAGATGGAGGTAACCCGCAGTCGAGATGACTAGTCCTGCTGAGTAAGTGTAACTATACAAGCCCATGTAGTAGTGAGCTTGACGCATCCAAGTCAAAGCTGCATCATCATCAATCTCAATGGCATCGCCCCAGAAATCCGTCAAAACTTCCTTCATAATTCTGTTGAGTTTGCTTGCTCCGAAGGTTTCTCCTTCTTCAATCAATGTATACACCTTACGCTGGAAGGCTGCTTCCAAAAGGTGAGTGATAAAGTTATGGAAGTAGGTGTCTGTCAAGCGGTGAGCAAGAGCGAAGCGTTTTTGACGAGGGTCGTCAGACTGGTGCTCCAAGTAGTCACTGAGTAGCAATTCATTGAAGGTTGACGGTGCTTCAACATAGTAGGTCGACATGTGGGCGTTAAAGTAGCTTTGATGATTATCTGAAAAGATGAATTGACCAGAATGCCCGATTTCATGAATCAAGGTATAAACATCGCTCAAACGACCTGTCCAGCTCATGAGGACATATGGATGCACGCGATATGGGTCCGCCGCATAACCACCAGAATCCTTGCCACTATTGGCAGCAAAGTCCACCCAGCGCTCTTCTTGATAGCGAGCAACTTCCTGACAATATTCTTGCCCCAAAGGTTCTACCGACTTCATGACCAAATCATAGGCATCGTCAATAGTCACTTCAGGATTAAGGGCGCTATCCAAGTCCAATTTCCAGTCTGCAAAGGTCATCTTTTCAAGACCATTGACCTTGGCAACATGTTTGAGGTATCTCTGAGCAACTGGCGCAAAATCCTTCATGATGAGGTCAATCTGGCGATCAAACATGGCGCGATCCACTTCCTGCTCAGCTAGAAGATAGTCAAAGACTGAGTCGTATCCCTTCATATCTGACAAGAGTTTTTCAGACTTGACTTGGGCTAAATAAGCTGCGGCAGCCGTATTTTGGTGCTTACGAAGTCCTTCTGAGAAGGAACGGAAAGATTTCTCACGAACCTCAGCATCCTCATGATTTTGGTAGAAATTTTCATAGGTCACAAAGCTGTTTTTGTAGATCTTGCCATGGGCTTCGAAGTCAGCCATTTCGAAATCCCCAGCTCGCATCTTAGTGTAAATATCCTGTGGACTGTAGAAAACTTCACCGAGATTGGTCAAGGCCTTCTCCACATCAGCCCCTAGATAGTGGGCTTTTTTGATTTTTGCCTGACGAATAGCTGCCGTCAAGTGAGGCAATTCCCCTAAACGGTCCAAGACTTCCTCATCAGCTTCCACCAAGGCATCGTCAAAGAAGGTCAAGGCTACACTGGCATCTGTTTCAAATTCCATTCCAGCTTGGGCAATGTTAGCAAATTCGTCATTGCTATAGTCTGTCGTCTGAGGCATAAAGCCATAGTTACCAATATGGCTCATCTGAATATAGATTTGTTCCAATTCCGCAAAGGCCTTTTCAAAATCCTCAAAAGTATGAAGATTGCCCTTGTAATCACGGCTAAACTGGTTGATGTCTTCGCGAGCCTTCTCGATCGCACGTAAGAAATCCTCACGGTCTTGGTATAGGGCTGTTAAATCCCAAAGTTCCTTCTCTGGAAATTCTGAACGGTGTTTTTGTTCCATTTTCTTCCTCTTATTTCTCTAATTCTAATAAAACACTAAGGGCTGATAAGGCGTAAAGTGGTGCTGTTTCTGCTCGCAAAATGCGAGGGCCAAGTCCTGCCAATACTGCTCCCTTAGCTTCAAAACTCTCAATTTCTGCAGGTGACAGACCACCTTCTGGACCAAAGATAAAGAGCAGTTTGGCTCCTTTTGCAAGACCAGTGACTGCTTGTAAGAGCACAGCGACTTCTCCTTCTTTTGCTGATTCTTCATAAGCCACTATGATAGAGTCAAACTGGTCAAACTGAGCTAGAAAATCTGCTTTCTTCTCAAAAAGCTTGACACTTGGAACAACATTACGCTTGCTTTGCTCAGCCGCTCCAAGGGCAATTTTTTCTAGTTTTTCAACCTTTTTACCCAATTTCTTGCCATCCCACTTGGCGACCGACCAATCGGCAGGAAAGGCCCAGATTTGGCTGGCACCCAGTTCGGTTACTTTCTGAGTAATGAACTCCAACTTATCTCCCTTGGGAAAGCCGGATGCGATGGTCACTTGGACTGGTAGTTCTACATTGTCAGTTAATTCTTGGACCAACTCAAACTGACGGTTTTCCACATCTAGCACGCGCGCCAAGCGCTTGATCCCATCATCAAAGACTAAGGTCACCTCATCCTCCCCCTTCAGGCGCATGACCTGAAACATATGCTTGCTGGTTTCCTTGTCCTCGATGATTACAGGAGATATTGCACTGCCTTTGACAAAATACTGCTGCATGCTAACCTCCAATCACACCTGAAATATCCTTGGTTTTCTTAAAGACACAGGCATTCCATTCCCCTTGAATCATGTGGGTTTCAAGGAAAAATCCAGCTGACTCAGCCGACTCGCGCACCATGTCCCACTTGTCCTTGATAATCCCACTCATGATCAGGTAGCCTTCGTCCTTAACCAACCGATAGGCATCGTCTGTCAGATGAATGAGAATATCCGCCAAAATATTAGCCACAATCACATCTGCCTCAATCTCAACTCCCTTAAGCAAATCTCCTGCTGCTACATGGATGTTTTCCATTCCAGGGTTGAGTTCAATATTTTCCTGAGCAACCCGAACTGCCACATCATCTAGGTCATAGGCGAAAATTTCCGTAGCACCAAGCAGCGAGCTGGCAATAGAGAGAACCCCTGAACCAGTCCCTACATCTAGCACCGTTTCGCCACCACGAAGAACCTGTTCCAAGGCAAAGAGGCTCATCTTAGTGGTTGGATGGGTCCCAGTCCCAAAAGCCATCCCAGGATCCAGCTTGATAATCTTTTCTCCCGCAGTCGCCTCGTATTCTGTCCAAGACGGCACGATGGTCAAATCATGAGTGATACGAGCTGGTTCATAGTACTTCTTCCAGTTGTCTGCCCAGTCTTCCTCAGCCAAGGCAGTCGTCCCCATTTTGACCTCTCCCAAATCCATAAAATCTGTCAATTCTGCTAGGCGAGCCTGCAAGTCTGCTTCAACCACTGCTACATCAACCGTATCAGGGTAGTAAGCTGTCACTACGACTTCTTCTTGCTGCTCAACCTCTGGGAAAATCTCGCCGAAGCGGTCAACATTTCCCACATAGTCCATGCTGTCTTCAATCGCAACGCCTTGTGCTCCCAGCTCAATCAAGAGATTAGAAACTAACTCCTCTCCCTCACGCTTCACTGTAACTTTTAACTCTTGCCATGTTTCCATCATTAAGATACCAAGCCCGTAAAACACAAAACCAAAATAGGAAATTCTCTGAAGACGCTTGTGTCTAAGAGAAGTTTATCTTTTTGGTACAGTGTTTAGGGCGGATTCAGTTTAGAAATTTAACTGAACCATCCTTTCTAATCACTTACTTTTAAATAATCTTTTAATCTCTCCTGCAACTGAGGTACAACTTGACTGGAACTAAGAAATTCCTCGACATTCATGAGCTGATAGCCCTGTCCTTCATCTCCAAATACGATACTGTCAAACTGGGCCTGTGTCAACAGACCGACTAGAAATACAGATTGTTTATCCGCAAAAAGCATACTTGGATAAACCTTCGCCCAAAGCAGACAATCCTCAGTCAGATGAATTCCCAGTTCTTCATAAACTTCACGCGCTGCGCACTCGAAAGGACTTTCGTTTCCTTCACGACCACCACCTGGCAACTCCCACATGTTGGGACAAGGGATATCGTCCTTGTCATCACGTAAGATAGTCAAGACCTTATCCTCACAAATCAAGGCAATCTTAGAGCCCGTAAAATCAAACTTTTTATCAATACAATCTAAATTCACAATCATTTTCTCCTAATATCTCGGATAAGGGTAAAATTCTCCCTCTTCCAAGCCTGCTTTTCCTTCTTCAAAGACTTCTTGATTCCATTCCATGACGAATTCTTCTGCTTCTGGGTCTTCCAAGAAGTCCATAAGGGCATCTAGTCCGACCTCAGCAGTATCTTTGAGAAATAGCGCAAAATAAGCTAAAAATTCACGAGAAAAACCTTTTTTAGGCAGGTAAGGGATGACTATCAAATAGTCTTCCTCATTAACAGTTGATTTGGCAGGATTGAAAAAAAGCACAGCTTCTTCAAAGAGAATATCATCTGACGAAACTTCTCCGTCTTCATCCACCATTTCCACACCTGCAGCGTTTTGCGCTTCTAATAGAAAACTCACTTCAACCACGTGGTTGCGTTTGTCCCAACTAATCTCAAAGTCAAAAGGAAAGTTCTTCTCCAACTCTTCCTCTAAAACATCTAAAAATCCATATGTTGCCATTTTGTCCTCTTTCTATGCGACTCTTTAATCGCCCCGATTGCTCGGAAATATGCTAAAATAGATACTACCATCTTATCACATATACATCAGAAAATCCACGTTAGAAAGGACTGCTATGCCAGACAATCTCGCGCTTCGCATGCGCCCTAAAACCATCGACCAGGTCATCGGTCAGGAACATCTGGTCGGGCCTGGAAAAATCATCCGCCGCATGGTGGAAGCCAATCGCCTCTCCTCCATGATTCTCTATGGACCTCCAGGAATCGGCAAGACCAGTATTGCCTCTGCCATCGCTGGAACAACAAAGTATGCCTTTCGAACTTTCAATGCGACAGTAGATAGTAAAAAAAGACTCCAAGAAATTGCGGAAGAGGCTAAATTTTCAGGTGGCCTCGTCCTATTACTAGACGAAATCCATCGTCTAGACAAGACCAAGCAAGACTTCCTCTTGCCTCTCTTGGAAAGTGGACTGGTCATCATGATTGGCGCTACGACTGAAAATCCTTTCTTCTCTGTCACTCCTGCCATTCGCAGTCGTGTTCAAATTTTTGAGTTGGAACCTCTGTCTAACCAAGACGTCAAAGAGGCCCTGCAGATAGCTCTAAGTAACCCTGAGCGTGGTTTTGATTTTCCAGTAGAACTAGATGAGGATGCGCTGGATTTCATTGCGACCTCTACAAATGGAGACCTGCGTTCTGCCTTCAACTCACTGGATTTGGCAGTTCTCTCTACCCCTGAGAATGACGAGAGCATCCGCCACATCACCCTCGACATCATGGAAAATAGCCTGCAGCGGAGCTACATTACCATGGACAAGGATGGAGACGGTCACTATGACGTTCTATCTGCCCTGCAAAAGTCTATCCGTGGCTCAGATGTTGATGCCAGTCTTCACTATGCTGCCCGCTTGATTGAGGCTGGTGATTTGCCAAGTCTCGCTCGTCGCTTGACTGTTATCGCATATGAGGATATCGGCTTGGCCAATCCTGAAGCCCAAATTCATACCGTGACTGCTCTGGATGCCGCCCAAAAGATTGGTTTTCCAGAAGCCCGCATTCTCATTGCCAATGTCGTGATTGATTTGGCCCTTTCTCCAAAATCCAACTCAGCCTATGTAGCTATGGACCAGGCACTTGCTGACCTCAAAACATCAGGGCACTTGCCTATTCCGCGACACCTGCGTGATGGGCACTACAGTGGAAGCAAGGAACTGGGGAATGCCCAAGACTATCTCTATCCACACAAGTATCCTGGAAATTGGGTCAAGCAAGACTATCTGCCAGAAAAAATCCGCAATCATCACTATTTCCAAGCAGAAGATACTGGTAAATATGAGCGGGCTTTGGCTCAAAGAAAGGAAGCCATCGACCATTTACGAAAAATCTGAAATCCTTTTCAAAAAATTGCACTTTCCTCTTGATTTTTTTTGAAAAAGTGGTATCATATAAACATAGAAACGCTGTGGTGTACGACTTCACACTTAAGTGTTGACCGACTATTTTTTGTATTATTAGGGAAACAAAAGTCTTCTAACAGCATGTAGGCCGTCTCACACGGAAACAGCTTCAGTTAGAGCGAGTTGCCCACCTGCTTAATTGCGCGGGTTCAATACAAACCGTGAAGTTTCGGCACCAATACAGCTTTTTTATTTGCCTCCTTAGCTCAGCTGGCAGAGCAGCGGACTCTTAATCCGTGGGTCACAGGTTCGATCCCTGTAGGGGGCATCTAAATACAACAGGAAAAGCCTTGAGTTCCAAGGCTTTTTTGTGTATCTGTTCTACTTTTGGTCAACTAATGAATACTAAAGATATAATTTTACGCCTCCCCTTTCCAGACAGCTCTAATCTGATTGCACTCAAAATTTTTAAAAATTTAATACAAAAGTCTTGCTTTTCTTTTAATTTATGCTATACTTGTTCTTGTACCTGATACAGGTTTGTTAAAAAAGGAGTTCAGATGGATACAAAATTCTCAGTTGCTTTGCATATCTTAACAATGATTAGTGAAAGCAAGGAAACTCTAAGCTCTCAAGCACTAGCTATTAGTGTTGGGACTAACGCTAGTTACATTCGAAAGGTGATTGCCTTATTGAAAAATGCAGATTTGATTCATTCCCAGCAAGGAAAAACAGGCTATCAACTCAGTAAATCTCCAAAGAAAATGACTTTACTAGAGATCTACTATGCTACTCAAGAAATCAATCACATTAGTTTATTCCCTGTTCATCAAAATAGCAATCCCGATTGTCCCGTTGGAAAACATATCCAAGGAGCAGTTTCACCGCTTTTCGCTAGTGCCGAATCTCAATTAGAGAAGGAATTAGCAAATCAAACTTTAGAAGATGTCATTGACAATCTATATAAACAAGCCAAACAAGTTCGAAACTGATTTGATAACAAGTCAGTTTTTACTGGAAACAACATATACTTGTATTAGATACAAGTATATTCAGTCATATTAAAAAGAAAAGAGAAGACAATGAAAGTCGCACAACACACTACTTATAACAAAAAGAATATCACACTGAACATCACAGAAATGGCTAAACCAAGTATTACAGACAAAGAAGTTTTAGTTAAAGTCACCGCAGCTGGTGTTAATCCTCTCGATAACATGATCTCTCGTGGTGAGGTTAAGATGATTGTTCCTTACAAACTTCCTCAAACTGCGGGTAACGAAGTGGTTGGGATCGTTGAAAGCATGGGCAAGAAAGTTAACAACTTTCAGGTAGGAGATCGTGTCTTTGGCCGTCTGCCACTTGATCATATCGGCGCCTTTGCAGAATATGTTGCTGTTGATAGTCGAGCCTTAGCCAAGGTTCCAGACTATCTATCAGACGAGGAAGCTGCTGCGGTTCCGCTTACTGCCTTGACCATCATGCAAGCTTTGGAACTCATGGGAGCTCAAGCTGGGAAAACGATCTTTATTTCTGGTGGGACTGGAGGAGTTGGTGGAATGGCCATTCCGATTGCCAAGGCCAAAGGTTTGACAGTCATCACCAATGGAGCTAGAGATAGTGCAGAGCGTGTCTTGAAACTAGGAGCAGATAGATTTATCGATTACAAAACAGAGGATTATACAAAAACTGTTAGCCAGGTGGATTATGTCCTTGATACTCTTGGGGGCGCTGAAACTGAAAAACAAATGTCTATCATGAAAAAAAGTGGTCATCTTGTTTCCCTCCGTGCTATGCCAAACGGTGCCTTTGCCAAACGCATGAATCTACCAAAATGGAAACAGATGATTCTTGGCTTAGCGGGTCGCAAATTTGATAAGATGGCGGAAAAATACGGCATCCACTACCATTTTATCTTTGTGGAAAGCAATGGTGCTCAATTACAAGAGGTAGCTGACCTCTTTAGTAAATTAGAAATCAAACCCTCTATCGATACAGTTTATCCATTTGAAGAGGTAAATAGCGCCTTAGACAAGGTCGCTAACGGTCGCTCTCATGGTAAAACAGTTCTCAGCTTTAAGAAATAAAAAGGAAAACACAATGTCATATCTTACAACTAAAAATCAATACATCACTTGGCAATGGATGAGTGGTTCGGAAAAGGTCTAACCAAACGTCAGCAAGGCTTGCCAGGCCTAGCCTACTATCTCATTGAGGTTACAAGTAAAGAGGAGCTCCTCATCATTGACCATAGTACACCTGAGGTTGAGGCACCAATCACATGGCTAAACTCAAGCGAGTTAGAATTTAGTGATCCATATGGTATTGTAACCCGTGTTCGAATAGCCAACAAGTGATAGGATTGGGTTTCGATTCAATCTGTGATACATCCTGTTTCAAGTATTTTGATAAAGGATTAAAAGATCTTTCTTTTTCTACTTCAGATACTTAGCTCTGGGCATATACTATTTAAAACAGGTCCCAAAATGAATGTAACTAGGAGCTCTGCTAATGATAGATATGAAATTTTTTAATATTCAAAAAGACTCCACCTATCTATAGGAAATCTACCCTAGAGATGGATGGGGTCTTCTTTCACTCACTAATCTAATCGAATAAACATCATTGCATTAAGTAAAGAGATAAGAGCGACTGTATTGACATTATTGGAATAGATTAGTCGCTTATTTTCAATCGGAGGAATAATAAAATTAGAAATAATGATATCATAAGGTGAATCTTTTAGAGACTCAAGTGATAACTCTAATTCACTCCAAACTTCTAGTTCAAAATTGTTGCTGCAATAATAAGAAAGTGTCTCTGCAACGGATTTCGCATGATACTGATCAAAATTACTCATAACCAGAACCTTCAGCTTTGGCTGATTTTGTAGTAGATTAAGCACCAAATGTTTGGTATGAGTGATGAAGGTATAAGATAGATGATTTACCATCATTGAACTAGAACAAAGCTCAAGAGTTTCTAAATAATGAGAAAGCTCTTTTTTAACATCTGAAACAAATTTAGGAAAAATATTTTGAAAATTCCTGATTGTATTCCCTTTTTGATCAAATAAAATAAACTCAGTGGACAACTCTTGACGATACAGATGTGCGGTATTATGCAGATGCCAAATCAGACTATCCTTATTCTCAATCTCAATCTGATACTTGACTGAAATCTGATCAATAAAGTCACTCAATAGATGGTAAGATTTCCCAACATAACTATCCCTTTTTACACTTTTCAAAAAGAGGTTTTCATCTATGAAAAACATTTTTTGAAAGTAAGACGCAAATAATTGGCAAACCACTTCTTCATCTAAAGAGAGATTGTATTCTGATTCAAAACTCTGAGCAACACCTTCTATTCCTTCTGCCTGCATCAAAGCATTCAAACTTTGGTCGTTAAAAGAATCTTTATCTACTTCCATAAAATGACCAAACTTTATTCGATATAGATTGGTTACTAGGAGCAACTTTAGCATTCTATGAGTTGACAAATTCATTGGAAAGCTTGTTTCCTTATAAACCAATTCTAACAATTGAGATAGGGGTTCTACTGAAAAATTTTCAAATGGCCATTCTAGGAAATAATATTTTTCTGAAAAATATTGTGCAAAAAAGTAACGAATGTCTCTCTCATTTCCAATGATTTGAACAGGGGTCAGACTGATTTCAAATTGAAATTGCTTTTTAATCACTTTATTGATTTGGCTAATAATACGATAGAGCGAAGATGAACTGATATAAAACTCTTTGCAAATACTATCAGCATCACATCCTTCATTAAAGAAGATAAATTCTAAAATTGAAAAATGAGTTGAATGCTTAAAGAAATGATGGTAAACCATTTCAATATCGCTATCATCGGTATTAATAATGCGTATACCATTAGTAGAAGAATGAAAAATCAAGTCAGGAAAAGCAGATTTAACATGGGATAGATCATCTTTGACTGCACGTTCTGTACAATTTAGTAACTCTGCTAGTTCAGAACGATGAAACCATCGTTTATGTTCAAATAATAATTCTAATAATTCTAATTGCCTATGACTTTTTTTAGATAATAAATCTCTCATGAATGTCTTTCTCTCTTTATAAATTATCGGATTAAACCTCTTGCAATTATACCACAAAGAATAGGTATAGCATGCTATAACGACTTTTCCTAAGATCCTTTATTTCGTATAATAACACTACGGAAGCAATATATAAACAATTTTCTTATTTTAGCGTCTATTGAGGGCGTGAATACAGAATCAAATTCAAGTCGAAAGATTATATTTTTAATTTTAAAAATTATATAATAGCAACAATCAAAAAAATTGATTTTTTGAGATTAAAATAAAAAAGGAGGGTAAGCAATGTTGTGGTCAATTATTGCAGGAGGTCTTATTGGTCTCTTGGCAGGTAAAATCACTAAAAAAGGTAGTTCTATGGGAATCATCGCAAACATCTTTGCTGGTTTAATTGGAGCATCTGTTGGACAATCACTACTTGGTAGCTGGGGCCCATCCATCGCTGGAATGGCTTTGATCCCATCTATTGCAGGAGCAGCAATTGTTGTTACTGTAGTATCATTCTTTACAGGTAAAAAATAATTACTTGTAGAATAAACTATTTTTAAATAGATTAGACGGGTAAAAATAGTTTTATGTTAAATCGAAAGGATTGTATATGTCAAAAACAAAGAAAATATTTTTAATTATTTTCTGTATTTTAATCTTGACAATTTTCCTTCCTGTTTTGATAGATTATCATCAAGTTAGTGATCTAGGTATTCAGCTATTTAGCTGGAGACAGAATCATTTCATTGAATTCTATCTCTCTAGATATATATTCTGGGGGATAGTGGCTCTATCAACTTTAGTTTTGTTATCGATGTTAGTTGTGTTGTTTTATCCTAAACGTTATTTGGAAATTCAACTTGAAACTAAAAACGATACATTAAAATTAAAGAATTCGGCAATCGAAGGTTTTGTTAGAAGTTTGGTGAGTGATCATGGATTGATCAAGAACCCAACTGTTCATGTAAATTTACGAAAAAATAAATGTTTCGTTCATGTAGAAGGTAAAATTCTTCCTTCGGACAACATCGCTGACAGATGCCAGCTAATTCAAAATGAAATAGCTAATGGATTAAAGCAATTCTTTGGTATTGAGCGTCAGGTGAAATTGGACGTCTTGGTAAAAGACTATCAGCCACAGCCTAAAGCTCAAAAGAAAAAAACTGCTAGTCGTGTAAAGTAAGGAAGTAAAAATGGAATGGCTTAAACAATATCGATATCCAATAATCGCTGGTCTCATAGGCGTATTTCTCGCTTGTTTGATTGTCTCCTTTGGCTTCTTCAAAACAATATTTGTATTGATTTTAGGAGCACTGGGAGTTGCAGCTGGATTCTATATCGAAAAAAACTATATAGATAAATAAAAAATAAAAATTACTAATTTAATTAAAGGAGTTTCATATGTCAAACGAAAAAAACACAAACACTAACGTAGAAAAGAAAGATGCTACTGTTGTAGCTCACGAAATCAAAGGGGAACTTACTTACGAAGATAAAGTTATCCAAAAAATCATTGGTCTGTCACTAGAAAACGTTTCAGGTCTTTTGGGAATCGACGGTGGTTTCTTCTCAAATCTTAAAGAAAAAATCGTTAACAGCGATGACGTAACAAGTGGTGTTAACGTAGAAGTTGGTAAAACACAAGTTGCAGTTGACTTAAACGTTATTGTTGAGTACCAAAAAAATGTTCCAGCTTTATATTCAGAAATCAGAGAAATCGTATCTTCAGAAGTTGCTAAAATGACTGACTTGGAAGTTGTTGAAATCAACGTAAACGTTGTCGACATCAAAACTAAAGAACAACATGAAGCAGATTCAGTAAGCCTTCAAGATCGCGTATCTGACGTTGCTGAATCAACAGGAGAATTCGCTTCAGAACAATTCGAAAAAGCTAAATCTGGTCTTGGATCTGGTTTCTCAACTGTTCAAGAAAAAGTTAGCGAAGGTGTAGAAGCTGTTAAAGGTGCAGCAACTGGTGTAGTATCTCACGAAAACACTCGTGTAAACTAAGATAAAATAAATATAACAGGAGAAATTATCATGTCAGTAGAAGAAAAATTAAATCAAGCTAAAGGTTCTATTAAAGAAGGTGTTGGGAAAGCCATCGGTGATGAAAAAATGGAAAAAGAAGGAGCAGCTGAAAAAGTTGTTTCTAAAGTAAAAGAAGTTGCAGAAGATGCCAAAGACGCTGTAGAAGGTGCTGTAGAAGGTATCAAAAACATGTTGAGTGGCGACGATAAATAAGGCTAAAAGTTACTTTATCTTTTTAGTAACATTAGTCAAAAGAGTCTGAGTCAAGATGATTCTCAGAAAACAAAAAGCTAGAGATTTCCAATTGTGGAACTCTAGCTTTTTAATTTTGCTTCTTTCTCTTATTATATTACAGCAGGTTGTTGGCCATGAGTACGAATCCCATATCAATTCTCTCTTGAAGCTTACCTCTCAGATGACATCTCTTATAACCCAAACAAACCTTTATCTGCCCAAAGACAGATTTCATATCAATCTTACGTTTAGCGAAAATTTATCTACACTTGGAAGATAAAAGTGCCTGATATTCTTTAGTTTTTAAACACTGATAACGTTCATTTATATACAGTCCTTTTTGAAGGGTTGATTCAGGTTCATCATCGCAGTCAAGATTGATTTCAAGTATTTTTACTTTCTATCTCCCCTTTTTCATAATGTATTTTCGTATAGGTGTTTCAACCATTTGAACGATTTCAAATCCTTCTTTTTGATAAAGGTGCTGGGCTGCTTGATTTGCCTCGAAGACATTTAGAGAAATACTATCTATGTCTCCATTTTTAAAGGCCAAACTAACAAATTTCCTTAAAGCCTGGCCACCTAAGCCTTGCCCCTGTTTCTGGGGATTGATAAAAAATCTCCCGATATGAAGATTCCTACCTTCTAGCCTGATTTTCTGGATAAGCCCGACAAACTCTTGTCCTTCCAAGATTGAAAAGATTCCTTCCAAATCTTGCAAGACTTGAATTGTCAAGGGAAAAGGAATCATTGTTCCCATCCATTGTTCTTGAAAAACTTTGCCAAGGGAGTTGGACCATTGGCAGACGAGCCGAGCGTTTTCTGTGCTCACCTTTTCTTCAAAACGAATTGTCATCTTGACCCCACCATCTTGTCTATGTTTCTCCATTATACTACTTCTCCTATTTTTTACGAATAGATAAGTATGATTGATTTTTATTTTTTTCTTGTCGGGAGCATTCTCGCTTCCTTTCTTGGTTTGGTCATTGACCGTTTTCCAGAGCAATCCATTATCAGTCCAGCTAGTCACTGCGATTCCTGTCAGACTCCCTTGCGTCCCTTAGATTTGATTCCGATTCTCTCACAGGTGCTCAATCGCTTTCGCTGTCGCTACTGCAAGGCTCCTTATCCTGTCTGGTATGCCCTTTTTGAACTAAGCTTAGGACTCATATTTCTGCTTTACTTTTGGGAATTACTTTCCTTGAGTCAAGTCATCCTAATCACTGCTGGTTTGACCTTGGGCATCTACGACTTTCGCCATCAGGAATATCCCTTACTGGTCTGGGTTGTCTTTCATCTGCTTCTAATGGTCTGCTCTGACTGGAATCTAGTCATGGTCTTCTTCCTTGTCCTTGGAATTTTGGCTCATTTTATCGATATCCGCATGGGCGCAGGGGATTTTCTCTTTTTAGCTTCTTGCGCTCTCGTCTTTAGTGCGACCGAATTACTCATCTTGATTCAGTTTGCTTCTGCGACGGGAATTCTAGCCTTTCTCCTGCAAAAGAAAAAGGAAAGACTTCCTTTCGTGCCTTTCCTCTTACTCGCTGCTTGTGTGATTATTTTTGGTAAGCTACTGCTTGTTTGATAAAGTCCTGAATTGGCTCTCCTTGATGGAGAGCTTTTACAATTTTCGAACCAACGATAACACCATCTGACACCGCATTGAAGCGTTCTACATCAGCTTGACTAGATACGCCAAATCCTGTCAAGACTGGAATGTCGGCCACTTGATGAAGTTGCACCAAGTGCTTGTCCAAGTCTGCACGGTAATTGCCAGATTTCCCTGTCACCCCATTGATGGCAACCGCATAGACAAATCCTTCTGCCCCTTCAATCAACTCTTTCTGGCGCTCAATCCCTGTTGTCAAGCTTACTAGAGGAATCAAGGCCATGTCTGTGTCTACCAAAAATGGCTCTACAAAATTGGCATGCTCATGAGGAAGGTCTGGAATAATCAAGCCCTTAACCGCTGTATCTGCTAAATCTTTGACAAAGTTCTCAACGCCGTACTGAAAGAGGGGGTTGAAGTAGGTCATGATGACCAGCGGAACCTCTGTTTCAATGGTTTTCAAGGTTTCAACCAAAGTCTGGGTAGAAGTCCCATGGGCTAAACTGCGCAGGCCAGCTTCTTCTATAACAGGTCCATCTGCGACAGGATCTGAAAAGGGAATACCCACTTCAATAGCCGAAACACCCAAATCTTCTAAAAAGTGTATTGTTTCTCCGAGTCCAGCCAAACCTTTCTCATGGTCTCCAGCCATGATATAGGGAACAAAAATTCCTTTTCCAGCTGCTTTGATAGCATTCAATTTTTCTGTTAGTGTCTTAGGCATGAGCTTCTCCCTTCTTTGCTGCATCTGCTTCCAAGCGGTCTTTGACTTGAACCACATCCTTGTCCCCACGACCTGATAGACATACTATCATGGCTTTGTCTGGTCCAAGTTCTTTGGCCAATTTCACTGCAAAAGCGATAGCATGGCTAGATTCCAAGGCTGGGATAATTCCTTCCACACGAGACAAGAGTTGGAATCCTTCCAAGGCTTCTTCGTCTGTCACAGGGACATAGCTGGCACGTTTAATATCGTGGTAGTGAGAATGTTCTGGACCGATACCAGGATAGTCCAAACCTGCTGAGATAGAGAAGGCTTCAAGAATTTGACCATGGGCATCTTGGAGCACATCCATGAGGGAACCGTGAAGAACACCTGGACGCCCCTTGGTCAAGGTAGCTGCGTGGTGCTCTGTATCCACACCAAGTCCAGCCGCTTCAGCTCCATACATAGCTACTGACTCATCTTCTACAAATGGATGGAAGAGACCGATAGCGTTAGAACCACCACCAACACAAGCTACTAGGGCATCTGGTAAATCTTGACCTGTTAAGTCACGGTACTGTTGTTTAGCTTCTCGACCGATGACACTTTGGAAGTCACGAACGATTTCTGGGAATGGATGAGGTCCTAAGGCAGAGCCAAGGATATAGTGGGTATCATCGATATTAGCCACCCATGAACGAAGGGCTGCATTGACCGCATCCTTGAGCACGCGCGAACCATCAGTCACAGCCTCGACCTTGGCTCCCAAAAGCTCCATACGGAAGACATTAAGGGCTTGGCGTTTGACATCTTCCTCACCCATGTAGATAGTACATTCCATGTTAAAGAGGGCTGCAGCAGTTGCAGTTGCTACACCGTGCTGACCAGCACCTGTTTCTGCGATAATTTTCTTTTTACCCATGCGTTTAGCCAGAAGAACTTGTCCCAAGGCATTGTTAATCTTGTGGGCCCCTGTATGGTTGAGGTCTTCACGTTTAAGATAAATCTTGGCTCCTCCGATATGCTGAGTCAAATTTTTTGCGTAATAAAGGGGAGTTTCGCGTCCCACGTACTGACGCAAGAGTTGGTTTAATTCCTCTTGGAAACTTGGATCTTCCTGACTTTCACGATAGGCCTTCTCCAACTCCAAAACTGCTGTCATCAATGTTTCTGGGACAAAACGTCCGCCGAATTTTCCGTAAAATCCATCTTTATTTGGTTCTTGATATGCCATTCTTTACCCTCTCTATAAATCTTCTAATCTTTTCATGATCTTTTTGTCCGTCTGTCTCCACTCCGCTTGATACATCTACTGCATAGGGAGAAAAGTGTTGAATTGCTTTTACTACATTGTCTTCCTTAAGCCCACCTGCGATAAAGAAAGGCTGAGTTAGTCCAATCGTATCCAGTTGAGCCCAGTCAAAGGTCTGGCCACTCCCAGCCACAGGGGCATCAAAGAGTAGATAGTCTGCCTGAGAATTGGGCACATGACCCTCTCCATCCACATGCACAGCCTGAATACTGGCACAAGGCAAATTCTCAAATAAATCATCTGCCACCTGACCATGAACTTGAACCAAGTCCAAGCCAACTTTGTCAATGACTTCTAACAGTTCTGCCCGACTTGGTGAAACAAATACACCAACCTTTTTGACACCTGCAGGAATAAGCTTTGCCAGCTCAGAAGCCTGATCCAAAGCCACCTGTCTTTTACTAGGTGCAAAGACAAAGCCGATGTAGTCTGCTCTTGCTGATACGGCTGTTTCCACCGCTTCCTTGGTCGATAGTCCACAAATCTTAACCTTTGTCAATCTGCAACTCCTTGATTCTTTGGGCTACATCTTCTGCCTGCATGAGAGCTGTCCCTACTAAAATTCCGTTAAAGTATGGCGCTACTCGTTCCGCATCCTGTCCTGTAAAAATAGCAGATTCAGAAATGTACAAGCAATCATCTTTGAAATGTTTAGCCAAATCTACACTGGTCTGCAAGTCAACTTCAAAGGTGGTCAAGTTGCGATTATTGACCCCGATAATTTGAGCCCCAAGGCGGTGAGCTACCTCTAGTTCAGCTAGATTGTGAGTCTCCACTAAGACTTCCAGACCAAGCTCTGTCGCATAGTCATAAAGTTCCTTAAGACGTTCTTCTGACAAGGCTGCCACAATGAGCAGGATGACTGTCGCACCTGCATTGCGAGCGCGAATGATTTGCTTTTCATCAATAATAAAGTCCTTGTTGAGCGTCGGAATCTGTACCTGACTGGAAATCTCTCGTAGATAATCCAAATGTCCTTTAAAGAAAACTTCATCTGTCAGAACAGAAATCATCACTGCTCCGTTTTCTTCATAAGTCTGGGCCTGTTGCACAATATCCACATCTAGATTGATATCTCCCAGACTAGGGCTAGCCTTCTTGACCTCAGCGATTACCTGTAAACGGTCTTGGTGTTGTTTTAGATAGTCAGCCAAGCAATAGGTCTGGCGCAGAGGCTGGATTTCCTCCAGCTCCATCTGCTCGACCTCACGCGCCTTCTGCTCCAAGATTCGTGCTAAAAATTCCTGACTCATTTTTGGTACTCCTGTAACAGTCTGAGTTTTTCAAGGGCCTTGCCACTAGCAATCACTTGACGAGCCAAGGCAACTCCATCCTTGATACTAGCTACCTTACCATTAGCATAGAAACCAAGACCAGCATTTAAAACTGTCGTTTCCAAGAATGGACTTGGTTCATTTTTAAGAACGCTGAGCAAAATTTCTGCATTTTCCTGAGCATTGCCTCCACGAATATCTTCGATAGCGTAGCGCTCCATCCCCAAATCCTCTGGAGTAAAGCTTGACAAGGTAATTTCGCCATTTTCAAGAAGTGCAATCTTGGTTGTTCCATTCAAACCAGCTTCATCCAGTCCTTCTGGTCCAGCAACCACGATGGCACGTTTGCGACCCATATTTTTCAATACCTGAGCTGTACTTTCTAGCAATTCTGGACGACTAATTCCAAGAAGCTGTGTTTCCAAAGCCATTGGGTGAATTAGGGGACCAGTCAAGTTCATAATCGTTGGAATTCCCAATTCCAAACGAGCTGGCATGATGTATTTCATGGCTGGATGCATATTTTTAGCAAAGAGAAAGACAATGCCAGTTTTATCAAAAACCTTACCTAGTTCAGCTGGTTTGAGGTCTAGGTTGATACCCAAGGCTTCGAGAACATCTGCAGAACCAGATTTAGAAGAAATCGAGCGGTTACCGTGTTTTGCCATGTGAACACCACCACCAGCCAAGACAAAGGCTGCAGTTGTCGAAATGTTAAAACTGAAAGACTTGTCCCCACCTGTACCACAGTTGTCCATAGCATCATGAATCTCAGTTGGAATATGTTGGGCATGCCCTCTCATGACTTGGGCAATGGCTGTGCGTTCTTCAGGTGTTTCCCCCTTCATCTTAAGAGCCAAAAGGAGAGAAGCAATCTGCGCCTCCGTTACACGCCCAGTTACAATACGCTCAATGACATCCGTCATTTCCACACCTGATAAATTTTCAAATTTTGCTAGTTTTTCAATAATCTCTTTCATCCTAGTTTCCTCACTTTACAACCTTCTCGATAAAATTCCGAATAGAAGACAAGCCATCTGGCGTTCCAATACTCTCTGGATGGTACTGGAAGCCATAAATCGGTAGGATTTTGTGTTGAATCCCCATGATGGCTTGGTCATCAGTAGAACGAGCTGTCACTTCAAAGTCTTCTGGCATTTCCTCAATCAAAATACTGTGGTAACGCATGACTGCACGGCCATCCTCGATGCCTTGATACAAAATAGATGGCGCTTCAAAGCTGATATTGCTTTGTTTCCCATGCATGACTTTTGGAGCCAAACCTAACTTACCACCAAAGACTTCTGCGATGGCTTGGTGCCCCAAACAAATCCCAAGAATCGGCTTCTTGCCAGCAAAGTCACGAATCATATCTTCCATCTTTCCAGCATCAACTGGCCAACCAGGACCAGGAGAAAAGACCAGACCATCTGCTTTTTCAGCTTCTTCATACAGCTTGGGATCATCATTTCTCAAGACCTGCACTTCTGAAAAATTCCCAATGTATTGGGCCAAGTTATAGGTAAAAGAATCATAGTTATCAATCAATAAAATCATGGTCTTAGTTCTCCAATTCTAGTCATAGATTTAGCTTTGTTAATGGTTTCTTGGTATTCGTTTTGGGCGATGGAGTCGTAGACAATCCCTGCTCCAGCTTGCACATAAGCTGTTTGATTTTTGAGAATCATCGTTCGGATGGCAATGGCGAAATCCATATCACCCGTCGCAGACAAGTAGCCAATCGCTCCAGCGTATACGCCCCGTTTTTCCGTTTCCAGTTCATAGATGCGTCTCATCGCTCGAATCTTTGGTGCTCCAGAAACAGTTCCAGCAGGAAGTGTTGCTTTCAAGGCATCCATGGCAGTGAGTCCTGGAAGTAAACGCCCCTTGACCACACTGGTCAAATGCATGACATAACGGAAAAGCTCCACTTCCATATACTTGGTTACTTGGACACTGGCCGTTTCAGAAATGCGGCCAATATCGTTACGTCCCAAGTCTACTAACATTCGATGCTCTGCTGTTTCCTTCTCATCCGAAAGCAGGTCTGTCGCCAAAGTCTTGTCCTCTTCATCCGTAGCTCCTCTTGGGCGCGTCCCTGCAATCGGATTGGTTGTCACGATGCCATTTTTAACTGAAACTAAACTTTCTGGACTGGCACCGATGATTTGATAATCACCAAAATCATAGAAATAAAGGTAATTAGAAGGATTAGTCACGCGGAGATTTCTGTAGAAGTCAAATGGATTTCCAGTAACTTCTGCTGAGAAGCGCTGACTTAGTACACATTGGAACATATCGCCATTACGAATCAAGTCACGAGCTGTTTCCACCATTTCCTCAAACTTCTGAGGAGCAATATGGGGTTTGAAGTCTAACGGAGATAGATCCAAGTCTTCAAATTCATTTGGAGCAGGAATGCGTAATTCCTCAAGCACTTGGTTTAAGGCTTTTTCCAAGTTTTCTTGACTACGCTCACTATAGAGAGCATCCTCGATGACATGAATTTTTTCCTTCTTGTGGTCAAAGACCATGTAACTCTCATAGACGAAGAAATGCATGTCTGGCGTTCCAATTGTATCTTGAGGAATTTGACCAATTTCTTCATAAAGCGAAATCATATCGTAGCCAACAAATCCAATGGCTCCCCCACCAAAAGGGAGGTCTGAATGGTGTTGGCTCTTATGAGTCACTTCATAAAGAAAATCCAAGGGATCCCGATCAATCACTTGACCATTTTGATAAAGAACTCCATTTTCAAACTTAATCTCAAAAACTGGATTATAGGCTAAGATAGAAAAACGAGCGGTTTCCTTGTCTCTCGGAATACTCTCTAAGATAACCTTGTGTTGCCCCTTTAAGCGCATATACGCCAAGATTGGCGATAAGACATCTCCATGAATGATTCGTTCCATTGTAATTTCCCTTTCGATTCTTTTCTTTGTAGACTTTTAGTCTTAATTTATGATTTTTTTCTATTTCCCTTAAATAGTGCGGACGGGAGGTAAAATTATCCAGTGGATGATTTTAGAAATCCATGAAATGAAAGACCTAATTTTTGAGCTCCTCGCTCATTCATTTCTAGGCTCAGGCTAAAATAGTTCCCCGAACTATTTTACTCTCAAAAATTCCGTTCTCGAGAAGCATCTTTGCTTCTCGAGAATACCACTATGGCGGGAAATATCTTTTAAAAGCTCACTTCGTTCGCAAATTTTTTGTAGCAATCTATTTAATAATGAACAATAATTTAAAACTAAACAGCTGAACCTATAATAGATATATAAAAATCCCCACGCAAAATAACTTGCGTGAGGACGAAATTCGCGGTGCCACCTCAATTATAGGATTTCTCCTATCTCTCATTCCTGTCTCAAAAAGTCCTGTAACAGGCTGTGCGATAAAGGGCACTCCCTTGAGAATTATGTTTTCTTCTCTCGTTTCAGATGGACCCAACCTTACAGCTTTCTCTGCTTGTTTCCAGCAACCACAAGCTCTCTGTGAGAGAAAAGACTGTAATTTTTCCATCTATTATTTCTTAGCTTCTAGGTAGTCTGCAATCGCAGCTACGTCCTTGTCTCCACGACCAGAGACATTGATGAAGAGATGTTCATCTCGGTACACCTTTACTAGCTTCTTTCCTTGATAGTTGGAATCTTTCCACTTTCTATCGCTATCATGTTACGAAAAAAGCCCACACACAGAATATACTTCTGTGTGAGGGCGTTGGTAACGCGGTGCCACCTCAATTATAAAGGGACTATTCCCCTTTACATCTCTGCCTTGTCTAACAACAAGTTGCACTGTAAGGTGTGCGCACCGAATTTTCATTGTTTCAAATTCATTTTTAAAATCAGCCCACTTTCACTACTCCCAACCACCTATTCACAATCACCACAGGCTCCCTGAAGATTAAAAATAGTTACTTTTCTGATTTGTTGAACTTATTTTAATACTTTGTTTTTTCTTTGTCAAGACTTTTTTACGATTTTTTTGATAAAGTTAGCACTTTTTCAGAAACTGTTTTGAAAGTCTCAATGATATAGTCTACTTCTTCATCGCTTAGTTTAGTATGAAGAGGAAGGGTAATTTCATTTTCAAAGAAGGCATAAGCCTTAGGATAATTCGCCATATCAAAGCCAAGGTTCTTATAGGCTGTCAAAAGAGGAAGTGGTTTGTAGTGGACATTACTTGCAATTCCAGCTTTAGCCAATTCTTGGATGATGAGGTTGCGTTCTTCTAAACTTGCTCCTTCTACATGGGTAATGTAGAGGTGGCGTGAAGATTCGACAGTTTCAGTCTTGTGTGCCAAAGGATGGATGCGAGAACCTGCAAAACCACGATCATAGCGGTCCACGATCTCCTTACGACGTTCTAGCAAACCAGGGTAACGGTCCAATTGTACCAAACCAAGTGACGCCATGATATCGGTCATATTGCACTTGTAGGCTGGTGTGACGATATCGTATTCCCATGAGCCTAGTTGCATCTTAGCAAGAGCATCCTTAGTTTGACCGTGAAGGGAAAGAATTTGAAATTCCTTGTACATTTCTTCGTCATCAATCGCTGGATTGGCTTTCCAAGTCGCACTTCCTCCCTCAGCAGTTGTAAAGTTCTTAACGGCATGGAATGAGAAGGAAGTAAAGTCGGCGATTGATCCAGCAGGTTGCCCTTTATAAGTAGATCCCAAAGCATGGGCACTATCAGAGACAATCACAATACGGTTAAAGGCTTTTTGCCACTTGCTTGCAGCAGTAAAGAGATCACGTTTCTTCTCCACAACTTGGAACAAACGGTCATAGTCGCACACAATCCCCGCAAGCTCAACCGGAATAATCACCTTAGTCTTTTCAGTAATGGCTTGCTCCAGCAGGTCATAGTCCATCTCAAAAGTATCTGCTTGGATATCCACCATGACAGGGGTTGCTCCCACGTGAGTGATAACACTACATGAAGCTGTATAGGTCATAGCTGGAACGATGACTTCGTCACCAGGACCAACTTCTAAGACACGCAAAATCAACTCAAGAGCAGCAGTCGCAGAGTTGAGGCAGACAGTCTTAGGCGTCTGTGTATATTGAGACAAGCGACGCTCTAGTTCTTTTGTCTTAGGACCTGTTGTGATCCAACCAGAACGCAGGGTATCCGCTACTTCAGCAATTTCTGCTTCCGTAATATCGGGTGGTGAAAATGGAATATTGTAATTTGGCATTGATTTGCTCCTTTTATCTGTACTCATTTTCTCATGACTACTTTATTTTAGCACTTCAAACACGGTTTGAAACATGATTTTGATGTCTCCAAGGAAACTAAACTCTCGGAGATAGGCAAGGTTATAGCGCATCTTTTCAGGAAGAACATGCTCCACATAGGCCTGGTCAACCGACAAACCTTTCTCCGTCATTTGACTAATAATGGTGTCCTCATCCTTGTAGTTGATGCTGGCTGGAGAGGTAATCCCTGCTGGTAAAAGCAAAGTTGCCATCATTTCAGGGCTATACTGCTCTGTGTAGCGTGGCACTTCAGGCCGTGTACCAACAAAGGACATTTCGCCTTTAAGGACATTGACCAGCTGAGGCAGTTCGTCCAAACGCACACGGCGGATGAAATTGCCAACCTTGGTAATGCGACTATCGTTAGCAGAAGTCACCAAACTTCCTTTTTTGTCTGCATCCGTCACCATGGTACGGAACTTCCAAATCTTGAAAGGTCGATTGTACTGGGTCACGCGCTCTTGCTTGTAAATCACTGGCCCCTTGCTATCCAACTTGATCCAAATACTCAAGATGAGAAAAACTGGTGAAGTCAAAATTAGCAAGACCAAGGCCAAAGCCCAATCCAAACAACGCTTGAAAATCAGCGAACCCTTCCTTTTAGAGACAAGCTGGTAGTAAGACTCAACCTCGCTTGATTTCATTTCCACGGGCAAGTCTTCCCATTTCAGCATGCTGTTTCTCCTTTGTTTTTATTATACTATTTGTCAACATTTTTCATTATACCACAAAATGGAAAAGGCGGTGTAAGAAATCTGTAATTTGAAGGATTTCCTTCTTATGCTCAATGAAAATCAAAGTACAGCTTTTAGGTTGCAGATAAAGCTGACCTGACTTGAATAAATTTTCAAAGAGTATTAAGACATGGCACCTGCCTGCAAGCTATACATTTTGTGATAGGTTCCTCCCAGAGCCAAGAGTTCCTCATGGGTTCCACTCTCGATAATGCGCCCCTTGTCCAAAACATAGATACAGTTGGCGTCTTGGATGGTCGAAAGGCGGTGAGCGATGGCAATGGTTGTCCGCCCCTGTCTCATCTTAGCCAGAGAAGCTTGAACCAGACTTTCTGTTTCAGAGTCAATATTGGCTGTCGCTTCATCCAAAATCAGGATTTTAGGCTGGCTGGCGACTGTTCTGGCAAAGGCAAGAAGTTGACGCTGACCAGTAGAAAAGCTCGAACCACGCTCAGAAACAGGGGCGTCATATCCCTGAGGAAGATCCTGAATAAAGGAATCTGCATCGACAAAAGAAGCTGCGTCCTTTACCTGCTCATCACTGATTTCTTGGTACATGGCGATATTGGACTTGATGGTTCCATGATAGAGGAAGGGATCCTGCAAGACCAGACCGATGTTTTTTCTCAACTCTTCCTGACTGTAGTTCCTGATATCCACATCATCCAAGAGAACTCTCCCTGATTGAAATTCATAAAAGCGCATAAGGACATTGATAATCGAAGATTTCCCTGAACCTGTATGACCCACAAAGGCAATGGTTTCACCCTTATTAACGGAGAAGGAAATATCATCCAGAATCTGATGTTTCCCGTCATATGAGAAACACACATGTTCAAAACGGATATTGCCTTCTTGGATTTTGGCTTCCCCATCTTTTTGAAGAGGCTCATAGGTCTTCTCGTCAATCAAGGCAAAGACACGACCTGCAGACACCATGGAAGTTTGAAGGGTCGAAAAGTTTTGCGTCACTTCAATCAGAGGATCAAATAGACGATTGATATACTGGATAAAGGCATACATGGTTCCTGCTGTTATTCCCAGATAAAGTCCACGATAGCCAAAATAGGCCATCAAAACTGCATATCCTAGAAGTTTCAGTAAACTCATGGCAGGCCGCAAAAAGAGGGCATCCAAGGCTACAGAACGGTTGGCATAGACCAAGTGTTCTTGGTTGATTTCATCAAACTCTGACTGTAGGCGCTTCTCTTGATTAAAGGCCTGGATTATTCTGATTCCCTCGATGTTTTCAGCCAGCTTGCTATTGATATCTGACAAAAGACTTCTGGTTTTCTCGATAATCTTGACAGATTTTTTTCGATAGAGATTGACCAAAAGGAAAATCAAGGGGAGAAAGAGCAAGACTAAAGCAGTCAAACGGAAATCCAACACTAACATGGTATAAAGGGTTGTCAGAAAGATGAAAACTGCTGAAATAAAGCTGGATAAAATCCCCGAAAACATATCACTGATAGTCTCGGTGTCATTTGTCAAACGAGAGACGATAGAGCCTGCTGGCATCTTGTCAAAATAAGACATGCCCAGCTTTTCCATATTGGCAAAGGCATCCCGACGAATATCCCTAACAATACTGTAAGACACGCGCGCAAAGAGAAGATTGCCGACATACTGGACCAGAGTTTGTAGGATATAAAGGCCATAGTAGGCCAGCAAAACGGTCACAGCGAGTTGGTTGAGATTGCTGAGATACTGGTCGATAAAGTGGGAGGCCACAAGGGGAATGACACTTTTAATGATCGTCGTCGCTAGTAGAAAACTAAGTGCCAAAAAGGTAAGGAGTCCATAAGGTTTGAGATAAGACATCAAGCGCTTCAATACAGTCCATTGTTCTTTCTTATTCTGCATCTTCTTCTCCCTTCATTTCCAGCTGCTGAGACTGGTAGGTTTGGGCATACCAGCCATCCAAAGCTAGCAAGTCTTCGTGTCTGCCTCGTTCGATGATTTGCCCATTTTGCAGGACTAAAATCAAATCTGCATGGACAACTGCACTGAGGCGATGAGCCGTAATAATGGTTGTCTTGTCCTTTCGCGTCTCCTTGAGGTTGTCGATAATCGCATACTCTGTCTTGGCATCCACGGCGGACAAAGAATCATCTAAAATCAAGATATCAGGGTCTAAAATCATAGCTCGACTCATGGCCAGACGCTGCTTTTGACCTCCAGAAAGACTGACTCCCTTTTCACCAATCAGTGTATCAAATCCTTGAGGCATGTCTACAATGTCTTGATAAACTTGAGCTAGCTTAGTCGCTTCCTCGACCGCTGAAAGGGGCAAGTTAGGATTGCCAAAGCGGATATTATCTAAAATCGAAGTCGCAAAGAGGAACTGGTCCTGAGGAACATAGCCCATGAGACTGCGAAGGTCCGTCAGACGATAATCCCGAATATCATGACCGTTTAGGTAAATGGCTCCCTTATCCACATCGTATTCACGCAAGAGAAGCTTGATCAAGGACGTTTTTCCAGAGCCTGTCTGTCCGACCAATCCCAGAGTTTGCCCTTTTTCCAAACTAAAGTGAACATTGGTCAGTGTTTCCTCATTTTCAAAGGCAAAGCTATCAATGGCATATTCCAAACGTCCATTTTCAATGCCATCTAAAGGAAACTCTGGGTCTTGTACAGGTGATTCCTGAGACAAAAGTTCCTCAATCCGCTGATAGGAAACCTTCCCTCGCTGAGTGATATTAAAGAGGAAACCAATAGCCATAAGAGGCCAAACCAGCATATCCAAGTAGCTGATAAAGGTGACCAGATTTCCAACCGTAATCTGTCCTTCCTGAACCATCAAGGAGCCGACTAAGAGGGTTAACACATAGGATGAACCAACAAATAAGAGAACCATGGGGTCAAAGAGACTATCGTATTTCATGGTTTTGAGATTCTTTTTGAAGGTCAATTCATTGACTGCCTGAAAGGACTCAAGCTCATCCGCCTGATAACCGAAAGACTTGGTCACTTTAATACCTGATACAGACTCCTGAACCTTGTTATTGAGTTCAGAAAAGGCAGCTTGAGATTCACCAAAAGCCTTATGAGTCTTTCTCCCTAAACGACTGGTCGCATAAGCCATGAAAGGTAAGGGTAAAATGGCAACTAAGGTCATTTGCCATGAGATGCTAAAAAGCATGGTTAGCAAGGTCACTAAAGCTGTGATTGAAGCATCCACCGCAGACATGACTCCTCCACCCGCCAGACGAGTTAAGGCATTGATATCGTTGGTGGCATGCGCCATCAGGTCCCCTGTCCGATAGGTCTGATAAAAGGCTGGAGACATTTTTGTGAAATGCTCAAACAAGCGAGAACGCATAATCTGCCCCAAACGGTAGGAAGTCCCGAGGATATACATGCGCCAAACATAGCGCAGATAATACATCCCAAAGGCTGCAAGTAGCAAATAAAATAGGTCAAGAAGGAGGTCCTGCTGGGTTAATTGCCCCGATGTGATAGCATCAATCACCCGCCCCATGACCATAGGTGGAATGAGATTGAGGACGGAAACCAAGACCAGGGCCACAATTCCGACTAGATAACGGCGTTTTTCTAACTTGAAAAACCACCAAAGTTTTTGAATAATGGACATAAAATCCCTTTCTGATTGCAAATGAAAACCTGAGGCCAATACTCAATGAAAATCAAAGAGCAAACTAGGAAACTAGCCGCAGGCTGTACTCGAGTACGGCAAGGCGACGTTGACGCAGTTTGAATTTGATTTTCGAAGAGTACAAGACCCCAGGCTTTTCTTATTCATAGGTTACGACTGTGACGGCACCCTTGTCATACTCAGCGATAAAGATATTGGCTACATTGTCATGTCCTTGCTTGTTGAGGTTATCAAGCAACCACTCTTCGCTACGACCAATCGATTCCAAAACATCAACTTGAATCACACCGTCAGTCACAACTGGATACTTAGGATTTTCATCTCCCATTTGGACCACGATGAGTTGGCCATTTTGCTCCTGCACAGCTCGTTTAACCTGTTTCATCTGGAAAATTCCTTGGCTACGAAGTTTGAGGGCTACATCCGATGCAGACAAGCCAACTGAACGACAGGCTTCTGGGTCAATCTTCCCATTTTTGATGAGGAGAGTTGGTTTCCCATCAATCAAGCGTTTGACAAAACGAACATTGTTGTTAATCCATTTGAGGGTCAAGACCAAAATCGTCCACATCATCAAAATCACTGCGTATTGCAGAATACTGATTGAACTATTGTAAATTACCCCACCGATGATACCACCGAGAACATAGTTCTGAATTTGGTCTGTCGCAGAGTTAGGTGCTAGGTTTCCTTTTCCTGTCACATTGATAACAAAAACCAGCGAGAAAAGACCCAAGGCCAGTTTGATTAAAATTTCCATATAGTTGAGTGTCATTTGTTTACCTCCACCAATTCAATAGCGTCTGTTTGATGCAATTCTAATTTCTCTAAAAGATACTTGTCTGGTTGGCTCCCGTTCATGGCACGGTAGAAATCTGAACCTACCTTGACAAGCGCTCCATCAGTGGCAGCTGAAGTATTGACATAAACTTTTGATTTATCCACTCCCAAGTCTTTGGAAACAACCTCTATGAAATGAAGGGAGGTTTGAAATTGGTTGTTTGAGGCTTGATTGGTCTGGTATTTTGAAATCGTCACCAAAAGCATGGCTACCAAAGTCAAGGCCAAAATCATGACCAATTCCCGAAATTTAGTTCCCTTTTTATCTCGATAAGCCTTAAAAGCAAAAAATCCTGTGATAGCTAGGAGCACAATCCCAAAGCCAATCATGATGCCATTTTGCTGACTGATTTGGCTAAGCACATAGTCATATGAGTAAAATTTCATTTATTTTCACTCCCTTTCATATAATCATTCTTCATTATAAACGAAAGAGGGTGATTTTTCAAACTATACGTTGGGGAAATAGACTTATCAGACCAACTTCTCTAACTAATGACTCAAATACCTGTTTCAAGATTCTAATTTTGATAATTGATAAGAATAGACACTAGGAATTATCACTACAAAGAAAAGTGTCAAGAAGAATATCCAGTAAACATATAGTTGCACAAAGGAATTCAGAAACAATAACAATCCTCCTAATACCCAAATTTTTCCAGCTAGACGATGCGTTTTTCTCCAGTTTTCATCATTCTCCAAGGTCCACGGTAGTCGAATACCGATTATATAATTTCGGTGTGTTTTTGGTAGATAATTTCCAATTACGATCATCACGACTCCCATAAAAATCTGAGCTAGTAGCCCACTCATCATGGAATAACCCAAAGATTCTCCGAAGATAGAAATCATTGATAGACAAGATACAAAAGGAATAATCCAGTAAATTAAAATTTGTATTTTTGGACTGATATTGCTAGATTTAGGATCCTTAACCATTAAAAATAGAAGCACCCAATGCATCAAAAGCATGAGAGCCGGCAATCCAAAGATAGCAAACACTTTATGATTGTAGCCATCTGCTTGACCCAGTAGATTAAAATGAGTGGGTATCTCCTCTGGTAATTGATTCCAGAAAACACAACCTACAAGGGAAGGTAGTAGGATGAGAATGCTCGTAAATAATACCAATTTCTTATTGATTTTTATCTTCATCAAAATGATCTCCTTTCAGATCTGCTAACCAAACCATTATATCCTCTAAAACCGATGTATTTAACTCATAATAAATAAAGTTTTTTTCTTTCATTTCATGAATCAAATCCGCTGCTCTCAAAATCGTGAGATGGTGTGAAATCGTTGCACCTGTCAACTCGAAATAACTGGCAATTTCTCCTGCAGATAATCTACCTGCTTTGAGTAAATTTAAAATCTCTCTCCTAACTGGATGAGATAAGGCTTTAAAACTATTTGCAAAACTCATAATGACTCCTTTCCCTTTGTAATATTAGTAGGGCTAGGAATAAGCAAGGTAGAACTGATAGCATTCCGGTCGGTGATGGGCCTAAAATCAAGAGGCTTGAAACTTTTTCTCCTGGTAATTGGAAGAGTAACCCAATACCTGCAGTTGCATTGATTGCCCCATGAAATAGAGCAGAAGCCCAGATAGAATCTGTCTTTTCCAACAACCAGCTCAACAATATTCCTACGCTAAAACAAAATAGAAACATAGCAACAACTCCCAAAACGGGATAAGCAAAATAAGTAAGACCATAATTATATCCTTGCAAATTGATTGGTAAATGCCATAGACTCCAAATGAGAGCAAGTAAGACATGAGTCTGGACTAGTGAAAAGCGTCCTCTTAGCACTGGGTAAAGATAGCCACGCCAACCAATTTCCTCCCCCAATGCAAAGAAACTATTAAGAAAAGGAGCGTAGGTCAAACTAGCTAGGATTTGAATCAAGGCCAAGAAAGATAAGGGGAACGGTGATTGAAGGACTCCTTTTTCTTGTAAAATAGCTTGAATAGATTCAAAACCAAGGCTGAAATTGCTAGGAAATACAAGAAAATAAAGTCCTGCTCCTAAAAAACTGATAACTGCTGGTAACCAGATAGCTAGTAAGTAAAAGCGCCAGTTCCTCTTGATATTCACGGCTAATTTAGATTTGATTCCACTAGGTTGATTCGTGATTTTCCCTAAAATAAAGACTGCAAGTGCAGGCATCCACATGGCTACAATACTAGCAAGTTGACTCCATGGAGAATTTAGACCAACACCACTTAGCCATAGTGCCAACCATATTATCCAAGCAAGGGCATAAGCCAAGACCACAAAAAGAAGGATTGTTCTCTTATTTGACATAAATGTAACTTCACTTTCTATTTAGATATTTTTCTAAATAACATTATACACCTTTCTATTCTAAACACAAGAACTATTTAGATTTTTTTCTAAATAGTTTAGGAAATTTTTATTTTCTCAGGATAAAGTCTAAAGAGTGATTTTTCAAACCATACGTTGGGGAAATAGGCCTTTTTTTGGTATAATAAAATCTATAATCTGAATGAAAAAGGTAACTTTATGAAACTTATCTCATGGAATATTGATTCCCTAAACGCTGCCCTAACTAGTGACTCAGCTCGTGCCAAATTGTCCCAAGAAGTCCTACAAACCTTGGTCGCTGAAAATGCTGATATCATTGCTATCCAAGAAACCAAGCTTTCTGCCAAGGGGCCTACAAAGAAACACTTAGAAATTTTAGAAGAACTCTTCCCAGGCTACGAAAACACGTGGCGCTCTTCCCAAGAGCCTGCCCGTAAAGGCTATGCTGGAACCATGTTCCTTTATAAGAAAGAACTTACACCTACTGTCACTTTCCCAGAAATCGGTGCCCCTTCTACCATGGACTTGGAAGGTCGTATCATCACTCTAGAATTTGATGAATTTTTCGTGACCCAGGTTTACACACCAAATGCTGGCGACGGTCTCAAACGCTTGGAAGAACGTCAAGTCTGGGATGTCAAATATGCTGAGTACTTGGCTGAACTAGACAAAGAAAAACCAGTCCTGGCGACCGGTGACTACAATGTAGCCCACAATGAAATCGACCTTGCAAATCCTGCCAGCAACCGTCGTTCACCAGGATTTACCGACGAGGAGCGTGCTGGATTTACCAACCTTTTGGCAACTGGATTTACTGATACCTTCCGCCACATTCACGGCGATGTTCCAGAACGCTACACTTGGTGGGCACAGCGCAGCAAGACTTCTAAAATCAACAATACAGGCTGGAGAATCGACTACTGGCTCACAAGTAACCGCGTGGCTGACAAGGTGACCAAGTCTGATATGATTGACTCCGGTGCGCGCCAAGACCACACACCCATTGTCATGGAGATTGAGCTCTAAGGAGAAAACGAATGGACTATCAAGCTGTCATTCCTGAATTTGTAGTATCTGACATCGAAAAATCACGCCACTTCTACTGCGACCTGCTAGGATTCTCTGTCGAATACGAGCGTCCAGAGGAGAAATTTCTCTTCCTCTCGCTTGAAGACTGCCAACTTATGCTAGAAGAAGGCAGCTCAGGAGAATTAGCTCAGCTGACCTATCCTTTCGGGCGCGGTGTCAATATTTCCTTTGGCATTGCAGATGTTCCTCAGCTCCACCAAAAACTGCTGGAAGCCAACTATCCTATTTATCGTCCCTTAACCAAAAGAAAGTTTCGTGTTGGGGATCACTATATTTATCCACATGAATTTGCAGTCTTGGATCCAGATGGCTATTTTTTAAGATTTAGCGAGTAGAATAATAAAGACTGGGAAAAAGTCTTTAAAGTTAGAAAAAGGCATATTGTCAAGTCTTGAAAAATCTTGATAATATGCCTTTTATGATGGAAAAACTTTCTAAATGTTAGCCAATAAGTTAATTTTTGCCCATTTTTATTATATTTGTTCGTTTTTAAAACAAAAACACTAACAAAATATTTGATTTCTAAAGTTATTTAGTGTAAAATAAAAACATTGGCTCAAGCCTATTTAAAATTGAATATCATTTTACTTGTTTATGTCGTGAATTGGCACGACGTTTCTACAAGGTGCCGGAACACCTAACAATAAGTAAGTCAGAGTGAGGTATGGCCGTTTTTGCCATGCCTATTTGGGGGACTTACTTGGAGATTAAGTAGGTCCTTTTTCTATTTCTTGCTAGAAACTATAAACAAGCAGATGGATTAGCTTTTAGACTTTAGGAGGTCTTATGAAATTATTAGAAGAGCGCATCCTCAAGGATGGGCATATCTTGGGTGATAACATCCTCAAGGTGGATTCCTTTTTAACCCACCAAGTTGACTTTAGCTTGATGCGAGAGATTGGTAAGGTTTTTGCGGAAAAATTTGCTTCTGCTGGTATTACCAAGGTCGTGACCATTGAAGCGTCAGGTATTGCGCCAGCCGTTTTTACAGCTGAAGCCTTAAACGTTCCCATGATTTTTGCTAAAAAAGCTAAAAACATCACTATGAACGAAGGTATCTTAACTGCCGAAGTTTACTCCTTTACCAAGCAAGTGACCAGCACTGTTTCTATCGCTGGAAAATTCCTCTCACCAGAGGACAAGGTCTTGATTATCGACGATTTCCTTGCTAACGGCCAAGCTGCCAAAGGCTTGATTCAAATCATCGAACAAGCTGGAGCCACAGTTGAAGCTATCGGGATCGTGATTGAAAAATCTTTCCAAGATGGCCGTGATTTGCTTGAAAAAGCAGGTTACCCTGTTCTATCACTCGCTCGTTTGGATCGTTTTGAAAATGGTCAGGTCGTATTTAAGGAGGCAGATCTCTAATGCAAACTCAAGAAAAACACTCGCAAGCAGCCATTCTTGGCTTGCAGCACTTACTAGCCATGTATTCAGGATCCATCCTGGTTCCCATCATGATTGCGACAGCCCTTGGCTATTCAGCTGAGCAGTTGACCTACCTGATTTCTACAGATATCTTCATGTGTGGGGTGGCAACCTTCCTCCAACTCCAACTCAACAAATACTTTGGAATTGGACTACCAGTCGTTCTCGGAGTTGCCTTCCAGTCGGTCGCTCCCTTGATTATGATTGGTCAAAGCCATGGTAGTGGTGCTATGTTTGGTGCCCTTATCGCATCAGGGATTTACGTAGTTCTTGTTTCGGGCATCTTCTCAAAAGTAGCCAATCTATTCCCATCTATCGTAACAGGTTCTGTTATTACCACGATTGGTTTAACCTTGATTCCGGTCGCTATTGGAAATATGGGAAATAACGTTCCAGAGCCAACTGGTCAAAGTCTCTTGCTTGCAGCCATCACTGTTCTGATTATCCTCTTGATTAACATCTTTACCAAAGGATTTATCAAGTCGATCTCCATTTTGATTGGTCTAGTTGTTGGAACTGCCATTGCTGCTACTATGGGCTTGGTGGACTTCTCTCCTGTTGCAGCAGCACCTCTTGTCCATGTCCCAACTCCACTCTACTTTGGGATGCCAACCTTTGAAATTTCATCTATTGTCATGATGTGTATCATCGCAACGGTGTCTATGGTTGAATCCACTGGTGTTTACCTAGCCTTGTCTGATATCACAAAAGACCCAATCGACAGCACGCGCCTTCGCAACGGTTACCGCGCAGAAGGTTTGGCCGTACTTCTCGGAGGAATCTTCAATACCTTCCCTTACACAGGATTTTCACAGAACGTTGGTTTGGTTAAATTGTCAGGCATCAAGAAACGCCTGCCAATCTACTACGCAGCTGGTTTCCTCGTTCTCCTTGGACTGCTTCCTAAGTTTGGCGCCCTTGCCCAAATCATTCCAAGCCCTGTCCTCGGTGGTGCCATGCTGGTGATGTTTGGATTTGTATCCATTCAAGGGATGCAAATTCTCGCCCGTGTTGATTTTGCTAACAATGAACACAACTTTCTTATCGCAGCAGTCTCCATCGCTGCAGGTGTCGGACTCAATAACAGTAATCTCTTTTTCAGCATGCCGACAGCCTTCCAAATGTTCTTCTCAAACGGAATCGTTGTAGCCAGCCTACTTGCCATTGTCCTCAATGCCGTATTAAATCATAAAAAGAAATAAGAAAAAGAGGTGCGAGCCTCTTTTTTGTTTATAGCTAATGAACAATTATTGTAAAAATAAATCAGCTAAAAATCCTTCTCTTAACATCTCTAAATTGAATACATTCGTAATGTTACTAAATGCTTCTGCTAGTGGTAAGTGTGCTGTTTTCCATCCTTGACCATCAGTAACCCAAACAAATTCAACATTGTCATCTGAAGTAACAACAAATTGACTGAGTTCAGTAAACTCTCCAGCAACCGCTTTTAATTTACTTCCTCCGCCGCCATAATAATTTGTTTCAATCAACCAAACCTTATGTTTTTCTCGGGAATAAACTGCAACATCAAATCTTCTCTCAGACTTATCAACAGGTACTTTAATCCCCCACTTTTCTTTAATATATTGAGCTGTAGCTTGAGCTTTCCATTCTAATCTTTGTTCCTGAGAAATTTTTGCTACATGTCTCTCTAAAATCCCCTCCATGGTTGTTCCACTTCGGTTTTTTCGTGCATTGCTATCTAATCCAGTCTCCACTCCATAAACATAATCAACTAATGAACGATTAGCATGTTGTTGTAAAAAATTTAATAAACCGGATTGCTCAATAAATTTCATGTAATCATCTATTCTACTAGTGTCTATCGTTTTGAAATCCAATTGTTCAAAAGACATATTATCGTTTTCATCTATTGTTAAAACATCTAAAACTTTATCACGACTTGCAATCAAGCTAGGGATTGCTTTTAACAAATTGGGTTGTTTAATGAATAAGTGTAATGCTTCTGAATAAATATCGTCTTTACCAATTAAGTAGTTTAATGTATTTAACTCTAATTCATACTTCTTGGTCTCACGATTAACTTTACTCCAATTCACATAGTACTCTGGCGTTCTGTTGGTAATTGAAAGCGTAGAAAGAAATTTTCCCAAGCGCTCTTCTGACGGTAATTTATGATAATTTAATAGATTCATAAGATTCCTTTCTTAAAAATATTCACCTTGATTGTTCAACTCAAGTCTATCCATCTCTATATATTTAGTTAAATAATAATCTTGGTATCTTTGATCATGAATAAAATGCGCACCTACAGAAAAAGATTGTTCAGAAATATGTCTACCAAGTTCATCTATATCACCAAATAAAACCTCAATATATCTACCAAAACAATCTGAACGTCCTCTATATTTAGTATCACCCTCAAGTTTCGGATAATTAAATTCCTCGATAATTGCAATATAACTTATTATATTTATAATTTCTTGCAAGGAAAATTTTCCAACATCATTCAATAAAGCTAATACACTTCTTAACTCTTTAATACCATTATCAATTTCTTCTGATGATAGATATCTGTCATTATATAATGGATTATTAATTCTAATTAGTTGGTTTTCAATTAATAAATAATCTGAAATTGTAGATTCTATTGTTGTTAATGGCCTTTGTGAGATTGACCTCAAGACAATATATACTATATTCTTTATTAGTTTTACAGGAAATTTTTCAATATGACATTTTTCTATTATTTCCTTACAGATTGTTATAAAACTTACATCTTCTTCCTTAAATCTTACTAAACAATCGTAAGAATTTCTCTTTAATCGTTTTTTAGTCTCCTCGTTTGTTGCCTTATATCCATAAAATATCAACGTTATATCTTGAGGTGTTATAAGGATTCTAGATTTAGCTTCTTCTCCCTCTTTAATTGACTCGGAAAAACCAGAATGTTCTAAACAGTTAATAAGTTCAAGGCCAAATTCTTTATAAGTTGCATACTCACCTAACTCTAACACTTCTCTATACCTCCAACCTCTTCTTTGCAATTTTTAAATATTCTTTTTCAGCATCGATACCTATAAATCTTCTACCTAATCGCTTCGCAACAACACCCGTAGTGCCACTACCAACAAATGGATCTAGAATATAGTCACCCTCTTTAGTAGAGGCCAAAATTATACGTTCCAATAAATATTCTGGTTTTTGTGTTGGATGCTTGCCAGCCCATTTCTCAGCTTTTTTCGTCAAAGCACCTGTCCAAACATCTTTCATTTGCTTACCATCATTTAGCTCTTTCATCAAATCGTAATTGTAATAATGACGAGCTTTTTTATCATTTTTTCTTGCCCATAAAATAGTTTCAGTAGAATGAGTGAAATAACGACAGGATAAATTAGGTGCAGGGTTTGTTTTCTGCCAAGTAATGTTATTTAGAATTTTAAAACCTTCTTGCTCTAATGCCATTCCAACTGAGTAAATATTATGTAAACTCCCCGAAATCCAAATAGTCCCATTAGGCTTCAAAACTTCTTTTGCTAAACGAATCCATTTACGATTGAATTCGTGCTTTTCCTCAAAGGAAGAAATCTTATCCCAGTCACCTTTATCTACAGATACAACCTGTCCCCCAGAATTTGATATACCACCGTTACTCAAAAAATATGGAGGATCAGCAAAGATCATGTCCATGCTTTCTGGTTTCATTTTCGATAATAACTTAAACGTATCTGCATGAACAAGAATCATTTTATCTTTATTATAGTATGGTTTTGTCATTAAAACACCTCCATACTTATATTCGTTATTTTTCATAATTTGTGACTATAATTTCAGAAATTTTTCCTCGACTCGAAGATTTTGCTCCATTAGTTCGGTTAGCTTCAACATAATGGATATTAAAATCTCGATACAACTCCTCTACCAAAAAAATAGAGGAGTTTGACAACATAACATAAGCCCCTGCATCACTCAATTTTTTAAAGGTATCTCTTAATCTTACTTGATCATCATATGAAAACCCCTCATGAGTGTAGGAAGTAAAGGCACTTGTCTCTGACAATGGAATATACGGGGGATCAAAATATACAAAATCCCCTGGTTGAACATCCAAAACAGCCTTTTCAAAATCTCCTTTTTTAATTTCTATTTGATTATTATTCAGATAAGTTGAAATAGCAGATACCAAATTCTCATCAACAATTTTAGGATTTTTATAACGACCATAAGGTACATTAAACTGATTCTTAGAATTCACACGATATAAACCATTAAAGTCTACTCTCAACATATAGAGAATACGTGCTGCCCTTTGTACTTCAGACATCATATCTATTCTTTCATCACGATCAGCAGAACGTAAATCTAAATAATATTCTTTTGAATTATATTCCTGATGAACTTTCAAAATTTCAATCAATTCTTGAGGATTGTCTTTAATTTGTTGATAGCAATTTATTAGTTCAGTATTAAAATCATTAATAACTGCATCTTTAGGAGCTAAATCAAAAAATAAAGCTCCACCTCCAACAAAAGGTTCGAAATACCTGTTATAGGTTTTAGGCATTAATTCTCTAATAACAGGCAATAATTGTCTTTTACCACCTGTCCATTTCGTGAACGGTTGTAAAGTAACTTCCTTTATTTCTTTTATCTTCATGCTTTTAATTATACCATAGAAATTAAAACACAACTCTTGTATTTTCTACCACATTACTAAATTTTCTATTTTAGAATTAAATCATATCAATATCAAAAAATGAGTAAGGCAAATTTTATAAATTCCAAAATTCACCTCACTCTATTAAATTACTATTTATATCCTCACCTGTCTGTCTTCTGACCTCTGGCCTGTGACAAACATGGTAAAGGTTGCTTTGCAGACGTTTCTTCCTTCTTGATTGGTGATATCGACATCTACTACACAAGTTGTGCGACCTTGATGGACGCATTCTCCTTTAATGGTCAATACATCGTCGAGTTTTCCTGCTTTGAGGTAGTTGATAGAAGATTGGAGTGTCACTCCATCAAGCCCCAGCGAGATAACCACCAAACCACTGATCTGATCACAAAGGGTAAAGAGATAGCCACCATGAGCATTGCCATAGTAGTTGAGCGACGAGTCCACTACTTTTGTCGTTACCACAACGTGACCATCTCTCATTTTTTCAATTTCGTAATTTTCAAAGGCAGATATAGCGTCAAAATGAAAATCTTTCATCGTTTCCTCCTGATAGTTCAAACGACACTATGATACTACTTTTTATAGGACTGTGCAAGGAGAAAGCTCCTAGTCTAGCAAAATTCCGACCTGCTCCACAAAGCGCATAAAGGCTGTCTGCCCTTGTTCTGTCTGCTTGTAGACTCCTGCATCCTCAAGCACACGAGCAAAGATAGCACCCACAGAGTCCTTGACGATTTCAAGAGCTTTTTCTTTATCCGTTAGGTCTGGATGTTGGGCTTTTAGTTGGTATGCCCATTCCTGATGATAATCGGCAACTGTCTCCCCTTCTCCCACTAGGTAGTTAGCGACTTGCTCCACTTCTTCTTTCAGACGTGGTGGCAAAATAGCCAAGCCCATGACCTCAATTAAGCCGATATTTTCCTTCTTGATATGTTGGACATCCTTGTGGGGATGATAGATGCCATCAGGATGTTCTGCAGAAGTCTGATTGTCCCTCAAGACCAAGTCCAACTCAAACTGACCGTTGCGTTTACGGGCAATCGGTGTGATGGTATGATGCGGTGTCCCATTACTTTCTGCCAAGACTTGCACCCTTGGATCTGAATACTGACGCCATTCCTGCAAAATCTTATCAGCCAAGTTGATCAAATCTTCTTTGGAATCCGAAGTCAAACGCAACACTGACATTGGCCACTTGACAATCCCAGCCTTGACCTGCTCAAAACCTGCAAATCGAAAGGTCTTTTGCAAGGGAGCCAATTCCATAGGAAATACGTGACGGCCTCCTTGATAGTGGTCATGAGTTAGAATAGACCCCCCCACAATCGGCAAGTCGGCATTAGAGCCAGCAAAATATCCTGGAAACTGCTCTACAATAGCCAGTAGACGCTCAAAACTCTGACGGCTAATCGTCATGGGACGATGCTGGCCATCTAAGAAAATACAGTGCTCATTAAAGTAAGCATAGGGTGAATACTGGAAACCCCACTCCTGACCCGCCATTTCAAAACGGATAATACGGTGATTGCTGCGAGCTGGGTGGTTGACCCGACCATGGTAACCTTCATTCTCTAGACAAAGCTGACACTGAGGATAATTGCTAGCTTGCACCAACTTAGCTGCCGCAATCTCCTTTGGATCCTTTTCAGGCTTAGAGAGATTGATGGTAATTTCAAGTTCTCCGTAGTCAGATGGAACACGATAAGCGATATTTTTAGCAATAGCCTTGAGTTTGATGTAGTCATTCTTCTGACTGAGTTGGTAAAAATCCGCAATCGCCTGCTCAGGAGATTGAGCGTAGGTTGCCCAAAAGTCACGATTGACCTGACTTGGACAAGGGGTCACCAAGTCCATCAGTTCAGCACCGAGGATTTCACGCGCAGTCTGACTATCCTCAATCGTCTCTAATTGAATGGCTTCCTCAACCAGCTGGTCCTTGAGGTCAATCACTTTATCCAGATTGGTCTCAACTTCCAAAACACCATCTCCCACTCGTGCCAAGACACGATTGGTCAGGTAGATTCGATCCATTTCCTCAAATGAACTTTCAGAAATGACATGTGTTACAAATTTATCTACTAAGGTCACTATAGAGCCTCCTTTTGACTAGTCAAGGACGCGAGTGCCACCTGCAACTTCAGCGATATAGAAACTTGGAGCGTATCCAACTACTTCCTCGTAGTGTTTGCCTACAGCTTCCTTAAAGGCATCAACAGCATCTTTTTGCACCAAAGCAATGGCACATCCGCCAAAGCCTGCCCCTGTCATACGAGCACCGAGAACTCCTTCTTGTACCCAAGCTGTATGAACAAGAGTATCCAATTCCAAACCAGTTACTTCATAATCATGCTCTAGGGAAACGTGTGACGCATTCATCAAACGACCAAATGTTTTCAAATCTCCTGCTTGGAGGGCTACTTGAGCTTTGAGGGTACGTTGGTTTTCAAGCACAGCATGGCGAGAACGTTTCAAACGATTTTCATCTTTAATCAGGTAGCTGTATTGGTCAAAGGCCCACTCGTCTAATTCACCCAAAGTCTGAATATCCAAGGCTGCTTGCAATTCTTCCACTGCTTTTTCACATTCAGCACGGCGTTCATTATATTTAGAATCCGCCAATTCACGGCGTTTATTGGTGTTCATGATAACAACGACATTGTCCTTCAAATCAAGTGGTACCAAATCATACTCTAAAGTGTTAGTATCTAAGTAAATAGAACGTTGATCAGCCCCCATACCAATAGCAAATTGGTCCATAATGCCAGAGTTGACTCCGATAAAGTTGTTTTCTGTTTGTTTTCCGATTTTAACCAAATCGAGACGCTCTAATTTTAAATCAAAGAGATGCTCTGCCACGACTCCTGTCAAGAGTTCCAATGATGCTGAAGAAGACAAACCAGCACCATTTGGGATATTCCCATAAACATAAAAATCAAAACCTTTGTCAATCACATGCCCAGCTTCTTGCAAGAAATGAAGAACGCCTTTTGGGTAATTGGTCCAGTTGTGCTCTTTTTCAAACTTGAGGTCAACGAGAGGCACTTCGATAATGCCCTTGTCCTCAAAGTTAGCTGAGTAGAAACGCAAGACTTGGTCGTCACGCTTACGAGCTGCACCATAAGTTCCCAAGGAAATAGCAGCTGGAAAAACGTGCCCACCGTTGTAGTCCGTGTGTTCACCAATCAAATTGATACGACCTGGTGAAAAGAAGGTTTGGTCTGCTTCTTGACCAAAAATAGCAAGAAAGTCTTTGCGAAGTGCTTCAGCAGTAAGATGTTGTGTCATATGATTTCTCCTTTTACTGTCCGTTAAGTCGGCTTAACGTGTAATCGTTTTCTTCTATTGTATCCAAGGGATTCCCCAAGGTCAATCCTTTTTACTAAACTTTTACTAAACTATCAGTAAAAAGCAGAAAAATATGATATACTAACCTAAAAAAGGAGGATTTATGGCTACCTTAAAAGACATTGCACAGCTAGCCTCTGTCTCTATCGCGACCGTATCCCGTGTCCTCAACCGCGACCAGAGCCTATCTGTTACAGAAGAAACCAGGCACCGTATTTTAACCGTTGCTGAAGAGCTGGGCTACACTAAGCATCTCAAGACAGGCGAGTCCCACAAGCCCAAGCAAAAGATTGCCATTATCCAATGGGTCAGCGAACAAGGGGAGCTAGACGATCTCTACTACTACCAGATTCGCCTAGGCATCGAAAAAAGAGCCCAAGAACTGGACTATGATATCTTGCGCTATTTTAATGACCATCCTTTTACATTAAGCGAGGAAGTAATTGGGATTCTCTGCATCGGAAAATTTAGCCGAGCTCAGATTTCTGCCTTTGAAGAATACCAAAAGCCTCTTGTATTTTTAGACAGCGATCCCCTCTCGATGGGACATACCTGCATTATCACGGACTTTTACACTGCCATGAAACAGGTTGTCGATTATTTCCTCAGTCAAGGGTTGAATCGCATTGGGATTCTAACAGGTCTTGAGGAAACAACTGACCAAGAAGAAATCATTGAGGATAAGCGGTTGGAGAATTTTAAAAACTACAGTCAAGCAAAAGGAATCTATCATGATGAACTGGTCTTTCAAGGGAGCTTTACTGCCCAGTCTGGCTATAACTTGATGAAGGAGGCTATTCAGAGTTTAGGAGACCAACTCCCACCAGCCTTTTTTGCTGCCAGTGATAGTTTAGCCATTGGTGCCCTCCGTGCCCTCCAAGAAGCTGGAATCAGCCTGCCAGACCGCGTCAGCCTCATTTCCTTTAACGACACTAGTCTGACCAAGCAAGTTTATCCTCCCCTTTCTAGTATCACGGTTTATACTGAGGAAATGGGCCGAGCAGGCATGGATATTCTTAATAAGGAAGTCCTCCACGGTCGCAAAATCCCTAGCCTAACCATGCTGGGAACCAGACTGACATTGAGAGAAAGTACAAGGAATGATTAAGATATTAAATAAGCTAGGCAAAAAGTCTCTAAAAGCAAAAAGCGCATAGTGTCAAATGTTTAGAAACCTTGATACTATGCGTTTTTGTGTGAAGATTTACTTCATTCTCTCTTGAAATTGAGTTTTGTCCCAGCCTCTTTTTCTAGTGTTGATGCCCGTGGGGCTGCTCTAATGCTGTTACCCTCCGCTTATGTTGCGCATGATTGCTTTGACTGGTGTCCACTTCGATAGTAATATTCTGCACACCTCTTTCTTCTAAGAGCTGACGTACTTGATTCTTTGTTTCCGTCATCTGCTCCCAATCTTCTAAACAGAGATGGATAATGGCATTATTTTCCAGACCATCCATGGACCAAATGCTAAGTTGATTGACACTTTTGACATTGGTCAGAGACTCCAAATCTTTCTCCAAATCACCTGTCTCTAGTCCTTCTGGCACAGCATCCAAGAAAATCTTGAGCGTAGACCAAAAACGTGGAAGAGCTTTTGAAAGAATAAAGAAAGAAATGACAAGGGACAAAAGTGGATCTAGGATATACCAGTCCGTAAATCGAAGAACAATGGCCATTAGGATGACAGCCAGCCACCCTAGGGTATCTTCCAGAAAATGCAGACTCAGAATAGACTCATTCTTTGTCTTTCCCTTACCAACTACTAGACTCGCTAACACATTAATAGTAATCGCAATAATTCCTAACCAGAGAATCCCCTCGTCATTGACTGGTTGCGGATTTAAAATCTTCGTAACACTTTCCAAAACGACTAGAACTGATCCTGTCATGAGTATTATCGCTGTTACCAAGGCTCCTAGCAGACTAAACCGCTTATAACCCAAGGAGTACTGATTATCTTCTTCACGATTAGAGATGGTTTCTAGAAAAGCTGATATTCCAATTGCAATCGCATCTCCCAAGTCATGCACAGAGTCAGCAAGAACAGCGCTCGAACCAAATACTCCACCTGCAATAAACTCGACAATGGCATAAGTCAAATTTAAGAAAAAAGCTAGCCAAACAGTATATTTTGCCTTCATATTTCTCATTCCTTTGTTATAATAGATTTATGAACATCTTGTTCATTATCATTATCCACTAAAACTCAAAGAAAGGATAGAAGCAAAAGGTCAGCTTTATTCAGTTCTGAACAATTTGCCTCAAGTGTCCATATGACTAACATTGACCGCCGTATCAGTAAAACAAAAAAAGCCATCTATCAAGCTTTTCTACAACTTTTGAACACTAAGGGCTACGAGGCCATTACTGTTCAGGATATTATTGACCTCGCTGACGTAGGGCGTTCGACCTTTTATAGTCATTATGAAAGCAAGGAATTATTGCTGGATGAGCTCTGCCAACAGCTCTTTCACCATCTATTTGAGCGTGCTGAACACCTCTCTCCACAAGACTACTTGGCCCATATCTTTCAGCATTTCAAGAAAAACCAAGACCATGTAACCAGTCTTTTGCTTTCAAAAAACGATTATTTTATCCGGCAACTACGAAAAGAACTGGAACATGACGTCTATCCCATGTTAGCAGATAAACTGATTCAAGCACACCCCAACATACCCCACTCTTATCTTAAGCATCTGGTCGTCAGCCATTTCATTGAAACCCTCAGCTGGTGGCTGAAAAAAGGTCAAGACTTCACAAATCAGGAAGTTGTCCAGTTTTATCTAGACCTTCTCATTTCTAAAGACTAAATACAGACTAGAGCTCAGTCGCCTTATGCCCAGGCTACTGAGTTTTTATTTTTTCGACAATAAAAAAAGCCCAGACAACATTGTCTGAGCAGTTTTCTATATGGTCGTTTAAGGAAGTTGAGTTTGACATTTTCAAACTATTTCTTCAACAAACCTTCTTCTTGTAGAAACTCCTTGGCTACTTGCTCTGCTGACTTGCCTTCAACACCGACTTGGTAGTTGAGCTGGCTCATCTGGCTTTCAGTAATTTTACCAGCCAATTTATTGAGAACTGTTTCCAACTCTGGATGTTTCTTGAGAAGAGCTTCTTTCATCAGTGGAGCCCCTTGATAAGGTGGGAAGAGTTGCTTGTCATCTTCCAAGACCTGTAAATCATAACGCGCCAACTCTGCATCGGTTGAATAGGCGTCCGTGATTTGAATATCGCCTGACTGAATTGCCTGATAGCGAAGGGCTGGCTCCATTGTTGCCACATTGAGATTGAGGCCATACATTGATTGCAGGCCCTTATTGCCATCTTCACGGTCGTTAAACTCAAGAGTAAAACCTGCCTTCAGCTGTCCTTCCACTTTTTTCAAGTCCGAAATGGTCTTCAAGCCATATTCTTGAGCAATCTTTTTTGGAACAGCTACAGCGTAGGTATTTTGATAAGACATGGGTTTGAGATATGCTAGATGATCCTGTTTGGCAATACCATCACGTGCCACCTGATAAACCTGATCTGGCTCATGACTCACTTTCGGTGATGGTTGAAGTAGACTTTCAGTCACCGTACCAGTAAATTCAGGATAGATGTCAATATCGCCTTTTTTCAGAGCTTCATAGAGAAAGCTTGTTTTCCCAAAATTCGGTTTAACAGTCGCAGTCATACTGGTATTTTCTTCAATAAGCAACTTATACATATTGGCCAAAATTTCTGGTTCTGGACCCAATTTCCCAGCAATAACCAAGTTTTCTTTCTCTTTTTGAGCCAAAAGAGATGGACTATAAGACAAACCAAGCAATATTGTCACCAGGGCAAAACCAGAAAAAATCGTCCGCAATTTTGCTTTTTCCATCACTTTTAATAGGAAGTTAAAGGCAATAGCAAGCACTGCAGAAGAAAGGGCCCCAATCAAAATCAGACTGGCATTATTACGGTCAATTCCCAAAAGGATAAAGGAACCTAGTCCCCCTGCCCCAATCAAGGCCGCCAAGGTTGCTGTACCGATAATCAAGACAGCTGCCGTCCGAATCCCAGACATCATAACAGGCATGGCAAGTGGAATTTCAAACTTCTTGAGACGCTCCCACCTAGTCATCCCAAAGGCAATCCCAGCCTCTTGCAGACTCGGATCAATTCCCTTGAGTCCAGTGATGGTATTTTGTAAAATCGGAAATATCGCATAGATCACTAGAGCTGTCAATGCCGGTAAAGTCCCAATTCCCATCAAGGGGATAAAGAGTCCCAATAAGGCCAGTGACGGGATAGTCTGGAAAATCCCTGCAATCTGCAAGACCCAATCCGCCAACTTCTCATGATAGCGAAGATAAACAGCTAAGGGAATCGCTATAAAGATGGCCAGCAACAAGGTCAAAAGCGACAACTGCAAATGTTGAGATAGAGCTGTCAACCAATCACTAAAACGATCCTGAAAAGTTGCAATTAAATTAGTCATGAACACTACCTCCAAACAAGTCTGCTACAAAGTCTGTTGCAGGCGCTTTTAAAATGGTCTCGGGATTCGCTACCTGGCGAATTTCTCCATCCTGCAAGACAGCAATACGGTCCGCCAATTTCAAAGCTTCATCCGTATCATGGGTCACAAAAATCGTTGTCATCCCAAACTCTTTATGCAATTCTTTCGTCAGAACCTGCAACTGTTTTCTCGAAATAGCATCAAGAGCCGAAAAAGGTTCATCCATGAGGAGAATCTTAGGCTGACCAATCATAGCCCGAACAATACCGACCCGTTGCTGTTCTCCACCAGATAATTCACTAGGAAGTCGATGTCCATACTCAGCCACTGGTAAACCAACCTTAGCCAAAAGCTCTTCAGTTTGATTAGCAATTTCTTCCTTAGTCCAGCCCTTCATTTCAGGAATCAGGGCAATATTTTCCGCGACCGTTAGATTGGGAAAGAGAGCAATGGCCTGTAAAACATAGCCAGTAGAGAGACGAAGCTCACGCTCATCATAGTCTTTAATACGCTTGCCATCCATATAAATATTTCCATCAGTCGGTTCCAAGAGACGGTTAATCATCTTAAGCATTGTTGTCTTACCTGAGCCAGATGGACCAACTAAAACCATGAACTCCCCATTCTCAATCCGTAAATTAACATCTCTCAAGATATCTTTTTCTGTGTAACGTAAAGCTACATTTTTATATTCAATCATTCTGTATCCTCAATTTAAAACTTCCCTCGATTGGTCAAGTCTTCTACCTTAGGCATGACTTCCTTATTGTCCCAATGTTCCACAATTTTCCCGTTTTCTAGACGGAAGATATCGTACTGGGCATAAATAACTCCATCAATCTGAGTCTAACCATAGCTAACCACGTAATTCCCTTGTCCTAAGAGTTGGAAAACAAAGTCAAAAGTGGCCCTAACTTATAAACAGATAATTTGCTCTATTCTAATCCTCATTTTCTTTCTCTTTCAGATTAGCCAAAATTCTTTCTTGAAAAGCTTCAAATTGGCGAATTTCTTCCTCTGAAAATCCTTTGTAAAAGATCGTATCCAATTTTTGACTGACACGATGCCCCACTGCTTTCTGAGACTTCCCCAACTCTGTTAAAACTAAATACTTCTTACGCTTATCTTCTCCACATGGACTAACGGTTACAAGATTTTGTTCCTCTAGTTTTTTTATCATAGTCGTCAGAGTATTATTAGCAAGTCCAGTCGCCAGGGCAATATCTGTCGCAGTTGCGCAGCCAGTTTCACTATTCCATAAAACCGCTAAAATTTTGCCCTGTTCACTCCTATAAAGAGCTTCAGAATCCTGACTCAGTAACTTTTGAAAAATCCGCCCATTCAACAAACGAATATGATGGGCTACCAAATGACAATATTTCATGACACCTCCAATTTATTTCCATATCGAAATGGACAACACAATTCTAACACTTATCATTTCAACTGTCAACTATTTCGATTTAGAAATAATTTTTCCCAGTAAAAAATCTCCCACCCAAGGTAGAAGATTTCAATTTTATAAAACTTAATCTGTCATGTCCGATACCAAAGTTCGATGCTCTAATGGAATACTGCACATAACTAGCAAGAAAATGAAACCTGACTGAATCCAGAAGAGAGCCAAGTCAAAGATTCCGTGCACAGCAACCACTGTAAGGAAAGATAGATAAAGACCGATAATCGGACGTTTCCCCGACTCCTGACTCATATCCATCATCAAGCGAACAGGAGCCACAGAAGACAAAACTAATAAAATAGTCCCCACAATTCCGTAACTCAGAATCGTATCAATATAAAGACTGTGAGCATGTTCATGATAAGGAGCATTTATCCGAGGATAAGAGTGCATGTAGGTCAATGGCCCCTCACCCCAAAAAGGATTTTGCTTAAACAAGGCCATCCCAGCATCCCAGATAGAAATTCGTTCTTCCATAGAAGAGTCTAAAGTTCCCATCCGAACTCCCAAATCACTGGAAAAGAGGAAGCTCAAGCCAATCGCAAAGACTCCAATACTAAGCCAAAAGGCCTTCCAGTTTTTAATGGTCGTAAAGAGATAAATAATGGCTCCAGCGATAATAGCAGGAAAGGCAGTTCGATTTTGCGTAAAGTTCAATCCAAAGAGATTCACAAAGCCTGCAAACACACAGAATACTTTCAACCAATTCAACTTGGTCGTTGTAAACAGATAGAAGGCAATCATGATACAGAAACAACAAATAATTCCATAATAATTAGGATTAAAGAAGGTCACTTCTGCACGATTCTGATGCCATACCTGCATATTGGGTGAAAGAAAAGCATAGTTAAATTTCTTTACAATTTGGAAATGTTCTAAACTCGCAAAAGCAGCTGATAAGACGCTACCAAACAAGACGAGCTGCAAAATCAATCGAAAGAATTTATGTGATAAAATCGACTGATAGTGCAAAAAGAAAACAGTAAATAGAAACATTCCTACTGAAGCCACAACTCCCATCCAATTTTGTGCAAAAATGGATATTACAGTACTATAGCCAAGAAAAAGAAGCAGCATCGGATGCTCTCCCATTTTCTGAAGAATACTTTTCATGTTTCCTGTAAAAATCAAACTGATAATATATAAACAGAATACAACTACAAAAAGATAAAAGGGTAAAAAGATACTCAGGATAATTCCCAATAAAATCAGCTCTTTACTAGACAACCCTTTCAGCTTTTCAATAAAGCCTATTGATTTCAAAATGAATCCTTTCTCTCCAAATCAGTTGATTCAGATAATAGTAAGCTACCCTTTATTGTACCACTTTTTTAGCAATTTGAAAACAAAGGAAACGATTCCTAGGTAAAAAAGGGAGCAAACGTAACTTCTCAAAGTAACTTCCATCTCTCTCCCAAAACTGGAAGTTAGTCTCAGACGATGAATTATGCTAGAATTAAGTCTGAGACTTTTCGTGAGGAGGCACCTCATGACGAAAAAACAAAAACATCTCACTCTAGAAGACCGTATTGACATCCAAACTGGAATCAGCCAACAGGAGACTTTCCGTTCCATCGCTGAGAAGATGGGGAAAGACCCGTCAACGATTTCAAAGGAAATCAAGCGCAATCGCATCATGCATCCAACATCCGTCAAATCTGATTGCACGGATTGCCCTCTTCTCAAAAAAGCTCCTTATGTCTGTAACAACTGTCCAAAAAAGAGGACGGATTGTGGGTTTAACCGCTATCTTTACTACGCGAAAAAGGCACAGGAGCAGTACGAGACTATGTTGAGGGAATCCAGACAGGGAATTCCCCTAAACAAGGAAAGTTTTTATCAGATGGACAAGGTCTTAACCCAAGGCATCCAGAAGAAACAAAGCATCTACCATATCATTCAGACACATAACCTACCTGTGTCGAAAGCTACGGTGTATCGGCATGCCAAGCTGGGCTATCTGACAGCCAAGCCCATTGATTTCCCTCGGATGGTCACGTTCAAGGAACGCAGAAAATCCAGAAAAGTAGCTATTCCTAAAGAGCTGAAAATTGGGCGGACCTATCAAGATTTCCAAGAGTTACGAGAAACAGATGATTTCTTCAAATGGTTGGAAATGGACACGGTCATCGGCAGACCTGGTGGAAAGCTACTGCTCACCTTCAACGTTTCCTTCTGCAACTTCCTCTTCGCCCTGCTTTTGAACAACAAGACCGCTCTGGAGGTCGCCACTAAATTCGCAGCTTTGAAAGAAAGAGTCATGGACGGAGGGTGTGCGTTCCATCAGCTGTTCCCTGTCATTCTCACAGACAACGGATCTGAGTTCGCCTATGTGGAGGAGCTTGAGCGAGACATTGATGGGAAGTCTCACCTCTACTTCTGCGACCCTAGCCGTCCTGACCAGAAGGGGCGGATTGAGAAGAACCATACGGTTTTGCGAGCCATTCTTCCCAAGGGCACTTCCTTTGACCAGCTGACTCAGAAAGACGTCAATCTAGTCATTTCCCATGTCAATTCCTTGAAACGAGAAGAGTTTCAAGGAAAATCTGCTTACGACATCTTCACCTTCACCTTTGGCGAGGACATCGCTGCTCTTCTGGGTTGCCAATTTGTCAAACCAGAAGACACACACCTATCACCTGATTTATTGAAATAAAGGGAATTTTCCCCTCTAACTACACATCTTATCACCATCGAAAAGTCTCACACTAAACGCTAGCAACTGGAATTTACTCTAAGACGACTCTGTTTTAGGGCTATTTGTCGTGCACTTTTTTCTGAGTCTTTTCGCTTTTGAACCCTTATATATCAAGAAAAAGAAAACCAGTGGAAGTTAGTCTAAGACGGATTTCCACTGATTTCACGCGTTTTTCTCATACTAAAAGCTAGGTTGTGGGAAACTGGAAGTTAGTTTTAGAAGTTACCAAAAGGGAGCAAAAATACTGAGATTTCAAAACTCAATCTTAATGATTGCATTTTCTCTAAGAAAATCATGCCGTAAATAGTAGGCATATGTTAAAATAGTAGTAATAAAATATAGATTATGCACAACTATCCCAACTAGATTCAAATCATATACTATTCTTAAAGAAAGGCAACACTATGAAATCCTACCAAGCTGTCTACCAAATCCTATCTAAAGAAACCGACTATATCAGCGGAGAAAAAATTGCAGAAGAACTATCCCTCAGCCGAACATCAATTTGGAAAGCCATCAAGCGACTAGAACAAGAAGGCATTGAAATTGATAGTATCAAAAACAAAGGCTATAAACTGGTGAATGGAGACCTTATTCTTCCAGAACTTCTAGAAGAAAATCTTCCAATTAAAGTCAGTTTTAAACCCAAAACAAAGTCAACACAACTCGATGCAAAAGAAGCAATTGATTTAGGAAATGAAGCAAACACCCTCTATATAGCTTCCTATCAAACAGCAGGGCGAGGCCGTTTTCAACGTTCCTTCTACTCACCACAAGGTGGTATTTATATGACACTCCATCTTAAACCAAATCTCGCCTATGACAAATTACCATCCTACACACTACTTGTAGCTGGAGCTGTCTACAAAGCCATTAAGAACCTAACTTTAATAGATGTCGACATAAAATGGGTCAATGATATCTACCTAAACAATCATAAAATTGGAGGAATCCTCACTGAAGCAATGACCTCTGTAGAAACAAGTCTAGTCACAGATATCATTATTGGAGTAGGAATCAACTTCACTATCAATGATTTTCCACAAGAATTAAAAGAAAAAGCTGCTAGCTTATTTAAAGCTCCAGCACCTATTACCAGAAATGAATTAATTATAGAGATCTGGCGTGCTTTCTTCGAAACACCAGCAGAAGAGCTATTATACCTATACAAAAAACAGTCCCTCGTTCTAGGAAAAGAAGTGACTTTTACACTAGATCAAAAAGACCACAAAGGACTTGCTAAAGATATCTCTGAAAATGGAAAGCTTTTGGTGCAATGTGATAACGGAAAAGAAATCTGGCTCAATAGCGGAGAAATTTCACTCAAGAGTTGGAAGTAATAATAAACGAGCACAACCATAAAATCAACAATATATAAAGATTTTAGCTTTTCTGCAGCCCACTACAGTTGCAAAGAGCGCAAAAAAACTTCAGATAAGTAATCCAATTAAGTTTTACAAATCTGAAGTTTTTATTCTACTATTCTTAAAAATACAAAAAAAGAGTTATAAACTCTCAATAAAACGGAGAATAAGGGATTCGAACCCTTGCGCCAGTTACCCGACCTAACGATTTAGCAAACCGTCCTCTTCAGCCTCTTGAGTAATTCTCCTATTAATGGGCACGAGTGGACTCGAACCACCGACCTCACGCTTATCAGGCGTGCGCTCTAACCACCTGAGCTACGCGCCCAAGTTAAAAACTTGGTAATGTAATTTGAACAAAGTTCAAAGCGGGTGACGAGAATCGAACTCGCGACAACAGCTTGGAAGGCTGTAGTTTTACCACTAAACTACACCCGCATAAATATTATAAATAAAAATGGCGCGAGACGGAATCGAACCGCCGACACATGGAGCTTCAATCCATTGCTCTACCAACTGAGCTACCGAGCCTTATTGCGGGAGCAGGATTTGAACCTACGACCTTCGGGTTATGAGCCCGACGAGCTACCGAGCTGCTCCATCCCGCGTTAATACAAAAGGAGGATGTGGGATTCGAACCCACGCACGCTTTTACACGCCTGACGGTTTTCAAGACCGTTCCCTTCAGCCGGACTTGGGTAATCCTCCATACTATTCAAATGGACCTTGTAGGACTTGAACCTACGACCACTCGGTTATGAGCCGAGAGCTCTAACCAGCTGAGCTAAAGGTCCAACAAGATCATTATAGCGGCGAAGGGGATCGAACCCCCGACCTCCCGGGTATGAACCGGACGCTCTAGCCAGCTGAGCTACACCGCCATATATCGGGAAGACAGGATTCGAACCTGCGACACCTTGGTCCCAAACCAAGTACTCTACCAAGCTGAGCTACTTCCCGAGTTAAATAGAAAAATGCACCCTAGAGGAGTCGAACCTCTAACCGCCTGATTCGTAGTCAGGTACTCTATCCAGTTGAGCTAAGGATGCTCTTTATATTATGCCGAGGACCGGAATCGAACCGGTACGATCGTTACCAATCGCAGGATTTTAAGTCCTGTGCGTCTGCCAGTTCCGCCACCCCGGCCTCTCTAAGCGAACGACGGGATTCGAACCCGCGACCCCCACCTTGGCAAGGTGGTGTTCTACCACTGAACTACGTTCGCACTGTTTTCTTCTATCTAAAAATGCCGGCTACATGACTTGAACACGCGACCCTCTGATTACAAATCAGATGCTCTACCAACTGAGCTAAGCCGGCTCATTTATTATATCTTAATGCGGGTTAAGGGACTTGAACCCCCACGCCGTTAAGCGCCAGATCCTAAATCTGGTGCGTCTGCCAATTCCGCCAAACCCGCATATATGACCCGTACTGGGCTCGAACCAGTGACCCATTGATTAAAAGTCAATTGCTCTACCAACTGAGCTAACGAGTCAAAAATAACTTACGTTATTCTTACGGTCCCGACGGGAATCGAACCCGCGATCTTCGCCGTGACAGGGCGACGTGATAACCGCTACACTACGGGACCTATGGGAGTTAACGGGATCGAACCGCTGACCCTCTGCTTGTAAGGCAGATGCTCTCCCAGCTGAGCTAAACTCCCTAGAGCTAAGCGACTTCCATATCTCACAGGGGGCAACCCCCAACTACTTCCGGCGTTCTAGGGCTTAACTTCTGTGTTCGGCATGGGTACAGGTGTATCTCCTAGGCTATCGTCACTTAACTCTGAGTAATACCTACTCAAAATTGAATATCTATTCAAATCAAGAAAAACCGTTCGCTTTCATATTCTCAGTTACTTTGGATAAGTCCTCGAGCTATTAGTATTAGTCCGCTACATGTGTCGCCACACTTCCACTTCTAACCTATCTACCTGATCATCTCTCAGGGCTCTTACTGATATAAAATCATGGGAAATCTCATCTTGAGGTGGGTTTCACACTTAGATGCTTTCAGCGTTTATCCCTTCCCTACATAGCTACCCAGCGATGCCTTTGGCAAGACAACTGGTACACCAGCGGTAAGTCCACTCTGGTCCTCTCGTACTAGGAGCAGATCCTCTCAAATTTCCTACGCCCGCGACGGATAGGGACCGAACTGTCTCACGACGTTCTGAACCCAGCTCGCGTGCCGCTTTAATGGGCGAACAGCCCAACCCTTGGGACCGACTACAGCCCCAGGATGCGACGAGCCGACATCGAGGTGCCAAACCTCCCCGTCGATGTGAACTCTTGGGGGAGATAAGCCTGTTATCCCCAGGGTAGCTTTTATCCGTTGAGCGATGGCCCTTCCATACGGAACCACCGGATCACTAAGCCCGACTTTCGTCCCTGCTCGAGTTGTAGCTCTCGCAGTCAAGCTCCCTTATACCTTTACACTCTGCGAATGATTTCCAACCATTCTGAGGGAACCTTTGGGCGCCTCCGTTACCTTTTAGGAGGCGACCGCCCCAGTCAAACTGCCCGTCAGACACTGTCTCCGATAGGGATCACCTATCCGGGTTAGAGTGGCCATAACACAAGGGTAGTATCCCAACAACGTCTCCTTCGAAACTGGCGTCCCGATCTCTTAGACTCCTACCTATCCTGTACATGTGGTACAGACACTCAATATCAAACTGCAGTAAAGCTCCATGGGGTCTTTCCGTCCTGTCGCGGGTAACCTGCATCTTCACAGGTACTAAAATTTCACCGAGTCTCTCGTTGAGACAGTGCCCAAATCATTACGCCTTTCGTGCGGGTCGGAACTTACCCGACAAGGAATTTCGCTACCTTAGGACCGTTATAGTTACGGCCGCCGTTTACTGGGGCTTCAATTCATACCTTCGCTTACGCTAAGCACTCCTCTTAACCTTCCAGCACCGGGCAGGCGTCACCCCCTATACATCATCTTACGATTTAGCAGAGAGCTGTGTTTTTGATAAACAGTTGCTTGGGCCTATTCACTGCGGCTGACTTAAAGTCAGCACCCCTTCTCCCGAAGTTACGGGGTCATTTTGCCGAGTTCCTTAACGAGAGTTCTCTCGCTCACCTGAGGCTACTCGCCTCGACTACCTGTGTCGGTTTGCGGTACGGGTAGAGTATGTTTAAACGCTAGAAGCTTTTCTTGGCAGTGTGACATCACTAACTTCGCTACTAAACTTCGCTCCCCATCACAGCTCAATGTTATAGAACTAAGCATTTGACTCAGTTCACACCTCACTGCTTAGACAGACACTTCCAATCGTCTGCTTTAGTTAGCCTACTGCGTCCCTCCATCACTACATACTCTAGTACAGGAATATCAACCTGTTGTCCATCGGATACACCTTTCGGTCTCTCCTTAGGTCCCGACTAACCCAGGGCGGACGAGCCTTCCCCTGGAAACCTTAGTCTTACGGTGGACAGGATTCTCACCTGTCTTTCGCTACTCATACCGGCATTCTCACTTCTATGCATTCCAGCACTCCTCACGGTATACCTTCATCACACATAGAACGCTCTCCTACCATACCTATAAAGGTATCCACAGCTTCGGTAAATTGTTTTAGCCCCGGTACATTTTCGGCGCAGGGTCACTCGACTAGTGAGCTATTACGCACTCTTTGAATGAATAGCTGCTTCTAAGCTAACATCCTAGTTGTCTGTGCAACCCCACATCCTTTTCCACTTAACAATTATTTTGGGACCTTAGCTGGTGGTCTGGGCTGTTTCCCTTTCGACTACGGATCTTAGCACTCGCAGTCTGACTGCCGACCATAATTCATTGGCATTCGGAGTTTATCTGAGATTGGTAATCCGGGATGGACCCCTCACCCAAACAGTGCTCTACCTCCAAGAATCTCTAATGTCGACGCTAGCCCTAAAGCTATTTCGGAGAGAACCAGCTATCTCCAAGTTCGTTTGGAATTTCTCCGCTACCCACAAGTCATCCAAGCACTTTTCAACGTGCCCTGGTTCGGTCCTCCAGTGCGTCTTACCGCACCTTCAACCTGCTCATGGGTAGGTCACATGGTTTCGGGTCTACGTCATGATACTAAGGCGCCCTATTCAGACTCGGTTTCCCTACGGCTCCGTCTCTTCAACTTAACCTCGCATCATAACGTAACTCGCCGGTTCATTCTACAAAAGGCACGCTCTCACCCATTAACGGGCTCGAACTTGTTGTAGGCACACGGTTTCAGGTTCTATTTCACTCCCCTCCCGGGGTGCTTTTCACCTTTCCCTCACGGTACTGGTTCACTATCGGTCACTAGGGAGTATTTAGGGTTGGGAGATGGTCCTCCCAGATTCCGACGGGATTTCACGTGTCCCGCCGTACTCAGGATACTGCTAGGTACAAAGACTATTTTAAATACGAGGCTATTACTCTCTTTGGCTGATCTTCCCAAATCATTCTTCTATAATCTTTGAGTCCACATTGCAGTCCTACAACCCCGAAGAGTAAACTCTTCGGTTTGCCCTCCTGCCGTTTCGCTCGCCGCTACTAAGGCAATCGCTTTTGCTTTCTCTTCCTGCAGCTACTTAGATGTTTCAGTTCACTGCGTCTTCCTCCTCACATCCTTAACAGATGCGGGTAACAGGTAGTACCTGTTGGGTTCCCCCATTCGGAAATCCCTGGATCATCGCTTACTTACAGCTACCCAAGGCATATCGTCGTTTGTCACGTCCTTCTTCGGCTCCTAGTGCCAAGGCATCCACCGTGCGCCCTTATTAACTTAACCTTATTTTTCTGACCTTTCAGTCATAAACTCTTATTAATACTACAGCGTTTTCGGTTTATTTTCTTGTTACTATTTGATATAGATATTCAATTTTCAATGTGCATTACTTGGTGATCTCTCACCAATGGAGCCTAGCGGGATCGAACCGCTGACCTCCTGCGTGCAAAGCAGGCGCTCTCCCAGCTGAGCTAAGGCCCCACAAGACCTCTCAAGACTAAACAAGACCAATGCGCAGTTCCTTTTCCTTAGAAAGGAGGTGATCCAGCCGCACCTTCCGATACGGCTACCTTGTTACGACTTCACCCCAATCATCTATCCCACCTTAGGCGGCTGGCTCCTTACGGTTACCTCACCGACTTCGGGTGTTACAAACTCTCGTGGTGTGACGGGCGGTGTGTACAAGGCCCGGGAACGTATTCACCGCGGCGTGCTGATCCGCGATTACTAGCGATTCCGACTTCATGTAGGCGAGTTGCAGCCTACAATCCGAACTGAGACTGGCTTTAAGAGATTAGCTTGCCGTCACCGGCTTGCGACTCGTTGTACCAGCCATTGTAGCACGTGTGTAGCCCAGGTCATAAGGGGCATGATGATTTGACGTCATCCCCACCTTCCTCCGGTTTATTACCGGCAGTCTCGCTAGAGTGCCCAACTAAATGATGGCAACTAACAATAGGGGTTGCGCTCGTTGCGGGACTTAACCCAACATCTCACGACACGAGCTGACGACAACCATGCACCACCTGTCACCTCTGTCCCGAAGGAAAACTCTATCTCTAGAGCGGTCAGAGGGATGTCAAGACCTGGTAAGGTTCTTCGCGTTGCTTCGAATTAAACCACATGCTCCACCGCTTGTGCGGGCCCCCGTCAATTCCTTTGAGTTTCAACCTTGCGGTCGTACTCCCCAGGCGGAGTGCTTAATGCGTTAGCTGCGGCACTAAACCCCGGAAAGGGTCTAACACCTAGCACTCATCGTTTACGGCGTGGACTACCAGGGTATCTAATCCTGTTTGCTCCCCACGCTTTCGAGCCTCAGCGTCAGTTACAAGCCAGAGAGCCGCTTTCGCCACCGGTGTTCCTCCATATATCTACGCATTTCACCGCTACACATGGAATTCCACTCTCCCCTCTTGCACTCAAGTTAAACAGTTTCCAAAGCGTACTATGGTTAAGCCACAGCCTTTAACTTCAGACTTATCTAACCGCCTGCGCTCGCTTTACGCCCAATAAATCCGGACAACGCTCGGGACCTACGTATTACCGCGGCTGCTGGCACGTAGTTAGCCGTCCCTTTCTGGTAAGATACCGTCACAGTGTGAACTTTCCACTCTCACACTCGTTCTTCTCTTACAACAGAGCTTTACGATCCGAAAACCTTCTTCACTCACGCGGCGTTGCTCGGTCAGACTTCCGTCCATTGCCGAAGATTCCCTACTGCTGCCTCCCGTAGGAGTCTGGGCCGTGTCTCAGTCCCAGTGTGGCCGATCACCCTCTCAGGTCGGCTATGTATCGTCGCCTTGGTGAGCCGTTACCCCACCAACTAGCTAATACAACGCAGGTCCATCTGGTAGTGATGCAATTGCACCTTTTAAGCAAATGTCATGCAACATCTACTCTTATGCGGTATTAGCTATCGTTTCCAATAGTTATCCCCCGCTACCAGGCAGGTTACCTACGCGTTACTCACCCGTTCGCAACTCATCCAGAGAAGCAAGCTCCTCCTTCAGCGTTCTACTTGCATGTATTAGGCACGCCGCCAGCGTTCGTCCTGAGCCAGGATCAAACTCTCATTAAAAGTTTGAGTTCTCACTCATTTCTGTCACTGACAGATTTATTGTTTTTTCATTGTTCAGTACTACAACCTTAGTTGTAGTGCCCTGCACATTGGTTCGTCTTGTTCAGTTTTCAAAGGTCTTTGTCACTTACTTCTCTCAAGTGACAACTATATTAGTATATCACAGTCGCTTTCGCTTGTCAACACTTTTTTGAAACTTTTTTGAACTTTTTTCATCAAGTGTTCCATCCGCAACATACCATAGTCCGTACGGGATTCGAACCCGTGTTACCGCCGTGAAAAGGCGGTGTCTTAACCCCTTGACCAACGGACCAGAGTTGTTTTCAACTCTTACTATTATACTGGCTTTTCTAACTTTGTCAACACTTTTTTGAAACTTTTTTAATTAACTTTACAACAGCTTCAGTTCGAGCGGTGTGTGGAAACATATCGACCGACTGAATATAATGGATATCGTAGACTTCTACTAACCTCACCAAATCACGAGCCAAGGTCGAAACATTACAAGAAATATAAACCATTTTTTCTGGTACATAAGTAAGAATAGTGTCTAATAACTTATCATCCAGACCAGTACGTGGTGGGTCTACAATCAGAGCATCTGCTCGGTAGCCTTCTTTATACCAGCGAGGAATAATCTCTTCCGCTGTTCCAACTTCGTAATGTGTGTTGTCAAATCCCATTCTTTTAGCATTTCGCTTGGCATCTTCAATAGCTTCTGGAATAATATCCATACCTCTGAGTGTTTTTACTTTCTTTGCAAAGGCAAATCCAATCGTTCCAACTCCACAATAAGCGTCAATCAAATGGTCTTCTTTATTAACATCCAAGGCTTTTACCGCCTCATTATAAAGAACTTCTGTTTGTTCAGGATTTAGTTGATAGAAAGCTCGAGGAGATAGTGAAAATTCATAATCGAGTACACCTTCTTGAATACTCTCTTCTCCCCAGATAATCTCTGTCTTTTCACCATAAATCTCACTGGTTTTGGCTGTATTTGTATTCACAGCTACTGTCACAACTTCTGGAAAATCTTTAACTAAGTCTTTCACTAGTTGGGTTAAATTAAGCTGACGATTTGTAACAATAATAATCTGAACCTGTCCAGTCTTTCTTGCTCGTCGAACCATTATAGTTCTAACACCTAGAACTTTTCTCTCATCGGTGATTGGAATCTGGTGATAAGTAAGCAATTCTGCTAGGCGATTAGCAATCACTTGGGTTTCCTTATCTTGTACTAGGCAGTCTTTCAACTCTACCAAATAATGAGAGTTTTGTGCATACAGACCTGCCTTGACCTGATTTTTAAATTTTCGAGTCTGAAATTGTAACTTAGCACGGTAATACTTTGGTTCCTGCATTCCAATAGTTGGACGAATTTCATAGTTTTCATACCCTGCAGGGGCAAATTTTTTTAGCGCTTGATGAAGTAAGTCCGTCTTGAACTCTAGCTGCTTATCATAATGCAGGTGCATGATTTGGCAACCTCCACACTCATTGTAAATAGTACAAGCTGGCACAACACGGAATTTAGACTTCTTGTTGACCTTCAGTAATTTTGCCTCAACAAAGTTACGTTTAATAGAAGTAATCTGACAATAGATATCTTCTCCTTTGAGAGCACCGGGTACAAAGACTAAGGTTTTTTGATAAAAGCCGATTCCCTCACCATTAATTCCCATGCGCTTGATTTTTAATGGTATTTTTTGTTTCACTTTCAGATTCATACCCCTATCTTATCACATTTTGAGTTATAATAGAACTATGAAAATCACAAAACTTGAAAAGAAAAAAAGACTCTATCTGATGGAGCTTGATAATGGAGACAAATGCTATATTACTGAAGATACAATTGTTCGTTTTATGTTATCAAGAGATAAGGTTATAAGCCAAGAAGAATTGAAAAAGATTCAGGACTTTGCCCAATTTTCTTATGGTAAAAATCTGGCCCTCTACCACCTATCCTTTAAAGCTCGCACTGAAAAAGAAGTCAGAGAATATCTGAAAAAATACGATATTGATGAAAACATCGTTTCTCAAGTCATTATTAATCTTAAAGAAGATAAGTGGATTAATGATGGCCAGTACGCTTATGCTATCATCAATGCCAATCAACTTTCAGGAGACAAGGGACCTTATGTACTGACTCAGAAACTAACACAAAAGGGGATCTCAAAATCCACTATAGAAGAGATAGTGAAAGAATTTGATTTTTCGGAAGTTGCTCAACGTGTAGCTAATAAACTATTGAAAAAATATGAGGGAAAGCTTCCTGCTCGTGCTTTGCAGGATAAGATTATACAAAATCTGACCAACAAGGGGTTTTCCTATTCTGATGCTAAAAGTGCCTTTGACCAGTTGGATAGTCAAGTTGACCAAGAAACGACTCAGGAACTCATCTTCAAGGAACTTGACAAGCAATATGCTAAGTATGCTCGCAAATATGAAGGATACGAACTTAAACAGCGTTTAACCCAAGTTTTAGCACGAAAGGGCTACGATTTTTCGGATATAGCAAGCGCTCTCAGAGAATATCTTTAATATTTTCATGTAAAATTCACAGATTTTAGGTAATTTTATGGTACAATAGTAAACGATAAACTTATAAATTGTAGAAAGTTGGTTAGTTATGAAGCTTCCAAAAGAAGGCGACTTTATTACAATTCAAAGTTATAAGCATGATGGGAGTCTCCACCGAACCTGGCGGGACACCATGGTACTAAAAACAACAGAAAACGCCATTATTGGTGTCAACGATCATACACTGGTTACCGAAAGTGATGGTCGTCGTTGGGTCACTCGAGAACCGGCTATTGTTTACTTTCACAAGAAATATTGGTTTAATATCATTGCCATGATTCGTGATAACGGAATTTCCTACTATTGCAATATGGCTAGCCCCTACTATCTGGATGAAGAAGCACTGAAGTATATTGATTACGATTTGGATGTTAAAATTTTTACAGATGGGGAAAAACGTCTCTTGGACGTTGAGGAGTATGAGCGTCACAAACGCAAAATGAATTATTCTGATGACTTGGACTATATTTTAAAAGAACATGTCAAAATTCTTGTTGATTGGATTAACAATGGACGTGGTCCTTTCTCAGAAGCCTATGTAAACATTTGGTACAAGCGCTATGTAGAACTAAAGAATCGGTAAAGTTGTCAAAGGTCAGGAACAAAATCCTGACCTTGTTTTTTTGGTAGTGTAAAATAAATTGTGTAAACACAAAAAGGAATAAATCCATTATAGCAGAGTTACAACACCTTACTAGAAAGAGATTTATGCCGAATTCGTAAAATATATAAAACAAATAGATATACTGTTATTTTTTAATGTCTTTATTCCTTGTAAGTTTACAACAAACTTATATCGCTTAATACAAAAATACGGAGATGATTAGTATAAAAACACAGGTCAACTTCGTATAAAATAATTTATTTTTTGTATTTCCACCTAGCATCAATCATTTAGTACAACATTTTAAAAACAATATCTCGACCGAGAAAATGCTATTTAATCTACCAGCTCATTTAATCGTTTTTGAAAATATAAAGCAATACTTTTAGATTCAATAAACTCAAAATATTTTATGACATTGTTCATTTGTTTAATTCCAGATTCTTTAGATTCAGTCAGATATATTTTATATCCTTCTACAAATTTGAATGTAGATTTTTCAAAAACTTTTGTGTCATCTTTTAATAATTTTTTTAATTTCATTTCAAAGTAGTCTGCATATATTAGATGTGAATTTTCAAGGCAACAGAACCAAAAATTTAAACAAGCTGACACAACTAAATTTCTATTCTTGCCGATTTTTTCGTAATAATGTGTACGCTCTAGTATTTCTTTTCCGACCATGTAAATATAATCTATTTCAAAAAGATGATATAAATTACCAATCAGCGTTATCTCATAGGACTCCCATCGTTCCTTCTGGAATAAATAGTCATACACTAAATTTAGATCATCTCTACTAACTACATGATTACAATCTATCTGATTTAATAATCCCTGAACCATAATTGTATTTATTTTATGAGTTTTTTCCCCACTCTTCTCAAAAAGTTTTTGTTGCTCATTTTTTATTTCCTCCAATCCTTTAGTATTCAAACTATAAAAATTTGGAGATAAATTAACCAAAAAATCATCAAACTCCGATCTTTTATAATTTTCTAGGTAATTACAAAAATTCTCTATCGAAACATTGATATTTGATAATAATTCAAAAAACGTTGAAAGAGAAATTTCATTTTCTCCCCTTTCAAACCTAGAGAGTTGAGATTTTGATATAGAATCAGCTGCAGCATACTCTAAAGAATATCCGTTTAATTTTCTAAAATATCGAAAAGCTTCTCCGTAATTTTTCACACTTTCATTCCCTTAACTTTCTTTTCGAGCGATAAACATACCATATTCTTTAGGAATAATCAACATACCATTATTAAACTCACTTTCCAATCTTTTACGTATTATTTCCTCTTCCAGTGAACCTATTCCTGAAATTCCTTTAAACGATTGGATGTATTTAACCAGGTCATCTATACTAGTCACCTGTAACTCATCATCATAGAGTAATGTATCGACAGTGTTAAAATACCTACTCAGGTACCTTTTACCATTTTGTAAAGTAAACGTTTTATTTTCTAAATCTTGATTAACCTCATCTTTAAATAAATTTGCCAAATAATTTACAACTCCATTTTCGCCAAATGTAGCACAGTAAAAAATGCCTTCGGTTTTTAATACCCTATTCACCTCAGAGAGAGCTTTAGGAATATCATTCACATGATGTAGAAGCATATTAGCAATAACAATATCAAACGTTACATTCTCAAAAGAAATCTTTTGAATATCCATTATCTCATAGTTAACATTGTCTCTATTTCCAATTACTGACTTCGTTGTTTTTACCATATCTTTAGAAAAATCTGTAACAACCAACTGCTTCATTTTATCTATAGAATCACTATTACTTTTCCAAAGTTCTCCTGTACCACATCCCAATTCTAGAACCTTTACTTCATCAGTGATTTGGTAGTTAGAAAATATCCAATTATTGAATCCCAATTTATTTTTTGAATACTTCTTATGCAATTCTACTCGAATATCAAGATTATCATGACTTTTATATTGTTCAATTACTTTATCAATCATTTTAAATGACCTCCACTCTATAATTTGACATTATATCACAAGAATAAAGATAGTGTTAAATAAGTTGTATAAATGCAAAAAAGGAATATTCCGTTATAGCAGAGTTGTAACACATTTCTATAAAGAAATTTATTCCTACGACTCAGTTTGGCATGCTTAACTTCCTAACTCAAAAACAAAGCATCGATTAATTTATCCGTTCTTCTTTTGAAACAGATTTGAACTGATAATTGCTCGTTTTAATTTAAAAAGCTCGTTTGAGCAAAACTTCATTTTTTTAAGAGTCCAAGGCTTGTTGAAGACTCACAATCCTTGGACTAGAAATTCAAAGATTGGTCCAACAATTTCTGTCTATCGCTTTTCTACTAGCAAAAAACCTACCTTGAGGCAAGTTTTCATTTATATATCTAATTTTGTAACTGTAAATTTGATATGGGAATAGTCTTTTTCAACATCCTTATCCAGTAGAAACGCAGTAGCGTCCTTCTTAACTTGAACCAGGTCAATATTCTGGGCTTGGGCTGCATAGACACATCCACAATAACATTGACGGTAGATGTCATACTCTTCACACATCTCTACTGAACGTTTGTAGCCTTGATTTTTCTTGAAATCGCTGGGAAGATAGTGGGTTGTGTAAATTTTTTGCACATCGATTCCGATGCTGTTAATGGTTTGAGAATTCTTATGAGGACTGATGGTCAAGGCTGAGCCAAAGTAGTCAAAACCTAAATCCATAGCCACTTGCGCTGTCTTATCTAGTCGGTAGTCAAAGCAAACCTTACAACGGTCGCCACCTTCTGGCTCTTCTTCCATTCCTCTGACTAATTTACGGTATTCATTTGGTTCGTAGGGAGCTTCTAGGTACTGAACCGTATTTCCAGTTCGCTCATTGAAATCACTGACAAACTTTTTAGTCACATAGGCACGCTTATGGTATTCTGCCTTGGGATGGATATTAGAATTGGCAAAATAGATGGTCACATCTGCATACTTAGTCAAATATTCTAGTGTATAAGTACTGCAAGGGGCACAGCAAACATGCATGAGAATGGTTGGCCGTTGCTCATTTTTCTCCCATACTTGTACCATCTTCTGCATGACACGGTCATAATTAATCTTCTGATTGGGGTTCATCTTGCTCAGAATTTCTTCTACATCGATCATGTTCTTCTCCTTTTTCTAGTCTTATTTTATCATATAAGTTAGGAGAGCTCAAATCTATTTAGAAGTGAATAGCATAAAAAGGAGGGATAGGCATTCCCTCCTTTTATGTTTTTTATAAGTTGTTTTCTATAGAAAGCTTACATCATCCCACCCATCATGCTTGGATCCATTGCTGGAGCTGGGGCTACTGGTTCTGGTTTATTGGCTACAACTGCTTCCGTAGTCAAAATCAAGCTAGCTACAGAGGCTGCATTTTGTAGGGCTGAACGACTTACTTTAACTGGATCGATGATTCCTTGATCAATCATGTTAACCCATTCGCCAGTTGCTGCATTGAAGCCTGTACCAACTTCAGCATTTTTCAAACGATCGATAACAATAGAACCTTCGAATCCTGCATTGTGGGCAATTTGACGGACTGGTTCTTCCAAGGCACGGAGAACAATATTGCGACCTGTTGCTTCATCTCCTGTCAATTCCAAATTAGCCACGGTTGGAATGACATTGACAAGAGCTGTTCCACCACCTGCAACGATACCTTCTTCAACAGCTGCACGAGTAGCGTTGAGGGCATCTTCAATGCGGAGTTTCATTTCTTTCAACTCAGTTTCAGTTGCCGCTCCGACCTTGATGACTGCAACACCACCTGACAATTTTGCTAAGCGTTCTTGCAATTTTTCACGGTCAAATTCAGATGTTGTAGTTTCGATTTGTGACTTGATAACAGCAACACGATGAGAAATCGCTTCAGGATTTCCAGCACCTTCTACGATAACCGTGCTATCTTTGTCCACAGTTACTCTCGCTGCTTGACCAAGAGCTTCAATTGTCGCATCTTTCAACTCAAGACCTAGGTCTTCTGTGATAACTGTTCCGCCTGTCAAGATGGCAATGTCTTCGAGCATAGCTTTGCGACGATCGCCAAATCCAGGTGCCTTAACTGCTACTACGTTGAAGGTTCCACGAATCTTATTCAAAACAAGAGTTGGAAGAGCTTCGCCATCCACATCATCCGCAATAATCAAGAGTGGACGATTGCTTTGGAGAATGCTTTCTAGAAGTGGCAAGATTTCTTGGATATTTGAAATCTTCTTATCAGTAATTAAAATATATGGATTTTCAAGGTCAGCCACCATTTTTTCGCTATCTGTCACCATGTACTGTGAAAGGTAACCACGGTCAAACTGCATACCTTCTACAACTTCAAGCTCTGTTTCCATACCACGTGATTCTTCAATGGTGATGACTCCGTCTTTACCAACTTTTTCCATGGCTTCAGAGATGTACTCACCGACTTTTTCAGAACGAGAAGATACGGCAGCAACCTGAGCGATAGCTTCTTTGTTGGCAACAGGGATGGCATTATTTTTCAAGGCTTCTACTGCTGCGGCAACTGCTGCTTCAATCCCACGACGAATTCCGATTGGATTTGCGCCTGCTGTGACGTTCTTGATTCCTTCGCGGACGATTGCTTGGGTCAAAACAGTTGCAGTTGTAGTCCCGTCACCTGCGATATCATTTGTTTTTGAAGCTACTTCTGATACCAATTTGGCACCCATATTTTCAAAATGGTCTTCCAATTCGATTTCTTTAGCAATAGTCACACCGTCATTGGTAATCAATGGAGAACCAAATGATTTTTCAAGAACAACGTTACGACCTTTAGGTCCCAAGGTTACTTTAACGGTATCAGCTAGGATATCAACACCACGAACCATAGCCGAACGAGCATCAGATGAAAATTTAATTTCTTTTGACATACTTACTTTCTCCTTCTATTCTTCAATGATAGCCAAGATGTTAGCTTCGCCTACGATGATGTACTTTTCATCGCCATCTTTGACATCAAGACCTGCGTGAGCTTCAACTAAGACACGGTCTCCAGCTTTAACACTTGGAGCAACCAAGTCACCGTTCAAGGTACGAACACCTTGTCCAGTAGCCACAACTTGAGCTGTTTTGGTTTTTTCTTGGGCTGAACCTGCTAGGACAAAACCTCCAACAGTTTGTTCTTTTTCTTCGATTTTCAAGACCACACGGTCTCCTAATGGTTTCAACATCTGTTTTCCTCCATGATGAACTACATATTATTAGCACTCTTTATAGATGAGTGCTAATTTATAGTTCTATTGTATCACTTGGTCAGAAATAGTCAAGAAAAAAGTCTGACTTTGGCAAGATAAAAAGCCTGAGAGCAACTCAGACTTTTCAATGTTTAAAATGGCAATTCTTCCTCTTCCAAAACCAAATCTGCCAAATCCTGCCCTACATTATTTTCACGCATGGCACGTTGGGCACGACTTTCCAAGAGTTGGAATCCTGTAACAAGTACTTCGTTCACGTAGTTCATTTGACCATTTTTCTCAAAACGACGGGTACGCAATTCCCCATCAACGGAAATGAGACTACCTTTAGTTGCGTAGCTGGCCAATGTTTCTGCTAGTCTGCCCCATAGGACCATATTGACAAAATCTGCTTCGCGTTCCCCGTTTTGGTCTTTGTAACGACGGTTGACTGCAATAGTCGCGCGCGCTACTGACTTGTCATTGTTGGTTTTATGCAATTCTGGTGTAGACGTCAAACGCCCAATCATGATAAGTTAGACTTAAATACATATTATTAACAAAACACTGTTTTTGACAATAATACCCTGCCATTCCTCCTCCCTATTCTTCAAGTAAGCGTTTTTTTGAACAATAGGATTGAGATTTTGGTTTCTAATTGTTCAAAATGCGTGTTTTTGCAAAATAGAAATACAAGCTCTAATTTTGTTGACGTCAACAAAACTGGCAACCAAGCGCTTTATAAAGCTAATTGTTGACTTCAACAATCCAATTTCAGAGCAAACAAAAAAACCGCAAGCCTGAGCCTGCGGTAGAAAGAACAATTGAGGCTGGGCAAAAACTCGCTTCTAACTATTAAAAAAACGAGCATTTCCGTAGTTGGAGATGCTCGTTTTCTTATGTCATGGTTTATAATTAAAATAACAACAAAACAATTAGAAAGCCATGACAATGTATAAAGATTATAACACAAATCAGTTAAGTTTGGAAGTAAATCTTGCCTACGATATTCCATCAAATCACGAAGCAAGAATGATTAGCCTCTTTGTAGACAGTATCCCTAGTCAAGTTCTATTGGAAGAGACCTCTCACACTGGTCGCCCTGCCTTTCATCCAGCCATGCTCATGAAGATGACCCTGTTCGCTTACGCTCGTCAAGTGTTCTCTGGACGTAAAATCGTTCAAATGAACTCAGAAGTCATTCCCATGAAATGGTTGAGCCAAGATACCTATGTTAGCTATAAAACGATTAATAACTTCCGCTCCAGTAAACATGCCAACAACCTAATCAAAACTGCTTTTATTTACTTCACTTTACTCATGCGTGAGAATGGGATGATTGAGGATGATGCCTTGTTCATTGATGGAACAAAACTAGAAGCTGATGCCAACCTCTATTCTTTCACTTGGAAAAGAGCTATTGACAAATATGAAGCAGCCTTGAATGGGAAAATTTCCCAGCTCTATGACCAGCTGATTCAAGAAGGAGTAAATCTCGCCTTATCTAAAGAAGAACGGGAAACCAGTCAGGGTTTGGAGGAGCTACTAGAAAAAACGGAGGCTACCTTAGTTGAAATAGAACAAGCTATTGAAGAAGAGCCTAAAGTGATAAAGGGTGGGTCTGCCAATAGACAAAAACGCCGTCGGATAAAGAAAATCCGTAAGCAATTAAAGGATGATTTCCTTCCTCGTAAACAGCGATATGAAGAAGCTAGAAAAATTTTAGAAGACCGCAACTCTTTCTCAAAAACGGATCATGATGCCACCTTTATGCGAATGAAGGAAGACCATATGCAAAATGGGCAACTGAAACCTGGTTATAATGTCCAAGCGGCTACCAATGGTCAGTATGTCCTTGATTTTGATATCTTTCCAAATCCAACAGACACTCGCACTCTGAAACCTTTCCTCCAATCGATTCAAACCCTAGACTTATTCAACTATATCGTAGCAGATGCTGGTTATGGTAGCGAAGAAAATTATCGTTTTATCATTGATGAATTGGAAAAAATACCGCTTATTCCCTACACCATGTATCAGAAGGAATTGACTAAAAAGTACCAGACGAGCACAGATAATCCAATGAACTGGGAATATCTTGAGGACACGGACCAGTTTATAAAGCCCGACGGCGTAGTTTATTCTTTTAAGAACTACTCTAGTCGAACTGACAAGTATGGCTTTCAACGTGATTTCAAGATTTATGAGGCTGATAAAGTTCAAGACACTCCAGAGTTAGAACAGTTGGCTAAAACAGATAGTGGAAACCAGAAACAAATCCATTATAATCCAACTTGGAATTACTTTAAGGAACTCCTTAAGCAAACATTACATAGTGAAGAAGGCTCTCGAATCTATGCCAAACGGAAAATCGATGTTGAACCCGTTTTTGGTAGATTGAAGAGTGTTTTTGGCGTGCGCAGAGTGCATGTCAGAGGGAAACAAGCTGTCTCAACAGAAATAGGATTCATCTTTATGAGCATGAATCTCACCAAGTTGGCCAAGAATCTAGCCTCTAAAACATCCACTATTCAAAAACCACACAGTATTTCTTTCAGCTTGATTGGATTCAAGACTGGAATCACTGTGTGGTTTTATTTAGAAGCTAGTTTTTGCCCAGCCTCTTTATTTTTTTGAAATTTTAAATAAAAAAGGAGCATTTAAGCTCCCTCCTTTGAAATAACGGACACTTGGCTGGTCGGTGTATCCAGCATCTTAGATACCTTTTTCAAGGTGCGGCAGGAACCTTTCTGCCCTCAAGTGTCTTTTGATATCTCACAACTATTGTATCACATTTATTTAGTAGTAATCAAGCCTTCTGGCTCTACTGTGAACTCTGGCTTGTCTGCCATTGTTCCGTCTGGTTGGATGTAGTACCAGCCTTTCTTATCGGCTGACTGTACGAAAGCATTTGATACCATGTTGCCATTCTGACGGTCAAGATAGTACCAAGTATCTTTGTACTTAACCCAGCCAGTCTTCATGGCACCCTCTACGTCGAAATAGTACCACTTCTCAGCGATTTTCTTCCAGCCTGTGGCCATTTCGCCTGATTGATCAAACCAGTACCAATTGCCGTCTGAGTGCTTCTTCCAGCGGTCTGCAAGCATATAGCCTGAGCCGTCGAAGTAATACCAAGTGCCGTTGACTTTTTCAAACTTATCTTTTGGATAAGATCCGTCTTCTTTAACGTACCAGTAGCCAGTATCGTTTTTCTGCCAGCCTGTTTCAGCTCCTAGCCCGTTCTCAATATCTCGCTTAAATTGTTCACGGCTAACGCCCCATTTCGCAAGATAAGGATACGGGTCAATGTGGTCGCTACGGTTATCCGGCTGGTTATTTGTACAGTATTCATGCGTCTTGATACCTGCCAAGTCGTCTGTATCAAGAGTCTTCGGCAAGCCTGCTTCATCTGCTAGGTTTCGAAGCAATTCGATATAAAGGCGGTAGTCTTCCATGAACTCTTCTTTATTTGAATGACTTTCAATCAATTCAACTGCTGCATAAGTTTCAGCATTCCAACCGCCCCCAACGTCCCACATTCCCTTGTTTACAGGGCCTACTTGCATGACACGACCATTCCCAACAACATGAGAAAAGAACCCAAGTTCAGGGTCCTTTCTGTAGTGGTAGTCCGCCTCGTTCTGAGCGGTTGAGTTTCGGTTACCTGTTGAGTGGGCGTGAACCTGACGGAAAGGCTCAAACCCAACAATCGGCAAGTCCGTACGTAGTCTACTTGTATCAATATCCATTACTCTTGTCCTTTCCAAGCGTCGTTCATCTGCTTCACAGCAGACTCTACAAAAGTGTCTAAATCTTTGTCGGTCATGCTGATGTTGTATTTTGTAAGCTCAGCTCGGACTTTATCACGAGCTTGCTCCAGCTTTTCATCACCTTTAAATCCAGTCTCTTGAGCTACCTGCTCCACGGCATGAACTGCATTTTTAGCTAGGATTTCAGCGATTTTTACAGCTTTCTCTCCACCTTTGCGCAAAAGGTAGTCTTTCACTGCTTTTACGATACTGCCTGTTGCCACTGCTAAAAAGCCTGTCGCAAAAGCGATAATAAATTCATTAAATTGTGTCATATGTTTTTCCTTTCTAGCGCCTTACTGCGCCTAAACTTTCAACGGTTTTAGCGTCCCAGATGCCGAATTGATACATCACACGGATGACGTTTTTTTGATTATTCCATTTCCATGATGCAAGATTTCCTTGTTCTGATAATCTTGCGTTGGTCCAATCATAATCATCTGCTGATTTTATAGGATTCAATACTTTGATTCCATTACCCCAATAATCGAAATTCGCTTTTTTCCAAACTTCAAGATTTATCATAGCAAGCGAAGTTCTTAGGATAGCGTTTGGGAAATCCCAACCAGGAGCATTTGTATCCCACGGTTTGAATTTATCCTTACCTAAAATAACAGGGTTTCCTCCAACATCTAGACCGCATCCGTTATCAAACCAAGCGATTGGAGGGGTGCTATTTAAGTCGATAGTATAAGCCATCGGCGCACGTCTTGGTGCAGGTTTCACAAGAGCCAGTTGCTCTTGCAAGACCTTGTTTTGCTTGACCAATTCTTCAACTTGATGCTTCAAAATTTGGTATTCTGATTTCCCTTCGATGTAATCTTTCGCTTCAAGATCTGCTTTACTTGTGTAATCCGTTTCGAATCGTTTCACATCACGCCCAACTGTTTGGGCGAATTCCTCAAAATTGCTCATAGTCATCATGCTTTCGCTGCGTTATAGGTTGCGACCAGGTCAAGGTTTGCAAACTCGTCAATACGACGGCCGAGATCAGCCAATTTTTGAACGACTGCGCCCTCAGTATCGCCACTCATACCTGCGATCATTGTAGCAATCTCTTTCAGTGTGTCAAGATTTTCAGGAACACCGTCACCTAAAATCTCAGCCTTAACTGCTGTTTTTGCCTGCTCAATAGCTTGCATTAAAGTAGCGTTGTCAATCTTTGTATTGATCAACTGCATCATTGCCTTGTTATCCGCTCCTAATGCAGAAGCGAATGCAATTAATTTACTTGTATCCATGTTTTACACCTTTCCTAAATTATAGTACATGAGCAGATCTGGAATTTCCTGACATGCTCCACCTTCGCTTGCAGTTTTCCCTGCAAGCTGCTTTTTAACTTCTTTTTCGATGTCTAACTCCTTCAAAGTGTAGACTTCTTCCGTAACCAATTCCTTGTCTGAGTCTTCAATTTCAATATAAGTATCTCTATCGCTTGGGAAGATATACCCTCCAACCGAGATTTCCACCCGGTATTTTCCGCTTGGTAGAATACTATCTAAATTAAAATTGACAGAATGGCTAGTGACGGGAGCAGTTGTCTTCCACCTGCGTAGTCCTTTTGTTAGAGTAACAACCGCTTCTTGCCCCTCAAACGAGGTCATGACACGGTAATTTTCATCTAACAATTCAAATCCAAAAGTAGAAGACAAATCCCCTTGCTTAATAAGGTCGCCACCATCAATTCGAGCCAAATTGGTTGTATTCACTCTGTGGTTGTTACAACCCATTCTGAACCTCTTTCTTAGCTTTTGCTTTGAATCAACGTTTTCAACTCTCTCACATCTTCACCTAGCGATTTAACTTGTTCCGCAAGAACTAAGATAGCCTTGTTTTGTTCATCGTGGTTATCTAGTCGTTTGTTTGCAGATCTTTTAAATTCGTTCAGATTCTCGATGTCCTTCTCTAAAACCGTGAGACGGTTCTCTTGTTTGGTAGCTCGGTCTTTCATCGAGAAATAAAGGCCAATAACAGGAATCAAAGAGAGGAAAATCTGTACAATTAAACGTTCAAATTCTGCCATAGTCACCTCCATTATTGGTTAGGTGTAACTGTTGTAGCAGAAGGCTCTGTTGCTGTAGGAGTTACGGTAGCTGTTGTAGAAACTGCAGCTGTTGGTGCGACAGTTGTAGGCTTATTTTGTTCTTTAGGCTCGTACTTCCATGCTGCGCCATATCCATCACGTTCAAGACGTCCATTACGAATAAAGTCGCTTGCAGGCTCTCCATTATAAGTAAATTCACGGTTAAGTTGTACTAGAACCCTCTTACCTTCACCATCCAACTCAACGTGCTCTGGGTCTTCGATGGTAATCAAATCACCTGGCATATAGTGTTTACCTACTTCAGCTGATTGAATTAAATCAACTAAAACTTTATAAGCTGTTCCGTACTGAAGCAATTTTTCTGTTATCAACGTTAAAACTAATGCGTAGCTAACTTTGCCGTAGTGGTCGCTTTCAGTCTTGTTCTGCTTAACTTCTTGATCTGTAGCCGTCTGTTTCGCTTCAGTCTGAGCTAATTTCTGTTCAGCCTGCTCCAATTTAGCTTGTGTTTCTTGCAGTTTAGCTTGCGCTTGCACAATCGCACTTGTTGGGTCTAACTCAGTTCGTAGAATCTCTTTGACTGCTTCAATGAGTGTTTCATCCGTATCACCCAAACGGTCACCCTCTAACTCACGAGTGAAAAAAGTCAACGGCTTGTCACATTGAATAGAGACTTCCGTCTTGCCAACTCTAAAAAATTTATTTACTAATACAAATTCCATGTTTTATACTTCCTTCTTTTTATAAATTGTAATATCTTTCTCTATATTTGTTCCACCACCAAACCAACGAGTCTTAATCCATTCTTGATCTGCAGATGATTGAAATCTCATTTTGAATGTACGACTGTATTTTGTAATATTAACTTGATTAATTTGATATGGTTCAAATATAATTTTCCTGCCGTCCACATTAATTAAAAATTGATTCGTTTCTTGGCTCACAAATCTCCAAAATTCATCATTTTTAAACCCAGAAACCACGTATCCACGATACGCAACTGGAATTCCGACCAATACGGATCCTGAAGCTATCTCTGCCGCTATATGAATGACACCAATTTCTTGAAATAATGCTTTCTGCCACACTAATTTACTTCCAACATATCGCTTTACAATCTCATGCCCTCCGACATAGATTCCTTCTCTTGTAGCCATAGCATCACCTACTCATACACATCATAGATTGTGTTGGGTTCTTTGGTTCGGACTGCTTCATATTGCGCTTTAGACCCATACCAATACTTCATTTGCTGGTTTCCGTTTTGGTTAATCAGCTTGTGGGCTACAGTTTCAGACGGTAAGCTAGGGATGTTCAAGGCCAATCTATTGACTCGTAGAACACCCGAGCTATCGACTGTAAGCGTTGAGTTATCCGGTCTGACAACTCCGTTTGAACCAGCTGTTGCTGTTGTGGGAGTTGGACTCACTCCGTTTTTAAAAGTCTGCACAGACACTTTTTTCAACCCACGTCCATCATGAATCATGATGTTGTCCGAGTTATTGACCTGATTAGCCTGTGGCAAATCAGTTACTTTCCGTGTCTGTGTACTAATTACTGCCATATTATACCTCCATTCTATATTTCCAATCGGCGACAATTACACGACCATTTTCATCCGCAAGTAGGGTATGTTCTGTACCATCTTCTGTACGAATCGGAGCAGTGAAGTCGTTCTGTAAGAACATATACTCGATAGCATTTAGTCTATCTTCGTGCTCCTGGAACTCACGCTTCAAAGCCTCTACAGACTCATAGCTTGCTTGTCTGATGTTATCTACGTCACCAAGCCCAACCTGTTGCTTAGTGACATTATGCGGATTGTTGTGATTAGTAGCGTGAGCATTGAACTCCTGCTTACTAGCCTGTTCCACATTCGTCACATTTTCCAAACCTACCTGCGCCTTTGTGACGCTATGAGGGTTATTATGATTGTCTAAGTGATGTTGAAAATCAGACTTACTGGCTTGCTCAACATTCGTAACATTCCCTAGTCCCACTTGTTGCTTAGTGACACCGTGTGGGTTATTTTTGTTTTGGATGTGAGCAGTAAGGTCTGCTTGATTCGCTTTATTTGTTGTTTGGTTGCCGATAATCGCTTCAAGGCCGTCGATGTCTGCAACCTTGTGCCTGTGGCTTGAATCGGCTTTCCCATTCCAGCGTGTCCGCTCTTGGTCAGAAACGTGACGGGCAGTGTCTCCAATATGATTATCGATATTGGTTTGTAGCTTTCTTTCTGTCTCCTTCAGTTCAGGAACAGTCGCATAGACCAAGTCAGTCGCATTGTATTGAATGGTAATCTGACTATTCTTGCTGATAGTTGTATTGAAATCGTAATCTCGATACACATATGCAGATGTTTTGGGAGGAATCACATCCCCCTGTTCTGCCCAAGTGTACATGTACATGAACTCTTCATGATTCCCACATTTTGCAAACACACCGATTTCATTGACAATCATTTCACGCTCAATCCGTGAATTATCTAACCGAGCTGTAAGACGAATCGTATCCGAAATATCAGTAGATAAAGACTGCGTAACTTGCAAAGAATGAACTATTTGAGCTACATCATTCTTCTTGCCTCCGTCTGTCTGATGTCGGCCACTACCCAAAGCAATACGAGTAAAGACCAATGGTTCTTGATTTTGAATTGCTAGGGCCGTTTCGCTGATTGCTTTATCAGTCACAATAGGCTGGATAAAATATCCCATTTATTTTCTCCTATTCAAATCGAACTGAACGAATGTCTCTGAATGTGTGAGCGCCAACATAAATTGCGTTCATCATTGGCGCTTCAACTGAGAATTGGATTCCTAAGTGAGCAGGAATCAATTCACGCACATACTTTAAAAAACGGTTCAAATATCCAGTCGGCAGTTCTCCTAAAAATCGGATATGTACCGCTGAACCCTTGACCGTTACTAAGTTATTGACATTCGTAAAGCTCTTTGTAATTTTTTGTAAACTCACTGAGTTGATTTTAATTTTGGAAGAAATTAAAGTGATTAGATACCGCCTTCGTTCTTCCAAATCAATTGTTTTCGGTTTTACCTGAAGGGCCTTTTCCCAACGGGTAATCCAGTCTTCCGTCGCTTCTGGCAACAACATCAACCGTCTGGTATCAAAGATTAAGTCTGTAATCAATTCCAGCTCTGGAATCTCAGTTTCAAACAAATCGTTGATGGTTGGATCTAAGACCTCTGGCAAAGCCGATAACATACGATATCTAACTTGTGACATTAATGGTTACCTCCGCTAGCTTCGGAAGCATGTTGGTAGAAAGCTCAATACTTTGTTCCCTGTCATTCAACAAAATACGGTCCACATCTCGAACCCCATTAATTCTGTCAATGATTGTGGCAACTTTATAGTTTCGAACCTCTTTCTCTTCAAATGCTTCTTCACGTAAGTATTTAATGAGTTGAACTTTCGCCTCATTCTTGATTGTTTCAATATCTACATCTTCATCAATCTTAATCGTTGCGGTAATACGCACGTCGTAGCCACTTACAGACTGCACAGTCACATAAGCACCAATCGGAGCTACGCCTAAACCGTGGCCACTTGGTTCAGGGTCTAAGTAATTCTTGAACTTATTTACAAGTTCCGAACTAGCTTCGTTACCGTCAGCATCCGTAATAGATACACGTACTGTATTTTCACCCTTCCAAAGTGGCTCTACCAAGGCCGAACCAACACCAACGAACTCACTGGCCCATTTCTTGTATTGGGCAATGTTCCCGTTTAAGGTCGGTGTTTTCAGATACTCAATGGTCCGTTTACGGAGTTGTTTATCCGTCTCTTCGTCTTCGCCTACGACGATAACGGAGCCGATTTCTGCTCCTTTAAAATCGCTCAATACATCAATGTTGATGAGTTGACCTCTTACATAGTTGGGAGCATTTCCGACTTGTTCAGCTACTACGCTATACTCGAATCCAGAGCGACGTTCCAAGACACGGAAATTGTACTCACTATTAACCACGCTGAAACGGGTTCCGAGTGGGATTTCCTGTTTGAATTGAACCAATCGAACTGATGCCGTAGCTGGCAATCGTTCAACTCCGAATTGCCTACACAAACGAGTTAGGAAGATTCCTGTACTCGTATCTAAAAAGTTGATTTCCTCATACGATTTTAAGACCGTATACTGAATGGCAACTTCTCGAGCTGCAGGCGCAACTAAATTGTACAAGACAGATCCTTGTCTTTTGTCATACTTATCATCAAACAAGGCCAGCATATCCTCTAAAATTTCTGGATATGTTTTTACCTTTATCATCGTTTCACCTCCAAATCCATTTCAAATGTTCCAAAATCACTATCAACCATGAACTGCACATAAAACTCATCTTTCTTTACCTTGGTAGAAAAAGAATGAGCCTCATGAATCCTGTCATCTTCATACAAGGCTTCTTTTATGCGCCGTGCGATATCCATTTGGGCATAGTCCATATCCCCACCAAATAAAGCATCTAACTCTACACCGTACCGATGGTCATAAATCGTATAGATGAACCGTTCAGTTGTCAGCATGCGTCTGATTGATTGCTTCAGAGCATGAATGCCATCTGTTTCTAGCAAGATATTGGTTTCATCTAGTGTTAAGCTAGGTTGTTTCTTAGCTTCTACAACATTTTTAGCGATGTTTAAAAAGTTTGTTTTAGGAGTACTCATTCATCAGACCCCCCTTTCACTTTGCGCTTGTAGTGGAAAATTTTCTTGTACAAGACATAATAAAACCCTCCACCATCTTGCCTGATGAGATGAAGGGTTTGCCCAACGTATTCAGGATCCAATGTTTCATCGGTCCATGTGACAGCAAGCATAGAATCATCTAAAATCAACTCATTGGTCAATTGGATTTTGAGGGGAGAAACCGATAAAACTACACCAGTTGTTATCTTGGCAAACTGACGATTTTCAATGAAATTACTGATTAGTTTCTTTAGATTTTCTATTACTTCCATCTACTCACTTCCTGCCATAAATAATTTAATTTCCATCGTGTGCTTTTCATCGCTAAAAGAATGAGTTGCCTCTTCAATGACATACCACCCTTTCTTCTCAATATCCTTAACATCCACATAGACTGCATGACCTGCTAAAAAGTCAATACTTCCAATATCAGCTTTCAGACTGAACGTTTCTTTGGGACGGTTTTTCATCTTCAAGAGCATTTCGCCCCATTGCTTAATTTGCCCCTCAGTTGCTTTCTCATCCACTTTTTTCATGTACTGGAGTTTTCCCCAAGCGCCGATATTGTAGCTGTCCTGATAGATGTAGACCTCTCTCTTTTTGGTTTCTTTATTCTCTTGTATCAAGCGGACAATATTAGCACTATCCTCAATCGAACCTTCAAACTCAAAGCTAGACATAAAGGATTCATTTCCGATAATATACTGGATTGGTAAGTTTTTCGGAGTTGTTAGTGTCAACTCTCCGAACTTGTCATACAAAACCAGCAATTCTCCACTTTGCACCAAGGTCTCGTCCATGGCTTCTTGGATAATATCCAGAGCCTTCTTATCTTCCTTCAACTGAGGGGATAAGGTCACGGCTGGGGCTTTTAGTTCCCCAATCTTCAAGTCAAAATCTCCTGCGATTGCCGAGACGATTTGATTGACGTTTTTATCCCTGGCAACAAAATTGATATTTCGTAGCAAATACTTTATCTGGTCATGGAAGGTCAAGGTTGTTTTGGTGTCTTTTTCGTACTTGATTTTCGTCAAATAACCAAAGAATACCTCTTTATCATCTAGCTTGAAAGCGAGTGGAGAACCATATTCAAAGGCTATTTTTGTAGAGTTGTACAAGCTAATCTCCACACTCCAAGCCGACCCTTTTCTAGTTGTCTTGAACTCAACTTTTTCAGACACAGTTGCCAAATCCCATGTATCTCCAGTTTTATTGTTCTGATAGAATAATTGCATCATGGTATCACAAACTCCTGTCCAGGATAAATCCAATGAGGGTCTTTGATTTTGTCTTTGTTGGCTTCGTAAATTTCAGTATATCGGCTACCGTCTCCGTAAAAGGTCTGAGCAATCCCCCACAGTGTATCACCGCTCACAACCGTATGGCTTTTTTGAGCAGGCTTCTCTGTTGTGGGACTACGTTCTTCAGTAGCTTTTGCTTGAGGTTTCTTTTTCATAGCCTCAAGCGCTTGCTTATCTTTGATGGTGACCTTCCGTGGTTTGTGAGAACGATATTGTAAGAACTTAATCTTATAAATTAGGTCATTTTCATACCCTGTCTTGGTAGAGACATCGAACTGTTCCACTAGAAATTTACCGTTAATAGCAGAACCAAAAGCACCCCCAATCATTAATTGAATAGGAGTGCCTTCAGTCTTAAATTTACGAATTGAAGAGACAAAGGATTCTGGAGAGACACGGCTATTCCGTTGGTAGTTTCCATCGTATCTTCCACTAGGAATAAAGGATTCAAACTCAATCGATTGAAGCTCTGGATTTCCGACAAGCGGAACGTTACCAGTATCGATGATAGCGACTGTTTCGATTCCTTGTTTGTCCTCCAGTTTGATTTCTTCTGGATTCACTGGCAATTTAATGCCTTCAATAAATATAAACATCTGCTACCTCCTTCCTAGTAAGCCATAAGACCGTCAGCGCCGTTATTCAAAGCGTCTACAATCGTTGCATTCAAATCATCCAATACGTTAGCATACTGGCCAGCGTTGTTAATAGAGTCAATGTTGGTGACAATCTCTGGTTTCAAGGTAATAAAGTTCTGTTGCCACTTCATTGTCGCAACGTCCTTAATTAACTTGATGTATTCATCGTCCAGTTTGATTTCATCTTTAATCTTGCCAACTTCATCTAATTTACCACCAGTAGGGTTGTGCCCACCGCCACCGCCGCCTTGTCCTCCATCGCCTTGTCCAGGGGCTGAGTTTGCTGGGCTGAGTTCATAAGGTGTAGTGCCTTGGTCACCCAAGAAATTGTTTCCTGCGCCATTGCTATCGCCAGCTCCTTTGAAGAAACCACCGACAGCCTTATCGATCCCTTGACCGAATTTATAACCGTTATTAAAGGCCTCACCGACGCTACCAAATTCAAGATAGCCCAGTTGTGGAGTGTCAAGGTGTGGAGTTTCTAAACTAGCTTTGTATTGTTTAAGACCATCTGCCAAATGCAGACCTTCAAAGGTTTTCTTGACAGGTTTTTCCATGCTATCAATGGCGTTCGCAATATCACCGGCAAAGTTCGTCCGACCAAGAGAAACCGTTCCAACAGCGCTTAGATTTAGACCGAACCCATTTAAGAAGCCAATCATTTTATTAAAGCCACCAAGAACAGAGTTAATCATGCCCTCGACTGCACCGATAACACTATTGACCATGCTATCTACAAATCCTGCAATAGCGACAGCCATATCACGGCCACCTTGAGCTATATCATACCAAGCGCTTTGAACTTGGAAAGACATCTCGTTCCATAAGTTAACAGCACCGGTAACAAACCAGTCTATAAAGTCTAAAATACCTATCAAAATAGTTAAGATAGCCTGATAGAGAAACATCCAGAATGCTATTGAAGTATTGACAAGGAAGAATACTCCTTGCAATATCATATTAATTACCCCAATAGCTACATTGACGATGCCAATAAGTATATTCCAAATTATCATGCCAAGGGCAAATATCGCTCCCATGATGATTCCTGTAGCTGATACGGCTGCACCAGTAAGATTGTTAAACCATGCGACCAAGGCATAGAAGAGACCGATAAGGATAATGACTGCCATGACAATCAACATGATTGGGTTCATTGCCATCACTGCATTAAACCCAGCCATTGCTGTTTTAGCCACGTTGGTAGCGATACTAAATAGTTTAGTGGCGATTTCCGCTGCGTTCATTGCGACTATATAAGTTCCTATAGCAATTGCTACAGCAATAATAATCGGTTGAATGACAGACCAGTTATCGATGACAAATTGAGCAATAGGGGCTAACATATTCAAAACAGCCCCAATCATATCCATAGCAAAGATAACCGCTTGAACGACATATTGAAGCACCGTGGCTACAATCTGGGCAAATTGTTGGAAGGCGGACGAATTCACTATCTGATTAATCTTAATCGATATTGGCTCAAGCGCCTTGGTCACAAAGTTCAGGAAGTTCTGCCATGCCCTGCCCCATGTCATTGGCATGTTGCGGAATTGTTGATCAATCGCATCACTTGCTTCCAGCATGGCAGTTTTGACAATATCAGCCGTAATCTTCCCTTCTGCCCCAAGTTTTTTAACCTCACCACGGCTAACGCCTAGCTTATTGGCGATAGCTTGGATTAAGGCTGGTGAAGTCTCGGCTAGAGAACGCAACTCATCACCCTGCAACTTACCACTAGCCATAGCCTGAGTAAGCTGAAGCATGGCGCTTTTTTGTTCTTCAATACTTGCGCCACCGACTACAAAGGATTTGTTCATGGTTTCCAAAAAAGCAATTGTTTCGCCGTTGTTTTGGAAAACATCGCCAGCTTGCATCCGCATCTTAGCGACACCGTTTGCCATGGTTGTATAGGCCGAGCCTGTACGTTGTGCGGATGTATAGATAGACTTTTGTAGTTCCTCTGTCGTCTGCATTCCATCTCGAATCATATCTAAACGAGCGTGCATATTGGCATACTCGTCTGACATGCCTATAGCTTGTTTGGTAATTACACCGACTGCAATACCAGCTAAAGCGGTCTTCAACAAGCCTTTCAAAGATACTAACCTACTTAGTTTGTTAGAAGCATTATTAGAGGCATTCCCTAAATCTCTTAGAGCCAGTTCTTCTTTTTTGAGCCCTGCAGCTGCTAGAGTTGCACTGCTGACAAACCTACCGTTGACATCAACGACTCGCCCAGCTTTATTGACAAAATATTGACCAGAATCACCAGCTTTTTTCATAGCGGACTCTTGAGCCTTCATAGCTTTATCTATGCCAGAGCCTGCATTTTTGACACGCTCCATAGTCGCATAGATTTTATTTAAAGTGCCTGTGACTCTATCGGTCAAAGACATGGTTGTTTGTATATTTGCCAATAGAATCACCTCACTTCTTCATTGCTTTTTTACGTTGTTTCGCCTCTTCATGCATGACTGCAGCGAAAAAGGCTTTTTCTTCTACATCCATATTCACAAATTCACTAGGGCGAATGTAATAGTTTACGAGGGCGAAGTAGGCAAGTTGTGCCTCCGCGTCCTCTTTTATTAGTTTTTTGCCTCGTCAACCTTGTCTTGGAATGTTTGGTTGATACCGCTGAGTTCGGTCACAGCTTCCAAAATCAAGGCGCTTTCGCCCCAATTGAACATGGTACCGAATAACTCAGAAGCTCCCATTGTTCCATAAGAATCTTGCAATTCTTTATCGTTAAGGTCAGGAACCACGATAGACGCAATACAGATTTCACGGTTATACTTAACACCGTCAAAGACACGCTCTTGGCGTCCATTGCGACCAGGTTTATTGACAAAGCAACGGTCATTGATTAAGTCCGCTTCACGAGCGCTCAACACTCGAATTTTAACTGGTTCCTCAAAAGAAGGAAGCAAGACATCCTTAGTCTCTTCCCCTTTTTTATTTTGTTTCAAAAACGCTTTTAATCCACTCACCACTATTTCCTCCTTGTGTTAGTATGTAATTTCTTGGAATTCTGATAAGATATCAAAATCTTGGAATGTGAAGTCCGTTTCTTCGTCAATGACCTCATCTGCTGACCCATCTAGTTTAAAGATAAGTGATTCTTTGAATAGAACACCTTTCAAGACGATGGTATAGCGACCTGCACGAGATGAACGGTCTTCATTGGTACACTTGATATCAATACGAGGCAAAATACCTTGCTTGACATAATTTAAAGCCATCGCCTTTAGTTCTGGGCGGTGGTAGTACATCTTCAATGAACCTGTACCTTCTGCACCGACAATCTTACCACCCTTCATACGAGAGTTCAGAGGGGTCACGTCAGCTTTTGTGTATTCAATTTTTGCTTCTAGAGAGATAAGCTCTGCTAGTTCGTACTGCTTGTCATTGATTGTAAAGAAGACCGTTCCTTCTTTAGCAGACAAAGCATCTAATTGACTCATAATAGCCATTAGCTAGTTTCTCCTTTCTTAATCACAGATAACCGTCATGTACAAGATTTCCATAGCGTCTGTCAAGACAACTGGCAAGTTTACCACGACGGATTCTTTGGTGATACCTTGTGAAATCTCAATATCTTTCGCCTTGTACTCCAAAGCCTGCTTTTGAGCAAGTGGGTCAAGAACCATTGTGATGATTCGCTGTTTAAACAACTCACGACCATTCACGTTGTTTGGTACTTTACCGATGAAGTAGTTCTCAAAGATATATTTGACATTGGTATTGATATTATCCATAGTGCGGACAAGTTTGTTCTTACCAAAGATACGACTGTGTTCTGCCGTATAGCTAGTAAATGAGTTCACATCTGACAAGATAATAACTTTTTCATTTCGATAAGCAAAGATAAGCTGACCTTTATTGATGAGCTTTTCAGCCTCTGCTTCGTTCTTACGCTCACAGTCGATAGCGCCTGGATAAGACTTGAATGTATTGGATTGCAAGCCAGCCCCTGCATACTTACCAGCTACGAAGTAAACACAATCCTTAGCGCTTAGTTTCGTACCATCGCTTAATGTAACCCCGTTACCGACTGATACAACACCTTCATCGTCAGCATCCGTGTAATCATTCAAGACTGCAATGACTGAACGACCAGCGTCACGCCATTTCTTGATATGAGCCGTAACAAGTGCTTTCGTTGCACTTTCATCTGTACCCAGAGCCAAGACACGGAAGTCTTGAGTATCGAGTGCATTTAGGAAATCTTCAACCTCTGAATTGGTTGTAGCTCCATCAGTACCACCTTCAAGCAAGATTGTTTTATCTTCTGTTGTTAAAGTGCCCGTTACATTCACATAGTCATTCTTAAATGGCAAGGCTGTGATGATTTGTTTATCAACTTCTTTTCCAAAGAAAACAGTAGTCACTTCAAAGCCAGTCTCAACTTGTTTCTTGAAGATAACATGAATATGGTTACCAGCTAATCCTTTGTATTTAGCTGTAACGACCATATCGCTTTCTGTTTTCGTTGCCTGTACCCCAGTGTTGTTCACACCATTGTAGACAAGGACTTTACCAGTCCCTTTCAAGGCTTCACGAATCGGAAGAAGTTCATCAATCGGTTTACCAAATAGGCGACGGAAGTTGCTTGTACCGTCAACAAGGGTAAAAGCACCAGGCTCTCCCCAAGATCCAGCAATCATAACTGCTGCAATCGTATTATCTTCCAAAGGAATAATCACATCATCTCTTGATACGAAATTGATGTAGGCCTTTGGAACTCGTTTATTCTGTACTGTCCATTGTGCCATTAGTTAGCCACACCCTTTCTCCAGTCTTCTAAAATGCCTCTTACTTCTGCTAGTGAGTATGACTGGTCATCTCCCAGCAAAATGTTTAACAAAGTTGCATCATCTTCAAAATGCTTTAGTAGTGCCTCTTTACCAAATTTATCTTCAGTGGTTGGGTCCACTGGTTCGGTTACATAACCTACTTCTTCAATCATTTCCATGAGAAGTTTCACCTATCCTTTCTAATATTTGCATTCTTGGTTCCTCTTCAACCCATCGAACGTATCGAGTGATTGTAAATGTGCATATCAAGTCATTGGCATTGTATTCCACCTTCAAATCATTGATAGGGTACTTGTCCCCTAAATAACGAAAGGAAGGCGAATGAAACACCATCTCAATCTTTTCAAACTTTTGGTATAAGTCTGTTGTTTTTTCGGTGTAGTAATGCAGCAAGACAATAAAAACCTGCTTATCGTTTTGGTTTGCCAACCGCTTCCGAGTCACAGGTTTCACATCTACAATAAAACAAGGTGTTTTCAATCCTTGCTGGATTTGTTCGTCATACACCTTGCACCCAAACACATCTTTGAGTTGCTTGATGACGAGTGGTCTAATACTATAATCCACCTAATTCCTCCTTTAGCCTCTCTTCAATTTGTTGCGTAATTTGTGGGATTTTCTGTTTAATCTGTTCTTCTGTCAGTCTCATCATGAAGCGCCCTTCTACCCAAGGATTGACCAAGCGCTTGCCGATTGCAGGGACATAACGCCCCACTTGTTGACGGTGTCCACTTTCGACGAAAGAAGCATACTCCATAGGGTTAAATGCGATAACCTCGTACACGTTTCCGTTTTTGGTCACTTCTATCTTCCAGGATTGATTGAGCTTACCTGTTAGGCCCTTTGGTGTTCGCTCCTTAACCTCTTTCAAAAAGGCTAGGCCGATATCTTTAGAGGCCTGCATAAACTCAGAATCAATGATTGCCTGAGCTCGTTCAAGTCGTTTCAAGAACTCTTGAACATCACTATCATCATAACCACTCATGTCGTCTTACCACAATTTCTTGATGCGTGACATAGACCATCGGGTCTTCACTAGTCAGGTACTGAACACCATCCACGACCAATTTACTACCAGCTTTGATAGCAAATTTAGGCGAACAGAAAATCTTGTGCTCTGTCTTTAGTTGGTGCGCTTCGTTCTGCTCAGTATTCACTAAGTTACGAACAGAGACACGACAGGGGACCTTCTTATAGATTTCTTTGAACTCTACAAAATCAGCTCCGTTTGGTTTCGTACCCTCGACAGTAGCAAATACATCCATCTTTTTATCATAGGTCCATTCAATACTTGGTGTTGCCTGAGATAAGACATCATTGATATTCATCCTACCACCTCAACTTTCTGAACCGCTGTAGCTGACTGGTAAAGTCCAGCAAGACACTTTCGGCCCGTCTAGCAAGATCTGACTTAGCCAATTCGACACGAGTATCTCCAACGGAGATATTCTTGCCTTGGACAGCTTGGTCAGGATTACAAACAACGTAAACCATCTGAATAGCCACAAATCTCAATTCTAAAGGAAAATCCTCACGATTACAGTAGTTAAGAATGTTCTGCATGACTTCATCGACCACTAACTCTTCTGGATAGCCTGAATAACGTTGTTCGTACAAGTCAATCAAGGCTTGCCTAGCATCTTCGTTATGCTTTTGAATTTCTTCCGATGTTCTCTTCTCCATCAGCAGAACCTCTCTTTCTACTTATCGTCCTTAGCGGATTTTTTAGCTAATTTATCAAGCTCTGCTAGAGCATTATCGCGTTCAGCTAGAGCTTGGTCACGTTCAGCAACTACTGCTCTGTACTCTTGAATAGTGTAAGTGCGTCCACCAGTAGCTGGTTCTACCACTACATACTCACCGTCACGAACTTCGACCACATCATAACCATCTTCCAAGAAGGTTACTTTTTCTAGTTCGTCGATATTCAATACACGATTATCTTTTTTTACTGTTAACATTTTCTATCCTCCTTTTAAGGTGCGACGACAAATGCTAGACCTTCGTGCTTAGTTTTGAATAGCAATACATCATCGTAAGATTGTTCATAGTACAAGTAGTTACCGCTTGAAGAAGCACTTGGTGCGTCAAGTCCTACAAATTCATATTTTTGTGGTGCTGCCATACATGGAATATGGATCAAGAAGAAATGGATTTGTTTAGCAGTTGGGTCAACCTTAGCTCCATTTGTGAAGTTGTACAAGGTCTTCATACGGTCAGATGGAATAGATGGCTCAATCGTCACATCGTCCAAACGACCAATAGAACGGTCAATCACTGTACCTTGACCGTGAATATTAACAGTGCGACCAAACTGTTTGATGTTCTTGATCATACGTTTAACAGCTGGCGTACAGAAAATAACACGACCTTCTGCTGGTACTCCAGCTTCATCCATTTGTTCCATCAGCTCATCGAATGTTGCGAGGAAGTTTTCCTCAGTCAAATTCAATGACTTAATTTGTTTGCTTTCTGTATCAAGTTCTTTCTTACGAGAGAACAATTTAGATACCATGAATTTATCCATTTCTGGGACTTTTTCAGTATCGTTGAATGTTTTAGTGATGTTAGCAATGGAAGTAACATAATTAGTTTCATCAACATCTGACGGGTCTACTAGTGTTGACCAGTAACGCTCATTAGTCAATGTGTATGTTTCCCATTGATTTTCATAGTTAGCGTCAATGCTAGTAATTGTGCGACGTGTACGGTCTTTACGTCCTTCCTTAATCAAAAGACGTGGTACTTTCACTTCTTTAGCGCCTGTGAACTTCAAAAGTGTATTGGATGGAGAGTTCCAAAGTTTTTGAGTGAATAACAGTCCGTTTTCACTATAGCGGGTTTGCAAGCCTTGTTGGTAAGCCTGTGCATAGTTTAATGTTGCTGGCATATCTGTTCCTCTTTTCTATTTTTGATTATAAATCCGACGTGAACGCATTAACCATCTGCGTTGTCAGGTCGTTAGCAACTGTTCCTTCTTGTGTTGCCCCTTGTGGCTTAGCACCAGCGATATGTGGTTCTACAGCTTTTTCTGGAGCAAATAAAAAGCCTTTAGATTCCTTCAAAGCCGTCAACTGTTCATCTAATCCAGTCACCGCTCCGTTGTCACCTAATCCCAATTTAGACTTATCTAGTAGACTAGACACGATTCCAGCGTCATGAACCTTACCGCTCAAGTGCATTTCAATAGCATGATCTAGTTGCATTGTCTTGAGTTGTTGTTCATGTTCCTTCTGTTGTGTCTTGTACTTGCTGTCCAAGTCTGAGTATTTTTGTTGTAGGTCAGCATTGCCCTCAGCGTCTTGTTTGAGCTGTTTCATGTCCTTATCACGCTCTCTCAACTGGTCTTGCAAGCCCTTAGCATTATCTTCTGCAGCAGACACCTTCGCTTGTAAGTCCTGTGTTGATTTCCCGTGTTCGGTCATAACTGCTTCAACTTGTTCTTCAGTCAATCCTAACTGTTCCAAAAATTTACGATTCATTTCTTTTCCTCCTGTACGTTTGTTTAACGTGGCAACGACCACGACATTTTGGTAAAGTAAAAAAGCCTTTTAACGCCATGCCTAGGGCGATTGTTTATAATCTTTCCTAGTTGTATAATAGACAAAAGGAGGTGAGATTATGAAAAAATCTGAATTGGAAACTTTAATTTCTAACAAAAGCCAAGAAATCTTCAATCAAATGGCTAAAGAAATAAAAGAAAATTATATTGATAATCCTGATAAGTCAAAATCCGATGAATTTACTTATCTCCAGCTAGGTTATCCAATTGAAGTTTCCAAACGTCTAATATATAGCGTATTGTCAGAAGTTCTTACTATCGATTAGTTCATTAATTGAATTATGTAAGTCTCTGATTTTTCGCTGTTCTTCTATGTGTAGCACTAGCTTTGTTGTAATGACGGTTACAGCAATTGTTAGTGCTATTTTTGTATACATCCTCAAGGTAATACCTCCAACATATAAATTTAACCGTACGGGATTCCATACGGTTAGAGCATAAGAAAACCGCCTCGATTTCGATGCGGTTAGGTTATTTATTTTTCAATTGTTTCAGTTTCTTTCTGTATTCAATTCCGACCTTTAGAGTTGAAATGACTGTTGAAATCACTTCAAATAATTTAATTATTGCGAACAAAATTAACGCAAAAAATATAATCCAACCTAATAAAATTGATACCCAATCCCAAATAAACATGTCTTTACTCCTCTACTTTTTCGTATGTTTCTTTAAAGATGTCAGGTTTGCATGGATAAAATTCACCTTGCACGCCTTTGATGATATAATCGCCTGTTTTTGCGACCATGACACCCTCAAGTGTTTTAATCTCACACCATGCTGGATTTTTATTCCACTTGCCACTATCGTGAATGATAATCTCGTTTCTTGTCACTGCGTCCCAGAACCAATCTTCTTCAATCAAACAACGTTCATTAAGTTGAACTGCCTCAATGATCACTGGTTTTTTACGGTATTTCATTTCTCGCTCCTTTCTAAGCATAAGAAAAGCACTTAGATTTCTCTAGGTGCTTGTTGATAGATATTCTTCATATTCTTTACGTGCATAGTCAGGCATCTTTCTCTTTGCTCTGACGATAAATTCATCAAGTGGAGTATCGTTGTTTGACCTACTAGAATTATAGAAATCACTCCTAAAACGATGAATCCATCTTTTAGAGCGCTCACTTGTAAAAACTGGTGGATAATCTTTAGAAAATTCCTCCAATATTTGCGGATGGTTTTTTTCTAAGAATGCTTGACTAAAGAAAATTGCGTTCCCTAAAAAAGCAACCTGTTCATCTGTCGCTTTTTTCAATGGCTCAAACAAGATATGTTCTAAATATTTTGTTTTCAATCCACTACCTCCACTTCAATAATTCTTCGTTTAGTGTCAAAAGCCATCTCTTGCACCGTTTCAGAGAGAATCTTAAACCTTGTATTTGGTTTAATTATGAACTCTTTTTCGTTGGCGTAATTACTCAATTCACCGATATACGCACCAACAGATTGACCTTTCTTTATGAGTATATTTAATTGAATTTCAACATCTCCGCCTCCAAACTCCTCTATAACTGCCTTATCAAGACTAGTACTCATAAATCCTTTATCAATCACTAGTGTTTTACCGACAGCATTTACTAAAAAATCGTCTTCTAATTGATTGAATAATCGATAAGTTTTAAAAGTTTTTTCTGCTTTATATGTTGAAATAGCTGAAATAATATGCTCAGATTTCTTCTCAATATCATTATACCACTTTTTAGTCTCATCGCTTAATTTTTGTGAGCTTCCACCTGTGATTTTATCTAGAAATCCTTGTTTTCCTTCTCTCAATACATGATTGTAATCCTCGTACATCGCTGTTGTATATTCATGGATAGAGTCCACTTCATAACTAGATAGATTTTTCAACCACTTTTGATAAGATTTTTGCTTTCTGAAGAAGTCGTCTATTTCATTCGGTTCTAGGTCGGACACAACCTCAGAAGCCTTAACACCTCTAAGGACAGCTTCCCCTTCACGCTCCCATCCTGCAAAGATTTCGTCCAGAGAACGTTTCTCTTTTGCCATTTTCACAGGGGCGTTATTTAGTAATATATCGAGATATGGACTAATCTGTTCTGCTTCTTCGGTCCTCTCAGTCTTATCAGTCTTATCAGTCTTGCCTTTCTTATCAGACTTAACTGCAGGCCTGATAGTAGAACGGCAACGGACATGGAATGGCGGTGCGGTTCGACCTGGTTCATATTCCTTAACAGAATAAACCTCGTGATTTTCTCGCCTGCAAATCTCACTTGTACGACTGTCTAATACCGCTACGATTTCGTAGTGGTCGCCACCTAATTCCTTGATAGTATCTAGCGTAGCGAGGTTATTATAAAAGGTCGTCTCAGTCCTGACAAGCGTATCAGCTCGATGATAGGCGACCCCTGTACGTTCAGAAAGAGCTCTAGCCATTCTATCAATAGACCAGCCACCTGTTAGTCCTTTGTTCAAGACATCACTGATAGATTTATAAACAGCTGCATCATGTCCCCACACATTTGTTGAGAATGTTTTACCACTCCAATTACTAGCCATCTTATGCTTAACTGCATCGACATTTAATATTGGTTTCTCTATGATTCCAAAATGAGCCAAGTTCTTAGCTTGATGGATTTTACCCTTGATGTAGACGTCACTCAGAGCCTCTGTGACCCTGTCATGTATGCCCTCTGGCTTTCCGTATAGCTCAGCCGTCAGACGCTCAATTTCGGCAAGCAAAGCCTCCTTGCGACTGATACGATGGCGGTAGCTCAATGCGTCCAACAAAGGTGTCGGTGTGTCAGGATTCAAGGCCATCTCACGGAACCTTTCAAGGGTTACATGCTTAAACTCTCTACGCTCTTTATCCGTCAGATATTGCTTAGCCTCTGCATGGGTCATTTTGTTGTCAACAGCATATCTAGCATAGAACTTCTCAATCTCAGAAACTAGCTGGTGTTTATAGTCTGCTAAAGATTGGCCAATCTGGGCCATATACCTATCAGCAACTATCTGAGCGTTTTGTTCCTGTTGTAAAGCACGCTCAGTCCAATACTCATCTATCTTTTTCTTGTTCTCGGTCGTCATGATCTTCATCTACCTTTTTGAAATTGGTCTGAGAGTATGGTTCTTGTCCTTGTTCCTGTTGTTCTTTCAATCGTTTCTCAACCTCTGGTTGATACCATGGATGTTGTTCACGAATGCTTAGGTCGTCTAAGATACCGATTGAGTTCACACAATCTTGAATGGCTTCAGACTCATTTGAAATGATGTCACGGTTAAATACATAAGTAAATTTAGATGGATCAAACGCTACTCCTTTATTAGCTGCATACTGTTCTACGAACCAAAGAAATTGCTTGATACCTTTTTGAAACTCGTTTTCTAGCTCATTACAGTCCAAATCAAGGTCTGTATAGCGCCATTTAAGAGCTTGGCCACTTGCATTGCCTAGATTATCATCTTGGGTATCAATGGCTCGAGCAGCCTCATACAAGAACTTACGAGAGCGTTCGATATCTGCTTCAACTCCACTGGTATCATTGTCTGCTTGCAGGGTATCTACACCACCATCACTAGAAACTTTGATAGAGCGGAACTTATTCAGATTATTCATGAACTCGCCCAAGTCTGCGCCTTGATAGTTTTTCAAAACATAAATCAGCTTCGGCATATCTGCCAACATATCTGCGTTAGTAGACATTTGAAGTTGAATATTATCAATCAAAGACTTGGTTTGGACTAAAAGACCGTCCTCATACTCGTTGTAGCGGAATGGAATCAGAGGGACTTTCTCCCAAGTATAAGGGATTCGTGTACCGTCTGCGTTAACATAATAAAAATTCCCCTTTGTCTCCTTAGACAGTGGATTAAGTTCAAGGCGTGAACCTGTCCAGATATAATCTGTAATTCCTTGTTCATCGTAGTATTCTACAAAGGTTTTAGTCTTCTTCATTCCGCTTTCATAAACTGCCTGTTTGTAGACACGTACAAAGGCAGATAATTCCAAATGACGCTCGTCTTTCCAAAAAGGGATAATCTGTTCACTTGGGATTTTAAACAAGCGTAGACGGCCATTCTCGTCGTAATAAGGCAAGCCATAAGCTATCCCTTTCATCACTGCTTCCTTACCGAGTGACTTAATCGTAGATAAAAGGTCCTCGTCAAACACGCTGTCTAAAAAGTCTTGTGATTTTTCTCCTTCAAGCGAGATTGTCGGTTGTTTAGAAAATAAATACCCGACCTTCTGGTCTACCAACTTCTTAAACAAACCTAATTCAATCCTTGAGTTCGTCCGCCAATCCACATCTACCTTCTTATTTCGAATATCCGTGCGATTTCGATAATAGTTGTAAGCTTCTTTCATTGTGCTTACTTTCTCAGAATTCTGGTGTTCTTTTATCTCAATCTCTAGTATTTCATTTTGGGTTGTATTCTTAATCAACAACCGCTTAATTAACCATTTAAACCAATTACTCAACATTTCTCCTTCTTCTACCAGAATGATATTCCTGGCTGTCTCATATCGTCTTCAAACGCATATCTAGTAGCGTCGATTGTGTGGTCATTTACTTCTTCTAGCTTGGGTTTGGGATTTCCATCACGGTCAACTGCATAGTCGGCACTTTCGAACTCTCTTGCGATATTCGGCGTGCGTTCTGGATCTATCACAATCGCATCCAAATCATCCAACCAGCGCTCTCCATACTCACGACTATCAGGACCTTTCTTAGCACCTTGAACAAGCGGAATATTCAGCTGCAGTTTTAATTCATCAATCGACTTAGGTTCTGCGCTATCACAGGTTATCATCTGAGATTGATAGCCTTTCTCACGGATTCTTTCAGCCAATTCACGGTTGCTAATCTTCACGCCATAAATCTCATCGATAGCGTAGATAACTCGTTTCTTCTTGTCGTAATGCCATCTTACAAAGGCCAGAGGGTCGTTGGCGTAACCAAAGTCGTTACCTTGTCGAATGTTATCAAACCTTGCTATCTCCTCGTCTGTAATCTTGCGGAATACCAGATTTTCAAACGGTGCTACACCCGAACCGATAGCCTCACCCAAATACTCCCAACGGTAACGCTTCTCTGAACGCTCTCTCGTAGCCTCTGCTTCTTCTATGAATGCTTGGGATATATATGGGTTATCTAAGTAAGTCGAATGGTGTACGTGGGTGTTAGGAGGCTGTATGACACTCTCATACTTCTTATTCACCCAAGACTGTTTTCTTTTTGGAGGATTGTAAGAGTAAAAGAATTTATAAAAAAGACCATCATCCAATTCTCCACGAAGAAGGGAGTTGGTGATTGTCTTTACTTCATCTTCAGTTTTGAACTCAGCAAGCTCTTCAATCCAGCCGATTGCGAATGGAAAACGGCTGTCTTTCAAGGACTTAATACGCTCTGGATCTTGTGCACCACGGAAGATAATATAATTTCCTCTTGGGATATAGGTTATCTTCAAAGGGGACTTATTAATCTTAAATAAATGACTAACCCCTTGCTCACTAATCGCCCATTTCAATTGCTCATAGACCGATTGTTCTAAGGTATTATCCGTCTTACGAATACACACGGCATTGACTGGATAGCGCATAATCAGTTGAATGATAGTGTGTCCGAGGTCGCTTGACTTACCAGAACCACGCCCACCCTTTTCAACCACATGTAAGATTTTAGGGTCTAACGCTGCACGCCACATAGAGTAAAAAGCCTTTGGGATAAACTCACTCATTCTACGCTTCATTGCTAACTCCTATATCATCAACGAATTGAACAGCCGAAGACATCTCGATTTCTTTTCTCTCTAAATATGCTCCATTCACTTTGAATATATGATCTAGAGAGCGTTGCCTTTCTTCAATTGTCGGAGTAAATTCATAAGTCGTTTCTGATACCTCTACACCTTCAACGGTCTTTACAGTTTTTTTAGAATACCTTTGTTGAGTTTCCCCTCTAGCAATACTAGCAGAGATTGCCAAGGCTTCTGCGATTGACATCGAACGTTCGTCAAAAAGTTCTTCAGTACGTTTTTTAATGTATTCAGAAATCTCAACATTTTTCAACAATCTTTGCCCTATGCTATATGCCGTTTTCTCTGAGTAACCCACCTTAATAGCGGATTGTGTTGCGTTTCTGCTGATGATGTACTCATCTGCGAATCGTCTTTGTCTTTCATTCAATTTTTCATCACCACCTTTCGACAAAATAAAAAGCCACACGATGTGTGACCTTTTTAAGACCTCTCTCTGCGAATTGAAATCGCAATTGGAACGACAGGACTCGAACCTGCCTACGTTTCAGACCCTTTATAGTCATATCGCTCCACCAACTGAGCTACGTTCCAACTGCAAGGCGACTACAACCTTGCGTGTTAATTAGAAATAAAATTTCTGATTTATTTTTTTGTAGTCTTTAACGGCGATGCCCGGAATCGAACCAAGGGAAACATAGGAGAGAAACCACTTGCCTGTCACCGCCAAAACGAGACCGAAGCCTCGTAAAAATATAATAAAGTATAAAGGAGACGTCAATTGACCTATCACTTGACAATACTATTTTACCATGTAAAATAAGCCATTTCCTAGCAATTTACTTGCAAATATCTCCCAAAAATTTACGAAAGACAATCAGCTTACCTTTTCGATAGGCTTCCGCAAATTCCAAAGCACCTCTGCTAAGCATGCGGTAGAACTCACTTTCAGAATAGCCTAAGTCCATATAGATAGCCTTGTCTGATAATTGGATTTTCATATCCATGTACTTCTTTGCGATAACCTGCCGAACGTATGGATCTATAATGCAGTTGACTGCTCTCTCAATCTCCAAAACCTCTGCCTCTGCATCCACATGGTCGATAACCATATTCTCAGTAGCTGTGTTCTTACCAGTAAATGTCTTTGGTTCAAATGAGTAGGTCGTTGTGATCTTAGGCAAATACTCAGCGCCTGCCATTCGGACATACGAGCGATAACTCTCTAGAACATCATAGACATTTCTCTTGGTGAATTGCACGTCAACCTTTTTTAATAACCTCACAACATAGCTCCTTTATGATATAATATTTTTATCGGATATATCACAAAGGAGTCAGCCTGTGCTGGCTTTTTTCTTGCCTTACTCCCTTTTTAGGTGTATACTGTATGTATACAAAATAAAGGAGAAACAAATGAATACTGTTAAAACTCGTAAGGTGGGGAACTCTGTCACTGTGACCATCCCAAAAACACTCAACGTTCCAGAGGGGCAGGAGATGTTTGTCTACAAGGGTGTAGATAATGTCATTGTCTTAGCTCCAAAAATTCCAGACCCATTTAGTGGTGACGCGGACCTACACATGGAAGATGACTTCGAGGGGGTAAAATTCCTTGACAGCGAAATATGATTACATCCCAGAAAAACAGGACATCATCTGGATTGACTTTGACCCATCTGTTGGACGTGAGATTCAGAAACGCCGTCCTGCTATTGTCGTCTCGCGTAGAGAATATGCGGAGCGGACGGGATTTGTTGCTGTATGCCCTATTACACACGGTCAAAGCAGACTCGAAGAGCAAGGCCTGCTCGTTCCTGTGCGTTCCAATAAGGTAGATGGCTCTGTCAATCCACTCCAACTCTATACTTTTGACTTTAGAGAGCGCAAGGCTCAAAAAATCACAACCATGGATACAACCAGTTTTCAGAAGGTTGTCCAACTCTACAATTTCATCTTCGAAGCCTAGTCCTTATGGATTGGGCTTTTTTAGTCATGCTCCATCTCCTCAATCAACCAGTCAAGGTTCTTACGTGCTTTCTTCAGGTCTTCGATACCATTCTTTTCTTTGTATCGAAGTAAATACTCGACCGCACTGCACCAGCGATGCGCTTCCATTTCTGACTTGCCTTTGATGAAATTTCTCGTAACATCCTTCACTTCTAGACCATAAGTCCCGATGTAGTGGTTTGGTTTATTTATGTTGTCTGTCATGCCAAATCCTCCTTAGATGAACAAACTAGCTAACCAAATCAAAAATGCACATGTAATGATTTTTGAAATACTGCTTTTTACAGCGTATGAATAATCTTCATAAGATTCTTTTTTGCTAGATAATACAGGCCAGATGAAAGATAGTAGTGCATCCATCCCTAATGCTTGCCAAACTGTAATTTTACTGACTGGAACAATCGTTGTGATAATTTCATTCCACCCATACTGAACTACAAATGGCGAAACAACGATTACAAATACCGCCCCAATAATAATTCCTAGTTTTTTCATTTTATAAATCCTCCTCTTTGACGAAAGTACCATCAATCCAACGACCCTTGCGGTCTTTGATTTCTTGGTATGCCAGTTCAAAACATTCTTCAAAATCATAACCGAGAATATTGCTGATTGATTTTAGATATTCAACCGCGAATACTAAATTATAACGAAATATTCCATTGTATCTTCTATCGCTATACGATAGAATTGCACAAATGTTTAAATTTAAGCCTTTAAAACATTTCATTACATCTACTTCTTCAGCGGGATTTAATCCCTCAAAAATCTTATGCACATCCTCTTTAATCAGCAAGGCCAGGCCAACAATCACGACTGCACAATCTCCAATGCTATCCTTGGTCAGTTTCTCATTCTTCTTGAGATAACCTGCGCATAGTTCTCCAAATTCCTCAATGAGTTTCAAAGATTGTTTGTCTAACCGTCCACCGTTTTCAAGATCACGGTCTATAAACCATTGTTTGACTTTTTCTATTGTGTTCATGATAACTCCTTTGCTATCGCTGCTATGACATTGACTGTCACGCTATTTCCTGCTTGTTTATATAATTGACTGTTAGAGTTGACCTCTTGCGCTTTGTCAAAAGCCCAGTCTGGAAATCCTTGCAATCTCCAGCACTCACGAGGTGTTAGTTTCCTAATTCTAAAATCAGGCTCAATCACACCTTGACTTTCCCCAGTTAAGAGAGTATTGGCTACTTGCTTCCCAACTCGTCCTCGTCTTGTTTTAGAGTTTGGGTGTGATAAGTTCACACTATCCCCAACCTCTGCCTCTGCATAACCTTTAGATGTTGCTTCTTTGACTCTGATTTTAGGTTCAAGGCCTCCACCTTGATAGGCTCGGATTGTTGGTGCGATGCCGTCTGTTTCGTAAACCACTCCACATTGATTAAAATTGGGTTGCAGTACTCCAAATTGTTTTATAGCATTGCTTTTTATAGCTATCTTTTGTCCCTCTCCCTTGTTTGTTGTAAGCGTGGGAGCTAGACCGTCAGCTTGATAGACTTCCCCATTCATTCCATTCCCAGATGGATTTACATTCCCGATTTTCATGACTGATTGGCTACTAATTGACTGATTTTCTCCGCTGAGAGGAAATACTTTTCGTCCACTTGTTCCTCTAAGATGTCCGATAATGAACACACGCTCCCGATTTTGGGGGACTCCAAAATTCTTGCTATTAAGCACTTGCCATTCCACATCATACCCCAATTCGTCCAAGGTTCGGATGATGGTTTCAAATGTAGCCCCTCCGTCATGGTTGAGCAGTCCTCTGACGTTCTCAAGGAATAGATATTTAGGTCTGAGAATAGATGCGAACCTAGCAATTTCAAAGAACAAAGTTCCTCGTGTATCTTCAAAACCTCGTCTGTTTCCTGCAATTGAGAAAGCTTGGCACGGAAATCCGCCACAGATAATGTCCACACTTCCGATTCCTCGAATAGATTCATCTGATACTGCTGTGATGTCATGTAATTCAATTTCTCCCTTCGTATTGTGTATCGCTTTATAGCTTTCTCTAGCAAACTTGTCAATCTCACAAAAGCCAATACATTTATGGCCGGCAGACTCCATTCCTAAACGAAATCCGCCAATTCCTGCGAATAAATCCAAGAATTTCACAACAATACCTCATCCCCGACCGTCACCTTGTCATACACGTCCTTCGTAACCACAAACACACCGTAGTCACGAATCGTAAGCGTGTATAACTTTCCATGTCGTCCTTTCTCGACGACTTTACCGAATATCTCAGCGCCTGCGTTATCAGCCTTATAGATAACCATCGGCTTCTTCTCTTCCAAATCTCGAATCCTGTCCATCTGCCAGATGTTTAGTCCAGCAGATAGCAGAATCCAGATTGCTATGAATCGTTTCAATCTACTTCAACTCCTAACTCTATCAACTGCTCTTTTAAATCCTCGATTGTTCGCGTCAAAGCAACCTTAATCGCATCTGATAAAACTTCAGATGTAATAAACAACGTTGTATTAGAATAAAATGTACAATTTTTAATTGATAACCTAAATTTCGGATCTTGTCTCAATATTAAAGCTTCTTCAAGGGGCGTTTTTTTGTGATTGATAAACTTTTCAAGTTCTTTAATCTGTTGCCTGATTTCTCCTGCTTTTTCTAGTTCTTTCATATCCATCACTCCACCTCCTTACTTTTCAAGTTTTTTGATTTCACGTTCAACTAATTCTTTACGTTTTTGTAATTCTTCTAGTTTTTGAACATCTAATGCTTTCTTAATAATTTCAAGTCGTTCAAGATTGTCTTTGAATTTGATAAGTGCTTCAACTTTGCGAGCGTATTCGCTGAAATTATTGCCCCAATCATAATTTTCCCATCCAAATTCACGACTGAGTTCCTGTTGTAAATCATTATATTTTCTTCTTAGGTCGTTATTGACCATTCTTTGTAGGTTTAAAATGTAAAATGTCATAGCCGAAATCAACAAACAAGCTATAAACATTCCCCAAAACATTAAATTTTCCATTTACTCAACCTCCTCATTTATTTCCATAAGGCTGTCCCACATACCCCCATCAAGTCTTGTAATATTCTTGATTTCATCTTTCTTTAGTGGTATTGTTTTAAAATCCCACCATTCCGAACCATCATACTCACCGCGTTCTATCCACCAGTCTTTACCAACTAGTACAAGGTCTTTTGCTACTCTTTGTGCACCAAAACCACTACCATAGTCTGTATGCTTTGCTACTGTTTCAAAGTTATCTTTTGTGATTTCAAAATTATTACCTTGGATAAATAAAACATCATCAAATGTTTTACCATATTCACTTAAAATCTCTATAGTTTCTTCCCATAAATTTGTCATAATCACTCCACCTCCTCAATCTCAATCCCCGGGCAATCGAATACCCAGCCGAAGCCTGCGTCTTCTAGTTGTTTGCGGGTGTGAAATGCACGAATATCTTTCATATCACAACTGCTATCCATGAACCATTCATTTCTTGGTGCATAGTAATTCAAGAATGCGTTATCTTCTTCAACTCCTTTAATCCTTACCAAATACCGCTTCTCTTTCTCGACCTCGTAGCCGTCAAGCCATGCACGGGCGAGTATATTCATATTGTTTTTTTGATAAAACCATTTTGATATTTCAGAATCTTTTGGACCATTTCTTATATCTTCGAAAATGTCTTCTAAATCCCAAAAGTTTAACTTTGCAAATTCAAGTAAATCCACCACAAACTGCGGTACTTTGACTTTTTCGGGTTTGTCTAGTTTAGAAACAATTTCTATTATCGCGTCTATCTCAATATATTTTTCTTCGTTGCCAAAAATTGTTTTTAAACCTTCTATCCGCTCTATCAATTCCTGATTATTCATCTTCCAACTCCTTTATTTTCTTCTTCCAGTTTTTCACTTTCTTTTTTAAGCAAGTCGCGTTCCTCAGACCTGCTAAAAGCAAGCGATTTGACACACGGCTCAGATAGTTCAACTATCCTTGCCTCTGTCTGCTCGATTGTGCGTTTTATTCCATCAATTACTACCTGTTTATCATAATTCATCTTCTAAAAATCTTTCAATATCGTCTCTGTGGAAGGCTTTCGCCAAGCCGTCTAAGTCGTTCAGTGCTTCAATATAGTCTGGACGACCTTCCCCATACTGCTCTTTCAAAAATTCAACAAAGAGATGAATTTCCTGATAGGTTACTCCAATCATATTTCTTACCTCACTATCCTCTGCAATATCTTATGCTACACTCTCCACAAAACGGACACTGTACATCTGTTCTTAGTTTATTCATTTGACCAACTCCAACGCTTCCTGGGCGCTTCTAGCAACACCAGCTATTGCACCTCGTTTCCTAACCGTCTCAATAAAATTTTCCTGTTCAGGTCTCACACGACCATTTTCTTTTTTTACTTCAACATAAAATATCTGTCCGTCCGGTCTAAAACCATAAAGATCAGCATGACCTTTTGGCAATCCAGTATCAAACCATCTTCCGTCAGCCGTTCTTACTTTTCCAACATTCGTTCGAAAAACGGTATATCCTGCTTGAGTCAATGCGACTCTAATTTCATTTTGCACTTCTTGTTCTGACTTCATTCCTTCCTCCCAAAGTTACCGTTATTGATTTTAGAACGGTAAACAACAAAAATTCAGTTATATCAAGGGTTTACGCCATTTTTTTATCCAAAGGTTACCGTTACAATTACCTTTTCTCTTTATATATATTTTTATATTTTATTTTTTTATTATTTCAATAGAAAAGAAAGGCAACACGGTAAACAACACAAGGTAAACCCTTGATACATGAGGCTTAAATCAGGTTACCGTAGTATAAAAACATACGGTAACCTAACGGTAAACGGTAACTAATTCATACCCTGTTGTAGTCATTTGACTTTCATCATTCATCCAAGAGAATCCGATATAATGTTTCGGTACATCTACTGAAGGGATGAATTTCCCTGAAGGTCTCATTTTTTTCTTCACCCAATTCTCAGGGATATTTTTTGCTAATTGTGTTTCAAATTTACGTTTTGTTAATTTTGTGACCCCTTCATCTCTGCACCATTCCTGATACAACCACCACAAAAACCTTGAAGGGAGACGGGTGGATTCAAATTTATCAAACCATTCATTGACGAACGCCTTAACCGTATCGTTGGATTCCTTGAAATCCTCCAAGGCCTCAATTGAGGCTTGCGGTTCAATGAAGCGATCGAATGAAATCTCAAGGGCTTTCTTCAGAACGTACTCAAGAACTTCCTCGCGATAGATGTAATCGTCCTTAATCGCCCAGTTATCTTCCTTGCTTGAAAATGATTTCTTAAACGGTACAATCGCAAACCGTCTATATGTACCATTGGTTTTATTTTTAAAACGTGGTAATTCATTCGTGGATTGAATGACAGTTTTTTTAAATACGGTTGTATAAGGTTGTTTGTTTTTTTCCTCGACTAAGACCGGCTCACCAGTCACGACAGAGTTGAAATTTGAAGATTCATCTACGTAGATACCAGCCTGCACATCGTCTCCGATGATAACAGTCTTACCTTCAATCATCGATAGAGCAAATCGCTCTGAAAATTGATTAAGTTTTAAGCTAGCCACATTTCGCATACCTACCAGATTGGTTATGAGTTGCTGAACAGTACCCTTACCGTCATTCCCCTCACCGACAAACCAAATAGATTTCCTGTAAGAGTAATTCCCATTCAGACTGGCTGAAATAACCTGCCAGATTAGTTCGACCAGTTCTTCATCTCCACTCATAAGGTCAAGTAACCAACTATCAATATCCCACCCGTCAATTACAGGCGATTTAGCAAAATGATCGTATTCTGTCCCGATGGTCGAGAATGCGACGAACTCATGTGTGAATGGTCGTAGTAATTTCTCTTTTTTATCGTATATCCCGTTCTTCACTAGGATAAACCTACGAGGGTCTTTGTATTCCCCTATCGGAAAATCACATGAGAACCCCTCATGTTGGTTTAACCGTGGAGTAGAAGCAAGCATGAAGAGAACATTCTTGGATTTTGCTTCACTAAAATTTGGCTCTAACAAACGAATAACCTTGTAAGCAAAACTAGGGTCTTTGTGATAATAACCTTTATCTGGATCATAGATTGCGACCCGTTCATTTGGTAGATTCACAATATATAAAATCTGTTCCATACCTTGTGCCACTGCTAATTCTGTTAAACGAGTAGGCGCTTTTTTATTTTCTTCTTTCGTACCATACTGGGTCTCTTCCCATTTGACGTTTTCGAGCCAGTTTTTACGATATTCTCGACAAGCTAGACGAATCTCACGCCAGTCATTTGCTTTCTCAATATAAGCTGGATGTTGGATAATGTTGCTTCGATATTCTTTTTTTAATTTCTCTAAATCAAGAACCACCTCTTCTATCCATTTCCTTTCTAACCATACTTTCAAACGTCCTATCCAATTCATCCGTTGGCAGACTGTCTGGAGTATAGTGATTTGCTATCTTTGCTAGTAAATAAGTTGCATCCACATCCACACCACGCATTAGCAATCCACCTATGAAACTTGCCAAGGCGTTATTTCTACCACCTTTATCTCCCAAACCGAAAACGACTTGTTCAAATAGCTTAGCAGTTTTGCTTGAGAATTCCCCTCGACTATAATCAGTCGTAAAACTCATAGGTTCCTTGGGTTGTTTAGATGTTTGTAAGATTGAGATTATCTCAGCTGGTGCTTCAGCCATCTGTTCTGTGGACTTATCCCACTTATAACTTCCTTTGGCATTATTGCTAGGTGCAACCAAGACATAATTGTTTTTATTTGCCTTAATATCAATCCCTGGTTTTACTCGTATATCTTGACTTAACTCTATACCTTTTGGTTTTTTAAGGAAAATGTGCTTCCCACCGCTTGGTGTAGTAGCGGTTAAAGTCTTAGGGATATACTGAGACAATTCCCATTCTTTCAAAGACTCATAACCGTTCTCAGTCACCGATACGTCAATATCAATGACAAAGAAATCGGTTGTCCTCCATGCGATATTCGCATCGGGTTGTTCGTGCCAAAATCTTCGGATTTCATTCTCACTAAATGTTTTATCTTTAAATTTTGTGATTGCACGTTTGCTCTTTTTGTCTATTGGGATGACCGAGTAACCTAGTTTCTGATAATGAAGGGCATAATCTACCATCCCAACCATAGATTAGAATGGTAAATCTAAATCATCTGCTTTGGCTGGTGTTGGTTCAGACGATACTGCACCAGAATAAGGTGGCAATTCCGATTGCTCCATTTTCTTGATATTCAAGTTATCGTAGGTCTTACCGTTATATTCTGACTGTTCATTTTTTACAGTCACTTTCAACGTTTTACCAATGATAAGGCCTAAGAATTGTTCAATTGTATTTACTTCAACACCTTCAGGGATTTTAACCGCTTTAGAATATCGTTGCAATGCCCACTCTGGATATTGAAGAGTCTGTTTATTGATCCATACCTTATCAAAGATTAGGTTGTTACGGAATTTCTGTTGGAAATCATCCCGAATTTTAAGACGGATATCTAAGAAATCTGTTCCACTTTGACTTGCTGACTGTTCTGCTTGAGCTACAACTACTTCATATGTTCCGTCTTCGATAGATGAAAATTGTTCTGCTGCTTCATAATTTACTGAAAAAAGTGCCATGTTTATTATCTCCATAAATTTAATTCTTTTTGTTTGTGCCACAACCAACCTGGTTGATAGCCGTTGAGCAATCGGAATGCTTTCAATTCTGACAAGTTCTGACATTTTGTGTATCGTTTACCATAGGTCTTGACGCGTCGATACACTTTCGCTTCTTCTGTCTTGACCTCTATTTCTTTGCCTTGAATGGTAATAAATTCCATTCCTTGATTGATTTTTGTTAATTGAACATCTGATTTGTCCTGTTCAATGTCTTGAATGTTTTTCTTCTCAACAATCTCTGCCTTGCAGTATGGACAACAACCGTCCACTAGCTGGTCTCTCCAAAATGTCGCAAAACATTTCTCACATGTCACCGTTGAACGTTCCGAAGGTTTCTTTTTCTTCTTTGTACCGTCTAGCGTCCACTCCCTATCATCGTTTGGCAAACCGTGTCGAATGTGATTCCCAACGTGGTCTATCAAGATTGCTTTCTTGCCTTCTCTTGGATTTAAGGCCCTCATAGCGAACTGCAAATACAGGGAGAGCGAATCGGTCGGTCGTAACATAATACAGACATCTACGTTTGGCAAATCAATTCCTTCTGTAAACAGATTGACATTGACCATGATTGTGAGTTCGCCTTCTCTGAATGCCTGCATATGACTCTCTCGTTCGCTCTGTGGCGTTTTTCCGGATACGACGGCTGATTGATAACCTTGCTCTATAAATCGCTTAGCGACCCTCTCAGCGTATTCTACGCTATGTGTATAAACGATAGCTTGTTTCCCTTTGGCTAACCTCTCGTAATGATCAATATAATCGCCATACGTTCCATTGAAACTAAACGCTGCGTCGATTGAATGGTTGGTAAATTCTCCTGACCTTTTTTTAAGTTTGGCCATATCCAATAGATTGATGGAATAATAATCAAATTCGGCTATATTTCCATGATTTTGAAGCCATCGGATGGATTTACCGACTACTAAATCATCTGCTAAATCGTGGAATCCCGAACCGTCCAATCGGATAGGTGTACCTGTGAAAAATAATTGAGTAGCATTACTGAAATAATTTAAGATTGTCTGATATTGTTTTGCTTTGATATGATGCGCTTCATCTACTAAGATTACATCGAATTGAGGCAATCGTTCTAACTTTCGTACAATACTCCCAACCGTTCCGATGATAACCTTATCGAGATTAACTCCTCCACGTTTAAAGGTCTCATAAACCTGCTCATTGATTTCTTTCCTGTGGCTGAAAAACAATACCGTCTTATCTTTATCTGTCGCATTTTTAGCGATATAAGACATCACGACTGTTTTCCCTGAACGGGGTGGGGATTGCACCATTATCTTTCGATTGCCTGCTTTCATGGATTTGATAACGTCAATTATCAGTTCCTTCTGGTAATCTCTGAGCGAAAAGCTCATCTACTTTACACCCCTTTCTATCGTCCAAACGATTCTTGGCATAGACGCTGGCGCTCGGTTGTAAAATGAATCCTCTCACTTCCTCACCGTCGTCTGTCGTTTTCTTGACTAAACGAGCGACTACATCTGTTAAACCAAGAAAGTTGTTTAAGATTTTGGAACGAATATCTGGCATGGCCCTGTTGTAAATCATGCCATTCTCATCTGACCACTGATCAGACGTTTCCCAAGCCGTGAATACAATCCGTTTATTTAATTGCAACAAGGCTCGTAGACTATCCAAAATCGTAAAATCGACCCTCTGGTAATCCGCCTGCGTTGGTACCCGATGGTTTTTTCCATCTCGGCCAAGATTGGCAAGACACGCTCTAAATAATTCAGATACGTTATCCACAACGATAGTATCGTATGGCTTACCTGCCCCTTGAAGTAATTCTTTCACGACAGTCAACCATTCATCCCAAATCTTATGTGTATCAACGTCTGCAATATCGATGTTAGGATTACCAGCTAACACTTTGGCTGATTTATCGATATTAATTACCAGTGTCTTCCCTGGAATGAATGAGATGGTAGTCGTTTTTCCAAAACCTGGATTTCCATAGATCAGGTAACAGGCATCATCGTTCGTAATTTCTGTTGCTTTTGTTATTTTCATCTTATACTCAAATTCTTTCTTTCAACTAAGCTGGCACCAATGATTTCAAGTCCGTTCTTCAAATCCTCTTTCAAACGTTTCTTGTCAGGTTTCCACGTTGCTACCTTGTAGGCTTCTGGCAAGACTGTTTCGTCTACTTCAACTGCTTGAGATTTGCGGAATGATACCTTGAAAAGTGGTGTATCCACACGTTCATGACCTGTCATGTTCATGCTTGCCGATAGTGTATCTTTCAAATGGTCTTTCTTCTTCTCATCTGCCTTGTTTAGTTCCGTCAAGCGTTTAATTTCCGCTTTACGAGCTTCAACATCCGCATCGATATTCTTCATAACCTTGATATAATTCTCAACCTTGGTTTCGTACTCAGTTTCCCAATCAATAGAATCCAAGGTATCTAGTTTGGTTTCTTCGTCTAGTTCCATGTTATAGATTTCAAGGTATTGTCCTGTTAGTTCATATAAACTGGCCATTATTTCGTTACCTCTTTCATTAGTTTATTTGCTTCTTTAATCAGCAAACGCATAACGTTGCTATCTGTTTCTTTCTCTGCTGCTCTTGTCAGCATATCTACCCACTCACGTCTAGTGTCATTCTTCCAATCAAACAACTCTGTGAGTGATTTCTTGTGGTTAAAGTAAGGCGAGTAGTCAATTGACTCATCTTCTAAGCGGACACATCTGCCTGCCTTGAGGTCTTTAAAAAGATTAACCCTCACATTACTATTTGAAGTTCCGACAACCTCAGCTACTTCATCATATGAGGCAGTAGGGTGGTCTTTGTAATATTCCCTAATTCGTTCCGCTTGAGTCATTTAATCATACGCCCTTCCTTTAAATTCATTTTTTATTTCCACGCTCTCACATTTCACACATTCAAGAGGTGGATAGTTATCATACCAATCAAACTCACGTCCACAATCTGCGCACGTACATTTCCATAAGTACATCATTTCCTCCTTAGTTTCAGTTGGAAATTCTCTGCTTCTAATCTCTTTCTTAAGGATTGTTCCTTTTGCAATTGCTTCTTGAGATCATCTATTTCATGTTGCATATGCGCCATCATCTCAAGGTCACGCATCTTCTCTCTACGCTTGCAAGTGGATAAATCCCACGCTTGTCTATCCCATACGATTTGTATATCGTACACTCCGTGGTTCTGGCAAAGCTAACGGCTCAGGTCGCAAACCTACAGGCGGTTCATTGTCGTATGTGAAACCAGGAAACTCTCTGCGAATGTTCTTGCGAATTTCTTGGCGCTCAATCTCACGCCCCATTTCAAGCAATTCATTACAAGCTCTAACCACTTGCGTGTCATATTCTTCTTGAAGTCGTCTTTCTTCCTCTTTTTGCTTTTCTAACTGATGAGCTAGAAACCCTGCGCTGATAAATCCTAAAATCACTGCGCCAGTTCCTAAAAACTGGTTTAAAATCGGTGGTTCAAACATTTTCTTTCTCCTTATACATTTGTAAAATTCTTCTCAAATCCACATTTTCTTGAATCAACACTTTCATTTGATTTCTTAATTCATTATTGTCTCGATTTAAATCCATAGCAACAACTTTCCAGTCTGTGTTAAATTCTCTATACAGTCTGTTCTTGATTTTGGTTAGTAGATTCATGCTACATTCTCCATATTTTCAAGAATTCCATCTACAACGTTATAGAACTGATGTCCCGCTGGAACTACGATTTCTTCATCTGGTTCTAATTTTCTACCGTAAGCATATACTGTGACTTTCATTTCTTCCCCTTTCGTGTTATAATCATGTTGAATATTTAAGTGTGCGCCTGATTGCCGTCAGGTGCTTTTTTGTTTTATCTTAGACAGAAAGTCTAATTATTGACAGGCTTGGCTTTTAATTCAACTTCAATAATGCTAAGTCGATCGATTGCTTCTTGCAATTCTTCGGCTTTTTTTGATACTTCTTTACAGGCTTCCTTAAGTTCTTCAATACCCGAAACTTCAACATTAAGCCGATATCCTATTGGTCTCATTTCTTTCTCCTTTTTGATATAATATTTAATAAAAACGAGGTAATTCTGATGTTTAGTTTGATTGATATTTTGAATATTTCTGCTGCATGGATTGGTGCTATAACGGGTGTCACAGGTCTGTTTTACTCAATTTTTATAAATAGAGCTCGATTATTGATAACAGATGCCTGTGCAATGGAAGTGGCAGATGAAGCTCCTTACAAATATTCTTTTGATATTGTTAACCCAAGTAACAGCACATATACAATCAAAAGTATCCAATTATTCGATGATGACGGAAAGGAAATAAAAGATAATAACTTTGATCCATACGAAACACTCCCTCTTCACAAGTATGTTTTGAGAAAAGATGATTTACATTCCTATCCCTTCGAAGTTGATGAAATTATTTTCCCTCATAGTAGTATTACCTACTCTTATTACTTGGATAGTTTACCGTGTAAAATCAAGGTTAAGACTAGTAAGAGAATTCGTTTCATTTTCAAACATAAATCATTCCATCCTGTCTTTTATAAAGCAAAATAGATTTATTACAGCACAAACTACATTTACGATTGTTACTATGAATAGTCCTAGTTCGTTCATTGTATTTTCCCTTCTAGTCTTATAGAAATGATTTCTAAGTCTATGTTGTCCAGTTTCAACTGGTCAGCTTTTTGATTTAAACGAGCTTCCACGGCTTGGTTAATTTCGTGCCATTCTAGTTTTGTAAATTGGCTTCTGAATTTTAGAAATTCCTTTATTGTTTCTTTCATTCGTCCTCCTTCTTCTGCGAACCGTTCGTAAAGTTCATCTATTTCCCTCCGTTGCTCTTTTGTAAACGGAGCGGTATTATTTGTCCAAGTTATCTGCTTGCCTTCTTCACGCTTTATCCTTCCTGCTCTAACAAGCAGGTTTTTAAATACCTCGTAAGGCATGTGAACTCTGATGTCTTCTTTCATTCTCCTACTCCACCTTTTTTTGATATAATTTAGCTATCTCATACGAAAGGAGGATAACTATGATTACTTGTCACATCATGATCAATGGTCGTGTTGAACCTCTATCAATGACATTGCCTGCTGTTCCTACTATCGGTTCTGTCATTGCTAAGTCAGCAGACCATAAATCGGAGCATTACTTGGTGAAATGCGTTGAGTATGTCAACGGACATGATACTGTCAATCTACATGTTCAACCATTTCCTAACCAAATCAGTGCTGTCAACGCTGTTGATGGTTTCAGGAATAGCAGATAACTCTACTATCTTGACCCAGTAGCTATATAGCACTTTCTTATCAACGTAGACCGCTTGTTCGCATAAACCGATGTGTCCATCAATGACCATCGCTCTACGGACAAGTAGGTCTTTTTCTGTTTCCAGTTCAATACGTCCAGCAATATTGCCAGAGATTTCAAGGTACTTGTATGGTTCTTTCATCCTTCCTCCTTTCTATGTTGTTGTTTTCGCAACATTCTTTTTAAAAAAATTACTAGAAATCTTCCATCTTGACATCTAGTATTTTTGAAAGTTCACTAGCTTCCGAAAATGTGAAATCACGTCCACGGTAACGATTGACTTTCATGTTGAACGTTGACTTATCCATACCTAATTTTTCAGCAATCTCTTTTTGTTTCATTCCTTTTGAAACAATTATGCTTTTCAAATTTAGATATGCTTTATCTATCGTCATAACAGCTTCCATAGCCCCTCCTTCCCAAGTTGCTGTTTTCGCAACTTTGTTTTATGGTTCTAGTATAAACTAACTTTGTTTCGTTGTCAACAACTTTTTTTATTTTTTTAAAAAATATTTGCGAAATCGAAACTTTTGTGCTATTATATCATTAAGAAAAGAGAGGGAAAATAAATGATTGGCACAAAAATAAGAGAACTTAGAAAAAATAATAAATTAACTCTTGAAGAGTTAGCTGATGCTTTAAACCAAAAATACCCTAATACCATTAATTTTAACAAAGGAAAAATTTCTAAATGGGAAAATAATAAAGAAGAGCCTAGATTATCTTCTGTAAAAATTATTGCTGATTTTTTTGATGTACCTTTAGATTACTTCAATGATACTCCCGACTCACACCCTGAAATCCTAACCATCTACAACCAGCTTGAAGAACCTAAACAAGAAAAAGTCCTTGATTATGCCAAGGAACAATTAGAAGGACAAAACAACTCCAAGATTGTCTCTATCTTTGATAAGCCTCAAGATGACGACTATATCACCGACTACGTAGAAGGCTTGGTTGCAGCAGGACACGGAACTTTCCAAGAAGACAATCTCCACATGGAAGTAAAATTGCGTGCAGATGATGTCCCTGAAGAATACGACACTATCGCTAAGGTGGCTGGTGACTCCATGGAACCAATGATTGAAGATAACGACCTGCTCTTTATCAGGGTCACTAGTCAAGTAGATATCAACGACATCGGTATTTTCCAAATCAACGGTAAAAACTTCGTTAAAAAGCTGAAACGTGACTATAACGGCGGTTGGTACTTGCAAAGTCTCAACAATAGCTACGAAGAAATCCATCTGACAGAGAATGACGACATCCGAACTATTGGGGAAGTTGTCAGTGTATATAGAGATAAATAAAAAAAAGAAAGTAGGTAATTACAATGGGAATGTTTAAAGGTCCTAGCACTCTTTCAGTCGCTTCAGAAGCTGAAGATTTACAATATGTTGTCTTGCAGGTAACTTTAAAAGAGAAATTTTTTGGTACAGGGTCGCGTAACCTTACAGCCTTAGAAGAGGTTATCAACGAACAAGCAGCCAAAGGCTATAGACTTCACACCATAAGCACTGCTAGCGGTGGTAGTTCTGGTTTTGGTGGTGGTGACCGTATCCAAGCGACTATGGTATTTGAGAAAATTTAAAAAAGCCCCACGCTCAGAAGTTTGCAGACAGAGAGCGTGAGGCTAGTGGTAAGAAAAAAAGCATTAAAAAGCTCTTTTTCTTATACCCATTTTATCAAGAAATGAGGTAAAAATCAATGCGAAATAAAGTAGCAATCTACGTCAGGGTTTCAACCGCTTCACAAGCTGATGAAGGTTACTCGATAGATGAACAGAAATCAAAGCTGGAAGCATACTGCGAAATAAAAGACTGGAAAATCTACGATACTTATATTGACGGTGGCTTCTCTGGAGCGAACACCCAAAGACCAGAGTTAGAGCGCTTGATTTCAGATGCTAAACGAAAGAAAATTGATATCGTACTTGTCTATAAACTTGATCGCTTGAGCCGTAGCCAGAAAGATACTCTGTTTCTGATTGAGGATGTGTTTGCCAAAAACGATGTGGCATTTATTAGTTTGCAAGAAAACTTTGACACTTCTACACCATTCGGCAAGGCTTCGATTGGTATGCTATCAGTATTCGCCCAGCTTGAGCGTGAGCAGATAAAAGAAAGAATGATGTTGGGGAAAGAAGGTCGGGCAAAGAACGGGAAATCCATGTCTTGGACTACGATACCGTTCGGCTATGATTACTCAAAAGAAACTGGTATCTTGTCAGTCAATCCAACTCAAGCGCTTATTGTGAAACGTATTTTCACGGAATATCTAAACGGTAAGTCAGTGGTTAAGATAATCAGAGATTTAAACGCTGAAGGTCACGTTGGAAGAAAGAGACCTTGGGGCGAAACTATCACTAAATACTTACTCAAAAACGAAACATATCTTGGCAAATCGAAATATAAAGGCAAGGTATTTGAGGGACAGCACGATGCTATAATTAGCCAAGAGTTATTTGACTTAGTGCAATTAGAAGTTGAAAAGAGACAGATTTCAGCGTTTGAGAAATACAACAATCCTAGACCGTTCAGAGCGAAATATATGCTTTCAGGATTAATGAAATGTGGATATTGTGGCGCATCGTTAGGCTTATACGTTGCTCCAAAGAATAAAAATGGAGTATCTAAATACAAGTATCAATGCAGACATCGCTATCACAAAGATAAAGCAATAAGATGTAATTCCGGTTGGTACTCAAAAGACGAGCTTGAAAAGAGAGTAATAAAAGAACTGGAAAGACTGAAATTTGATCCAAAATACAAGAAGGAAACTCTTGCTAAGAAAGACGAAACAATAAAAGTTGAGGATATTAAGAAACAACTAGAACGGATAAATAAGCAAGTATCAAAACTAACAGAATTGTATCTAGATGAAGTTATCACTCGAAAGGATTTAGACGAGAAAAACGCTAAAATAAAAACAGAAAGGCAGTATCTTGAAGAACAACTAGAAAACCAAAAATCAAATGTGATGAGCATCAGAAAGAGGAAGTTATCTCGCTTGTTAAAAGATTTTGATATTGAAAAATTGAGTTACGAAGAGGCTTCAAAAATAGTGAAATCTGTGATAAAAGAGATAGTTGTCACGAAAGATGATATGACGATAACGCTAGACTTTTAAAGGGTTTAGCGCCTTTTTGTATTTTAGTCAAATTTGTCATGATAACTTTATTATACATATTTTTTCCTCCTACTTATCTATTCGTAGGAAATCAAAAAAAGTTACAGAAATTTGTAACTTTTCGAGGAAATTTTTTACTTTTTATGAACCATGAAACCTGTTGCCTGTTGATTGGCCATGATGGTCATATCTGTAATCTGAACACGACGAGGTTGACTAGTCACATAGACTACTGTGTCTGCAATATCCTGAGCTTGCAAAGCTTCTATTCCTTGGTAAACGGACGCAGCTCGTTCTTTATCACCATGAAAACGCACTGTAGAAAAATCTGTTTCGACAATTCCAGGCTGAATGGTCGTCACCTTGATATCCGTTGCGATAGTATCAATTCGCAGACCATCTGAAAAGGTTTTAACCGCTGCCTTGGTAGCTGAATAAACTGCTGCACCCGCATAAGCATAAATTCCTGCGGTTGACCCCATATTGATGATATGTCCTTGATTGGCTTTTACCATTGCTGGCAAGAAATAGCGAGTGACTGCCATCAAACCTTTGACATTGGTATCCAGCATGGTCAACATATCCAACTCTTCATAGTCCTGATAAGGTGCTAAACCTAGAGCCAGACCGGCGTTATTAACCAAGATGTCAATCTGACCTATCGTTTCTAGAATATCAGAGCAGACAGTCTTCACTATGGTCATATCCGTGACATCTAGCGGAAAAGTCCAAACTGTTTGATTTGGAAAAGTTTCTGCAAACTCCGACTTAAGAGCTTCTAGTCTATCTGTCCGTCGTCCTGTTAGAACGACATTCTCTCCCTGCTCCAGATAAGCACGCGCAATTGCTTCACCAATACCTGATGTCGCTCCTGTAATCACTACATTTTTTGCCATCTTATTTCCTTCTATCTGGTGTATTCAGATACTGACAAGTTCCTAAGCAGTCCAGTGCTTGGCTGGATCAAATGGAGTTCCGACAACTTGGTCTTCTGATAGTTCAATAATACCACGTTTTTGCGGAGCATTTGGCAGATGCAATTCACGGGGACTGCACATCATGCCAAAACTCTTTTCACCACGAAGTTCGCCTGGGAAAATGAGATTACCTTTTGGCATCATTGCTCCTGGAAGAGCTACAATGGTTTTCAACCCAAGACGCGCATTGGGAGCTCCTGCAACAATTTGCACTATCTTGTTACTTGCGACTGCAACTTGGCAGATGTTAAGGTGGTCACTATCTGGATGAGCTACCATCTCGACAATTTCACCAACAACAAACTTAGGCTCTTTGTCATTAACAATTTTTTCTGTAAAACCTTCCGCCTGCAATTCTTGGTTCAAACGAGCTACTTGCTCATCTGTCAAAAAGACTTGACCGCGCTCTGCAATTTCAAATAAACTTGAAACTTCGAAAATATTCCACGCCACTGTTTTCCCATTATCTTTGAGAAAAACACGAGCTACCTTGCCTTTGCGTTCCACATCTAGTTTGGCATCTCCGCTATTTTTCACGATGACCATAAGGACATCACCGACATGTTCTTTGTTATATGTAAAAATCATTGTTTCACTTTTCTCCTATTTCAATCCTGCTAAAAAGTCATTAATTTGTTGCTTGCTTTTACGGTCCCGATTGACAAAACGACCGATTTCCTTGTCCTTTTCTAGAACAACAAGGCTAGGAATTCCGTAAACATCCCAGAGTTTAGCTAGATCCATATACTGGTCCCGGTCCACCCGAATAAAGGTGAACTCTGGATTGGTCTCCTCAATTTCTGGTAAGGCAGGATAGATATAACGACAATCGCCACACCAGTCCGCCACAAAAAGAAAGACCTTTTTGCCATCTTTTTCCACTAAAGATGCTAATTCTTCTAAACTTGCTGGTTGTATCATAAAACTTCCTCCTCATAGACTAGGTCTTCATTTTCATAGACAAAGGTATAATGACGGCCATCCTCAAAAATGACGCCACCAACCAAGCTCTCTAGACTGCTTTCATAGACTTGAACATAGAGGGTCGCAATTTCCCCCATGTCTGAAAAATGGTCTCGCACAATCGCTGTCAACTCTTCCTGAGTCTTCATGAGCTTACGGTCATCTGCAACTTTTTTCGTAGCAAGGGCAAGGCTTCCAATACCAAGCAGAGCCAAGCCTGCCATCCACATTTTTTTAGCTTTCATACCATTCATTTTAACACAAAAAAGACTTTAGGACAAATGAGGAAGCAGCATAAAAGCATGTAAAAAGCCTCTTCCTTTAAGGAAAAGGACTTCTTATTCTTATTGCCAGGCACCTGAGTTGCCAACGTAGTAACCATCAGGTGTGTAGGTATCGCGAAGCATCTTACCTGATGAAGCCAGATAATACCACTTACCATTGTCTCTGACCCAATCATTCGCAATCATGGCACCAGAAGAACTTACATAATACCATTCTCCCTTGTCATAAACCCAAGTGCTTGCTTTCATGGTTCCTGAAGCTGATAAATAGTACCATTTACCTTGATCGTAAATCCAGTCACTCGCAATCATGGCTCCTGATGATTTAAAGGCATACCAGTTGCTACCTTGATAAAGCCAAGTTTGATTGAACATGACTCCTTTATCATTCATAAAGTACCAAGTTCCCTTGTCATAAACCCAAGCATTTTGAACTAGTTGGCCTTGTTTTTGATAGTACCAGTTTTGGTTTGATTTTAACCAGCTTTCTGCTTTTACAATTGGATAAACTTCTTTGAAAGATCCTCCATCATATTTATGACTGATAGACTTTAGTTTTTCAAGTTTCAACTCGTCATTATCATAATTTGCCCAAGCAAAAACTTTTTGACCATTAACAGTCTCTGGTACAGTAGCAGTGTAAGTCTTGGTTTGATAATCCCATTTAGCATCGAGGTAAGTGTATTGATTATTTGATTCTTCAATACGATAGTAACCTCTCTTTCCACTATCATTATGAATATCATCCACAACTTTCGTTGACCAGGTCTTCACTTCGTTTCCGCTCTTGGCCTCTACCTTGATATCTCCTCTATAGCCATAGGGAACATAGAAATTCAGGTAACGCCCTTCTTCCCCGATCATAGACTTGTCCTTTTCTTGACCTAGAAAATTGACAGTCTGATCTTGACCATCAAGACTAACCGTCCACTCGATTTTCTCGGTTTTTGGCAAATCCAAGACTTTGATATCCACTTCATGACCATTGTTAAACCGAAGAATCTTGCCATCTTGATACTGTACTCCACACTTAACAACCCATTCTTCTTTAAGCTCAAATGCCTGCCCTGAATGTGGAAAAGCCCAGTAAAGCTAAACCTGCTAGAGACAAACCAAATAATGTGATTTTTTTCATTGTAGATCCTCCTTAGGATTTTTATGTTAATTATATCACTATGTTTTTATTTTGCAAATCATATCCTAAATATGCAAGTAAAAAACCTCTGAGATTCTTCTCAAAGGTTCTGATTTAGCTAATTACTGTTCTCAACTGCTGCAGTGACAAAGGCAGTGTAGAGTTCTTCTGGGTGGTTTGGACGGCTTGAAAGTTCAGGGTGATACTGACAAGCTACAAAGAATTTATTTTCAGGAATTTCCACGATTTCGACCAAACGATTGTCTGGAGAAACTCCTGAAAAGACAAGGCCTGCTTCCTCAAACTGCTCACGGAAAGCGTTGTTAAACTCATAACGGTGACGGTGACGGCGTTGTACCACTTCTTGATTGTGATAAGCAGCCGCTGCCTTAGAACCACGTTTCAACTTAGACGGATAAAGCCCCAAGCGAAGGGTTCCCCCCATATCCTCAACATCAATCTGATCACGCATGATATCAATGATAGGGTATTTTGTTTCTGGTGCAAGCTCTGCAGAATTGGCACCTTCAAGACCCAAAACGTGACGAGCAAACTCGATACAAGTCAACTGCATGCCCAAGCAGACACCCAACATTGGAACATCATTCTCACGCGCATAGCGGATAGCTTGGATTTTCCCTTCCGTACCACGTTGCCCAAAACCACCTGGTACGATGATTCCGGCCGCATCAGACAAAAGCTCTGCCACATTCTCTGCTGTCACATCATTGGCATTGATCCAATTGATTTTCACTTCTGCGTCATTGGCATAGCCAGAGTGTTTCAAGGCTTCAACCACAGAAATATAGGCATCTTGCAACTCAACATACTTACCGACAAGGGAAATTTTAACTTGTTTCTTGAGGTTCATGACCTTGTCCACCATAGCTGACCACTCAGTCATATCTGCTACTGGTGCGTCTAATTTCAAATGGTCACAGACAATTTTGTCCATACCTTGAGCCTGCAAGTTCAATGGAATTTGGTAAAGATGTTCGACATCCAACGATTCGATAACGGCTTCTGGTGCCACATCACAGAACTGTGCTAGTTTGTTTTTAATTCCTTGACCAGCTGGCTCTTCTGTACGAATAACCAACATATTTGGTTGGATTCCCAATCCACGCAATTCTTTTACAGAGTGTTGAGTTGGTTTGGTCTTCATTTCACCAGCAGCCTTGAGATAAGGAAGCAAGGTTGTATGGATGTACATAACATTATCCGCACCTACATCTGCCTTCATCTGACGAAGGGCCTCTAAAAATGGCAAGGACTCGATATCTCCTACTGTTCCACCAACCTCTGTAATAATGACATCAGAGTCGGTCGTTAGAGCGGCACGCTTGATTTTTTCTTTCAAAGCATCTGTGATATGAGGAATAACCTGAACAGTTGCCCCAAGGTATTCTCCACGGCGTTCTTTACGAAGCACTTCACTGTAAATTTTACCAGTTGTCACGTTGGAATATTTGTTGAGATTGATATCGATGAAACGTTCATAGTGACCCAAGTCCAAATCTGTCTCAGCTCCGTCATCTGTCACAAAAACTTCCCCGTGCTGGTAAGGACTCATAGTTCCCGGATCGATATTGATATAAGGATCAAATTTTTGAATAGTTACTTTGAGACCACGATTTTTCAAGAGACGACCCAGACTTGCTGCCACAATCCCTTTCCCAATAGACGATACCACACCACCAGTTACAAAAATATATTTCGTAGACATAGATTCCTCTTTCTAAAATGCTCAAGGCCTTGTTGACTACGAGGGGACATAGAAAACAAGACCCTACTAATAAGATAATCTGGGACGACTGCGCCAGATTCACAACTAAAATACAAGAAGATAACTTCTTGAAAAAACAAAAATAGCTCCCTAAGAACTAGGGAGCCCCGACCTCTAAAAGAGGTGCCCGAACAATATGATACCTAAAAATAGGATAATTGTCAATAGTTAACTTTTATTCCTCGATGTTTTCAGCATCATCTTCTGAAAACTCGTCATCTTCTTCGTTGAGATCCACGTCTTCACCCAAGTCATCAGGAGCGATTTCGTTGATTTCTGCATCGTAAGCTTCCACTTCATTTTTCTCATCATCTGGATTTTCATCATCGTATGAAAGAGCTGGATCTGCTTCGTATGCATCTTCGTCTTCTGGGTCATCTGCATTGTAGTCAATAGCATCTGAATCACCATCCATGAAGGCATTGACACGTTTTTTCTTAGCTTTTGGTTCTACTTCATCGTCGTCACTTTCTTCAAGAGCGATGATTTCTTCGTCGATTTCGTCCACACCATACCATGAACGAAGCCCCCATTTGTTGTCTCCAAGTGAGATGAAGCTACCGTCAAAGTTCAACTCTGTATAGAACAAAGGCAAAGCTTCGCGGATATCGCTGTTTGATGTTCCAAGGTAGTTTTGAATTTCGTTTACAAGATCGCTAAAATACATCTCATGATTGCGACCACGAAGTTCCAAGATAGCACGCGCTACCTCAATCATAGATAGTTCACTTTTTTCTTGCCCAGCAAATACTTCTAATTCCAAAGCGTTTCTCCTCATTTATACTACTATCGCCAGAGCAAACAGACTCTGACCTCATTTTATCATTTACTCTTTATTTTACGATAATTTTGCAGAATAGTCAAAGGTTAAGAAAAAATAACCGTAACTTCTCAAAGTAACTTCCATCTCTCTCCCAAAACTGGAAGTTAGTCTCAGACGATGAATTATGCTAGAATTAAGTCTGAGACTTTTCGTGAGGAGGTACCTCATGACGAAAAAACAAAAACATCTCACTCTAGAAGACCGTATTGACATCCAAACTGGAATCAGCCAACAGGAGACTTTCCGTTCCATCGCTGAGAAGATGGGGAAAGACCCGTCAACGATTTCAAAGGAAATCAAGCGCAATCGCATCATGCATCCAACATCCGTCAAATCTGATTGCACGGATTGCCCTCTTCTCAAAAAAGCTCCTTATGTCTGTAACAACTGTCCAAAAAAGAGGACGGATTGTGGGTTTAACCGCTATCTTTACTACGCGAAAAAGGCACAGGAGCAGTACGAGACTATGTTGAGGGAATCCAGACAGGGCATTCCCCTAAACAAGGAAAGTTTTTATCAGATGGACAAGATCTTAACCCTAGGCATCCAGAAGAAACAAAGCATCTACCATATCATTCAGACACATAACCTACCTGTGTCGAAAGCTACGGTGTATCGGCATGCCAAGCTGGGCTATCTGACAGCCAAGCCCATTGATTTCCCTCGGATGGTCACGTTCAAGGAACGCAGAAAATCCAGAAAAGTAGCTATTCCCAAAGAGCTGAAAATTGGGCGGACCTATCAAGATTTCCAAGAGTTACGAGAAACTGATGATTTCTTCAAATGGTTGGAAATGGACACGGTCATCGGCAGACCTGGTGGAAAGCTACTGCTCACCTTCAACGTTTCCTTCTGTAATTTCCTCTTCGCCTTGCTTTTGGACAACAAGACTGCTCTGGAAGTCGCCACTAAATTCGCAGCTTTGAAAGAAAGAGTCATGGACGGAGGGTATGCGTTCCATCAGCTGTTCCCTGTCATTCTCACAGACAACGGATCTGAGTTCGCCTATGTGGAGGAGCTTGAGCGAGACATTGATGGGAAGTCTCACCTCTACTTCTGCGACCCTAGCCGTCCTGACCAGAAGGGGCGGATTGAGAAGAACCATACGGTTTTGCGAGCCATTCTTCCCAAGGGCACTTCCTTTGACCAGCTGACTCAGAAAGACGTCAATCTAGTCATTTCCCATGTCAATTCCTTGAAACGAGAAGAGTTTCAAGGAAAATCTGCTTACGACGTCTTCACCTTCACCTTTGGCGAGGACATCGCTGCTCTTCTGGGTTGCCAATTTGTCAAACCAGAAGACACACACTTATCACCTGATTTATTGAAATAAAGGGAATTTTCCCCTCTAACTACACATCTTATCACCATCGAAAAGTCTCACACTAAACGCTAGCAACTGGAATTTACTCTAAGACGACTCTGTTTTAGGGCTATTTGTCGTGCACTTTTTTCTGAGTCTTTTCGCTTTTGAACCCTTATATATCAAGAAAAAGAAAACCAGTGGAAGTTAGTCTAAGACGGATTTCCACTGATTTCACGCATTTTTCTCATACTAAAAGCTAGGTTGTGGGAAACTGGAAGTTAGTTTTAGAAGTTACCTAAGAAAAAATAAAGGTGAAATATTTCAGCTAATTGAAAGACCTGTGTAACATGACCACAGGTATATTGATTTATTTATAACTCAAGGCTGCAACTCCAATACCAACCACAAACTGCAAGAGGATTCCTACAGAGATAAAGGATTATTTGTTGCGTCAAATCAAGTAAAAAGATCATTTCAGGTCCTGCCAGTAACTTCCTTTTCTTTCCTTTATTTCATTTTCCCAAGAATAGTGAAAAATCCTTCTCTTATTAATGAGTTTCATAAGAAAAAGGCTGGAAAATCCAACCTTCTCTATTTATTCAGCTAAGAGTACTTCTTTGATGGTTTGCTTTTGGAGTTTTCTGTTGGATAGATAAAAGAGGCTTTCATAAATCACAGCAAAACCGATCAAAGTCCAGAAGCAAACATTCCCATCAAAGTGATGCTCAATCTTTTCAGGAACCGTATCGTTGATCACACCAATCAAGATTTCCATGATAGCGTACTGATAAGCTGTCCCAAGAACAAATCCTAGATAGGCCCAGAAACGATAGGGAGATAGGATATGACCTTGGCATTCACGATCTGTGTAGCCAAAAGCCTTCATAAGAGCCAGGGTTTCGCGACTTTCTGAGACGACAATCCCCAATGACAAAAAGAGAATAGAGAAAGAAAGGATCAAGCCAATCATGATCATCATGGTTTGGATGATGTCATCTGTGTAGTCCCTTAGACCAAAGGATAATTGAACCATGGCCGCAAAACACATAGAGCCAAAGACTACAAAAAATAGGATAGATTTTCTCCCCCAAATTAGTGACGAAGACAGCTCTGTTAGGAAGTCTTTCTCTTTCTTAGGAGACCTCTTTTTCCTTTTGACCTTGATTGGTGTTGGGGACTTTTTCAATAAGCGAAGAGCTGGCGTTTGTAGTTGTCTTCTAGCATAACCAATCGCGATAAGCATAAAAAATGCCGTTGGAAGGACCACAAAAGCAAGCAAGAGCTGCCAATGAAAATGAATGGTGATTTCTGGCAGGATCCCCTTTTCATTCCGAAAGTCATAAAAATGCCCCATCATAAGAAAAGAAGTGAAATAGCCAAGAAGCGCTCCGGCACCAAAACTGAGCCCAAATGCCCAAAATCGTTTAGCCAACTGGCCATTGCTATAGCCCAAAGCCTTTAAAATTCCTAATTGTTCCTTGTGATCATCGACAAATTGTTTGATATAAAAACACATGAGAAGGATCGACGTCAAGGACAAGACGACTCCACTGACCATAGCCACCATCCAGGAAAGCGAAACCTGAGCGTCATAGTAGGTCTGAATCATGGGATTAGTTTTAGAAATCTCCAACTGCTCGATATCAAGGTAAAAATTCAAGAAGAGATTGGCCACAAAGACCGCACAAGCTCCAATGATACTTACGACAACTAATTTTCGAATATCTTTTACTGAAAACATGGCTTACCATCCAATCTCATAAGCAGTCTGAGGCTGATCATTGGTCACAACTTCGGTAATCTTGCCACTATTGACACGAATAATAGTTCTTGCCATATTCGCAATATTTTGGTTGTGCGTCACCATGATGAGGGTCAAACCAAGCTTTTCCTTTAACTCCCAGATATAGTCGAGAATCTTGCGCCCCGTTTCTTCATCCAGGGCTCCCGTCGGCTCATCTAAGAAGAGAATCTCTGGTTTTTTGGCCAAGGCCCGAGCAATGGAGACTCTCTGCTGTTCCCCACCTGACAATTCACTCGGATACTTGTCCAGCTTATCACCAAGTCCCAAATCCTCGATAATCTGCAAAAAATCATGATTGTTTGCCAGATCTGCCCCCATCTTTACATTCTGTCTGACTGTTAGATTAGGCAATAAATAATACTGCTGAAAAATAAAGGCAATCTTCTCACGTCTAAAGGCTGTCAATTGAGTATCTGTGAGTTGAGCTAAATCCTGTCCTTGAATGAGGATATGTCCCTCGTCTACCTTTTCTAAACCTGACAGAACGTTTAAGAGAGTTGACTTGCCTGATCCAGAAGGACCAAGGATAACCACATCATCCTGGTCTTGAATCTGCAAATCAATCCCTTTTAAAACCTTGGTTTGACCGTAACTTTTGTGCACATTTTCTAGTTGAATCATTTCTTTCCTACCATTTCTTTGATGAGAGATTGACAAACCTCTGTCAGTAATCCAATCACTTCTTCCATGCTGAATTGATAAATGCCAGAAGCAACCATTGAGGCCATCCCATGCGAGTAGATAAATAGATGCTGGTACAAGCGACTAGCCTCCTCTACATTCAAAGGATAGTCTACGACGATCGAATCCAGAACCAATTGGTAACTATGATCCTTCATGGGAAGAAAATCTTGAAAGCGACGAATCGGATCTTTGCTGGGATTTTGGAAAAGCAATTGAAAGAGTTGGGGGTCTTTTGAGGCGAAAAGGATATAAGCAACCCCGACGGATCGAAAAGGCTTCTCATCTTCTAAGGCCTTACGAATATACTCCACCACGACCATTTCCGCAGCACTAATAACCTCTGCTTGTAACTCGGCCATATTGGCAAATTGCCCAAAAATGACTCTTGGTGTGGCTCCCAGTTGCTCCGCTAATGCTCGAGCCGTCAAACTAGCCATGCCCTCTTCTCTCACCAATTGTAAAGCTGTTCCAATGATAGCCTCTTTACTAAATTTAACCTTTGGTGGCATAAGACTCCTTTCGCGCAACATTCGTTGCGCAACACTTGTTGTATAAAAGAATACCATAAAAAAGAAAGACTTGTCAAGAAAAAATTGTAAAACACAAAACAAAAAACAGCGAACCTTTTATTTCTTTGCTACCCAGCCGATAGCATAGCTAGGTGGATTTTCGGTATCAATCCAGATAAATTCAATCCCGATTTCCTCATTTTTAAACTTAGTCAAACGAATACCATTGATTTCCAGTTCATTTAAACGTTGACCTGTCAAGACTTCTCGTTCTTTCAACTGGAAAGCATACATAGAAATTTTTAAAAATTTTCTCTATCGTAAACCTGCCACTATTTCAGAAACTATACTAGCTGATTCCAAACGTAATATGGTCATTTCATCTACCTTCCCTAATAATGGCATTGCGCCATACCAAACAATGATCTTGTTTACCAAAAGAATAGGCGTGACTATTTTTGATTGAGTAAAAGATACTTTAATTTTCTTACTCTTCAACTGGTCTAGCCATACTTTATCTGCAACCGTCTCTGGTATACATATCTCAATTTGACTAATCCTAAATTCTTTTAGAAAATTCATCAGTTTTGTCTGGTGCACATAAGGTAAAATAAGCATACACTCCTGTCTTTCCCCTGCTAAGTCCTCTCTCAACACATTCTCATATATACTATCAACATAAACGAATTGTTTCTCCTCACCCTCAATGACACGATAATCCATCTTTCGATAAGCTACTTGTCGTTTCTGAAACATCTTTTCTAAATAAGGAACATGAATATCCACATAATCGAAAATACGTACCAAAGACTTATCCTTGTAGTTTCTATGAATCCGACCTGCATACTGAATCAAATTATTTTTCCAAGAAAAGGGCGCTGCCAAGATAAGCGTGTCTAGCTGAGGCAAGTCAAAACCTTCGCCAATGTATTTTCCAGTAGACAACAAAACAAACCCTTTATCTAACTGTTCTAACGTCTCCAGTAAACTTGTTCTCTCTCGGACTTTGGTTTTTCCGCTAATAATATAAAAATCATCAACCTCTTTCTCTTTCAATAATTTTTCAAAGAAATCTATCTGTTGAATTCGATTGACTAAAACCAAGATATTTCGTCCTTCTGCCACTTGGGCTAGAATATCCTTGAGAATCAGCTGATTCCTCGCTGAGTCTGTAGCAATCCAATCACTAAGCTGTATAAAATTACTTGCTTTGGTCTTTTCAATCTCCAAATGACCAAAAGAAGTGAATCTTAATTGCAATTGCCGTTTAAAATCCGTTTCCCTCTTATCAGCAGTATGGATTATCTCACCAATTCTCTGAAAAACAATAGGCTCATGACCATTCTTACGCTCAGGCGTAGCCGTCAAACCGTAAAGATACTTCCCTCTAAACTGTGCCACAACTTTTTCAAACATCAAGGCAGACACGTGATGACACTCATCCACAATCATCATCTCATACTCATCCAAAAGACTTTGACTATTTTCCAACTTAAATAGAGATTGAATCATAACAACATCAACCAGTTTACTCAGCCATTTCTTAGTCCCACCGTACTGCCCAACATAGCCTATTACCTTTTCACGACCTGATGCCGTATAACGGATAGCTTCTTCCTCTTCGAAAGTCAACAAATGGTTTAAACGATCCAGCCATTGGTCTAAGAGTTGCTTATTATGAACTAGGATAATTGTTTTGGCCTTCCTTTCAGAGATGAGAGCAGCACCTAATACGGTCTTCCCAAAACCTGTCTCCGCATGAAGTAAACCATTTTCTTTAGAAGTCATATCTGACAGGGCTAACTCTTGCTCAAAAGTGAGTGCTCCCTTAAATTCCACTCTAATAGACCTTTGTACTTTTCTCCTATCCTCCACAACTACCTGCTTAAATTTATCTTGCAATGGATATAGCAAGCCTCTTGGCAGCCATAAATAATAATCGGATTCTCCAAATAAATACATTCTCTCAGGAATTTGATAGGTTGGCTGTCGCATAGCCTGCTTTAAATAAAATTCGGGATTAGAAAACGAAGCCATATTTTTCAAGAAAAACAGTGTCTTGGGTGTCACAGACGATTTTTCAAGTTGGATCATATTGGATAAGACGACCTTCAACTCCTTATCCAATTCTTGCTTGCCTAACTCCTCTTGGATTAACAGTGCCACTTTAGCAGTTGAAACCCTCTGAATTTCTTGTAGATACCTCCATTGGTCTTCATAAGGCTGAAAATGTTCATCCACAAAGACCGTTCGCCCTTGATAATAAGCTTCTCCTTGAAAAGGAAGGGCAATCAAATTACCAAATCCACCTTTAGGAAGGACATCCTGATTTGGAAACATGCGATCAAAAGAATCAAAGGACAGTTGCATACTTTCCTGCATTGCCAGTTCTAACAGTTTCTTTCCAAATAAGCGAGCCTCTCGACTCGGAATCGCTTCCTCAAAGAAGAACCAAATATGGAGTCCGTGACCCGAACGAGAAATCTCTAGATGAGCTTCCATCTGGCGTTCCCTGGCTATTCTTCGAATGGCTAAACCGGCTTCTTTCCAATCTCTTTCATCCAAATCCAGTACCAAAAAATAACAGCTATCATCTAAGTGCATAGGAAAGATACCGATAGCTGTCTCCCCACGAAAATGAGATTTCAAAACGGAATCCGTCAATGTCTGGAAACTCCGTTTTTCAGGTGGCAACTGCTTCCAACCATAATCATAGGATGGAAAATACTGAATTTTCCCTTGATCATTGATAAAACTCTTAGCATAAACATCATAACGGCCAGCAAACACGGAGGTAAACAATTGTAATTTTTCTTGCGTCGTCAAGTGACTACTTTGAAGTTGGAACATCTCCTCGAACCGAGAGCGTTCCATAACAAACTGACTCTTATCTTTAAGACGTTTACACAAGAAAAACTCACTATCCCCATTAAAAGAAGAAAAGACATCAAGTACTTCTACCACAATTCCATCCAAAGACACAAAAACAACCATAAAAGTCGCCTCCTTGATTCCTATAGGCTGATTATAACAAGAATAGCTGAAGTTGTACACGAAAATAAAATCCGAATAGCACTGAAAGTACGAGATAAATAGAGTTTAAACGAGCAGTCTATAAAATTCAAAAAACGCATATTATCAAGCGACCTAAAACTTTGATGATATACGTTTTCTTGTGAGAATATTTACTTCATTTTTTCTTAAAATTCAATGTTTACTCAGTATGAGGATTTTTAAAGATCGAGTTCTAGATACATCTTTTCTGATGACAGATCATTTTGACCACCGAGCAAGAGATTTTCAAAAAAAGCTGTTAAAAACTCAGGACGTCGCTGTAAAATCTTTGCATTATCTAATACCAAGGCATCACGAAAATACTTGGCATATTGCTGAAATGGTGTATTATCAATATCAAAACCAAACTCACGAAGATACTGAATCAAAAAGACCGTTACCGTCCGAGTGTTTCCTTCGCGAAATGGATGAATCTGCCAGATTCCTGAAATAAAATGCTGGATTTTTTTAACCATATCCGCCTGGGTTAGTGTCGCATATGCAACTTGTTTTTCCTGATTAAAATCATAATCCAAGGTCATTTGAATCATGGAGTAATCAGAGTACACAACACTTTCACCATTCAAAACAGGTTCATTCTTTGTGATATTAGTCTGACGAAATTGCCCCACCGGAATAGAGGTTTCAAATATATCTTGAAACAACTCCTTATGAATAGCAAGTAAGGTCGCAGGACTGAAGCTAAAGCCTCTTCGAGACAATAGTTCTACAATACGTAGAGAAACCAAGTCTGCCTCCTCCGTACTTGCATCAATGGTATGATGATAAGCCGTTGCATCCTCATAAACCTGCTCATAAGTCAGTTCTCCCCGGGACTGTTTCTCAGCCAAAGATTCCATATACTCTGATGGCACTAGATTGTCAACTTTCTGCAGACCAAAACCTATCCGCCATAAATCACATTTAGCTTCATAAGACAAGTTTGGATTATCAATGTTGTAAGTTGGTTGCATAGAAATATCCTTTCAATTGTTTTTCTGTGTCATCGGTAAATAGTGAAATGGGTATGGAATTGGCGAAAATTATAAAAGTCCTCACAATAGGTTCTATGAAGAGAAATAATGAAAGAGTTATATTCAAGATTCCATGCACTCATCAGAAATGTCCGTTGGACGAATGGTTTGATTAAACGAATAAATCTTGCGCACATACTTATCAAATTCATTGGCATACACCACTCTGAACTCATTGGTCTGTTCAAAAACCAACTCAATTCCCCTAACACTTGAGAAGAAAGCTACAATCTTGTACTTCTCAGAGCGGTTCGAACCTAGAGGGGTTGTTGTGTAGTAAGCTACTTTCTAAAGATTCAATTTGTCTCTCAAATCTCTTAAATCACGTCTATGCCTATCTAAATCATTTTCATATATTTGTATCCTAGGATCTTCATTGGATACGATATAGAAACAATTTCTTGTATGATCAAAAGCCTCTCTTACATGGGCTAGAGCATTTCGAATTTTTCTTTGCCTATCCCATTCTACCTCTATCTCTTTAGCTATAGAAAACTTAACACAATAGCTTTTTATATTCCCACTATAATCGTCATAGAATTGTTTACTTTTTAGCTTATCCTCTAACTCAGCGTGCTCACACATATACATTCCTCGAATAGCATTTAATTCGTCCCATCTTGCTAATCCAATATCTATAGAATCCTTAAATTTCTGCTTAACATGTTCAATCGTATACTTATCATCTGTCGCAACAGATATAAATGAAAAATTAGTAAATAGATTAATATTCTTCTCATCTTGTAATTTTTCAACAACTTTTTGAGAGATTGTAGAATACTCATTTCGAGAATATAATACAAAAAAACGCTTATAATTTTTTGATTTTCTCACCTCAACTAAATAGTCTAATCCCTTTTCAGCATCTGTTCCTCCCCCTAAATCAAAGTCAGAAATAAAAAAGTCATATCGTTCTTCTCCACCTCTTATCGTCAATAAGCGTTTTGCTTCTTTAATATCAGTAACAACTGTGATATTAGGTTGATATCCTTTAGATTCTATATGTTCTTTTACTGCTTCAAATCTTGTTTGATGAGGCCTCTTATTTATACCACTTATAGAATCTTCCAACCAAATCACTCTCACTTCATTTCTCAATTTCGCTTACTCCATTTTTATTTCAAAATTTACATTTGTTGTGTCTTGCGATACATCTATTTTCCAATTATACTCGTCACAAATTTCTTTAACCAAGTATAATCCGACACCTGTCCCAAAATTTTTTGAACTGACTCCTAGGTCAAATATTTTTTCAATAGGTGCTATCTTGATTGGTGCTGTGTCTGAGCTAATAACTAATTTATTTTCATTATCTAAAAAAGAACACTTTATAAAAGTTGCACCGTTATCAATAGCATTTGAAATTAAATTGTCTACTAAAATTGCAAACTCAAAAACATCTATTTCTTTTCCAAATTCTCCAACACCTATATCATCAATAATCCTTTTTTTATGCGGACTAACCTTAAGATAGCCCTTTAAATATGACTTAATATCAATTAGTTGCTTACCTATTAAATCGTATGTACCTAATTTCAAAAACTGTCTTTTTATAGTGCTAAGACGATCCGCACTTCTTTTAAAATCAATAATATATTCACTGACCCTATCATATTCCTTAGTTTTTTGAAAATCTTCAGCTAGATCACTAATGGTATAAACTAAGTTATCGCTAATTGTATTTAATTCATGAACAAATAATTCCTGTTTCTCCGGATCTTTTTCTTGCAGCATCACTTTTTGAAGAGTATTTTGCGTTTCTAATTGAGCATTTGTTTCTATCAAATGTTCATTTTTTTGTTCCAATATCTCAGCCTTTTGTTCAGCTATTCTTTTTTCTCTTTCTTCCTGTCGTCGAGCCTCTCTTTCCTTTCTTCTTTCTTCCCTCTCTATTTCAAGCCTTCTTTCATCCTCCATATGATCTTCAGCGCTAATTTGCGTAGCAATTTTATTTCTTTCACTAATCAATTTACTAATAATTGGTTTCAAAATATTAATTAGTAGCTTAACTCGCTCATCTTCTCTTGAAAATCCTTCACGAGAGGATGTTGAGATATCTTCAAGTTCATCATTATCCAAGATATCGAAGGATATTTCTCCTTCTAAATAGACTCTCATTGCTTGACTATTATCTAAATACTCAAGAAAGTTTTCCACCGCTAACTTATCACGAACATATAATTTCAACCTATTAGGTTTATGAACATCATTTTTAACAAAATTTGGATCATTTTGTCTAGCTTCATTTATATTTATTGTTGAATGAATACCGATCCAACCTTTTAGTTCATAGGAAAAAAGCTTAGATTCTCCAGAAGTAGTTATGAACCTTTCTCTACCTTCTATATTTTTAAAATCTTCTTTTGAAAATTTGACAACATCCCTTCGTTTGCTCCTGAACTCTTGATATTTGCTATTTGGAATTAATACACTTTTCGATAACCTACTGGATAAATTATTTTCTAAATCATTTTCAAAAAAGGCAAAAAAGTTTTTGAACGCTATTTTTTTCTCTACTTTTTCAAATGTTGCTCTTTGCCGAGAATCTGTAATATAGGCCACTTCTATCCCTGCATTAATATTATCTAAAAGATAGTAATCGGCCAAGCGAAGTTTTAAAGATTCGAATTTTGTCTCAGCAAACCCTGACATATTTACATCCACTAATTTAACAAGAGTTCCTGTATCATATTGTTCCCATAATTCTCTATTTTCAATTCCAACTTCTGAAGCATCTACTCTTATTAATTCTGGAACATCATTATCATTTTTATCAGTTGAATCTAACATCCATGCAGTTGTGACACCAGCTTTTTTTGAAACAATATAGTACTTTTTAGATAGAAATAACGTAGCTAGTTTACCTATCCCCTTGCGTCCTTTAATTTTATCTGACAATTCATTTTCAGACAAGCGCTTATTCCTACCTATTAATGCATATTTTGTAACCAAGTCATTATAAGACATGCCACTTCCATTATCTATTATCTCCAAAATAGATTTTTTCTTATTAATAGAATTAATATATAATTTTACATTTGTTGCGCCGGCATCTAACCCATTTGCTACAAGTTCAGAAATAGCACTCCATCTATTAGTGTACATTTGTTTACCAAGTAAATTTAAAGCATAGTATGAAAAATTGAATTGGATTGTATTTTTTTCTGACATATTAATTCCTTTTTACAAATTATTTTCTTCAAAGAAATCTTTTATTCTATTAGCTAAATGAATACTTAAAATTGGAGGAACAGCATTACCAATCTGGGTATTAATTGCTTGTAGACCTCCGACAAACTTATAATTATCTGGAAAAGACTGTATTCTTGCACCTTCCCTTGCAGTCAAAGCTCTATTTTGACTAGGATGAATGCACCGTAAGGAGGATGGAGTTGATAAATTATTTGTTATGGTCGTTGAAGGTCTATCCCACCACAATCTACCGTAAGTATTACTATATCCTGAGGTTAAATAAAGTACTCTATCTAACAATCCATCTTCTACCATTCTATTTATATCATTCTTACCTTGTCCTTCCTTAAGTGCAGCCATAATTTTCTGCAATCTTTGTCCATGATTACGACTTACATGATTAAATAATTGATCTTGATTACCTCTCATTAAAATTTGATAATCTGTTTGCGGATCTTCCACATATTGGTCCGCTCTGTCATTATTTCCTAAACTAGGTAAATCTCCAATAGCATCTCTTAAATTGAAGGGATTTTCAGAAGTACACTTTTCTGGAAAACTCCATTCAAACTCAATATTTAAATCATTTCTTACACCAATTAAAAAGACGCGTTCTCTATTTTGTGGAACACCGTAATCCTTAGCATTAAGTAATTCTGTATAAACGTTATATCCATGAACATTTCCAAAGCTAGATAAATCTTTAAAACTTTCTTTTACATTTCGAATAATTGGTCCATTTTGCTCGTTTTTCATGGTTAGCAAACCATAAACATTTTCAAATACAAACATTTTAGGTTGGATAAATGAAAGTATCCTTCTATATTCACGATACATTTTTGCTCTCTTATCATACTGTCTCTTGCCAACCGTACTAAAGGACTGACAAGGTGGGCCACCAATAACTAAATCAACTCTTTTTGAACTGATTCCTTTGGATTTTAAAAAATGTTCATCTATATTAGCAATATCTTCCTCAATCATAGTAACTCCAGGATAATTTTGTCTGAAAGCTTCTGCTGCGTCATGATTGAATTCATTTGCAAATCTAATGTTAAAGTCATTTCGGGAAACAAATTTATTATTTTTAATTGTATTCTGAAAGCCAAAAGTCAATCCTCCAGCACCAGAAAATAAATCTACAACTTCTATCATTTCTTACCCTTTTCAAAAAATATTCTCAGTTTCCATTATACCAAAAAACACGGCTCATCACCGTGTTTCTGTGTTTATTTCACCAACTTCTTCATCTCATCAATACGTGCTACTGTCGCGTCGTATTTGGCTTGGTAGTCGGCTTGTTTGTCGCGTTCTTTTTGGACGACTTCTGGTTTGGCATTGGCTACGAAGCGTTCGTTAGAGAGCTTCTTACCGACCATGTCCAGTTCTTTTTGCCATTTAGCGAGTTCCTTGTCGAGACGAGCCAGTTCTTCTTCGACGTTGAGGAGGTCTGCCAGTGGCAAGTAGATTTCTGCTCCTGTGATAACGCTTGACATAGCCAGTTCAGGCGCAGGGATGGTTGATGCGATTTCCAAGTGTTCTGGATTTGTAAAGCGTTTGATGTAGTTGACATTGCTGTTAAAGAAGGCTTCCAAGTCGCTATCGCTTGTCTTGACAAGGATGGTGATTGGCTTGCTTGGTGCTACGTTTACTTCTGCACGCGCGTTACGAACAGCGCGGATCAAGTCTTTGAGACTTTCGACACCAGTGTGAGCCGCAAGGTCTTCAAATGCTGGGTTGACAGTTGGGTATTCTGCTGTAACAATAGAGCCTTCTGAGATTTGTCCAAAGATTTCCTCTGTCACGAATGGCATGATTGGGTGAAGCAGACGAAGGATCTTGTCCAAAGTATAAAGGAGAACAGAACGTGTGATGACTTTCTCTTCTTCATTATCGCTATAAAGGACTTCCTTGGTCAACTCAACGTACCAGTCCGCAAACTCATCCCAGATGAAGTTGTAGAGGATGTGTCCAGCGACACCAAACTCAAACTTGTCAAAGTTGGCAGTTGCTTTTCCGATTGTTTCATTGAGGTTGTGGAGAATCCAGCGGTCTGTAACATTTCCAGCTTCCTTGTTAACAACTCTTTCGACATTAGCCGTTGCTTGCTCAAGAGTCAAGCCTTCATTGTTCATGAGGATGTAGCGAGAGATGTTCCAAATCTTGTTAATGAAGTTCCATGAAGCATCCATTTTCTCGTAAGAGAAGCGCACGTCTTGACCTGGTGCAGAACCGTTTGAAAGGAACCAGCGAAGGGCATCGGCACCATATTTCTCGATAACATCCATTGGGTCAATCCCGTTACCAAGAGATTTAGACATCTTGCGTCCTTGCTCGTCACGAATGAGACCGTGAATAAGCACGTTTTGGAATGGCTGACGACCAGTGAATTCCAAAGATTGGAAGATCATACGAGACACCCAGAAGAAGATGATGTCATAACCTGTTACCAGAGTTGATGTTGGGAAGTAACGTTTGAAGTCTGCTGAGTCGACATCAGGCCAGCCCATGGTTGAGAATGGCCAGAGGGCAGAACTGAACCACGTATCCAAGACGTCTTCGTCCTGAGTCCATCCGTCACCTTCTGGAGCTTCTTCACCGACGTACATTTCACCTTCTGCATTGTACCAAGCAGGGATTTGGTGCCCCCACCAGAGCTGACGAGAGATTACCCAGTCGTGAACATTTTCCATCCATTGAAGGAAGGTATCGTTGAAACGAGGTGGGTAGAATTCTACCTTGTCCTCTGTGTCTTGGTTGGCAATAGCATTCTTGGCTAATTGGTCCATCTTCACGAACCATTGTGTAGACAAGCGTGGCTCAACCACAACACCTGTACGCTCTGAGTGACCAACACTGTGGACACGTTTCTCGATTTTAACGAGGGCGCCGATTTCTTCCAACTTAGCAACGACTGCCTTACGAGCTTCAAAACGGTCCATACCTGCAAATTCAAAGGCCAAATCGTTCATGGTTCCGTCGTCGTTCATGACGTTTACTTGTGGTAAGTTGTGACGTTGTCCAACCAAGAAGTCGTTTGGATCGTGGGCAGGTGTGATTTTCACGACACCTGTACCAAACTCAGGATCAGCATGCTCATCCCCAACGATTGGGATGAGTTTATTAGCGATTGGAAGGATGACGTTTTTACCGATCAAGTCCTTGTAGCGTGGATCTTCTGGATTGACCGCAACGGCAACGTCCCCAAACATGGTCTCAGGACGAGTTGTCGCCACTTCAAGGGCGCGTGAGCCGTCTTCCAGCATGTAGTTCATGTGGTAGAAGGCACCTTCGACGTCTTTGTGAATCACTTCGATATCAGAAAGGGCTGTACGGGCTGCTGGGTCCCAGTTGATGATAAATTCACCACGGTAGATCCAGCCTTTCTTGTAAAGGTCCACAAAGACCTTGCGAACCGCTTTTGACAAACCTTCGTCAAGAGTGAAACGCTCACGAGAATAGTCTACAGAGAGCCCCATCTTGCCCCATTGTTCCTTGATGGTCGTCGCATACTCGTCTTTCCATTCCCAGACCTTATCGAGGAATTTTTCACGACCGAGGTCATAACGGCTAATGCCCTCACCACGCAAGCGCTCCTCAACCTTAGCCTGAGTCGCAATCCCCGCATGGTCCATACCAGGAAGCCAGAGCGTATCAAAACCTTGCATGCGTTTTTGACGGATAATGATATCCTGCAAAGTCGTATCCCAAGCGTGACCAAGGTGAAGCTTACCAGTTACATTTGGTGGTGGAATCACGATTGAATAAGGATTGGCTTTTTGATCGCCTGAAGGTTTGAAAACATCAGCATCAAGCCATTTTTGGTAACGACCAGCCTCAACCTCGGCTGGATTGTATTTAGGTGAAAGTTCTTTAGACATATGTTTGTCCTTTCTCTATTGTATTCATTTCATCTTGAATCTGCTTAGCAACTTCTTCTGCAGACAGATTCGTATTATTTATTTTAAGGTAGTGGTGCAACTCATTCGGTTGATGATGGGAATTTAATTGAAGTGTTTCAGCGGTATCTAAAATTTCTCTTTCAGATACCTCAATATGTCTTTTTAAGGGTTTGTGCTTTAATCGATTCTCCGTTCGATTTCGACGTAAACGCTCTTCAAGACTTGTTTCCAATTCCACAAAAAGAATCTCTTGATGATAGTCATTCAACAAATCCTGAATTTGCTTCAAATATATCAGCTGGTACTGATTTGAAAAATCAATCACGTCTGTTAAAATCACTGATCGCTGATTTCTTGCACTTGCTCCAAGGAAAGAAAAGGTCATTCCACGAACAAACTCCCACATCTCCTCTGTATAATCCTGATAGATTTCTAGTGCAAAATCGATGGCTTGATGGTTATAAAAGAGGGTAGAATCCGTCAGTCGAGATAGTTCTTGACCAATCGTCATTTTTCCTGAGGCTGGAGCACCAATGATGAAAAGATGCATCAAATCACCTCCCACTCACTCTTCAGCAAGCCATATATCAGACTGTCACAGCGGTTTCCCTTAACATCCTTTCTGTCCCTTATGCGGGCTTCGAGGGTGAATCCAAGCTTCTCTGCGACTCGTTGACTTTGGACATTGTAGCCAAAGCAGACCAATTCAATCTTGTGAAGGCCTAAATCTTTAAAACCTAGGTCAATCAAAGTTCGCGCTGCTTCTGGTACATATCCTAGCCCCCAATAGTCTGGGTGCAAGGTGTAGCCGAGTTCCAACACATCGTCTTCGTGACGATGGTTGAAATCAACAGAGCCGATGACGGTTTCGGTTCCTTTGACGACAATTCCATAACCCGCTGGGAGATTTTCCTTTTGATTGCGTTCAGGAAGGATATGCTCCAAATAATAAATCTCATCTTCCAAGGTCTTGACGGGTGGAAATGCTGCTGGATAGGCAACCTCCGGCAAACTAGCGTAGGCATAGACATCCTCAGCATCCGCCACTGTACGGACTCGTAAAACGAGACGCTCCGTCTCGATTCGTTCGGGTAGTTCAGCTCTTGTCATCTTTTTTTCTCGCTTTCTTGATAAAGCTTCCCATGGGGTCAACTCGGTCATCTAGATAACGGTAAACACGCTGATGGCCGTCGCCCATAAAGTAAGTTGGGGCAAAGCAGTCATTTTCAAAATGGCCTTTATCGTCCAAGAGTTCTGGATCAACCAGTCGCTCAAGAATCTTAGCAAAGATATGGCAGATTCCATCTTCCTCGATAATCCGATCTACCTGACAATCCAAAACTACTGGACAATCCTCTAAAATTGGTGCCTGAGTTCGTTCAGAAATTTCATAATGCACTCCCAAACGTTCCAATTTCTCCTGATGACTGATAAAACCAGCCTGCTCCATCTCGAGCATGAGATTTTCATCAGGGATATTCACAGTAAATTTTTGATAATGCTTAATCTGCTCTGCGGCATTCTCTTTCGCAACGATTCCAATCACAATCCAATCTCCTAGACTATAAGAGGAACTGCAGGTCGTGATATTGTACCCAAAGTTCTGGTCCTGATAGTCCAAGATGAAGATAGGAAAACCATAGTAGAGCTTACTTGTGTTAAAAGATTGCTTCATAACAACCTCCTTTTACTAAGACGCAAAAGAAAAGCCCTGCCATCTACATGACAGGGACGAATGTATTTATCCGCGGTACCACCCAATTTCGGGCAGTTGCCCGCAACTCTCGTCTTTAAAACAAAAAGACACTTTTATTTCATTTTTTCATCCATTAGCAACCAGTTTTGACACATTTGTGGACTTCTCAGCACTGCCACTTTCTGTAAAATGTGGGATTCAAAACACCTCTAATGGCTCTATTGTAGCAAGATTTTGATGGAAATGCAAGGCACAAGAAAGATTACTTGAACTTGATGCCATTTTCCTTCAATTTCTTGATGGTAGCTGGGCCGATTCCTTTCAAGGCAAGGAGTTCTTTTTCAGTCCAGTTTTTGAAATCTGAAGCAGACTTGATGCCTTCATCATAGAAAGTTTTGGCACGATCAAGTGGAAGTCCACCCAAGTTTGCTGCAAAATCTTCTACAGAATTGGCTACTTTTTGAGCTTGTTCTTTGGTAGCTTCCACTGCTTGTTCAACTTTTTTAGAAACAGCCTTACCAGCTTGGCTCGCTGACTGCTCAGCACGTTTTACGACTTTTTTTGTCTCTTCTACAACCTTAGTCACAGTACTTGAAAAAGCACCTGCACGACGGAGGCTATTTCGTAATTGTTTTTTACGATTGAGTTTCTTTGACATGATAAAATCCTTTCAATAAAAAACCCCTGCTCTGACAAGGATTTAATATAAATATTCTATCAAGATTTTAGTAAAAAATCAAGAATCTATCTCGTTTAATAATTTCGCTCACCAAACAAGCCTTCTGGCAAATCATGGAATCCCTTACCTGCCTTGAAGTTTTCAAACTTACCAAGTAAGAACTGATAGGCATCCAAACGGCTTTCGTAGCGAATCATGGCATCTTTGGCACGCTCGTCTTGGTCTTCTTCGTAGACTTTTTGGCTTTCCTTGTGCGCCATGTCGTTAATCATGATTTGGGTATTGACCCAAGCTTCAAATTCCTTCATAAATTCTTGTTCGTAACTCATTTTTTCTCCTTATTCTAATCCACGGAAATAGTCCCTATCAATCTCACGGTAGGGCTGAATATCCTGAACGTATTCCAGCACACCTTGGAATTCTCCGTTTTCATCGTGCACTGCAGCGTAGGTGATGTGGACAAACTTACCTCGCGACTCAGACTTGAACCACATTTCATACTTGTCTTTGCTTCCCTCACGAAGGCCCTTCATGATGGTCTTGACCTTGTCCAAATACTTAGGCGGATGGCAAAGTTCAACATTGCGCCCGACTTGGGACGGTGTCCGTTTGAAAATCATCTCATCAGCTGGCGTATTATCATTGTAATATTGGAAAATATCGTCTTTATTGACAAAGGTAATCTCCATAGGGAGGTGATTGAGGATCAGATTAGCCTGCTCGACTGAGAGATAGCCATTACCAAAAGCCTGTTGACTATGGCGGTCTAGCACTGCTTCCTTTTCCTTAGGGGTAAAGGTAATGGTAAACTGTCCTTCTGGCGTATCGATAACTTGTTGAACTTGACCCTCTGCCGTATCTAGCTGTACAGGCTCCTCTGCACTCTTTTCCTCAACAAAACTTTGACGTTCTGGCACCCATTTCTCAGAAGGACGGATGATGGCATAGCCATAGGCATCGCTCTCCTCTGCAATCTGAAGCCAATCATCCTGAGTGAAGGACTCAAGGAGAATCATAAGGAGGATGGACTCTTCCTTGAAAATCATACTTTCAAACTCTGTCGCAAAGGCTTCAAAAGCTTCTTTTACAGTACTAATCGGCACTTCTGGTAGTGACTTGGCTGTCATTAGAGCTGTTTGAAAGAGTTCCCTGATCTGATCATCCACTCCCCACATCACTTTTGGGGGTGAATCGTGTCCATAGCGCTCCATGATAGGAAAGAAGAGTTCTTCTTTACGTTGGTAATGGATGTCAAATTGCCCCACAAGTCCCATCTGACGCACCAAACCCTTACGCATCTCCGCAAGCATTTCTTCATCTTCCATAGATTCATAGGTATCCAACAATCTACGAATGCGAATTAAAGCTGCACGGAGAGCTAGATTTTCTTCTTTGAAAATCCGAACTGGGTGACCAGGGTGCTCGGTATCTGCAACTTCGACACCCTTAACAGCATTTTTAAAAAGATTGGCATGGACATCGCAAAGTTCCATGACATCTTCAAAGGTAACACCTGAGTCCGAGTTCATCAACTCGTGCTCCATGAGGGAAATCTCGATGGCTGAAACACCTGTAAAGGTCGCATCAAAGCGCTCCTGAACCGACTCAGGAGAAGCACCATTATGCAATTCTAACAAAATATCCCGTAGGATATGAATTCGTTCATCTACCATTAGTCTAATCCAATCACTTCGTAGCCATTCGCTTCCAGTGTGCGGACAATCTTGTCCATAGGAGTTCCTTCCAGCTTAGAACCCTGTTTGAGTGATACTTTGCGTCCGACGGTATTGCGCATCAAGGGATTTGCTAGAGGTTTAAAACCCAGCTCCACTAGGATTTCCAAGACTTCTGGATGCTTATCCACCACTTCTGCAACAGGAATTGACACATCGATGATATTGTCCATGACGACCTCCATTGTATGTTCTAAAATGATTTTACTGCTTATATTATACCATATGGAAAGAAATTAAAAAACTAGCAGTAGAGTTCCGGCTAGTTCTCTGCGACTTGGATTACCATCTAGATAAGTTTAAAGAGCCAATCCAATATTTTAAATAATAGCTTGTAAAACAACAATTGGACTGCAAAAGAGATGATCATCCAAAAGAATTTCATAATTCCAATAATCGGTTTTATAAAAATAATGGCAAGAAGTCCCCAGAAAAATTTCATTTTTCATCCTCTGGCTTGATGAGCCATCGAGCCGTATCCATTAACTTGTCTGCAATAAAGAGTTTCCCAAAACCGACAACGGCATGTTCATCTTTCTTTATCGTTTTCATTACTTTTACACCTTGCACGGTCAAAAAATAATTTCCATAGATTTTAGCAAGAGTTTTTATAAGGCCCATATTATCTTCCCTCGTTTAACTACACTTTCAAAATATTAACGGTACCAGCCTTGTTGCCTATTGCTGAAAAATCGTTTTATCTTACTCTTTTCATTTCCTATAATATCATACAAGCTAAATTTTATAAAGCTTTTTAATAATTTTTAAGTCTAGAAAGATTCCCCAGTATGTTTTGTAGCCATTTCTCCACCAAAAAAGAGGGTTCCCCCTCCTTCTTAGTTTTTATCCAGATTGCGTAGCATTTCATCAATCTTGTTTCCATACTCGATGGACTCGTCTTTGACGAAGGTCAAATCTGGGATTTTGTACAATTTCAAATTGCGACCAAGTTCACGTTTGATGGTACCAGTCGCTTTTTCAAGCCCGATTTGAGCTTTTTGATTATCTGAAGCAAGGTTACTCAAAATGGTGTAGTAAACCTTGGCAACAGACAAGTCACCTATCATCTGAACATCTGTGATGGTCACGCCTTGGACACGCGGATCACGGACTTTCTTTTGCAAAATCTCATTGACTTCGCGCTTGATTTCCATGCCCACACGATCCGTACGGAAATGATTTGCCATGATATTCCTTTCTCTACTTTGAACCAAAAGCTAGGCCAGCAGACCTAGCTATTTTTAAATTTATTGATTTTCAGTTCAAATTGAAACGAAGTGCAATTTGAACTCATCCGCTTCTTTCGCCGTGGTGAAAGTGATGGAACTGATTTATCAGTCCCATCACAGAGGATTTTTGAGACCCTAGGCTCAAAAATAAGCAATGAAACCATCGGTTTGCTTGCGTCCCTCACCACCTAAGAAAGGAGCAAAAAATCTTATCGTTTGATTTCTTCCATGACATACGCCTCAATCACATCATCAGTCTTGATATCATTGTAGCCATCAATCATCAAACCACCTTCACGGCCGTTTGTAACTTCCTTAACGTCGTCTTTGTAGTGTTTCAAGCTTGCGAGTTCGCCGTCATAGATAACGACACCGTCACGGATAACACGGACTTTAGAGTCACGGGTAACCTTACCGTTGATAACCATGAATCCACCGATGGTTCCCACTTTAGACACCTTGAAGGTTTCACGGATAACTGCTTCACCGATAACTTTTTCTTCGAATTCTGGGTCAAGCATCCCTTTCATGGCTTCTTCCATCTCTTCGATAACCTTGTAGATAATGCTGTGGAGACGGATTTCCACATCGTCAGCTTCTGCTTGTTGACGAGCTTGTGGTGTAGGGCGTACGTTGAAACCAACGATAAAGGCATTTGAAGCTTCCGCAAGGGTCACGTCTGATTCGTTGATAGCACCGACCGCTGAGTGGACGATGGTAACTTTAACACCTTCCACATCAATCTTTTGAAGTGAGGCAGAAAGGGCTTCAACAGAACCTTGTACATCGGCCTTGATGATAACGTTAACTGACTTGAGTTCACCAGCTTTAAGCGTATCAAAGAGGTTTTCAAGGCTGACACGTTGGGTAGCTTGACGTTGTTTCATGAGGGCACGTTTGGCACGCTCTTCACCTGCTGCACGCGCAGATTTTTCATCTTCGTAAACGGCAAAGTGGTCACCCGCCATCGGCGCTTCGTTCAAACCTGTGATTGAGACTGGGGTTGATGGGCCTGCAACCTTAACACGACGACCAAGGTCATTAGTCATAGCACGGACACGACCGAAGGTATTTCCGACAACGATAGGGTCTTGAACATTCAAGGTACCTTGTTGAACAAGAAGGGTTGCGACCGCACCTTTTCCTTTATCCAAGCGCGCTTCGATAACTGTACCAATAGCACGCACTGTTGGGTCTGCCTTGAGTTCTTGAATTTCAGCCACAAGAAGGACTGTTTCTAACAATTCTTCGATATTTTGGTTGAATTTAGCTGAGATTTCAACAAATTCAGAATCTCCACCCCAAGCGGTTGACATAACACCATGCTCTGCCAATTCACCAATAACGCGTTCTGGGTTAGCACCTGGTTTATCAATCTTGTTGATGGCTACGATGATTGGAACGTTGGCCGCTTTTGAGTGGTTAATGGCTTCGATAGTCTGAGGCATAACCCCGTCATCTGCCGCTACGACCAAGATAGTAATATCGGTAACAGAAGCACCACGAGCACGCATAGATGTAAAGGCCGCGTGTCCCGGTGTATCAAGGAAGGTAATCTTCTTGCCATTTTCCACGATTTGGTAGGCACCGATATGCTGAGTAATACCACCTGCTTCACCTGTCGCAACACGAGAGTTACGAAGGGTATCTAGGAGTGTTGTTTTACCATGGTCAACGTGTCCCATGATCGTCACAACTGGTGGACGCTCAACCAATTCATCTTCATTGAGATAACCATCTTCGACAAAGAAACGTTCGATATCGGCATTATCCACTTCAACCTTTTGTTTGGCTTCGATACCGTAATCCACCATTAGGAGTTCAATGGTTTCACCATCCAAGGATTGGTTTTGTGTGGCCATGACACCCATCATAAAGAGTTTCTTAACGATTTCAGCTGGTTCACGTTTGATACGTTTTGCGATTTCCGCAACGGTCATACCATCTGTATATTCAAATTCTGTTGGCAATTCATGGAATTTACGTTCTGTAACAGGTTTTGGAGTCTGATTGCGGTTGTTCTTGTTATTTCCTTTTTTGTTCTTTTTGTTGTTATTCCAGTTACTATTCTTTTGATTTCTCACTTGATTTTGACTACTTCGATTCTTTGGTTGTTTTCTAGGACCATCTTCTTCGTGATCATAATCATCACGTTCTTTGTCTGGTCGAGCTTGTTTTTTACGACGTGTATCCACTGGCGCTTCTTTAGCTACAGGAGCTGGTTCAACCACTGCTTGAACTTGCTGTTCTTGTTGCGCTTGTTCAGCTAACTTAGCCACTTCTTCAAAGATTTCCTCTGGCTCCTTGCGTTTATTAGCTTGGGCTAAGGCTTCTTTGGCAGCCTGAGTCTGCTTGAAACGTTCCTCACTTGAACGGGCATATTCTGCATTTTGCTCTGCTTTTAGGGCTGCTGCACGGGCTTTAAAGTCAATACGTGGAGCCGCTTGATTTGGACGTTTGTCCTCTTGCTGACGGCGCTCATTGCCACGATTTTGCTGACCTTGCTGTTTCTTAGCTTGGTCATTAAAACGGCGATTGTCGCGGTTGCCTTGACCTTGTTTTCCACCATTGCGGCCGTCGTTTTTCTGACGGTTTCCGTTTTGTTGTTGGTCACGGTTATTGCCCTTATTTTGCTTGCGTCGTTCTGCCTGCTCTTTGGCACGGGCTTCACGCTCAGCCTTAAAATTACGGCTTTGCGGTTTAGCTGCTACTTTTTCTGCCTTCGGAGCAACTGGCTCAGCAGGTTTTGCCTCTTCCTTAGCTACAGCTGGTTTAGCTGGTTCAGATTTTTCGGCTTTCTTTTCTGCACTTGCTTTTGGTGCTGCAGGTTTTGCTTCTGCTTTCGGAGCAGCTGCAGTCTTAAAGCTGGCAGCGATTTTTGCAGCGACAGCTTCTTCCACACTTGATGAGTGGCTTTTCACATCCAAACCCAACTCTTTTGCACGCGCTACAACTTCTTTACTTTCTTTTCCAAGTTCTTTTGCGATTTCGTACAATCTTTTCTTAGACAAATCATGTCCTCCTCTTCTATTCCATAAGAGACCTCATTTTCTTTGTAAATCCAGCATCTGTTACAGCCAAAACCTTTCTCGATTTTCCGACTGCTATGCTTAATTCCAGTGTTGAAAACACGGTTACAATTTCTACTTGATAATAATGACTTTTATCTTGAATCTTCTTGCTCAGATTGGGTCCAGCATCATGGGCTAGAAAGACCAACTTGGCCTTGCCGTCTTGAATGGCCTTGACCACCAATTCTTCACCCGATATAATCCGCCCTGCTCGCTGAGCCAGTCCCAAGAGATTGCTTATCTTTTGCTTATTCAAGTCCTAACTCTCTTCTTTTCACTTTGTGATCCACATAAGCGATCAACTCGTCATAAAAGCTTTCTTCCACTTCCATGCTAAAGCTACGGTTAAAGACCTTCTTCTTTTTCGCCTCTAGGGCTTCTGCATTGTCTAGTTTGATATAAGCGCCGCGGCCATTGGCCTTGCCTGTCGGATCGATAAAGACTTGCCCTTCTTTGTTTTTGACAATGCGGAGCAAATCACGCTTATCAATCACTTCGTTAGACACAACAGACTTGCGCAAAGGGATTTTTCTCGTTTTCATCTTTCCCTCCTCTAGCAGCTTTTATTCTTCGATAGTATCGTTTTCTGATCCCAAATCTACCGAACCAGCTTCTTCCATGGCTTCAAATTCGCTAGCAGACTTGATATCGATACGGTAACCAGTCAAGTGAGCCGCTAAGCGAACGTTTTGTCCACGACGACCGATGGCAAGAGAAAGCTTGTTATCTGGAACAACCACCAAGGCACGTTTGCTGTCGTTTTCATCAAAGATAACTTGGTCAACTTCAGCAGGAGCAATGGCATTGTAGATAAATTCAGCTGGATCTGCTACCCACTCGATAACATCGATATTTTCTTCGATTGGCACCATACGGTCGCTCTTAGCATCGTAGCGAGCTGGGTGGAATTTGCTAGTAATCTTCTTGATATTAGCACCACCACGTCCAACGATTGTACCGATAGCATCCACGTTTGGATTGTGGCTACGAACGGCAACCTTAGTACGGTCACCAGCTTCACGAGCCACGCTCATGATTTCAACAGTTCCATCATAAACTTCTGGGATTTCTTGCTCCATCAAACGTTTGATCATTTCTGGATGGCTACGGCTAACAAAGACGTTGACACCGCGAGGGTTGTCTTCAACCTTGTAGACATAAACTTCGATACGGTCATGAGAAGCAAAAACTTCTCCAGGAATTTGGTCTTGTTTTGACAATTGGGCTTCAATGCTACCAAGGTTTACATAAATGAAGCGATTGTCAAAGCGTTCTACTGTACCAGACATGATTTCTTGTTCATGCTCTTTATAAGTATTGTAAGTGATGGCACGTGTTTGCTTGCGCATTTTTTCCATGATGGTTTGTTTGGCAGATTGGGCTGCTACACGACCAAACTCAGCTGGTGCTTCTTCAAACTTGATTTTATCACCAAGCTCATAGGCTGAATTAATGGCAAGAGCATCTTTCAAGCTGATTTCCAAACGGCTATCAAATACTTCATCAACCACTTCACGAACAGTATAAACGGTAAAGTCACCTGTTTTTTCGTTGAAGTCAATAGCTACGCTGTCTGATTGACCATAGCGTCTGCGATAAGCGGAACGAAGCGACTCTACTACTGCGTCGATGATGTCTTCTTTTTTGATTCCCTTGTCTTCTTCCAAAATGCGGAAGGCCTCTAGCATTTCTTTACTCATGTTTTCTTCACTTTTGAATCCTCAAAAGCTATCCTTTCTTTTTCTATAATTTAACTGCTAAACGTGCTTTTGATACTAAACTGTATGGAATTTGGACGGTTTTCTTACGCGTCTTGTCCATATATTCCATGGTCAACTCGTCCTCTTCAAAGGCCAACAAGGTTCCTTCAAAGACCTTTTGCTTATCGATGGCTTGGTAGAGCCCGACATGGATGTATTTCCCAACCGCTCCAGCGACGGCATCCTTGGTTTTCAAAGGACGTTCCAAGCCTGGACTGGTGATTTCTAGGAAATATTGTTCTGGGAAGGGATCTGGCTTGATGGTGTCTAGGACAGGACTGATCACTTCTGTCAAGTCTGCCGTATCGTTCAAGGTAATTCCTTCAGGTTTATCTACAAAAATACTGAGAATCATGTCACTGCCAATCTTTCCATACTCGATATCCACGAGTTCGAAAGGTGATTGAATGACAGGTTCTACAACTTCTCTGACTAATTCTACGATTGTTGCGATTGCGTCCACCTCCTCATAAGCAAGAGGCGAAGATATCTCCCCGCCTCACTTTTCATATTCTTACTCTTAGTATAGCACGTTTGCCAACTTCTGTAAAGCAAAAGCACTTATACAGCCTGATTTTAGGCTATTTCTTAAAATTCTGCCTCAACTCGGTAGATAACTTGACCCTTGTTGGAGAATTTTTGCTCGTATTCTGTCATGACATTGCCTTCAAAATCACTGGCATGCAAATCTAGCCAGACACCATTGAGTGTCATGCCATACTGAGAAAAGCTCACTAGGCTATACTCAAACAAGCCACGGTTATCTGTCTTGAAATGAATTTCTCCATTTTCAGGCAAGATACGTTTGAAGGTATCCAAGAAGGTTTTGTAGGTCAAACGACGCTTTTCATGGCGCTTTTTAGGCCAAGGATCTGAAAAATTCAGATACAAGCGATCAATTTCACCGTCTTCAAAGTAGTCAGTTAAGTCAGAACCATCTACCCACAAGAGCTTAATGTTAGGCACTCCAACTTCAAGCACCTTGTCCAAAGCGTAGCTCAAAACAGACTTTTGAATATCAATCCCGATATAGTTGATGTCAGGGTTTTGCTTGGCCATACCTGAAACAAAGGCACCCTTTCCACTTCCAACTTCCACATGAATAGGATTGTCATTGCCAAACAAGTCCCGCCATTTTCCCTTGGCTTCTAAGGGATTGAGGACCACATACTGGGGATTTGCCTCTAGTAACTCTGTCGCCCCTTTACGATTTCTAACTCTCATCTTCTCTTTCCATACTTGTCTCGGAAGTGACGCAAGCCATGAATCTCCCGATTGACATTTTCTAAATCTTGGTTCATATAATACTTGGAAATCTGGCTCAAGTAAGACAATTGACCATACCAATACAATTTACTTAATACCGTTTGATTATACTTGTAACCGTAGTAGGTCAACCATTCCTTCCACTGATGTTCTGGAATATAATGGCAGAGCATATGGGCCACATCCAACATGCGGTCGGTCAAGCGAACCGAATCCCAATCCACCAAATAAATCAAGCCACTATCTGTCTCAATCCAATTACTATGTCGTACATCTCCATGGACAATGGTCGCATAGTCCTCTCTAAATCCTGGAATAGTCTGACGTAAATCAGCCATCACTTCACTGATAAAATGATTTTTACGCAAAGCATCTGGAGCCGTTTCCTGCCAAGACTGTAGTAAATCAACAGGTGTTTCCATGGCATAGCCCAAACGACTCAACTGTGTCATCAACGGACGTGAGCGATGCAGACGGGTTAAAATATTGACGATTTGCTTACGATTCATATCATAGGGGGTCAATATCTTGCCTGTCAACCATTCTTGAGCACACATATCACGCCCATCTGCCAAACGGCGACTCCATAATAATTGTGGAGCAATTTGTTCTCTAGCTAGACCAGGTAGGATTGGAGAGGTGTTCATTTTTACAAAGATACGCTTCCCATCAGGATAGCTACCCATATAAGCCTTGCCACTTTTCCCAGGTATGGGAGTCAGTGTTAGCTCATTATCACCCAAATCCATTTCTTTCCTCCGTATAAAGTTTCCTTACTATTCTACTAGTTTTTGGCCTATTCGTCAACCGCTCCACACCCGATTCTCAAAGAAAAGCCTCTGGATTGGCTTGGGTATCATTATAGAAAGAAAAAGGCAAGCACCGTCTTCTGCTTACCTTTCATGATTTTTATAAATAATATAAGAGTGGCCAAGCATTGTAAAACATGTGGACTAGAGTAGAAACCCATAGGTTTTGGCTCTTTTTATAAGCAAAGCCCAGCAGCAAGCCCCCGAAAAGATAATAGCAAAACGAAGGAATATCATAAGGTTCATGCATGAAAGAAAAGAGAGAGGAAGTCAGTACAAGCCCCAGCCAAGAATTATCAAAAACTGCACCTTGAAGAAGCCCTCTAAACAGGAATTCCTCCTGGATAGGTGCCAAAACTGTAGCACTAACAATAAAGGAAAGCGAAAGTCCTTTACTAGCTTCCTCAAGGTGTTGAGCCGAAGCACCAGAAACAACTGAGAAAAAAGCATGATAGCTAATACTTACCAGCACAGTGAGAAGAAAGATTCCAATAAACAGCAAGAGTTGTTTCTTGCTTAACATCCCAAAAGAAATCATATCAAACCATTTCGCATAGCCAAAACTAAGGAAAAGCAAGAGAGTCTTTACAGCAATGAATGTGTACTGGTGTTGAAAATAATCTCCTTGATTGACGGAATATCCCGCTGCACCAACGATTGCAAATACTAAGAACCCCAAAAACATGGCATGGCACTTATTAAAAATTCTCATAAAACTAGCCTCCCCACCAAACAGACTCCCTACACGTCATTCTTTAGTTCTAGCCTTTCCAAAACAAACCATTTGAGTAACCAAAATCCAACCACATAGCCAGCCCCTAAGAATATAGCCATTAAAGCTAGCAGGGAATTTAGGGAATTAAAGACCACCGCAGATACAAAGGTTAGCACAAAAACATTAAAGGCAATGGTGTCAGAAGCCAAGACCAGAATATAGGGCGTCAACCGGTCTAAAGTTTTGGAATCTAGGAAAAATAAGTGTTTATACATGATAACCTCCTCTTGTCAAGCTCTACTGCTGTAAGATTAAGAAGACAGTTTGTTCTTTTTAAGGCTAACCCCACTACTAGATAATAGATACATTAAGGCATTAAAGACAATGAAAATATGTCCATAGAATAAAATCAGCTTCGCATCCAAACCAAGATAAAGTTTGATTATCAAAAAGATGAGTAAAAGAATTTGAAACCATAAGGTTTTTCCAAAAATAAATTTAAAGCGGTTTCGAATGTCTACTTCCTTGATTTTTACCGCCACCCCTTTATTAGCAAGAAGGAAAACGCCTGCTTCAAATAATCCACTGTAGAGAACAATCCACCCAATTGATACATTAGAGATTTGTAAAAATGTCCCTAAAAGAAGATTCAACATACTACTCAAGAAAATAACAAGAAATAATCTATATTTCATTTTAAATACCTCCATTCACTTATTTCACGAACTTTTTAATAGAGCCTTTCTACTCAAATATCCTGATAAAAGAGGAGAGAAAGCTACTTTTTATAATACTTCAAGCCCCAAATGAGTAGAAGCATGATAATCAAGCAGAGAATAGCGCCAATATAGGCAATTAGTTGTTGGTAAGATTCTCCTGCTGTGACACCTCTATACAAACAAATAATGGACATAAAACCTGTCAAGCCGATATACATAAGTTGATTGGTTCTAGGACTAACCAAATCATCATCTTCAAACTTTCTTATCCTCATTTCTCTAGTGAGGTAAACAGTGACCAAAATAGAAGCCAAGTTAATAACCACTAAAAGAAATTGGAAAACTAAGGAAAAATTTAAAAACTGACGAGATAGAAATAGATAAGTAGAGACAAGCAAGGGCAACTGACCTAGGAACAATATCGCAAGGAAGATGTTCCGTTTTTTAGCAAGAAAAGTTTTCATTTCTTTGCTCCTTTCTTTTTAGTTAAAGCAAGATAGATTATAACCGCAATCATATAGGCTATGGTATAAAATAGATGATACCAAGCACTCTCCCTAAGCGGATATAGAAAGATGGACATGATCAGATACAAGATAAAAATGACAAGTATTTTTTTCTTCATAAAATTTCCTCCTAAACGTGTGCTTTATCTTAGTTGAGCAAGAACCTTTACACTGCTAGTATAGCACTCATTTTGACCTTGGATCACTCAAATCACAAATGGTCATCGAAACATCTTGAATTGTTAAAAAATTTAAAAATCAAGCATGGAAAACATACTTGCCCTAGGGGAACTTGACAACGTAAAGATCCAAAATAGAAAACTACTCACCCTCACTTCCGTATGTTCTCATATATTCTCATAATCGCAACAAGGATAGCAGCTGTCCCACTTGCCAAAGCGATAAGGGTAATGATAATGTTGAGGATTTCAGGCGTACTCCCTATTCTGTTGATAAGACGGAGTAGGGATATAACTGTTAACTGAATCAGGAGTATTGATTCTACTCTTACCATTGAAGTAAGTCTGTTTTCAACTGCATATAAAAAGGCTGGTAGCAAAACACAGGCTATAGCAATCACAAACAGGTTGCTCCCTGTTTCTTCTCCCTTGTTCACCACGGAAACCATGAGAAGATTCGATGCTATGATCAACGTAGAACAGATGATAAAAAAGGATTTCTTATTCATATAGGATACCTCATATACTATGGCATTTTAATTGATGACTACAGGCGGTACTTCTTTCGACAGATCTTCTAATCATCAACTGACATCAAGTGAACTGTTAAAACCTGACGAAAGACTTGATTTTGACAGGTGGTATTGAGACTGGTATTGGGATGACTTTCCACAATCTTCATGACGGTATAGAGACCAACTCCTCTCTCCTCCCCTTTAGAACTAACTCCAAAGGAGAAGATTTCAGAAATATCGATGCCCTCTTCTTTGATGGAGTTTTCAATGATAAAGGTCTCCTGTTCTCCATTTTTTAAAAAGGCAATTGAAACATGAGGTTGACTAGCCTCTGCACTGGCTTCAATGGCATTATCACAAAGGATAGATACGATGGTTAAAAAATCAAGCAGACTCATCCCCTCGACCTGAATCTCCTCAGGAACTTCGACATTAAAGATAATCTTCTTATCTTTAGCTTTTAGAAATTTCCCTGCTAGAAGACTTTTGAGGGCACGGTCCCGAACATTCACCAATCGTCCAAGGTCATATTTATTGTCCTGCAATTTTTCACTAGAATCCTTTAAGACCGAGTCGTAGACCTCTTTTATCTGCTCCATATCCTCCTCTTCAATGCCCAGACGTAAGCTGGTTAAGAGGTTGGTGTAGTCATGGCGAAAGCTCCGTACTTCCTTGTAAAGTTCCTCTATATGCCGACTATAGCGTTCCATATCTCTGTAGCGCAAGGCCTGCTCTTGGTCCAGTCTCTCATGGAGTTTGTCCTTCAAATAGGTATCCAATTTCTTGATAGCCCCCATAAAAAATAGGAGGTAAAAGACTAGGATGAGATGGCGAACAGTCTTTGATTGGATATCGTATGCATATTCAAAGTAAGACAGACTTTCCATGACTAGAAAGTAAGTCCCCATTATCCAGTTAATCGTAGTCAGAGACTGTTGAAAACCTTTATCTAGAATCTCCTTTCTCAGACTAGTAAAATCATAGTTCAACCATTTCAAAAAGACTAAGACTAGGGAGCAAACGAATATCATAATCAACAAAAAGACAGGATTGCCATCTCCATCTACAATCCCTTGCCCCAAAAATGGAAGCACAAAATAGGAGACCCCTCTATAAAAGAGATTCATCAATATCATTGGAAAGAGACCATAAAAAAAGAGGAGTTTTTTAGGAAGCCCTCTTAACAATAAGAAAGACAAGCCTATACCGTACAAGGGTTCCATAAAATATGATAAGTATTCACTCACAGCTAAAAATTGAAAAGTCGCAAAAATAGCCCCTAGGAGAAATTTAAGAAGAAAGGACTTAAAAATCCTCTCAAAAGTGAGACCAATTCCATCCACCTTAAAGAAAATGACAATTTCTAGTCCATTAATAACAAGTGTATACAACAATATCCAAGCAATGTTCATAAACTCTCCTAGCTCAGTGTAATTTATTGATGGCTTCAGACACTTCCCTGACCTTATAACGCGCGATCAGACAGCTTCCACCATTGGGAAAGTAAAGCAGTTTTTCTTTCTTATCCAAACGAACCACATTGGCAGGATTGATGAGAAAAGAGCGATGGCACTGCAAGAGACGGGGTTCCTGCTTGAAAACCTCCTCTAAACTCGCTGTAAATTCCAGCCTGTCTGTCTTGGTATAGAGAATAACACGATGGGCTCTGGGCGATGTTTCGAGATAGTAGACCTCTTTAAAAGGATACTGGAATTGAGCAAATTTTGATTTAAAGTAAAAGCAATCTTCCGCCAGACTCTTACTATCTTGACTATTGGCATAGAGGAGGGCTGTCTCGATACGAGATTCAAACTCCTCTGCCGACAATGCCTTATCAATGTAGTCCAAAGCAGACACTTGGTAGCGAAAGGACAGGGGCATAAACTCCGAGTGAGTTGTTACAAAGACTATTAGGGCATAAGGATCCCGATCCCGAATCTTTCTAGCCACTTCTAAGCCTTTCATCTCCTCATTTCGAATCTCAATATCCAAAAAGAATAGCTGATGGGCTCCCTTCTCATGCACCTCTGCCAGCAGTTGGTCTGCCTTCCCAAATACCTCAAAAGAGATAGGAATAATCTGATGTTCCTTCAAGAGTTTCTCAATCGTCGTTTCAATCCTAGTCTGTTGGGAAAAATCATCTTCTAAAACAAATATTCTCATCTTCTTACTCTCCTTCTTTCAACCATTTTTGACGAATTTCTCTATAGCGACGTCTGGCATACTTGACAGCATATTGACCTTCTTCTCCGAGAAAAAGGATTCTTTCTTGAAAATCAATCGATTTTACTTTATCAAGATTGACCAAACAATTTCGATGACACCTCATCAAGTTTTCCCCATATTGGTTCTCAAGATCACTTAAATTTTGAAGCATATTAAAACTAGCCTCTTCTGTAACAATCTGTACGGTATGGGCTTTAGTTGGATGTGCTTGGATATAGTAGATATCGTCGACGTTTACTTTATAGACTGTTTTCTGTGTCTGAATAATCATATGTTTCATTGGATTCTCCTCCTAATACTCTTCGAAAATCAAATTCAAACCACGTCAGCTTCACCTTGCCGTACTCAAGTACAGCCTGCGGCTAGCTTCCTAGTTTGCTCTTTGATTTTCATTGAGTATAAGAAAAGAATAACAGAAAAGTTCTAGCACAAGCCCACCAAATCCTAAACAGTCTTTGAAAGCTCCTAAAAGGATTATTTTTCTACAACATTATGATGAGCTTACCACTATTTTATCATAAAATCTTAACAGTACCATTCAGGAAATTTCAATGACAATTAAAGATTTTATGGTGAAAAAGGAGATAAAAGTGATAAACTGACAGTATCAAAACACAGTTGCTAGTATCAAAACTAGCACCCAGATTAAAGGAGGAATTCTCATGACAGATACAGACCCTATCAAAAGAGCTCAGACTTTGATTACGGACTTAAACAAAGCCTATCAAGCATGCAAACAGGCAACCGCTGACGACGTCCACTTTCAGGAGCAATTAGACTCTATTCTTGGTTTTCTAGCCAAGGCTGAGACAGTGGATAATCGAGTCTTGATTGAACTGGAAAAATTCTACCAGACTTCCAGTCTTCTCATGGGACTCAGCGCTCTTGATCCAGACGCTCCTACTCGCGCCGCTTGGCGGGCCTATGACCGTTTCCACTTTGACCAGGTCAAGACTAAGTTGAGTCTCTACGGACCAACCATTATCTTGTAGAAAATAAAAGAAGTTGAGACAAACTGAACTCAACTTCTTTTTTAGTATCGTATAGGCAATGCTAGTCCTGCATCTGACGTTTTACCTGATAAGGTAAGTACAAGACTAGTAAAACCAAACCAGCTCCCAGTAAGGCTAGAAGGGCTAGTTTTTCTTGGAAGGTAATCAACCCAACAACTAATTCCACTACTAAGACAAAACTGGTCAATCCTCTGACCACTGCCTGCAAGCCTTTTTCCTTTTGCCCCTTGTCCAGCGGAAAGAGTTGGGTCAAATACTGGTAGTCAAAGGCATGATAGAGGGCCAGCAACTGGAAGAGCAAGAGGTAGTTAAAGAGAACCACCACTGCTGTCGCAATCCAAGCTTGCTCGATAAAGACCTGTGCCAGTATGGAAAGCAAGAGCAGACGGAGGCTGAGAGCAAAGAGGTCTCCATTTCGCAAATAAGAACGCAGATAGAGATTTTGCCAAATCTTCCCAGGCACCTTCTGAATAGCCTTTAGGATAAAGTCCAGATAGGCACGACGCTTGACGCTGTTTGAAATTCCCTTTACCTGCGTAAAGAGGGCAAAGAAACGAAGCAAGACTTGCTTACGCTTGCTTTCTTGGGAAATAACATAGTCCCAGTTCAGTCCAGTTTCAGTAAAAAACTTGCTGGCCTTTTGACGAAAGAGGAAATATTTACCTACCCCCAATAAAAGCACATAGACCAGAAAAACAGGCAAGCCATAGCGCATTGCCAAAAATAAAGGCGCAAATAAAAGCAAGAAAAGGGTCTGGACAAAGAGCCAAAAGACTAGGGAAATGCCAGTTTGACGTTTAAGATGGAGTTTGATTTCCTCTTCTCCGACCAAGAGAAAGAGCTTGTCTGGAGCCTCCATATAGGTGGCAACTCCACCCCAAAGCAAAAGTAAAACAGAGGTAATTCCCACAAATAAAAGGATGGCCCAATGATTTTCAGGAAAATGTTGTAAGAGTTGACTGTACTGGTAGGCTAGAAAGCCTAGCAGAACAAGCAGGAACAAGACAAAGTGGTCATTGAGAACATAGCGCAGATAACCGACACACTCCTTACGAAAAGCCTGCTTTCTCTTTAAAAACAAGTCTTTCATAGCTCCTCCTCTTTGGTCAGAGCCAAGTAAATATCATTCAAACTAGCCTCAGGCATATCAAAGGCTTCGCGCAGTTGTAGGAGATTGCCTTTGGCACGCACTTCCCCTTTGTGAAGAATAACAAAAGCATCACACATCTTCTCCGCCGAATCCAGCACGTGGGTACTCATGAGAATGGACTTGCCCTTTTGCTTTTCCACTTCCAAAAGCTGAATCAAGTCTGCAATAGCTAGCGGATCCAGACCAAGGAAAGGCTCATCCACGATGAAAAGACTCGGATCCACCACAAAAGCACAGATAATCATGACTTTCTGCTTCATCCCTTTTGAAAAATGAACAGGGAACCAGTCCAATTTCTGGTCCAGACGGAACATTTTTAACAAAGGTTCTACTCGATCAAAAGCCACTTTCTGCTCAATACCATAAGCCATGGCAACCGTTTCGATATGCTCTCTGAGGGTCAATTCCTCATACAAGCTAGGTGTCTCAGGAATGTAACCAATTTGCTTGCGATAGCTAGTCGCATCTTCTTGCAGGGTCAGGCCATTGATATTGATGGAGCCACTATAAGGTGTCAACAGACCGATAATTTCATTGATAGTCGTCGATTTCCCAGCACCATTGAGACCAATCAAACCGACCAGCTGCCCACTTTCAACAGTAAAAGACACATCTTTCAAGACAGGGACATGGACATAGCCACCTGTCAGGTTTTTAATTTCTAACATATTTTCTCCAAATCTGGTATAATGTAGCTATATTATATCAAAATTCAATACAGTAGAGGTAGATTTTATGTCAGATTGCATTTTTTGTAAAATCATCGCAGGGGAAATTCCTGCTTCAAAAGTATATGAAGATGAGCAGGTTCTTGCCTTTCTTGATATCTCTCAAGTGACACCAGGACATACCTTGGTCGTACCAAAAGAGCACTATCGCAATCTTTTGGAAATGGACGCCACTAGCGCCAGCCAACTCTTTGCCAAAGTACCAAAAGTAGCTCAAAAAGTTATGAAAGCTACCAAGGCTGCTGGTATGAATATCATTGCCAACTGTGAAGAAATCGCAGGTCAAACAGTTTTTCATACCCACGTTCACCTCGTACCTCGCTACAGTGCGGACGATGACCTCAAGATTGATTTTATCGCCCACGAACCAGACTTTGACAAACTTGCTCAAGTCGCTGAAACCATCAAAAACGCCTAAGGAGTTGCCATGAAATTATCTAATTTACTGCTATTTGCAGGAGCTGCAGCTGGAAGTTATCTGGTCACAAAAAATCGTCAAACCATCACAGATGAAGTCTTGAATACCACTGACCGCGTTCAAGCAATCAAGGATGATGTGGATATTATCCAAAACAGCCTGCAAATCATCGACCAGCAAAAAGAACTCATCAAGGAATACCAAGAAGACCTGACTTACAAGTTTAAGGTCTTGGAAAAGGATATCCAGACTAGACTAGCTGTGATAAAAGAAACACAGGAACTTGAAGATCAGTAAGAGGCTGGGCAAAAACTAGCTTCTAAATAAAACCACACAGTGATTCCAGTCTTGAATCCAATCAAGCTGAAAGAAATACTGTGTGGTTTTTGAATAGTGGATGTTTTAGAGGCTAGATTCTTGGCCAACTTGGTGAGATTCATGCTCATAAAGATGAATCCTATTTCTGTTGAGACAGCTTGTTTCCCTCTGACATGCACTCTGCGCACGCCAAAAACACTCTTCAATCTACCAAAAACGGGTTCAACATCGATTTTCCGTTTGGCATAGATTCGAGAGCCTTCTTCACTATGTAATGTTTGCTTAAGGAGTTCCTTAAAGTAATTCCAAGTTGGATTATAATGGATTTGTTTCTGGTTTCCACTATCTGTTTTAGCCAACTGTTCTAACTCTGGAGTGTCTTGAACTTTATCAGCCTCATAAATCTTGAAATCACGTTGAAAGCCATACTTGTCAGTTCGACTAGAGTAGTTCTTAAAAGAATAAACTACGCCGTCGGGCTTTATAAACTGGTCCGTGTCCTCAAGATATTCCCAGTTCATTGGATTATCTGTGCTCGTCTGGTACTTTTTAGTCAATTCCTTCTGATACATGGTGTAGGGAATAAGCGGTATTTTTTCCAATTCATCAATGATAAAACGATAATTTTCTTCGCTACCATAACCAGCATCTGCTACGATATAGTTGAATAAGTCTAGGGTTTGAATCGATTGGAGGAAAGGTTTCAGAGTGCGAGTGTCTGTTGGATTTGGAAAGATATCAAAATCAAGGACATACTGACCATTGGTAGCCGCTTGGACATTATAACCAGGTTTCAGTTGCCCATTTTGCATATGGTCTTCCTTCATTCGCATAAAGGTGGCATCATGATCCGTTTTTGAGAAAGAGTTGCGGTCTTCTAAAATTTTTCTAGCTTCTTCATATCGCTGTTTACGAGGAAGGAAATCATCCTTTAATTGCTTACGGATTTTCTTTATCCGACGGCGTTTTTGTCTATTGGCAGACCCACCCTTTATCACTTTAGGCTCTTCTTCAATAGCTTGTTCTATTTCAACTAAGGTAGCCTCCGTTTTTTCTAGTAGCTCCTCCAAACCCTGACTGGTTTCCCGTTCTTCTTTAGATAAGGCGAGATTTACTCCTTCTTGAATCAGCTGGTCATAGAGCTGGGAAATTTTCCCATTCAAGGCTGCTTCATATTTGTCAATAGCTCTTTTCCAAGTGAAAGAATAGAGGTTGGCATCAGCTTCTAGTTTTGTTCCATCAATGAACAAGGCATCATCCTCAATCATCCCATTCTCACGCATGAGTAAAGTGAAGTAAATAAAAGCAGTTTTGATTAGGTTGTTGGCATGTTTACTGGAGCGGAAGTTATTAATCGTTTTATAGCTAACATAGGTATCTTGGCTCAACCATTTCATGGGAATGACTTCTGAGTTCATTTGAACGATTTTACGTCCAGAGAACACTTGACGAGCGTAAGCGAACAGGGTCATCTTCATGAGCATGGCTGGATGAAAGGCAGGGCGACCAGTGTGAGAGGTCTCTTCCAATAGAACTTGACTAGGGATACTGTCTACAAAGAGGCTAATCATTCTTGCTTCGTGATTTGATGGAATATCGTAGGCAAGATTTACTTCCAAACTTAACTGATTTGTGTTATAATCTTTATACATTGTCATGGCTTTCTAATTGTTTTGTTGTTATTTTAATTATAAACCATGACATAAGAAAACGAGCATCTCCAACTACGGAAATGCTCGTTTTTTTAATAGTTAGAAGCGAGTTTTTGCCCAGCCTCTTACTTTTATTCTCCATCAAAGGCATCTTTAATATGATCAAAGAAGCCTTTTTTCTTTGGATTTACTTTCAAGTCACCAGCAGCTGCAAATTCTTTCAAAGCTGCTTTTTGGCGGTCCTTCAAGCCTGTCGGTGTTACGACATTAACGGTAACGTATTGGTCACCAACTGCACCACCACGAAGGCTCGGAGCTCCTTTGCCACGTAGGCGGAATTTCTTACCAGTCTGAGTGCCCTCTGGAATAACCAATTCAACATCACCGTGAACCGTTGGGATATCAACTGTATCACCAAGAGCTGCTTGGACAAAGTTGAGGTTGAGATTGTAGAAGATAGTCGTTCCTTCACGTTCAAACTTGTCGCTGGCTTCCACAGAAACCACTACATACAAGTCACCATAAGGTCCACCGTTAAATCCAGCTTCACCTTGACCAGCTAGGCGAATTTGTTGACCAGTTTCCACACCAGCAGGAATTTTGACATGTACGCTATGCGCTTGTTTTTCATGACCTGTTCCGTGACATGTTGTACATGGATCTTTGATTTCTTTTCCGCGACCGTGACAGACATCACAGGTTACTTGGCGACGCATCATACCAAGCGGAGTCTGTGTATCGACGTTAATGACACCAGCGCCATGACAGCGTCCACAAGTGACTGGACTTGTTCCTGGCTTAGCACCAGAGCCATTACATGTACGACAGCTAGCTTCACGGTTGTACTTAACTTCTTTTTCAGCTCCAAAAATAGCTTCTTCAAAGGTCAAGTTCACACGGTATTGGAGGTCATCCCCCTGACGAGGAGCATTTGGATTGCGTGAAGCACCGCCTCCGCCGAAGAAACTTGAGAAAATATCCTCAAAACCACCGAAGCCTCCTGCCCCGTTGAAACCGCCAGCTCCACCACCGAAGCCTCCAAAGCCACCATTGGCACCAGCCGCACCATATTGGTCATAGGCAGCCCGTTTTTGGTCGTCACTCAAAGTCTCATAGGCTTCTTGAACTTCCTTGTATTTTTCCTCAGCACCAGGCTCCTTGTTGATATCTGGGTGATATTTTTTGGAAAGCTTACGATAAGCCTTTTTGATCTCGTCTGCCGAAGCGTTTTTTGACACCCCCAGACGATCATAAAATTCAGTATTGTTCATAATTCAAGATACAAAGGGCGTCAAACGGACACAGCCAAAATAGGAGTTTTGACGACGGACGCTTGCGTCCTAGAAAAAACTATCTTTTTGGCACAGTCCGTAGCCCGTGTTCAGTTACGAACACCTTTGTTCCTTTCTATAATTTTCATGTAAATTTTTAGAGGCTGTTTTCTATACTCTGCTTTACTTGATTAAACTCTTAATCTGATAGAGTAAATATCAAATCCTCTTCAGCATACTCGTTCTGTTCTTTAAAATAGTTGTCCGTATTCTCTGCCAACCCTAAACCGAAAATCACTTTTCTTGCAAACTCTTGATGTGCAAAGCCAATAGCAGTAATGATATTTTTATCTTGCAGGACAGCTTTTGCTTTGAAATTTCCCAGAGGAAGAAATGGCTGCAATTAGGATATCTTGCTCATTAAGACTTCTCAAAAACGAGATCAATTTCTCATCTTGTAGAGCAGGACCTATATTTACCATTCCTGGCAAAATCACACAAGAATAATCTTCTATACGGATCTGATTCAATGTTTTCGTCGGTTGACAGGACAAACCATCCTCAGAGACCACTATCGAATTCTCAGAAGCTACATAATCAATCGTGATGTCAAAAGACAGAGCTAAAGTACTCGTTAAAGTGGTTATCTCATAAAGAGAAAAATTAGGATAAATGATACAAAGTACTTTTTTCATACGCAACATCCTCTATTTTATCGAAAAACAGAGGCTGGGTTGCAACCTCTGGATTTCTTCCTATCATCATTAACATTTAAGTAAAGCACTGTAGAAGGACAATCAATTTAGTGATTAGTCATCCTTGACGAGTTAGGCTTAACTGAGTTTCGGCTAAAAACTTCGGAAAAAAGATAAGCCATCTTTTGTGCATCGCACAAGGCGATGGCTTCCTATTTTTCTTTCGTTTTCTTAACGCCTCAACATCTTATTTTTCCGTAAACTCTCCGTCTACGACGTCATCGCCTGCGTTTCCTGTTGCTTGTGCGCCTTCTGCTCCTGCTTGAGCTTGTTGGGCTGCTGCGGCTTGTTCGTAGAGTTTAACAGCAAGTCCTTGAGCTTTTTCGTTCAATGCTTCAAGTTTTGCTTTCATGTCGTCCAAGTTGTTATCTTCTTGCGCTTTCTTAAGGTCATCAAGGGCAGCTTGGGCAGCGTCACGTTCTGCGTCGAAACCTTTTCCTTCAGTTTCCTTGATAGTCTTTTCAGTCGCAAAGATAGCTTGGTCTACTTCATTACGAAGGTCAACTTCTTCTTTACGTTTCTTATCCGCTTCAGCGTTAGCTTCTGCATCTTTCATCATGCGGTCGATTTCTTCGTCAGTCAAACCTGAGTTAGATTGGATCACAATAGTTTGTTCTTTTTGAGTTCCAAGGTCTTTGGCTTTAACAGATACGATACCGTTCTTGTCGATGTCAAATGTTACTTCGATTTGTGGAATTCCACGAGGTGCAGCTGGGATATCAGTCAATTGGAAGCGTCCAAGAGTCTTGTTATCTGCTGCCATTGGGCGTTCACCTTGAAGAACGTGGATATCAACAGCTGGTTGGTTGTCTGCTGCAGTTGAGAAGACTTGTGATTTAGATGTTGGAATAGTAGTGTTGCGATCGATAAGTTTTGTGAAGACGCCACCCATTGTTTCGATACCAAGTGACAATGGTGTTACGTCAAGAAGGACAACGTCTTTGACATCACCAGTAATCACACCACCTTGGATGGCAGCACCCATAGCAACAACTTCGTCAGGGTTTACTGATTTGTTTGGTTCTTTACCAGTTTCAGCTTTCACAGCTTCTACAACGGCTGGGATACGAGTTGAACCACCGACAAGAATAACCTCATCGATTTCTGACAAGCTCAAACCTGCATCTGAAAGGGCTTGACGAACTGGAACTTTTGTACGTTCTACAAGGTCACGAGTCAAATCGTCAAATTTCGCACGAGTCAAGGTCATTTCCAAGTGAAGAGGTCCAGCTTCACCAGCAGTGATAAATGGCAAGCTGATTTGTGTTGAAGTTATACCAGAAAGGTCTTTCTTAGCTTTTTCAGCCGCATCTTTCAAACGTTGCATTGCCATCTTGTCAGTAGACAAGTCAATACCGTTTTCTTTCTTGAATTCTGCTACCAAGTGGTCGATGATTTTTTGGTCAAAGTCGTCACCACCGAGTTTGTTGTCCCCTGCAGTTGACAATACATCGAAGACACCGTCACCCAATTCAAGGATAGATACGTCAAATGTACCACCACCAAGGTCGAATACCAAGATTTTTTCTTCTTTGTCAGTCTTGTCCAAACCGTAAGCAAGGGCTGCTGCAGTTGGTTCGTTGACGATACGTTCTACTTCAAGACCAGCGATTTTACCAGCGTCTTTTGTTGCTTGACGTTGAGCATCGTTGAAGTAAGCTGGAACTGTGATAACTGCTTTGGTTACTTTTTCACCAAGGTATTCTTCAGCATAACCTTTCAAGTATTGAAGGATCATAGCTGAGATTTCTTGTGGAGTGTATTCTTTTCCGTTTGCAGAAACTTTTTCAGAAGTTCCCATTTTAGATTTGATAGAGATGACTGTATCAGGGTTTGTCACCGCTTGACGTTTTGCAGCGTCACCAACGATGATTTCTCCGTTTTTGAATGATACTACAGATGGAGTTGTGCGGTTTCCTTCTGGGTTTGCGATGATTTTGCTTTCAGTTCCTTCAAGAACTGCAACTGCTGAGTTTGTTGTTCCTAAGTCAATACCGATAATTTTAGACATGTGTTTTTCTCCTTGTTAGTTAATTTTCTATTTTTTTATATTTCCCTTAAGTGGTGGGGACGTGAGCAATTCCCTACGGGATTTCATCACTTATTTTTGAGCCTATTGTCTCAAAAATCCCCTGTTTCAGTAGCTTTTGCTACTGAAACTTTCACCACGGTGGGAAATATCTTCCTTGCAAGCCTCCGGCTTGCCTCTTATCTTTCTTCATAGTTTATTGTCGTTTCGGACAAGGTTTTTAAGCGCTCTCTCCTAGTTGTAAACAACTACCATGGCTGGGCGTAGGATACGGTCATGGAGTTTGTAGCCTTTTTGGAAGACTTGGGCGATGGTATCTGCTGGGTGTTCATCGTCTGCTGTGAGAGTTTGGATGGCCATATGGTAGTTATGGTCAAATTCACCGTCAGCTGCGATTTCTTCGATTCCTTCTTCTTTCAAAGCGTGAATCAAGCTTTCTTGTACCATCTCCAATCCTTTTTTGACATCGTCTGTCAATCCTTCAACTGCGAGTGCACGCTCAAGATTATCGAGTGATGGCAAGATTGCTTTTGCCAAGTCTTGGCTGCGATAACGTTGCAAGTTTTGACGCTCTTCATTGGCACGGCGTTGGATATTTTGCATTTCTGCATGAGCGCGAAGGTATTTGTTTTCAAATTCATCTGCACGTTCATTTGCCAAGTCCAACTCAGACTTCTCAGGAGTTTTTTCTTCAGCTGTTTCCACAACTTCCTCTTCTTGAACTTCTTCTACTTCTTCATTTTTTATATCTTGGGCCATTTTCGCCTCCTTTAATGATTTCAATCTTAATGTACTTCGTAATGATTACTGCTGAGGTAGCGGTAAAAATCTGTCAACTTCATGGTCAAAACACGGTTGACTACGTTGACTTGGTTGATTAGCTGCTGATAATCCAGATTAACAGGACCGATAATGGCTAGAATCCCAACTCCCCGATAAGGAATGAGGAATTTGCTACTAATCACCGCTAGGTCAGCTAGGCAGGACTCTTGACTGTCTGCAACACGGACGTTTTGCATCTGATCTTCACGCAACCCCTCACGAATCTCCAGAGCCACCTTTTGCGGTTGGTCAAAGAACTGATAGGCTGCTAGATTGGCAAAATTCAAGAGATTAACCTTGCCCGCCACCACAATGTTTTCGTTGAACATTTCCTTAAAGATATGCTCAAAGAGATCGATAACATTGTCCGTTGTTGTAAAGTAACGCTGGATAATCTGCGGAATCTCCGTCCGAATCTTGTAGTGAATATCTAGAACGGTGTGGCCGAGGAAACGTTCCTGAATGATGCTCTTCAGTTTCAGCAAATCCTCCTGCAAGAAGTTCCTTGGAATCAGAAACTGACTGGTAACCGTTCGAGACTCGTCTAGGGTGAATACTGCCAAGGCTGTATGTTGCCCCAAAACAACGATATCAAAGGCTGTCAAACGTTGCCTGCTGGGCTCAACATCCAGTGCCACTACCGTACAGCCACTCAGGTCTGTCAGTAGATTAGCAGCCTCTTGCAGAATATCCTCCAATTTGAAGAATTCCTGATCAAAGGCTTTGACAATCTCATAAACCTCATTTTCAGCTAGTCGATCAAAGTCCAGTGAGTGTTTCACATAGTACTGAAAACCAGCAACACTTGGCATCCGACCACTTGAAGTATGGGCCTTCTCAAGCAACCCTTGCTTTTCTAGAGCCGCCATGTCATTACGAATGGTTGCACTGCTAGAGTTAATAGACTCTTGCAAGGCTTTGGATCCGACAGGTTCGTGCGTTTTGGTAAAGATGTCAATAATCAGATTTAAAATATCCTGCTGACGCTCTGTAACCATCTCATCACTCCTCTCTGTCTGATCAATTAGCACTCGATGCACTCAAGTGCTAACTTATGATTCTATTATACACCCTTAAAAGAGAATGTCAAGACAAAAACTCAAAAAATTAGCACTCTTTCATCAAGAGTGCTAAAAATCGGTCTAAAGACCTAGAAACTTACTATCCACCTACTTGATATTTCCTTTTTAGTCTGAAAAAACCATAGATTAGATAAGAAATCAGTAAAGCATATAAAAGAAAAATAACGAAGAAAGACATCGAAAGTTCTTCTTTAAATAAACTCATACAAACAACCAAACCACCTAAGAAAGTAGCTGCACATGAACGAAGTCTATATTTCATAACTTTCCATCTGAATCTCTTACTCATATAGACTTGATCCTCTAAAAGTATATCAGAAGCCGATTTACGAAGAATCGAACAAAAACCTGTTTCTATCAATTCCCAACCTCTATTTCTAAAATCTTGCAGTTCATGCTTATATTTTTTAATAAATCTAGAATCATAGATACAGTAGATGACATCGTCTGGTTGACATTGGTCAAAATAGAACAAACCAAAACGACTCGTTCTATACCTCCAACCTTTTAAGTGCATCTCATGTAAATATTCTTCTTCCTTGTCCAAATCAAGAATGGTGAAAATCCGAAATTGCTTTTTATTTATCATGACTTCCCCTCCAATTTTGAGCATACCTATCCTATCATAAATCTGACAATTCCTTCTTTTTATTCCATAGCTTCCAGCCAATATAGGCAACTATTAACAAAAGGATTAAAGACAAGAAAACATCTAGCCCGACCGCAAGAAAACTACATAGACCATACGCATTACTTCTATTGAGCAATTTAAGTAAGAATGGTATATGTATGGCTAGCAAAAGTAAAACAGGTACTAATCGCAGGCTTAAAATGCGATTAACCATAGCTAACTTCCCAGTGGCATCATTATAAATTTCAAATTCTGCATCCGATTCAATTTCAGAATGTACTTTTCTAAAATAGGAAAAACTATTAAAGTCTGTAATATGCTCCCAGCCACAGTCTTTAAATAGTTGTAAATAGGAGGCTCTCTCTGATTTTTCCATTGGGTAAAAATCCAACTGATAAGACACTTGCTCAGGGTGACATTTTTCAAAGGTATACTTAACTGCAAACAATAAGATAGAATAGCTTACTTTCCTAAGTTTCCAGCCCTTAGCATGCATTTCTCTAAAGTATAGAGCCTCCCTCTCATAATCCGCAATTGTAAAAATTCGATAAACAATTTTCTTTTCCATCATCCTTCCTCCCGACTGTTTCTATAGAGCCGTTCAATACGCTTCAATTCAATATCTAAGACTTTTCGTCCCAAGTCTGTTATCTGATAGATTTTCCGTTTTTCCTCTTCGCGGACAAAGAAAATCAAACCATCCTTTTCCATTTTTGACAAGGTTCCATACATAGTTCCAGGACTAATCGAAACTTGCGAATCCGTCATCTCCTTGACCTTTTGCGTAATACTATAACCATGACCTTCCTTTTGCAGACAGAACAAGATATAAAAACCCGTTTCCGTCATCGGAAGATAAACTCGACGAATCTTATCCGTTAATTCCATTTGCATCCACCTCCTATCCAGTTCAATATATCGCACTTCGTTATATAAAATATATCACACCTCGATATAAAAAGCAAGAAAAAAAAGACCACCCTCAGGCAATCTTTCTTCTATATTAATTAGTATTAGTAAAGGTCTAAATAATTATCAATTTCCCATTGTGAAACAAAGGTTGCATAACTTGCCCATTCGATTCGCTTGGCTTCAAGGAAACTAGTATAGATATGCTCTCCAAGAGCCGCTCTGACAACTTCATCTTCTGTCAAAGCTTTCAAAGCGTTGTGAAGAGTTGATGGAAGGTCTGTAATACCAGCTTCCTTACGCTCTTCTGCTGTCATGATGTAGATATTTTCTTCGATAGGAGCTGGTGCTTCGATTTTATTTTCAATACCATGCAGACCAACTTCCAAAAGAACAGCCATAGCGATGTAAGGGTTCGCCATTGGATCCACTGAACGCAACTCAAGACGAGTTCCCATACCACGTGAAGCTGGCACGCGAACAAGTGGTGAACGGTTACGTCCTGCCCAAGCGATATAAACCGGCGCTTCATAACCTGGAACCAAACGTTTGTAGGAGTTAACTGTTGGGTTCGTAATAGCTGTAAAGTTGTAGGCATGCTTGATCAAACCGCCGAGGAAATGGTAGGCAGTTTCTGACAACTGCATCCCTTTTGGATCATTTGGATCAAAGAAGGCGTTATTTCCTTCTGCATCAAACAAGGACATATTACAGTGCATACCTGATCCAGCAATACCAAATTTTGGTTTTGCCATAAAGGTTGCGTAAAGACCATGTTTGCGAGCAATGGTTTTAACAACAAGTTTAAAGATTTGAATTTTATCACAAGCACGGAGGACTTCATCGTACTTGAAGTCAATCTCATGCTGTCCAACCGCAACCTCGTGGTGACTCGCTTCTACTTCAAATCCCATTTTGGTCAAGACATTGACAATCTCACGACGTGTGTTGTCCGCAAGGTCAGTAGGCGCCAAATCAAAGTAGCCACCCTTGTCATTTACTTCAAGTGTTGGGTTTCCATTTTCATCCAGTTTAAATAGGAAGAATTCTGGCTCTGGTCCAAGGTTGAAGGATTTGAATCCAACTTCTTCCATGTGACGAAGAGCACGTTTCAAATTGCCACGAGGATCACCTGCAAATGGCTCACCTTCTGTTGTATAGACATCACAGATCAAACCTGCAACACTTCCATTTTCATCTCCCCATGGGAAGACTGTCCATGTATCCAAGTCAGGATGTAAGTACATATCTGACTCATTGATACGTACAAAACCTTCAATAGAAGATCCATCAAACATAGCCTTATTTGACAAGACTTTATCTAACTGTTCATCTGTGGCAGGAATTTCGACGTTTTTCATGGTTCCCAAAATATCTGAGAACATAAGACGAATAAAGGTAACATTTTTTTCCTTGACTTCACGACGAATATCTGCAGCTGTGATTGGCATGAGTTTTCTCCTTAATATATGACTACTTGCGGTTGCCTAACCGCGACCAAAAGGTGACCGTACTGAAGCAAAGCGTCCCTGTTGGAGGAGTTCATTGTGAAGCGCACGACGCACCTCAGTCTGACTCACCGCTTTCTTGGATTTCGCTTCACGTTCAGCATATTTTTTCTTAATGGCAGCGATATTATAACCTTCAGAGATATAATCTTTGATTTCAAGCAGACGATCCATGTCATTCAAGGAATACATGCGACGGTTCCCTTCGTTTCGATCAGGCTTAATCAACTCTTGATCTTCATAATAACGAATCTGGCGCGCCGATAGATCGGTCAACTTCATAACACTGCCGATAGGAAAAACAGCCATATTTCGGCGAAATTCTTTTTCCTTCATTTACAATTTCCTTCTTTCTGTCTATTATAGTCTAAAAAAAGACAAACGTCAATTGATAATGTTATAAAATGTAACATTATTTTTCTTTTTTCTCTAAAAAGCGCCGAATACGGTCAATATCGTAATTTACAAGAATTGCGACAAAAACTCCCATGAAAGTTTCTGATACACGCGCAAATACGTACAAAATTGTTTCGCCACTCGGAATCGATAGGGTAATGATTAACATAGCTGCTACACCACCAATAACCCCTGCTTTGTTATTCATGGCTACATTTGTCATAATGGTTAACATGGTGCAGATTGGAACAACAACTAAGGTCACCCAAAAGGCTTCGTGGAAAAAGGTATTTAATAAGAAGAAGACTAGGGCATAGAGGCCACCGATACTATTTCCTAGAATACGCGAAGTCCCAAAATGAACACTCTTATCAAAACTCTCCCTCAAACTAAAAACAGCTGTCAAAGCACCAATTTGAAGACCTTTCCAGCCAAAAAAGCCAAAAATCAAGAGAACTAGAAAAACAGCAATACCTGTTTTAAAGGTTCGCATACCAAGTTTGAACTGGGATTTATCGAATTTATATTTTTTAAAATAACTCATAATCTCAACTTTCTATTTCCATTTTATCATAATTTGGGTGATTTTATGAGGAATAGTTGAGAGGAAGCGTTTTTATTTTAAGCAAAAGAAAAGAGGAACTTTCATCCCTCTCTTCTTTGATTTATTTATAAAATCTTATTTTTCTGTCAAGGCTGCAAGTCCTGGAAGAACTTTACCTTCGAGAAGTTCCATTGAAGCGCCTCCGCCCGTACTAATCCATGAGAACTTGTCTGCACGGCCAAGGTTAATCGCTGCAGCAGCTGAGTCACCACCACCGATGATTGATTTAACGCCTGGTTGTTTCACGATAGCGTCCATCACACCGATTGTACCAGCTTGGAAGTCTGGGTTTTCAAATACACCCATAGGTCCGTTCCATACAACTGTTTTGGCACCAGTCAAAGCTTCGTCAAATTTAGCGATAGATTTTGGACCGATGTCAAGACCAAGGAAGCCTTCAGAAACTGCTTCACCTTCAGTGTCACGCACTTCAGTGTAGCCAGCAAATGCGTTAGCTTCTTTTGAGTCAACTGGCAAGATCAATTTACCGTTTGCTTTTTCAAGAAGAGCTTTCGCAACATCCAATTTGTCTTCTTCTACAAGTGAGTTACCGATTTCGATACCTTGTGCCTTGTAGAATGTGTAAGTCATACCACCACCGATAAGGACTTTATCAGCTTTTTCAAGCAAGTTTTCGATAACACCGATCTTGTCTGAAACTTTTGAACCACCAAGGATAGCCACAAATGGACGTTCTGGAGTTTCAACTGCTTCTTGGATGTAAGCAATTTCGTTTTCAAGAAGGAAACCAGCAACTGCTTTTTCAACGTTTGCTGAGATACCAACGTTAGATGCGTGTGCACGGTGAGCTGTACCGAATGCATCGTTTACGAAGATACCATCTCCAAGTGATGCCCAGTATTTACCAAGTTCAGGATCGTTTTTAGATTCTTTCTTGCCGTCAACATCTTCGTAACGAGTGTTTTCAACCAAGAGAACTTGTCCATCTTCAAGAGCGTTGATAGCTGCTTCCAATTCAGCACCACGAGTAACACCTGGGAAAACAACGTCTTGCCCCAATTTAGCTGCCAAGTCTGCTGCTACAGGAGCAAGTGATTTACCAGCTTTATCAGCTTCTTCTTTCACACGTCCAAGGTGAGAGAAAAGAATTGCACGTCCACCTTGTTCGATGATGTACTTAATAGTTGGAAGAGCTGCTGTGATACGGTTGTCGTTAGTGATTACGCCATCTTTCAATGGTACGTTGAAGTCAACACGAACGAGGACTTTTTTACCTTTCAAGTCAACGTCTTTAACAGTAAGTTTTGCCATGTTACAAAAACCCCTTTATTTATTTTATTCGAAACTATTATATCACACTTTGGAAATATAAGGAAAGATTTCACAAGATTTTTCGATATTTAATCTTCATCCTCTTTTTTCTGTTTCAATGTCAAGGCTAAACTAGCAAGACCAAGACTTGCCAATCCTGCTATTAGGGCTTCATTGGCATCATTAGTTCCTGTATTTGGCAATTGGCTACTTGCTTCTTCTGATTTAGCTGCTGTATTTTGGGCTGTTTTTTCTTGTGTAGGCGCTACTGCTGGTTCTGTTTTTACTTTTGTTCCAATTTCAACAATTTCTGGAATCGCCTCTTGGATGACTTCTGTTGAACGAAGGCGACGTTGACCGTTTTCATCAACTTCAAAGACATGTCTTAACAGACCATCTCGTCCCTGTATGATGATTCGTTGTTCCCCAACTAGCATATCAGCATTTTCATGTTCTTGACGATCAAAGGCAACCTTTTCCTCTTGAACTTCCAATTTAGGAGCCTTTTGTTGATCATACGCCGGTTGATTAGTAGGTTTTGGAAGGGTTGTGTTTTGTGGTGCTGGATTGGCAGGGATTAGACCAGTACCTACTTCCACGATTTCAGGACTTGCTTCTTTCAAAACTTCTGTAGCGCGAAGGGTACGATTGCCTTGGCTATCTACTTCAATCAAGCGACGAATTTGTCCCTCAACTCCTGTTTGGACAAGTTGACGTTGACCGACTGTGAGATTTGGATTGGGACGTTCTTGGCGTTCGAAGGCGATACTTGTCTCTTCAACTTCTAATTTCGGAGTATCCACAACCAAATTCTTGACACCTTCAGCTGGTTCCTTGCTTGAAATAACTTTTTCTACTGGTTTAGCAGGTTGTGGTTTTTCAACAGACTCATAAACAAAGGCGTAATGAGTAAAGTGTGGTGCTGTAAAGATAACATGACTCTCCGTTTGTTCAAAAGCCAATTCTACCGCTTCTTTGCCTTCAGGTAAGAAGAAGACTTTCTTCACTTTCTTATCTTTTTCAATTGGAATTTTCACAATAGAAGCGTAAGAGAGATCAACGTCTTGACCTTTTTCATCTAGGCCTTCTATTTCAAAGACATGAGCATCTTCTCCAGCAAAGTATTTCTTCTCTTCGGCACTTGCTTGAACACGCTCTACTTTCAAGCCCTTGATAACAGTCTTCTCTTTATTTGAGAAGTGTACTTCAACACCTGTTTTACTATCAGAAAAGACTGCTGGCTTGTCTTCTTTCAATAAAGCAACCAGATCTTTTAGACTCTGTTTCGCTGTTGCAAGCTCTTCTGGACTCAAATCTACTTTTTCAATCAAGACCTTGTTCTTCTCAAGAAGTGGGGCTAGAGCAGAACCTGAAGGATGGTTTGGTTTTGAAGCTAAGAGTTCTTGAGCCTCACTTGTTAAGCGATCGAGTTCTGTCTTTTCTTCCGTAAATTTCTCTTGACCATTCAGAGCTTTATGAGCTTCTGTCAATTTATTGAGACGATCATTCACCTGATCTTGAGTGCTAGTTTCATGGTCTTTCAAGACTTGCTCGGCCGCTTCAATTGCTTTCAGGAAGGCTTCTTTTACTTCTGGTGAAGCAAAGTTATAGACCACCTTGTTCTTAGCTGCTTCAACTTCTGCTAACTTTTGTTTAAGGTACTCATCGTTCAATGCTGCTTTTGGAGATACCAAAACATCAAAGTTGACTTCATGACCTTGGTAACGAAGCTTCAAGGTTTGACGACCAGTCTTTTGAGCATCGTAACCAGAAATTTCAACCCCCTCATCAGTAAAGGAATGTTCTTCCATAGTGTCATTGCTATAAGCCACTGCAAAGCGTCCTTCTGACAAGTCTAAGCTATCCCCAACTAGGAAATCTTTTTTCGGTTCCTGACTCACTTCAATTCCCAAAATAGTTTTCGGACTTGCTTCATCCTGGCTAGTGACAGTTACTGCCAAATTCGCATTTACCGGTTGACCCAAATATTGGAGAGTAAGATTTTGTTCTCCCTTATGATGCGTGTCAAAGCCTGAAACTGATACACCTGCGTGAGTTAGGCGAATGAGTTCGTCCTCAGCTCCTCCTTCATACTGAACTCGAAGAACACCACCTCTAAGGTCCAAATCCTCCCCTTCAGCATAGCTTGTTTTCTTAGGTCCTGTTTCTAGACTAACTGACTTGATTCTTCTGTCATCTTTTGGAACAGAAACTGCTAGGACATTACTAATTTCCTTACCTGGTAATTGAGTACGATAGTAAAGAAGACCAGATTGATTTGTCAAATCCAATGGTGCACTTGCTAGATCTCCTCCAACTTCGCTCTTCAAGGTTGCAAGCGGAGTTTGAGAATTTGGATTATCATAAACGGTAATGGTTGCTCCAGCTGGTACATCCGCAAAACCAACTTGCACCTTGTTGTTACCTAGAGAACGGGCTGCAGCCTTGGCCATCGGAATATTGACACTCTCAGTATCAAGCTTTTCATACATTTTCCAGTTATAGATACGAATAGCCTTCCATGGGGTTCCATTGTCAGAAGTGACAACATTCAAGCGCCAATCTTGAGCTGCGATTGGTTTATCAAGGGTAATATCTGTAACATGAGCTTTATTGCCACGAACTTCCTTAGCCAATTTCCATTGACCATCCGCATCTTTATAATAGAGGTCAAAGTCTTTGGTGTTCATCAAACCATCGTTTACAGATTCTCCACCAGCTCCAGCATGGTCCATCACCCATCTAACAACTGTACGTGGTTGTGTCAAACGAATATCCACACTACCGCTTAACTGTCCAGAAGACCACTTGTCAGACAGACTGGTAATGGTACCGTTCAACATGCCTTCGATACCTTCTCCACCTTCAGTCTTAGGGAAAGTACTGCCAATAACTGTTGCACCAGGAACGATATTTTCAGCTAGTGGTTTTGGTAGGCTGGTGTCTTTTACAGTCATCCCCCAATCAAATGTTGTTGTTGCAGCTTCTGAACGAATCCCATTTTTACCAACTGCTACAACCTTCAGTTCTTGAGTTGTACCCTGAGCACTTGCTGAACGGCTAACTTTTGGTAGATAAATGGTTGTAGAAGATGAGCCAGTTAGTAATTTCCAGCTGTCTCCATCTTTTTCGTAAACTTCATAGAAATCTACATCCTTGTTGCCTTTAAATTGCACAACTGCTTCCGCTTCTTGGGCATTTTTAAGGACTTGTTTAGCTACAGCTACTGTGGTTGGGGCCTGAGGAGCATCTTGATTATTGCTGATGGTCAATTGCCCCAGGTTAAATTGATAACCTTTTAAGTCTTTATCATTTTCAAAATAGAGTTTAATACCGTAAATTGTTTTACCTGCCAAGGCACTCAAATCAAAATCATCGGTAGTCCAGTTATCTGAAACTGTCAATTCTCTACGGGCAGCTTCATCACCGTAGGTATAATCTTTCTTGGTTGCAAATTCTACATAAACCTTGGTACCCTTGCCTCCTTTATGGGCAACATGCAATTTGGTGGTATCTGTCACCTTCAAGCGAGTAGAGTACAAATTAACATCTTGCTTGGTCGCACCTGAAAGATCCCCTGCAAATTTGAGAGAAGTTCCACCATTATAAGCATCTTCAAAATCATAGCTTGCTTTCAACTTATCACCAGTTGATTTTTGCCACCAGCGCCATGTTGGAAGAACACCTGAAACTGAACGGTAATTCCACTCAGAATCCTTAGAAACCTTACCATCTACGAACCATTTTTTACCATGACCTGTATTAAAAGAAGTAGTAAAGGTATGACCTACCGCTGGCGTACGGTCCGCAACTAGGTTAGCAATACCATACCAATCTTTGTCACCTGGTTTTTGGCCAGTAGGATCACCTTGGTAACCCGTAAAGAAGATATCTTCATTTTTATGATAATCTTCACCCGTTTTCCCTAAACTTGTGATGGTATCTGGGGCAAACAAACCAAGAGAAAGGCGCAATTTCCCATTTTCATCTAAAATGTCATTCCACTTAACCTTGGTCTTGTAGGAACCACCCTGTTGTAACTCCAAACCTGCAAACACATCATAAGGATTACGACCAATCCAGTTGGCAATTGTAATAGTGTAATCATTTTTAGCCTTATCCCAGTTAAAGTTAGCAAAGAAGTTATCTGCTGGAAGCTTGTCTCCTTCTGGTTGCATGAATTGGTAGTTGTATTCTCCCAAACCATCTTGGTGGTAGCGTCCATAGTTATAAGTCATGGCATCATACCAAGAATACTTGATTGGGTGATTTACTTTAGTAGCATATTCCTTGGTATAGAGCATAAACTTGCGCATCTTTTCTCCAAGAGGTTTAACCAAATCTCCAGTCGTTTCTTGGTTGATGAAGTAGCCATCATAGCCATAATATTTCGCCATGTCTACCAATTTACGGGCAATTGGGAAGCTACCATCTGGGTCTTGCTTCAAAGCTTCAGCAAATTTTTCTTGATCTGCAATACTATTAGACCAGTTGAAGAAGAGTGTACCATATACAGGAACCCCGTTACGGTGACCTGCATCAATAACGTCAGGAGTTGGAACGAGACCTTCCCAGAAGACCATTGAATCTAGATATTGCCAATAATCAAAAGCATAAGCCTTAAACTCTTCTCCACCAACAGAAGATTGGTCTTTTGCTTTAGAATTGGTGTTGGATAGGGCTTGTACTTTTGCTTCCTTGCTAGCTTTTTCATTGACTAAATGACCTGTCCGACGTGAAGCAAGGGCAACAGAGCCACGGTTAATAGCATCATCTTCACGAGCACCTGGTTCCCATTTTAACAAATCTTCCCAAGAATTAAATTTGATTTCCTTTGGTTTTAATGTTTTTTCTACATTTTTAGGGACATCTGGCTGGACTTCTTTTTCAGTCTTATTAGCTTCTGCTGCTGGCTTAGACTCGTCCCCCTGGCTAGTTACTTCAGGTTTTGTTTCCTTTTCCTTGTTGGACTTTGGTTTTTCTTCTGCAGTTGGTGTTTCTGCAGCCACCTCACTTGGTTTTTCCTCTGGTTTAGCTACGCTAGCTGCTTCTGCGGTTTCAGTAGTTGCAGCTTCATTGATTGCTGGCGAAGCAGTTTCAGATGCTGTCGCTACTCCTTCTGCCTTTTCTGGCTTATTTTCTCTAGCATGTTCTCCTTCATGCTGCTTGTCAGCTTCATTAGTTGGATGCTCACTCTCTCCTGAAACAAGCTCTGTATTGGCTCCCTTATTTTCAGGAACTACAGTTTCTTCTGCCAAGGCTGGACCAGCAAATAAAACAGCCCCAATCATCAGTGAGCAGGCCCCGACTGATAACTTACGAATACTGTAACGACAACGTCTTTCAAAAAATAGATTCTTCATTTTCTCCTCCTAAAAGATTGATTTTGTTATTTTAAAGAAAGCGCTTAACTTTCTTTGTAAAATTTTTATCTCAATCACAGGGATCAAGATAATTTCTCCCTCATTTTAAAATATTTCTTTTAAATGTCAATATATAAAAGGAAATACCTATATCTAGGTTAGAAATTGGTAAAATTAATATAATTAAGGTCTTTTCTCCCGAATTTTCTTTCTAAAATCTTAGCTTAACACTTGTTAGATTTACTTTTATCCTTTAAAATAGAATAGGAGAAATTCCGTTATTATTTTTCGGAGGAAAAAGAAATGTCCATTAATTGGCAGGAAATTTTATTTCACTTTTTAGGTGGTCTGGGACTATTCTTATATAGTATCAAGACCATGGGAGACGGTTTGCAACAAGCTGCTGGAGATCGCCTTCGTTTTTACATTGACAAGTACACTAGCAATCCCTTTTTAGGTGTTCTAGTTGGGATTGTCGTAACTGCCCTGATTCAGTCAAGTACAGGGGTTACAGTTATCACGGTTGGACTAGTCAGCGCTAGTCTTCTAACTCTTAGACAGGCTATCGGAATTATCATGGGAGCCAACATCGGAACCACCGTTACTTCCTTTATCATCGGTTTCAAGCTTGGCGAGTATGCTTTACCCTTGATTTTCCTTGGGACCATGTTCCTCTTCTTTACAAAAAATAGAACAGCAAACAATATCGGGCGCATCCTGTTTGGTGTAGGGGGAATCTTCTACGCCCTCAACCTCATCAGTGCTGGTATGAGTCCTCTTAAAGATTTACCACAATTCAAGGAATATATGGTAACCTTGGGACAAAATCCTATTTTAGGTGTTTTTGCTGGTGCAGTGATTACCGTTCTCATCCAGGCTTCTTCTGCGACAATCGGGATTTTGCAAGGTCTCTATGCAGGTGGATTCCTTGACCTTAATGGTTCTCTACCAGTTCTCTTCGGAGATAATATCGGGACAACTTTAACCGTTATCATCGCGGCAGCTGGAGCCAATGTCTCTGCGAAACGCGTTGCTGCAACCCACGTTACCTTTAACGTTTTAGGAACTATTCTTTGCTTAATCTTCTTAAGCCCCTTCACTGCTATGATTGAGTACTTCCAAGCACTCCTTCACCTCTCACCTGAGATGACTATTGCCTTCTCTCACGGTGCCTTTAACGTAAGTAACACCATTGTGCAATTTCCATTCATCGGAGCTTTAGCCTACTTTGTAACCAAGCTCATCCCCGGTGAAGATGAAGTTGTCAAGTACGAGCCACTTTATCTTGATGAGCATTTGATTAAACAAGCTCCATCAATCGCTCTCGGAAATGCCAAGAAAGAACTCCTTCACTTAGGAAATTATGCTTCTAAAGCCTTTGACCTTTCATACAACTACATCATTGACCTTAATGAAAAGGTTGCTGAAAAAGGCCACAAGACAGAAGAAGCCATCAATACCATTGATGAAAAATTGACTCGTTACCTGATTACTCTTTCAAGTGAAGCCCTTAGCCAGAAAGAAAGTGAAGTGCTGACCAACATCCTGGATTCATCCCGTGATTTGGAACGGATTGGGGACCACGCAGAAGCCCTAATCAATCTGACTGACTATCTTCAACGTAAAAATGTTGAGTTCTCTGAAGCTGCTTTGGATGAATTGGCTGATATCTATCAAAAAACCACTGCCTTTATCAAGGATGCCCTTGACAGCGTGGAAAACAATGATATTGAAAAAGCTCAAAGTCTGATTGAGCGCCATAAAGAAATCAACAATATAGAACGTGTTCTCAGAAAGACCCATATCAAACGCCTTAACAAAGGCGAGTGTTCAACGCAAGCTGGAGTCAACTTTATCGACATCATTTCCCACTACACTCGAGTGTCTGACCACGCTATGAATTTAGCTGAAAAGGTCATTGCTGAACAAATCTAATACTCTTCGAAAATCAAATTCAAACCACGTCAACGTCGCCTTGCCGTACTCAAGTACAGCCTGCGGCTAGTTTCCTAGTTTGCTCTTTGATTTTCATTGAGTATAAGTACCAAAAAGCTATCCTAAATGGGATGGCTTTTTTCTTCTCCTTTGCAATAGTTGCTTTTCCACCATATAGAATAGAAAAATGCTTTGATTCACAATGGAATCAAAGCATTTTAAAGAGCTCCCCATACATAAGCGCAGAAGCCGCAGTTCCTCGATACTTAGCTTCTTCTCTTTTAATAAAACGAGCTAAGTTTATCAATTCAGGTGCTGGGTGTTTGGGGTTTAGGAGTAATTCACGATTGACCAGACCTGAGAGACGAACTGCCAGCAATTGCTCATTTGTAGTAGGCAGTTTTTTAGCAGTCTCTAGGAGAGCAGCAACTAAATCTTCACTCAAATCATGTCGAGCATGATTGTAAAGATCTTTTACAAGGCTTTCTAGGTTTGGTTCTACCATCCCTACCACCTCCCTTATGGTTTAATAATTTTTAATCAAATCAACCGTTGAACGATCCAATTTCTTCACCAAGGCTTGTAAGAAAGCTTGAGCTTCTAGGAAATCATCCATAGCGTAGAGGGTTTGGTGAGAATGGATATAACGAGCGCAGACACCTATAGTTGTAGAAGGAACACCTCCATTTTTCAGATGAGCTGCACCTGCATCCGTTCCGCCTTTACCACAATAGTATTGGTACTTGATACCAGCTTCTTCAGCCGTTGTCAAAAGGAAATCCTTCATTCCTGGGAGAAGCAAGTGTCCTGGATCATAGAAACGAATCAAGGTTCCATCTCCAATCTTGCCTTGACCGCCATAAACATCGCCAGCAGGTGAGCAGTCAACTGCTAGGAAAACTTCTGGATCAAACTTAGTTGTGGAAGTATGAGCACCACGAAGACCAACTTCTTCTTGGACGTTAGAGCCAAGATAGAGTTCATTTTCGAGTTTTTTACCTGACAGAGCTTCTGCTAGCTCACTTACCATAAGAACACCGTAGCGGTTGTCCCAAGCTTTTGAGATGATATTTTTTTCATTGGCTGTCAAGATTGCAGAACTATCTGGCACAATGGTGTCGCCAGGACGGATGCCAAAACTTTCTGCCTCAGCCTTATCCGCAAAACCGCCATCAAAGACGATATCTGCAATAGCAGGCATGGCTGGTCCACCCTTTCCACGAGTCAAATGTGGAGGGACAGAACCCGAAATCACAGGGATTTCACGACCGTCACGAGTCAGGAGTTTGAAACGTTGGCTACTAACCACCATAGGATTCCAACCACCGATTTCAACGACACGGAAGGTACCATCTGGCTTAATCTCGCTAACCATAAAACCAACTTCATCCATATGAGAAGCGACCAAGACGCGCGGTGCATCTGCAGCTTCTGAATGTTTGATACCAAAAATACCACCCAAGCCATCTGTCACCACTTCATCCACGTGCGGCGTCAACTTTTCACGAAGATAAGCACGGACAGGCGCTTCATGACCTGAGATAGCAGCAAGTTCTGTTACTTCTTTGATTTTTGAAAATAATGTTGTCATTTCAGTTCCTTCTTTCTTTCATCCATTTTACCACTTTTTATAGGAGAAGGATAGCGGGAAGGTGGATTTCTAAATTAGTATCTTCGTCTTGCTCTATCTCAGAAATGGATAGTATTCTCTTGCATTTGAAGTGAAATCTAAGAATTATTCCAAGATTAACCCAAACCATTAATTCCCAAACAAAAAAAACAATTCAATGCTATATTCGTTCAGATTTTTATGAAATTTGCAGAAAATAGTTGACTTTGCCTTCTTATTTCTTTAAAATAGTACAAAACTAGAAAAGGAAAAAAATCATGACCAAAACAATTCTTGTTACAGGTGGGGCTGGCTACATTGGCTCCCATACCGTTAAAGCTCTTTTAAATGCTGGCTATCAAGTACATGTTCTAGATAATCTCTCTACAGGAAATCGAGTGGCTGTAGATAGTCGTGCTAGCTTTAAACAACTGGATGTTTATGATGCTAGCGCCTTAAAAACTTATTTGGAAGAAAATCAGATTGATGCTGTTCTCCATTGTGCAGGTGAGATTGTTGTGAGCGAAAGTATTGAAAATCCAAGTAAATACTTCACTGCCAATGTTGCTGGTATGAACCAAGTTCTCAAAGTCTTATCTGAAGTTGGCATTCAAAAAATCATGTTCTCTTCGACTGCTTCCCTCTATGGTAATAACTGTATTGACAAGCCTGCAACTGAAGATACCCTGCTCGACCCTGTCAACCCTTATGCAGAAACAAAACTGATGGGCGAACGAATGATTTACTGGATGGCCAATCGCTACGATTGGAAATATGTTATTTTCCGTTACTTTAATGTTGCTGGGGCTGAAATGGATGCTTCAAACGGTCTGCGAGTGAAAAATCCAACCCACATCATTCCCAACATCAACAAGACCGCATTGGGACAAAATGATAGTCTGAAAATATTTGGAGATGACTACGATACACGTGATGGTTCATGTATTCGAGATTACATTCATGTCTTGGACCTTGCACAGGCTCATGTTAAAGGAATGAACTACCTATTTCAAGAAAACAGTTCTTCTCAAATCTTTAACTTAGGAACTGAAAAAGGCTATACCGTCAAAGAAATCTTTAAAACTGCTGAAGAACTACTGAATCAAAAAATACCACACGAAATTGTTGCTCGCCGTGCTGGTGACCCAGCCAGCGTCCTAGCAGATGCTTCAAAAGCTAAAAAATACCTTGATTGGAAGGCTAGTTACTCTCTTGAAGATATTATTTTATCGGATTATCATTGGCGTGTTAAAGAAGGCAAAAACATTTTGGAATAAATAGCAGAAACATCAATCATAAATAAAAACACAGATAGATGGCACTTGATAAATACCAAGTATCATCTATCTGTGTTTTATACATTAGAATCTAATTTATACTCTTCAAAAATCTCTTCAAACCACATCAACATCGCCTTACCGTATAGATGTTACTGACTTCGTCAGTTCTATCTGCAACCTCAAAATAGTATTTTGAGCTGACTTCGTCAGTTCTATCCACAACCTCAAAACACTGTTTTGAGCAGCCTGCGGCTAGTTTCCTAGTTTGCTCTTTGATTTTCATTGAGTATTATTTTGAATTTCTCTTTAAAGAAAAATGGTCTGGGACGGGGTCCTTACCTGTTTTCGACCAGGGATGGCAACGTAAAATCCGAGCCAAGCCCATCAAAACACCCTTGAAGCCATGTTTTTCAATAGCCTCAATCATGTAGTTGGAACAAGTCGGCTCAAAGCGACAAGAGGGGGGAAAGGCTGGCGAGATAAAACGTTGGTAAAAGCGCACAGGCGCTATTAAAATTCGTTTCATTATTTCTTGGTTACAGCCATGGTGTGTAGTTGACTGATTTCTTTTTTGTTAAGACGACGGGATTCTCCTGGACGGAGTCCTGTCAAGTCTAGATGTCCGAAACGTGTACGTGACAACTTGTCCACTTGAAGGCCGACAGCTTCAAACATCTTTTTAACCTGGTGGTTACGCCCTTCATGGATGGTCAACTGCACCACAGAGCGGTTTTTGACTGGATCCACTTTGAGAATCTCATAGACAGCCGGCTTGGTTTTCTTGCCATCAATCTCAAGTCCACGGGTCAAGGGGCGGAGATTATCCTTATTGGCCACACCTTTAACACGCGCGACATAAACCTTATCAATCTCATTACGAGGGTGAATCATCTCATCTGTAAAATCCCCGTCATTGGTCAAAATCAAGACTCCTGATGTATCCCAATCCAAACGACCTACAGGGTAGATGCGCTCTTTCACATTGGGCAAGAGGTCCACAACAGTCTTGCGACCCTTGTCATCTGTCACACTGGAAATGACACCGCGTGGTTTGTTAAGCAGATAATAGACCTTTTCTTCGTTGTAGATAGGTTGACCTTCAACTTCGACCTTGTCGCCTGACTTGATAGTCGTTGCTAGTTCACGTACCACTTGGCCGTTAACCGTCACCAAGCCTTGCTTGATCAGCTCTTCTGCTTTTCTCCTACTGGCCACACCTGCGTGGGCAATATATTTATTGATTCTCATCTTCTTCTATCCTTTCACCAAATAATTGGCTTTCTTGGGCTTGAATCTCAAGCTCATCAATCACTGGTAATTCTTCTAAATGGTTTATCCCCATGTAATCTAGGAAATAATCCGTAGTCACATAGAGGTTGGGGCGACCCAACACTTCTTTTTTCCCGTCTTCCTTTATCAGGTCAAAAGCCTGCAACTTTGCCAAGGCCCCACTCGAGTTGACCCCACGGATGGCATCAATCTCTATCCGTGTGATGGGCTGTTTGTAGGCAATGATGGACAAAGTCTCAAGGGCAGCCCGAGATAAACTCTGGTTGATAGGTGCCTTAGAGTATTCCTTCAAAATCTCTGAAAACTGAGGCTTGGTCACCAATCTATAAGCACCACCAGTCTCAATCAGAGCCAAACTGAAATCCGGGTCCTTTTCATACTTCTGGGCTAATTTTTCTAAACTCTGTTGGATGCCTGTCGGTGGCAGAGAGAGGAGTTCAGCTAACTGACGGACTCTAATCCCATCTTCACCCGCTACAAACAAGAGCGCTTCTATTTTTGCTAAAGTACTCATCTTTCCTCTCTATCAAGTCTAGCTTTGGGTCACTTGACTTTCTTCCTTCTTTTCCATGAGATAAATATCTCCGAAACTTTCCTCCTGCACAAGAATCAGCTCCTGGGTTTTGATTAGCTCTAGGGTTGCCAAAAAGAGGGTAATGACCTCTTGGACATTCTGGGCTTCCTTAAACAAATCCTGTAAGCGCAATTGATCTCGTCCAGTCAAGGACTCTTTCACGATGACCATCATGTCCTCAATCTTATACTCATCCCGCAAGATAGTCGTGTGATTTTGTGCAAACTCTTCTTTTTTCTTAGCTAGGATATTTGAAAAAGCTAAAAAGAGGTCAATGGTAGTCCTATCATGCACAAGCTCCGCATCTTCGTAAATCAACTCTGTCGGTGCTTTGGAATAATACTGGGCCCGATCTTGGTGCTTGGCTTCCAAATGCTCCCCCAAGAGCTTGAACTTGCGGTATTCTTCGATTTGAAAGAGGAGATCCTGCTCTAGGTCATCTTCCAAATCTGTCACTTCTGCTACCTTTGGCAAGAGCTTGCGACTCTTGATCAGCATGAGCTGACTAGCCATGACCATGTACTCACCCGTCACTTCCAGACGCATGGCCTGCAGGGTTGAGACATAGGCTAGATACTGTTCGATGACTTCTGTGATAGGTACATCGTAGATATCCATCTGGTACTTAGAAACCAGGTGCAAGAGCAAGTCCAGGGGCCCTTCAAAATCTTTTAATTTAATATCCATTATCTATATTTTTCTAAGGTCAGGACTGTTTTTAATCCTAATTTTTTTGCAATTTCGTACAAATCGACCTTGTTTTCAATTTGTCGTAGAATGAACTGTTCCCGCAAGGCTTGGGCTGACAGAGCTGGAAAACCTTTCTCCTTGACAAAAGCTTCTAACTGACGAAAGGCCCACTGACGAGAATAGGCTTTCCCTCCCCTTTCAAAGAGATAACTTTGCCCCATCAAGGGTTCTAATTCTGAAAGCAAGGTTGTGGGAATGGTGACAATCCTCTGTTGGGAAGCCTTCTGGATTCTCAACACTTGAAAATCCAGATTGATATCCGCAACCTTGAGAGCCAGAATCTCACTCGGCAAGAGCCCCATTTCTAGGATTAAGAGCGCCAGCAAGCGTCCCTCTGGATAGTCGCTTTCCTGCCAAAAAGAGTCTAGGTCTAACAGTTCTGGTTTTTCGGTCTTCTTTTCAGCTTGTTTGGCTAATTCCAAACGATAAAAGCTATCCACTTCTCCTTTTTGATAGAGAAAGTAGATAAATTGGTTACAGGCCGAAATTTTTCGTTTCTGGGCGCTGATTTTTAGATTGGCTAGCTTGGCTTGGTAAATCTTGAGACTAGTCTCAGAAATCCGCTCGCCCACAAGGTCTAAAAATTGCTCCAGATCATACTTATAGGACTGCTTGGAATTGGCAGATAAGCCCTGCTTTTCCTCTAAGAAATCTGAAATCCTATCTCTCATTTGCATCGAATCTCATATTCCTTACTAAAGTCATGCAAGAGAGCATTCACTGCCTTGAGGATAGACTTGCGCGTGATAATCCCTTGGAAAATACCAGACGCATCCACAACTGGCAAGAAGGACTCATCTACCAACTTGTGCAAGACCTCCGTAATGGTAAAATCAGGCGAAACAACCGCTACGTCCGTTTTGGTCATATGAACAATATCCGTATCCGCCATAATTTCTTGTCTCAAGTCATGCTCCATCTGATAAGCCAAAATATCTCTGAGGCCAATCGTCCCAACAAACTGTTTTTCATCTGTCACAACAGGAACACGGGTATAGGTCATCTGACTGAGCAAGAGGGTCGCATGATCCGCATTGTGGGTATCAATCAACACGGCTAGATTTTCAGCAGGGGTCAAAAAAGTTTCCTCCTGCCCCAACAAGAAAGTCTCAAACTCCTTGGCAATCATCGGCTAAACTCCTTGGACAAGCCTGGATACACCTCATGGTCTCGTGTCAAAAAGTCCACTTTGAAGTAACTATCATCAATCTCCACACGAGCATAGAGACATTCTCTGATGGTCCCACGTGGTTGACTGATGGAACCTGGATTTAGAAAGAGGGTCTTGCCTTCCATCCAAGCACTTGGCACATGCAAGTGACCATAAAGGCAGATATCAGCCTCTTCTTCTTGAGCCCAGTAGTCCAACTTTTGAAAGTTGAAATTGATGTCAAACAAGTGACCATGGGTTTGTATAATCTTGGTCGAACCAAGCTCGGTCACCAAACGTTCTGGGTAGCCGGCGTAGAAGTCCATGTTCCCTTTAACAACACGGATGCCTTCCCAAAGGGGAGAATCAGGACGCAGTTCAGAATCGCCGTTATGAAAAACGGCGTCAACTTTGCCTACATAGCGATCACGGATTTCTTCCACAATCAAGCTATCGCCATGAGAATCGCTCATTACAATGATGGTTTGCTTTGCCATGATGGAAATACCTCCAAAAGTTTCTTAACAGCTAAGGAACGGTGAGATTGACTATTTTTTTCTTCAAGGGTTAATTCAGCTGAGGACTTGCCTGTCTCTCCTACAAGGAAGAGAGGATCGTAACCAAATCCATTTTCACCCTTAGGTTCAAAGTTAATGTAGCCAGGCCAGTCTGCTTCAACAACCAAGCTTTCCTTGTTTGGGCTGGCTACGACTAGGGTTGTATGGAATTGAGCCGAGCGGTCCTTGAGTTCAAAGACCATGGCCAATTCGTGCAAGAGTTTGGCATTGTTTTCACGGTCAGTAGCTCCCACACCTGCGAAACGAGCTGACCAGACACCTGGCAAGCCACCAAGGACATCAACTTTAAGTCCAGAATCATCTGCCAGAACCATCTTGCCCGTTAATTGAGAAATGGTTTCTGCCTTGAGGCGGGCATTTTCTTCAAAGGTCATGCCTGTTTCTGCTACTTCAGGCAGGTCAGGATAGTCATTAAGATTTTCCACATCGTAGCCTAACTTATCAAAGATAGCTCGGAATTCCTTGGTTTTGCCCTCGTTACGAGTCGCAATTAATAGGGTTTCTCTGACCTTGTTTGTCTCAAAGAAGGCTTCTACATCAACACCTTCTTTGGGCAATTCTACATACAAGAGCTGCCCATTTTCAACCAAGAGCAGGACTCCCTGACGTTGAATAACTTCCAAATTTCGTCTCATTTCTTGGTTAAGGATATCTACTACAAAAGACAATAAACGGTAGGGAGAACCATAGCGTAAAACAGTAACTGAAAGTGGAAAACCTCGTTCCTCGTCTCGAAAGATTTTGGCCAATCCAACTAGAGGAAAATCCAAGTCTTCATCAGTCAACGTCCGGACACCACCAAAAATACTATAGGACCCAACATACCAGTCCTGGTCATCCTTATATTCATAAATTTTATTTGTCATAATTCTACATGCTCCACATAAATCTCTTTTTCCAGCCATTCTTCACCAATTTGTGCAAAACTTTGGCTGCTGGCTGTTGTGTAAAAACGGTGATGGAGTGGTCTAGCATCGCGACCACGATTGATTTCAAAATAATTAAGTAAGACTGAGATATCCCGTACGCACTCTGCCCCACTATCAATGAGCTGAACCTTGGGTCCCATGACATTTTGAATAATAGGTCTGAGCAGTGGATAATGGGTACAACCCAAAATCAGGCTATCCACCTTTCCAACCAAGGGACGCAGGGTTTCATAGACCACTTTCTTAGTGACACTGGTTGACAGGGCACCAGACTCCACCAAGGGAGCAAACTTGGGACAGGCCAAACTCTCCACCTGTAAGTCCGGATCCAAATCATGGATTTTCTGACGGTAGATGTCTGATTCTACCGTCATGGGCGTTCCAATCACTCCGATTTTCCCACCTTGGCTGGACTTGATGGCCGCTGAAGCTCCTGGCAAAATTACACCCAAGACAGGAATGTCTAGTTGAGCCTTGATTTCTTCCCAGACGACCGCAGTCGCAGTATTACAAGCAATGACAATCATTTTGACATCCTTGGTCAAAAGAAAGTTGACCAACTGCCAAGTATATTCACGAATTTGCTCAGCAGGACGGGGACCATAGGGCGCCCGTGCCGAATCTCCAATATAGACGATTTCTTCATGGGGAAGCTGGCGCATGAGCTCGCGCACAACGGTCAAGCCCCCGACACCCGAATCCAAAAAACCAATTGGTCGATTATCCATACAGTCTTCTTTCTAGTCTTTTTTCTGATTGATAGTTCATTATGATTACCGTTCCTTATGAACTGAATAATGACAGCCTAATCAACAACTATCTCTCTTAATCATAATCAAATATCAATAGAATGCAAGGAAAAAGTCTCATCCCTAAACCCTTAGCCAACATAGTGAGAAGTCTGGAACTTTCATCCCAGACTTTTCCTTATTTATTTTTTCTTTTTATTGTTAGCAAGGGCTGCCTTTTGTTGGCGGATGATTTGGTGGTAAACTTGTTGTACCTTTGCTTCGCTTGGTTTTTGACCATTTGCACTCAAAAGAGTACGAACTGCTTCAGCATTCAAACGTGGGTTGTCAGCGAATTCTTTTTCAATTTGCTTACGAACCAAGTACATTCCTCCAAGAGCTCCTCCTAGAAAAGCTAGCACAATCAATACAATTGCTAAAAGTAAATCCATCATTTTTCTCCTGTTTCTTTTTGGGTCTCTTTCATTATACCACAAACTAGCCACCCTGACCAGTTTGTTTTACGCTTTCAGGGAGGGAATAGACAGCAAAAAGAACCCTGCTTTTCTGCAAAAGAGGGCTCCTTACTGAGTTTAATTTACATAGATAGCCAAAGTTTGATAGGGTTTGAGTAGAATTTTTTCAGACACTTCTGCATCTTCATAATTGGAAATCAAAATTTGTCCTTTTTGGTAGGCTAGATGTAAGTCAATCTCCACTTCTGTAGCATAAAAATTATTGAGCCACATCTCAGCCTTTTTCTTTATCCCAAAACCAATTCATCACTGACTAGACTTTGGCCACTATTTTTCTGGAAGAGATGCATGAGGTCTTCAACTGTCAGATGCTTTTTCTCCTCTCCCTTGACATCCACCACTATCTTGCCTTGATAGAGCATAATGAGACGATTACCATACTCAATCGCATGGTTCATATCGTGGGTAATCATCAAAGTCGTCAACTGATGGTGTTCCACAATTTTTTGCGTCAAATTCATCACCATTTGACTCGTTTTCGGGTCAAGTGCCGCAGTATGTTCATCCAAAAGCAAAAGTTTGGGTTTCACCAGAGCTGCCATGACTAGGGTCAAGGCCTGTCTTTGCCCTCCTGAGAGATATTGAGTATCTACTTTTAAGCGGTTTTCAAGACCAATATTCAACTCCTTCAAGGCCTCTTGGAACTGGATTCTGTCCTTCTCCTTCACACCCCAGCCAAGCCCTCTCTTCTGCCCGCGTCTCAAGGCAATAGCCATATTCTCCTCAATCGTCAAACGAGAAGCCGTTCCCATCTTAGGATCTTGAAAAACACGGGCGATATCCTTGGCTCTCTTTCTGACACTCAGATTTTTAATGGATTTGCCTGCCAATAAAAGGTCCCCTTCGTCCACCGATAGATTACCAGCCAAGATATTCATCAAAGTGGATTTCCCTGCTCCATTTCCACCAATCACAGAGATAAAATCTCCCTCTTCAACCTCTAAATCTAATCCTTTGAGGACATGGTTCTCATTGACCGTCCCTGCTTCAAATGTTTTGTGAATATTTTCAAGCGTTAATAAACTTGCCATAACTTTCTCCTCCTATTCATTTCTCAATTTCAGACCACGAATCTTTAATCTCTTTTGCAATTCTGGTGCAAATAAAACTAAGGCGAGCAAGATTGCATTAAAGAGACGAACTAAGTTTTGATCTAGATTTGGAATTTCATAGATATTTAAAATAATCAAACGGTAAACAATAGCACCGATTCCGATGGATAACAAGCGGCCTCCAATGGTCAAATCGTGTATCAAGACTTCCGCAATAATCACTGCACTCAAACCAACAACGATGGTTCCTGTCCCAGAAGTCACATCTGAAAATCCATCATTTTGGGCAAACAAGGAACCACATAAGGCAATCAAGCCGTTTGAAATCATGTAACCAACAATCTTCATGGTGTCTACATTGACCCCATTTGCCTCACTCATCGGAATATTGTCCCCAGTCGAACGCAAGACCAAGCCAATCTCCGTTTTCATCAAAAGAGTCAAGACTAGACAAACAAGTAATAGACAGGCCAAACTAAATGAGAAAACAGCTTCTTCATTTGTCAGTCCCAAGCTAGCCAACTGTTTAAAGACGGTTACAGAATCTCCCAAGGAAAGATTAGGCACGCTTCCCATGATTTTAATATTGATGGAATAAAGCCCTGTCAAGGTCACAATCCCTGTCAAGAGAGCTGGAATTTTCATCTTGGTGTGAAGCATTCCTGATACAAGACCTGCTACCATACCTGCCAGCAAAGCAAGTAAGGTCGCAAGCCAAGGATTTGCCCCTGCCTGTATCTGAGATACGACGACAGCCGCCCCCAGAGGAAAGGCTCCCTCAGCAGTCATATCCGCAATATCCAAAATACGGAAAGTCAAGTAGACTCCAATCGCCATAATCGACCACAACAAACCTTCTGATAAACTAGATAGCACAAAATTCATCTTAAACCTCCTTATTCCTTGCCTTCTAACTTACTGATATCAATTCCTAGTGCATCTGCCATTTCTTGATTGGTATGCAATTCCAATTTTTCAGGCAACTCAACTGCTATATTTTCTGGCTTTTCACCTTTTAAAACACGAATCAGCATTCGTGCTGTCTGTCTTCCCAATTCTTCATAATTGGTTCCGTAGTTATACAAGCCACCAACCGCAACCATTTCTGTTGAACCACCAAATACTGGTACCTTATGTTTAATAGAAACCTGCTTGACTGTTTCCATGGTTGACGAAATGATATTATCAGTTGGTACAAAAACCATATCCACCTCTGTCATCAAGCTCTCTGCAGCAGCCTTGACGTTATTACTGTCCAAGATTGTTTTTTCAACAACGGTAAAGCCTTTTTCTTCCAGAAGGCGCTTAGCTTCATCCTTTTGGACAACTGAGTTTGGCTCGCTCTGGGTATAGAGAATTCCAATCGTTTTAGCTTTTGGCAACACTTTCTTTATCAAATTGATTTGGGTTGAAATGGCATCTGATGACTGATCGCTTGTCCCAGTTACATTACCCCCAGGATGTTCTCTTGACTCAACTAGCTTGGCACTGACAGGATCTGTTACCGCTGAAAAGATAACCGGTGTCGTTTGTGTTGTATTGGCCAAGCTCTGAGCAGAAGGCGTTGCGATAGCTAGAACGACATCACTAGATTCTGCTAGTTGCTGGGAAATGGTTTTTAGATTTCTTTGCTCCCCCTGTGCATTTTGCAAATCAATCTCAATATTTTTCCCCTCAACATAGCCTTGTTTAGCCAGCTCATCCACAAATCCTTCTCTAGTAGCGTCTAAGGACTGATGGGTAATAAATTGCGAAATACCAATGCGAAACACATCTTTTTTCTTATCTGCCTTCAACTGATGCAAACTGATCAGAGAGGTCAAGAGAATCCCCACTACCAAGAGGGGGGCTAGTAATTTTCGAACAACTTTCATAATGAAACTCCTTCTCAGAAAAGATAAAACAAAAAACCGCCTAGATACTATCTAAACGGATGCTTGAAATAATCTAACAAGTTACAACTTAGCTAGTCCATTTAGATATTCATCTATATGGACCACAATCAAAAATCTTAGCCACATAGATACAAACAAATTGCTTGAACTGTTTGCATCCATGGTGACATGTCTACAAACACTATCTAAAGTAGCTAAAGTAAAAGTTTTGATTCATAGTTACAGCTTGTCTCTTATTCATTTCTTTTTCTGCTTTCTTTTTTGATGTTTCCTATCTTACCACCTTTTTCATCACCTGTCAAGAATATTTCAGAATTTTTTAAAATTTTTCGAAAATTCTTTCAGGACGCTTTCAAAGCATTTTCAAATAAGGCCAACAAAAAAAGGTTTATAATTTCCACAAAAGTTGATATGGAAATTATAAAACCATTATTAGTTTAATCCTTTTTGGTAACGCGTCAATTCGGCTTGGTTAGCCCAAACATAGTGACCTGGACGGATTTCTACCATGGATGGCTTATCAGTCTCATAGTCGTGTTGACTTGGGTCGTAAACCTTCAAGACTTTCTTGCGTTCCAAGATTGGGTCTGGAATTGGTACCGCTGAAAGCAAGGCTTGAGTATATGGATGAATTGGATTGTTAAACAATTCTTCTGTTTCTGCAACTTCTACAATAACACCCTTATAAATAACTGCGATACGATCTGAAATAAAGCGAACGACAGACAAATCATGGGCGATAAAGAGATAGGTCAAACCAAGTTCTTTTTGGAATTTTTTGAGTAAGTTCAAGACTTGGGCACGAACAGAAACGTCCAAGGCTGAAATGGGCTCATCCGCAATAACAAAGTCTGGTTGCATGACCAAGGCACGGGCAATACCGATACGTTGACGTTGACCACCTGAGAATTCATGAGGGTAACGAGTCAAGTGCTCAGCAAGAAGACCTACTTCACGGATAATATTTTGAACTTTCTCTTTACGTTCTTCTTCATCCTTGAACAGATGATGATTGTAAAGACCTTCAGAAATAATATAATCAACAGTCGCACGTTCATTCAAACTTGCGGCAGGGTCTTGAAAAATCATCTGGATACGACGAATCAATTCTGCAGCTTGTTCACGCGATTTCTTACCATTAATCTTTTGACCTTCAAAAATGATATCTCCATTACTTGTATCATTGAGACCGATTATCGCACGACCAATAGTTGTTTTCCCACTACCTGACTCACCTACAAGCGAGAACGTTTCTCCCTTGTTGATAAAGAAGTTAGCATTTTTAACTGCGACAAACTTCTTACTTCCTTCACCAAAGGAAATTTCTAAATCTTTGATTTCTACTAATTTTTCAGACATTTCCTTCCTCCTAGTCTGCCAGATGGGCAAATCCCATTTTATCACGGATCTTATCATGGAGATTTGCAATCACAGCTGGTTTTTCTACTTTTGGAGCATCCTCATGAAGAAGCCAAGTTTTAGCCCAATGTGTCTCTGATACTGAGAATTGAGGAGCTTTTTGTTCAAAGTCAATTTGCATTGCATAGTCTGAACGCAAGGCAAAGGCATCCCCTTTCAGGTCAGTATAAAGTGACGGAGGTGTTCCTGGGATTGAGTAAAGATCCCCTTTATCATCAGCAAGCTGAGGCAAGCTAGACAAGAGACTCCATGTATATGGATGGCGAGGGTCATAGAAGACTTCCTCAACAGTTCCATACTCAACGATTTCTCCTGCATACATAACCGCTACCTTATCCGCAATACTTGCCACCACACCAAGGTCGTGAGTGATAAAGATTGTTGTGAAATGGTACTCGTTTTGTAAAGATTTCAGCAAATCAATAATCTGTGCTTGGATAGTCACATCCAAGGCAGTCGTTGGCTCATCACAGATCAAGACATCAGGTCGGCAAGCAAGGGCAATGGCAATAACGATACGTTGACGCATTCCTCCAGAATATTGGAATGGGTATTCATCAAAACGTCTATCTGCGTCTGGAATCCCAACCTTATTCATGTAGTCAATGGCCAATTCTTTTGCTTCTTTAGCTGTTTTTCCTTGGTGTTTTACAATAACTTCTGTAATTTGACTACCAATTGTTTTAATTGGGTCCAAACTAGTCATTGGATCTTGGAAGATAGTCGCAATCTTAGCACCCCGAATTTGTTCCCAATCCTTGTGAGAAGATAGAGCTGTCAAATCCTGACCACGGTAGTCAATGCTACCTTGGGCAATACGACCATTTTCTTCGAGCATACCTGTGAAGGTCTTTGTCAAAACAGATTTACCTGATCCTGACTCACCTACCAAGGCCAATACTTCACCTTCAACTAGTTCAAGGGAAACGCCGCGAATGGCTGTCAATACTTTGTCACGAACGTCAAATTCCACGACAATATCGCGAGCAGTCAAAATTACATTTTTTTCTTTTGTCATTTCTACTCCTATCTATGTGTACGTGGATCACTAGCATCCGCTAAGTTTTGACCAACTACGAAAAGGGATAAGGATACCAAGACAAGAGTTGTCAATGGAATCCAGAACAAGTAAGCATTGGTTGTTACGTTTTGTGAATAATCTGAAATCAAACGACCCAAACTTGGCACTGTGATTGGTAATCCAAGACCGAAGAATGACAAGAAGGCTTCGTATGAGATAAAGCTTGGAAGCATTTGTGTCATGGTTGTCACAATAACAGATACCAATTGAGGCATGATATTTTTGGCAACAATCTTCAAGGTTGGAGTTCCCAAAGTACGTGACGCCAAGTTGTATTCCAAGTCACGATAACGCAAGATTTGCACACGGATCATGAAGGCAATCCCAATCCATGTCGTTACACTCATAGCAAAAATCAGATTCCAGAATCCAGCTCCGATTGAGTAAGTCAAGACAATGACAATCAAGAGAGATGGGATATTTGAGATGACGTTATAAACTTCCATCATGACACGGTCAACTGATTTTGAAATTCCCCAAATACCACCGACAAAAACACCGATAACCAAGTTAATCACTGTCGCAATCACAGAAATGAGGATAGAGTTACGAGCTCCGAACCAGACACCGTCAAAGAGAGATTTACCATTACTGTCTGTACCGAACCAATGCTCAGCATTTGGCTTGATATAACGAGCACTAAAGTCGTTTACCTTGCTGACATCATTGAAATCAAACTTAGAAAACATTGGGTAGATGAAACTCATCAAAATGATGGCTACCAAGATTCCCAACATGACTACAGTTGATTTTTTCTTCATAAATTGTCTAAACACTGACTTCCAGTAAGAATATGCTGGCGCATCAATGACTTCAGAGGCAAAATCGTCACGTTTTACGAACTGAAATTTTTCTTTATCGATTGTAGACATTATTTGCCTCCTTTCTCAGTCAATTTAATACGTGGATCAATAATGGTCATCCAAATATCTCCCAAAAGAAGTGAGAAGATAGAAATACATGTAAAGATGAAGACAAGACCAACGACCATAGAGTTATTAGATGCTTTTACAGAGTCAATCAACATTTTACCCATACCTGGGAAAGCGAAGACTGTTTCAGTAAGGGTTGCACCACCGATAACCCCCATAACAGCACCAGGAATTCCTGAAACCAGCGGAACCATGGCATTTTTAAAGATATGTTTGTTTGAAATTTCTTTTTCAGACAAACCTTTTGCACGAGCAAAACGAACAAAATCCTGTGACTGTAAGTCAATCATGTAACGACGAATCCAAATAGCTGTACCAGGAGCACCCAACAAACCAAGGATAACTGCTGGTAAAACATACGAACGCCAATCTCCAGCACCCAAGATAGGGAATGAATCTGGCAAGCCGATTGAAGAACCAGCCAAACGAACGATATAAACCAAGGCAATTGTTGGAAGAGCCATCAAGAAGGTCAAAGCCCCTGTTGAGAAACTATCAATCCATGTGTTCTTGAAGCGAGCCATAGCTGAACCAAGTGGCACGGCAATCGCATAAGAAATCACCAAACCAATCAATCCAACGACTGCAGAGCTGGTAATCATAGAAGGATATTGGTAGTTACTTTCTGTAGCTGTATAAGGATCATCTTTTCCGTAGTTGGCTACTTCACGAGAATCAGCCTGACTAGGTGATTTATAGGTTCTTGAGTAAATATTTACAGAAGAAGTTTTCTTACCTGTTGGGAACTGAACTTGGGCAGTTTTGGTTTGTCCTTGACCTTGAGTAATAACCTGAAGAACTGGTGTATTAGCATAGGTTGGATAAGAGTCACCTAAATTGATATTCACAAAGTTTTGATGCACAAATGGGAACTGACCGTTGAAGTACAAGAGATATTTATGTTTAGTTCCTGAACCAACCAATGACCATCCGATCGCTGGATCATTTTCAAAACGAAGGTAACGTTTCAAGTCTGGATTTTCAGGGTCTTGAATTTTATTAGTATGGTCAATGTCAATCAAGTTAGCATAGAAGTGAAAAACACGTTCAAAAATTGGGATTTCACGAGTAGCGTAGAATTGGCCACTTTCAGTAAATTCTCCCAGGGTCCAACCATGACCGATTTGTTTGATGTATTTTTCATAGATGGCCTTGTTGGTATCATTGGCTTCAACGGTTACAGAAGCATCCATCTGGCTAGCTTTTTCTTGCAACTCTTTGGTATCGTAGTACTCGATATAGCCCATACGCTCATAGACAGTATTCTCATAGTTATCACGTTTATCAGCAGTTGTCGCAATCTTGTTATAGTTGGTATCCTGTTTGAAAATCAATTTTCGAGGAACCATTGTATAGATAATCGTGTAAGTCAAGGTTGTTACTAAGAAGATAGAAACCAATGACCGCAAGACACGCATAAAAATATATTTCTTCATATCGTTTCCTTTTTAAATCCCAAAAGAACCTTCTCCTCATGGAGAGAAAGTTCCCTTGAGAGTTATTTATTTAACGTGTTTAGTCAATTCTTTTTGAACTTTTTCGTTTGATTCTTTTTTCTCTTTGAGCCATTTCTCACGAGCTTGTTCATAATCAGCCTTTGTTACAACTTTGTCTTGTAACTGAATATATTTGAAGTAGAGATTTGAACCTTTGTCTCCAGATTGGCTATAAGAAGCTGAGAATGGTACAACACGAGAAATGAATGGTGCAGCACCACTAGAAGACATAGCTGGTAAGAAGAGTGAACTGTCTGTCAACCAAGCTTGAGCAGCAGCATATTTTTCATAACGTTTGTTAAGATCACTTGTTTCTTTTCCAGCTTCATCAAGCAATTTATCGTAATCTTTCACACCAACTTTAGCTGCAGCTGCATTTGATGGGTCATCATACCCCATATAAGTTTTCGTTTGCTCACTATTAGTTGATTTAAGGATATCAAGGTAAGTTGATGGATCTTCATAGTCAGGATTCCATCCAACCGCACCTGAAAGATCCCAATCCTCAGCTGCCGCATTAGCAGCATAATAAGTCGCATTAAAGAATTCATCTTTAGAAATTTGTTGAATATCGATGACAACATTTTCTTCGCCTAAAACTTTTTCAACTGATTGTTTGAACGACTGAATCCGTGCGACAAAGTTTTTAGAGGTTTGGTCTACTGGAACATCCAAGTGGATAGGGAATTTCACACCTTCTGCTTCCAGAGCAGTTTTAGCTTTAGCAAATTCTGCTTTAGCTTTGTCAGCGTTAAAGAGACCGTCTTGACCATCAGCAAAGTTTACATCTTTCCACTCATCTCCATAAGTCTTAACTTTTTCAGCAACCAAGTCACCGAAAGTTTTTTCGCCTGCAGTCACAAAGTCTGGTTTCACAAATAAATTACGAACTGCGAGAGGAGCACCTTCTTTACCGTTAACTTGAGCAGAATAACCTGTACGGTCAAAGGCAAAGTTCAAGGCTTGGCGGAAGTCTTTGTTAAGAAGAGCTTTCTTAGTAGATGTTTTCTCTTCATCTGTCGTTTTAGATGTATATTTGTAATTTTGTCGATCGATATTTACACCTAAACCTCCAATACCAGCTCCTGATGGAGTGTAGAAAATATTATCCTTGTATGACTCCTCTACCTTTGAGAAGTTTGAACTTGTTGGGTAAAGACGAGCAAAACTATAAGCTCCACTTGTAAAGTTACGCTCAAGTGATTCTTGGTCCGAACCATCAAAATATGCAAGTGTTGCTGTATCTAAATGAACATTCTCTTTATCCCAGTACTGCTCGTTCTTAGCAAATTCGATAGAAGATTTAGCAGTCAAACCTTTGAGCAAGAAAGGTCCATTATATAGCAATGATGTAGGATCTGTCGCTTTAGCAAAATCAGAGCCTTTTGATTTTTCAAATTCTTCGTTTAATGGCCAGAAAATTGAATAAACCATCTTAGAGTTCCAGTAAGGTTCTGGTTGGTTCAAAGTATACTCAAGAGTATAGTCATCAACCGCTTTAACACCTACTGTAGAGAAATCTTTTGAATTCCCAGCCAAATAATCAGATAAACCTTTAACAGAAGTTTCAGCTAGATATAGAGCTTCTGATTTCTTATCTGCAGCATGTTTCAATCCATTCACGAAGTCTTTAGCAGTCACTTCGGCATATTCTTCACCATCGGATGTCATCCATTTGACACCTTTACGAATTTTGTAGGTATATGTCAATCCGTCCTTTGATACAGACCAGTCTTCTGCAACCGCAGGAGTCAAATTCCCATATTTGTCATTTGTGAAGAGGCCATCGATCCCGTTTGAAGTAGCCACTTTCGTACTCTCTTTTCCAGAGATAAGATAGTCCAATGTTTCTGGATCAGCTGAATAGACATAGCCATAGGTCTTTGGAGCTGTCGAATCCGATGATTTTGAATTCCCACAAGCCACTAACAAACCCGTCGCAAACAAAGCAACTCCTGCTGCAATAAATACTCTACTTTTTTTCATTTCTTTACTCCTCTTAATAAAGTATAAGCTATCATCAATTATATCATAGATTTTGAGAAAAGTAAACGAATTTTCAGAATATTTAGGCTTATTCATACAAAAAAATCTGAAAAGCTGAAAAAACTATTGACTGAAAATGATTTTCAAGGTATAATAATAAACGTTAAGGCGGTATAGCCAAGTGGTAAGGCACGGCTCTGCAAAAGCTTGATCGTCGGTTCAAATCCGTCTACCGCCTTCTATAACTTGATTTGTCAGGTTCCATTTAAACAGAAAGCCCAGTTTAAAGGGCTTTTTTCTTTTTTTCTGATAAATACATATAACTGACAAAAATTTTTGGAGCGAATTTGGGGCAGACTTCTTTTTAGGAGACAATCTTTTGATACTCAATGAAAATCAAAGAGCAAACTAGGAAACTAGCTGCAGGCTGTACTTGCGTACAGCAAGGCGAAGTTGACGCGGTTTGAATTTGATTTTCGAAGAGTATGAAATCAACTGAAAAAGCTTCGTCACGCCTGGTGACAAAAGCCTCTAGTTTACTCTGTTTCTTCTTCTATTTCAACTTCGGTAATTTGGACTTTTACCTTAGTAACACGTCCATTTTTTACCTTATCATTGGTTAGGATAAGCTGCTTGTTTTGGCTGACTAATTCATAACTGAGTTTCTCAGTCGTTGGAATGGTCCCAACTCCTGTCAAATAGTAACCAGCGATGGTATCAACGTCATCACTTTCCAGTTCAACATCAAAGTAGTCATTAAAATCATTGAGATTCATGGTACCTTGAACAATATAAGTATCTTCTCCAATTTTATGAACTTCGATTTCAGTCTTATCTGTTTCGTCATCGATTTCGCCAACGATTTCCTCTAAGAGGTCTTCAAGTGTCACCAAACCAGCCATCCCACCGTATTCATCCAGTAAGATTGCCATTTGTCTTTGGGTATTGCGCAGTTCTTTTAACAAGTCATCCACAAAAATAGTTTCAGGAACAAAAAGTGGATCTTGTAAGATTTTCTTCCAAACAATATTGTCAAAACCGTCCACAAATCCCGCATTAAGGAGACTCTTAGTGTGAATAATCCCAATCACGTTATCCTTGTCCCCATCATAGACAGGGATACGAGAATAATTTTGTTTTAAAATACTTTGAATAATGGTTTGACTATCATCCTGAATATCCACCATAAAGGCATCTGTCCGAGGAACCATGACTTCTCTGGCCATCAGTTCATCTAGAGAAAAAATCCCTTGTAACATCTCAATTTCCTCAGCATCTAGTGTTTCTTCACTATTGGTCAACATGTACTCAATTTCATCACGGGTCATTTTTTCGTCAGCATCGTCAAAGGTCATAGGAGTCAAGTTACTCAAGAGATTGGTAGACGCAGATAAGAGCCAAACAAAGGGACTAACTAGTTTCCCCAGCCCAATGATAACTGGCGCTGTACGAATCGCCAAGGCATCCTTTAGATTAAGAGCGATTCTCTTAGGATACAATTCCCCAAAAACGATGGAAATATAAGTCAAAAATGCTAAAGATAGAAAACTTGCAACGGCATAAGATGTTTCACCATTTCCAAGCCAAGATGCAATTTCTCGTCCCAGAGTTTCTGCCAAACTCGCCCCAGATAAGATCGTAATCAGGGTAATCCCTACTTGAATGGTTGATAAAAAGTGGTTAGGATTTTCTAGTACCTTGAGCAGACGGATATAGCGTCTATCTCCTTCTTCTGCCTTTTGTTCAACCCGCGCACGGTTAAGAGAAACCATGGCCATTTCTGTGGCTGAGAAAAAGGCATTTAACACCGTCAAGATAAACAATAAAACAAATTGTAGCAACAAATTCTGACTACTTGGGTCTTCCATAGTTCTTCTCCTAAAATAGTATCTTGTCACTTATTATATCACAAAAATTAGCTCAGTACATATTATTTTTCTCAGTGTCTATTCTAGTTCTACTTAAATTGTCCCCAAAAAAACTCCTACATCCACAAGTGTCATAGGAGTTTATCTTATCTTTTACTGATACTCTTCGAAAATCTCTTCAAACCACGTCAGCTTCATCTGCAACCTCAAAGCTGTGCTTTGAGCAACCTGCGGCTAGCTTCCTAGTTTGTACTTTGATTTTCATTGAGTATGAGTTACAGTTACTTCTCCAGTTCGGTAATCCAGTTGAAGTCCCTTTTGAACATTGGGAACTAGAACATTAAATTCCAATTCTCCATCTGAAGACTTGGCTTCAATCTGTGAAGCTGAAGGAACTAAATCCTCATTCGAAGCGTAGTAAAGGGTTACACGGTAACGGACACGCTTGTTTTTATCCAAGGCCTTACGTACCATGCTTTCATAGTAGTTTTGACCAGTCGAATCCTCGGCTTGTGCCTGATTTGCCCAGGCTGTTTGAACAGCAATGTTTTTAGGATTGCTTGTCGAGGCATCAAAACCATCCAAGCCACCGATTAAGGCATAGCCTAACAAGTGACCTCTATCGACCGCATGGGTATAAGTACCCTTTAGATTCTTAACCTGATGCCAGCCTGGAGGAGTCCATGAAGTCGAACCATTCCCCGTTTCTTCACGATTCTTGTACTGGCGAGTTGCCTTAGACAAGAGAGCATTTGCTACAGTTGGCACGGTTTCCTTGCCCACTGTCTTTGTTTTATTATCAGCGTAGGGCTTACTTGAAACTTTGGCATCTAGGTTTGTTTTATTACCATTGACAATAAAAGCACCTGAGCCATTCCATTCAAGACTCCCTTTTATTTGGCCTTTGACTGCGTCTGTTAAGACACTTTCTGCCAATTCTTGACTAGGAGCTTCAGAAGCTTGTTTTTTCTGACTAACCTTAGTTTTAGGACTATTAGCTGTCGACTGCATCTGCTTGATATAGTAGCTCCCTGCAGATAAAAGCAATAACACTAGCAGTCCGATTAGTGTCTGTCTTGTTTTTTTGTTCATATTTCTCCTTATCTCTAGAAAAAGGCTGGTCTCCCAGCCTAATTTCCTGTAAATTTATGAATCAATTCCTGCCATTTTGCTGGAGACAGGATAGCCCATGGATCTTGACCCTTGCCCAAGATTCCATAACCGACCATTAAACCGATTCCTAGGGCTAAAGCACCTAAAACCAGTACCAGAATGACTAAAAGCAAACGCTTAGCTACGTAGCCTGATTTCTTATTCATCTTCATCACTTGCCTCAATCCGCTGAATCTTAGCACCCAGCTGCGCTAACTTCTCATGGAAACGGTAGTAGCCTCTATCCAAGTGAACCAATTTACCAACCACAGTTTCTCCTTGTGCTACCAAACCTGTCAAAATCAAGGCTGCACTGGCACGAAGGTCAGTTGAAAGAACTTCTGCTCCCTGCAAAGGCTGTCCACCAACAATACGAGCTGTGTCACGGATAATCTCAGAATGCAAGCCCATGCGACGCATTTCTTCTAGATGTTGAAAACGATTCTCAAAAACTGTCTCCACCATAGTTGATTCGCCTTTTGCGACGGTCATCAAGGCTGTAAATTGAGCCTGCATATCTGTTGGAAATCCTGGGTGAGGCAAGGTTTTCACATGGACAGCTTTTAGATTTTCTAGTTGAGAGCGAACGCGAATTCCTTCCGTCTCCTCCGTCACTTCCACTCCCATTTCAAGCAATTTGGCAATCAAGGGACGGTTGTGCTCCCAAACAGCGTCTTTAATCAAGACATCACCACCAGTCATGGCAGCAGCCACCATAAAGGTTCCAGCTTCGATACGGTCTTGGACCACATTGTGAGTCGTACCATGAAGTTTCTCCACACCAGTAATGGTAATGGTCTCTGTACCAGCCCCTTTGACCTTGGCTCCCATCTCATTTAGGAGAATAGCCAGGTCGACAATCTCAGGCTCACGCGCAGCATTCTCAATCACTGTCACACCATCAGCCAGCGTCGCTGCCATCATCAAGTTCTGAGTAGCACCAACACTTGGGAAATCCATATAGATATGAGCTCCATGTAAGCGATCAGCCTTGGCTTCGATGTAACCAGCTGTCTGGCTAATCTTAACCCCCATAGCTTCTAGACCTTTCAAATGAAGATCAATAGGACGGCTACCAATCGTACAACCACCTGGCATGGATACCTTAGCATGACCTACACGGGCAAGAATTGGCCCCAAGACAACGATAGATGCACGCATCTTGCTGACATACTTGTAAGGAGCTTCCTCAGTGATATCGCCAGTCGCGTCCACCTCAACAAGATGAGCTTCTTCATTAAAATCCACCTTGGCATTTAAACCACGAACCACCTGATTCATAGTGAAAACATCTGACAAGATAGGAACATTCTGCAAGACGGTCTTTCCTTCACTTGCTAGAATAGTCGCTGCCAACAAAGGCAAGACTGCATTCTTTGCTCCTTCAATCGTAACACTTCCTACCAGACAATTATCGCCACCTTGAACCACAATTTTTTCCATACTATTTCCTTTACATTTGATTTTATAATAATCCTCTAAGCGCTTCTTGCCACAACTGATATAGGCTGATAAAGAAAGAACTCATGATGTAGCCCATTACAATACTGAAAAAGGCTACTAGTAAACGAATTTTTCCTGTATTCTCAGCTGTCACTTTTAAAATCTTTTCCCATCTAACAAGATTCTTTAAAAGGGAAAAACTCACATAAATAAAGAGCATGTGACTGCTTAGAGTGAATAATAATTGAACCATTTGACTATTATACCATCTTCTCTGTTTGTACGCTAGTTTGGAAACTTCCCTCAAAAACTAGGGATTGTTTTTCAAGTAATCAATTGCATCTTGTAGGGTTTTAACTGGAACGATTTTCATATCTGTCTTGATTGTTTTAGCTGCTTCTAAGGCTGTCTGGTAGTTGTTTTTCGCATCAGGATGCGCTTTTTGTTCTTCTTCGCTAACAGGGTTATCTGGGGCAAAGAAAATCGCAGCACCTTCTCTAGCCGAAGCTACAACTTTCTTATCAATACCTCCAATGTCCCCCACATTCCCATCGCGGTCAATGGTACCTGTACCGGCAACAATACGGCCATTACGAAGGCCAGGGTCAGCTATTTGAGTATAGATAGCCAGACTAAACATGAGGCCAGCACTTGGTCCGCCGATACCAGCTGTTGAAAAGCGAATTGGGACATCACTGGTCACTTCCGTACGGTCAATCAAGCCGATTCCAATCCCATTTTTGCCATTTTCCAAGGTGATAATCTTACCTTCTGCAGACTTGGTTTGCCCATCCTCTTCATAGGTGACCTTGACGGAGTCCCCTAGTTTTTGAGAATTGACGTAATCAATCAAATCTTTGGAACTATCAAAGGTCTGATCATTGACTGCGGTGACCGTATCAGAGATATTGAGAATCCCTTTAAAGGTCGAATTATCCGTCACAGTCAAAACATAAACCCCAAGGTATTTAAGTTCAATATCCTTACCAGCTGTTTTTAGTCCTTGATATTTGGCCATATTTTGCGATGTTTGCATGTAGAATTGATTGATCCGCATAAATTCAACATCGGAAGTTCCGCCTGTAGTCTCCTGAGCACTGCGAATATCTGTAAAAGGCGTCAACCACGCATAAATCATATGGGCTAAAGTAGCATGCTGGACACCAACCGTAACGAATTGATAGGCCCCAGCTTCCTTATCTTCTGTGTCATTTACTTTAAGGACTTGGCGAATATCTTCCGAACCACCTGGAACTTCTATATAGTAGGGCAAGGGCACTACAAATGCCAAGAAAGTCACAATTAAGGCCGCAATGACATATAAGGGCCATCTAGTCTTTTTTTTCATTTCTTATTTCCTCCAAAATACTCTCGGGAACATAGCAAGCAATATCCTGACCAAACTTCAAAAGTTCTCTGACACCAGATGAACTGATATAGAGATGTTCAGATCGGCTATGTAAGTAAATGGTCTCTATATTAGGAGACAGCTGATGGTTGTAGTAATCAAAACTGGCTTCATATTGCAAATCCGCCGCATTTCTCAAGCCTCGCACTAGGCAAGTAGCCCCCAGTCTTTTTGCGACATCAACTACCAATTCATCATGAGAAGACACGACTTTAACATTTTCCAAATGTTTCACAGCCTTTTCTAGCCCCCGTTTACGATTTTCAAGAGGGAGAAATCCTTGTTTATGGGGATTAAAAAAAATACCTACATAGAGCTTGTCAAAGAGTTTGCTCGCCCGTTCAATCATATCCAGATGCCCATTTGTCATCGGATCAAACGAGCCTGTGAATAAGCCAATCTTATCTGACATAGACTGTCACCTTACTAATTCCATAAATTTTTTCCTTCCAGATGCCCAGACAGGCAATTTCTTCTGGAAGTTCCACGGCTTTATCCGTCTCACACACGACCATGACATCTTCAGAAAAAAGCTCTCTCTCAGCCATTTTTTCAATATCTGCTACGATTTGTTCCTTGGCATAAGGAGGGTCTAAGAAAATGAGGTCAAATTCCCCAGATAGCTGTTCCAACGCCCTTTCTGCATCCATCTTGAGGAGTTGAAATTTTCCAACTTCCTTGGTCATCTGAATATTTTCAGCCACGATGTTCTGAGCCTTACGGTCTCTCTCCACCAAAACAGCACTGGACATGCCACGCGATACTGCCTCGATAGATAAGCCACCACTACCTGCATACAGGTCCAAGACTCGTCCCCCTTCAAAATAGGGACCAATCATGTTAAAAATAGCTCCCCTAACCTTATCCGAAGTTGGTCTTGTCGTCTTACCTTCTAGTGTCTTGAGGGGACGTCCCCCATAGATTCCTGATACGATTTTCATACCGTTTATTATACCAAATTATAGGCAAAAAGAGAAAGAAAACCGAACCTTGCGGTTCGATTCTCTACAAAATATTTTCGTAAGCATCGCGAACTTCTTGAGGCCAAACACTTGTTTGCACTTCTCCGATATGTTTCTTGCGAAGTAAGAACATGGCCATACGAGATTGTCCAATTCCTCCACCGATTGTCAATGGGAATAGGCCATTCAATAGAGCCTTGTGCCATTCCAATTCTAAACGGTCCTCATCACCGGTGATTTCTACCTGACGGCGAAGGGTTTCTTCATCTACGCGAATCCCCATAGACGACAACTCAAAGGCTCCACCTAAAGACTCATTCCAAACAAGAATATCTCCATTCAGACCCTTGTAGCCATTTTCAGACTCACTTGTCCAGTCATCGTAGTCTGGTGCACGTCCATCGTGCGGTTTGCCGTCTGGCAACTCGCCACCGATACCAATTAAGAAGACAGCTCCAAATTCTTTACAGATCGCATTTTCACGCTCTTTTGGTGTCAGATCTGGGTAGCGTTCTACCAACTCTTCTGTGTGGATAAAGGTGATTTGTTTTGGCAAGATAGACTCGATGTCATAGCGGGCTTCTACTGCTAGCTCAGTCAGGCGAATAGCCTTATAAATCTTCTCAACGGTTTCTTTTAGGTAAGCAATGTTTCGTTGACCATTTGGAATGACCTTTTCCCAGTCCCACTGATCCACAAAGACAGAGTGGGTTGCATCCAGCGAGTCTTCGTCTGGACGAAGGGCCTTCATGTGGACGAAAAGACCTTCACCTTCACCGAAACCAAAACGAGCTAGGGTATGGCGTTTCCATTTAGCAAGCGAATGAACCACTTCATAGGTTTCATCAGGAATCTGCAAAACCTTGACAGATACTGGATTTTCCACACCAGATAGGTTGTCCTGCATCCCGTCACCGACCTTGCTCAAGATAGGACCTTGAACTTCGACGACTTCTAGCTTATCTTTCAAATACTGGGTAAAAGTGTTTTTGACAAAGGAAATTTCTTCTTGTTGATGAATAAAACTTTTCTTCATAGGCTACTCCTCAAAAATTTAATAAACGTATTATACACCTATTTTCAAGAAAAGAAAAGAGAAAATTTAAAAAAATCAGTGTTACTCAAAACACTGATTTCATAGACCTTTTAGTCATTGCGACCGAAAATACGGAGAATACTTAGGAAGAGATTGATAAAATCAAGATAGATACTGAGAGCCATTGACACAACCCAACCTGTCGCTACACGACCTTGTGATTGTTCATAAGCGAGACGAATTCTTTGATTGTCCCAAGCAATCAACCCTGAGAAAACCAAAACCATGGCTACGCTAATCATATAATCAAAGAAACCGCTAGCCAAGAAAATATTGACTACCATAGCAATCAGCAAACCGATAAGAGCCGCCATCATAGCCCGACCAAGGCCACTCAAATCTTTCTTGGTGAAGATACCAACTGCCGCCATGACAAAGAAGAGAAGGGCGCTCGACACAAAGGCTGATAAAACTGTACCTGGAGTATAGAAGGCCACCACAAAACTGAGGGTAAATCCGTTTAAAACAGAGTAAAGTAAAAATACTGGAAGAGCAGCTGGACTATTCCTTGAAGCCATGCTACTAGCAACGAAGACTAGTGCTAGCTCTGCAAAGGTTGCAATGGTCAACCAGAGACGCCCCTGCATCAAAAAGTAAACCAACTGAGACTGAAAGACTGTCAACATGAGGCCAGATACCAAAGCGGATAGCCCGATTCCTAGCCCAACAAAGGCATAAACCTTAGCGTAAAATTGATTGAGACCAGTACGGTCTTGTATAATAGTATAATTCATCTTTTCTCCTTTTCTATGAATGTCTTTCCTTGATTATAACAAAGAAAATTAAAATTAGCTTAAATGGAAAATCAAAATACCTGCTGCCACTGCAACATTCAAACTCTCGGCCTGCCCCTTCATGCTAATGTGTACCAATTGATCTGCACTTTCAGCCATGAGGGGACTAATTCCTTGACCCTCATTCCCCATGACTAGTACAAAATTTTCTATAGGAGGCAGTTCTCTGTAATCAACAGAATCTTTAGATAGGGTTGTTGCCAGCACTGGGATAGCTGCTTCTTTGGTTTCCTTAAGAAGCGCTTGACTAGACATCCGGTAAATGGGCAGATGGAAATGACTGCCTTGCATGGAACGTAAGGTCTTGAGACTGTATATATCTGCCGACTTTTCTGAAACAATCACTCCAGTAAAACCTGCTGCATCCGCAGTCCGAATGATAGTTCCCACATTACCAGGATCTTGCACATCTTCCAAAAACAAGAACTTACCCTGACTCAAATCAACTTGTCCTACTTCTTCTTTTTGAACCACCGCAACAATGCCCTGTGGAGTCTGAGAATCCGCCAAATCTAGTAAAATATCCTCTGACACCCAGACAGTTTGCGGAAAAGCAGCTAACTGATCTCGGTAATTTTCTAGGGCAAAGATTTTCTCAATCGTCACTCCAGCTTGCACAGCTTCTTCAAACAAGTGCCAGCCTTCAATCAAATAAGCAGACTTGCGGTATTTTTTTTGGTGTAATTTCTTGGCATTTTTTACCACAGAATTGGCTTTTGAGGTTATAATAGTCATAGAAATATTATAACACAATCAAAGGGGTTTGGTATGCAAAAGGTTAGAATGATTGCCCAAGGTAGGGTGCAGGGAGTCGGATTTCGTTGGGGTGTTTATAGCCTGGCACTTGAAATTGGTGGCATCACAGGTCGGGTATGGAATAACGACGATGGCACAGTGGAAATATTAGCCCAAGCAGACTCACTCTGCTACCATGACAAAATTTATCCAAGAAATACGAAAAGGACCGACACCCTTTTTCAAAAGTCAGCTACTTAGATGTCAAACTAAGCAACTTTCCTCCCTACTCTGACTTTAAAATCGCAAATTAGGTCTCTAGAACTATTGTATATTTTGTAAAAAAACAGTAGAATAGAGAGGTATAATTTTTAAAGAAGGAATAAAAACAGTGAAATCTATTAAACGTTTTGCACTCTCAGCTATGGGAGTGGCTATGTTGCTAGTCTTAACTGGCTGTGTCAATGTCGATAAAGCCACAGGCCAGCCAACAGGATTTATTTGGAATACGATTGGCGCTCCTATGGCTGAAGCTATCAAGTACTTCGCCAATGACAAGGGGCTTGGTTTTGGGGTTGGTATCATCATCGTAACCATTATTGTTCGCTTGATTATCTTGCCACTTGGTATCTACCAATCATGGAAGGCAACGCTTCACTCTGAGAAGATGAACGCCCTCAAGCACGTCCTTGAGCCACACCAAACACGTCTCAAAGAAGCAACGACTCAAGAAGAAAAACTCGAAGCCCAACAAGCTCTCTTTGCCGCTCAAAAAGAGCACGGCATCAGCATGTTTGGTGGTATAGGATGTTTCCCTGTACTCCTTCAAATGCCTTTCTTCTCTGCTATCTACTTTGCTGCCCAACATACTGAAGGTGTTGCTCAAGCAAGCTACCTAGGAATTCCTCTAGGTTCTCCAAGTATGATTTTGGTTGCCTTCGCTGGTATTCTTTACTATCTTCAATCGCTCCTTTCACTTCACGGAGTAGAAGATGAAATGCAAAGAGAACAAATCAAGAAAATGATTTACATGAGCCCACTCATGATCGTCGTCTTCTCCCTTTTCTCACCAGCCAGTGTCACACTTTACTGGGTTGTCGGTGGTTTCATGATGATTCTCCAACAGTTTATCGTCAACTATATCGTTCGTCCAAAACTTCGCAAAAAAGTCCGTGAAGAATTGGCTAAGAATCCACCAAAAGCACGTGCTTTCTCAACACCAAATGGACGAAAAGATGTTACCCCTGAACAACCAACTGCTATTACAAGCAAGAAAAAACACAAAAATCGCAACGCTGGGAAACAACGTTCGAGATAAAGCTGCGTATATTATCCAATAATTAAAAAAACGAATGAATGATAAATAGTTTTCATCAACTAGATATCATCATTCGTTTTTATTATCTACTGTTACATCCTATACTAATCGAAAAAGTTAAATATTCTAAAAACGATTCAATCATAAATTAACAAGTAAATCGCTATGATTTAATACAATTGAGAGTCATTAAAACTTCTGCTCCCTCATCTCTATTTCTAAGCTCAACTCGGCCTTTGTGTAGTTTTGCAACTCTACATACAAAACTAAGTCCAATACCATAATGTTGCTCTTTAACCGCATCACAGCTTTATCCACTACGATAAAAGAGCTTCCCAAAATGATTTAAAACTTCATCTGGAAATTCCAAACCATTATTCCATATACTTATTTTCAATTCTTTCCCCTCTTGCTCTACCCTAATGTTAATTTTAGGATTCTGTTTATCGGCATACTCCAAAGCATTTGTTAAAATATTTTGTATGGCACGAATCAGAAGAGACGGATTTATATAATAGTCTTCAGTTCCTTTCACATTTTGTTCAAAAGAAAACTTCATCTGATTTTTTATCAAAAAAGAGACTTCTTTCTCTAATTCATTGATAAAATCTGAAGAGGAATACTCCGTCCAACCTGTCTCATCATCATAATAGGTTTTAGAATAGTGAATCAATTGATTGAAATAGTCTAGTAACTGTTGACTAGCTCTTTCTATATCTGCTAAACATTCTTGAGATTGGTCGTTTTCAGTTATCGCCTGCAAAAATTCTACATTTCCCCTAATAATGGTTAAGGGAGTTTTTAAATCATGAGAAGCTGCTGAAACCTGAAACATCAAATCTTCTTTCTGCTGTTTCTCATCAACTATTAATTGTCGAATTCTATCTTGCATCACAATAATCCGATTTCCTGTCTCGCGAAATTCTTTAACCGTTAAACTTTCTGTACATTCCTTCTTCAACCACATACTATTTTCATAAATCAAAGTCATTTCATAACTCAGTTTTTTCAACAATTTTCCAATGTGATAACTTATTAGAACAATCAATAAAACACAAATATATATCCACGATGACACATTGAAAAAAATTGATAGAACACCACTATTGTTTAGATGTTTCCCATCTTCATTTATTTGTATAGACACTGAAGCTAAGGGAATAAGATAGGCCATTAGTACACCAAGACTAAACTGCCAAATAATTCTCCAACAGGTTTCTCGAATTAATTGTCTAAAACTTTTGATTCTACCCATTGATATCCTCCACCGTACAAGGTTTTAATTGGATTTAATTGATAAGGTTTCAGCTTTTGACGAATTTGATAAATGTACTCTGAAACCGAACGTAAAAGCGCTTCTGAACTTTGTGGATATAGATAATTATAAATTTCCTCAATAGAATATATTTTACTTGGGTTACTTGCCAAAAGATTCACTATGTCAAATTCCCTCCTTGTCAGAGCAATCTTATCATCATTTACAAATAGTTCCTTACTATCCGTATATAGTATAAGCTTCCCAATCTTTATTTGATGAACATTTCCTTTAATCCGTTCTTCACGACGTAAGTGCATTTTAACACGTGCTAACAATTCTTGCATACTAAAGGGCTTCATAATATAATCATCAGCACCTGCATTGATTCCAGCTACTAAATCTTCATCCATATCCTTGGCAGTTATAAAACAGATAGGAACAGTTATCTGCTCGCGAATCATCTGACAGATTTCTAAACCACTAACAGGCATCATAATATCTAATAAAATCAAGTCAAATCCTATAAAATCACAAAGATCAATCTCTTCTATCTTATTTCGTATGACTACTTCATATTTTTCATATTCTAGTACTTTTTTTATTAGGCGAAGAATAGCAAGATCATCATCTACAACCAAAATTTTATAAGCCATAACTCACCCTCCTGAATATATTATAGCACTAACCGAGAAAAAGACAGGATATCCCCTGTCTTTAGCGTACATTTCTTCCTATAAGTATCAGTGTAGCAAATAGAAAAACAATTAATAACCAAACTATTTGTATCCCTAAGCCTTGCCACACTGGATAATAAAGCGACAATGGATAGGGATAAAAACAATTCATACTAGCTAGTAATGGTAAATTTCTGAAAAAAGAACTGAATTGTAGTAACATTTGTCCCAACCCCAATAAAAGGGATAAACTGATTCCCAGAATTAAGATAAAGGACTGGGAAATAAATACAAAAATACCACTTAAAAGAGCGAAGGTTAGAATAGAAATACAAGCTGGAAATAGAATTGTTAGAACATGTTTAATATTACTCAAAAGATTGATATTGTAGTATCCTTGCGCGATTAGTATACATAATGATATGACAGCAACCAATAATACAATTTCCATACATAATACAACAGCTAGTTTACAGATTATAAATTTTAAACGATTTGGACATGTAAGAAAACTGGTACGAAGGCTAGAACCTGTAAATTCTTGACCTATAAATAGAACCGCTAGACTAATGAAACCTGCCTGTCCTAAATAGAGACTTTGAAGTAGCTGTTCCAAAACAAACTGTAAGGTCAACTGGTCTGGCTTACTATTTAAAAAAATAACCATCGCTGGAACACACAGTAATAGAGCACCTATAATCAACCAGTGCCAAGTATTCATCATAAACTTGAGATACTCACTTTTAAGTTGCTCTTTCAACTTATTCACCTCCTCCAATATCTGACTTAAGTAAGCGGTAAATTGCTAAAGCCAAGAATGAGAAGTTCCAACAAAGTAAAAATAAAATATTTTGTAAACTATTATGTTCTAAAATTTTAGGAGATGTAGCAATCAATCCTTGCCCCAATGCAACTGGAAGAAATTTTGCAACTGATATATAGTTTGCTAAGAATGTTCCTAAATTGTAGACTTGAGGAAGCAAAAATAATAGAGGAACAATGGATGTTTTAAATGTCAAAGCCATAATATAGGCTAGCAGTCCCAACAAAGTCCAAGCTATACTGGCTAAAAATATATAGAACCAAACTCTTCCATTTAGTGAAAAAAGCAATAAGCCATCTTGTCCTAAAACATAATGTGTCATGTTAATCGTCAAGAATATTGATAGAAAGGAAATGAAAAAAGAAAATACAAGCCAAACTAATGTTTTTGAAACTAGGAAAGTACTTCGATTTGTAATAGCGAGGAGACTTGTACGAATAGCAGAGCATTTATACTCCTCGGCTCCGTAAATTGAGCCTAGGATAATCATAATAAAAACACCAAATAAAGTGACATCAAAACCTAAAAATTCAATAGGAGGTATGGCTTCTGCTAAATCTGGATTTGTCTCTGGTGTAGCATGAATACCAACTAAAACAATTTGAGAAGCACCAATATTTGCTAAAAACGTTTGAAATACCAGTATCAAGAATAGTACAACATGAGTAGCTCTCTTATAAAGTAATTTCAATATTTCAGAATGAAGAGAGTAAATAAGTGCCATGTCACTTTCCTCCCTCTGTTAAACTAAAGAAGACTTCTTCTAGTGAAGAAAGATTTTTCATCACTTCTTGTAAAGTCCCTTTTATAAGAACTTTTCCTTTATTTATGATAACTACATCATCTGTTACTGCTTCCACTTCCGATAATATATGAGATGATAGCAAGACTGTCTTCCCTTCTTGAGCTTGTTTTTTTATAAACTCTCTAAACCACCGAATTCCTCTTGGATCCAACCCATTAGTCGGTTCATCCAATATCAGATATTGAGGATTGCCTAATAGAGCTGTTGCAATTTCCAAGCGTTGTCCTTCTCCTAATGATAATTTCCCAATTTTAGATTTTTTCTTATGACTAATATCCACCATATCCAAGACTTGCTCAATTCGCTGACTGGATATCCCATTACTAGCAGCAACAATTTTCAAATGTTGATAAACAGTCCGATCATCAGGAGCACCTACACTGTCAAATGAAGCTCCTACAGTTTTTAGAGGAAATTTTAATTCCTTATAAGTTTGATCTCCAATTTTAGTAAGACCAGATGTTGCTTTGTCTAATCCTAATAAAATACGTAAGGTTGAACTTTTTCCAGCTCCATTTGGACCTAGGAAAGCAGTCACTCTACCTGCTTTTGCTTCAAAAGAAATATCTTTTAAAATTTGAGTTTGGCCATATGACTTACATAAATTTTTAATAGTAATACTTTGTTCCATGATGTTCTCCTATTCTATTTAATATTTCTAAAAGTAACTATATCTTACACATTCTTTTTCGGATTTTTTTCAGAATTTTAAGAGTCAAAAGATTTAATACTCAATGAAAATCAAAGAGCAAACTAGGAAGCTAGCCGCAAGCTATACTTGAGTACAGTAAGGCGACGCTGACGCGGTTTGAAGAGATTTTCGAAGAGTATAAAATTTTGTTTTATTTAATTATATATATTTGTGTAAACTTAAAAGCCCGATGTTTCCATCAGGCTTCTTTTTTATCCATGTACACGTTTCATATAGTCTTGGTAACTTTCGGTATCCATGAGTTTTTTAGCGTTCTTGACACGATCTGCTGTCGGTGGTTTGACTCCTTCAAGTGAATATGGGATTCCCAATTCACGCCACTTGAACTCACCCATGGTGTGATAAGGTAGAATTTCAAACTTATCAACATTTTTGAGGGTCTTGACGAACTTACCAAGTTCAATCAAGTCATCATCTCTATCTGTTAATCCCGGAACTAGCACATGGCGAATCCAGACAGGTTTTCCAATATCTGATAGATACTGGGCACAAGCCAAGATATTTTTATTGGTTTGGCTAGTGACAATCTTGTGCTGTTCTTCGTCGATTTCCTTGATATCCAAGAGAACCAAGTCAGTGACAGCCATGAGCTTGTCAAACTTCTCAAGGTAACGTGGTTTATTACGGAAAGGCAGTGCACAGGTATCCAAGGTACAGTGGATTCCATGTTCTTTGGCCTTGGTAAAGAGGGCAATCAAGAAATCAATCTGCAAGAGGGCTTCTCCTCCACTGACTGTAATCCCACCCTTATTCCCCCAGAAACCGCGGTAGCGCAAGGCCTCTGTCAAGACATCATCTACCGTCCGTTCACGTGATTTATTGGACTCCATAGCCCAAGTATCCGGGTTATGGCAATACTGGCAACGCATGTGACAGCCCTGCAAAAAGACAATAAAGCGAATACCAGGGCCATCTACCGCCCCAAAACTTTCTGTCGAATGCACCATTCCTGTCACTTGTCCATAATCAATTGTTTCTTCAGACATATCGTTACCTTCCTTGAAAACGTTTTATAGTTTTATTATATCACGACTTGAAGGAAAAACAAGATTTTTGCCTATTTTTTAGAAAGCAATCTGTTTTTCAATTTCATTTTCAATTACTTATCATTTTATTCTTCAAAATCAAAACCATACAAGGTTGCAAAATAGTCATCAGGGCGCTCTGCACGGCGGATTTGACGGGCTTTGCCTTCTTCGGTATAGAGGATTTCCGCAGAACGAAGTTTGGCGTTGTACTGGTAGCCCATTGAAAATCCGTGGGCACCTGTATCATGAATTACCAGCAAATCACCGATTTCTGTATGAGGCAGTTCACGATTCACTGCAAATTTATCATTGTTTTCACAGAGTGAACCAACCACATCTACCACTTCAGCTGGTCCATCTGGATGGGTTACGTTAGTAATATGATGGTAGGCTCCATACATAGCTGGACGCATGAGGTTGACTGCTGATGCATCCACACCTAGATAGGTACGGTAGGTTTTCTTCTTATGGGTAACTCTTGTGACCAAAGCACCGTGAGGTGCCAACATAAAACGACCCAATTCGGTGAAAATCTTAACCTGACCAAGGCCTGCTGGCGTAAGAACCTCTTCATACACCTTACGAACTCCCTCACCAATCAAGGCGATATCATTTGGCTCCTGCTCAGGACGATAGTTGACACCAATACCGCCAGAAAGATTGATAAAGTCTAGAGAAATGCCCAACTTTTCCTTGATTTCAACAGCCAATTCAAAAAGCTGACGAGCCAACTCCGGATAATAGAGATGGGTCACGGTATTGGACGCTAGGAAGGAGTGAATCCCAAAAGTCTTGGCTCCTTTTTCCTTCAAGATGGCAAAAGCTTCAAAGAGCTGGTCCTTGGTCATGCCAAACTTGGCTTCTCCAGGATTGTCCATAATATCTGTTCCCAGTTCAAAAACGCCTCCAGGATTATAACGACAAGAGATGATTTCTGGAATTCCTGCTGCACGCTCTAGATGTTCAATATCTTCAAAGGCATCCAAGTTAATGGTCGCACCCAATTCACGTGCATAGGCGTATTCCTTGTCTGGCGTGTTGTTAGAAGAGAACATAATCTCAGAACCAGAGAAATTCAGTTTATGACTCATCAAAAGTTCTACATAACTAGAGCAGTCCACACCACAGCCTTCCTCTTTGAGAATTTTCAAAATAGCTGGTGTTGGAGTAGCCTTAACTGCAAAATATTCCTTAAAGCCCTTGTTCCACGAAAAGGCTTGGTTGACGGCTCTTGCCTTCTCACGAATCCCCTTCTCATCATACAAGTGAAAGGGAGTTGGGAACTCAGCAATAATCTTTTCTAACTCTTCTCTATTGATAAATGGTGTTTTCATAAGCTTCCTTCTATTCTATTTGCAAAGAAAGGCTGGGACAATCGTTCCAACCTTTGGTTCTATCTCTTATTTATCTTCGTCAAAGATATTGCCAACCTCAACATCGATGTCTTGGTTCTTGACATCAATATTGGTTACCTTCAAGAGTGACTTGTAGTCAAACTGCTTTTCACGTTCTTCTTGGGCATTGTCCGCAAAGAAAAATACACCTGCCAACTCTGAATCAAACTCACGCAAGAGGCTGATCATCCCGTTGACAGTTCCTCCGCCTTTCAAGAAGTCATCCACAATCAAGACACGGCTTCCTGCCTTGAGACTACGTTTTGAAAGGAACATTTTCTCAATGCGGTCACCACTTGAACCGGATACATAGTTGACGCTAACAGTTGAACCTTCGGTAATTTTCAAGTCACGGCGCACAATGACAAAGGGAACATTGAGGACATTGGCAACTGCATTTGCAAGTGGAACACCCTTAGTCGCTACTGTCATAACCGCATCAATTTTTTGGTCCATAAAGCTCTTGGCAATAATGCGACCAATATTTTTCAAGATGGCTGATGTGCTAAGCAGATCAGACAGGTAGATGTAACCACCTGGCAAGATACGGTCACTTTCTGACAACTTGGCACGTAAGTCCTCAACCATTTCCTTGGCATCATGGCTTGAGATTGATGGTGTGAAAATGACACCACCACCAGCACCAGTTACTGTCTGGATATGACCGATTTCAATTTCCTCAAAGGCGCGTTTGATAATCACGATATCCTCTGAGATGGATGACTTAGCAGATTCATACTTTTCAGCAAAAGTATTAAGACTAGTTAGTTTATAAGGATTATTAATCAAATAGTTGGAAATGACAACCATCCGATCACTTCTTCTTAATTTCATTTCTATTTCCCATTTCATTTAATTTTGATATTTTATCTATTATACCATATTCACATAAAAAAACGAACATTCTTATCCTAAAAAACGCTCATTTTTCTTAAACGTAACTTCTCAAAGTAACTTCCATCTCTCTCCCAAAACTGGAAGTTAGTCTCAGACGATGAATTATGCTAGAATTAAGTCTGAGACTTTTCGTGAGGAGGTACCTCATGACGAAAAAACAAAAACATCTCACTCTAGAAGACCGTATTGACATCCAAACTGGAATCAGCCAACAGGAGACTTTCCGTTCCATCGCTGAGAAGATGGGGAAAGACCCGTCAACGATTTCAAAGGAAATCAAGCGCAATCGCATCATGCATCCAACATCCGTCAAATCTGATTGCACGGATTGCCCTCTTCTCAAAAAAGCTCCTTATGTCTGTAACAACTGTCCAAAAAAGAGGACGGATTGTGGGTTTAACCGCTATCTTTACTACGCGAAAAAGGCACAGGAGCAGTACGAGACTATGTTGAGGGAATCCAGACAGGGAATTCCCCTAAACAAGGAAAGTTTTTATCAGATGGACAAGGTCTTAACCCAAGGCATCCAGAAGAAACAAAGCATCTACCATATCATTCAGACACATAACCTACCTGTGTCGAAAGCTACGGTGTATCGGCATGCCAAGCTGGGCTATCTGACAGCCAAGCCCATTGATTTCCCTCGGATGGTCACGTTCAAGGAACGCAGAAAATCCAGAAAAGTAGCTATTCCTAAAGAGCTGAAAATTGGGCGGACCTATCAAGATTTCCAAGAGTTACGAGAAACAGATGATTTCTTCAAATGGTTGGAAATGGACACGGTCATCGGCAGACCTGGTGGAAAGCTACTGCTCACCTTCAACGTTTCCTTCTGCAACTTCCTCTTCGCCTTGCTTTTGGACAACAAGACTGCTCTGGAAGTCGCCACTAAATTCGCAGCTTTGAAAGAAAGAGTCATGGACGGAGGGTGTGCGTTCCATCAGCTGTTCCCTGTCATTCTCACAGACAACGGATCTGAGTTCGCCTATGTGGAGGAGCTTGAGCGAGACATTGATGGGAAGTCTCACCTCTACTTCTGCGACCCTAGCCGTCCTGACCAGAAGGGGCGGATTGAGAAGAACCATACGGTTTTGCGAGCCATTCTTCCCAAGGGCACTTCCTTTGACCAGCTGACTCAGAAAGACGTCAATCTAGTCATTTCCCATGTCAATTCCTTGAAACGAGAAGAGTTTCAAGGAAAATCTGCTTACGACATCTTCACCTTCACCTTTGGCGAGGACATCGCTGCTCTTCTGGGTTGCCAATTTGTCAAACCAGAAGACACACACCTATCACCTGATTTATTGAAATAAAGGGAATTTTCCCCTCTAACTACACATCTTATCACCATCGAAAAGTCTCACACTAAACGCTAGCAACTGGAATTTACTCTAAGACGACTCTGTTTTAGGGCTATTTGTCGTGCACTTTTTTCTGAGTCTTTTCGCTTTTGAACCCTTATATATCAAGAAAAAGAAAACCAGTGGAAGTTAGTCTAAGACGGATTTCCACTGATTTCACGCGTTTTTCTCATACTAAAAGCTAGGTTGTGGGAAACTGGAAGTTAGTTTTAGAAGTTACCCATTTTTCTTAAATTATTAATCTAAATCTGGTTTATAGAAGGAACGATTGTCCATAGCGAAGATTTTATTGGTCATCTCTCCTTTATCCACCAAAGCAAGAGCTGTTGACATCATCATCATGCTAGCATCCAGATTGTCAATCATATGGATAATCTCTGCTTCCATAATGCGTGGACGGACTGGACTTCCATACTCAAGCAAGCCATGGTGACTAAGGATGACGTGACGAAGCAGAACGACTTCTTCCTTGGTATCATCGATGCCGAGTTCCATCACTGTCTTGGTAATTTCACTATCAATGAGAGCGATATGCCCAAGAAGATTACCTCGCACTGTGTACTCGGTCTGGTCTGGTCCCGTCAACTCGATAACTTTAGCCAAGTCATGCAACATAATCCCCGCATAGAGCAGGCTCTTATTGAGCTGAGGATAGACTTCGCTAATAGCATCTGCCAAACGTACCATGGTCGCCGTATGATAAGCCAAACCCGTTTCAAAGGCATGGTGATTAGTCTTGGCAGCTGGATAGGAGTAAAATTCCTTATCATACTTGGTGTAGAGCTTTCGGACAATCCGTTGCCAAACAGGATTTTCAATTTTAAAAATCATTTGCGACATGTAGTCACGGATTTCCTTGACATCAACTGGTGACTTGACCTTGAAATCAGCTGGATCATTGGGTTCGCCATGTTGAGGCAGGCGGAGAGTAATTTGATTGACTTGAGGGGTGTTATTATAAACTTCTCGGCGTCCTTTCATGTGGACAACCTTACCTGCGGTAAAGGCCTCAACGTTATGAGGTTGAGCATCCCAGAGTTTTCCTTCAATCTCGCCACTATCATCTTGGAAGGTAAAGGCTAGGTAGTTTTTCCCAGCTCGAGTTTGCCTCAGGTCAGCTGACTTGATTAGGTAAAAGCCTTCAAACAGCTCATCTTTTTTCATGTGACTAATCTTCATATTCTTCCTCATTTTCTTGGAAATGGAGTAGATCAAGCGCAGGCTCACCTTCTGATAACTCAATGTGACGGAGCGTTCGCTCGATAGCTGTAGTGCGACGGTTTAATAATTCCTCAATATTGCCAGAGGCATGTTGGAGGTGTTTTTGTGCCTTAACCAAAATCCCACCAAACTTGCCAAACTCGGTCTTGACGCTAGCAAGAGTCTTGCTGATATGGTCGGCACTCTTTTGGATATTGAGAGTCTTGAAGCCAACCGATAGGGAGTTGAGAAGGGCTGATAGGGTACTTGGACCTGAGACAATAATCTGCTCCTCCCGTCTCAAGTCATCAAAGAAGACCGGATTGCGGACGATTTCTGAGTAGAGACCTTCTGTCGGAACAAACAAAACTCCAAAATTGGTCGTCCGAGGGGGCGCTATGTACTTGCTCTTGATATCCTTAGCAAAGCGCTTAAGGCTTGCTAGGAGTGACTTGCGACAGCGTTCAATCTCATCCTTGTCACCTGCTTCATAGGCTTCTTCCAAGCGGTAATAATCTGCCAGTGGAAACTTGGAGTCAATCGGTAAGTAGACATATTCCTGGTCGCCTTGTCCAGGTAACTTGATGGCATACTCCACGCGTTCACTGGAGTTTTCAACCGTTGCGTATTCTCGTTCATACTGGGCAGGGGTCATGATGTCTTCGATGATTTGCCCCAGTTGCAATTCTCCCAGAATCCCTCTCGTCTTGGTTCCAGAGAGAACCTTATTGAGGGCTCCGACATCACGGGCAACTGTCTGCATTTCTCCCAGGCCTCGATTTACCGACTCCAGTTGTTTGGAAACTGTCTCAAAGGAAGCCTGCAAGCGTGTCTGCAAGGTCTTTTCTAACTTTTCCTCGACCGTCTGGCGCATTTGTTCCAAACGTTGCTCATTTGATTCCTGCAGGGCTTGAAGCCGTTGGTCGGTCTTATCTCTAGTTTGCAAGAGATTATCTGTCATTTCTTGACGGACCTGAGTCAAGCCTTGGTGCAATTCGATTCGCACTTCTTGCAAACGGTCACTGACAGCCACTTCCAAATCTTTTTGATCTAACTGACTGGCTTGTCTGGCTTGTTCAAAGCGATAATCCAACTGGTCTGACAAGTAATCTGCCTGATCCTCCAAGCTCTTGGTCAGATGTTTTTCCTGTTTATCCTGCCTCTGCCAAATCAGAAAGAGTCCAGCTAGGTTGGCAATCAATAATAGAACAAATAAACTTTCCATCCTACCTCCTGTCCTTGCTATGCAGTACAACCACATAGCCATCTGGGCAAGTCACCGAAACTTCCCTATCTATATATTCGTTAGAAGCGTACACTTTTTTAAAGAAAAAATTTTCCTCTGTCAACTCATACTTGGCACCAAGAATAGTCAGCTGGCTATCCCGAACCGGCATAAAGGCAAGATAGTCGTAGTCTGAACGGGGATGTAGCTGACTGGTCCCTTCTGGACAATAGGCAATCAAATTTTGCCCATCCTCAATCGCTATCTGGCGCATATAAGGTACCAACTTGGGATTGCTAGGCAGAAAGACATTGGCCAACATATGGTCAATACGGCCACCCAAAGCACCGAAAATAGTAACCTCAGCCTGAGGATTTTGCTCAAAGATGGTTAAGAGAGCCAATTCCAGATCTGTATCATCCTTTTCTGGTCGGGCTTGAACAAAATGCTGGGCACGTTTTTGAATCACCTTTCTCTCTTCTTGCGTCACAGAATCAAAATCTCCGACTGCTAGAGCAAGAGGCAAACCTTCTTCCAAGACCCAGAGCGAGCCTCGATCCACACCGACAAAAGCATCAAAATCTGTCCGATAATGACCGCGGTCTCCGCCTGCAAAAACGGCAACCTTAGTCCAGTTGTTTTCTGAGAGTTTGTACTCGCTCATTGACTTCTCCCTTAAAGACATAGGAACCTGCTACAAAAACAGTCGCACCAGCTTCTTTGGCTTGGGCAATAGTTTGATCATCAATCCCACCATCCACTTCAATTTCAAAATTCAAGCCTTTTTCATCACGAAGAGCAACCAACTCACGAACCTTATCCATAGTCTCTGGTAGAAAGGCTTGCCCACCAAAGCCTGGGTTAACTGTCATGACTAAAACTTGGTCAACTAGATGAAGGACGTGCTTGATGGCTTCAACTGGTGTGCCAGGATTGATAACGACTGAAGGCTTAACTCCGAGTGAACGAATTTTTTGGAGGGCACCATGAATATGATTCGTTGCTTCCACATGGATGCTGATGATATCCGCACCTGCACGCGCAAAATCCTCTAAATGATGCTCTGGATTAGCTACCATCAAGTGGCAGTCAAAGACCATCTTACTATGAGGACGAAGAGCTTCGACCACACCTGCACCAAAACTGATTTGTGGCACAAAGTGACCGTCCATGATATCGATATGGGCATACTCTGCCCCAGTTGCTTCTAGACGTTTGATTTCACGTTCAAAGTTGGCATAATCTGCTGCCAGAATTGACGGAGCAATCTTGTATTGAGACATAGGTTTCTCCTTATTTTGGAATTTTTTTGCTGACTTTTTTATAGGTTTCTCTGCGATTTTCAATCTCACTGAGGAATTGCAGGTAGTTGTCGAAACGGAAGGTTGCAATGGCACCCTCTTCAACAGCTGGCTTAACTGCGCAAGACGGCTCATGGGTATGGGTACAAGTACGGAACTTACAATCTCGACTGACAGTGGCAATCTCTGGAAAGGCCTGATTAAGGTCTTCAGCCGTTGATACTTCATAATCCAGTGATGAAAAGCCTGGTGTGTCTGCGATTTTACCTCCATTGAGATTATAAAAACTAACTGCTCGAGTAGTGTGGCGCCCGCGACCCAGACTGTCTGAAATTTCTCCTGTTTCAAGATTGAGGTCTGGTGCGATTTTATTGAGAAGAGTTGACTTCCCAACACCTGTCTGCCCCATAAAGACTGTAACCTTGCCTGTTAACAAAGGCAATAGTTCCTCTTTACTAGTCACAAAGTCATAGCCGATGTCACCATAAGTCTGTTTATAAAAATCCAGTTCCCATCTATCTTCCAGTAGGTCCATCTTAGAAATATAGACGATGGGATGGATACCCTTGTGCTCCAAAAGAACCAAGAACCGATCCAGCAAATTACTGTTAAAATCAGGTTCCTTGACAGACATGATCACCACAGCTTGGTCAATATTGACAATAGGCGGACGAACCAGACTGTTTTTTCGTTCATGAATCTTGAGGATATAGCCTTCTGAATTTTCCTCTGCAGAAAAATCTACCCAGTCCCCAACGTAGGGAGTATGGCCTTTTTTACGGAAATTTCCACGCGCTCGTGTTTGATAAACCTTGCCATCACTCTCTACATAGTAGAACCCAGCTAAGGCTTTAATGATTTGTCCCTGCATTTTAAAGTCCTTGTCCTTTAAGCGCATCTGCTAGGCTGGCAAACTCTTCCAAACTGAGAGCTTCCCCACGTACACTTGGTGACAAACCTGCTTGGTCCAAGGCCTTGGTCAGTTTGTCCTTGACTTCCTCAGTCTTGCCAAAGTAACCTGTCAAGTTATTCCACAAGGTCTTGCGGCGATGAGTGAAACTAGCCTTAGAAACCTTAAAGAAGAAGTTCTCATCTTCTACTGCTACGGCTGGCTCTGGACGACGCACCATTTTCAAAATAGCAGAGTCCACGTTTGGCGCTGGCACAAAGACCGTACGAGGCACGATAAAGGCAACCTTGGCTGTCATGTAATATTGCACCGCAATCGACAAACTACCGTAAGCCTTGGTATTCGGTTGAGCGGAGATGCGATCCGCCACTTCTTTTTGCATCATGACCACAAACTCACTAAAAGGAATGCCACTCTCAATCAAGTGCATGAGAATAGGCGTCGTGATGTAGTAAGGCAAATTAGCCACTACCTTGATTGGCAGGTCAGGATTTTTGAAATTCTGGATATGTTGCGCCAAGTCAACCTTGAGAATGTCCTCGTTAACCACTGTCACATTGTCAAAATCACGTAGGGTATCTGCCAAAATCGGTACCAACCGGTGGTCGATCTCAAAGGCCATAACTTCTGCTGCACGCTCAGCCAAAAACTCCGTCAAGGCACCAATCCCTGGCCCAATTTCGATAACATTGACCTGGTCATCAATCTCAGCCGTATCCACAATCTTTTGAAGGATATTGGTATCCGTCAAGAAATTTTGTCCGAAGGACTTTTTAAAGGTAAATCCGTGACGCTCCAGCACTGCCTTGGTCACGCTATAATCTGCAATTCTCATTTATTCTCTTTTCTATTATCTGTTACTACTATTGTAACACATTCCCCTTGTATTTGGTGTCTGCTTAGCTATCCTCATAAAATTTCATAGTTTCTTCCACTTCTGCCAAGGTAACTCCAAACAACTCTAAGCGCTTGAGGAGTTGCTTGCCGTTAGAATAGCCGATTCGGAGAACCTCTCCCAGATATTCTCTGCGCTTACGGCTGTCTGCCCCTGCTAAAAAACCAAGGCGAATCAAGTCGCTACGACTGATGTCAAACTGACTCTCATGTTCAAATTGTTCTGTAACCTGAGCTAGAGCCGTTTTCAAATCTTCATAACTGGCATGCTCAATTCCCAGGGAACGTCCCTTGGTCTTGGACTTGGGAACAGCTTCGTCTCGTTTGAGGAAGGCATGCTGAACTGTTGGAATGGCCGTCATAATCATGCGACGAATCCGTTCCCCATTAAAATCTGGGTCTGTAAAAACGATGACCCCATGACGCTGGTGCAGGCGCTGAATCCGCTCTATATCCCGATCATTGATGGCAGAACCTCGGGTCTCATAGGTCTCTACATCGAAATAACGTTTGAGATTGGACGTATCATCGCGCCCTTCGACCACGACGACTTGGGAAATTTTCTCTTTCATAATTAACTTTCCAATTCAAAAATTCGTTCTGCATTTGCAGTCGTTACCGCCGCTAGCTCTTCTGTCGTCATACCACGCAAGTCTGCGATAAAGTCCACTATATAGCGAGTGTAGGCTGTTTTGTTTTCGCGACCACGCTTGGGTACAGGTGCTAAGTAAGGCGCATCCGTTTCCACCAAAATCTTGTCCAAAGGTAACTCTTTAGCTGCTTCTTGGATGTCAGTTGCTTTCTTAAAAGTCACCACTCCTGAGAAGGAAATGGTCATACCAAGCGCGACAAACTTCTCTGCCCATTCAAGAGTTCCTGAGAAAGAATGCATAATGCCACCTCGAGGGCCAACGCCCTCACTCTTAATAATCTCATAGGTATCTTCCAACGCATCACGGGTATGGACAACAAAAGGTAAATCCAAGTCCTTAGACAACTGAATCTGACGGCGAAAAACCTGCTCCTGCACCTCTTTTGGCGCTGTCATCCAATGATAATCCAAACCAATCTCACCTAAAGCAACAACCTTTGGATGCTTGAGCTTATCAAGCAAGTAGTCTTCAATCTCCTCTGTGTAAGTCCCTGCTTCTGTCGGATGCCAACCAATAGTCGCGTAAAGTTGGTCATACTCATCTACCAGCTCCAAAGCACGCTCAATCGTTGATTCATCAAAACCCACAATATTCATCTGTGTCACACCCATCTCAGCAGCCAAGGCAATTTCTTCTGCCTCACGACCTGCAAATTCTTCTACATTCAAGTGTGTATGTGTATCAAAAATCATCTCTTCTAACCTCGTTTTCTATCTACTATTATAGCAAAAAAACTGACCTCTCTCCTCATCTGAAAAAAATATTCTAAAACCCACCATCTCTTGACGCTCTTTTTCCAAAGTAGTATAATAACACTTATTGAATTTTTCAACAAAGGAAACAACTATGTTTACAAAAATAAAACAGACCTTTATCGGTCGTCCTCTTAAGTCCTTAACCGAAGGCGAAGGGGGGCTACTGGGAAAAATGCAGGCACTGGCCATGTTGTCAAGCGACGCTCTGTCCTCCATCGCCTATGGACCTGAGCAAGTAGTCCTGGTCTTGGCTAGTCTCTCTCCTCTAGCTATATGGTGGAGCCTTCCTATCGGCCTCTTTGTCCTCCTGCTCCTAGCTAGTCTGACCGTTTCCTACCGTCAAATCATCCACGCCTACCCTCAAGGGGGAGGGGCCTATATGGTTACTCGAGAAAATCTATCTCCCCAACTTGGCTTGATCGCTGGAGGTAGTCTTCTGGTTGACTATATGTTGACCGTAGCGGTATCTGTTGCATCTGGAGCTGACGCTATCACAGCAGCTCTCCCTGCTCTTCACCCTTACAACCTCCACATCTCCATTTTTCTGGTTTGCTTGCTCATGCTCCTGAACTTACGGGGCTTAAAAGAATCTGCCAGCTCACTGATGATTCCTGTCTATCTCTTTATCATCAGTACTGTCTTTCTCTTGCTCTATGGAATCTTTCAACTAGTTACAGGTTCTCTCAGCTATCAGGCAACTTCACCTATTGGGCATGCTGTTCCGAGCCTGTCTATCGTTCTCATTCTAAGAGCTTTTACCAGCGGATCTGCCTCTCTGACAGGGGTTGAAGCTATTTCAAATGCGGTTCCCTTTTTCAAGGTTCCAAAAGAAAAGAATGCCGCTCAAACCTTGACCATTATGTCACTGATTTTAGGTTTTCTTTTTGCTGGTATCACCTTCCTAAACTACTGGATGGGGATTATGCCTCAACACGGAGAAACTATTCTTTCACAGATGGCTCAAGGCATCCTTGGCACTTCTTTCTTAGGCCAGCTTGGGTATTATATCTTCCAATTCTCCACAGCCTTGATTTTGGCCGTAGCTGCAAATACTGGCTTTTCGGCTTTCCCTATGCTGGCTTACAATATGGCTAAAAACAAATACATGCCCCATCTCTTTATGGAAAAAGGAGACCGCCTAGGCTATTCCAATGGAATTTTAACTCTGGCTTTTGGGGCTATGATTCTTCTTCTCATTTTTAATGGCAATACCGAACGCTTAATTCCTCTTTATACTATCGGAGTCTTCGTTCCCTTCGCCCTATCTCAGACTGGGATGGTTCGTCATTGGAAAAAGGAAAAAGGGACCAACTTCTTAAAACCTGCTCTTGCCAATATCCTTGGAGCAATCATTTGCTACGCGATTGTGCTAATCCTGCTCTTTTTCCGTCTCAGTGATATCTGGCCTTTCTTCCCTATTATTCTCGTACTCACTCTACTCTTCTTGGCAATTCACAGTCATTACCAAAAAGTAGCCCAACAACTGCGACTCTATGAAGGCATCGAAAAACGTACTTACGACGGCAATCTGGTTCTGGTCCTAGTAGGAAATGTCACCCGAGTCAGCGTCGGGGCCATTAACTACGCTCAAAGTATCGGTGACGAAGTCCTAGCCATGCATATTTCTACCAAGGAAACATCAGAAAAAGACCAAGAAATTCTCCAAGAATTTGCCGATTACTTCCCAACCATTACTCTGAAAAATATCAAGACCAGCTATCGCGACATCATCACCCCTACTGTCAAGTATGTCAAACGGATTTCCGAGGAAGCTCAGAAAAAGAACTATACAGTCACTGTTCTCGTTCCCCAGTTTATCCCTAATAAACCTTGGCAGAATATCCTGCACAATCAGATGAGTCTCAAACTCAAATACGCCCTTCGTTGGCACCAAGATGTCGTTGTCGCTAGCTACTCTTATCACTTAAAAGAATAAAGAAAAGGCCCTACCAGAACCAAAAAGCGTCTGGTAAGGCCTTTTTCTGAATCCTATCACTATGCTTAACTGAAAAGCATGACTAGGAATATCATTGAATATGGTTAGCTAAATCTTCCTGAGCTTTTTTATTTGACTCAGCTTTTTCTTTCAGCCATTTTTCATAGAGTTCTTGGTACTGTTTAGCGGTTACTGGCTCTTTTTGCAATTCAACATATTTGTAGTTGTCAGCATTTCCTTTATTCCCAACGAATGAGAATGGGCCTGTAAACGGTACAGTCTTACGGAAGATTGGATTAGCTCCACCACTTTGAACTGGTAGGAAGAGGGCGCTATCTGTCAACCAAGCTTGGGCTTCAGCATATTTTTCATAGCGAGCTTGAGTATCTGTGATTTCCGCATCAGCCTGATCCAAGAGTTTCTTATAGTCAGCAAGACCAATCTTGTCCTTAACTTCCTTGTCTTTTCCTTCAGACAAGCCCATGTTTTTCAACTGAGAACCTGTCTCTGGATCAAGGATGGCTAGGTAAGTCTTAGGATCTGAGTAGTCTCCACCCCATCCTGAGATGTCAATATCATAGTCTTTTTGTTCTGCTGTATCTGCAAAGTAGGTTGCCTGGTCTTTTTCATCTGGAGAAAGTTGGATAACATCAATAACCACATTCTCCTTACCAAGAGTTTCTTCCACTGTTTGTTTGAAAGATCCAGCCTGTTGCACATCCAACTTAGCAGTCTGGTCAACTGGCATATCCAAATGAATTGGGAAGGTTACTCCTTGAGCTTGCAGACTTTCTTTGGCCTTAGCAAATTTCTCTTTGGCCTTGTCAGGGTTCAAGAAGGCTTGCTTACCATCGTTTAGGTTAATATTTGCCCAATCTTTACCGTAGTTGACAATTTTCTCATTGACAATGTCACCAAAGTTCTTATCGCCAACTTGGACAAAGTTACTTGGTGTAACTGTGTTACGCAAGATACGGTCTGCTCCATCTTCACCATTTGTCTGTGCTGCATAGGCATGACGGTCAAAGGCAAAGTTGATGGCCTGACGGAAATCTTTATTCTGCATAGCTGCGCGTGAATCTGTCTTTTCCTTATCAGACTGTTTCATAGTCTGCTTGTAACTTTGACGATTGACGTTGAAAAGATAGTAGAAAGTAACTGAGTTTTGTGGTGTGTAGGTAATCTTGTCCTCATTGCCCTTCTTAAGTTCAGCAAAGACTGAACTGGTTGGGAAAATACGGCCGTCTGTATAGTTACCATCCAAGAAACCTCTAGCAATGCTGTCTTGGTCAGAACCGTCAAAGAAAGAAAGTTTCACTTTCTCAATTTTAACATTGTCCTTATCCCAGTAATTAGGGTTTTTATCAAACTCAATCAAAGATTTTGATGAGAAAGATTTAAACAAGTAAGGACCATTTGACAAGATACTTGATGGTGTTACGCTTCCAAAGTCATCTCCCTTAGACTTCAAGAAGGCTTCATTTACAGGATTAAGGATACTTGCTGTTGTTTTAGAGTTCCAATAAGTCTCAGGTTGGTTGAGAGTGTATTGTAGAGTGTAATCATCCACTGCCTTAACACCAACAGTTCCAAAATCAGATGATTTCCCTTCAACATAGTCTGCTAGACCCTTGATAGAGTCTTGTACCAAGTACAAGTTTTCAGCCTTTTTATCAGCCGCATACTTGAGACCAGTCACAAAGTCATGAGCCGTTACATCTGCATACTCTTCTCCTTCAGAAGTGTACCATTTAGCTCCCTGACGGATCTTATAAGTATAAGTCAAGCCATCTTTTGACACTGTCCATGACTCAGCCATAGATGGGATGAGATTGCCATACTGGTCATTTTCCAACAATCCATCAATCAAGTTGGCTGTGATACTAGATGTAGAATCTCGTGTAGAGGTAATGTAATCCAAGGTATCAGGGTTGCTGACAAAGATATAAGAGTAAGTCTTGTCTGCATTACTTGATTGGGATGACCCGCATGCCGCTAGAGCTAGACCTGCTGTCAAAGCCATAGCTCCAAAAAGCATAACTTTTGATTTCTTCATGATTATTCTCCATTTTTTACAGTATGTGAAATATTATACACTATTTAAGCAAAAATATAAAGCCTTTTTGAACTTTTTTACAAAAATAAAAATCAGTAGACTCGAGTTCCTACTGATTTTTGTTATGGTTCGTTTGGATTATGCAGCCAAAACTTTGCGTCCTTTACGACGACGAGCTGCCAATACGCGACGACCGTTTTTAGTTGACATACGGTTACGGAATCCGTGTTTGCGCGCACGACGAAGTTTACTTGGTTGATAAGTACGTTTCACGATGAATACCTCCTCATAGATTTTGTATTCGTTTAGCCGGCTATAAAGTGATCAGTTACTAAACATACTTTACTATTCTATCTGATTCTTTCACTTTTGTCAATAGCTCTAGGCAAATGTTTCCAGCTTTTTCGAATGTAAGCCCTATCTACGATACTGTTTCAAGAAACGAGTCATCTTTTCTTGGATTTGGGCTAGTTCATCAACACGAGGAAGGTAAACAATACGGAAGTGGTCTGGTTCCTGCCAGTTGAAGCCTCGACCATGAACCAAGAGAACCTTTTCCTGCTTCAAGAAATCAAGGACAAACTGCTCATCATCATCGATACGATACATATTGCGGTCGATTTTAGGGAAGATATAGAGTCCAGCCTTGGGTTTAACAGCAGAGAGACCTGGAATTTCTTGAATAGCATTGTAGATGAAATTTCTTTGCTCGTAAATTCGTCCACCAGGAAGGAGCATTTCATCAACTGATTGGTGACCCCCCAAGGAAGTTTGTACGACTTGTTGAGCCAAAACATTAGAGCAAAGGCGCATATTGGAAAGCATATTGAGCCCTTCTATATAGCCTTTAACGTGTGTCTTAGGACCAGACAAGACCATCCAACCTACACGGAAACCAGCGATACGGTGGGATTTTGATAGACCATTCATGCTAACACAGAAGACATCTGGTGCCAAGCTCGCCACAGGCGTATGCACATGTCCATCCATTACCATGCGATCGTAAATTTCATCCGCAAAGATGATCAAATCGTTTTGACGGGCAATCTCAATAATCTCCAACAAGAGTTCCTTAGGATAAAGGGCTCCAGTTGGATTATTTGGATTGATAAGGACGATTGCCTTGGTATTGGAAGTGATTTTTGACTTGATATCGTCAATATCTGGGTACCATTCTGCAGCTTCATCACAGATATAGTGAACGGCATTTCCTCCAGCTAGGCTGACAGCCGCTGTCCAGAGAGGATAGTCTGGCATTGGAACTAAGACCTCATCTCCATTGTCTAAAAGTCCCTGCATGGACATAACAATCAACTCGCTGACACCATTTCCAAGGTAAATATCATCAATATCTACGTTTGGAAATTTCTTCAATTGGCAATACTGCATGATAGCCTTACGGGCTGAGAAAATTCCTTTGGAGTCAGAATACCCTTCACTATCACGCGCATTCATAATCAAGTCATGAATGACCTCGTCTGGCGCTGTAAAACCAAATTCTGCTGGATTTCCTGTATTCAGACGTAAAATCTTTTCTCCGTTTGCTCGCATCCGCATGGCTTCTTCCAAAACAGGACCACGGATATCATAAGCAACATGCTCTAACTTACTAGACTTGTTATATTCTTTCATCTTGTTTCCTCAATTCATCAGGATAGTAACATTATACCACTAGAAAGAAAATGCGACAAGTTTACTGAAATGTGTTACTAAAATCCCACAGAAGAAAAACCTCGCTAAAAGCGAGGTCAAACAGGGAAGATAGCAGGTATTTTGCGAAAGACACATCACATACCAAAAGATAAACCTAGAAAAAGCAAGCCTAGAAAGGAGTCATAAAGAAGATTAAACATGAGGAAAAGTCCCCATATCATCAAGTAACCCCGACGCCCACTTCGTTTTGCAACCAGGAATAATAGAAAATGGTAGAGTAGGTGAAAGACTAAAAAGCCAACAAAACCTGGATAGAGAAGCGGAATTAGCTTCTCTAATTGCCAGACCATGATCACTTCTAGCAAGACTGAAACTAGGATGATTCCATAATAAAGGAAATTTGAATTTTTTGTTTCTTGAAAAGAGTGCTTCATCATTCTCCCTCCCTTCACTTCTTTCCTGCTATCCTTTCTTTTATTTTATCATATATTTATATAGATTTTAAGTGCTAATATTCTTTTAAAAAATACCTTTTTGCTTTACTTATATAGTGAAAAGGTTTACAATGATAGTAAGAAAATTTCAGGAGGTTTCATTATGGCACAACGTTACCAAAATATCATGGTCGCAATCGATGGTTCTAAAGAAGCGGACTTGGCTTTTGTCAAGGGAGTTCATTCTGCTCTACGAAACGACGCTAAACTCACCATCGCACATGTCATTGACACACGCGCTCTCCAAAGCGTATCCACCTTTGATGCTGAAGTTTATGAAGAACTCCAAGTCGACGCTGAAAGTCTGATGAAAGAGTACGAAAAACGTGCTAAAGATGCTGGTGTGGCAAATATTCACATCGTCATTGAAATGGGAAATCCAAAGACCCTACTGGCACGTACTATTCCAGATGCAGAAGAAGTGGACCTCATCCTCGTTGGCGCCACTGGTCTCAACGCCTTTGAACGCCTCTTGGTCGGTTCTTCATCTGAATACATCCTCCGCCATGCTAAAGTTGATTTGCTGGTGGTGAGAGAACAAGAAAAAACCTTGTAATCATCAAGAAAAGGAGCTCAGCGCTCCTTTTTGTTTACTATTTATACTTCAAACCACGTCAACTTCCATCTGCAACCTCAAAACAGTGTTTTGAGCTGACTTCGTCAGTTTCATCTACAACCTCAAAGCAGTGCTTTGAGCAGCCTGCGGCTAGTTTCCTAGTTTGCTCTTTGATTTTCATTGAGTATTATTTCTCTCTTTATGACGTTCATAAGCCTTGAGCTGGCGCTGCAGTTCCTGTTTAATGGCAGGTTCTGGAGCATATTTTTCTTCCCAATCATCTGGTTTTAAGATTTTATGGGTCACTGGATCAAAATGAGCCTTGCCATCTGGGAAAATTTTCCCCATATTGGCCTGATGGACAATGTCAAAAATACGTTCTGGGTCGACCCCCATCAAGACAAAACTACCATAGGTGAAGTAAAGCGTATCAATCAAAGCATCCACTTGCCCCACCAAATCTTGCTGAGCAGGCGTCTTCTTGGCTACCTTATCTGCTGCCTTATCAAGAGCTTGATGAAGTTGCGATAGGGCTTGACCAAAATCCTCTTCCGAAGGACTAGCTGCTCGAACAAACTCCACCAATTCTTCTATTTTAAAGCTAGCCCTATGGGTTGCACCTTCTAAATCCCAAGCTCGAGGTTCTTCTTGGGTTCGTTCATCCATCATATGGTGGAAGGTCTTGACCTTATTGAAATGATAGTCACGACTGACAAAGACTTTTTCTGAAGCTAGAACACCAAAATGTTCCAAGGCCTTGTGGATTCCGTCTTGCTGATTGCTGGTTGTGATATGCTTGGCAACTTCCTTGACACTGCTACTACCATTTCCCATAGCGACCGACATACCGACACCCGCCAGCATTTCTAGGTCGTTATCTGAGTCACCAAAGGCCATGACTTGGTTGAGATCAAAACCATATTCTTTCCCGACTCGGCGTATGCCTTCCAATTTAGAATTCCCTTGATTGATGACATCCGCTGCAAATGGATTACTACGTGTCAATTTCAAATCTTCAAAATCAGCTGCCGCCTTCTCAGATTCTTCTGGCGTCATCAGCATCAAAACTTGGTAGATAGGCTGATTCATTAGATCAAGTAGGTCTTCTTCCTTTTGGGGAACAACCTTGCTGACCATACGATTAAAGGAATGACTCACCGTCCGAGTTAAAACAGAGGGAACGAAGCGACTGATTCGTTGGGAAAAAGAACCCAAACTAAAGGACATGATTTTGGAACCCAACATGGCATCCTTGGTCCCTAGGGCAATCTCCTTGCCCTCTTTTTTAGCATACGTAATGAGCTGGCGCAAATGTAACTTGGAAATAGGGCTCGTGAATAAGACTTTGTCTTTATTAAAGATATACTGGCCATTGTAGGTTACCGCAAAATCCAAATCCAAATCGTCCATCAATTCCTTAACGAAAAAAGGTCCTCGACCTGTCGCTACGCCGACAAGTACCCCTTGCTCTTTGACGATTTTAATCGCGTCCTTAGTGGATTTCAAAACACTCTTGCGATCGTTGACCAAGGTTCCATCGATATCAAAAAAAACAGCTTTGACTTCCATCCTATCCCAATCTCCCCTTTTGTGATACAATGATTATACCACATTTCAGAAAGAGTGAGTAAATCATGCCTAAGAAAATCCTTGTTTTACATACGGGTGGGACTATTTCCATGCAGGCCGATGCTTCTGGCGCTGTTGTGACAAGTTCAGATAATCCCATGAACCATGTGTCCAACCCACTTGAAGGAATCCAAGTCCACTCCTTGGACTTTTTTAACCTGCCAAGCCCCCATATCAAGCCCAAACATATGCTGGCCCTCTACCAGAAAATTAAAGAGGAAGCAGATAACTACGATGGAGTGGTGATCACACACGGGACCGATACTTTAGAGGAAACAGCCTATTTCCTTGATACCATGGAAGTTCCCCATATTCCTATCGTTCTAACAGGGGCCATGCGCAGCTCCAACGAACTCGGCAGTGATGGTGTTTATAATTATTTGAGTGCTTTGCGGGTAGCTAGCGATGACAGGGCTGCGGACAAAGGGGTTTTGGTTGTTATGAACGATGAGATCCACGCTGCCAAGTATGTTACCAAAACACATACGACCAATGTCAGTACCTTCCAAACTCCTACTCACGGCCCCCTTGGTCTCATCATGAAACAGGAAATCCTCTACTTCAAAACAGCTGAACCTCGTGTTCGCTTTGACCTTGATCACATACAAGGCTTGGTACCTATCATCTCTGCTTATGCTGGTATGACAGATGAGCTGATTGATATGCTGGATTTGGAACAACTGGACGGTTTGATTATCCAAGCATTCGGAGCTGGTAATATTCCCAAAGAAACGGCTCAAAAATTAGAAAGCCTTCTGCAAAAAGGAATCCCAGTCGCTCTGGTTTCACGATGCTTTAACGGTATTGCCGAGCCTGTTTATGCCTACCAAGGTGGGGGCGTGCAGTTGCAAAAGGCAGGTGTCTTCTTTGTTAAAGAACTCAATGCCCAAAAAGCTCGCTTGAAACTCCTCATTGCCCTCAATGCCGGACTAACAGAACAGGCTTTGAAAGACTATATGGAAGGCTAAGTCTCTTCTCCAGAAAGCAAAATCAGGAAATCTTCACGATTCCCTGATTTTTTCTATTTCCGTTTTCGTGTTGAACGACGTTCTGTCAAACCATGAGGTAAGAGAACTTCACGTTCTTCCAACTCTTCCTTGTGCATAATCTTAGTCAACATACGCATGCTAATGGCACCAAGGTCATAAAGAGGTTGGGCAATAGTTGTCAAGTTTGGACGGGTAAAGCGTGAGATTTGTGAATCATCACTAGTAATGATTTCAAACTCTTCTGGCACAGACACACCCTTATCAGCAAGTCCGTTCAAGACACCTGCTGCCAATTCATCACCTGTTACAACTGCTGCAGTTGCATTTGATGAAATCAAGCGTTCTGCCAAAGCATAGCCATCTTCATAAGTGTATTTAGATTCAAATACCAATCCTTCGCTATAAGAAATCCCTGCTTTTTTCAAGGCTTCCTTGTAACCAACCAAACGAACCTTACCATTGATATCATCCACTAGTGGACCGCTTACGAAAGCAATACGCTCATTTTCTTTAGCAAGGTAGGTTACTGCATCGATCGTTGCTTGTTTGTAGTCAATATTGACACTTGGAAGCTGATGTTCTACATCCACTGTCCCTGCAAGAACAACTGGTGTTCGAGAACGAGAAAACTCTGAACGAATTTTTTCAGTCAAGTGGTAGCCCATAAAGATGATACCATCCACTTGCTTAGAAAACAGTGTATTGACAACTGAAACTTCCTTGTCATCATCCTCATCACTATTTGCAAGAACAATATTGTACTTGTACATTTCAGCGATATCATCAATCCCTTTAGCAAGCGTTGAGAAATAACCATTGGTAATATTTGGGATCACGACACCGACAGTGGTTGTCTTTTTACTTGCAAGACCACGCGCCACTGCATTTGGACGGTAATCCAAACGGTCAATCACCTCAAGCACTTTTTTTCGAGTATTCTCTTTTACATTCTTATTGCCATTGACTACACGGCTAACTGTCGCCATTGAAACTCCTGCTTCACGGGCGACATCATAAATCGTTACTGTATCGTCTGTATTCATTCCATTTCCTTTCTATATCATACCTCACGAAACTCCAAAAAAGAGACGGTATGAAAATTTCGTTTTCATGATTCTACTTATTCCATTTTATCACTATTTGTAAACACTTTCAAGCATTTTTTGAAGATTGTTTGAAAAAATTTCATAGAAAACTATGTTTATGAAGAAAAAATCGCCTTTTCTTGATTTTTAATCCTATTTGCTGTATGATAATGGAAAAGAAAGGAGGCAAAGATATGGCTTTTACCAATACCCACATGCGGTCTGCTAGTTTTGGCATTGTTACCAGCTTGCCTGATGATGTCATTGACTCTTTTTGGTATATCATCGACCACTTCTTAAAAAATGTCTTTGAATTGGAAGAAGAACTCGAGTTTCAATTGCTTAATAACCAAGGAAAAATTACCTTCCATTTTTCAAGTCAACACCTCCCTACAGCTATTGATTTTGACTTTAACCATCCTTTTGACCCTCTTTATCCGCCAAGAGTACTGGTTTTAGACATGGACGGTAGAGAAACTATCCTCCTCCCAGAAGAAAATGACCTATTTTAAAAACTCTAGCCTTCAGTTACAAACGACTGAAGGCTAGAGTTTTTCTATTTTTTCAAAGCATTATACAAGTTACGGATCGATTGCTTTAAGGTAGGATGGATAAAATGAGGCGCAATTTCCTGTAAGGACTCAAGGACAAAAAGGCGTTCCGCTATGTAAGGATGAGGCAAGATAAGGTCATCTGTATAAATAACCTGGTCCTCCACAAAGAGCAAGTCCAAATCAATCAAACGAGGCCCCCAATGTACTTCTCTCACCCGTCCCATCTCTGACTCAATGGCTAACAAGGTCTCTAATAGCACTGGAGCCGGCAACCAGGTTTCAACCTCAACCACTTGATTAGCAAAGCTATCTTGCTCGACACCTCCCCAAGGCTCCGTCGTCAAGACACTGGACTCTTTGAGAATATGGATACCTCGATTTCGCATTTTCTCAATGGCTTGCTTCAAGTTGGCTGACTTATCCCCCATATTGCTTCCTAGGGCGATAAAGGCCCGCTGCTTGCGGCGATGAATGGTTACCGAGCAAGTATCTAGTGGCAAATGCACTGGCGCCCAAGGTTTTTTCAGTTCCAGCTGAATTTCTTGGACAAGAGGATAAGCCTCAAAAGTACGTTCCACCAGTTTATAAGCTACCGTTTCAATCAAATCTTCACTCGTTTCCTGAAACCAAGTCGTCCACTGCTGACACAGTTCTCCATAATGGACAGAAGCTGTCAAATCCAAGTCTGTAGCCGCCTTAGTCATATCATAGGATAGGATTGCGGAAATAACAAACTTCTGCCCCAATTCTTTCTCACTAGGAAAAAGACCATGATAAGCAAAAATTTCCAAATCCTTAATCTGCAGTTGATCCATAAGTAGTCCTTTCTAGAAAAATCCGCCCAAAGCGGATTCTTTTTATACTCAATGAAAATCAAAGTTCAAACTAGAAAGCTAGCTGCAGGCTGCTCAAAACACTGTTTTGAGGTTGCAGATGGAAGCTGACGTGGTTTGAAGAGATTTTCGAAGAGTATTATAGTCCCATTAAACGATAAGCTTGATCTCGAAGGTCCTTATCTGTTTCAAATAGACCACGAGCTACTGTCGTCAAGGTTGCAGTGCCTGGTTTTCTGACACCACGCATGCTCATACACATATGTTCCGCCTCAATGACAACAAAGGCTCCTTTAGCACCTAGATAGTCCATCAAGGCATCGGCCACTTCGATATTCAAACGTTCTTGAATTTGTGGTTTTTTCGAATAAACTTCAACCGTACGGGCTAGCTTAGACAAGCCTGCCACACGGCCATCTGGAATGTAGGCAATGTGCGCTCTACCATAAAATGGCAAGAAGTGGTGCTCACACATGGTGTGGAAAAAGATATCCTTTTCTACCACCATATTATCGTCAATAATCTCAAAGGATTTTGACAAATGTTCCTCTGCTGTTTGACCAAGACCTGAAAAAATCTCTTGGTACATACGGGCTACGCGAGCAGGTGTTCCCTGCAAGCCCTCGCGATTAACGTCCTCTCCTACAGCCTCGATAATCATTTTTACAGCTGCTTCAATCTTTTGTGTATCCATTCTCGTTTTTCCTCTCCATCAGATAGGCTCTCACTTGGCTCAAGAAATACAAGGAACCTGTGACAATCCTAACTGTTTGTTTCTCTTCTTTTTTATCTGTCAATTTCTGCTCTAGAAAATTCTGCCAATCTTGGTAGCTGAGATTTCTAGACTTAGCTGCCTCTTTCAGCACGCTTTCATCAGTCGCCCGACTATCGTCAAAATGTGTCAGGGTAAGCTCGGTATCTGGCATGGCCCCCAGCAAGTCCAACATATCTTCCAAGGCCTTGGTTTTGATGCAGGTAAAGAGGATTTCCTTACGATAATCCGCAAAGCGTTCTTGCAAGGTTGCTATTAAAGCCTTGATAGCATGAGGATTGTGGGCCCCATCCAAAATCATCAGGGGGTCTCTTGACACAACTTCCAAACGCCCTGGCCAACTTGTTTCTTCCAGGGCTTGAGCAAGCAAAGTATTAGCTGGTAACTCTCGACCATCTTCTTGACAAAAAGTATCAAGTAAAGCTATGGCCATCCCAGCATTCTCTATCTGGTACAAACCAAGTAAACCTGTCTGGAAGCGCCCTTGCCTGACAGCACTTGCATAATCAAAGACCTCGCCTGTCACCACACTCTCTTGGTGACTGACCTGATAATCTTTCCCGTAGGCAAGTCTCGGCGCATCTTTCCCTTCCGCAATGCAGTCAATCACAGCCAAGGCTTCTGGAGCGATGTGACCTGTCACCAATGGAATTCCTTGTTTGATAATACCTGCCTTCTGCTCTGCTATGGCTCCCAAGGTGTCACCTAAAAGGGCTACATGGTCCAATCCAATAGTCGTAATTCCTGTCAAAATGGGCTGACAGACATTGGTACTATCTAAAAGACCACCCATGCCGACTTCCATGATAGCCACATCTACTTGCTCTGAAGCAAAGTAGTCATAGGCTATGGCTGTGATAATCTCAAACTCGGTTGTGCCCTGTAAACTAGCGGCTGCTCCCCCCTCCAGCAAAGACTGATAGTCTGCCATGAGAGTTTCGAGTCTAGTCTCGGGAATGGATTTCCCATTGATGCTAATCTGATCTGTGTAATGAATGAGATAGGGCGAGCTAAACACGCCAACTCTCAGCCCTAGCTTTTCTAGCAGATTTTTCAAAAAAGCAATGGTCGAACCCTTGCCGTTAGTCCCTCCGATATGGATGACCTTGAGTTTGAGATGGGGATTGCCACGCAAAGCTAACAGTTCCACCATTCGTTCCAAGCCAAAATGCGGTTGATCCGTCCGATAGTGGGCAATCCACTGATTGTTTTCAAATTCTTTCATCTTATTTATATTGTTTTAAATCTAAATTTTCCGCTTCATCAGCCAGACGAATGGCAGAGGCAATTTCAACTGCCATCCTGTGACTAGCTACGTCATGCACGCGCACCACTTCTACACCCTGTCTCGCAGCGATACTGGTTACATGAGCAGAGGCCGTGTCCCGATTGCGGAAACCAAGTTCTGTCTCAGGATTGACTTCAAAACCATTCTCCTCTAGGATATTGATGACAAATCGCTTGCGCGAAACTCCGAGAAAGATTGGATAGCCTTTCTGATGTAGTTTATCCAGGTCCCGTGAAAGAAGCAGATTTTCTTTCTTGGTCAGACCAAAGCCAATTCCTGGATCCAGCAGGATGTTTTCTTGAGCAATACCAGCTTCCTCTGCTATCGCTAGTGCTCGTATAAAGAAAGCCTCCATCAAGTCTTCGATTGGCAATGTTTCAAAGTCAGCTAACTCTTTTTCTGTAAAAGCTTGACCAAAACCAAAATGAGGAAATATAAGCGAGCTAGGATGCTGAGGTCGAGCCATGACTGGATTAAACATGATGACCACTTGCGCTCTCGCTTCAGCTACCACATGGGCCATTTTTTCATCACCCATAAGACCAGTGATATCATTGACTAGATTGGCACCAGCAGCCAAAGCAGCCTCTGCCACCTGACTTTTCCAAGTATCGATAGAAATGAGGACATCACTTTCCTTGCGAATCGCTTTAATCACTGGAACAACACGCTGGATTTCCTCTTCTATCTCAACATAGCTATAGCTACTTCCCGGCCGAGTCGATTCTCCGCCGATATCTAGCATGCTAGCCCCTTCTTCTATCAATTTACGAGCCTGCTGGAGTGCCTGCTCAAGAGCAAAAAATTGACCACCGTCCGAAAAGGAATCTGGGGTTACATTGATAATTCCGCAAATAGCTGTCTTTGCATGATTGGCTTTACTTGACATATCGGTCACTCCCTCAAGGCTTTTCACCATATTATTTCTCTATTTTACCATAAAAAGAAAAAGATGTACACGATTGCATTCATCTTTTTCCCAGTAGAAAACAAGTAAGCAATTGTCAATAATCTTATACTCTTCGAAAATCAAATTCAAACCGCGTCAACGTCGCCTTGCCGTACTTAAGTACAGCCTGCGGCTAGTTTCCTAGTTTGCTCTTTGATTTTCATTGAGTATTAAACAGAAATCCCTAATGTCCGACTCAAAATTACCACGAGAGTCAACAAACAGAAAACAACCCCATTAACAATCATGTGAAGTAAGATAGACATTTCCAAACGTTGGGTCTTGTAAGCCGTCCAAGACAGAACGATCGACATACCTCCATAAATCAATAAAGAAGGTAAATTACTTGGTTGATGCAATAAAGCAAACACAACCGTACCGACTACAAATCCCAAGTTCTCTTTTCCTCGGAAAATCTTTTTAGGAACAATCCCACGGCACAAGATTTCCTCACAAATTGGAGCAAGCAAGGCCAACAAGAAGAAACTGGAAATCAGAGAACTATTCTGAACCAAATCGTTAATCTGAGACTGGTTAGCTGTTGTCGTCTCATTTGACAGTTGTAACAAGATAGAACCAAGTATATTTGAACAGATAATGACTAAATAACTTAATCCCAATCGTGCTAGGTCCTTAGCTCTAAAAAAAGAAAAATTAAAACTTGCTAATTGCGTTTTACGAGCTCCAATAATAAACAGCACCAGAATCACAATCGAAATTCCTGCAACTATCAGTCCTGACTGCAACAGTGGTACTGCATTTAAAGTTAAAATAGCAGTAACCCCTACAGGAATCTGATATAAAATTGTCGCCAGAAAGAAGATTAACAGCCAACCTGCACGATTCAACAATTCTTTCCACATACTTTTCTCTTCCATCATTCATCTCCTTTGTATTAAAAAAGGGGGAAAATCCCCCTGGGTTATCCTATTATAAGGCCATGCTGATGTAGTTAAGGATAAACAAGGCATCCAAAATCCAAATCATGACATGAACATCTTTAGCTTGACCTTTGACAAGCTTAGTCAAAGTGTAAGTCAAGAAACCAACTGCAATCCCTTGAGTGATAGAGTAGCTGAACCCCATAAAGATAGATGTGAAGAAAGCAGGAACTGCTTCTGACATATCATCCCAATGGATATTTTTCAAGCTAGCCAACATCATAATCCCAACGATAATCAAGATTGGAGCTGTAGCGGCTGTTGGTACAATCGCTAGAAGTGGGCTAAAGAAGCTTGAGATCGCAAAACAGATAGCTACAACCAAGGCTGTCAAACCAGTACGTCCACCTGCACCGATACCAGCAGCAGACTCAACATAAGTCGTTACGTTTGAAGTACCTGCGATGGCACCAATTGAAGTACCGATCAAGTCAGAGTAAAGAGCCTTGTCCAACTTAGCTGATTGGTGATTTTCACCATTTGTCGCTACGATACCAACTTTCTCACCTGTACCGATCAAGGTACCAATCGTATCAAAAATATCTGTCAATGAGAAGGCAAGAATGGCCATCAGAGTTTCAGGCAAGCGAGCTGTATCTGAAATCAAAGCTCCCAAACCTTCTGAACCAAGAGCTGCACCAAAGACTGTCTTCAAGTCTTCAAAGGCTGCACCAACATGGTTATTAGCAAAATCGATACTAGACAAATCTACCAAACCAACTGCGATAGCAAGAACAGTCGTTGTCAAGATAGAGAGAATAATTCCCCCTTTAATCCCTTTGATAACAAAAAAGATAGTAATGGCAAGTCCTGCAAGAGCCACCAAAACAGCTGGATTATTAAAGCTAACCAATCCTGGAACTGCTGAAGCATTTGCTGTAATCGCTGCTTGAGCCTTGTCAGCCCCTTCTCCTGCAACCGTGTAATTTCCTGGATCGATAGAGAATTTCAAAAGCCCAGCATTCTTAATCCCTACGTAGGCAAGAAAGACACCGATACCAGCTGAAATGGCTGAGCGAAGAGCGTTTGGAATCGATTCAATGATCATTTTACGAACATTTGTCAAGGTAATAATCAATGAGATAATTCCACAGATGAAGACCATAGCTAGGGCTTCTTGCCATGAATAACCAAGTCCGAATACGACTGTAAAGGTAAAGAAGGCATTGAGTCCCATACCTGGCGCTTGAGCGTATGGCAGGTTAGCATAGAAGGCCATCATCAAGGTTCCTGCTACTGCACCGATAATCGTTGCAAGGAATACACCCTGAGCAGGCATTCCTGTTTGCGAAAGAATTTGTGGGTTTACAAAGAGAATATAGCTCATTGCAAAGAAAGTTGTTAAACCAGCGAGAACCTCTGTACGAACGTCTGTACCGTTCTCTTTTAGTTTAAATAATTTGTCCATTATCAATCTCCTTTTAATTTTTACGAACAATAATAGAATTATATCATTTATCATTCACTTTTTCAATATCTTTGTTTGATTTATTTAAGAATTTGATGAAATTTCATTTTTTGTTTCGAATCTGCTTTTCTACCTGCTTTCTGTTATAATAGTAGACATCTTATCTGAAAAGACACTAGAAAGGTCCCTATGACGAAAAAAATTATTGCAGTTGACCTAGATGGAACCCTGCTCAACTCAGACAGTCAAATTTCTGACTTTACCAAAGAAACCATTAAAAAAGTTGCTGAAAAAGGCCATCAGATTATTATTACGACCGGTCGCCCTTACCGAATGTCAAAAGATTTCTACCGTGAACTTAGCTTAGACACTCCTATGATTAATTTCAACGGCTCCCTTACTCATTTACCAGATCAAGTTTGGGACTTTGAAAAGTGTTTAACTGTAGACAAAAAATATCTGCTAGACATGGTTCGACGTTCAGAGGACATTCAAGCAGATTTTATCGCTGGAGAATACCGTAAAAAATTCTACATTACAAATCCTAATGAAGAAATTGCCAATCCCAAACTATTTGGCGTAGAAGCTTTCCAGCCTGAAAATCAATTTCAGCCTGAATTGGTGACCAAGAACCCTAACTGTATTCTCTTGCAGACCAGAGCCAGCGACAAGTATGCCTTGGCAAAAGAAATGAACGCCTTCTACCAGCATCAACTGTCTATCAATACCTGGGGAGGTCCGCTCAATATCCTTGAGTGTACACCCAAAGGAGTCAATAAGGCCTTCGCTTTGGACTACTTGCTCAAGGTAATGAACCGTGACAAAAAAGATTTGATTGCCTTTGGAGATGAGCACAACGATACCGAAATGCTCGCTTTTGCTGGAATGGGCTATGCCATGAAAAATGCCAACCCAGAGCTACTCCCTTATGCAGATGAGCAAATTTCCTTGACAAATGACCAAGATGGGGTTGCCAAAACCCTGCAAGATTTATTCTTATAACCTATACTGATACTCAATGAAAATCAAAGAGCAAACTAGGAAGCTAGCCGTAGGTTGCTCAAAGCACTGCTTTGAGGTTGTAGATGAAACTGACGAAGTCAGCTCAAAACACTGTTTTGAGGTTGTAGATGAAACTGACGAAGTCAGTAACAATATATACGGCAAGGCGAAGCTGACGTGGTTTGAATTTGATTTTCGAAGAGTATGACCAGCTTGCAAGCTGGTCTTTGTGTTCTTTTCACAGTCTCATCAACCAGTTAATCGATTGTTCTACTTTTTGCCTCCAAAACCTTGGAAAAGGCTTTCTTTTGTGATATACTTCACATATAAATCCAAGAGAGCTCGTTACACTCGACTCTGTTGACAAAAAATCAATCCAGTCCCGTTGTCCCTGTTCTTGGTCAATATAAAGGAGGATAGCTATGAAAGCTGTTGTTGTAAATCCAGAAAGCACTGGTGTTGCTGTTGAAGAAAAAGTACTCCGCCCACTTGAAACTGGGGAAGCACTTGTAGAAATTGAATACTGTGGCGTTTGCCACACCGACCTCCACGTTGCTCATGGTGACTTTGGTCAAGTACCAGGACGTGTTCTTGGCCACGAAGGTGTTGGTATCGTTAAAGAAATTGCCCCAGATGTGAAAAGCCTTAAAATCGGTGACCGCGTCAGCGTTGCTTGGTTCTTCGAAGGATGTGGTACTTGCGAATACTGTACAACTGGCCGAGAAACCCTTTGCCGTACAGTAAAAAATGCTGGCTACTCAGTAGACGGTGGTATGGCTGAACAATGTATCGTAACTGCAGACTATGCTGTTAAAGTTCCTGACGGACTTGATCCAGCCCAAGCTTCTTCTATTACATGTGCTGGGGTAACAACCTATAAAGCGATTAAAGAAGCCAAAGTCGAACCAGGCCAATGGGTTGTTCTTTACGGTGCAGGTGGACTTGGTAACCTCGCTGTTCAATACGCTAAAAAAGTATTCAATGCTCATGTCATCGCAGTTGATATCAACAACGACAAACTTGCCCTTGCAAAAGAAGTAGGTGCGGACATTGTTATTAACGGCCTCGAAGTTGAAGATGTACCTGGACTCATCAAGGAAAAAACTGATGGTGGAGCTCATTCAGCCGTCGTAACAGCTGTATCTAAAGTTGCCTTCAACCAGGCTGTTGACTCCGTTCGTGCTGGTGGTCGCGTCGTCGCTGTTGGCCTTCCTTCTGAAATGATGGAACTCAGCATCGTGAAAACCGTTCTAGATGGAATCCAAGTCATCGGTTCTCTTGTTGGAACTCGTAAAGACTTGGAAGAAGCCTTCCAATTCGGCGCAGAAGGTTTGGTAGTTCCAGTTGTCCAAAAACGTCCAGTCGAAGATGCCGTAGCCATTTTCGACGAAATGGAAAAAGGTCAAATTCAAGGACGTATGGTACTCGACTTCACCCACTAATCTAATAGAAACCTATTTTAAAAGTTGGAATACGCTTCCAACTTTTTTATATTAAATTTTAATATAAAAAATTACTATGTCTTCTTAAAACCTTATTATATCAATATTATTAAATACACTATTTAAATGTTTTCTTGAATATTTTATATCAAATAGTTGCTTTTTATATGAAAACGGTTTATACTTAAACAGTCTTAAAGTTTTCTTAAACGAAAACTAAAACAAAAAAGGAGGAATGACAATAATGAGTATCGGAATCATTATTGCGAGCCACGGCGAATTTGCTGCGGGTATTCATCAGTCAGGATCTATGATCTTTGGTGAACAAGAAAAGGTTCAAGTTGTAACCTTTATGCCAAATGAAGGTCCTGATGATCTATACGCTAAGTTTAATAACGCTGTTGCTGCATTTGACGCAGAAGATGAGGTTCTAGTTTTGGCTGACCTTTGGAGTGGATCTCCATTTAACCAAGCTAGCCGCGTGATGGGGGAAAATCCTGAGCGTAAGTTTGCCATCATCACAGGACTTAACTTACCGATGTTAATTCAAGCCTATACAGAGCGCCTTATGGACGCTGCTGCAGGTGTAGAAAAAGTCGCTGCGAATATCATTAAAGAAGCCAAAGATGGCATCAAGGCTCTTCCAGAAGAGCTAAACCCAGTTGAGGAAGTAGCAAGCGCTGCAGCTGCTCCAGTTGCCCAAGCTGCTATCCCAGAAGGAACTGTTATCGGAGATGGAAAACTCAAAATCAACCTTGCTCGCCTAGACACTCGTCTACTTCACGGTCAGGTTGCAACTGCTTGGACTCCAGATTCAAAAGCAGACCGTATCATCGTTGCTTCAGATAACGTAGCAAACGACGATCTTCGTAAAGAATTGATTAAACAAGCTGCTCCAAATAATGTCAGAGCTAATGTTGTTCCAATTCAAAAATTGATCGAGGTTGCAAAAGACCCACGATTTGGAGAAACACATGCCCTTATCTTGTTTGAAACACCTCAAGATGCTCTTCGTGCAATCGAAGGTGGCGTGCCAATCAAGACCCTTAACGTAGGATCAATGGCTCACTCAACAGGTAAAACAATGGTCAACAACGTTTTGTCTATGGACAAAGATGACGTTGCTACATTTGAAAAAATGCGTGACCTCGGTGTTGAATTTGACGTACGTAAAGTACCAAACGACACTAAAAAAGATTTGTTTGACTTGATTAGCAAAGCCAACGTTCAATAACAAATATCAAACTATAGAAGAATTCTAAGAAAATTTTTCACTTTATTATCATTAAATAGAAAAGGAATAAAACCATGTCAGATATTTCAATTATTTCTGCTGTCTTGGTTGTAGTTGTTGCCTTCCTTGCAGGTCTTGAAGGTATCCTCGACCAATTCCAATTCCATCAACCAATCGTCGCATGTACCCTTATCGGACTTGCAACTGGTAACCTCGAAGCAGGCGTTATGCTTGGTGGATCACTTCAAATGATCGCCCTTGGTTGGGCAAACATCGGAGCTGCCGTAGCTCCTGACGCTGCTCTTGCATCTGTTGCCGCAGCAATCATCTTGATCAAAGGTGGTAACTTTACTACTGAAGGTATCGCCGTTGCAACAGCAACAGCTATCCCTCTTGCCGTAGCTGGACTTTTCTTGACTATGATTGTTCGTACAATCTCAGTTGGTTTGGTTCACACTGCAGATGCTGCCGCTAAAGAAGGAAATATTGCGGCTGTTGAACGTGCTCACTTTATCGCACTTCTTCTTCAAGGTCTTCGTATTGCTATCCCTGCAGCCTTCCTTATTGCTATCCCTGCTTCTGCCGTTCAAGATGCTCTTAAATTGATGCCAGACTGGTTGAACGGTGGTATGGCTGTCGGTGGTGCTATGGTCGTTGCCGTTGGTTACGCTATGGTTATCAACATGATGGCAACTCGTGAAGTATGGCCATTCTTCGCAATCGGTTTTGCTTTTGCTGCCATTTCTCAATTGACTTTGATTGCCCTTGGTGTAGTCGGTGTTGCCCTTGCCTTCATCTACCTTAACCTTTCAAAACAAGGTGGTAATGGTGGCGGAGGAGCTGCGACTTCTAACGACCCAATCGGTGATATCCTAGAAGACTACTAGAAAGGGGAACAATCATGACTGAAAAACTTCAATTATCAAAATCAGATCGTAAAAAAGTTTGGTGGCGTTCACAATTCCTTCAAGGTTCTTGGAACTACGAGCGTATGCAAAACTTGGGTTGGGCTTATTCATTGATCCCAGCTATCAAAAAATTGTACACTACTAAAGAAGACCAAGCGGCTGCTCTTGAGCGCCACCTTGAGTTCTTCAACACTCACCCATACGTAGCAGCTCCAATCATGGGGGTTACTCTTGCACTTGAAGAAGAACGTGCGAACGGTGTTGAAATCGACGACGCTGCTATCCAAGGGGTTAAAATCGGTATGATGGGACCTCTTGCTGGTATCGGTGACCCAGTATTCTGGTTTACAGTTCGTCCTATCCTTGGAGCTCTTGGTGCATCACTTGCTGCATCTGGTAACTTGGTTGGTCCACTTCTCTTCTTCTTCGGATGGAATGCTATCCGTATGGCCTTCCTATGGTACACACAAGAGTTTGGTTACAAGGCTGGATCTGAAATCACTAAAGATATGTCTGGTGGTATCTTGAAAGACATCACTAAAGGTGCTTCTATCCTTGGTATGTTCATCCTTGCCGTCCTTGTACAACGTTGGGTATCGATCAACTTCACAGTTAACCTTCCTGGTAAACAATTGGCTGAAGGTGCCTACATCAACTTCCCAGAAGGTCCTGTATCAGGTGCTGAATTGAAAGGTATCCTTGGTCAAGCCCTTGGTGGATTGAGCCTAGATAAGATTCAACCACAAACCCTTCAAGGTCAGTTGAACTCATTGATTCCAGGATTGATGGGACTTCTCCTTACTTTCCTTTGCATGTGGTTGCTTAAGAAAAAAGTATCACCAATCTCAATCATCCTTGCACTCTTTGCAGTAGGTATCGCAGCTCGTTTCTTCGGTATCATGTAATCTTGGTGAGAATGTACAAACAAAAAAAGAATCAGGTTTATCACCTGATTCTTTTGGCTCTTTGTCAAATAGTGTTGATGAAGAACCTAATGAAAAAAGAATCCAACAAAAATTGGACTACCTGTCTCCGGTTGAATACCGAAGACGGTAGCCCTAGGGTGTTTTTATTAAATTCTCACTTTTTGGGGTCAGTCCCTAAGCCTGATAGTAATTTCTTGTTCATACTATTCCCCTTTAGTCATTTACTACTTTAAGTTGCATTGCTTTAGCTACTTCTTCTGCCTTTGATCCCTTAGGTGTATGGATTTCTACATCTGGGTTACAGTTATCCACAAAATAGAAGTATTCTGTAATTTCTGTTACACTTGCTGGAATTGTAATAGATTTAATTGATGATGTCCCCCAGAATACTAATATTCCAATACTCTTTGTTCCTTCTGGGAATACAACTGATTCTAATGAACTGTCAGAGTTGAAAACATCATCTTCTACTGTTTCTATTGACTTACCAAAGTGGACATACTTTAACTTATTGTCAATCGCAAACGCACCTTTTCCAATATATCGTACTGTATCTGGTAAAACGATTGCCTCACAATGTTTCAAGTTCGCAAGACCACGTTCTCCAATTGCGATAACAAGTTTACCTTTAATTTCCTTTGGTACACGAACAACCTTATCGTCAGAAGTACAACTATAGATGACATAACCTTCTTGCCATTCATCATATGTGAAGTACTTTTCATCTGTCTCTGGGAAGTCTTTGAAGTTCTTCTCTGTTACTTCAGAGTTATTTGTTGTGTTATTTTTTGTTTCTATTGTAGAAGTACTTGTTGTGGTATTTTGTTTTGACTCCTTAGGTCCGCATCCTACTAAACCTGATAAGAGTACTGCTGCACATAAGCCTGATAATAGTTTCTTGTTCATTATTTCTCCTCCTAATATTTTATGAATATATTAATACTTGTATTGTTATAGGATGTAGATATTCTTGCTAATATCAAATATTTCTATTTAATCTTCCCATAAATATACGCATGTTAATATATTAATATCTTAAAGGATTTATAACTATAGTTCCTTAATTTTCCCACCAGTAAAAAAACGAAAGGCACCACAAGTTATTTATGTGTTTTCTTTAAACGACTCATGTACTTCTGTCGCAACTTCTCACCCGCCTTTAATTGCGGTTGCGATAGATTGAGGACCTAAATATGCATCCCCTGTTATTAGTTCATTTCTATTGTATTCTGATGTTGACCGAAAGTCAAATTTTTACCTTTCATCTAGAACACTAAAGTCTACTTTTGTTCAATTGCTGCAACGACAAGGTCACATGGAATAATATGTTCACTACCTGCCACTTCATGCGTTGATCTTCTTCCACTTTCATCTGATTCACCAAGTTCCATTGTAATAACCTTTACACCAGTTACTTTCCCACTCTCATCACGCAATACTTCTTTAATATTCTCTAAGAAATGGAATGTAACACCTTCATTGTGTGCATCTTTGATTTGTAGTGTAGCTTCTAGTATATTGTTCATATGGTCATCATTCTTTTGTTTTAGGTTTCAGCGCTTTTAATATAATGGATGTTGGCCTTTTTGTATACACTAAAATAGGGTTGGTGGAAAATTTCCATCAACCCTAAAAATTATAGAACCACACAAAACCCTGACCAGAGATGGCCAGGGTTTTGTATTTCAAAAATTATTCTGTAAATTCTATAGTTACTTTTACTTCAGAATCCATTGAAGAAAATATTGTTTTATAATAATTGATTGCAGATTCTTTAATTTCACTCTTAAATTTATCTAAATACTCTGCTTGTTTATCACTAGAAAGTTGGTTAGCGACCAATTTCCCAGTATCAATATCTTCTGTAGTTCCACTTAATAACTCTCCATGACTATCATATAAATCATAAGGATTATCTTTTGAAAGTTCAACACCAATTACTTCCAATTTTGGAACAATAACCTTATATTCTTTTTCGCTTATTTGTTCAACCTTTACACTACTTTTAATTCCAAATTTAGCTTTATAATTTAAAATTACTAATGCTGCTTTTTTAGAGAACGGCACATCAAACCCAAAAACTTGAGTTGTTTTTGTTTCAGAAATAATTTCATTAATTCCCGCATTCAAAAATACAACTTCATTCACTTTTTCAATACTTTCGATATTAATTGACGATTTGACTTCTGATTTATGTTCCTTAGGTAAGAAAAATAGCACTCCAATAGCTATAATAGCTATTAATACCACATTCAATAGTACACTAAACATATTAACTTTCTTCTTTAATATAGACAAGATAAAAAAACCTCATTTTAAATAATCTATCTAAATTTTACACTTTCTAAAGAAAATAGTCAATATTTTTTCGTACTATCTTCTAAAATTAATTGTGCCTATTAAAAATGAAATTAGTTTGTTGCATTTGATTATATTTTTTGAACACCAAATCCATTTAAAATTTAGTGCTATTTTGAGCACTAAAAAAGGGCTCTTTGTCAAATAGTGTTGATGAAGAAATTTAGGAAGGGATTAAACAACTAATTGTTGCTTAATTCCTTTTTGTTTTGGGCCAAACATTTTTGTTATTAAAATAATCCTATTTCTAAAATGGTAATAGTTTCTAAAGCCGTAGGCATTTCTTTTAAGCGCTTTTATTTTATTGTTTATTCCTTCAATAGGGCCATTTGTTCTAGTTGGATACTCACAAGTATTTTGAATATATGGCAAGTAAGTCATAAGAGTCTTTAAAACTCTTTTTAAACCAGGAGATAGGTCTAATTGCGTAGCTGCTTCAATCGTTTCCTTGAATTCTATATAATCTCTATCCTGTATACATTCACGAAGTGAATATACAACCTCATAATCATTTTTAAGAGATGGATTTTTTTCTAAGATATAATCTACGATTCCTTTACTTGTTATGAAGCTTTCAAAAAGCTTATAACGATTATATTTATAGTTCTGAAGTTCATTAGAGTTCTTTAAAATTAACTTCCAATAGTATTTTAACTTTCGATATAATTTAGGATTTTTATAACGATGCTGATTCATGATACGTACCCGAGTTCTATTTAATTCTCTATTCAAGGCTTGTACAATGTGAAAAGGATCAATGATAATTTTTGCGTTAGGAAACATTTCTTTTATTAATTGAATGTATGGCAAGTACATATCGATGGAGATAGTTTTCACCTTTAATCTAGTCTTAGGCTCAAAACGATAAAAATATTGTTTCAAACTGTAAGATTTTCTATCTCGTACAACATCGACCAACTTGTGTGTAGTGCTATCAAAAATAATGAAGCTCATATTGCAATCGGAAGATTTAACAGATTTAAATTCATCAAAACACAAATGCTCAGGTAAATCATGTAATGGTTTAATCGTTAATAATCGTGCTGTATCATCTATGATACGTCTTACAGTATGAACTGATACATTAGTTTCTTTTGCGATATATGTTTCAGATACTGTTTCACTTATTTTTGATTTGATTTCGTTTTTTAATCGTTTAGAGATATGACAGTGTTTTTCTACGATTCGACTAGTGTCTGCGGTGAATGAAGAGCCGCATTCTCTACAGAGAAATCTCTGCTTGCGTAGATTTAAGTAGGCCGGTAGGCCTGAAACAGAACAGAGAGTGATACGAGAAGTTTTCGTGCCGTTTTTTACGATATTATTATTTTGGCTAACACATCCACAGACAGTACAAAATTCTGGTTTATGCGTATATGTAGCTGAATAAAATAGAGATTTTCTCTTTTTAAATATCTTCTCTTGAACGTTATTATCCCAAATCATGTTTTTATCTTTGATTTGTAGCGTAGCTTCTAGTATATTGTTCATATGGTCATCATCCTTTTGTGTTAGGTTTAGGCGCTTTTAATATAATGGATGTTGGCCTTTTTGTATACACTAAAATAGGGTTGGTGGAAAATTTCCATCAACCCTAAAAATTATAGAACCGTTCTTTTTATATCTCATTTATTATGCCAAGGCACCCATTGGATCCCATGGTGCAAGGACGATTGGTTCTGCTTCATAGGCAGCTAGTTCTTCTGCTGTTAGTAATTCCTTACGAACAACAATTTGATAAGTGTATTCGTCCATCCAAGCATCTGAAGCAACAAAGTAACCATCTGTACCAACCTTGTCTCCCCATGAGTTTTCAACCTTCCACTTGGTTGACTTGCCATTTTCATCCAAATCCACACCTGTCAAGACCATGGCGTGGGTCATCAAGCTCTCACTGTAATCCAAACGTCCAGCCTTGTCTTGAGTGAGTTTAATGTCCATGCTTGATTCAAAGTCATAAACATCTGTCGCAAGGATTCCAGCTTTACGGTTGCTGAGCTGACCGACATCTGAACCAAACCAAACAGTCTCACCTGCTTGCATTTGAGCAATTGCCAACTCTTTCAAGCGCTCCATCGGTACGTTGATGTAGCGAACTGCACGGCTACCAACTACATTTCCCAACATCTCAACTGTGTAAGATTGGCCGTAAGGCTTGTCAGCAGTTGGAGCATTGATAACAGAAACATAATCTTCTAGAGGAAGATTGACATATTTCTTGTAAAACTCTTGTGGTGTAATGCCCTTTTCACTTTGGTAGTTGTTATCTTTATCGCGATAAGCAAAGTCAAATTTACGTGGTGGAAGACCCAATGACATAGCAAGGAAATTAAAGATTTCTTGCAAGAGGTCTTCTTTCTTAGCTTGAACAGTCACTTGGTCTGCGCCAGAAGCAAGCAAGTCACGCAAGATTTGAGCATCTTGGCGAAGCAATTTGTTAAGGATTGCATTTAGCTCACGGCTGCTACTAGATGAAACAGACTCAGGATAAACTGACTTGGGCACGACACCGTATTTCTCAAAGAGAGAAACGACCATATCCCACTGACCTCCGTCTTGTTGTGGAGTTTGGAGTAGGAATTTAACCTTACGACTCGTCAAGTCTTGGTCTGCAGTCGCAATGACTTGCTCCAAGAACCAGTTGGATTTCTCATACTTGTCCCAGAAGAAGGTGTGGGCCTGTGACAACTCAAAATTTTCCAATTTGTATTGCGAGATTAGTTTGTGACGGAAGGTGTTGAGAGCCGCAAACATCCAGCAACGACCAGAAGCCTTCTGGTTGGTTACCTTGTCCTTGGTCAAATCCAATGAGAAAACAGGTGTATTGTCTACATGGCTTTGACGGCGTTCTAGAGCTGCAAAAATCCCGTTGTGGCTAGCAGCATTTTCAATCGCTTGGTATTTAACATTTGCTTCATAGTTGGCAAATAGTTTATCAGTAAATGATTCTTGAATCGCGTTCATAGATTCCTCCTTTTATTCTACAGTCTATTATAACTCTTTTCACAAAGGAAGCAACTGAAAAACATAAAAGGCAAGGACATTCTTCCTCACCTTTTCGAATATAAACCAAACTAAGCAATACTTGCACGGAGATCTTCTAATTCTTCCTTGGTCAAGCGACGCCATTCTCCTCTCTGCAAGTTCTCATCCAATACTAGCGTTCCCATAGTCAAACGTTGCAAGTCTACTACTTCCTTGCCACAGTAGCCCACCATACGCTTGACCTGATGAAACTTCCCTTCTGCAATGGTCACACGGATTTGGCTTTGATTCTTTTTTGTATCTACAGACACAAGCTCCAGTCTAGCGGGCTGACAGGTAAAATCCTTAAGAGGAATTCCCTTGGCAAATGTCTCCGCATCTTCTTGGGTCATAATTCCCTTGACCTGAGCCAGATACGTCTTATCCACATGACGCTTGGGTGAAAGAAGAGCATGGGCAAGCTTGCCGTCATTGGTCAAGAGTAAAAGACCATGCGTGTCAATATCCAAGCGTCCTACTGGGAAAACTTCCTTGCTCCGAGCAATATCATCCAGCAAGTCCAGAACGGTTCTGTGCTTGGGATCCTCAGTCGCTGAGATAACTCCTTTGGGCTTGTTCATCATGTAGTAGACAAACTCTTCATACTCCAACACTTGCCCATCAAAGCGAATCTCATCTCTTTCTTCATCAATCTGCAATTTAGCTGACTTTTCTTTTTTACCATTTACCGTCACGCGCCCAGACTTGAGCAAGTTTTTGACCTCAGTCCGACTCCCCACAGCACAGGCAACTAAAAATTTATCTAATCTCATAGAACTATTATATCATACTCAAAAGGAGGCTGGTACAATGACCAACCTCCTTTTCGTTTCATACTCTTCAAAAATCTCTTCAAACCGCGTCAACGTCGCCTTGCCGTATATATGTTACTGACTTCGTCAGTTCTATCTACAACCTCAAAGCAGTGCTTTGAGCAACCTGCGGCTAGTTTCCTAGTTTGCTCTTTGATTTTCATTGAGTATCAGATTTAAGAAATTAACTTCCTCGTCTCCAGAAAATCGCTAAGACAATCATGGAACCTAGTACTGCCGGAATAATGGCAGTTCCTGCTATTATCGGTCCCCAAGTCCCAAAAAGCAAGTGGCCTATAAAGGCACCAATCCAGCCTAGAAACATTTTTCCAAAACATCCCATTCGCTCTCCACGATTGGTTAGAGTACCTGCTAAAAATCCCACTAGGAGACCAACGAACATACTTCCTAACATATTATCTCCTTAATTTGCCCAATCTCCGTTACGGAAGAGTGGTACACGTGTCCCATCCTCACGGATACCATCGATATCCATTTGGTTAGAACCAATCATAAAGTCTACGTGAACATCTGAACGGTTAAGCCCTGCAGCTTCAAGCTCCTCTTCGCTCATCTCCGCTCCACCAACAACGCTAGTTGCATAGGCTGCACCGATAGCCAAGTGATTTGACGCATTTTCATCGAAAAGGGTGTTAAAGAAGGTAATGCCTGACTGAGAAATTGGGCTTGGATCTGGTACCAAGGCACATTCACCCAAGGCACGCGCACCCGCATTTTCAAAGACAAGGTCTTTCATGACCTGATCACCCTTCTCAGCAGTGATATCAACGATTTGTCCATCCTTAAAGGTCACCTTAATACCTTCAATAATGTTTCCGTTATAACTAAGCGGTTTTGTAGAAGTGACATAACCATCTGCACGACGGAAGTCAGGTGCTGTGAAGACTTCTTCTGTCGGCATATTTGGCAAGAATCCTTCACCCTGTGCATTGATAGCACCAGCTGATTCCCAAACATGGTTTTTCGGCAAACCAAGTGTCAAATCTGTTCCTGGCGCTGTGTAGTGAAGGGCTGAAAATTGTTCTTTATTGAGCATATCGGCCTTACTCTTGAGAATAGCTGCATGCTCTTCCCAAGCCTTAACAGGATCTTCTTCATAGACTCGGCAAGTTTTGAAGATTTGGTCCCAAAGGAGATCGACTGCTTCTTCATCGCTCGCAGCATTTGGAAAGACTTTCTTAGCCCACTCGAGTCCAGCAGCGGCTGCTACAGTCCAACTAACCTTGTTAGATTGAGTTGCGATTCGCATTGGCTTCATGGCAAGTCCCATAGCTTTAGCAGAAGCTGAAAGCTTGTCAGCATCCACACCGTTCAAAGCACCTGGATCAGATGAACGAACTCCAAGACGGCTAGCCTTGTTTTCCAAAAGATAGTTCATCTCAGCAATCTTATATTCTGGCACATTGTCCAAACGCTCCATCGGCGCATGGAGGAATTTCTCACGGTTAATGACATCATCTGTCCACTGAACAATAACCTCATGCGCACCCAAGGCATAAGCTTCTTTGACAATTAAGTGAGCCAACTCACGTTGCTCCACATCTATAGAGAGAGCCAAAGTGTGGCCAGGCTGCACGTTAATTCCGTTCGCAACCAATAATTTCGCATATTTTTCTAGATTTTCTTTAAAATTTGGTAAAACCATGTTGTTTTCTCTTTTCTATTTTTATTTTTCTTTCAATGCAGAAAGTAGCCCTGCTAGTGAACAGTACCTGACAAGAGTGCTGTCGATAGAAGAATTGTACGATCAGCAAGTTCTAATTGATATTCAAATACCTTCTCAGCCGGCTTATCTTCCGCGAATATTCTTAGTTTCATGAGAACCCCCTTAAAATTTATTAAAACAAATCACTATGACTACCTGTCCTCAGCAAATTTAAAATCAATTCTTCCTTGTCTACTTTATAAACCAAAAGCCAATCTGGCTGGATATGGCACTCACGAACTCCTTGAAAATGCCTGGATGCCGTCAATTGATGATCACGATATCTAGCAGGAAGTTCTTTTTCTTGAACAAGAAAATTTAAAACTTCTTCTAATAATTCTGTCTTCAAACCACGCTTCATAGCCAACTTAAAATCTTTTTTAAACTGTTTATGATAACGCATCTTAAGCACGCAAATCCTCCATCAAGTCAGAGATTGATTCAAAGGATTGGCTCATATTACGATTTTTGTCTAAATCCGTTAATACCTCAAGCAACTTCCGATTTTCGTCTAGTCTAACATCAAAAGGTAATCCCTGATATTGAATAGCCTGACGAAGGAAAATATTAATAGCCGTTGTCATATCCATTCCCAGATTACTAAACACCTGTTGGGCCTGCTCCTTAACTTCACTATCCAGACGGATGCTCATACTCGTCTTTGACATACTCTCACCCTCTTTCTATAGACTATTTTAACAAAAAAGAAGGCTAATGTAAATCTATTGGATATACATTAGCCTCTTTTGATAGATGATTAAACAATTTTTTAAAACAACTCATCAAACAAACTCAACTGGTTATCCTCTGGCATATTACCCAGAATCCCCATTTCATCCATCTTTTCAACCAAGGTTGATGAGAGTCCACCACGCTTGCGTAGTTCTGTTTTAGAGAGGAATTCTCCCTCTTCACGCGCTCGCACCAATTGCTTGGCAACGTTCTCTCCCAGACCATCCATTGCTACAAATGGCGGGATGAGGGTATCCCCATCGATGAGGAACTCTGTCGCCTGACTGCGGTAGAGATCGAGTTTGCCAAACTTGAAACCACGTTCCCACATCTCATTGACAATCTCAAGAGTTGTATAGAGATCAATTTCCACATTAGAGGCTTCATTGTTCTTCCGTTTTTCAGAGATTTCTTCCATTCTGCGCTTGATAGCATCCAAGCCTGCACCCATAGTCTTGATATCAAAGGCTTTAGCACGGATTGAGAAGTAAGCACAGTAGTAATAAATAGGATGGTGAACCTTGAAGTAGGCCACACGCAAGGCCATCATAACGTAGGCTGCCGCATGGGCTTTAGGGAACATGTACTTAATTTTCCCACAGGACTCGATATACCACTCTGGCACCTTATTGGCCTTCATGGCTTCGATATAGCCATTTCTCTCTTCTTCAGAAATCTTGAGCCACAAGCCCTTACGTACCCGTTCCATGATAGTAAAGGCCATCTTAGGTTCGAGACCAGCATGCATGAGATAAACCATGATGTCGTCCCGACAACCGATAACAGTCGATAGATCCGCTATTCCTTGCTTGATCAAATCTTGGGCATTTCCCAACCACACATCGGTACCGTGGGACAAACCAGACAGCTGAAGCAATTCTGCAAAAGTCGTCGGATGGGTTTCATCGACCATCCCACGTACAAAGTTGGTCCCAAACTCTGGAATTCCCAACATACCCGTAGGCGTTCCGATTTGTTCAGGAGTTACTCCTAGCACATCAGTCCCTGAAAAGAGGGCCATCACGCCTTCGTCATCCATAGGGATTTCATTAGGGTCAATCCCAGACAAGTCCTGAAGTTTTCGAATCATAGTTGGATCATCATGTCCCAGTACATCGAGTTTGAGGACGTTCTCATCGATATCATGGAAGTTAAAGTGAGTGGTCTGCCATTCAGCCGTCACGTCATCTGCTGGATATTGGACAGGCGTAAAATCATAGACGTCCATGTAGTTCGGAATAACAACGATTCCTCCCGGGTGTTGTCCTGTTGTCCGCTTGACACCAGCCGCACCTTGAGCTAGTCGCTCCACCTCTGCATCACGATAGAACTTGCCATAGTCCCTCTCGTATCCTTTGACAAATCCATAAGCAGTTTTAGCAGCCACCGTACCAACCGTTCCTGCGCGGAAGGCATATTCCTCACCAAAGATATCACGCACATCCAAGTGAGCGCTAGGCTGGTCTTCTCCCGAGAAGTTCAAGTCAATATCGGGAACCTTATCCCCATCAAATCCAAGGAAGGTCTCGAACGGAATATCCTGCCCATTTTTGCTGAGTTTATGACCACATTTAGGACAGTCCTTATTGGGCATATCAAATCCTGAACCGTACGAACCATCTGTGATAAACTCACTGTACTGACACTGACCACAGACATAGTGAGGAGAGAGAGGATTAACCTCCGTAATCCCAATCATGGTCGCAACGAAACTAGATCCTACAGACCCACGAGAACCAACCAAGTAACCCCGTTCATTGGAACGTTGAACCAGCATCTGCGATGCCAGATAAATCACAGCAAATCCATTCCCCAGAATGGAAGTCAATTCTTTTTCAATCCGCAAATCAACAATATCTGGTAGCGGATTTCCATAAATCTCAAAAGCTTTCTTGTAGGTCAGTTCAGCAACCGTTTCTTCAGCCTTGTCGATGAAAGGCGTATACAAGTCCCCCTTAACAACCTCAACAGGTTCAAAGGTTTCTGCCAAGGCATTGGGATTTTCAATAACCAGTTTGCGTGCCAGTTCCTCTCCCAAGAAAGCAAATTCATCCAACATCTCATTAGTCGTTCTAAAATGAGCCTTGGGAAGAGGTGCTGGTTGTGCATGTTCCCCATGACCGATGGTTCGGTTAATCATAGCCCCCTGTCCCAAACTACGGACGATAATTTCACGATAAATCTCTTCTTCCGGTTCGATATAGTGAACATTTCCGGTAGCCAGAACAGGCTTACCAAGACGGTCTCCCACCTCTATCAAACTCTTGATAATGGTCTGGAGTTCTTCCATATCCTTGACCTGCTCCTTAGCAATCAAGGGAGCATAGATAGCTGGTGGCATGACCTCAATAAAGTCATAATACTTGGCCACCTCAACCGCCGCATCCACACCTTGGGAAAGGACTGCATCAAAAACTTCACCTTCAGAGCAAGCTGAACCTAAAATCAAACCTTCCCGATGGGCATCTAAAACCGTTCTCGGAATCCGTGGCACCCCTTCAAAGTACTTGGTATTGGATAAAGAAACCAGCTTAAAGATATTTTTTAGACCTACCTGATTCTTGACATAGATGGTCGCATGCTTGATCCGAGCTTTTTTATAAGAATCTGGACTAATCAAATCAACGTTAAGTCTAGCTAGATCGGTCACACCATGTTTTTCTGCTACTTCTTTGATAAAGATGAAAAGCAGACGACCAGTAGCTTCCGCATCGTAGTTGGCCATGTGGTGATGTTCTAAGGCCACACCAAAACGCTTGGTCAAAGGCCCCAAACCATGACGTTTATACTCAGGATAGAGGTTTCGAGCAAACTCCAGCGTATCAATCACTGGCTGACTAATCTTTGGCAGACCATGACGCTCATAATTGGCATTCATAAAGCCAACGTCAAAGGTCGCATTGTGGGCGACTAGGACAGTATCCTTACAAAATTCTTGGAATTCTTGCAAAACTTGTTCCAGTGGTTTGGCATTTTTGACATGATCATCTGTAATTCCAGTCAACTCAGTAGTAAAAGCTGACAAGGGATGTCCGGGATTGATAAATTCATCAAATTCAGCAACGATATTCCCCTTGTACATCTTAGAAGCCGCAACCTGAATCAAGTCATTATAGATGGCTGATAGACCCGTCGTTTCCACGTCAAAGACCACATAGGTTGCTTCTGACAAGTCCTTCTCCACTTCGTTATAAACGATAGGAACACGGTCCTCCACGATATTGGCTTCCATACCATAAATCAGCTGGATTCCCGCTTTCTTGGCCGCCTTATAGCCGTGTGGGAAGGACTGGACATTTCCATGGTCCGTAATGGCAACCGCCTTATGTCCCCACTTAGCAGCTGTCGCAACGATCTCTTCTACCTCGGGTAGCGCATCCATGGTCGACATATTAGTATGAGCATGAAACTCAACTCGTCGTTCTCCTTCTGGCATTAAATCCTTCCGCTCATAGTGAACAACTTCCTGCACGTCTTGCACGTTCATCGTCAAATCGCGTGTGAAGTTATTCATCTCCACATTCCCACGCACTCGGAGCCAAGAATTTTTCTTAATTAGATCAAACTTCTGAGCCTCTTCCTCATTTTTAACCCACTTTTGCATCGAAAAACTGGAAGTATAGTCCGTCATTTTAAAGTTGATCAAAACACGCCCTGTTCTGGTCACTTTTTGCTCCACATCAAACACAACCCCTTCAAAGACCAGACGATTTTCCTCCGTCGTCACTTCGATCATAGGAGTAATTTCTGCCTTGTCCAGCTTGGGTTTAGCTGCAGCTTTTTTAGCTTGAAAATCAAAGGCTGGTTTCTCTTCCGCTGGAGGAGGTGCCATCTGTTCTAGTTGTTCTATAGCACGGAGCGCTTCCTCATTGGCCGCTTGAACAATCTGCTCATTTTCAGCATGAAAGGCCTCTTCCTGCTCTTGGGTCAGCACATCATTTTTCTCTACTTGACAATTAAACGTTGGAAAACCAAACTTTTCAAGTTGTTTGGCTAAATTAGGAAGATGATTCTTCTTAAAATGTTCCTTATCAATCGCCTCAGATCCTTCAATAAATAGCTGATTGTCCTCCGCACGAACACGCAAATTCTGATAAAGAGACTTAAAACCTTGACTAGCACATGGCCCCTCAGAGAAAGCCTCTCTATAATAGGACTGCAAGAGTGGATTTGAAAATTCTTGAGATAGAGTCTTGATTTCGAAAACAGCTTTATTGCCTGTCTTAGAAAATTCTTCGCTCAAGCCCTTCTTTAATTCTAAAAAGATTTCAATCGGTAAAATATTAGAAAATACGAAATGAAACTCCCATACCTTACTAATTTTATGAACCACAACTCGCTCAATATCAGCCTGTGATAAAGCAGGATCCTGTCTCATTTCAGCAGGCATCCCCAGTTGATTCATCAAAATTTCAAAACTATTTGACATTCATTTTCCTCACATTATTCTCCTACTATTTTACCATATTTAGAGGTATTTTCTAAAGACAAAAGGAAGCCACTAAGTGACTTCCTTCTAGAGTGAGGACTGATTAGTCTTCACCTTTATTTTTCTTAATGATTTCTTCTTGTACTGACTTAGGTACGTCTTCGTAGTGGTCAAATACCATCATGAATGTACCACGTCCTTGAGATGCAGAACGAAGAACTGTTGCGTAACCGAACATTTCAGCAAGCGGAACATAAGCACGAACGATTTGGCTGTTACCGTGTGCTTCCATACCATCAACACGTCCACGACGAGCAGTTACGTGACCCATAACATCACCAAGGTTTTCTTCTGGAACAGTGATTGTTACAAGCATCATTGGCTCAAGGATGGCTGGTTGTGCTGATTTAGCAGCTTCTTTAAGGGCAAGTGAAGCCGCGATCTTGAAGGCAGTTTCAGATGAGTCGACATCGTGGTATGAACCATCGTAAAGTTTAGCTTTAACGTCAACCATTGGGTAACCTGCAAGAACACCGTTAGCCATAGATTCTACCAAACCTTTTTCAACCGCTGGGATAAATTCACGAGGAACCACACCACCGACGATTGCGTTTTCGAATTCGAATCCTTTACCTTCTTCGTTTGGAGTAAATTCAATCCATACATCACCGAATTGACCTTTACCACCAGACTGACGTTTGAAGAATCCACGTGCTTGAGTAGAAGCGCGGAATGTTTCACGGTAAGATACTTGAGGAGCACCTACGTTCGCTTCAACTTTGAACTCACGACGCATACGGTCAACAAGGACGTCAAGGTGAAGCTCACCCATACCAGAGATAACTGTTTCACCAGTTTCAACGTTTGTTTCAACGCGGAATGTTGGATCTTCTTCAGCCAATTTTTGAAGGGCAATACCCATCTTATCTTGGTCAGCTTTAGATTTTGGCTCAACCATCAATTGGATAACTGGTTCTGGAACGTTGATTGACTCAAGGATGATTTTAGCTTTTTCATCTGTCAATGAGTCACCAGTTGTAGTATCTTTCAAACCAACGGCAGCAGCGATATCACCTGAGTAAACAGTGTCAATTTCTTGACGACTGTTAGCGTGCATTTGAAGGATACGTCCGATACGCTCACGTTTACCTTTAGAAGTGTTCAATACGTAAGAACCTGATTGAAGCACACCTGAGTAAACACGGAAGAATGTCAAACGACCTACGAATGGGTCTGTCATGATCTTGAAGGCAAGAGCTGCAAATGGCTCTTCATCAGATGCTGGACGAGTTTCTTCTTCATCTGTATCTGGGTTGATACCTTTGATTGCTGGGATGTCAAGTGGGCTTGGAAGGTAGTCGATAACCGCATCAAGCATCAATTGAACACCTTTGTTCTTGAAGGCAGAACCACACAATACTGGGAAGAATTCAACGTTGATAGTCGCTTTACGGATACCAGCTTTCAATTCTTCGTTAGTGATTTCTTCACCTTCGAGGTATTTCATCATCAATTCTTCGTCAGTTTCAGCAACTGCTTCAACCAATTTTTCACGGTATTCTTGAGCTTGGTCAAGGTATTCAGCTGGAATATCTTCTTCAAGGATATCTGTACCAAGGTCGTTCGTATAGATTTCAGCTTTCATCTTGATCAAGTCGATGATACCACGGAAATCATCTTCAGAACCGATTGGCAATTGGATTGGGTGGGCATTTGCTTGAAGGCGATCGTGAAGTGTGCTTACAGAGTAAAGGAAGTCAGCACCGATTTTGTCCATTTTGTTGGCAAATACGATACGTGGAACTCCGTACTCAGTTGCTTGACGCCAAACTGTTTCAGTTTGAGGCTCAACACCTGATTGTGAGTCAAGAACGGTAACCGCACCATCCAATACACGAAGAGAACGTTGTACTTCGATTGTGAAGTCCACGTGTCCCGGTGTGTCGATAATGTTTACGCGGTGATTGTTCCATTGAGCTGTTGTCGCAGCAGATGTGATAGTGATACCACGTTCTTGCTCTTGCTCCATCCAGTCCATTTGTGACGCACCTTCGTGAGTTTCACCGATTTTGTGGATTTTACCAGTGTAGTAAAGAATACGCTCAGTAGTTGTTGTTTTACCAGCATCGACGTGAGCCATGATACCGATATTACGAGTTTTTTCAAGTGAAAATTCGCGTGCCATGAGGTTTGTTTCTCCTATTTATTTTTGATTTCTATTCTATTATAACACGATTTTAATAAAAACGGATAGGCAGGACCTACCCGTTCTCAATGTTTTCATGCTATTGTTGGTTTCAACTTGTAGATTTACAAGTTGAATTGAACTCGGGCTAAAGTTAGTTAGCCGATTTGAGCCAGAACGGGATGCTGTGTGAAAAAGATAAACTTCCTTGTATTCGTCGAATACTGCGTCAGTTTTCTATTTTCACCTTACATCCTTACCGTTTCTAGCATCATGATATAGTTGAGCTCAAGCTAAAAGTCTGGAGAAAAAGATGAATCTCATTGGTTGCAATCGCAACCTGCTTCGATTCCCTATTTTCTCTGGGACTTTCTTAACGCTTTCGCATCCTATCTTACCAACGGAAGTGTGCGAATGCACGGTTAGCTTCAGCCATACGGTGAGTGTCTTCACGTTTCTTAACAGCTGCACCAGTGTTGTTAGCAGCATCCAAGATTTCTTTTGCAAGACGGTCTTGCATTGTGTGTTCACCACGAAGACGAGCGATTGTTACCAACCAACGAAGTCCAAGTGTTGTACGACGTTCTGGACGAACTTCAACTGGGACTTGGTAGTTAGAACCACCAACACGGCGTGCACGTACTTCAAGTACAGGCATGATGTTTTCCATAGCTGTTTCAAATACTTCAAGTGCATCGTTGCCAGTAGCTTCTTTGATTTGCTCAAAAGCACCGTAAACGATTGAAGCAGCTGTACCACGTTTACCGTCAAGCATAACGCGGTTGATAAGACGAGTAACTAGTTGTGAATTGTAAAGCGGATCTGGCAATACGTCACGTTTTGGAGCTCTATTTTTACGACTCATTTCTCTTTATCCCCTTTCCTTATGCTTTTGGACGTTTAGTACCGTATTTAGAACGGCCTTGTTTACGATCGTTAACACCTGCAGTATCAAGTGCACCACGGACGATATGGTAACGTACCCCTGGAATGTCTTTTACACGTCCACCACGAAGAAGAACCACGCTGTGTTCTTGCAAGTTGTGTCCGATACCTGGGATGTAGGCAGTAACTTCGATAAGGTTGCTCAAACGTACACGAGCGAATTTACGAAGGGCTGAGTTAGGTTTTCTAGGTGTCATTGTTCCAACACGAGTTGCAACACCACGTTTTTGTGGTGAAGAAACGTTTGTTTGAACTTTTTTATGACTGTTGTAACCAACGTTCAAAGCTGGTGATTTAGATTTTTCTACTTTTGATTTACGCGGTTTGCGAACCAATTGGTTAATTGTAGGCATCTACATACTCCTGTGTTTTTTTATTTTTGGTGATGATACACTTGGTGACAGCTATCATCTGTGTGTACTTTTGCAACATTTGTCAGCACGTCCCTGTACACTCTTGAGAGACCAAAAGTAAAAAGTACCGTTTATTATTGTAACAAATTTTTCCCTTGCTTGTCAAGATATTTTTCTTTTTTATTGTTAATTTTAGCTCTTCGTAACTTCTCAAAGTAACTTCCATCTCTCTCCCAAAACTGGAAGTTAGTCTCAGACGATGAATTATGCTAGAATTAAGTCTGAGACTTTTCGTGAGGAGGTACCTCATGACGAAAAAACAAAAACATCTCACTCTAGAAGACCGTATTGACATCCAAACTGGAATCAGCCAACAGGAGACTTTCCGTTCCATCGCTGAGAAGATGGGGAAAGACCCGTCAACGATTTCAAAGGAAATCAAGCGCAATCGCATCATGCATCCAACATCCGTCAAATCTGATTGCACGGATTGCCCTCTTCTCAAAAAAGCTCCTTATGTCTGTAACAACTGTCCAAAAAAGAGGACGGATTGTGGGTTTAACCGCTATCTTTACTACGCGAAAAAGGCACAGGAGCAGTACGAGACTATGTTGAGGGAATCCAGACAGGGAATTCCCCTAAACAAGGAAAGTTTTTATCAGATGGACAAGGTCTTAACCCAAGGCATCCAGAAGAAACAAAGCATCTACCATATCATTCAGACACATAACCTACCTGTGTCGAAAGCTACGGTGTATCGGCATGCCAAGCTGGGCTATCTGACAGCCAAGCCCATTGATTTCCCTCGGATGGTCACGTTCAAGGAACGCAGAAAATCCAGAAAAGTAGCTATTCCTAAAGAGCTGAAAATTGGGCGGACCTATCAAGATTTCCAAGAGTTACGAGAAACAGATGATTTCTTCAAATGGTTGGAAATGGACACGGTCATCGGCAGACCTGGTGGAAAGCTACTGCTCACCTTCAACGTTTCCTTCTGCAACTTCCTCTTCGCCCTGCTTTTGAACAACAAGACCGCTCTGGAGGTCGCCACTAAATTCGCAGCTTTGAAAGAAAGAGTCATGGACGGAGGGTGTGCGTTCCATCAGCTGTTCCCTGTCATTCTCACAGACAACGGATCTGAGTTCGCCTATGTGGAGGAGCTTGAGCGAGACATTGATGGGAAGTCTCACCTCTACTTCTGCGACCCTAGCCGTCCTGACCAGAAGGGGCGGATTGAGAAGAACCATACGGTTTTGCGAGCCATTCTTCCCAAGGGCACTTCCTTTGACCAGCTGACTCAGAAAGACGTCAATCTAGTCATTTCCCATGTCAATTCCTTGAAACGAGAAGAGTTTCAAGGAAAATCTGCTTACGACATCTTCACCTTCACCTTTGGCGAGGACATCGCTGCTCTTCTGGGTTGCCAATTTGTCAAACCAGAAGACACACACCTATCACCTGATTTATTGAAATAAAGGGAATTTTCCCCTCTAACTACACATCTTATCACCATCGAAAAGTCTCACACTAAACGCTAGCAACTGGAATTTACTCTAAGACGACTCTGTTTTAGGGCTATTTGTCGTGCACTTTTTTCTGAGTCTTTTCGCTTTTGAACCCTTATATATCAAGAAAAAGAAAACCAGTGGAAGTTAGTCTAAGACGGATTTCCACTGATTTCACGCGTTTTTCTCATACTAAAAGCTAGGTTGTGGGAAACTGGAAGTTAGTTTTAGAAGTTACCAATTTTAGCTCTTTGGTACCACCTTATACTCAATGAAAATCAAAGAGCAAACCAGGAAGCTAGCAGCAGGCTGCTCAAAGCACTGCTTTGAGGTTGTAGATAAGACTGACAAAGTCAGTCACATATATAATCCAAGGTGAAGCTGACGTGATTTGAAGAGATTTTCGAAGAGGATTAGACTAAACAAAAAGGAGGAAACTAAGCCTCCTCAAGTTACAAAATTGTTTGATTGAATAATTTCAATTTTAGCACATAATGGTTTTCGAGATATGATAGTATCACAACCAACCAGATTCTTTCGCGATATTAGCTGCCTCTGTTCGATTGCCTGCATGTAATTTAGAAAGAATATTGGTGACATAGTTTCGGACTGTTCCGTTGGATAGATAAAGTTTGTCTGCAATTTCTTGGTTAGAGAAGCCCTGAGCAATTCCCTTTAAAACTGCGATTTCTTGTTCTGTTAATGGATTGGGATGCGTCATCACCACTTCCATCAATTCAGGCGAATACTCCTTGCGTCCTTCTAGGACGGTGTGCAAGGTTTGCATGAGGTCTGCAATGTTTCTTTCTTTTAATACATAAGCATCTACTCCAGCCTTGACCGCACGTTCAAAATACCCAGGACGCTTGAAGGTCGTCACCACAACCACCTTTGTTTCTAGATTTTCTGCTCGTATCCACTCCAAGACTTCGAGGCCCGTCTTAACAGGCATTTCTACGTCAAGGATGGCGATATTTACAGACTCCTTTTCTAATAGTTGGATTGCTTCTTGCCCATTCTTGGCTTGAAAGACAGACTCTACATCTGGTTGAAGCGTGAGCAACTGGCACATGGCATCTCGCAACATACTTTGATCTTCTGCAACAAGTAGTTTCATCTTAGTTTCTCTCCTTATAAGGTAGATGCACGCGCACCTCTGTGGGATCTTTCAAACTGACCAGCTCTACTTGACCTGAGAAGGTTGCTGCACGGTCACGGACTGTATGAAGTTCATTTCCTTTTACAGTTGCAAAACCTTTCCCGTCATCTCTAACTGTCAGGACCAATTCCTGATCTGTACGTTCCAGTTTTAGATAGGCTTTTTCAGCTCTGGCATGCTTGATGATATTGGTCGCCAATTCTAACAAAACCATAGCAGCCGTCGACTCCACATCCTGGGTCAAGCTAGCCTTGTCCAATTGATTCTCAACTTGAACCTCAATCCCAGCAATTTCCAGCATCTTCTTAACAGTCTCAAGCTCTGAAGCTAGGGTCCGTGATTTCAGATTTTCCACAATGGTTCGCACTTCATTCATGGAATCCTTGCTGATCTGGTGGATTTCTTTTAATTCCTTCTCCACCTGTGGATAAGCCTCCATCTGAAACAACTGCAAGGCTAAATCTGTCTTGACACTGAGCATAGCAAAAGTATGTCCCAGACTATCATGTAAATCCTGGCCGATACGACTGCGTTCATTTTCAGCAAGCAATAGATTTATCTGGGCATTTTGCTTAGCCTGAGCTTCTTTCAAATCCTCCACAATCCGAATCCGAACCATACCAAATGTCATTAAATCGACAAAAGCAAGAATTACAAGTAGATAGAATAGAGACTCAACTTCGATTCTCTGAAAAATCAACAGTTGGCCCACAACAAGGACTTGAGCAAGAAGAAAAGTCCAGACATGTAAAGACTTTAAACTACGTACGCTGAAATGATAACTTAAAAGATTGGATAGGAAAAAGAAAAACCAGATATAATTAACAGCAACAAAGGCAGTATTCCCAACTACATAAGTCAGCATGAGACCCCAATATAGCCAAGATAGGTGCTGGCTCTTAGTTGTTAAAACACCCAAATACGCCACTACAAATAGAATATCAATCAATAAATGCCAGGCAGAAAGCCACCCAGTCACTACAGGTAGGATGGGGAAAAGCATAAAAATCAAACTGGCCCAAAACATATAATGTATGCTTTTCAGTCTTTCAAGCATTAAGCATTCTCCTTATGACCTTGAAGGTAAATGGTCAAACCAAACAAAACTGCTGAAAAAACAAGTAGATAAACTGTGGCTGATAGATTGATGCTACTCTCGTTTAAGAAGGTCTTGAGCAACTCCATCAACTGATAAGTTGGTAGGCACTTCCCGATTGCTTGCATCCAGTCTGGAAATAAAGAGATGGGCATCCAGAGTCCACCTAAAACAGCCAGGCCTAGATAGAGAAGATTGCCCACGACAGACATCAGCTGACTAGAAGGTAAGAGTGTCAAGGTCAATCCAAGCGCTACAAAGGCAACACTTCCTACTATCAGCAAGAACGCCGCTCCAACCCAGCTTGCTAGAGGTATGTCCACACCTCTTACAAAATGCCCAACTGAGAAAACCACCAAGATTGAAACCAAATAATCAACCAGCATACTTGTTATCTTTGATAGATAATATTCTACCATATTTACCGGAGTATGGCCTAATGTTTTCTGCCAGTTGTTGATTTTATCTGTATGTAAAACAGCTGGGAATGAAAACATAGCTGTCGACATCATGGAAAAGGCTGTCATGGAGATGAGGTAATCACGCATAAAATTAGCTGGCCCACCAGGTGTGTCCTGGTACATGCCTGAAAAGAATAAATAGAAGGCTGTCGGCATCCCTACAGATAATAAATAATAGACTAGTTGCCGTTTGGTCAATAGAAATTCTATCTTATTTAATGCGATCCATCGTTTCATCTTAGTCATCTCCCTTCTGTGTTTCTTCAAAGATTGTATCTAGCAAACTACGGTTATTAACTTCGATTTCTTGTATGCTACATCCTGCTTGGACTAACAGTTGCCAGAAAGCATCTGCTTCGCGTGTGACTACTTGCAGAGCATCTTGTTTTTGTGACCAGTTATCAACCAAGTTTGACTGCTCAACGACTTCCTTGTAAGCCAGAGGTAGAATAAAGTGCTTTTCAATCTCCTCACTACGCATGGCTAGAGGTGTTGTATCGCGAATCAACTCTCCCTTATTCAAGACCAAGATTCGGTCCGCTGTATGCTCTACCTCTTCGATGTAATGGGAGGAATAGAGAATGGTAACTCCCTGCGCTTTTAGATCCTGAACAATTTCCCAAAAACGTTGGCGGGTTGAGGTATCCATGGCCGCAGTTGGCTCATCTAAAAAGACAAGTTTTGGTCGGCCAATCAAGGTCAAGACAAAAGAGAAAAGACGCTTTTGCCCACCTGACAATTTTTCTGCAAATTGCTCTTTTTGTTGCTTGTCAAACTGCAATAGTTGATCGATCTCCTGGTTGCTCAAGGGATTTGGATAAATACTTTGAAAGAAAGCAATCAACTCTTTGACCTTTAATTTCTGAACGATGACATTTTCTTGAGGGAGATAGGATCTTGTGTAGTCTAACTGAGAACTCGTCACTGGCAAGCCTTGGATGGATACTTGACCGCTTGTGATCCGTTTATCTCCAAGCAAACAGTCCAAGAGTGTGGTCTTCCCAGCACCATTGGGCCCAATCAAGGCGACGCATTCACCTTCAGCTACCTCAAAGGAAATATCCTTCAAAATAGCCTTGCCCTTGATGTTTTTATTTAGGCTTTCTACCTTAATCATGTTCATGATATTCTCCTTTCAGCCACTCCTTTCCCATAGGGAAGGCGATAAAAATCATAAATCCTAGTCCCCAGGCACCACGGATGAATTGGTGAAGGAAGGCTTGATCAAACCAACCTGTAAACATTTCGACCAACCATACCACTAGTGATAGTCCAATAAAAAGATAGAGAAATGCTTTTTTCATTTTTCAAACTCCTTTTTCACATCTGAGACTAATTTCAAACCTTCTCGGATAAGCCAGGACATCATTCCAAATCCTGCAAATAGCTCCCAAGGAAAATGATAGAAATCTTCATCCAATCCTGAAAACATGAGATAAGTCATAACTCCTGCTGCTACTAAACTCATTGCAACAATTACTTTATGTTTCATTTTTTCTTCCTCCATTTGATACATCTATTATAATTCTTTGAATCTACTGCGACTAGAATCTTCTGTCATGAGGAGATGTGACAAATGTCATAAAAGATTCTATTTGAAAGAATCAAGAAACATTACACAGCAAAACACGGATAGAAAAGAATCTATAATTATTTCCTTCAAGGTGATATTAAATCCAATTCATACTATAACGTAAACTAATACACTTTCAAAATCAAAAGATCAGAAATGTTCATCCCATAAGCACATATATTATAGGCTGAGTAAAAAACTCTTCAATTACTTTCTTAAAAGTTTGTAAGAATTATACAATCTGTGAAATTTTAATTTATGTACCTAAATTACAGTATTCATTGAACAAATCAGGAAATAAAAAAGTATACGCGATCAAAATGAATTACTGAAATTAAAAAAGAGAGAAGCAAACTGATTCTCTCTTAATGTATATAATCTCAAGTTAAAACAAAAAAGATACGCTTACGTATCTCTGTAATGAATCGGGAAGACAGGATTCGAACCTGCGACACCTTGGTCCCAAACCAAGTACTCTACCAAGCTGAGCTACTTCCCGAGTTAAATAGAAAAATGCACCCTAGAGGAGTCGAACCTCTAACCGCCTGATTCGTAGTCAGGTACTCTATCCAGTTGAGCTAAGGATGCTCTTTATATTATGCCGAGGACCGGAATCGAACCGGTACGATCGTTACCAATCGCAGGATTTTAAGTCCTGTGCGTCTGCCAGTTCCGCCACCCCGGCCTCTCTAAGCGAACGACGGGATTCGAACCCGCGACCCCCACCTTGGCAAGGTGGTGTTCTACCACTGAACTACGTTCGCACTGTTTTCTTCTATCTAAAAATGCCGGCTACATGACTTGAACACGCGACCCTCTGATTACAAATCAGATGCTCTACCAACTGAGCTAAGCCGGCTCATTTATTATATCTTAATGCGGGTTAAGGGACTTGAACCCCCACGCCGTTAAGCGCCAGATCCTAAATCTGGTGCGTCTGCCAATTCCGCCAAACCCGCATATATGACCCGTACTGGGCTCGAACCAGTGACCCATTGATTAAAAGTCAATTGCTCTACCAACTGAGCTAACGAGTCAAAAATAACTTACGTTATTCTTACGGTCCCGACGGGAATCGAACCCGCGATCTTCGCCGTGACAGGGCGACGTGATAACCGCTACACTACGGGACCTATGGGAGTTAACGGGATCGAACCGCTGACCCTCTGCTTGTAAGGCAGATGCTCTCCCAGCTGAGCTAAACTCCCTAGAGCTAAGCGACTTCCATATCTCACAGGGGGCAACCCCCAACTACTTCCGGCGTTCTAGGGCTTAACTTCTGTGTTCGGCATGGGTACAGGTGTATCTCCTAGGCTATCGTCACTTAACTCTGAGTAATACCTACTCAAAATTGAATATCTATTCAAATCAAGAAAAACCGTTCGCTTTCATATTCTCAGTTACTTTGGATAAGTCCTCGAGCTATTAGTATTAGTCCGCTACATGTGTCGCCACACTTCCACTTCTAACCTATCTACCTGATCATCTCTCAGGGCTCTTACTGATATAAAATCATGGGAAATCTCATCTTGAGGTGGGTTTCACACTTAGATGCTTTCAGCGTTTATCCCTTCCCTACATAGCTACCCAGCGATGCCTTTGGCAAGACAACTGGTACACCAGCGGTAAGTCCACTCTGGTCCTCTCGTACTAGGAGCAGATCCTCTCAAATTTCCTACGCCCGCGACGGATAGGGACCGAACTGTCTCACGACGTTCTGAACCCAGCTCGCGTGCCGCTTTAATGGGCGAACAGCCCAACCCTTGGGACCGACTACAGCCCCAGGATGCGACGAGCCGACATCGAGGTGCCAAACCTCCCCGTCGATGTGAACTCTTGGGGGAGATAAGCCTGTTATCCCCAGGGTAGCTTTTATCCGTTGAGCGATGGCCCTTCCATACGGAACCACCGGATCACTAAGCCCGACTTTCGTCCCTGCTCGAGTTGTAGCTCTCGCAGTCAAGCTCCCTTATACCTTTACACTCTGCGAATGATTTCCAACCATTCTGAGGGAACCTTTGGGCGCCTCCGTTACCTTTTAGGAGGCGACCGCCCCAGTCAAACTGCCCGTCAGACACTGTCTCCGATAGGGATCACCTATCCGGGTTAGAGTGGCCATAACACAAGGGTAGTATCCCAACAACGTCTCCTTCGAAACTGGCGTCCCGATCTCTTAGACTCCTACCTATCCTGTACATGTGGTACAGACACTCAATATCAAACTGCAGTAAAGCTCCATGGGGTCTTTCCGTCCTGTCGCGGGTAACCTGCATCTTCACAGGTACTAAAATTTCACCGAGTCTCTCGTTGAGACAGTGCCCAAATCATTACGCCTTTCGTGCGGGTCGGAACTTACCCGACAAGGAATTTCGCTACCTTAGGACCGTTATAGTTACGGCCGCCGTTTACTGGGGCTTCAATTCATACCTTCGCTTACGCTAAGCACTCCTCTTAACCTTCCAGCACCGGGCAGGCGTCACCCCCTATACATCATCTTACGATTTAGCAGAGAGCTGTGTTTTTGATAAACAGTTGCTTGGGCCTATTCACTGCGGCTGACTTAAAGTCAGCACCCCTTCTCCCGAAGTTACGGGGTCATTTTGCCGAGTTCCTTAACGAGAGTTCTCTCGCTCACCTGAGGCTACTCGCCTCGACTACCTGTGTCGGTTTGCGGTACGGGTAGAGTATGTTTAAACGCTAGAAGCTTTTCTTGGCAGTGTGACATCACTAACTTCGCTACTAAACTTCGCTCCCCATCACAGCTCAATGTTATAGAACTAAGCATTTGACTCAGTTCACACCTCACTGCTTAGACAGACACTTCCAATCGTCTGCTTTAGTTAGCCTACTGCGTCCCTCCATCACTACATACTCTAGTACAGGAATATCAACCTGTTGTCCATCGGATACACCTTTCGGTCTCTCCTTAGGTCCCGACTAACCCAGGGCGGACGAGCCTTCCCCTGGAAACCTTAGTCTTACGGTGGACAGGATTCTCACCTGTCTTTCGCTACTCATGCCGGCATTCTCACTTCTATGCATTCCAGCACTCCTCACGGTATACCTTCATCACACATAGAACGCTCTCCTACCATACCTATAAAGGTATCCACAGCTTCGGTAAATTGTTTTAGCCCCGGTACATTTTCGGCGCAGGGTCACTCGACTAGTGAGCTATTACGCACTCTTTGAATGAATAGCTGCTTCTAAGCTAACATCCTAGTTGTCTGTGCAACCCCACATCCTTTTCCACTTAACAATTATTTTGGGACCTTAGCTGGTGGTCTGGGCTGTTTCCCTTTCGACTACGGATCTTAGCACTCGCAGTCTGACTGCCGACCATAATTCATTGGCATTCGGAGTTTATCTGAGATTGGTAATCCGGGATGGACCCCTCACCCAAACAGTGCTCTACCTCCAAGAATCTCTAATGTCGACGCTAGCCCTAAAGCTATTTCGGAGAGAACCAGCTATCTCCAAGTTCGTTTGGAATTTCTCCGCTACCCACAAGTCATCCAAGCACTTTTCAACGTGCCCTGGTTCGGTCCTCCAGTGCGTCTTACCGCACCTTCAACCTGCTCATGGGTAGGTCACATGGTTTCGGGTCTACGTCATGATACTAAGGCGCCCTATTCAGACTCGGTTTCCCTACGGCTCCGTCTCTTCAACTTAACCTCGCATCATAACGTAACTCGCCGGTTCATTCTACAAAAGGCACGCTCTCACCCATTAACGGGCTCGAACTTGTTGTAGGCACACGGTTTCAGGTTCTATTTCACTCCCCTCCCGGGGTGCTTTTCACCTTTCCCTCACGGTACTGGTTCACTATCGGTCACTAGGGAGTATTTAGGGTTGGGAGATGGTCCTCCCAGATTCCGACGGGATTTCACGTGTCCCGCCGTACTCAGGATACTGCTAGGTACAAAGACTATTTTAAATACGAGGCTATTACTCTCTTTGGCTGATCTTCCCAAATCATTCTTCTATAATCTTTGAGTCCACATTGCAGTCCTACAACCCCGAAGAGTAAACTCTTCGGTTTGCCCTCCTGCCGTTTCGCTCGCCGCTACTAAGGCAATCGCTTTTGCTTTCTCTTCCTGCAGCTACTTAGATGTTTCAGTTCACTGCGTCTTCCTCCTCACATCCTTAACAGATGCGGGTAACAGGTAGTACCTGTTGGGTTCCCCCATTCGGAAATCCCTGGATCATCGCTTACTTACAGCTACCCAAGGCATATCGTCGTTTGTCACGTCCTTCTTCGGCTCCTAGTGCCAAGGCATCCACCGTGCGCCCTTATTAACTTAACCTTATTTTTCTGACCTTTCAGTCATAAACTCTTATTAATACTACAGCGTTTTCGGTTTATTTTCTTGTTACTATTTGATATAGATATTCAATTTTCAATGTGCATTACTTGGTGATCTCTCACCAATGGAGCCTAGCGGGATCGAACCGCTGACCTCCTGCGTGCAAAGCAGGCGCTCTCCCAGCTGAGCTAAGGCCCCACAAGACCTCTCAAGACTAAACAAGACCAATGCGCAGTTCCTTTTCCTTAGAAAGGAGGTGATCCAGCCGCACCTTCCGATACGGCTACCTTGTTACGACTTCACCCCAATCATCTATCCCACCTTAGGCGGCTGGCTCCTTACGGTTACCTCACCGACTTCGGGTGTTACAAACTCTCGTGGTGTGACGGGCGGTGTGTACAAGGCCCGGGAACGTATTCACCGCGGCGTGCTGATCCGCGATTACTAGCGATTCCGACTTCATGTAGGCGAGTTGCAGCCTACAATCCGAACTGAGACTGGCTTTAAGAGATTAGCTTGCCGTCACCGGCTTGCGACTCGTTGTACCAGCCATTGTAGCACGTGTGTAGCCCAGGTCATAAGGGGCATGATGATTTGACGTCATCCCCACCTTCCTCCGGTTTATTACCGGCAGTCTCGCTAGAGTGCCCAACTAAATGATGGCAACTAACAATAGGGGTTGCGCTCGTTGCGGGACTTAACCCAACATCTCACGACACGAGCTGACGACAACCATGCACCACCTGTCACCTCTGTCCCGAAGGAAAACTCTATCTCTAGAGCGGTCAGAGGGATGTCAAGACCTGGTAAGGTTCTTCGCGTTGCTTCGAATTAAACCACATGCTCCACCGCTTGTGCGGGCCCCCGTCAATTCCTTTGAGTTTCAACCTTGCGGTCGTACTCCCCAGGCGGAGTGCTTAATGCGTTAGCTGCGGCACTAAACCCCGGAAAGGGTCTAACACCTAGCACTCATCGTTTACGGCGTGGACTACCAGGGTATCTAATCCTGTTTGCTCCCCACGCTTTCGAGCCTCAGCGTCAGTTACAAGCCAGAGAGCCGCTTTCGCCACCGGTGTTCCTCCATATATCTACGCATTTCACCGCTACACATGGAATTCCACTCTCCCCTCTTGCACTCAAGTTAAACAGTTTCCAAAGCGTACTATGGTTAAGCCACAGCCTTTAACTTCAGACTTATCTAACCGCCTGCGCTCGCTTTACGCCCAATAAATCCGGACAACGCTCGGGACCTACGTATTACCGCGGCTGCTGGCACGTAGTTAGCCGTCCCTTTCTGGTAAGATACCGTCACAGTGTGAACTTTCCACTCTCACACTCGTTCTTCTCTTACAACAGAGCTTTACGATCCGAAAACCTTCTTCACTCACGCGGCGTTGCTCGGTCAGACTTCCGTCCATTGCCGAAGATTCCCTACTGCTGCCTCCCGTAGGAGTCTGGGCCGTGTCTCAGTCCCAGTGTGGCCGATCACCCTCTCAGGTCGGCTATGTATCGTCGCCTTGGTGAGCCGTTACCCCACCAACTAGCTAATACAACGCAGGTCCATCTGGTAGTGATGCAATTGCACCTTTTAAGCAAATGTCATGCAACATCTACTCTTATGCGGTATTAGCTATCGTTTCCAATAGTTATCCCCCGCTACCAGGCAGGTTACCTACGCGTTACTCACCCGTTCGCAACTCATCCAGAGAAGCAAGCTCCTCCTTCAGCGTTCTACTTGCATGTATTAGGCACGCCGCCAGCGTTCGTCCTGAGCCAGGATCAAACTCTCATTAAAAGTTTGAGTTCTCACTCATTTCTGTCACTGACAGATTGTTTGTTTGTTCATTGTTCAGTACTACAACAGTTGTTGTAGTGCCCTGCACATTGGTTCGTCTTGTTCAGTTTTCAAAGGTCTTTGTCACTTACTTCTCTTAAGCGACAACTATATTAGTATATCACAGCCACTTTCGCTTGTCAACACTTTTTTGAAACTTTTTTAATCTTTTTTTCATCCCGTAACTTCTCAAAGTAACTTCCATCTCTCTCCCAAAACTGGAAGTTAGTCTCAGACGATGAATTATGCTAGAATTAAGTCTGAGACTTTTCGTGAGGAGGCACCTCATGACGAAAAAACAAAAACATCTCACTCTAGAAGACCGTATTGACATCCAAACTGGAATCAGCCAACAGGAGACTTTCCGTTCCATCGCTGAGAAGATGGGGAAAGACCCGTCAACGATTTCAAAGGAAATCAAGCGCAATCGCATCATGCATCCAACATCCGTCAAATCTGATTGCACGGATTGCCCTCTTCTCAAAAAAGCTCCTTATGTCTGTAACAACTGTCCAAAAAAGAGGACGGATTGTGGGTTTAACCGCTATCTTTACTACGCGAAAAAGGCACAGGAGCAGTACGAGACTATGTTGAGGGAATCCAGACAGGGAATTCCCCTAAACAAGGAAAGTTTTTATCAGATGGACAAGGTCTTAACCCAAGGCATCCAGAAGAAACAAAGCATCTACCATATCATTCAGACACATAACCTACCTGTGTCGAAAGCTACGGTGTATCGGCATGCCAAGCTGGGCTATCTGACAGCCAAGCCCATTGATTTCCCTCGGATGGTCACGTTCAAGGAACGCAGAAAATCCAGAAAAGTAGCTATTCCTAAAGAGCTGAAAATTGGGCGGACCTATCAAGATTTCCAAGAGTTACGAGAAACAGATGATTTCTTCAAATGGTTGGAAATGGACACGGTCATCGGCAGACCTGGTGGAAAGCTACTGCTCACCTTCAACGTTTCCTTCTGCAACTTCCTCTTCGCCCTGCTTTTGAACAACAAGACCGCTCTGGAGGTCGCCACTAAATTCGCAGCTTTGAAAGAAAGAGTCATGGACGGAGGGTGTGCGTTCCATCAGCTGTTCCCTGTCATTCTCACAGACAACGGATCTGAGTTCGCCTATGTGGAGGAGCTTGAGCGAGACATTGATGGGAAGTCTCACCTCTACTTCTGCGACCCTAGCCGTCCTGACCAGAAGGGGCGGATTGAGAAGAACCATACGGTTTTGCGAGCCATTCTTCCCAAGGGCACTTCCTTTGACCAGCTGACTCAGAAAGACGTCAATCTAGTCATTTCCCATGTCAATTCCTTGAAACGAGAAGAGTTTCAAGGAAAATCTGCTTACGACATCTTCACCTTCACCTTTGGCGAGGACATCGCTGCTCTTCTGGGTTGCCAATTTGTCAAACCAGAAGACACACACCTATCACCTGATTTATTGAAATAAAGGGAATTTTCCCCTCTAACTACACATCTTATCACCATCGAAAAGTCTCACACTAAACGCTAGCAACTGGAATTTACTCTAAGACGACTCTGTTTTAGGGCTATTTGTCGTGCACTTTTTTCTGAGTCTTTTCGCTTTTGAACCCTTATATATCAAGAAAAAGAAAACCAGTGGAAGTTAGTCTAAGACGGATTTCCACTGATTTCACGCGTTTTTCTCATACTAAAAGCTAGGTTGTGGGAAACTGGAAGTTAGTTTTAGAAGTTACCCTTTTTTTATTTTTTGCATAGCTTCTTACAGAGTACGGATATCAAACTCCTTAAACACAATACGTAAGTCTCTTAATACTCTTTGTCGTCCTCGGAAGCGTTCATGTCTTAAGACGCGTTCTAACTCTTCTTGTTTGTCTTTACTTTGTTTGTTTCTATAATCTCTTAGTGTCTCATGAAAGAGATAATACTCATCTAGCCACAGACCTCCCTCGCTTATACGATGACTAAGCTCACCCACTTCTTCATAGGGTTCTTTTTCATATCTACGCTTCTGGCTTTCTTGTTTACGGATATGGTCTAAAATTCGATTACGGAATTTAGTTTTGAAGTATTTTCGTAAACGAGGAATATCTTCTACTAGCTCTTCTTCTCTACTGATCAATTCATGTAAGCAAATCATTCCCTCTTGGTCCCAATCAGATAACTCCCATAAATGGAGATGATATTCATTTCTACACTTGTACACAATTCCCTGGACTTCTTTATACAATTCTTTAAACATAACGTTCCCCTTTCTAGATACAGTCTAACAAATCAAGAAGATAATTGGGATATTTCACCTATTCTGTCCCCTACACCGTCTCAACTGCACAAAAAAGAGAGGTCTGGCCTCTCTTAGGGTTATAATTCTGCAATTTGGTTTAGGTTTACTTCTGCAACTGTGTCATTACCAAACATAGAGATAATCATTTTCACTTTATTATTATCAATTTCTGTAATCTTACCAGTGTAGTCTGCAAAAGCACCATCAATAATACGTACGGTTTGGCCAACCTCAACATCGAAATCAAATTCTTGAACAGTTTGTCCCATAGATACCAAAATGTCACGAATTTCTTGTTCCAATAATGGAGTTGGTTTTGATCTGTTCCCGTGTGATCCGACAAATCCTGTAACATTTGGTGTGTTTCGAACAACAAACCAAGCTTCATCTGTCATGACCATTTCTACAAGAACATAACCTGGAAAGCGATTTTCTTCTACTTCTTTTCTCTTTCCATTTTTTTCAACTTGCACTGTTTGTGTTGGAATTTCAACACGTAGAATATTATCCAACATATCGTAGGTTTGTGCACGTTGTAATAGATTTTCTTTTACCTTATTTTCATAACCAGAATAAGTTTGTAAAACAAACCACCCTTTATCAAAACTATCCATGATATTTCCTTTCATAAATAGAAGATTTCTAGTGTAATTAACTCCACTAACCTTCTAAAAAATGTTAATAAACCGAATCAAACCTGAAACAATCAACTGGTCAAAAATGTAAATAATTACTACAAAGAAAGCTGTGTATTCCATGATAGAACGAAAATCTCTCCAGCTTTCCTTGCGAGTTGGCCATGTTGTGTCTTTAAGAAGTCTAAAAATATCTCCAATAAAACGCATCGCTCTCTCCTATCTCGTTTCTCTGTGTGTAGTGTACTTGCCACAATGCTTACAAAATTTATTTACTTCTAGTCGTGTAGGCTTGGGGGTTCCACTAATCTTGATTGAATAGTTTCTCGAACCACAAACCACACAAGCTAGGCTTGCTTTTTTTAGTGCCATAACGCCTCCATCTTATCTATTATAACAAGAAAGCTAGGCTTTGACAAGCATCTTAGCGAAATAGATTGACTACGTAACTTCTCAAAGTAACTTCCATCTCTCTCCCAAAACTGGAAGTTAGTCTCAGACGATGAATTATGCTAGAATTAAGTCTGAGACTTTTCGTGAGGAGGCACCTCATGACGAAAAAACAAAAACATCTCACTCTAGAAGACCGTATTGACATCCAAACTGGAATCAGCCAACAGGAGACTTTCCGTTCCATCGCTGAGAAGATGGGGAAAGACCCGTCAACGATTTCAAAGGAAATCAAGCGCAATCGCATCATGCATCCAACATCCGTCAAATCTGATTGCACGGATTGCCCTCTTCTCAAAAAAGCTCCTTATGTCTGTAACAACTGTCCAAAAAAGAGGACGGATTGTGGGTTTAACCGCTATCTTTACTACGCGAAAAAGGCACAGGAGCAGTACGAGACTATGTTGAGGGAATCCAGACAGGGAATTCCCCTAAACAAGGAAAGTTTTTATCAGATGGACAAGGTCTTAACCCAAGGCATCCAGAAGAAACAAAGCATCTACCATATCATTCAGACACATAACCTACCTGTGTCGAAAGCTACGGTGTATCGGCATGCCAAGCTGGGCTATCTGACAGCCAAGCCCATTGATTTCCCTCGGATGGTCACGTTCAAGGAACGCAGAAAATCCAGAAAAGTAGCTATTCCTAAAGAGCTGAAAATTGGGCGGACCTATCAAGATTTCCAAGAGTTACGAGAAACAGATGATTTCTTCAAATGGTTGGAAATGGACACGGTCATCGGCAGACCTGGTGGAAAGCTACTGCTCACCTTCAACGTTTCCTTCTGCAACTTCCTCTTCGCCCTGCTTTTGAACAACAAGACCGCTCTGGAGGTCGCCACTAAATTCGCAGCTTTGAAAGAAAGAGTCATGGACGGAGGGTGTGCGTTCCATCAGCTGTTCCCTGTCATTCTCACAGACAACGGATCTGAGTTCGCCTATGTGGAGGAGCTTGAGCGAGACATTGATGGGAAGTCTCACCTCTACTTCTGCGACCCTAGCCGTCCTGACCAGAAGGGGCGGATTGAGAAGAACCATACGGTTTTGCGAGCCATTCTTCCCAAGGGCACTTCCTTTGACCAGCTGACTCAGAAAGACGTCAATCTAGTCATTTCCCATGTCAATTCCTTGAAACGAGAAGAGTTTCAAGGAAAATCTGCTTACGACATCTTCACCTTCACCTTTGGCGAGGACATCGCTGCTCTTCTGGGTTGCCAATTTGTCAAACCAGAAGACACACACCTATCACCTGATTTATTGAAATAAAGGGAATTTTCCCCTCTAACTACACATCTTATCACCATCGAAAAGTCTCACACTAAACGCTAGCAACTGGAATTTACTCTAAGACGACTCTGTTTTAGGGCTATTTGTCGTGCACTTTTTTCTGAGTCTTTTCGCTTTTGAACCCTTATATATCAAGAAAAAGAAAACCAGTGGAAGTTAGTCTAAGACGGATTTCCACTGATTTCACGCGTTTTTCTCATACTAAAAGCTAGGTTGTGGGAAACTGGAAGTTAGTTTTAGAAGTTACCAAATAGATTGACTACCGAATCCCATATTGTTTGAGCCTTTTCCTTAATCTTCGCATCTGAGATAGCCCGGCTAGCCTCATCTACTAGACTTTGCGCACGTCCTCGAATATCAGACAAATTATCATCTGTCTGGCTATTATCATTGGTTTGTACTTGTCTTTTTGTGTTAGCTGGTGCAATTCCATTTTGCTTATAAGCATTTTCAACTGTAAAGGTACTTCCTGGCGTATAAGGTAAAATGGTATTGGCAATGTTTCTAAAGACATGAGCTGCACCATTTGAAGTAGAGCCAGTTAGATAATGATTTTCATCAGTCGTCGGGAAACCAAGCCAGTGACTAATCACTACATCCGGTGTATAACCAATTACCCACTGGTCACTTGTATAATCTGGATTGAAAACTGCTTCAGTTGTTCCAGTTTTTCCTGCCATGACATAGTCTGCAGGCGATGAACTAATACCTTTTCCGTTTGTAAATGTTCCCAACATCATACTGGTCATCTTGTCAGCTACAGACTTATCAATCACCCGTTTTTGTGAATTTTTATGGCTCGCAATGACCTGACCACTAGCATTTTCAATTCTACTAATAAAATGAGCTTCCGGCATTAAACCTTCATTTGCAAAGGCAGCATATGCTTGAGCCATTTGCAGAGGATTGGTTTCAACACCGCTTCCCAATGCGACACCAAGAACACGATCAACTTTTTCCATGTTGAGTCCGAATTTTTCGCCCGCCTCAAAAGCCTTATCAACGCCCAAATCATTAACAGTGGCAACAGCAGGCAGATTAAGCGACTCTGCCAAGGCTTGATACATAGGAACTTCTCGACTCGTTTTGATTCCTGCATAGTTATCAAGCTTATAGCTGTCGTACTGCATGGTATGGTTATCCAAGAGCTTATTCAAAGCCCAGCCTGCTTCAACTGCTGGCGTATAAACAACTAAAGGCTTAATTGCAGAACCAGGACTACGTTTTGATTGAGTTGCATAGTTGAAATTCCGGAATCCAGTTTTATCATTATCAGCAACTTGACCGACAACTCCACGAACTCCCCCTGTTTTCGGTTCGAGAGCGACACTTCCTGATTGAGCAAATGTTCCATCCTCTGCCCTCGGAAATAGCGCTGTATTTTCATAGACAACCTGCATATTTGCTTGGTAGTTTTGGTCCAGTTCTGTGTAAATGCGGTAGCCATTATTGACAATTTCTTCCTCTGTTAGATTATACTTGGAAACAGCTTCATTAACCACAGCATCAAAGTAAGAAGGATAGCGATAATCTGAGATTTTTCCTTCATACTTATCGTGCAATTGCGAAGTCATATCAACTTCTGCAGCTTCGGTTTCTTGGTTTTTATCAATATATCCTGCTGCAACCATATTTTGCAAGACAGTATCGCGACGATTAGTCGAATCTTGTACGGAATTCAAAGGATTATACAGTTCCGGCCCTTTGAGCATCCCTGCCAGAGTTGCAGCTTGATCCAAACTCACTGCTGATGCAGAAACTCCAAAGTATTTCTTACTCGCATCTTCTACACCCCACACACCATTTCCAAAATAAGCGTTGTTAAGGTACATGGTTAAAATTTGATCCTTACTATATTTTTTTGTTAATTCTAAGGCAAGGAAAAATTCTTTCGCTTTTCTCTCAACAGTTTGATCCTGCGACAAATAGGCGTTTTTAGCCAGCTGTTGGGTAATAGTAGAACCTCCACCTGAACGACCAGCAGTGACAATAGCCAAGAAGAAACGACCATAGTTAATCCCGTCATTTTTATAGAAAGAACGGTCTTCTGTCGCAACAACAGCATTCTGCAAATTTTTACTGATATCAGTCAATTCAACATAAGTTCCTTTTTGACCAGACAAGGCACCAGCCTCTTTTTCTTCACGGTCAAAAATGAGAGTCCGAGTTTTCAAGGCGTTTTGCAAATCATTGACATTGGTTGATTTAGCTACAGCAAACAAATAGGTTCCAACTAGCAAGCTTGCACTCAAACCTAGTATAAGGACAATCTTTGTTAGATGATAGCGACGCCAGACTTTTCGAATCGGACCTACATGACCTAGTTTTTTTCTATCACTCCGAGAACGACGTAAGCTAGTCGAATCAGAATCCTCTGATTCACTTGTTTCTTTTTTAAAAAGAGAAAGAAATTTCTCGAATAATTTATCTAATTTCATGCGTTTATTTTATCATCTTCATCATAGGAACTCAAGAATTTAGCTATTTCCTATCCAAATAGGGCTTTTTTTGTTACAATATCTGTATGAAATTCACATTTACATTACCCGCCTCTTTACCTCAAATGACGGTGAAGCAACTACTAGAAGAGCAACTCCTCATTCCTAGAAAAATCCGTCATTTTTTGAGAATCAAGAAACACATTTTGATTAATCAGCGAGAAATTCACTGGAACGAGACGGTAAATCCTGGAGATGTTTGCCAATTGACTTTTGACGAGGAAGATTATCCTGAAAAAGAAATTCCTTGGGGCAACCCAAACCTCATTCAGGAAGTTTATCAAGACCAACACTTGATTATTGTAAACAAACCTGAGGGGATGAAAACACACGGTAACCAACCAAACGAAATCGCCCTTCTTAACCATGTCAGTGCCTATGTTGGCCAAACCTGCTATGTCGTTCATCGTCTGGACATGGAAACCAGTGGCTTGATTCTCTTTGCCAAAAATCCTTTTATCCTACCTATTCTCAACCGCTTATTGGAGAAAAAAAAGATTTCTAGGGAATATTGGGCACTTGTTGATGGAAATATCAACAGCAAAGAGCTTGTTTTCAGAGATAAAATCGGACGTGATCGTCATGACCGCAGAAAACGAGTAGTTGATACAAAAAATGGACAATCTGCTGAAACGCATATAAGCAGATTAAAGCAATTTCCAAACAAAACTTCCTTGGTTCGTTGCAAACTAAAGACAGGTCGAACCCATCAAATCCGTGTGCACCTTTCGCATCATAACTTCCCGATCCTGGGCGACCCTCTCTATAACAACAATTCAACGACAAGTCGGCTTATGCTTCATGCCTTCCGACTTTCCTTTACCCATCCACTTACATTAGAAAAATTAAACTTCACTGCCCTCTCGAATACTTTTGAAACAGAATTAAAAAAGAATGGATGATAGCGTCATCCATTTTTAAATATTTAAAAAGCAAGACCAAGAGGCCTTGCTTTTTATCGACTCAGGAATTATTTAGCGATTTTTGCGAAGTATTCAAGAGTACGAACAAGTTGTGCAGTGTATGACATTTCGTTGTCGTACCATGATACAACTTTAACCAATTGTTTACCGTCAACGTCAAGAACTTTAGTTTGAGTTGCGTCAAACAATGAACCGTAAGACATACCTACGATATCTGAAGATACGATTGGATCTTCTGTGTAACCGTATGATTCGTTTGAAGCTACTTTCATAGCTGCGTTCACTTCATCAACAGTAACGTTCTTTTCAAGAACTGCTACCAATTCAGTTACAGAACCTGTTGGAACAGGAACACGTTGAGCAGCTCCATCCAATTTACCGTTCAATTCAGGGATAACCAAACCGATTGCTTTAGCAGCACCAGTTGAGTTAGGAACGATGTTAGCTGCAGCAGCACGAGCACGGCGAAGGTCACCTTTACGGTGTGGTCCATCAAGAAGCATTTGGTCACCAGTGTAACCGTGGATAGTAGTCATCAAACCTTCAACGATACCGAAGTTGTCATGAAGAGCTTTAGCCATTGGAGCCAAACAGTTTGTAGTACATGAAGCACCTGAGATAACTGTTTCAGTACCATCAAGAACGTCATGGTTAGTGTTAAATACAACTGTTTTAACATCTGATCCACCAGGAGCAGTGATAACAACTTTCTTAGCACCACCAGCGTGCAAGTGTTTTTCAGCAGCTGCTTTAGTAGCAAAGAAACCAGTTGCTTCAAGAACGATGTCTACACCGTCGTTAGCCCAGTCGATTTGTTCTGGATCACGTTCAGCAGAAACTTTAACGAATTTACCGTTAACTTCGAATCCACCTTCTTTAACTTCAACAGTACCGTCGAAACGACCTTGAGTTGTGTCGTATTTCAACAAGTGTGCAAGCATAACTGGATCTGTAAGGTCGTTGATGCGTGTAACTTCAACACCTTCTACGTTTTGGATACGACGGAAAGCAAGACGACCGATACGTCCGAAACCGTTAATACCAACTTTAACTACCATTAGTGATTTCCTCCTTATGAAAATCATGAAATTTTTATTGTGAAAAGAGTAACTTGAATCACTACAAATCACCTTTCAACAAACCTATTATATAACTATTTGAGTTGAATTGCAAGTACGGGCATTGTTTTTTGTCTATACCCCACTTATTTTTCTTTCTCCTTTGAAAGCCTATACTGCTGTCTTTCTTTCTCTACCTAGTCATTTCCCACTTTCCTTTTCAGATGAAAAGTGAAAATAGAAAAGATAAAAATTATTTTCAATCTTCCAATTTTACAAAAAAGAGACAGGAAATTCCTGCCTCTAGGCTGATAACAATTATTTACGGCGTCCTGGTCTTTCTTTGTAACCATAGTAAGAATCTTCGATGATTTCTTGCATATGGTCAACCATTGGAAGGCGTGGGTTAGCTGGTGAACATTGATCTTCGTAAGCAAGGAAGGCCAATTCACGTGAATGTTCTTTCCATTCTTTTTCATCGATTCCTTGTGCTTTGAAGTTCATTTGGATACCTACGCGCTCACCAAGTTCGTAGACAGCTTTTGCGTAAGATTCCACACCTTCTTCTGGAGTAGAAGCTGGAAGGCCAAGCATACGAGCGATATCTTGATATTTCTCATCTGCACGGTAGTAGTTGTACTTAGGCCATGTTGCTGTCTTAGCTGGACGTGTACCGTTGTAGCGGATGACGTATGGAAGCAAGATAGCATTTGTACGACCATGGATTGTGTGGAATTGCGCACCAATCTTATGAGCCATTGAGTGAGAAATACCTAGGAAGGCATTGGCAAAGGCCATACCAGCGATTGTTGAAGCGTTATGCATTTTCTCACGTGAGTGGAAGTCTGCATTCTTAACTGAGCTTTCAAGGTTTTCGAATACAAGTTTGATGGCTTGAAGTGCAAGACCGTCAGTGTAGTCGCTAGCCATTTGTGATACGTAAGCTTCAGTCGCGTGGGTCAGTACGTCCATACCAGTGTCCGCAGCAACAAATCCAGGAACTGTCAATACCAAAGCAGGGTCTACGATTGCCACAGTTGGTGTCAATGAGTAGTCAGCGATTGGGTATTTACGGTTGTTTGCTTTATCAGAGATAACGGCAAATGGTGTTACTTCAGACCCTGTACCAGATGTAGTTGGAATCGCGATGAATTTAGTCTTCTTACCAAGCAATGGGAATTTGAAGGCACGTTTACGGATATCCATGAATTTTTGGACAAGGTCACGGAAGTCCACTTCTGGTTGCTCATAGAAGAGCCACATTACTTTAGCAGCATCCATTGGAGATCCACCACCAAGAGCGATGATTGTATCTGGTTTGAAGGCACGCATAATCTCAGTACCACGGTTTACAGTTGTGATATCTGGATCTGGTTCTACATCTGCAAAGATTTGGTAAACAACCTTATTGCGACGAAGATCAAGTTGTTCGATGATACGATCAAGGAAACCAAGCTCGACCATGGCATGGTCAGTAACGATCATGACACGTTCAACGTCACGACATTTTTGAAGGTATTGAATTGAATCACGTTCAAAGTATGTTTTTGAAGGAAGTTTCATCCATTGCATGTTATTTCTCCGTCTTCCGACTTTTTTGATATTCAAGAGGTTAATGGCACTAACGTTATCCCCAACTGAGTTGCGTCCGTAAGAACCACATCCAAGTGTCAATGATGGCAAGAAGGCATTGTAAACGTCCCCGATACCACCGAAAGTAGAAGGTGAGTTACAGATAACACGAATAGCTTTAACAGCTTTACCAAATTCTTTAGTCAATTCTTCGTCAGCTGTGTGGATAGCTGCTGAGTGTCCAAGACCGTTAAATTCAACCATTTGACGAGCCTTAGTAATACCATCTTCACGGCTTTCAGATTTCAAAACTGCGATAACTGGTGACAATTTTTCACGGGTCAATGGCTCATTTTCACCAACTTCTTTACATTCTGCAGCAAGAATGTTTGTTCCTTCTGGAACTGTAAATCCTGCTTGTTCTGCAATCCAAGTTGCTGGTTTACCAACGATGTCAGCGTTCAATTTTGCACCAGCACAGTTTTTGCTGTTTGCTTTCACGCCGAAGCAGAATTCTTCAAGAAGTGCTTTTTCTTTTTTGTTTACAAAGTAAGTGTGATATGATTTGAACTCTGCTACAAATTCATCGTAAATTTCTTTATCAATGATAACTGCTTGTTCAGATGCACAGACCATACCGTTGTCAAATGATTTAGACATAACGATATCGTGTGCAGCTTGACGAATGTTTGCTGACTTTTCAACATAAGCTGGAACGTTTCCGGCACCTACTCCAAGAGCTGGTTTACCACATGAGTATGCCGCTTTAACCATGGCATTCCCACCAGTTGCAAGGATTGTTGCAACACCTTCGTGGTTCATAAGTGCACTAGTTGCTTCCATAGATGGTTCAGTGATCCACTGTACACAGTTTTCAGGAGCACCTGCTTTAATCGCAGCATCACGAACGATTTGAGCTGCGTGAGCTGATGATTCTTGAGCTGATGGGTGGAATGCAAAGACAATTGGATTACGTGTCTTCAATGAAATCAATGCCTTAAAGATTGCTGTTGATGTTGGGTTTGTTGTTGGAGTGATACCACAAACAACGCCAACTGGTTCAGCGATAAGAGTCAAACCTGTTACATCGTCTTCTTCGATAACACCAACTGTTTTAGTGTGGCGCATGTTGTTTACTACGTGTTCACAAGCAAACAAGTTCTTAGTTGCTTTGTCTTCAAATACACCACGTCCTGTTTCTTCATAGGCATGTAGAGCCAATTCCCCGTGGGCATCCAAAGCTGCTACTGATGCTTTGGCAACGATATAGTCAACCTGCTCTTGGTCCAACTTACGCATTTCCTCAAGAGCAACTAGAGCTTTTTGCACCAAGCCGTCGACATGCTTTTCAGCAGCGAGTTTCTTTTCCTCTGGTGTCACAGTTTTTTTATCAGCCATATTTTCCTCCATAGCTTTCAAGGGATCGATATCCTTTGTTAATTTTTTCACAAGTTTATTATAACGCATTATTTCAACTTTGTAAACAGTTTCATAAACATTTCACAAAGAATTTTTAAACCCTTGTGAAATTTTTCTCATTTTCCTTTATTATCAGTTTTTTTCTTCAAAGTTTGTGAAAATTATTTCAAATATTTTTTATTTCACAAGCTTGATTGGAAGAGGAGCTTGGAAAGATAGGGATTTACAGGTAAGCGCTTACTTAAACATTCTAACAATACCTCCTTTGATAAGGAGGCTTTATTTTTGTTGAAAAACGCCTTGTTTAAAAGTCCCTTCATAAACGACTTCTTGTTCTGTTGTTAGTTTTCCTTTTCCTTCAGCCTGACCATTTACAAAATCACCTTCGTAGATCCAGCCTTCTTTAGATTGAAAGGTACCTTTTCCGTTGAAGGCTCCATTGTTGAAACCACCTGTATATTGATCTCCATTTTGGAAGGTAATGGTACCTTGACCATTCATTTTACCACGGACAAGACTGCCGTCGTAAACAATCGTTCCATTATCGAGTTTTAGAACACCTTTTCCGGGAATATTTAGAAAAAAGACGAGTACAGCACAAAAAACAATGGCAACTACTGCTAAAAGTTCGAGACGTGGACGAGTCAGATACACTCGATACTTGTCGTAAAAATTCTTAAGATTTTCCACCTTCACTCTCCTTTTCTAAACGTTCTAGCCAAACTTGACAGCCCTCTTGAACACGTCGATAGGTTTCCTCAAAATCTCCTGTATACCAAGGATCTGGTATACTTTCAGATGCGAATGAGTAAATCTTATCTTGACAGTCTACTGGACACATCTGACGTAAGTCAGAAACATTTGAAGCGTCCATACCGATAATATAATCAAAGGCTTCAAAATCTTCCTTACTAATCTGAAGCGATGTCTTGCCTTTGTCATAAGGAATCTCATACTGTTGAAAAATCCCCTGAGTCCCCTTATGAATCGGATTGCCATGTTCCCAAGAGGACGTTGCTCGACTTTGGATTTCGTAGTTATCTGTCATTGATTTCATAACAAACTCGGCCATAGGGCTGCGGCAAATATTTCCCAGACAGACAAAGACTAGTTTTTTCATCCCATTTCCTTTCTTTTATAGAAAAACGGGAGTTCGTGATCCCGTCTTATTTTTCAATCGCGCCTTCTAGTGAAGCTGTTTCTTTAAGTGGTAATACGGTCTTGATAGCAGCTAGTTCAAAAGTCAAGTAAACCCCATCTACATCAAGAACAATTGTTTTCTTTTCTGTATCTACTTCATCGACTGTTCCATAAAGGCCCCCGATTGTAATAACTTCATAGCCTTTTTGTAGTTTATTCAAGCTTTCCATACGTTTTTGTGCTTGTTTCTTTTGAGAGCGTTGCGTAAAGAACATTAAGCCTAACATCGCTACAAGCATAATTAAAAATGTATAATTTGGATTCATTTTCTTCTCCTTTGTCTTTTACATAGGACTACTATATCAAATTTCAGTTACTTTTACAAGATTGTACCTTACTTTTCTAGTAAGAAAAAAACAGAGCTTGCGCCCTGATTTTTAGAATTATTTCAAGTTTTGAACGACTTTTACTAGATTTTCGACAGTAAAGCCATATTCTGCCAATACTTTTGGTGCTGGGGCAGAGGCTCCAAAGGTATCAATACCGAGAACAGCACCATCGAGACCAACATATTTGTACCAGTTTTGACTTGCACCCATTTCGACTGCAACACGACGGCGGACTGCATTTGGAAGAATTTCTTCCTTATATGCTGCATCTTGTTTATCAAAGACATCTGTAGATGGCATGCTGACTACGCGGACTTTTGCGCCTTGACTAGCCAATTCTTTAGCAGCTGCGACAGCAAGATTGACCTCTGAACCTGTTGCAATCAAGATGGTATCAAAGTCTGCTGCATTTTCATAGACAACATAGGCACCTTTTGCAACCTTGTTGAAGTCTGTCCCTTCTTCAACAGTCAAGTTTTGACGGGTCAAGACAAGGGCAGTTGGTGTTTTTTCGCTTGTCACTGCAAGGTACCAAGCTGCTTGCGTTTCACGCGCATCTGCTGGACGGAAAACATTCAGATTTGGCATGGCACGAAGGCCGGCTAAGTGTTCAACTGGTTCGTGCGTTGGACCGTCTTCCCCGACTGCGATTGAATCGTGGGTAAAGACATAAGTCACAGGAAGTCCTTGTAAGGCTGACAAGCGAACAGCTGCCTTCACATAGTCAGAGAAGACGAAGAAAGTTCCACCGTATACACGAAGTCCACCATGAAGAGCCATCCCGTTCAAGATTGTTCCCATGGCAAATTCACGAACACCAAACTGAATGTTGCGGTTCAAGCGGTTGGAATCGTCTTGAAGTCCGTCAGTCTTGATATAAGTCATGTTTGAGTGAGCAAGGTCAGCTGATCCACCTAGGAAGGTTGGTAACTTAGCTGCCACAACATTCAAGGCATCTTGGCTTGAATTACGAGTTGCTTGAGAGAAACCATTTTCTAAAGCTGGGAAGTCTGCTGGAGTCACTTCAACTGGATCACGTCCATCAATAATGGCTTCTACTTCTGCAGCCAATTCTGGATGCGCTTCTTTATAGTCAGCAACTAATTTTGTCCAAGCTTCATAAGCTGATGCGCCACGGTCTGCAACATGTTCTTTGAAATCAGCATAAACTTGTTCTGGAATTTCAAATGGTTCATAGTCCCAACCAAGGGCTTGACGAGTTGCTGCAGTTTCATCTGCTCCAAGAGGAGCACCGTGTACAGCATTAGTTCCTTGTTTGTTTGGAGAACCGTATCCAATAACAGTCTTCACTTCAATCAAAGATGGTTTGCCTGAAGCTTTTGCTGTTTCGATAGCAGCATGGATTGCTTCCAAGTCTGTTCCATCTTTAACCAAGGCTGTATGCCAACCATAGGCATTGTAACGGTCACGAACACTTTCTGTAAAGGAATCCTTTGTCTCACCATCCAAGTTGATGTCATTTGAATCATAAAGAACAACCAACTTGTCTAGTTTTTGCAAGCCTGCGTATGAAGCCGCCTCGCTTGAGACACCTTCCATCAAGTCTCCATCTCCACAGATAACATAGGTATAGTGGTCAAAGATATTGTAGCCTTCGCGGTTATATTTGGCTGCCAAGAAACGTTCTGCTTGGGCAAAACCAGTGGCAGTTGAAATCCCTTGACCTAGAGGTCCAGTAGTAGCATCAATCCCTGCTGTATGACCAAATTCTGGGTGACCTGGTGTTTTTGAACCCCATTGACGGAAGCTCTTAATCTCATCCATGCTGACATCTTCAAAACCAGAAAGGTGCAGAAGAGCATAAAGGAGCATTGAACCATGTCCTGCTGAAAGAATAAAGCGGTCGCGGTTAATCCAGTTTGGTTGAGCTGGATTGATGCGAAGTTGTTTTGTAAAGAGGCTGTAAGCCATCGGAGCTGCTCCCATAACCACACCTGGGTGACCTGAGTTGGCTTTGTTGATAGCGTCAATACCTAGGAAACGAATTGCATTAACAGATAGATTTGACATAGAATTTCCTTTCTATTTGAGGTGATTATTGAATCACACATTCTATTCTACTATTATATGAAAATTATCCGTATCATGCAACATACGGATAACCTCCAAAGAATATTTTTATATTATAGCAAAGCTTTAAATTGAATATTAGAGTCTTGTTCAAAACAATCATCAAAACCACGTGGATGATGGTATTCTACTAAGTGTTGATCTTGAGGATAAGTGTACTTACCGCCGACTTCCCAGATAAATGGATGGAAATCGTATTGCAAGCGATCTTTTCTCATTTTCCAAAGTTCTATAATCTCATTAGTAGAAGCCATGAAGTTAGACCAGATATCATAGTGAACTGGGATAATGACTTTTGTACGCAGATTTTCTGCCATACGAAGAAGGTCGATAGATGTCATTTTATCTTGGATACCTACCGGATTTTCACCATAGTTATTCAAAGCAACATCAATTTTAAAGTCTTTACCATGTTTTGCAAAATAGTTTGAGAAGTGAGAATCTGCACCATGATAGATGGTTCCACCTGGTGTTTCAAAGATATAGTTAACAGCCTTTTGAGCCATTTCTTCATCTGTAACAGCTAAGCCAGCAAGTTCCCCGCCTGTCTTATCAGCACCGTTCACTGGGAGAGTTACCAAGCAAGTACGGTCAAATGATTCTACTGCATGAATCTTCATATCTTTTAATTCGATAGTGTCACCTGGTTTAACAACGATGATACGTTCTTTTGGAACACCCCATCCTTCCCAGATTCGTCCACAGTGGTAAGGACCGATAAACTTAACATGCTCTAACTTAGGATTGTTGAGAATTGCTGCAGCTGTGTATGGGTCGATATGATCACTGTGGAAGTGTGAAACTAAGTAATAGTCTAGTTCGTTGATAGCAAATGGATCGATAACCATTGGCTGAACACGCAAGTTTGGTTGCAACTTACGAACACCTGCCATATTTGCCATTTGATGCCCACGAACCATATCTTTCACTTTTTTGGTTGATTTTCCACGGTTTGACCAAAGGTCCATGACAACGTTAGCACCACCTGGTGTCTTAATCCAAGTACCACAGTTGCCTAGCCACCACATGGCAAAGTTGCCTTCAGGTACGACTTCTTCTTCGATTTCTTCGTTCAACCATGTTCCCCACTCTGGGAAAGTAGCTAAAATCCATGACTCTCTTGTAATTTCTTTGACGTTTGGCATATGTTGCCTCCTTTGGATATAATTGTTATCTTTGAGATTAGTATACCACCCTTCAAAACACTAAAAAAGACCAAGAAAAACACAGGTTTGTGTTCATCATTGGACTGTCCTTCAAATATCTTCCAAAAAAGCTTGAACTACTATTTCTTGATTTATAAGTGTTTGAACCTCTTCTTGGAACTTACTAGCCAACTTGCTGTCTACAATATAAGACGAAATAAGACTAGAAAGATTTTCACTGAAACTTTTGCTCTCATTACGAAATATATTGTGTTTAAGATAGTCTAGCATTTTCAAAATATCTTCTGCTTCAAGGATAGGATTAACCCTTAAAGTCGGAAATCTGCTATCCAAATCATCATTAGTTGTAATCACTACATCAACTTGTGCAATATCTTCCACACTCTTAAATTGTTCTGTTGTAAATACAGTGCCAATCTGCTCATTTGGAAAATAAAGTTTGCATTGTTTCAGCAAAAGTCTCGAAACCGCAACACCTTCATCACAAACGAGATAAACTTTTTTCATATTTTTTTGAGACGATGGTGTATACTTTAAAAATCCTCCAATATGAATCGTCAAATAGGCAATATCATCGTCTGTTAGCCGAATAAACCATGCTCCTTCTAAAATTTCCGCAGATTTTCTAGTGACTAAAAATAATTCTCCATACTTGGATCGAATTTGTTTTGTTAGAGGATTTTTAGAAAAAATACCGTAAGTCTTTCTAAATAACAAGGCTTTACAGTGGATCATCAAATTTCGTAACAAATCATCCTTGTTTTCAATCTCCATTCGGATTTGTGATTCAAAATACCAGATAAATTCTTCTAAAGCAAGTTTTAATTGCCGAAAATCATCACTTTCTGCATGAATATCCAAATCTTTACGATAGGAGAGGAGAAGAACAGCTACAAGAGAAACTTCAAGTTCTGACAAAGAAATTTCAAACTTTTGAAACAACCGTTCTCCTAATTTCTTAGACACCTGATACTCTATTCTTTTTCTTATCAAAGAAAATTCTTTCTCTATATCCTGATGTCTTTCTTGATACTGTTCAACATTATGACAGCTTAACAGCAAATAAGGTAGAACCTGCAACATAAAAGTTACTTCATGATGGTTTATTTTCTTCCCTAAATCTTGTTCAACTAAAGGAACCTGTTCCTTAAAAAATTGGTTCATTTCAACAGAAAGCAAACTCTCATCATCTAACCTCTCTTTCATCTTATCTTCTAAAATAGATACAAAAGTGGCATTTTCTTCCATAAAAATATGATATAGAAGCGATTGAAGATACTGAATTTTATTAAGGGGGTGGGCATAAAGGTGGTATCCCTGTGACTTGCTCACTTGCAAGGTCACCTGATATTGTTCCAAAGTTAGTTGATAACGAATACTATTCAAATCATTGAGAACAGTATTCCTAGATACCTCTGTTAACTCCATCAATTTTTCAATCGTAATACGTTCTTTAGAGATACCTATCCATAGTAACATTATCATCATACGTTCATGCGCACTCATGATATAATCGTACGAATCTACTTCCGATAATAGTTCACAACAAGCATCTCTCTGCTCTTCCGCTAAGTGATTACCAATTCGTGGAATACTAATGATTTGAAGCGCCTCGTCACCCAGAGCAGCATTGATTTTGTCAATGTGATAATAAATTTTCCTTCTTGACTCTTTCAAATCTTTCGAAATCGCCATAATCGTTTTGGACGTTTCTTGATCCATCAAATATTGAAGCAAATCACAACTTGCCTTATCCAGTACCATATTTCATACTCCTCTATCAATCAACTGCCTTGAAAACAACTTTATAATAGTATCACATTCACTAATGCATTTCAATTATCAACAGTAGTCTCTTAATAACGAATACTTACAATTACAAAAGCGAGGCTTGGATCAAAAGGTCCTAGCCTCTTTTCAATTCAATTTCTTATTTCTTTTGACCGTAATAAGCATTTGGTCCATGCTTACGTTGGTAGTGTTTTTCTAAAATGTACTGGGGAGCAGGTTCAACTCTTGGATTGATTTGTTCTGTAAAGCGATTCATCTTTGATACTTCCTCTAGTACGACAGAGTGATAAACAGCATTCTCTGGATTTTTGCCCCAGGTGAATGGACCGTGATTGCGTACAACAATTCCTGGTACTTCAACCGGGTTAAGTCCGCGACGTTCAAACTCTTCTACGATAACCAGGCCAGTATCTTTTTCATAGGCCACTTCTACTTCGTCCTTGGTCAAACTACGGGCGCAAGGGATTGAACCGTAGAAATAATCTGCATGGGTTGTTCCATAGAAAGGAATATCACGTCCAGCCTGTGCCCAACCAACTGCTTCTGTCGAATGGGTGTGGACCACACTACCAATCTCTTGCCATGCCTTATATAACTGCACATGAGTTGGGAGGTCAGAAGATGGTCTTAAATCTCCTTCTAGAACTTGGCCATCCAAGTCCGTCACCACCATGTTTTCAGGTGTCAATTCGTCATAATCTACGCCTGATGGTTTAATAACAATGACACCTAGTTCGCGATTGACTTCCGATACATTTCCCCAGGTAAATTTAACAAGTCCATGTTTTGGTAATGATTGATTGGCATTACAGACTCGTTTACGCATATCGTTTATTACTTGATTCATCTTACATCAAACCTGCTTTCTTAATTAGTGGATAGAGAAAAACTTGCGCCTCTTGAATGGCTGCGCGTGTTTCTTCTACAGTTTCACAATTTTCAGACCACATTTCGATTAGGAAAGGTCCATTATAATTGGTTTGTTTTAAAATATCGAAAGCTTCTTCCCATTTGACACAACCTTGCCCAAAAGTTACATCTCGGAACTGGCCCTTTGAATTTTCTGTCACTGCATAAGTATCCTTGAGATGGAGAGCTGCGATGGCATGATGCCCAAGATAAAATTCACTGTAGACATCATTATGCCATGCAGACACATTACCAATATCTGGATATACAAAAAGGTAGGGAGAGTCAATATCCTTTTCTACAGCCAAGTATTTTTCGATACTATTGATAAAAGGATCATCCATAATTTCAATAGCAAGTACCACCTGAGCTTCTTCAGCCCAGTCACAGGCTTTTCTCAAATTTTTGATAAAACGTTGGCGTGTCTGGGGTGACTTTTCCTCATAGTAAACATCGTAACCAGCTAGTTGAATCGTACGAACTCCCAAATCTTGAGCTAATTCGATACATTTTTTCATGAGTTCTAGAGATTTTTCCTCTAGAACTGGATCACTTGATCCCAATGGGTAGCGACGATGGCCTGAAAAACAAATAGAAGGAATACGAACACCAGTTTCATAGATTGCTTTGACAACTTCCAAGCGTTCTTCCTTACTCCAGTCAAGTCTTGCTAAACGCTCGTCACGTTCGTCAATAGACATCTCGACAAAATCAAAGCCTAACTCCTTTGCAAAATTTAAACGTTCTAGCCAAGTAAAGTGTATCGGGGTTGCCTTTTCATAAATTCCAATTGGACGTACCATGGTTTACCCCCAAATTCGTTTAATTTCATCCTTGAAGGCACGCGCTGCTCCTGCTGGATCCGCAGCCTCTGTAATTCCACGACCTGCGATAAAGGTAAAGACATCAACATCTTCAAAGAGTTTGAGAGTATCTACATCTAGACCACCTGTTACAGATACACGGAAGCCCATGTCAATGAGTTTTTTAACCTTATTAAGGTCTTTTTCACCCCAAGTTTCACCAGCAAGAAGAGCATCACGAGATTGGTGATAAATAGCTTGTGAGATACCTGCATCTAGCCAAAGCTGAGCTTGTTCAAAAGTCCAATCGCCATAAAGCTCGATCTGGATTTCGCCTCGTTCTCCTCGTTCAGTCTTGATAGCCTTTAAAGCTGCTTCCATAGTAGGGATGGTTGCACAACAGATACAAGTCATCCAGTCTGCTCCACGAACCGCATTATTTTTAGCAACTGTTCCACCAGCATCAGCACATTTTGTGTCTGCCACAATAATCTTATCTGGGAAAAGACTACGCAAGACTTCAACCAGCTCACTTCCAACTTGAAGCAAGCAAACAGTTCCAGCTTCGATAATATCTACTTCCTGACCAACAGAAACAGCTGCTTTAATCGCTCCTTGCAAGTCTGAATGGTCTAATGCAACTTGTAAATTAGGTATTCTTTTTGTCATCTCTTTATTCCTCTTTCTAACTTTCCAAATCCAATCCTTCGAGATAAGGGCTATCCTTAGATTCTTCAATCATAGCCAAGACATCTTCTTTAGTCTGGCAAGCCTGTAAACGTGCAATAGAATCTTCTAATTCAAACAGGGCAATGATTTGTGGAATGGCTACACTTGTGTGAATTTTCGAGCTTGTTGCTGCTAGTGCCAACAAAACAGATACCTCTTTCCCATCTGAAAATACAACAGGATTTTGTAAGGTAATCAATGAAAAAGCATCACTTTGCACACCAGCTTCAGGTCTAGCGTGGGGCATAGCCATACCTGGCATCAAGATATAGTAAGGGCCATACTCTTCAGTCGATTCAATGATAGCATCGTAATACTCTGGCAAAATTGCCCCACTTTCAATCAAGGGGTCTACTGCTACCTTGACTGCTTCTTTCCAATCGTGAGCCTCTAAACCTAGTCGGATCGAGTCATTGTCAATTAAAGATTGTTTTAAATTCATATCTGCCTCCTTTATTTAAAGAGGGAGAAGGACAGAAACGATAACTCTCAGTTTCTGTCCAGCCCCCTCCAACCTTTTACTGTAGTGCTTGACTGAGTTTTTCAGTGATTTCTTTATCATCCATCAAGTTGTCAAGCCCAATTAACTTCCCATTAGTTCGCCCTTCCAATTCTTGAATCAAATGAAGAGAAGCGATTACGATGTCATATCCTGCTGCTAAACCTTTAGCTTCACCGACACTGCATGAATTGACTGTAAAATCTGTTTGATTAAGCTTACGGAGAGCATTTTCGACCTTCATCTTGATAACCATTGATGAACCCATTCCATTTCCGCACGCTGCTAATACTTTAACCATTTTATTTCTCCTTTTTCTAGATACTAAGCTTCTTCTTGAACTTCACCGTTGTAATATTTCTCTTTATCTTTTGCTTTGGCAAATTGAAGTTGAGGAATAACAAGCAAGAAGAGACACACAAGTACATAACCAACAATACCAAGGTATTTGAATATATATCCAAATCCAAGCCATGGGAATTCAAAGTCGATATTTCCATGGTAACCACCATAAGATGCTAAATAAAGAAGAGCTACACAGAGAGCTCCTAAAGCAACTTGGAGAACACCTGAGATGAAGGATAGGATAACAGCTGCTTTCCATCCGCCGCGTTTATCAGCGTAGACCGCAATGGCTGCATTGTCAAAGAACACTGGTACGAATCCTGTAATAATAAGAATCGGATTTTTAAAGACGATGAGCAAGACAATTGTGATCAATTGACCAATCAAACCAAAGGCAAATCCTGACAAGACAGCGTTTGGAGAACCAAATCCATAAGAAGCTGCAACGTCAACCGCTGGGAATGAACCTGGCAACAATTTGTTTGAAATACCTTGGAAGGCGTTTGTCAACTCAGATACGAACATGCGGACACCTTGCATCAAAACGAACAAGTAAACTGAGAAGGTAAAGGCTGTTTGGATAATGTACATAAAGAAATCTTGTTTAGCAGGATTGAATAGAGTTCCTGAAGTGATGACTTCTTTATTAGACATAATGTCTGGACCCAAGATTAAAAGAATGGCTCCGAAGAATACGAGCATCAAGGTAGCAGATGCAACAACTGTATCGTGGAAAATTGAGAGGAACTTAGGTAATTTAAGATTGTCTAAACTTTCTTCTTTCTTACCAAAGCGTCCTGCTATTTTATCTACAAACCAGATTGCAAATTGCTGTTGGTGACCAATCGCAAATCCACCACCACCAGTCAAACGTTGAGTTGCCTCAACAGTCATATTTGAACTAACCGCCCAGTAAAGTCCACAGATGATACCAATCGCTGCTGTACCGTAAGCATTGCGCAATTGTGGTACTAAGAATAGAACCATAAGAGATACTGTTGCAGCTTGTTGTACCATGATGTGACCAGTAATAAAGAGGGTTCTTACCTTCGTAATCTTGCGAAGAGCTACGAGCAAGATATTTATTCCGAAACCAATCAATAGAGCTGTAGTTGCAGTTCCAACAAAATCTGGAAACTCTGCTGCAATTTTGTTGTTTGCTGCAGCAAGTCCAAAGTAAGGGTCGATAACCGCTGCACCAATTTGGAATTTGTAGTTAAGGGCTGCTAAGATCGGACGGAAGGTTGTAACCAAACCACCCGCACCCACGTTGAGCAACATATACCCTACTGTTGCTTTAACAAACCCTGAGAAAACGTCATGGGCAGGTTTTTTCAAAAGTGCGTATCCTACCAACACCAATAAACCTACGAAAAATGCGGGATTCTGCAAAATATTGCTAGAAAACCAATTTAGAACACTTGAAATGACTTCCATAATTGTTCTCCTTTTGAATTGTTTTTGTAGGTTTATTATATACTTTGAAAGCGTAAACAAAAAGACCAAGAATTACACAGCGGACTGTTCACTCTTGGACTGTATGATTTATGATATTTTACGGATTATCTAATTTTCTTGTAGCTAAATAATAGGGAAGAATTTTAGCATAAGATTTCAATAGACCTTCTACGATTTCTTCTTCAGATAAATTTGCAGTCACAGGAACATCTGCCTTCACTAAAACTTTGCGAACTTCCTGATGGGATAGTTTTTCTCTTAACACTTGGCGATTTTCCTCAGTAGACTCCTTCTTATGACTTTCTCCATTTGAGTAGACTAAGTAATAAACACCTTCAACGGTTGGAATTTCTAAAACTTTGGCCTGCTTACCTAGAGTTTGCTCATCTTTCTTGCGCTCGATGAAACTGACTTCTAAGGAAATACCAAAATCAGAAGGATTCCCGTACAAACGTAAGGCTAGCATGGGCTCTGTCACTTGTCCGTCTCTCTGTAGATAGACCCAGAAATGTGGTCGCAAACGTTGTGCCTGATTCATCCACTGGCTAGTCTGTTGGAGTTGCCATTCTGGATGGCTTGCTTGAAAGGCTTTGGCTAGCTCTGTAAAAGCCTTTCTGGCCTCTTGACCTTTGTGGCGAAATTCCAGCATCTTCTCTCGCTCATCTCCAGACTTATCCGGATTACGATACTGCAAACCAGCAAAGTCTAAATAGTCTCTTATCTTATTCAACATTAATTTAATCTCCTCTAGCTAGCAAAAAATCAGGATAAACCTGATTTTACTTATTCTGTATCTACAACGACATAGCGATTTGGCTCGTCACCTTCAGAGTAACTAGTCACGCCATCCATACGTGAAATAATACGATGGATAATCTTGCGTTCGCTATTCGACATTGGATCTGTCTGATGACTGCGTCCTTCTTCTAAAACACGAGTCGCCAATTTTTGCGCATAGGTCTGCAATACTTCTGCACGGTGTTCGACATAATCATTAACATTGATTGTGATGTAGAAGGTTCTTGAATAGCGGTTGTAAAGATAATTTTGAGCCAATAGTTGCAAGGCCTTCAAGACTTTACCATGATAACCGATAATACGACCTGGCTCATTAGTATCAATTTGTAGATTGATGCTACGACGGTTGTAGTCATTTGAAATCGTCGCCTCAACGTCCATATCATCAATGATTGTTTGGACATAAGTCGTTACTTCCGTAGCCACTTGTTCAATATCAAAGCTTGGTTCCACCTTTAAGCCCAAATCTTCTAATTCTTGACTTTCAGTTTGTTCAGCTTGAGTCTCAACAATAGGAGTTTCTACTTCTTCACCGAAACCAGCTTCTTCAAGTTGTAATTCATTTAGAATCTCAATATGTCCAGTTTCTTCTAAAATGGTGTTAGCATGTTTTTCATTTTTCAAAATTTCAGCCTTGACTTCATCAGAAACCCCTTGGCCTTCCTCTTCAATCTTTTTAATTGCTTCTACTACATGCCCCAAATCAACGGTTGCTTCACTGACCGTTTTGACTGGTTCATTTTGTTCATTAATTTCTTTAGGAACGCCCTTTACAGCTTGTTGATTGGCTTTAATGACCGTTGTTTCACTAATAGCTTCAATATCAACTTGAGCTGGTTTTTTACCAAATAAACCAAGAAAGCCATTTTTTTCACGAGAAATGACTTTGATGTGAGCCTTCAGTCTTGGGATATCTAATTCTTTCAATCCTTTCTGGATTGCTTCTTCAACAGTTGAACCTGTAAATACTACCATTACCAGATTCCTCCTTATTATTTCGTTTTCTGAGCCTTTTTCTTGGCTTTTCTTTTTCTATTTTCCAAATCTTTCTGTGCCTGAACTACCGCCTCGCGCTCTGCGATAATCTTGAATGGATTGTTCAAGAAATAGGTTTGCAAGACTTGATAAGCATTGGACACTGTCCAGTATAGGGCGACTCCACCTGGTGCATAAACTGCAAAGATAAAGATCAAGACTGGAATCCCATACATCATCGCAGTCGTAGCGCCATTACGCTCAGACAAAGCTTTGTTGGACAACCAAGTACTTAAAAAGGTGAATACAGCTGCTAAAACAGGAAGAACAAGGGTTGTATCCACACCACCAAGGTTAATCCATAAGAAATGACCTGTCTTTAAAAAGTCAACTCTTGATAGAGCTTGGAACAAGGCCAAGATAACCGGCATCTGAATCAAAATCGGCCAAAGAGAATCTGACTGTCTGACACCCATTTCTTTAAAGACTTTACGCATTTCTTGCTCTAGCTTGGTTCTGCTTTCCATATCTCGACCTGGATATTGTTCTCGAAGCGCCTTAATACGTGGCTGAGCTTCCTGCATTTTTCTAGAAGCCACCATTTGCACTTGAAAGACCGGCAAGAGAACTGTACGAATCAAGACCGTAAAGAGGATAATTCCCACTCCGATACTGATATCAAACGATAAAAAGCGAATGATTTCCGCAAAGAAGTAAACAAATTTACTCCAAAAATCAGCCGAATCGGCTGTAATATCGCTAGTTGTCCCATTTGTTGCACAGGCTGTCATGATCAATAGGGACAGTCCTAGCAAACTAGTCAACTGTAGTTTCTTTTTCACTCCCATTTCCTTCCTGGTAAATCTTTGATAATTTTAATACGTGGAGTAGATTTTTCTCCATCTCTGCGTATCCCAAGGTTTCGACCCCTTTTCGAGCAATGACAACAAAATCGACATTTTCTTCCAGACTCCCTTTTACATTCTGAATAATATGTCGAATTCGTCGCTTGATTTGATTTCTAGTGACCGCATTCCCCAGTTTTTTGCTAACTGATAGACCTACTCGAAAATGGTTTTTCTGGTTTTCTAACTGGTAGACAACAAATTTGCGATTGGCAAAACTTGTCCCCTCCTTGAAAATTGCCTTAAAATCTTTCTCTCTTTTTACACGAAAGTTTTTCTTCAAAACTCAACTCCATCTATTAAATTACTACTATTATACCATATTTTTCAAAAAAGCCAATCATAGCAAGGTTTTGGACAATTTCATCAGAAAAAGGAGCTGGAAAAATCTCTTTCCCAGCTCCTTGTACTGAATATTTTTTCTAGTTTTACTTATTTTTCAAGCGCTCAACGTCACGGGCAATGACCAATTCTTCATCTGTTGGAATAACCAAAACACGAATCTTAGCTGCCTCTGTTGAGATATCTCCAGTTACGCCAAAGACATTCTTCTCTGAATCCACATCACATCCAAACCAAGAGATACCTGAAATAACATCTTCACGTACATCGGTTGCATTTTCTCCTACACCCGCTGTAAAGATAATAGCATCTGCACCGTTTAAGACTGCAAGGTACTGCCCAATATGTTTTTGGATACGGTCAATATAGATTTCATATGCTAATGTAGCATCATGGTCGCCTTCTTTTTTAGCAGCAATCACATCACGCATATCACTAGACTTGCCTGAAACTCCCATGAGTCCTGACTCACGATTGAGAATATGACTAATAGCCTCCGGCGTATTAAAGTCCTCTGTATATTGCATTAGGTAAGGGATGATAGCTGGGTCAATATCTCCTGTACGAGTTCCCATCATCACACCACCAAGTGGAGTGAATCCCATTGAAGTATCGACAGATTGACCACCCTTAACAGCTGTAATAGAAGCACCATTACCGATGTGGCAAGTAATCAATTTCAAGTCCTCTAATGGACGGCCCAAGAGTTTTGCTGCTTCTCCTGCTACAAACTGGTGACTTGTACCGTGGGCCCCATATTTACGAACCTTGTTTTCTGTGTAATATTTTGTTGGTAGAGGGTAGCGATAAGCTTTCTCTGGCATAGTTGTGTGGAATGAAGTATCAAAAACAACTACACTGGTAATATCTGGCAACAATTCCTTGAAGGCACGAACACCTGCTGCATTGGCTGGATTGTGGAGAGGAGCCAACAAGCTCAACTCTTCAACTTTTTCTAAAACATCCCCTTCAACAACTGTTGATTCTTTGAAATATTCTCCACCTGCAACAACACGGTGACCAACACCTGTAATCTCATCATAAGCCTTGATAATATCGAAACGAATCAAGTCATCCAATAAAATTTTAACAGCTTGTGTGTGATTTTCAATATCCAAAATTTGTTGTTCAGAACGGCCATCAAATTTTACAGTTGAAATTGAATCTTTCAAACCGATACGTTCAATCAAACCTTTCGCCAATACTTTTTCTTCTGGCATTAAGTATAATTGCCATTTCAAACTTGAACTTCCTGCATTTATTGCGATTGTTCTTTGTCATTATTAATTACCTCTTTTAAGCGTTTTCATCTATTATAACAAAATCTATTTTATATTTCAGTACCTTGAGTCCATTTTTGAAAATTTTCTTTAAATTTCATTAGAATACTTGCATCTTGCAAGCTAGAAAGTGGATAAATAAAAGGCTCCACTGCTATTTCACTTTTCTTCTGTAGGATAAAAATAGTCTTGGATTGTTTAGCACTGGCAAAGAGATTTTCAGGCAGACTAATCATAGCAACCAGAGTCGCATCCTCTTTCAACCACCCTTTCAACAAATCACCTTGAGGGCTGGTCAACAAATCACTCGGAGCGAGAAAAATAGCGTATCCATCTGACTTGAGATACTTAAGGCCTTGTTCCATGAGCAAGTGATGGGCGTAAGTATGTTCTTGACTAGAAGCAACTTGATGGCGCAACGCAACAGCATCATCAGGATAATAACCGACAGGCAAGTCGCTGATGACCACATCGCTTTCTTTGAGCATTTGTGGACGAACGGCATCTCCTTGGACAAAGCCAGCCTGCAAACCAATTACATCTGCCATGCTAGCTGCCAAATCAATCAGCAAATCATCTACTTCCATTCCCAAATAATCCACCTTTTTATCAAGCGAGGTCAAGAAAGTTGCGCCCAGAATCCCCATTCCAGACCCCATTTCGAGGATAGTGATTTCCTCCTCTTTAAACAACTCTTCCACAATAAACACCAAAAGTAAGGCAATAGCATCTGGCGTAAACTGGTGATTAGCCTGCAAGGGTTCTGTCTGCCCAGCCTTCATCAAGAGAAACTGGTAGGTCTTGAGCCATTCTTCTTTGCGTAGCGCTAAGCGTTTAAGAGCCTGATTGTTTTCCTTGACATGCTCTAACTCAGTCTCACCATCCAAATAGATGCTGTTTTGCTCCACCAGGGCGTCATAAAAGTTGGTCGCCAAATCACTTTGGATGACTTGGACATTCTCTAGTAAATACGTATAAGCTTGTTCAATTTTTTCAAAATCCATATTCCTATCTTATCAAATTTCCCTTCTTTTTTCCATCCTTATAGAAAAATCACTCCCTGACTAGGCGAGTGATTTTTGGGCTACTGTTAAAAAGAGTTCTGAGTAATTTCCTTGAAACAAGTCTTCAGCACTGTAAAGAGTCTGACTATGTACAGATGAAAAACCATGCTCAATTAGCTGTTTTTCCAGTTCAACCAATTCAAATCCATGATGGTTAGCTTCTGTCTTGGTAAAATCAGCAAGTAAAAGTTGTCCATCTTCCCTCAAATATTATGAAACAGTAGAGAGCCGCATCCAAATCAGGCATATGATGAAGAACCCGACAAACAACAATGAGATCAAACTCTTGCTTCAAGGGATTTTTCAATAAATCTTGCTCCAGAAACTGGATATTCTTGATGTCTTGTTGCTCCGCTTTCAAACGAGCTTGCTCCAGCATTTTCTCCGAAATATCCACCAATGTTACAGACTTGGCCTGCTTGGCTAGGGGCAAGGTTAACAGACCCGTCCCACCACCGAAATCCAAAATTTCTTTGTCTGATAGAAGATCAATCTGTTTCTCGACTGCTTGACAAACCAAGTTTGCAAGGAAAATGTTTTTAGGGGAATCAAAAGTTTCTGCTTTGTGGTTAAAATCATGTTTCATATTTTTAGTTTAGCACAAAGTAATTGAATTGACTAGGAATTCTCTTTCTTTTCAACCTTCTCTTCTGATTTTTTCTTCTCTGCTTTTTCGCTTAAATCAGTCGCTACCTTTTCCTTTTTATCTGTTTTCTCTTCTTTGATTTTGACGGAAGGAAACAGAAACTCATATTGACTCTTAGGCGTACGAACCCTTGTCACCAAGCTTGTTTTCTTGTTTTGATAACTCACCTGACCCAGATTAAAGATCTGTTCCCCACTTTCCTTATCAACCTTATCTTTGGTTCGCTTGGCCATGGCAAAAGCAACCAACTTTTCTTTATTCAAAGCATAGTCTTGATAGTGGGCAGCTTGTCTGTTCAAGTAAAATTGTAACAAAAGACTAAAGGTGGCTGCCATAGTGACTGCATAGATGAGAACACCCGCCTTAACTTTTTGCTTTTTCCACACGATAGATGAACTCCCTTTCTAAGCCTTTTTGGAATTGAAAACGAAAGCGAACCAGTTGATTCTCCTCTGTAATCTGCGCAGATTTGAGGCCATAAACCATAGGCTGATAACCTCGTCCACTGGCATCAGTTTTTCGAAAATCATCCGATTTTGACTTACCTATCGCAATTTCCTTGCCATCTTGCTTCATGTATAGGCGATTTCCCTCCACTTTTTCGAATTGCGAACGATCTAATTCTGCCTCCAACTGGTCCACAAACAAGAGCCACTCTTTTTGCTCACTTTGCTGCTGGTATCGAACTTCTGAAATGAGGAGCTGACTCATGGCTTGAAAGAGGAGTAAGCTTCCACTGATGACAATGAGGGCAATCAGGGATTCTAACAAGGTAAAAGCCTTGACCTTATGGCTCTTTGATTGCCAACAACTGTTCTGAACCATGGTAGACCTCCAATCCTTTTTCACTAGAAAACACCTGAATCTCCACTCCGTTGATCTTTACCTGATTTTGACCTGTCTGCAAGGCCATCTTAGCTACCCGCAAGACTTCTTCCTTTTGCAAAATTTTTGCTTCTTCTTGCCTATTCTTTTGAATTTGTCCCAAAAGAAGGGTAGCAATACTGGCAAAGATAGCTAGAGCGACTACTGCTTCCAGTAAAATCACTGCCCTAATTTTTTGTTTCCTTAATGCGTTTAATTTTTCCATTTCCTAGATATAATTGATAACGAATCGCTCCTTTACTGGTCTGAAATTCAACCTTAGCCAGGGACGAATTGCCCCCAGCTCGGTCAAATGTAATACTTTGGCCTGATGGTGCCTGAATTCCTTTAGGAACTGTCAACTTTTGACTGCCATTGCTAATCGTCTGCCCATCTAGATTCAGACTAGTCTTTTGCTGACTGGCTACACTGCGTTTTTGAGTTTCCCGATAGAGTTCTTCAAACTCCATAAAGAAAATCTGCTCCTCCACCGCCGCAAAAGTGGACTGGACAGAGCCGGATAAGCCCAAGGCAAGGATACTCACCAGACCCAAAACCAAGAGACTTTCAAGCATGGTAAAGGCCTTAATCTGCAACGGTTTGACTGGTATTTTGTTTAGCATGGTATTCTTTATAGGCTTTAGCCTGTTCTTCTGTGATTCGCCCATCTGCTTGTAACTTGCTTAGGCTAGCATCTTCATTTTTATCTAAGCTATAAAGTTCTGCCTGGCTTTCCACTACCTTAACAACAGCTGCTTTTCCTTTGTCATTGACCGCCTCTTTTTGCTTGGTCAAATTAGGTACAAAGAGCAAGAGAAGCACGCTGATGATGAGCAAGACCACCAACATTTCCACAAGTGTGAAAGCCTTCACTTTCGCTTTTTTCAAGAATGTCATCATTTTTTTCATTTTAAAAATTTACCTCCATATTTTGATACATGGGCATGAGCATTGCCGCATAAAGTAAAACGATAATCAGTGCCACAAAGATAAAAACCAGTGGCTGCACCAGATTCATGGTGCGATTGACTCGGGTAAAAAAGGCTTCCCAAGTTTTTTCAGCATAGATTTCCAACTCACTCCCCAGCTTAGACTTGACTTCCCCATACTCGATGATGAGACTCAACTCCTTCTTAAAGAAAGGATAGGTTCCTATCGTCTGAGAAAATTCCTGACCATTTTGTAGAGTTTGAGCCAAATCTTGACCGATTTCTTTAAAGAGCTGGGAACCTTGTTCCTGCATGATTTGAAAAATCTGCGTCAGCTCCATTCCTTGAGAAATCATATTGCCCCATTCACGCGCGTAATAAGCTGTCAAATAGGTCTGTACAAAAATTCCAAGGAAGGGGAGGCGTGCTAAGATCGAAAAGACACGCATCTTAGAACTTCTTTTATAAAAAGTTAGTGCTAAAAGAAAAACTGCTGAAATAAGTCCTACCATTCCTAGAAAGATTTGTGGTAGATTTCCGATAATTTGCGTGGCAATATTACTACTATCCAGTTGTGGTAATAGATAGTTACGGAGTCCCAACATAATTAAGAGAAGAAAGCCCAGCAAAATCAAAGGATAGGTCGCTACTTCAATTAGTTTTTTCTTGACCTTGGCCAGATTGTCTAGATACTCTTCTATCTTTCCCAAACTCAGGTGGAGATTTCCATGAACTTCAGCTAGGGATAACTGAGTGACAATGGCGCTTGAAAAGCCCAAACTTTCCATCATTTCTGAAAATGATTTCCCCTGAGACAAACCTGTGCGCATCTGGGTCACGCACTGCTTGTCCAACAAAGCACTCCTATCTAAAAAGGAGATAGTCTCAACCAGATGAAAACCGCTGGAAAAGAGATTGTTAAACAAGGTGATGATATTTTTTTGCTTAGCTGTAGCTAATTTTTTCCGTTTCAGCCTGAAGACTTGTGATATGTCCATCTTCAAGAAGCTGGTCAATCTGTTCATTCCAGCTAGTTGGCTGGTGTTCTTGATAGTCTTTGTTTGCAAAGTCAACAATTCCTCCTCCCCCGATTAATCTCTGGTAGCAGACTCCTTGCAGAACGACTGCCAATTCCTCCTCACTCACACCCAACTCCAGCAAGCGCTCATAAACACCTCGAATACTCTTGGCATGAATGGTTGAAAAGACGGTCGCACCTGTCAAACTAGCTCTAACTACTGCACGCGCCGTCTCGCTGTCCCGAATTTCTCCGATAATCAAGAGATCAGGACGATGACGTAAGGAAAGCTTGATAAGATTTTCATAGGTTAGCCCAATCGCCTCATTCAACTGCAACTGGAGCATGTCGTCCTGCTTGATTTCGACAGGATCTTCGATGGACATAACTTGCTGTCCTTTAAAGAGAGACTTGGCTAATTCGTGCATCAAGGTCGTCTTGCCACTTCCGACTGGACCAGCAAAGAGATAGAGACCACGTTGCCTGTACTGCTTACCCAGTTCTTCAATATCCTGAAACCAAAAATGCAAATCCTGCTCCTCATCATGCAACAGGCGAATAACTAAACTCTCATGCCCTCGATAATCGCCTACAGTAGACAAACGTAGGGACGCCATCTTCTGGTCATATTCATAATCACAGGAACCAAGTTGACTACGTCTTTTTTCTCCCACATTCATACCCGCCACAAACTTAAAGTGACTGATTACGGCCGCAAATTTTTCAAAATCATAACAACCGATTTTACAGCGCTCGTCTCCTACCCTCATATGAAGCTCATAGGCGTCTAACTTGGGGACAAAATAAATGTCTTGCGCCCCTTTTTTCCGAGCCGAACGAATGATTTCTTGTGCAATTTCTTGAACCATACTTACCTCCTCACCTATACTATTCGCAAAGATTTGGAAAAATAAAAAAAGCAACTCCAAAAAAGTTACTTTTTCTCTATTTTAATTTCATACGGCAAGAACGGTGCCTTTCCTTACCTGTTTGTTTTTCATAGCCTGGGCGTAGTTTTTCATCTGGGATAACCTGCTCATCCTGCAAAAGAGCCAAAGAATGGTATTGTTGTAAATAGTCATCACATTCATCGCACCAGCGTTGGTCTTCCGGGTCCCAGAAAATGGTCATCAAGTCACTTCTACTTTTATAAAGAGGGGATTCTTGTTCCAATCTAAACCAGCAAGTTTTATAGTATTTGAGAGCATCATAATACTGGTCAAATTTCTTACTTGCTACAATATCTTCTTCCCAACCTTCTATAAACCACCAGGGTTCAAAATCTCCGTACATTTCTATAACACGATACATATTCATTCATTCCTTTGTACCGTATATTATAACCAATTCCGCTAAACAAGGAAAGAAATATGCTCATTTCTTAATTTTTTGGTTCTTAAGCTTCTGAAATATCGTTTTCAATAATGACTTTGATTGCATGGTGGTCTGCTGCCTTACTGAAGACTTCATAGGCTTTTTCAATTTCACTTAATTTGAAATAATGAGTTACCAATTTTTCTGGTTCAATCTTATGACTTTCGAGTGCTTTCAACAATTGTGGAGTTGTATTTGTAGATACCAAACCAGTTGTTACATTGATGTTGCGAATCCAAAGTTTATCTAAATCGAATTCAACTGGTTTACCATGCACACCACAGTTGGCAACCGTTCCGTCTACACCGATAATCTTTTGACAGAAATCAAATGTTGCAGGAATACCAACAGCTTCGATAGCGACATCCACACCACGACCATCTGTCAAATCATAAATTTCTTTAATGGCTTTTTCAGGGTCTGAAGAATTAACCTTGTGAGTCGCACCAAATGATACAGCAGTTTCCAAGCGGTTATCGTCTAAGTCCACCATAATCAATTTAGCTGGTGAATAGAATTGAGCTGTTAAAAGAGCAGCCAATCCAACTGGACCTGAACCAATAATGGCTACGCTACAACCAGGTTCTACTTTCCCTTTCAAAACACCAATTTCATATCCAGTAGGCAGAATGTCTGATAACATAACCAAGGCTTCATCTGACAAGTCTTCTGGAGTGTGGTAAAGAGTGTTATCTGCATGAGGGACACGTAGATATTCAGCCTGCATACCATCAATCAGGTGACCGAAAATCCAGCCACCTTCGTCTTCACAGTGGGCATAAATTCCTTTTTTACAGTAGTAGCATTTACCACAGGCACAGACACAAGAAATCAAGACCTTATCGCCTTTTTTGAAGTTAGAAACTCCTTCCCCAACTTCTTCAACAATCCCAATCCCTTCGTGACCAAGAATGGTACCACTTTGGCAAGCAGGAACATCCCCTTTGATAATATGGAGGTCTGTTCCACAAATAGTGGTTTTTACGATACGCACAATAGCGTCTGTTGGCTTGCGAATAACTGGTTTGTCTACATCAACAAAAGAAGCAAGTCCTGGTTTAACATAAGTATAGGCTTTCATAAAGCACTCCTCCGTTTTTTTATTTGTACTATTTATAATATAATTGTAAGCCTTTTCAATTGTTTGTTCAAGTTTTTTTGTGATTTTTTTAACTTTTTTATTTACCGGTAAAGTAATATAGATAAAAAAAGCAGAAGCTAATCTCTAACTTCTGCTTTTTCTCTTATGCTTGATAACGTTTCACACCGTCTAGGTAGGTTGCTACCAATTCCAAATCTTTATCTAATACGATAAAGTCCGCATCATAACCTTCACGGATTTGACCACAGACATCATCAATGTGAACGGATTTAGCTGGGTTGAGGCTGGCCATCATGACTGCTTCATGCGGATTCGCAATTCCCCACTCGACTACATTTCTCATACCATCTTTAAGTTTGAGGATAGAACCTGCCAAATTACCAGTAGATTTGAGACGTGCAGTTCCATTTGCTACTACAACAGGGAATTCTCCCAACATATAGTCACCGTCTTCAAGCCCACCAGCTGTCATACAGTCCGTAATAAGAGCGATGTTTTCTGTCCCCTTTTGCTTAAGTAAAATCTCACAAGCTTTTGGATCTACGTGATAACCATCACAAATCAATTCTGCGTAAGTATGTGGGAGCTCATACATAGCTCCTACCATACCTAGTTCGCGGTGTGTTAAACCACGCATTCCATTGTAAGCATGTACCCAAACACTCGCTCCAGCATCGACTGCTTTTTTAGCTTCATCAAAAGTCGCATCTGAGTGTCCAAGTGCAACTGTCACACCTTCACCTGTAATAGTACGTACAAAATCTTCCACCCCATCACGTTCTGGTGCAATAGCGATTTTATTTAGCATCCCTTTTGCAGCATCCTGCCAAGAATGAAACTCCTCAACACCCGGGTCTCTCATATAAGTTGGATTTTGTGCCCCCTTAAAAGTTTCTGTGAAATATGGACCTTCATAATAAATCCCACGAATCTTAGCACCTGTTGCTTCTTTATAATGGTTTCCAAGATTTTCAGTGACTGCAAGCAATTGCTCATAAGTGGCTGTTAAAGTTGTGGGCAAGAAACTGGTAACACCGGTACTAAGAAGTCCTTCACTCATAGTATGCAATGTACCTTCAATGTTGTTGTCCATCACATCTACACCTGCATATCCATGAATATGAGTATCCACAAGACCTGGTGCAATGCTATAACCAGTATAGTCAAGAACCTCTGCTCCTTCAGGAATTTGATCCACATGTTTCCCAAATTTGCCATCAACAAGTTCTAGGTACCCACCACGACGAATGCCAAATGGATAGAAAAACTGATCCGCTTTAACGTAATTAGGCATAATAATGACCTCCTTAAAAGATTACTTTTGATATTTATTATGTCAATTACATTATAAACCTTTCTGATTCATTTGTAAATGGTATAGACCTATTTTCTAGAGATATTTTAAAAGCGTAACTTCTCAAAGTAACTTCCATCTCTCTCCCAAAACTGGAAGTTAGTCTCAGACGATGAATTATGCTAGAATTAAGTCTGAGACTTTTCGTGAGGAGGCACCTCATGACGAAAAAACAAAAACATCTCACTCTAGAAGACCGTATTGACATCCAAACTGGAATCAGCCAACAGGAGACTTTCCGTTCCATCGCTGAGAAGATGGGGAAAGACCCGTCAACGATTTCAAAGGAAATCAAGCGCAATCGCATCATGCATCCAACATCCGTCAAATCTGATTGCACGGATTGCCCTCTTCTCAAAAAAGCTCCTTATGTCTGTAACAACTGTCCAAAAAAGAGGACGGATTGTGGGTTTAACCGCTATCTTTACTACGCGAAAAAGGCACAGGAGCAGTACGAGACTATGTTGAGGGAATCCAGACAGGGAATTCCCCTAAACAAGGAAAGTTTTTATCAGATGGACAAGGTCTTAACCCAAGGCATCCAGAAGAAACAAAGCATCTACCATATCATTCAGACACATAACCTACCTGTGTCGAAAGCTACGGTGTATCGGCATGCCAAGCTGGGCTATCTGACAGCCAAGCCCATTGATTTCCCTCGGATGGTCACGTTCAAGGAACGCAGAAAATCCAGAAAAGTAGCTATTCCTAAAGAGCTGAAAATTGGGCGGACCTATCAAGATTTCCAAGAGTTACGAGAAACAGATGATTTCTTCAAATGGTTGGAAATGGACACGGTCATCGGCAGACCTGGTGGAAAGCTACTGCTCACCTTCAACGTTTCCTTCTGCAACTTCCTCTTCGCCCTGCTTTTGAACAACAAGACCGCTCTGGAGGTCGCCACTAAATTCGCAGCTTTGAAAGAAAGAGTCATGGACGGAGGGTGTGCGTTCCATCAGCTGTTCCCTGTCATTCTCACAGACAACGGATCTGAGTTCGCCTATGTGGAGGAGCTTGAGCGAGACATTGATGGGAAGTCTCACCTCTACTTCTGCGACCCTAGCCGTCCTGACCAGAAGGGGCGGATTGAGAAGAACCATACGGTTTTGCGAGCCATTCTTCCCAAGGGCACTTCCTTTGACCAGCTGACTCAGAAAGACGTCAATCTAGTCATTTCCCATGTCAATTCCTTGAAACGAGAAGAGTTTCAAGGAAAATCTGCTTACGACATCTTCACCTTCACCTTTGGCGAGGACATCGCTGCTCTTCTGGGTTGCCAATTTGTCAAACCAGAAGACACACACCTATCACCTGATTTATTGAAATAAAGGGAATTTTCCCCTCTAACTACACATCTTATCACCATCGAAAAGTCTCACACTAAACGCTAGCAACTGGAATTTACTCTAAGACGACTCTGTTTTAGGGCTATTTGTCGTGCACTTTTTTCTGAGTCTTTTCGCTTTTGAACCCTTATATATCAAGAAAAAGAAAACCAGTGGAAGTTAGTCTAAGACGGATTTCCACTGATTTCACGCGTTTTTCTCATACTAAAAGCTAGGTTGTGGGAAACTGGAAGTTAGTTTTAGAAGTTACCGATATTTTAAAAGAGCTGGATTTCTCCAACTCTTTTCTCTGTAATACAGGTTATTTTGATTTGACTGGCTTGTCTTGAGCCGTCTGCAAAGCTGTGGCAATCGTATCTGCATACAATTTAGCTCCTGCTTCAATAGTGCTAGTGTCACTTCCGAAATGGACTTGGTCTGTTCCTGCCCAGATTTCTGGATGTTCCTTAGCAGCTTGATTCCAATCTGCTATCGTGATGTAAGGAGTCTTCTCTGCCAATTCTCTCATATAGGCAGCCTCCTTCTCAACGATGGCATAGGTCTCTTTTGTCTTATCCCCCTCATAAGGAGTCACCAAAACCATATGGTGGCCCTTAGGAAGATTTTTTACGATACTATCCCAGTCTTCCTTGTAATTTTCAGGATTATTTACCCCAGTCGCAATGACCACCATCTTAGGTAAAAATTTATTCTGGCTATTGTTTAGCATGATTTCATTGGCAGTCTTGGTTGTTCTGCTGACCTGCGCGTTAATTTGTGCTCCAGGAAGAGCTGTCTGCAGGGCTGTATTTGCCCTTAAAGCCACTGAATCACCAATTAACATAGTACCATCAGCAATCCCCAAACTATCAGCTTCTGCTCGTTCTGCCATCACTTTTGTTTGGGCAATAGTACTAGCAGCTTGCTTCAAACCATTGACAGTTAAGTCTGTCTCAAACGCTCCCACTTGTGGTGCCAACAAAGTCACTAAGAGGACAATGAAGGCCAAGATTCCTGTACTTGTTGCAAGAATTGCGTGAATATAAGGCAGGGGACGAAGAGTTTGTAAAACAGGTGTGTTCTTTCCTGCAATCCACGGCTCCAATACATAAAATGAAAGACTGGCAAATCCATAAGAACAAATCAAAGTCAGTAACACAGCAAAAAGATTTGATGTCAACTGTGAGAAAATAATATAGAAAGGCCAATGGAAGAGATAAACCGCATAGCTAGTATCTGCTAAAAAGCTGATAATCTTTGGTTCTTGCACATGAGGAGTCTTTTCATGTAAGACACGCGCCGCCAGAATCATAGCAAGGGCTGCAAGGCTGGCAAGCAAGAAGCCCATAAGATAGGCAAAGAGATAGGTAAATTTGACAAAGAAGGTCAAAATGAGTAAGAAGCCAAAACCTCCTGCAAAAACTAAAAGGGTCTTGCGTAAATCCCAGATTTTATCTAACTGCTTGACGAGGGAAGTCGTCTGACGAACGCCTACAATCGTTGCTAGGATACTTCCCAAAAAGAATGGATAGACATGAGTTAAACTGGAGAAGTAAACAGAGGAATAAGAGGTTACTAGAAAACTACCAATAAACATGGAGAAGAAGCTGATCAAGAAGGCAGTGGCAGATAAAAGAAAGACCATCCCCTTCAACTGACCATTTGATTTAGCCTGTTTAGATAAGAACCAAACTGCCAATCCCCAAAGAATATAGTAGTGAACCTCAACGGCCAAGCTCCAATTATGAACAAACAAATGAGGAATGAACTGTGATTCATAACTCCCACCTGTTAGAAGTTCATAAAAGTTGGTCATAAAGCCTAAGACACCAGCAATCTGGCCACCAATTCCAGCCACATAATCTTGGCGAACTAGAAAGGTAAAGGGCATGGTTACCAAGACCATCAAAACCACAGGTGGCACAATCCGATAAAAACGTCTCCTAAAAAATCCTATCAAATCAATTTCATGATTTTTAGAAAATTCTTCGATGAGTAGAGCTGTAATCAGGAAACCTGAAAATGTGAAAAAGACATCTACCCCGAAAAATCCTCCAGGAAAGATGGTCTGAAAGAAGTGATACAAGAGTACCAAAAGTAAACCTGTAATCCTAATCAAGGAAAACCATTTAATGCGCATACGAGTTTATTCTTCCTTTCATTGTACACTTTATTCTATCAAAAAAAGAAGAAAAATCCCAAGAGAAAACTTAGGATTTTTAGCTTATATCAATTCCATTTTAGAAATTACGCCCTGACTTATTGTAGCCATATTTTTCCACAAAATACTCACGGAATTCCAAGAGATTGTCATCCATGATGGCTTGTCGCACTTGCTTCATCAGGTTAAGCAAGAAGTAAAGATTATGATAGCTTGTCAAGCGGATACCAAAGGTTTCATCAGCCTTGAGTAGGTGACGAAGATAAGCACGTGTATAGTTCTTACATGTGTAACAATCACACTCAGGATCCAGTGGCGTAAAGTCCTCAGCAAACTGGGCATTTTTGACAACCAAACGTCCCTGACTGGTCATACAAGTCCCATTACGAGCGATACGAGTCGGCAAGACACAGTCAAACATATCTACACCACGAATCACCCCATCAATCAAGCTATCTGGCGCTCCCACACCCATCAAATAGCGAGGTTTAGTTTCTGGCAGCAGTTGAGTTGTGAAGTCCAAGACAGCATTCATCTCTTCGTGGGTTTCTCCCACTGCCAAACCACCGATAGAGTAGCCTGGGAAATCCATGCTGACAAGGTCGTGAGCTGATTGGCGACGCAGGTCTTCAAATCCTGCCCCCTGCACAATTCCAAACAAACCTTGGTCATGTGGACGACGGTGAGCCTTCAAACCACGCTCAGCCCAACGACTGGTACGCTCGATTGATTTCTTAACGTAGTCGTAAGGTTGATAAAACTGAGGACACTCGTCAAAGGACATCATGATGTCTGAGCCCAGATTATTCTGAATAGAGATGGCTTTTTCTGGGGACAAGAACATCTTGGAACCATTGAGATGGTTTTTAAAGGTTACTCCTTCTTCTGTGATATTACGGCTATCTGCTAGAGAATAAACCTGGAAACCACCACTGTCCGTCAAAATAGGTTGGTCCCAATTCATGAACTTGTGGAGACCACCTGCGCGTGCGATGAGTTCATCTCCAGGACGAAGCCAGAGATGATAGGTGTTTGACAGGATAATTCCCGAACCCATCTCCTTCAATTCTTCAGGCGACTGAGTTTTGACAGTGGCTTGTGTCCCAACTGGCATAAACATAGGTGTTGGGAAGGTACCGTGGGGAGTGATGATTTCTCCCAGACGAGCTCCTGTGTGTTTTTCTTTCTTAATCAAACGATATTTGATTGGTGAATCTGACATTTTTTACCTCCGAAGCTGGGAAAGACAGTCCCAGTTCATACTTTGTACCCAAGGGCATACTGTATGATTTTATCAAAAAAAGCCGGAACTGTCACGAACTATGGTATAATAAGAGAATGAACTATCCAAAAATTGATTTAAAAACAATTCGTCAGGAGTCAAAACATTTTCAGGCTGACACCCCCCGTCTCTTTCTCCTCTATATCCTTCCCAGTATGCTGGTCATCTTATCTGGTTTTCTTAATCCCTTATCTCGGATCCACGGGACTGTTTTAGAACAGCCATTTTTCAGCATACTTGGTCAAATACTTCAAGCCTACCTCTTTCCTCTACTAGTCTCCTTTATCGGGACTATTCTTTTGACCAGTTCCGTCTATGCAACACTGACACTCATGAAAGATTCTAAAACGGAGCCATCTGTAAAAAACAGCCTAGCTCTCTTTGATGAGGAGCGCTTTTCTCAAACCTTTTTGACCCTACTTCTCAAACGTTTCTATCTCTTTTTATGGAGTATCCCTAATTTACTTGGGATTTACTTCCTCTTTTATAGTAGCTTTTTAGCCAAAAAATTCGTCACCCTACATCCTGAGTTTCCAAATCTAGATCTCTCATCAGTTGAAACCGAGCGTTTCCTCATGGTCTTTGGACTCTACTTTCTTGCAAGTCTCATCTTGATCATTGTAGGAAATATCCTCTATATTCCACAGTATTATGCCTATTCACAGGTGGAATTTCTTCTCTGTTATAGTCTAGACCTAGGACAGGCCTCACCAAGACGAATCCTAAAAACTAGCCGTTCCTTTATGAAGGGCTACAAGTTCCAGCACTTTGTCCTAGATTTACAGCTTCTTCCTTGGTACTTCCTCAATTGGATTACCTTTGGCATTGCTAGTTTTTTACTCCTACCTTATATCCAATGTACTAAAATCAGCTTTTATAGAGCAGTACTTAGAGCAGCACTTAGTAAAAAATACCAACTAAACTACCCCTGGTAGGGCTAGTTTTTCACTCCTACCCTACATTCAAATTAATAAAATGATTTTTTACCGAGCAGTATTGGCTCGAAAACGTCCAAAAGCTTGAAGGTTTTTCCCTCAAGCTTTTTTCTATCAATGAGTTTCTCCGCCTACCAACTTGAGGTCTTGATCTCCATGTTCGATAATGGCGCCGATTGCCGCTTCTATCCCTCGCCTAATATCCACTAAACTCATAGCTGGGGTAGTCGGTCGATTCACCACCTGTTCCATCATATAAGGAATATGCATAAAACCTGCCTTAACATGTGGAAATTTCTTTTCTACCAAATAGAGGGCCTGATACATCAAATGATTGCAGACAAAAGTCCCTGCAGTATTGGAAACAGAGGCCGGCAAGCCCTCTTTTTTTATAGCTTGAACCATCGCTTTAATCGGCAGACTACTAAAGTAGGCCGGAGCACCGTCTGGGCGAATGGGAAGGTCAATCGGTTGATTACCCTCATTATCAGGAATCCGTGCATCATCTTGATTAATAGCTACTCGCTCAGGTGTCAAGCTAGATCTTCCACCTGCTTGGCCAATACAAAGGACAAAATCAGGTTGATAACGACTCATCTCTTCTTCCAATACTTGAGCCGATTTGTGAAAAACTGTCGGCACTTCTAGCCAACGAACCTCAGCACCATGGATTTTAGCTGGTAAACCTTTAATGGCCTCCAAAGCTGGATTGACCTTTTCCCCTCCAAAGGGCTCAAAACCTGTCACTAATACTTTCATTTCTAACTCCTTAGAACCAATTCAATGAGACTCTTTTCTTAAAAACAAGTATAACATATTTCCCTTATTCTGGAGTGAAAAGGACTAGCGAGGCTAGGATTGCTCTTTGATACTCAATGAAAATCAAAGAGAAAACTAGGAAGCTAGCCGTAGGTTGATCAAAGCACAACTTTGAGGTTGTGGATAAGAGTGACGAAGTCAGCTCAAAACACTGTTTTGAGGTTGCAGATAGAACTGACGAAGTCAGTAACCATACCTACGGCAAGGTGAAGCTGACGTGGTTTGAAGAAATTTTCGAAGAGTATGACAAAGAAAAACGAACGAGACTCGCTTCCTATCACGAAAGCTAGATCTCATTCGTCAAAATGATATTACAAAGTCTGGTTTATCCATTCATTGAAACGTGAACGTGGTCATAGTGATTTTCTGTCACGCTACCACGGTCTGGCATTGGGTTCCAAGTGTTAGCTGGTCCATATTTGCTATCGAATGGAGCATAAAAACGCTGTTTCCAGATAATATAACTAATTCCACGGCTGGCCATATTTTGAATAGCGTATTCCGCAATCTTATCCCCTAGTTCTGAACCTTCTGGTACCATAAAGTCGATAGCCAAACCTTTTCTGTGATCACCGCTGTCTCCTGGACGGTAACCACTAAAGGATGTGATGCCAAACAAGTTGGCAATTTCTTCTTTAAAGGCAGCTGTTTGTGGTTGAAGGCCTGCATTTTCAGATTTCGCTACTGCCAGTCCAGCATAATCGGGCGCAGCTGGAGCCGCGTAAGTTGTTGAAACTGTTTTCGCCTCTTCTGGTTGATAAGTAGAAACTGCTGTTGTAGCTTCATTTGATGAGGCTTCTTTTGCTTCTTCTGAACTTGTTGCAGTTGTTTCGGTTCCTTTTTCTTCTACTGGCGTTGTAGTTGCTTCTACTGCTGATTCAGCTTGAGGGCTTGCTTGTGTTTCCTCTTTCTCAGCTGGAATCGTTGCCTGAGAACCCGCTTCTGCAACTGCACTACTTGTTTCGGCTGTTTGCTCCTCTGGGACAGAAGTGCCCGTAGATGGTGCCACTTCTTCAGAAGCAATCACTGTCTTTGTAACTTCTGAGCTTGATGCTACTTCTTTTGTACTTGTAGTTTCTATCGCTGTTGGAGCTTCTGCAATTGGTTGAGAAAGATCTGCAACTTGAACAGTTTGATCAGTAACGGTCACTTGATTGGTTGTCAAATCTGCTGTCGCAGTTGTCACTTCTTCACTAGAATCTGCTTGAGGTGTTTGAACCTCAACTTCCGTTACTTCTTCTGCTTCATTGACAGTCGTTGTCAAAACGGTTTCTGGGAAAATCAAGTCCATATTCGTGATTTTATTCAAATTCGCAAGAACTGTAACATCTACACCCAAGGCTTCTGCAATGGTGCTCAAGGTATCACCATACTGAACGGTATAACTTGTTTTGTTATCCGTTTTAGTCAAATCATTTTGGATTTGCTCAACACTACGTGCAATCCAAAGAACTTCTTCTGCTTGGATTGCCAATACTGGGGCAAATGACAAGGCTACTGTTGAGGCTAATAACATTCTTTTCTTCATTCTTTCAAATTCCTTTCAAATGAGTACCTGTCTATGATAACACAAAAAGAGCAGAAAAAAAGCCCTCTCGGGCCTATTTAACAGAACTGTCTATTCCTTGTAACAAACTCGGTTACTTGAAATAGTTTGTTAGGTATCTGTCACAAAACTGACACAATCTTTTTATTGCTCAGCCTCAAAAATACGGGGAATATCTGCTAACCCTTGAATCCTATGATTGCCTCCATAAGACGACTCTAAAAAGTTGATACTTTGAATCCCACTATTCTGGGCAAATTCCACATCCAGAGTCCGGTCCCCTATATAATAAGTCTTCTCAGGATTCAGCTGATACTTGTCTAACAGATAGGTAGCCGCTTCTGGATTAGGCTTGCGCGCAAAGCCACTCTGACTGGTTAAAATCTCTGTAAAATAGGACTCCAACCCCAAGTCTCTGAGGATGGCAAAAGCATTATCTCCTTTATGAGTGTAGACAAACTGTTGAATTCCTACTTGGTCTGCCCAAGCTAGCACCTCACGCGCACCTGGCATCAAGACTACCTGCGCATTCTTCTCAGCCAGACTCTGGGCACGTACCTGATTTAGTATTTCCACATTTAGTTTTCTCTCTTCTGCCACCTGCACAAGCAAATCCTGCACAGAATACTTGAGAATAAACTCTCTCACCTTCTCCTTATCATAAGGAATAGAAAACTGAGCAAAAGTTTCCTCAATCCCTGACAAAATCGCTTCGTAAGAGTCCAATAAAGTCCCATCTAAATCCCAAATAAAAGCTGTTTTTTGCATTTCCTATCCTTTCAAGCTCATATAACGCTGGTAACGGTAACGTAGAAATAACCAACGAAAACCATTATCCAAAAGGGTTCCAGCCCAAATACCAGGCAAACCCCAACCAAGCACAATCCCCATCAGATAGGCTGTCCCAATACGGATACACCACATCCCTATACTTGTCGCATAAAAGGGGAGGCGAGCATTGCCCAAACCCTGCCAGACTGCTGTATAGATGACTGTTCCTATCGTCATAGGAGTACCAAGTAGTGAAAAAAGTGTCACTAGAACACTAGCCTCCACCGCTAGAGGGTTAGTAGTATAGAGATGAGTCAGTGGTATCCCTAAGGCATAGATACTGAAGGTCAAGGGTAACATGAGGACCAGAGAAAGCCAAAAGGTTTGCTTGCTCAAACTAGCTACTCTTTCCCAATTATCTTCTCCAACCGCTCGAGCCACTTGCATGACTGTTGCTGTAGCCACACCAAAGGCAGGCATATAGTTAAACTGGGTCAAGACTTCTCCAACTGCATTCCCAGCCACTGCCTCCGTTCCAAAAGAAACGACCAAGGCAATGATCACTATATCTCCAGCTCGCATCATAAGCCGCTCTCCAGCTGCTGGCAAAGCTAAGGTCAATAGTTCCTTATCTAAACCAAAAGTCGGTTCCTCAAAAGGCAACTTTAATTGCGACCATAAAATCACAAGACCTACCAAGCGAGACAGAATTGTCCCCCAAGCAACACCAGCTATCCCCATATCCAGAACAAAAATAGCTAGACTTGAAAAAAGAATATTCAAGGCATTGGATAAAAGACTCACATAGAGGGGCAAACGTGGATTATGCGTTGCACGAATCAAGGCTCCCAGACTAGTCATTAAGCCTAAGAGAACAATCGAGCCACCTACCAAAGAGAGATACAGTCCACCACTCTCAGCTACATCTCTCTCCGTCCCCAAAAGTCCTATCATCTCTTGCCCAGCTAAGATAGACAAAGCTCCTAAAAGGAAACTTAATAGTAAGGTAATCTTCAAGGCCTCAGTCACATGATAGGCTAGCTTAGACTGATCCTTCTGCCCAATACTTTTTGAAATAACACTGGAAATAGCAGCTCCCAGAGCGATGAAAATCGCCTGGTAAATCGTGATAATATTGCCAGCTACTGATACACCCGAAATAGCTATCAAGCCCAAGTGGGCTACCAAGTAACTATCCACCATCCCCATGAGCATCTGCAAAAAGTTTTCACCCATAGCTGGTAAAGCAATATTAAGAATGTCTTTATTTTTCTTAAACAATCCTTCCTCCTGATGAAAAGAAACTCAGTTGGTTTCCCAACCGAGTTTACTTCCTCTGTCTTATGTCTTAAAGTCCTAGATAAGCCTCAACCTCTGCTTGCATATCTGCAGCCGCCACAGTTGTCTTGTGACGAACAGGAGCTGTTTCAAGCCCATCAACTGCTGGCGGCACTGCCACTCCTGAAATATCATGTAATTGAGCCAAGGCTTCAAAGTCAGTCAAGCCAACTTTCCCCGTTACAGCTTCTACTGCAACTACTGGGAACTTGTATGGACTAGCTGTTGAAGCAATCACTGTCTTAGTTACATCTCCAGTAGCAGCTTGGTATTTCTTATAAACTGCTGAGGCAACCGCCGTATGTGGATCTTCGATATAAGAATCTGACTCATAAACACGCTTGATTTCTGCCGCTGTTTCTTCCTCAGTCGCATATTCAGCTGCAAAGAGGTTAAGAATCTCTGCATCAAAGTCTGTCAACTCATATTGTCCTTGCTTGTTCAAGGCATTCATGAGTTCAGCTGTTTTAACCGCATCATTACCCAAAAGATGGAAAATCAAACGCTCTAAGTTTGAAGATACCAAGATATCCATAGATGGACTAGTTGTTACCTTAAACTCACGCTTCTTGTCGTAAACACGTGTCTTGAAGAAGTCTGTCAAAACATTGTTGTCATTTGAAGCACAGATTAATTTGCCAACTGGTAGACCGATTTGTTTGGCATAAAAGGCAGCCAAGATATTTCCAAAGTTTCCTGTCGGTACCGTGAAGTTAACCTTTTCACCAGCTACAATCTCACCAGTTTTAACAAGCTGAGCGTAGGCATAAACATAGTAGACAATTTGTGGCACCAAACGGCCAATATTCATAGAGTTAGCCGATGAAAATTGCAACTTGTTGGCTGCCAACTTCTCACGAAGAGCCACATCGTTAAACATATGCTTCACATTAGTTTGGGCATCATCAAAGTTACCATCAATAGCGATAACATGAGTATTGTCGCCAATCTGAGTGGTCATTTGCAACTCTTGTACCTTGCTGACACCATCCTTTGGATAAAAGACGATAATCTCAGTACCAGGAACATCCGCAAACCCTGCCATAGCAGCTTTCCCAGTATCACCAGATGTCGCTGTTAAGATGACAATCTTGTTCTCCAAACCATGCTTCTTAGCAGCCGTTGTCATAAAGTATGGCAAAATAGACAAGGCCATATCCTTAAAAGCAATTGTTGAACCATGGAAAAGCTCCAGATTGTATTGCCCATCTAATTTCACTAATGGTGCGATAGCTGGAGTATCAAACTTGCTATCGTAGGCATTGTTGATACAGTAGTCCAACTCTTCAGCTGTAAAGTCATCTAAAAATGCTGACAAAACAAGCTTAGCAACTTCCTGATAAGAAGCATCTTTCAATTTGTCAAAGTCCAAATCTACCTTTGGATAAGTAAGCGGTGTAAACAAACCACCATCCGTTGCCAAACCTTGCAAAATTGCTTGGCTAGCAGTTACTGTATTGTTGGCGTCACGCGTTGATTGATAAACTAATGTCATTACTCTCTATCCTTTATCTATAGTCTCTTCCATTATATCATGATTTTTCAGAAAATTCTCCCTTTATAAGAGAAATTATAGGCTCAATTCTTCTTTCAAAGGCTGTAAATAAGTCGTTTCTTGCTTGTTTCTCATCCTCAGTCCTTCATCAGCTAGCAAGAGTAAGTCTTTTGAAAACTCTATAATCGCAGTTTCTTCCTGATCTGTGAGCTTTTTCTTAGAAAATTGCCGCCTTAAAAACTTATAATTTCGTCCAAATTCTTTAAAGAAAGGTGCTGTTTCTAAATAAGCTTCTAACTTATCTAAATTAACCAACAATCCCAAGTGAAAAGCTGCTGAAGCGAAAGTTCTCTCTAGAGGCTGAGTACACACACTACGAAACTCAACAGTTCCGCGAGTCGTTAAGTCTTGGTACTGATAGCTACGATGAGTTTCAAAATCCTTTTCTTGAGGGTAAATAAGAACCTCATCCCCATTAAGATCAAATGCTTGGATTTCAGGTGTAGCCAAATAGTCCCTTGCCTGAATGGGATAAAAATAATAGGTTTGTTCATCACGTTCCGCAGTAAAAATTGCAGAATAATCTAGATAATCAAAAAAATCATCCTCATCTTTAAAGAGTCTAGCATTGACCCCGACGTTTTCTGGATAGACACCATGCATCGATTCTTCCCAGAAAATATCTCTTGAGATTTTTGTATCCCAATCCGCACCTGTAAACTCAGAATTGGCAAATAAATATGCCTTAGCCGCTTCAATTTGGGTAAAAGCATTAATCACCCGTAAGTAGTTAGACTTTGAAACATCCAGCTGGACCTGACTCCCACAGATAAAAGCCCCATATTCAGGGAAATAATGTAAGTCTGACTCAGTCACATTGCAACTCAAATTCAAATAATCCATCAACATCTGATAGCGTGGATAAGCCACTGGACAATTCTCATTTTTATCCCAGTTGGGATGAATACCACAGCCAACAATAACATGATTTGATTCAGCTAACTTTTTCTGAATCACTTCCATATAAATACTAAAACGTTCTTCAACCTCTTGTATCGTTTCAGCCTTACCAAATGCAAACTCAATCGTAGTATAGGAAACTTCAAATAAAATAGCATCCTGACTTACTAGATTCAATAACTGAATAGGATTTCCAAAATCATCAATCTTTTCTACAGTTAGATGCAAATCAGAAACTAGATATCTAAATAACTGCTTGATAACTTCAACATCGGTAGCATTCCCTTCCAAGTTTACAACAGGAAATTCCAGCTCAATCCCGACAAACAATTCAGGATTTTCTTTAATATTTTTCAAATACCGATGTTTTAATAAATCGATAGAACGAGACATACTTCCCTACACTTTCATAATCTAAATAAAATTTGAATAACTATTATTATACCAAAAATAATATAAAAAGGAACGAAGATATTCCACGTTCCTTAACTCTATACTATACCGGCGGCCGGGGTCGAACCGGTACGTCCTTGCGGACACTGGATTTTGAGGAAAGCCCTTGCAGTTTTACAGTTTCATGAACCCAATAAAAACAGTAATACAAGAAATTACATTTGCCATAAAATCGGTAGGTTTATTTGTTTTTAGTCACTTTTTAGGAATTACCATTTCTTAGCTGATGCCTTATTTCTTTACTTAAATTTTTAAGGTCTTCATCATTACATAATTCTTCCCCAATAAATTTACTAAAGGTAAAAGAATGAATCACTTTCTTACGGCTTTCCTCAGTCCCATCGTTTAGAAGCTTCAAATAGTTTTCAAAGTCTGCTATCGCTCTCCTCTTGACCGTCTCAAAATCTTCGCCATCACTAACTTGATAATTGACTGATGTCCAATATAGCATTTCTATCTCCTTATGTAAGTTTTATATCACTAGTTTATTATTTTTCAATTTATTTAGCAAATGGACTATACTTAAACAAACAGAGTCAAAATTATAAGAATGAAAACCCAGTAAAACCAGTATTATAAGCGACTACTTCCATCGTAAAAACGGTGGAATTTTTTATTTTTTGGAAATTTTTAGGAATTTAGGAATTAGCGTGTTCACCTATTTTATTTCTTCATCAATTTTATAATATTCCTTTATGTACTCATAATACTTATAAATTGCTTGATTTAAAATATATGCCTTAGTTACCCTACCTTCTTTTTCAGCAATAATTTTTTGGATTTCGTCTAATTCATCCGATGAGCGTTTTGTCATATAAAAAGCTATTTGTTTCTCCATTGATAACTCTCCTTTATTTAATTAAGTTAATTTTAGCAAAAAAAATAGTAAATAGCTATTTTTTTCTTTACAAAAATCTTTTTTAGTGGTATCATAGTCTTAACCTAGTTAATGACTAGCTATAATATAGTTAAAAACAGAATGGAGACTAATATGGACAACTTTGAAAAAGAGGCTTTAGATTACTTCTATGAAGAATTGGAAAGCTATTATGATGAAGACGAACAAGGAGACATCTATGATGGATACGACTTCTAGCACTTCCTCATTTCACTCATACATCACACAGGAGCATTTGCTCCCTCAATTAACATTAAAGAGAGGACAAAATGATGAATACATTAAAAACTGAACAATATCAAGAAGCACGAGATAGATTAGATACTCTTGATTCCGTTTTTACACTCAGCCCTAGTCTCATTAATCAATGGGAAAATGGGAAATTGTGTTATTCTTATCTCACCCCATCGGGTGGAATTTTAGCTCCAATTGATATAGACACTGATAAAGCACATTTTAGAGAGCTAGTAAATGAGTATGAAACCAGAACAGGAAATCTTGTTTACCTTGTTATTGCAGATAATCATCTAATAAATCTTCTTTACGTCAGTAAAGCAGAAAAAGGAATTTCAAAGGCAAAACAAGTTAAGATTTGGCAAAAGGAGTTTAATAACAATATTTTTGGCTGGGTAAATGCTTGTGTAATCAATCCTAATAATCCTACATCATATGTACACGAGGATATTTTTATAGGTACATGTCAAGGTATACTTGGCAGAATTAAATAATAGTAAGAGGAGATTTTCTCCTCTACTACTATTCTAAATAGAAAGGTTTAATTATGACACAACTTAAAATTTTGAATTGGAACGTTAACCAACGTTCTGGCCTTGGCAAACAAATTCCTGATGTAGTTGTAAATGAGTTAAAACATTTAGATGCGGATGTTGTGTGCTTAACAGAGTACAAGAATCATTTTGAATTTTGTGAACAACTAAAATCTTTAGGTTACTCTTTATTTATGTATCCTGAGTATATCGAAAGATTTCAAAATGAAGTTTTGATAGCGATAAAAACTAAATTCGTTACACTCCCCAAACTAACAACTTTCCCCAAAGAGGATATGTTCCCAGATTTTCTACATCTACAAATTGATTTTGAAGGTGCTCCCTTGCATATCATTGGTGCGAGAATAAAAATTGCTACCATTGATAATTCACTCTCCTATAATAGAAAATTACCACTTTTAGTCAAGGACGCTAAAGAACGCTTACTACAAATTGAGTATATTACAGAATATGTTCGTAAGTTGAATGGAAAAATTCTTCTTATGGGCGATTTTAACAATTTTCACTACTTTGAACATCAAAAAACAGACTCATGGGAACATGATAAGGAGTTTTTACAAAATTATTATTCTTACCCTCTCGTAGTCGAAAAAATGAATGAAGTAAATCTTGCTACCTAATCTCCCACAGGTAATTATGATGAGGTCTATTCATGGATTAACCCAAAAATAAGGGCAGATAATATAAAACGCTATATTAGGAACGACCACTTGTTTTCAAATTTAGCAGAAATCAGCGATATTAAATATATTTGGGAGTTCACTAAAAATCCCAATTATCAAAATAAAGTCGGCTTCCCCGACCACGCTATTTTATCGGCAACTATCTCTTTATAGTTGTCCTTATACTTGCTCATTATAGGAGGTAAAGTAAAATGAGTGATAACTTAAAAGCATATCTATCTCTTTTAGGATTTGTGATATTAGCTAGCATAGGAATTTTTATATTCCCTCAAGGACATTTCTTTTCGAATTCTATCCTTATCCTTGGGTGTATTCCACTGCTTATCTCAACATATTATTTCGCAAAAATCCAGCTCTTAGGTTTTTACGAACTTTTAAAAGAGCTTTTAGATAAAATAAAAGGTATCTAACTAATATGTTTAAATTAAGACAAAGTGCTGATTTAACCAAAACTTATATTATTACTAGTAGTAAATTGAAGACAGTACATTTTTCAATAATAGCACTCACTATCTGCATTATATGTGCTATTATTGCCAATATAAGGGCTCCAACTTTTTTTCAAATTCTCTTTATATTTTTAGGTGGATTTATTATCTATAAAATTCATCTGAAAATAAAAATTTTTCGATATAACTTAGAGTATTACCTTATTATACGTGAGAGCTTACTTTATGTACTCCACACAAACAGACTTTATACCACATCTAAAGATAGTTCAGGCTATGAAAAAATCATCAGAAGTGCAGCATTAGAATACGAGATAGATAGACAAAAAGGTCATGTTCTTATCAAAGCTCTTATAACGGGCGATGAATTTACAAAAAAACTTCAAGCTCTCGATGATTTGCTTTCTGGCGCGCTTGGACTAGAGCTTGACGAGAAGATTCTTCGGGCTAGTGTTGCAGAGTATCATTTCTATTACATAAAACCAAAAAGGTTAGTTCTACAATCTCACAACCAAAGACGAGAGATAGATAGCCTTGATATAGATTTAGGATATGGTGTAAATTATAACCCAATAAAATGCCCACATATTTTGGTATCAGGAGGAACAGGGAGCGGAAAGTCTGTCTTCATATCTTTCCTGATTTTAGAACTTCTCAAACGGCAATCAACAGTCTATATTGCTGACCCTAAGAACTCTGACCTAGGTAGCTTGTCTCATTACTTTGGAAATAAATACGTAGCAACCACCCCAAATAATATAGCTCGCATTGTGAGAATCGTAGTTGAGGAAATGCAGGAACGATATCAAGTCATGCGTGATAACTTCCAGTATGGTTCAAATTTTTCAGAGCACGGTTTTAAGCCGATATGCTTGATAATAGATGAAATGGGAGCATTTCAAGCTTCAGGAACGGATAAAAAATCAAAAGAAGTTATAGTTGAAGTTATGGACGGTATCAAGCAAATCATTCTACTTGGGCGACAAGCTGGGGTATTTATCCTAGTATCTGCCCAACAAGTAAATGCTAGTGCTACTTTAAGTACTGAACTCAGAGATAATTTAGGATTGAGAATAGCTCTTGGAGCTAATTCTAGCGAGGGATATCGAATGGTTTTTGGTTCAGCTACTCCCAAAAATTTGAAACCTATCGAGGTAAAAGGAGCAGGCTATCTTTATATGCAAGGTTCAGGAAAAGAATCTGCCCAATACTGGGAAAGCCCGTATCTTGATATAACTCAATTCGATTTTATAAAAGAACTACAATTATACGTAACAAAGTCAAAATAATTTCAATAGATATTTTTGCTTAAATTCAATAGATTTTCAGCAAAAATATCTGTTCCTCATCGCTCTGCGATGATAGAAAAGAGGTACACATGAAGTTGAATGATTTTTTAAAGCCAGAACTGCTTGGCAACAAATTTCTAGCAGTAAAAGGCTATACAGAAGTATTAGACAGAGAGACAAATAAGCCTACTGCTTTTCGCCTTAACGTGTCCATACAGGACGACAATACTGAATTTTTTTTAGAACTGATACAAGTAAAAGTAAATACACTAACACCTACTTTAACAGTTCAAGAAATGGCAAACAACAAAACCTGCCCTGTTATATTAAAAGATTTGAATGTTGGTCAGTATAACGGAAACCTTTGGTTCTCATGCTCTGATGTTTTACCTGTAACAAAATAGCTAAGATTAGATAATATATAAAGGAGTTTTACAATGCAAACTTTTAACTACGATGATTTTAAGAATGAAAAGGGGATTGTTTCATTTTCTGAAGCAGAACAAATCTATTCTAGTCTCCTTAATTCCTCCAATCAACTTGATAAAGAATTTCAAGAAGAATGGACAACATTTGTACTTCTATGCGTAGAGTATGCCTCTGCACGTGGTAAATGGCTCACACTCTCAAGAGAAGAGAAACTTGCCAATGATGAATCTAGAACTGTTACTCACAATAAAGTTATTTATCAACTAAAGATTTTAAAAGGTTTACAAGTGAACAGGGCAATGATGTTGCTTGGTTTGAACAATTTAACGATGACAGAAAACGTATTGGCGACTTTGCTTGCTATGTAGCTTATATCTATGCCTTAAATGCTCGATAGACAATTAGAGGATATTATAGCTATATATTACTCTATGTCTGATATTCATGGAAATTATTAAATAACATCTTAAGAATAATTAATTCTATTTATCTATCACCGAAACAATGTGCTATAACTTAATTCGATTCTTAGACTAATATCAAAAATAAAGAGGGGAATATATATGAAGACGTTATTAATTGGTGATTTACACTTAAAATCTCAACTGATTTTACCCATTGTTGACAAAATTATCCAAACACATAATATTAAGAGAATCATTTTTCTTGGTGATTACGTTGATTTACATGGTCAAACTAACAATATCCAACTTTATGCCAAAGACCTCACTTTTTTATACTCTTGGAAAATAGATAAAGAGCAAAACGGAATAGATGTAATTAATCTTATAGGTAATCATGATGCTTATTATTTACTGGGAGAACAAGCTCCTTTCTCAATTCAAAACCTAGAGGTCTTTTTCGCAGTTAAAGAATTGTTGCAGGATTTGAAATTACAAGTAGCTTATCAACTAGATAATTATTTAGTCAGTCACGCTGGTTTCAATCTGATATTTGACCCAAAAGAATGGCATTTTAACCTCTATACCAAAGAGCATGAAGAAGAATTAGATATTCTAGCTTATACAATAGGACCAATGCGTGGTGGGAAAGCTCTTGGGGGGTCTCCTTTATGGGCACATTTTAGAGAATTAGAACTGCTTCCCAACCAAGACTTTCCTAAACAAATTGTTGGGCATACCCCTAAAGAATCTATTGATATTTCTAAAAATGTTATTGGTATAGATACTTTTTCATTATATATTGACAAAGATAATAAATATCAATTTATTGGTAATGGAGATTTACTCGTTTATGACCAAGGACATTTTGAGGTCATTTCAACAGACTGGGCAACAGACAAAATATTAAAACAATTACCACGACTATAAATTTAATAGCTACTTCTCATCATGTATCTAAGCAAAACTGCCGACAAGCAGTCGGCAAGCTGGAAGTGTGTTTAGCGGAGCGGTGCTTAGGATCACATGATAGAAGTAGGGAGGAGCTTTGCTCCTCCTAGTTTATTTATTATATAGACAATCTTTTGGCGAAAACTATAATAAGGGTGCATTTTTTTATGACTAATTATAATAAAAAAATTATTCGCACCGCTTCCTATATCGAGATTTGGGAATATGAAAAGCCAATATTTTCAAAAGGAAAATCCATTCTAGATACTAATACTGAAAACAAGGAAAAATCACAACGTAGAACATTTGAAGAACTTACACCTGAAGAACAAGAACAACGTCTGGAGCGTATGAAAAAAACTCGCTTAGAAGCAAAGTGGAACTTATTACGCTTAGTTGATTGTAATTATAATGACAATACTTCATTTCTAACCCTGACCACTAAAGAAAATATTAGCGACAGAAACCACTTCAAAGACTTACTAAAAACTTTTATAAAACGCTTTAACTACCACATCTTTAATACCAAGAAAAGTAAATTAAAATATTTAACAGTATTAGAAAAGCAAAAACGTGGAGCATGGCATGCTCATATTCTGCTTTTCAGCGTTCCTTATGTACCACACCGTCAACTCTTGGAACTTTGGGGACATGGAGCAGTACGAATAAATAAAGTTGATGTAGACAGCAAAGAAAATCGCGGTCGATATGTCACAAAGTATTTTGAAAAAGGGATTGGACAAGAATTGTTGGAAAACTTCGGAAAGCAAGCCTATTTTTCATCACGCAACTTAAAAAAGCCTGATGAAGATAGATTTTATACTTATGAAGATTTTAATTATGATAGTTCAGTCGTACTATATGAAACGGAATACATTAGTAAAGTCTATAAAGACGGTCAGTATTTCGATAATCATGTAAAGTATAAGAAAATAAAACTAGATGAATAAAGGAGTAAGTTACATGATAGCAACTGTTACTAAGAATGACCTAGTTGCCCTTGGTTTTTCTGAGGGCACATCGAAACGTATTATCCGCCAAGGGAAAGAGCTACTGATAACACGAGGCTTTACAGTCTATCAGAATAAACGAATTGGTACTATACCTGCTACTATTGTAAGCGAATTACTCGGTTTTGATGTTCAAAACAGTACCCTCAAGGAGTAAAATATGGCAATTAGAAAAGGTAAAGACGGTAATTGGATAGTTGATATTAGCAACGGTTTTGACCCAATAACACTAAAGCAACGTAGAATTGTCAGAAAGGGCTATAAGACGAAAAAAGAAGCTATTGAGGCAGAACACTACTTACGAAGTGTAGAGTTAAAAGAACGCTTCTATGGGGCTAAAATAACTATCCCCATACTATATGAACTACTAAAGGAAGAAGATAGTATAAATCATCGAAAAGCAAGCTATATCAATACACAAGATAATAATTACAACAAACACATCAAAGATTATTTTTCTATGGTAGATAATGTCGGAAAACTAACCTATGAAGACATCTACCAATTTAGAGAACATCTTAGGCAAAAAGTAGCTAAAAATTCTGATAAACCGTTAAGCACAAATACTATCAACAAAATCATGATTTTACTCAAAAAAATTTTTGATGTTGGTTTGCGAAAAGGCTATTACTCCTCCAATCCAGCAAAATTGATAAAAAAGTTGCCAATTGAAAAAACAAAAATGCAATTTTGGACAGTCAAAGAATTTCAGAAGTTTTTGACACTATTTGAACCCGAAGAATACAATATCAAACTACTCTTTACTGTTCTATTCTTTACAGGATTAAGACTTGGGGAAGCTCTTGCCCTAACATGGCAAGACATCGACTTTTCAAGTAATACAATTCATATCACGAAATCTGTCTATGTTAATAAAGGAGTAACTCATATCAGCACAACAAAAACTAAAGCAGGAACAAGAAGAATTGTCATCAATAAAAAATTAAGCCAAGAATTACAAGATTGGGAAAAGCAACAAAAACATCTATTAGAGCAATTTACCAACAATAGCCTAACATTACAAGTGTTTCAAAATAGTCCTATCACAATTACAAAAAATGCAGTTGAAAAACAATATAAGAAAATACTTGAACGTGATAGCACACTAAAAAAGATACGCATACACGATTTTAGGCACTCACACGCTTCCCTGCTGATTAACCAAGGAGAAGATTATCTAGTTGTAAAAGAGCGACTAGGACATGCTTCTATAACAACCACGATTGATACCTACTCTCACTTGTACCCAAGTAAGCAAAAGGATTTAGCTGATAAACTAGATGAATTACTATAAAGTAATTGAGTTTTATAAATGGAAAGTTCATAATTAAATCATGGATACATCACAAGCAATAAAAGCACATGAAGTAGCTAAAAAAGCACACTTTGGACAAATTGATAGAGCAGGAATTGACTACATTAAACACCCTGAAACAGTAGCTAGTTTTGTCGCAACTGATGAAGAGAAAGCTGTCGCCTATCTACATGATGTAATTGAAGATACTTCACTAACCCTACTAGACCTAAAAAAGGAAGGTTTTTCAAAAAATATTATAGAAGCCGTCGATATACTCACAAAGAAAAAAGGACAAGATTATCAATCTTATCTCAATCTAGTAAAGAAAAATGAACTCGCTAGAGTTGTAAAGTTAGCGGATTTACGGCATAATTCAGATTTAACAAGACTACCATTAATTACTGAAAAAGACTTAGAGAGAAATAAGAAATACAGTTCTGCTATTAGATTTTTAAGAGCAAAGAAAAAAAGTTAGTAACTAAACTATAAAATTTTATAAAGATAAAACAAAAGACAAGGCTTATAAACTTTGTCTTTATTACTATACTGGCGGTCGGTCTCGAACTGGCACATCCTTGCAGATACTACAATTTTATTAAAATAAATAACTATAAAAAGTGAAATTTTTTATTGAGAAACTTTTAGACTAGGAGTATAATGTATCTAAAATAACTATTAGGTGGCTGTTATATGAATAATGTTGTTACTACACAAATTTCTATTCAACTTAGTCAAGAGTTAAATTCTTTATTAAATGCTATTGTTGAAGAAAATAATACAACAAAGACTGACTTTATTAGACAAGCTGTTATAGAGAAAATTGAAGATATATATGATATTAAGGTTGCTGATGAAGCTTATAAAAAATGGGTTGAATGTGGCAGAAAGACTTTCTCACATGAAGAAATGATGAGGCGCTATGGCTAAAATATACGCAATATCTGATATACATGGGCACTACAATGAGTTTATTAAATCTATCAATAAAATAGATTTATCTGATAAACAAAGTCGACTTATCTTACTTGGAGACTACATTGACAATGGTTCTCAATCTTTTCAAGTTATTTCCAAAATAATTGAACTTGAGGAACTTTATCCTAATCAAATTATCACTCTATTAGGAAATCATGAAGAATGGTTTTATGATTGGTTGATTTTAGAAAAGCCTACTTCTTCTGCATTTCCAGAAACAATAAAAAGCTTCTTCTCTCCAGAGGAATTGAACTATATTTTTAAATCGAATGCTAACAACTTTGAAACAGGTGTTAGAAATGAAATTAAAAATAATATCAAATTTAATCCATGTATAAACTGGTTTAAAAAACGATATAGGGATAAACGCTATTATGAAACTGATACCCAAATTTTTGTTCATGCTGGCATTGATGAAGAAGCAGGAAAGTTTTGGAAAGAACTAACGAGTTCAGAGATATTTACAAACAAATTTCCTATTACCACTGGTAGATTTCATAAAGCTATTATTTCGGGCCATATTGCTTCTTCGGAAGTAGCTAAAGATAGAAGATACCTGGGTAAGATTTACTATGATAGTAAAAGTCATTACTTTATTGATGGAGAGGTAACGAATAGCAAAACAATACCTGTTCTTTGCTATGATACAATTACCCAAAAATATCACTTTCTATAACTTTTAATCATGTGCTTTTATATGAAATTAGTAATTATTAGTAACAATTTCAAGAAATTTATTATGACATAACAAAAAGACAAGGCTTAGAAACCTTGTCTTTTCAACTATACCGGCGGCCGGGGTCGAACCGGCACGTCCTTGCGGACACTGGATTTTGAGTCCAGCGCGTCTGCCAATTCCGCCACGCCGGCAAATAGTAACTGGGGTAGCTGGATTCGAACCAACGCATGAGGGAGTCAAAGTCCCTTGCCTTACCGCTTGGCTATACCCCAATAATATAAAATAGGCGAGTGATGGGGATCGAACCCACGCATGCCAGAGCCACAATCTGGTGTGTTAACCACTTCACCACACCCGCCATAATTCTATTAACACGGGCAGTAGGAATTGAACCCACACTGAAGGTTTTGGAGACCTTAGTTCTACCTTTAAACTATGCCCGTAAAATGGAAGGGGAGGGATTCGAACCCCCGAACCCGAAGGAGCGGATTTACAGTCCGCCGCGTTTAGCCTCTTCGCTACCCTTCCAAAATATATAAATGGCGCGAGACGGAATCGAACCGCCGACACATGGAGCTTCAATCCATTGCTCTACCAACTGAGCTACCGAGCCTTATTGCGGGAGCAGGATTTGAACCTACGACCTTCGGGTTATGAGCCCGACGAGCTACCGAGCTGCTCCATCCCGCGTTAATACAAAAGGAGGATGTGGGATTCGAACCCACGCACGCTTTTACACGCCTGACGGTTTTCAAGACCGTTCCCTTCAGCCGGACTTGGGTAATCCTCCAAAATAGTCCGTACGGGATTCGAACCCGTGTTACCGCCGTGAAAAGGCGGTGTCTTAACCCCTTGACCAACGGACCAAACTTTATGGGCACGAGTGGACTCGAACCACCGACCTCACGCTTATCAGGCGTGCGCTCTAACCACCTGAGCTACGCGCCCAAGTTAAAAACTTGGTAATTGAACAAAGTTCAAAGCGGGTGACGAGAATCGAACTCGCGACAACAGCTTGGAAGGCTGTAGTTTTACCACTAAACTACACCCGCTTAAATGGGAGTTAACGGGATCGAACCGCTGACCCTCTGCTTGTAAGGCAGATGCTCTCCCAGCTGAGCTAAACTCCCTAGAGCTAAGCGACTTCCATATCTCACAGGGGGCAACCCCCAACTACTTCCGGCGTTCTAGGGCTTAACTTCTGTGTTCGGCATGGGTACAGGTGTATCTCCTAGGCTATCGTCACTTAACTCTGAGTAATACCTACTCAAAATTGAATATCTATTCAAATCAAGAAAAACCGTTCGCTTTCATATTCTCAGTTACTTTGGATAAGTCCTCGAGCTATTAGTATTAGTCCGCTACATGTGTCGCCACACTTCCACTTCTAACCTATCTACCTGATCATCTCTCAGGGCTCTTACTGATATAAAATCATGGGAAATCTCATCTTGAGGTGGGTTTCACACTTAGATGCTTTCAGCGTTTATCCCTTCCCTACATAGCTACCCAGCGATGCCTTTGGCAAGACAACTGGTACACCAGCGGTAAGTCCACTCTGGTCCTCTCGTACTAGGAGCAGATCCTCTCAAATTTCCTACGCCCGCGACGGATAGGGACCGAACTGTCTCACGACGTTCTGAACCCAGCTCGCGTGCCGCTTTAATGGGCGAACAGCCCAACCCTTGGGACCGACTACAGCCCCAGGATGCGACGAGCCGACATCGAGGTGCCAAACCTCCCCGTCGATGTGAACTCTTGGGGGAGATAAGCCTGTTATCCCCAGGGTAGCTTTTATCCGTTGAGCGATGGCCCTTCCATACGGAACCACCGGATCACTAAGCCCGACTTTCGTCCCTGCTCGAGTTGTAGCTCTCGCAGTCAAGCTCCCTTATACCTTTACACTCTGCGAATGATTTCCAACCATTCTGAGGGAACCTTTGGGCGCCTCCGTTACCTTTTAGGAGGCGACCGCCCCAGTCAAACTGCCCGTCAGACACTGTCTCCGATAGGGATCACCTATCCGGGTTAGAGTGGCCATAACACAAGGGTAGTATCCCAACAACGTCTCCTTCGAAACTGGCGTCCCGATCTCTTAGACTCCTACCTATCCTGTACATGTGGTACAGACACTCAATATCAAACTGCAGTAAAGCTCCATGGGGTCTTTCCGTCCTGTCGCGGGTAACCTGCATCTTCACAGGTACTAAAATTTCACCGAGTCTCTCGTTGAGACAGTGCCCAAATCATTACGCCTTTCGTGCGGGTCGGAACTTACCCGACAAGGAATTTCGCTACCTTAGGACCGTTATAGTTACGGCCGCCGTTTACTGGGGCTTCAATTCATACCTTCGCTTACGCTAAGCACTCCTCTTAACCTTCCAGCACCGGGCAGGCGTCACCCCCTATACATCATCTTACGATTTAGCAGAGAGCTGTGTTTTTGATAAACAGTTGCTTGGGCCTATTCACTGCGGCTGACTTAAAGTCAGCACCCCTTCTCCCGAAGTTACGGGGTCATTTTGCCGAGTTCCTTAACGAGAGTTCTCTCGCTCACCTGAGGCTACTCGCCTCGACTACCTGTGTCGGTTTGCGGTACGGGTAGAGTATGTTTAAACGCTAGAAGCTTTTCTTGGCAGTGTGACATCACTAACTTCGCTACTAAACTTCGCTCCCCATCACAGCTCAATGTTATAGAACTAAGCATTTGACTCAGTTCACACCTCACTGCTTAGACAGACACTTCCAATCGTCTGCTTTAGTTAGCCTACTGCGTCCCTCCATCACTACATACTCTAGTACAGGAATATCAACCTGTTGTCCATCGGATACACCTTTCGGTCTCTCCTTAGGTCCCGACTAACCCAGGGCGGACGAGCCTTCCCCTGGAAACCTTAGTCTTACGGTGGACAGGATTCTCACCTGTCTTTCGCTACTCATGCCGGCATTCTCACTTCTATGCATTCCAGCACTCCTCACGGTATACCTTCATCACACATAGAACGCTCTCCTACCATACCTATAAAGGTATCCACAGCTTCGGTAAATTGTTTTAGCCCCGGTACATTTTCGGCGCAGGGTCACTCGACTAGTGAGCTATTACGCACTCTTTGAATGAATAGCTGCTTCTAAGCTAACATCCTAGTTGTCTGTGCAACCCCACATCCTTTTCCACTTAACAATTATTTTGGGACCTTAGCTGGTGGTCTGGGCTGTTTCCCTTTCGACTACGGATCTTAGCACTCGCAGTCTGACTGCCGACCATAATTCATTGGCATTCGGAGTTTATCTGAGATTGGTAATCCGGGATGGACCCCTCACCCAAACAGTGCTCTACCTCCAAGAATCTCTAATGTCGACGCTAGCCCTAAAGCTATTTCGGAGAGAACCAGCTATCTCCAAGTTCGTTTGGAATTTCTCCGCTACCCACAAGTCATCCAAGCACTTTTCAACGTGCCCTGGTTCGGTCCTCCAGTGCGTCTTACCGCACCTTCAACCTGCTCATGGGTAGGTCACATGGTTTCGGGTCTACGTCATGATACTAAGGCGCCCTATTCAGACTCGGTTTCCCTACGGCTCCGTCTCTTCAACTTAACCTCGCATCATAACGTAACTCGCCGGTTCATTCTACAAAAGGCACGCTCTCACCCATTAACGGGCTCGAACTTGTTGTAGGCACACGGTTTCAGGTTCTATTTCACTCCCCTCCCGGGGTGCTTTTCACCTTTCCCTCACGGTACTGGTTCACTATCGGTCACTAGGGAGTATTTAGGGTTGGGAGATGGTCCTCCCAGATTCCGACGGGATTTCACGTGTCCCGCCGTACTCAGGATACTGCTAGGTACAAAGACTATTTTAAATACGAGGCTATTACTCTCTTTGGCTGATCTTCCCAAATCATTCTTCTATAATCTTTGAGTCCACATTGCAGTCCTACAACCCCGAAGAGTAAACTCTTCGGTTTGCCCTCCTGCCGTTTCGCTCGCCGCTACTAAGGCAATCGCTTTTGCTTTCTCTTCCTGCAGCTACTTAGATGTTTCAGTTCACTGCGTCTTCCTCCTCACATCCTTAACAGATGCGGGTAACAGGTAGTACCTGTTGGGTTCCCCCATTCGGAAATCCCTGGATCATCGCTTACTTACAGCTACCCAAGGCATATCGTCGTTTGTCACGTCCTTCTTCGGCTCCTAGTGCCAAGGCATCCACCGTGCGCCCTTATTAACTTAACCTTATTTTTCTGACCTTTCAGTCATAAACTCTTATTAATACTACAGCGTTTTCGGTTTATTTTCTTGTTACTATTTGATATAGATATTCAATTTTCAATGTGCATTACTTGGTGATCTCTCACCAATGGAGCCTAGCGGGATCGAACCGCTGACCTCCTGCGTGCAAAGCAGGCGCTCTCCCAGCTGAGCTAAGGCCCCACAAGACCTCTCAAGACTAAACAAGACCAATGCGCAGTTCCTTTTCCTTAGAAAGGAGGTGATCCAGCCGCACCTTCCGATACGGCTACCTTGTTACGACTTCACCCCAATCATCTATCCCACCTTAGGCGGCTGGCTCCTTACGGTTACCTCACCGACTTCGGGTGTTACAAACTCTCGTGGTGTGACGGGCGGTGTGTACAAGGCCCGGGAACGTATTCACCGCGGCGTGCTGATCCGCGATTACTAGCGATTCCGACTTCATGTAGGCGAGTTGCAGCCTACAATCCGAACTGAGACTGGCTTTAAGAGATTAGCTTGCCGTCACCGGCTTGCGACTCGTTGTACCAGCCATTGTAGCACGTGTGTAGCCCAGGTCATAAGGGGCATGATGATTTGACGTCATCCCCACCTTCCTCCGGTTTATTACCGGCAGTCTCGCTAGAGTGCCCAACTAAATGATGGCAACTAACAATAGGGGTTGCGCTCGTTGCGGGACTTAACCCAACATCTCACGACACGAGCTGACGACAACCATGCACCACCTGTCACCTCTGTCCCGAAGGAAAACTCTATCTCTAGAGCGGTCAGAGGGATGTCAAGACCTGGTAAGGTTCTTCGCGTTGCTTCGAATTAAACCACATGCTCCACCGCTTGTGCGGGCCCCCGTCAATTCCTTTGAGTTTCAACCTTGCGGTCGTACTCCCCAGGCGGAGTGCTTAATGCGTTAGCTGCGGCACTAAACCCCGGAAAGGGTCTAACACCTAGCACTCATCGTTTACGGCGTGGACTACCAGGGTATCTAATCCTGTTTGCTCCCCACGCTTTCGAGCCTCAGCGTCAGTTACAAGCCAGAGAGCCGCTTTCGCCACCGGTGTTCCTCCATATATCTACGCATTTCACCGCTACACATGGAATTCCACTCTCCCCTCTTGCACTCAAGTTAAACAGTTTCCAAAGCGTACTATGGTTAAGCCACAGCCTTTAACTTCAGACTTATCTAACCGCCTGCGCTCGCTTTACGCCCAATAAATCCGGACAACGCTCGGGACCTACGTATTACCGCGGCTGCTGGCACGTAGTTAGCCGTCCCTTTCTGGTAAGATACCGTCACAGTGTGAACTTTCCACTCTCACACTCGTTCTTCTCTTACAACAGAGCTTTACGATCCGAAAACCTTCTTCACTCACGCGGCGTTGCTCGGTCAGACTTCCGTCCATTGCCGAAGATTCCCTACTGCTGCCTCCCGTAGGAGTCTGGGCCGTGTCTCAGTCCCAGTGTGGCCGATCACCCTCTCAGGTCGGCTATGTATCGTCGCCTTGGTGAGCCGTTACCCCACCAACTAGCTAATACAACGCAGGTCCATCTGGTAGTGATGCAATTGCACCTTTTAAGCAAATGTCATGCAACATCTACTCTTATGCGGTATTAGCTATCGTTTCCAATAGTTATCCCCCGCTACCAGGCAGGTTACCTACGCGTTACTCACCCGTTCGCAACTCATCCAGAGAAGCAAGCTCCTCCTTCAGCGTTCTACTTGCATGTATTAGGCACGCCGCCAGCGTTCGTCCTGAGCCAGGATCAAACTCTCATTAAAAGTTTGAGTTCTCACTCATTTCTGTCACTGACAGATTGTTTGTTTGTTCATTGTTCAGTACTACAACAGTTGTTGTAGTGCCCTGCACATTGGTTCGTCTTGTTCAGTTTTCAAAGGTCTTTGTCACTTACTTCTCTCAAGTGACAACTATATTAGTATATCACAGTCGCTTTCGCTTGTCAACACTTTTTTGAAACTTTTTTGAACTTTTTTCATCAAGTGTTCCATCCGCAACATACCATAGTCCGTACGGGATTCGAACCCGTGTTACCGCCGTGAAAAGGCGGTGTCTTAACCCCTTGACCAACGGACCTGAGCTGTTATTTTCAACTCTTACTATTATACAGGCTTTTCTAACTTTGTCAACTACTTTTTTTATCTTTTTTCAAGTTAAGTAAAAAGAGCCAGAATTGTACTGACTCTTCTATTGATTATTAAACTTAGAAGCACGTTCTTCTCCCCACCAATAGGGGATTAGTTCTGCGACTTTAACTGTTTTTCTTATATTATAATCCATCATGAATTCTGCATCTTTATTTTCAGCATTCAACTCTAAAAGGAATTCTCTACAAGCACCGCAAGGCATAGCTGAACTTCCACCATAAGGTGGTTTATCTCGAAAGGCTAATACTTTCTTAACCTTAGTTTGTCCTGAAAATTGGTTCATATTGAAGAGGGCCGCCCGTTCTGCACAGAGATGGAATACACCACAGGTTCCCTCCATACAGAATCCTGTAAATAGTTGTCCATCTTCTGCTTCTACTGCGGCAACGACATGATTAGCATAAACAAAATCAGATACTTCATGTGGATTATACAATTTCTGTGCTTCTTCGTACATCTTTTCCCAGATGTCCATTATTGCATTCTCCTTATTTAGAGATTTCTTTTAGCATGTTTTCAATATGCTGAATTGATTTTTCACGTCCAAGCAAGAAGATCGTATCTGGTAATTCTGGTCCATGCATTTCACCTGAAACAGCAATACGAATTGGCATGAAGAGATTTTTCCCTTTGATACCTGTTTCTTTTTGAACAGCTTTGATTTGTGGGAAGATATTTTCTGTTACAAATTCATCATCTGTCATCGCTTCAAGTTTTGCTTTGAAGGCTTCAAGAACTGTTGGGACTGTTTCGCCCGCCATAACTTCGCGCTCTGCTTCGGTCAATTCTGGGAAATCTGAGAAGAAGAGATCTGTCAATGGAATAATTTCATCAACTGATTTCATTTGTGGTTTATAGAGCTCAACTAGTTTTTCAGCTTTGTCAGTTAAACGGCCTGCTTCCTCTAAGAATGGTTTTGCCATTTCAAAGATAGTTTCTAGGTCTGCATTCTTGATATAATCATTGCTCATCCAGTCGAGTTTCTTCTGGTCAAAGGCTGCTGGAGACTTGCTCAGGCGGTTTTCATCGAAAAGTTTAATGAGTTCTTCACGAGAGAAGATTTCATCTTCGCCACCTGGGTTCCAACCAAGAAGAGCAATAAAGTTAAAGACTGCTTCTGGTAAATAACCTTTTTTACGGTAGTCTTCGATAAACTGAAGGGTGTTGGTATCGCGTTTAGACAATTTTTTTCCAGTTTCAGAGTTGATAATTAAGGTCATGTGACCGAACTCTGGAGCTTCCCAGCCAAGTGCTTCATAGACCATGAGCTGTTTTGGTGTATTAGCAATATGGTCATCTCCACGGATAACATGAGAAATTTGCATATCATGGTCATCGATGACAACGGCAAAGTTGTAAGTTGGGTAACCGTCTTTCTTTTGGATAACCCAGTCACCACCGATATTGCCACCTTCAAATTCGATATCGCCTTTGACCATATCATGCCACTTGTAGATACCTGACTCATTGACAGCCAAACGAACCGTTGGGATGACCCCAGCTGCTTCACGTTCTGCGATATATGCTGCTTTCTCCTCTTTACTCATACCAAGATATTCATTGATGTAACGAGGTGTTTCCCCAGCTGCTTCTTGGCGTTCGCGTTCAGCTGCCAACTCTTCTTCTGTAACGTAAGATTTGTAGGCTTTTCCTTCAGCTAATAGTTGGTCAATGTATTTTTGATACAAGTCCAAACGCTCAGACTGGCGGTAATTTTCATGTGTCTCTGGGCTTTCATCCCAATCCATGCCCAACCAACGAAGATTTTCAAGCTGTGAACGTTCTCCATCCTCGACATGACGTTTACGGTCAGTATCTTCGATACGAATGATAAAAGTTCCACCATGATGACGTGCGTAAAGGTAGTTGAACAATGCTGTACGGGCATTCCCGATGTGTAGTAGTCCTGTTGGACTTGGTGCGTAACGTACGCGAATATCTTTTGACATAGTTTCTCCTATAAAGTCTCTAGGCGTCTGCCTTTTTGCTCTCTATATTATATCACAAGTCTTGGCTGAGTCCAATTTCTATGGATAAAGAGAGTAAAAAGAGTGGACAAACCACTCTTTTTTCTATTATTATAGACGTGCGTTAAGTTCTTTGCTTAATTCTTCAAATCCTGGTTTTCCAAGAAGAGCGAACATGTTACGTTTGTATGCTTCAACACCTGGTTGGTCAAATGGGTTGATGGCATTCAGGTAACCAGAAAGGGCGATAGCCAATTCGAAGAAGTAGATTGTGTAACCAAGAGTGAAAGCATCTTGCTCTGGAAGAGTCACGTACATGTTTGGTACATCACCGTCTGTGTGGGCAAGAAGAACACCGTCAGTTGCTTTTTTGTTTACAAAGTCAACGTCTTTTCCTTGAAGGTAACCAAGTCCATCAAGGTCTTCTTCCAAGCTAGGGATAATCACGTTTTTACGAGGTTTGTCAACACGGACAACTGTTTCAAACATGATACGAGTTCCTTCTTGGATAAATTGACCAAGTGAGTGCAAGTCAGTTGAGAAGTTGGCTGAAGTTGGGTAGATACCTTTTTGGTCTTTTCCTTCTGATTCACCAGCCAATTGTTTCCACCATTCTGAGAAGTATTGAAGTGATGGCTCATAGTTTACCAAGATTTCAGTTGCATAGCCTTTACGGTAAAGGATGTTACGAACTGCTGCATATTGGTAAGCTTCGTTTTCAGAGATTTTGTCTGAAGTGTAGTCTTTGCGAGCTGCATTCGCACCTTCCATAAGAGCTTTGATGTCAGCTCCTGATGCTGCGATTGGAAGCAAACCAACGGCTGTCAATACTGAAAAGCGTCCACCGATATCATCTGGAACAACAAATGTTTCCCAACCGTTAGCGTCTGCTTCAACCTTAACAGCACCTTTTTGGCGGTCAGTTGTTGCGTAGATACGTTTGTTTGCTTCTTCTTGACCGTATTTCTTAACCAAGAGTTCTTTGAAGACACGGAAAGCGATAGCTGGTTCAGTTGTTGTACCTGATTTAGAAATCACGTTTACTGAGAAGTCTTTGTCTGCAACATACTCTACCAAGTCAGCAAGGTAAGTAGATGAGATTGAGTTTCCTGCGTAAAGGATTTGTGGAGCCTTGCGTTCTTCTTTTGTTTGCAAGTTTGCAAAGTGGTGGTTCAAGAAGTCGATTGCTGCTTTGGCACCAAGGTAAGACCCACCAATACCGATAACAACCAAAACATCGCTGTCTGATTTGATTTGCTCAGCAGATTTCAAGATACGGTCAAATTCTTCGCGGTCGTAGTTTTCAGGAAGGTCCAACCATCCCAAGAAGTCGCTACCAGCACCAGTTCCTTTACGGATCAATTCATCTGCTGCTGTTACTTGTGATTGCATGTATTCCACTTCATGTGGTGCAACAAATTTGTCTAAAACTTTTGAATAATCAAATTTAATATGTGACATGTTATTCCTCCAATATTTCTTCTTTTCTATCATAACGCTTACTTTCGTTTTTTTCAAGTTTTTTTGTCGAATTGCTCCAATTATTATCAGAATTCAAACGTTTGCGTACAAATACCGCATCCCAAAATTTTGAAAAAATAAAATCATGACCACCCGTCAAACGGGTGGTTTGTCCCAGGGCTATAAGCCCAAATTACCAGCCAGCGCCTAAAGACGCTGGCTTTCATGTTGTTCAAGCCTCATTGCTCTTGGCTCGTCACTTGCCTCTTAAAGAGGCTTTAGTATTACTTACCACTATCCCTAAAGGGATCCTCATATTCTTTTACACTTAATTTATCTAGTGCTATATCATGCTTTTCCTGTTCTTGAATATATTTCTTAATTGTGCCTTCATTGAGTCCAACCGTACTCACATAATAACCTTCCGCCCAGAAATGCCGATTCCCAAACTTGTACTTGAGGTTGGCGTGTTTATCAAACATCATGAGTGAACTTTTTCCTTTTAAATAGCCCATGAAACTCGAAATACTTATCCTTGGTGGAATACTTACTAACATATGTACATGGTCTGGCATTAAGTGACCCTCGATAATTTCAACTCCTTTATAACTACACAAGCGATGAAATATTTCTCCTAAACTACTTCGATATTGATTATATATAACTTTTCGTCTATACTTAGGGGTGAACACAATGTGATATTTACACATCCACTTTGTGTGTGATAAACTATGTGCCTTTTGTGCCATATTTTTCTCCTTTCGCTTTACAATTGGCTTGAACACCTTTATTGTATCGCGTTTGGAGTTTTTTGGGTATAACCTTCGACGCGCACCCGCATAGCGGGTGGTTTTTTTGTCTCGCACCTAACGGAGCGAGACGGACTAACAGTCACATAATAAAGAACGACCAGATATACCAGTCGTTACAATTCATTCAATAAATACTCAAATAGTTCTAAATTGCCATCTTCTTCATTAACTAGAAACTCTGGATGCCACTGCAAACCGATAATGCGGTGTTCGTCGATAGACTCAATCGCTTCGATGGTTTGGTCTCTTGGATCAATAGCAGTTACACGGAAATTAGGTGCCAAATCTTTAATACTTTGACGATGGACGGAGTTGACCTGACTGTCTTTTCCAAATAGCTTAGCCACCACGCTTCCTTCTACTGTCTCAATAGAGTGAGATGTTCCGAAAGGTAATCCTTGCCAGTGACCTTCGATTTCTTGATTGAGGGTTCCGCCAAAGGCAACATTGACAAGTTGGACACCGCGACAGATTGCCATAATTGGTTTATTCTGACGGAGCGCTTCTTTCAAGAGGGCCAATTCAAACTCATCGCGCACTAGGTTGTAATCATCACTCTCGATGGTCTTTTTCTCTCCATAAAACTGAGGATGGACATTTTGCCCACCTGTTAAAATGAGTTTGTCAATCATTTCCACATAATCGCGTACAACTGACTCATCACCAACAGGGATGACTAAAGGGAGACCGCCGACTTGTCGAATGCTCTCTGCGAATCTACAAGATACAGATGAATGAATGTTTTTGCCCTCTGCGTCTACAGGACATAGATTTGCAGCAACTCCTACAACCGTTCTAGGCATGATGTGTCTCCTTTCGAATGTTAATACTCTTCGAAAATCTCTTCAAACCACGTCAGCGTCGCCTTACCGTAGGTATGGTTACTGACTTCGTCAGTTCTATCCACAACCTCAAAGCAGTGCTTTGAGCAACCTGCGGCTAGCTTCCTAGTTTACTCTTTGGTTTTCATTGAGTATAACGATAGTCCTATCATATCACTCAAAATGACTTTCGTCTAATATGTTTTTTTTAAGGCTGTGATAAAAATTTTTTATGGACAAGAAAAAGCTGCCCACATAGGACAACTTCTTTCTTATTCGAAAACAAATTGATTGTGATAGAGTTCTGAATAGAAGCCACCTAGTTTCAAAAGTTCATGGTGGTTACCGCGTTCAATGACTTCTCCATCTTTAAGGACAATAATCTGGTCTGCATTGAGGATGGTCTTCAAACGGTGAGCAATGACGAAACTAGTTCTGCCTGCTACAACCGCCTCCATGGCATGCTGAATCTTACTTTCTGTCACCGTATCTACGTTTGAAGTCGCTTCATCTAGAATGAGAACTTCTGGATCTGTCATCAGGGTTCGAGCGATAGAAATCAATTGCTTTTGCCCAGTTGAGAAGATGCTCTGGTCATCATCTATAAGAGTATCGTATTTATCAGGTAGGCTTTCGATATAGTCATGAATATGGGTTGCTTTGGCTGCTGCCTCAACCATTTCTTGACTAGCATCTGGCACACCAAAACGGATATTGTCTCGAATGGTTCCACTAAATAAGACTGAATCTTGCAAGACAATTCCCACCTTGCTTCTGAGACTATCCAAGTCGTAGTCACGGATGTCTTTACCATCAAAATAAATACCACCAGTATCAACATCATAAAAGCGATTGATGAGGTTCATAATAGTCGTTTTCCCTGAACCTGTCGGACCAACAACCGCTGTCATCTGGCCTTTAGGGGCAGAAATGCTGACATCTTTCAAAATAGGTTTATCAGGCAGATATGAAAAATCAATATGACTAATTTCAACACCTTCTTGCAACTTAGTAAAAATCGGCGCCTTTTCAGGTCGGATTTCTTCCTCTGCGTCAAACATTTCCTGAATCCGTTCAGCCCCAGTAAAGGCTAACTGAAGGCTTCCCCAACTAGCTGCAACTTGGATAATAGGCTGGTAGTACTGCTGTGAAAATTGGGCAAACATAACAATCAAACCTAAGGCTGTACTTGTTTCGATAGACTTATCATTCAAAAGTACAGCTGAACCAGCAAAAATGACGATGGCTGTATTAACCAGACTCATCCCATTCATGACAGGGAACAGAATTCCTGAAAACATTCTTCCTTTAAAGGTTGCCTTGCGCACGCACTCATTTTGTTCAAGAAATCCTGCCAGCATATCCTCTTGAATTCCTTGAACAATGACAGCTTTTTGACCTGAGATACTCTCATCCATATAGGCGTTGAGCTTCCCTACCTCTTTCTGCTGTAGATTGGTGTATTTGCGTGCCATTTTCATGATGAAAATCAGCATAAAGAAGGCCACTGGTGTGCTGGCAATGGTGATGAGGGCCAGTGTCACATTTCTCGAAAGCATGACAAGAATCAGACCAATGTATAAAACAATATTGCTCATGACCTGAATCAAGCTCTCGTTAAAGGCTTGAAGGATATTATCCAAATCACTGGTAAAACGAGACAAGATATCGCCATCTTGTCGGCGGTCAAAGAAAGAAACCGTCAAGCGAGCAAGCTTACCGAAGAGGCCTTTGCGCATCTCATTGGTCGACTCTGCAATCACGCGCGTCATGAGACACATGTATATCACACTAGAGATAAATAGAACCAAAACCAGCAGGCCAAGATTGACCATGATTCCCGATAGACTTTGCCAAACAAGTTCTGGATTGCCATCTTGATAAGCTTGAATTAAATTAGCTAGCTGCGTCACCGCTTGTCCAGCAAAGACCGGAAAGAGGGCTTGAGCAAGAGTCGCCAGAACAATCATCAGTATAACAACTACAAATGAGAGCTTATAGACTTTAAAATAATTCCAAAAAAATTGAACTGTCTTCATTTTACTCCTCCTTTCCTTTCTGTGTTTCGTAGATTTCACGGTAAACGGCATTGTTGGCAACCAAGTCTGCATGCGTACCTTGACCAATCAATCGTCCTTGATCTAGAACCAAGATTTTATCTGCATGAACAACCGAGCTAATCTTTTGCGCGATGATAATGGTTGTTGTTCCCTTCAAGTCCTTATTCAAGGCTTCTTGCACTAGGCGCTCTGACTTGGCATCCAAGGCCGAGGTCGAATCGTCAAAAATCAGAATACGTGGATTGCTGACAATCCCACGCGCAATCGACATCCTTTGCTTTTGTCCACCTGAGAAATTGGTTCCCCGTTCCTCAACTGGACTTTCAAAGGTTTTCTCCATACGATGAATGAATTCACTGGCTTGAGCAATATTGGCTGCACGCTCCATTTCAAATAGAGTAGCATCTCCCTTACCCTGTCTTAGATTATCTGCAATCGTTCCACTAAAGAGAATGGCACGTTGGAGAACGATAGAAACTGTTTGACGCAGGGTTCCTTCACTCACTTCTCGAATATCCTTGCCACCGATTTTAATGGCCCCGTCCTGTGGATCAAAGAGACGTGGAATCAGTTGAGCCAAGGTTGATTTTCCTGCACCAGTCGCCCCAACTACACCAACCATTTGACCAGGTTCGATAGTAAAGGTCACATCTTTCAGCATTGGTTCCTTGTCCATTGGATAGGTAAAGGTTACATTTTCAAAGCTAAGACTTCCAACCAACTCTTCATCTGAGACATCCTTGAAGGTCATGGCTGGCTCTGCGTCAAGGATTTCTCGAATACGACGCATGGAAATCATAGCACGGCTGACAGAATTTCCCAAAAATCCAACCATGACAATGGTAAAGATAATCTGGCTCAGGTAATTGACAAAGGAAGCAATGGAGCCAACAACTGACGGTTCCGACTGAACCATCCCTGCAACTAGCCAAATAGAGAGGAATACTGCCCCATAACCGACCAACATCATGAAAGGTTCCACTACTGAAAAGGCATAACCAATGTAAAGGTTTTGACCGAGAAGTTCGTCTGAAACCTTCGTAAACTTAGCAAACTGCTCTTTTTCTTGGACAAAGGACTTGACCACACGAACGCCACGCAGATTTTCCTTGGCAATAGCATTAATGCGCTCAAGAAGAGTTTGAAACTTGGCAAAACGAGGCCCCATCATCCCCATCATGACGGCAGTCAAGCCAAAAATTAAGATTACCATGAGAACAATCACCCACCACAGAGAAGGTAAGGTTTGAACCGCCAAGATAAAGGAACCAATAAACAAGAGAGGAAGTCTGAAAAGAATTTGGAAGGTCATCATGACGACGTTCTGAATCTGGTTGATATCATTTGTCATGCGAACGACTAGATTTCCCGCATTAAATTGTTCAATATTGGCATAAGAAAAGGTTTGGATTTTACGGAAGGCATCCTCTCGAAGGTCGGATGAAACTCCTTGAGCAATATAGGCTGCAAGGACAACATTGAGCCCACCAGCAACCAGACCGACCACGGCCACACCAATTAACCAAGCCCCGATACTATAAATAGCTTCATATTTTCCAGCAAGGAGGGCGTCTAACACTTCCTGCAGATAACGCGGTTGCAGAAGTGAACTAGCAACCGTCAAGCCCGTCATCAGGAGCGAAGTCAAGGCCTGCCACTTGTAGGTTTTTATTTTCTGAATCAGCATACTTTCTCCTTAAAAAATAGACAAAAGGGAGCGACAATGTGTCAGCTCCTTCTCATTCTGTTTGTGTGATGTTATTCTAGCAAAAAAGTGGAGGGTTGTCAAAGAAGTCTCCTTGATACAGCTAGAATGACTAGTAATTTTCTCTTTATAGTTTCTGTTTTAACTCGACCAAGACATTCATAGCCTGCATGGGTGTCATGTTGTAAATGTCCAATTTAGCTAATTCTTCTAGGATAGGATGCTCTTCTGCAGTATCAAAGAGTGAAATCTGTTCTGTGACAGTACTTGTTTGTTTCATAGGAACAGGACTTTCTATCCCTTGATTCTCTAACTGAGTTAAAATCTTATCCGCCCTTGCTAAAAGGTCTGCTGGCAAGCCAGCAATCTTGGCAACATGGATACCGTAGGATTTATCAGCTGGTCCTGGTTCAATCTTGTGAAGGAAGGTGACTTGCCCATCCTGCTCCAAGGTTGCCACGTGAACATTGACTAAGTGCTCCAAGCTAGACTCCAGACTAGTCAACTCATGGTAGTGGGTCGCAAAGAGGGTCTTGGCTCCGATATGCTCATGAATGTATTCGATGATAGACTGAGCAAGAGCCATACCGTCATAAGTTGCAGTTCCTCGTCCCAATTCATCAAAAAGAATCAAGGAATTTTTGGTCGCATGCGAAATGGCATTGTTGGCCTCCATCATCTCCACCATAAAGGTTGACTGACCTGAAACCAAGTCGTCTGCTGCTCCGATACGGGTAAAAATCGCATCAAAAATCGGTAAATGGGCGCTTTCTGCCGGCACATAGGAACCCATCTGAGCCATAACCGCCGTCATGGCTAACTGACGCATGTAGGTTGACTTCCCACTCATGTTGGGCCCGGTAATCAGCTGAATACTAATATCTTCTGCCATCTGAATCGTATTGGGAATATAGGTCTGAGCCCCCATAACCTTTTCAACGACAGCATGGCGCCCTTTCTGGATATCAATTTGTGAATCGTCACCAAACTCTGGTCGAATCAAATGCTGGGTTTCAGCTACAACCGCCAGACTTTGCAAGACATCAACTGTCGCAATTCCTTGAGCTAGAGCCTGCAAACGCTGGATATACTTGCTGACCTCTTCACGAATACGCATAAAAATTTCATATTCGAGATTGGCTGACTTCTCACGCGCCTCCAGCATATCTCCCTCGATACGGGCTAATTCTTCGGTTCCAAAACGTTCCGAGTTTTTCAGCGTCGCCTTGCGGAAAAAGTGGGCTGGCACATTCTCCAGTCGTGAATTGGTCACATGGAAATAGTAGCCATCCTTTTTATTGTAGTCAATTTTGAGCGTACTGATACCAGAATTTTCTCGCTCTTTAGCCTCAATCTCAGCAATCCAGCTAGCCCCTTCTCTGAGCACACGACGGTACTTGTCTAAAATCTCATCAAATCCAGTTCGGATAATTCCCCCATCTGTAATCACATGAGGAGCTTCAGGAGCAATCGCTGCGCTAATCAAACTCTCCAACTCAGGAATTCCATCCAATTGTTCGATAAGATAAGTTAGAGCAGATTGCTCCATCCCTTCTAAAATCGCTCGGATCCGTGGCACACTAGACAAGGTGATCGCCAACTGCAAGAGATCCTTGGGATTGGTTTTGCCAAAAGAAACACGACTAGCCAAGCGCTCAATGTCATAAACTCCCTTGAGACTGTCTGTCAAATCACTGCGCTCAAAGAAATGGTCGAGAAAGACCTGCACCACTTCTTGGCGTTGGATAATTCGTTCCTTATCAATCAAGGGGCGATGAATCCAAGACCGCAAGAGACGCATTCCCATAGCCGTTTTGGTTTCATCCAAAAGCCAGAAAAGACTGCCTTGCTTCTTGCCCGAACGGGCATTCTCAACCAAATCTAGACTAGCCTTGGTCGCATAATCCATCTGCAAGAAATCCTTGATTTCATAGCGTATAACAGGCTTGAGGTGGTTCAATTCCCTCATCTGAGTTCGATGAACATACTGGAGCAATTTACTAGATGCCGCTTGCTCCACAGCTGCCAATCGTGAATCCAGTAAATGAAGGTCTTCAAAGCCTTCTTTTTCATAGGAAAGTACCAGATTCATCTGACGACTAAGGATTAGTTCCTCTTCCTCAGACAAGTCATAGCCCAGCACCACTTCTCGCGCCTTGAGATTACGGATTTCCCCACAAACCAGCGTGAAATCCAAAAGACCCGTCACATAAAAGTCTCCGGTCACCAAGTCCATATAAGCTAGACCAAATTGACTGCCATCACGGTCTATAGCAACCAAGAAATTGTTCTGACTATCCGGCTTACTACTATCGACCACTGTCCCAGGTGTAATGACCTGAACAACCTCTCGTTTCACAACCCCAACTGCCTGTTTAGGATCTTCCATCTGCTCTGCGATAGCCACCTTATAGCCCTGCTCAATCAAGACATCGATGTACTGTTGGGCAGAATGATAGGGAACACCCGCCATAGGAATCGGATTGTCGGCATTCTTGTTGCGACTCGTTAAGGAAATTTCCAGAATCTGCGCAGCATTGACCGCATCCTCATAAAATAATTCATAAAAATCACCCATACGAAAGAGCAAAAAAGCATCTGGATATTGCTTTTTAATATCCACATACTGTTGCATGCCCGGTGATAGCTTTTCTGTCGCCATTTTCCGTCTCTCCTTGTCAAAAATAAGTCTTGAGAGCAACTCCCAAGACCTTACTTATCTTTCATCAAATCTAGCAAACGATCTTCCATGAGTTTGGCAACGTGCTGGTCTCGACAAATGACCAATAAGGTATTGGCACCAGCAACTGTTCCTAAAATCCATTCATCCTTGTTTGCATCTACAATATTTGCCAAAACAGAGGCTTCTCCCAATTTGGTATGAAGTACCAAGGTAAACTCTGCTCTTGCAACACCTTCTAAATGATGAGACAAAAATTCCACCAAATCAATCTTTTCTGTCTCATTTGCTAGTACATAATACACCATATCATTTTTCTTGACCTTGGTCAAGCCGATTTCGCGCAAATCACGAGACAAGGTTGTTTGCGTCACAAAAACATTATGTGCCTCCAACCGATCTTGAATTTCTTTTTGTGTACTTAATTTCTCCTCAGTAATCATTTTTTTTATTAACTGATGACGATCTCTTTTTCTCATAAAATCCTCTTATATGCATATTTATAACTAATTTTATAACTATATTATACCAAAAAAATAGGAGATTTCAAAAATTTTTTCTTCTTTCTTTAAAATTGTGATAAAATAGTAGAAAAGTCCAAAAAGGAGCTCTAAATGAATACAAAAGAATTGATTGCTAGCGAGTTGGCTAGCATCATTGATAGCCTGGACCAAGAGGCTATTTTAAATTTACTGGAAACCCCTAAAAACTCAGAAATGGGAGACATCGCTTTCCCTGCTTTTTCTCTTGCAAAAGTCGAACGTAAAGCACCTCAAATGATTGCTGCTGAACTGGCTGAAAAAATTAACAGCCAAGCCTTTGAAAAAGTTGTTGCAACAGGACCTTACGTCAATTTTTTCCTTGATAAATCTGCCATTTCTGCTCAAGTATTGCAAGCTGTTATCACTGAAAAAGAACACTATGCTGACCAAACTATTGGTAAACAAGAAAATGTTGTTATCGATATGTCTAGTCCCAATATCGCTAAACCATTTTCTATTGGTCACCTGCGCTCAACTGTTATCGGAGATAGCTTGTCACATATTTTCCAAAAAATCGGTTATCAAACAGTCAAGGTCAACCACTTGGGAGACTGGGGGAAACAGTTTGGGATGTTGATTGTTGCCTATAAAAAATGGGGCGACGAAGAAGCTGTAAAAGCTCATCCAATTGATGAACTTCTTAAACTCTATGTCCGCATCAACGCTGAAGCTGAAAATGACCCTAGCTTGGATGAAGAAGCACGCGAATGGTTCCGCAAACTGGAAAATGGAGATGAGGAAGCTCTCGCACTTTGGCAATGGTTCCGTGATGAAAGTTTGGTGGAATTTAACCGCCTTTACAATGAATTGCAAGTCGAATTTGACAGCTACAATGGAGAAGCTTTCTACAACGATAAGATGGATGCAGTTGTAGACATTCTTTCTGAAAAAGGCCTTCTTGTTGAATCAGAAGGTGCCCAAGTTGTGAATCTTGAGAAATATGGAATTGAACACCCAGCCCTCATCAAGAAATCTGATGGTGCAACTCTCTACATCACACGTGACTTGGCTGCAGCCCTTTACCGTAAAAACGAATACCAATTTGCTAAATCTATCTATGTCGTTGGTCAAGAGCAATCTGCCCACTTTAAACAGCTCAAAGCTGTCTTGAAAGAAATGGGCTACGACTGGAGTGAAGACATTACTCATGTTCCTTTTGGTTTGGTTACAAAAGAAGGGAAAAAACTCTCTACTCGTAAAGGGAATGTCATCTTGCTAGAGCCTACTGTTGCAGAGGCTGTTAGTCGTGCCAAGGCCCAAATCGAGGCTAAAAATCCTGAACTTGAAAACAAAGACCAGGTAGCGCATGCTGTTGGGGTTGGTGCCATTAAATTCTATGACCTCAAGACCGACCGTACAAATGGATATGATTTCGACCTAGAAGCCATGGTATCCTTTGAGGGGGAAACTGGTCCTTATGTTCAATACGCCTACGCTCGTATCCAATCTATCTTGCGCAAAGCAGATTTCAAACCAGAAACAGAGGCTAATTACAGCTTAAATGATGCTGAAAGCTGGGAAATCATCAAACTCATCCAAGATTTCCCACGTATTATCAATCGTGCGGCAGATAACTTTGAACCTTCCATCATTGCTAAATTTGCAATTAGCCTGGCTCAAGCCTTCAACAAGTACTATGCACATACACGTATCCTAGACGAAAATCCTGAGCGCGACAGCCGTCTAGCCCTTAGCTACGCAACAGCAGTCGTTCTCAAAGAAGCCCTTCGTTTGCTTGGAGTAGAAGCGCCAGAGAAGATGTAAATCGCTAAAGTTACTTGATTGCGGAGCAATCTAAGTAACTAACGCCAAATCCTATTTGGACTTTGGCTAGGCGCTTCACTAGTTTTAGGACATAAATATGATCGATTTATGTCCTAAAACGTCGTAATCTTCAAGTTATTGGAACTAAAGTTCCTAGTCTCTTGACGGCAATCGCTATATGGCGAATTGCCTAAACGCTTCACTAGTAAAGAAACATAAATATTATCGATTTATGTTTCTTTACGTCGTAACTAGAGACACTTGCCTAAACGATTTACTAATTTATCAAACCAAATAATATCGATTTGGTTTGGTTCATGTCGTAATCTTCAAGTCACTTGATTGCAAAGTAATCTAAGTAACTAACGCCTAATCCTATACGGGCTTTGGTTTAGGGTCTATCAAAAATCTTATCAGGTTTTGCTGGCTTGTTCTGCTATTTTAGATCCACTAAATCGATTTATTCACTACTACTTCTTCACTATCCAAGGAGATATTCTATGAGCCAATATGCTTATATCCTCGTTGTGATTAGTTTGGTTTTCCTTTTTCTGCTTAATAAGTACGAGAAGGAGAGACTGCAAAGACTCTACCAAGAACAACTTTTAAAGGATGAAACATTTAGGGCTGACATCAAAGAGAAAATTCAAACGACTGAAAATATCAATGATGTCATTGCTTACATCAATAAAACTTATCATCTGGGAATGTTGCTATCAAAAGACATTACAGATCAATTGAAATAAACCGAGCTATTCTTTAAGGAATATCAAAACCGAGTCTAAGAGTTTAATACTTAGGCTCGGTTTTTGTATATTTTTCAAGTAACAAAGCAACCACTCCCCAGCAATGCAAGTGCAAAATCCCCTAGAATGTGATAAAATAAAAAGAGAACTCTATCAAGGAGGAAAACATGGAAAAACAAACCGTCGCCGTCTTGGGGCCTGGTTCTTGGGGAACTGCCCTTTCACAAGTCTTAAATGACAATGGACACGAGGTACGTATTTGGGGAAATCTTCCCGAGCAAATCAATGAAATTAATACCTATCATACTAACAAGCACTACTTTAAAGATGTCGTTCTAGACGGAAATATCATTGCCTACACTGACTTAGCAGAGGCATTGAAAGATGTAGATGCGATTTTGTTTGTTGTCCCAACAAAAGTGACACGACTTGTTGCCCAACAAGTTGCACAAACCTTAGACCATAAGGCGATCATCATGCACGCATCAAAGGGATTAGAACCTGATAGCCATAAACGATTATCAACCATCCTTGAAGAAGAAATTCCTGAACATCTCCGCAGTGATATTGTCGTTGTTTCAGGACCTAGTCATGCGGAAGAAACCATTGTTCGGGACCTGACTTTAATCACTGCTGCTTCTAAGAATTTACAAACAGCTCAATACGTTCAGGAGCTCTTTAGTAATCACTACTTCCGACTTTATACCAATACGGATGTTATCGGAGTCGAAACCGCTGGTGCTCTTAAAAACATTATCGCTGTCGGTGCTGGAGCCTTACATGGTTTGGGATTTGGTGACAATGCTAAGGCAGCCATCATCGCTCGAGGCTTGGCAGAAATTACCCGCCTAGGGGTAGCACTCGGGGCCAATCCATTGACCTATAGTGGCTTATCTGGTGTAGGAGATTTGATCGTAACGGGAACCTCCATCCACTCTCGTAACTGGAGAGCTGGAGATGCCCTTGGTCGTGGAGAATCCCTAGCTGATATAGAAGCTAATATGGGCATGGTAATTGAAGGAATTTCGACGACCCGAGCAGCCTATGAACTAGCGCAAGAACTTGGAGTCTATATGCCGATTACACAAGCCATTTACCAAGTTATTTACCACGGAACCAATATCAAAGATGCCATTTATGACATCATGAACAATGAATTTAAAGCAGAAAATGAGTGGTCTTAACCCTCTAAAGAAAGGATTCTTATGACATCAAAAGTTAGAAAGGCAGTCATCCCTGCCGCTGGACTCGGGACTCGATTTTTACCAGCAACCAAAGCACTTGCTAAAGAAATGTTGCCAATTGTGGACAAACCAACTATCCAATTTATCGTCGAAGAAGCTCTTAAATCAGGTATTGAAGATATTCTGGTTGTCACTGGTAAATCAAAACGTTCTATTGAAGACCACTTTGACTCAAACTTTGAGCTTGAGTACAACCTCAAAGAAAAAGGCAAACATGACTTACTAAAATTGGTAGACGAAACAACTGGCATTCGCCTTCACTTTATCCGTCAAAGCCATCCTCGTGGTCTTGGTGATGCTGTCTTACAAGCAAAAGCTTTTGTAGGAAATGAGCCCTTCGTTGTCATGCTTGGTGATGACCTAATGGATATCACAGATGACCACGCTGTTCCTTTGACAAAACAATTGATGAATGATTACGAGTCGACTCATGCATCAACAATTGCTGTTATGCCTGTCCCTCATGAAGAAGTTTCAGCATATGGAGTTATCGCGCCTCAAGGCGAAGGGATTAATGGTCTCTACAGCGTCGAAACTTTCGTTGAAAAACCAGCTCCAGAGGAGGCGCCAAGTGATCTAGCTATTATCGGACGCTATCTGCTCACACCAGAAATTTTTGAGATTCTCGAAAATCAAGCTCCCGGTGCTGGGAATGAAATCCAACTTACCGATGCGATTGATACGCTTAATAAAACACAACGTGTTTTTGCCCGTGAATTTACAGGAGCTCGTTACGACGTTGGAGATAAATTCGGCTTTATGAAAACATCTATTGACTACGCCCTCAAGCACCCACAAGTCAAAGATGACTTGAAAGATTACCTCATCCAACTGGGAAAAGAATTAGCTGAGAAGGAATAACATAAAAAGATAAGGTTCAAAAATGCCTTATCTTTTTTCATTACACAACTATTATTATAAGCTCTCACAACCCCATTCCCTTGTAGAGAAGTAAGACTGCAAGTCCTACAAACAAGACTACCGCTACCAGTCTCTGACTAGCGCTATACATCCGTCTTTCTCCTCGAACTGGAAAGATAATTGCTAGAAATGCTCCACCAACTGCTCCCCCAATATGGCCTGCTAGGCTGATTCCTGGAATCAGAACACTTCCAATAATATTAACCACAAAAAGTGTCAGATAGGATTGCCCCAACTGCTGGATATAAGGATTACGCGTAGCATAGCGAAGAATGATAATCGCGGCAAATAGCCCATAGAGAGAAGTAGAAGCTCCCGCTGCTAAGGATTTTGGACTAAATACAAAAACAAAGAGATTGCCCATCATTCCAGATAAGAGATAGAGAAAGAAAAACTTCTTGGACCCAAAAATCTCCTCTACTTGCCTACCAAGATAATAAAGGGAAAGCATATTAACAATGAAATGCTCCCACCCAATATGAACAAAAATGGCAGAAAAGAGACGCCAAATCTGCTCAGGAAAGAGGAGAATAGCAGGCCCATACATGGCTCCAAATCGAAATAAGGTATCCGCCCTGTCAAAGTTTCCACCTGTGGTCGCCAACATTAGTAGAAACACCAAGGCCGTCACTAAGAGGAAGAAACTCGTCACAGGATAACGTCTATCAAAGATTTCCTTCATCAATTAAAACCTCCTGAACAGGAATATCATGATTTTCAGGCATGAATTGCTGAACTTGACAAGGATAAACCGTACTCAAAGTATGACCAGAAAAATGTTTCAGATAACGGTCATAATAGCCTCCACCGTATCCTATCCGATATCCTTTCGTCGTAAAAGCCAGACCAGGAACATGAATCAAATCAATCTGAGAGGCATCTATAACTTCCAGAACTCCCTGTGGCTCCAGTAAGCCAAAGGCAGTTTTTACCAACTGCTGTGGATCATAGACCACAAAGTCCATGCGCCCCTTGGGATAAGTTTTGGGTATCAGAACCTTCTTGCCGTCCTTCAGCGCCTGCTCAATCAGTTCCTGCGTTTGAAACTCATTAGGAAAAGAGAGATAGCTTGCAATGACCTTGGCTTCTTGGTAAAAGGGGTGTTGTAAAAGTCGCTCGGTTAAAGCTTGGTCTATAAATTGTTTTTGCTCTCGAGGGATAGCCTTCATTTCGTGCAAGACTTGCTTACGTAATTCCGATTTCATAGACAAACCCTCTACTCTGCTGCCTTCTTTTTCAGGAAACTAGAGACCGCATCCACCCCAATAGCTAATGCTTCTTCCTTAGGACTCATCTGAGGGTGATGAAGGGCGTAGGGACTATCAATACCTAGCCAGAACATAACCCCATCAACTTTTGAAAGGAGATAACCAAAGTCCTCACCTGTCATAGCAGGTTCGATATCAATCAACTCGATTCCGTCTTTTTCTTCAAAGAAGTCCATCAGTTCACGCGCCAAGGCTGGATCGTTCTCAACAGGCAGATAACCACCTTGTTTGAGTTCCACTTCGACTTCCATACCAAAGGCGGCCGCAACCCCTTCTGCAACTGTTTTAACTCTTTTTTGCACCAAGAGACTCATATCTTGAGTCAAGGCCCGAATAGTTCCATGTAAAAAGGCTGTGTCTGTGATGACATTGTTGGTGGTTCCAGCTTGGAAAACTCCAAAGGTCACCACCGCTCCCTCGATTGGGTTAACATTGCGGCTGACAACTGACTGCACCTGGGTCACAAAGTAACTAGCCGCCACCAAGGCGTCATTGGCTTCATGCGGAAAGGCTGCGTGGCCACCTTTACCTTTGAAACGAATCTTCACCTCACAAGTCCCTGCAAAGAGTGTATGAGTATTGGTCGCAATCTGACCAACCTTCAAATCTGGTCGAACATGAAGGCCATAAAATTGGTCTGGCAACCAGTCTCCAAAAGCGCCATCCTCATACATGAGCATGCCACCAGCTTCATTTTCTTCAGCAGGTTGAAACAGAAAGAGCAAATTATTTTTAGGTTGCTCCTCAAGGGCTCGCTCAAGACAGCCCAAAGCAATAGTCATGTGGAAATCATGGCCACAAGCATGCATACGACCTTGGTGCTGAGAAACGAAAGGAAGGCCTGTTTGTTCGACGATAGGCAGGCCATCAATGTCTGTTCGCCAACCAATGGTACGCTCTGGCTGACTTCCCTGCAAATAAACCAAAATCCCTGTACGCCAAGTTCGAACTTGGACAAAATCCTTGCCTACAGTCAATTTCTCAATCACATCCAACAGATAAGCCTGAGTCTTGAACTCCTCCAAGCCAATCTCTGGAATCTGGTGCAAATCTCGTCTAGTCTGAATCAAATCTAACATCTATCTATCCTCCGATATAGCAGAAAGAGGCTGGAAGAAGGGTTCCGCCTCTTTATTACTTTTACAATTATAAGGTACGAAGCGCATCCTCTAGCGCTGTTTTTTGTTGGGTTTGGGCATCAATCTCTTTGATGATACGAGCTGGAACACCTGCCACCACCACGTTTTCTGGGACATCTTGGGTAACAATGGCTCCTGCCGCAACAACTGAACCACTACCGATTTGAACTCCTTCGATAACCACTGCGTTGGCACCAATGAGAACATTGTCTCCAACACGGACTGGTTCTGCGCTAGCTGGCTCAATCACACCTGCAAGAACCGCACCTGCACCAACGTGACTGTTTTTCCCAACGATGGCACGGCCACCAAGGATAGCACCCATGTCAATCATAGTTCCTGCACCAATTTCAGCACCGATATTGATAACAGCCCCCATCATGATAACAGCATTGTCTCCAATTTCAACTTGGTCACGGATAATAGCACCTGGCTCGATACGAGCGTTGATCTCACGTTTGTCTAGCAACGGAACCGCAGAATTACGAGCATCTTGCTCAACAACATAGTCTTGATTTTCTACCAAACCATCAAGAAGCGGAGCCACGTCCTTCCAATCTCCGAATAGGACATTCCCTAGTTTGACAACAGATCCAGGTACAGCAGTTGCGAGTTGTCCCTCAAAGGTTACTTTAACACTGGTTTTCTTTTCAGCATTGGCGATAAATTGGATAATTTCTTGTGCGTTCATTTTTGTAGCAGTCATAAGCGCCTCCTAGTTCATTTTAATGATACCTATTCTACCAAAAAAGGCCTCAAATTTGAAGCCTTTTTGTTTGTTTTTAGGTATGATTTTTAGGGATGTGAGATAAAACGTGCTGTCGGTAAAAGCAAGCCTCTACCGATACAACCTAAAAACACTCTTCACAACTATCTCCCCGTGTTTTATTGACTATTCTAGTATAGCACACTTTTAGAATTAAGAAAAGACTTTTTATTTACTTTCTTTCGCTTCTTCTACCGATAGGAAAATCATGGGCAAAATAATCAAGGCCATAGCTAGAAGAAGGGACCAATCCACTACCAAGCCTAAAAATAAAACACTCAAAAGGGCAAAAAAAAGAGGCTCACTGGCACTAATAACGGAAACCACCAAGGGAAAAACCAAGGACACAGCCTTCATGGAAATGAAAAAGGCAAAAGCCGTCCCAAAGAAAGCGATAATGAGACAAATCAAGATACTCCAAATATCAAGAGTAAAGGAAAGCTGATAAACTGGTGAGAGAACATTGCTAAATAAACCTGCTAAAATCATACCCCACCCAACCGTGGGTACAAAACCATAGCGCTTCGCAAAAGGCTGAGGCAAGATAACATTAAACATGACCCCCATGGCACTCAGCAGACCTGTCACAAGCGCTAGTGGTGTCATGGATAACTGAGAGAGATCTCCCTTTGTCGCCATCAAGCAAACACCCAACATGGCAACCAAAACATAAAAAATAGCGCTTTTTGACGCTCGTTTTTGATAAACCAAACGATTGTAAAAGAGAATAAAGACAGGGCTGATAAACTGTAAAATAGTCGCTGTCGCTGCATTTGAGTATTCTACACAGAGATAGAAAAAATACTGAACTGAAAAAATCCCCAAAACAGCATAGGCTAAAAAGGGCAGGTAATTTTTCTTATCTCGCCAAATATCTAGCACTTGCGATTTTAATTGCATCGCAGACCAAATGAGTACAAGACTCCCTGCTAGTGTCAAACGCATAGAGGTAATCCAGCCAGAGGACACTTGATAATGAGTAAAGAAATACTCTCCTAGAATCCCACAAATTCCCCAGATTAAGCCGGATAGGAGTGAATAAATGGTTCCTTTAACAATCTTTTTCTGATACTGATTCATACCTTTATTGTAACACGAAAGGAAAAAAGAAAAAAGTGGCAATCAATACCACTTTCCTATCTTCTACTATTTGATTGTGTTGATGATGAACTTGATGTACTGCTAGAACTACTACTTGAGCTACTACTTGAACTTGGTGTAGATGAGAAACTACCAATAATACTTGACCAAGCATTTTGGTAATCTGCTTCACTTCCTCCAATGGCAAAGTGATAGCTTGTTGTAGGAGCTCCCGCTTTATTAGCCCAATAGCTCGTTACAGTAGAACCTGAAAGATCAACTGTTTTTCCATTAACGGATACTTTGCCTGGCTTCTCTCCTGTAGATCTGAGGACCTGAGATTGGGTCACACTAGAATCAAGATTAAAGCGTTCATTGCCCCAAACACCAGGCTCGGCCTGTTGGATAGCATTGACCAAGTAGGCCATATATTTGGCATTTCGATAATGCCCAGCCCCCTTAGCCATTGGGCGGTTGTCATCATGCCCTAGCCAACCACCTAGAGTCAATCTTGGTGTTGACAGCATGAGCCACATATTTTCATCTTCATTGGTTGTCCCAGTCTTACCAATCCAGTCTGCACGAGCTAAACTTGAATTGATAGAAGCCAAATCCGTTTGGAAACTTGAAGTGATCCGAGATGAAATCACCTCACGAAGCAAACTCTGCATAATCGTTGCCGTTGCCTTCGAGTACACTTGAACTGGCTTATCTTGGAATTCATAGATTACTCTACCATCAGATGATTCAATCTTAGAAATCACATGTTTCTGATGGTAGATACCGTTATTAGCAATTGTTTGATAACCATTGGTATGCTAGGCGACTGTGACTTCAATCCCACCACCCATAGGCAGACTTTCGATACCGTACTCCGGAATCTCGTAACCCATTTTCTCCATGTAACCCTTGACATCTACACCCTTCTCACGTAGCATTCGATAGGTCCAATAGGCTGGGATATTCCATGAATAGTTCAAGGCTTCTCCCAAGGTCATCATGCCTGTACCTGGACTGTTCACATACATGATAGGATTTCCATTAGAGAATTTTGTCGGATAATTTGACAAGATACTAGCGCTACCCATCAAACCTTGGTCAATGGCAATACCGTAGGCCAACAAAGGCTTGGTTGTAGAGGCTGGCGAGCGCTTAGTGTCGAAGGCATGATTGTTTTGGTTAGTCTGGTAATTACGACCACCAACAAAGCCTAGAACAGCCCCCGTTTTATTGTCCATCAAAACATTCCCTACTTCAGGCTGACCAGTCGCATCATCTACCAAATGACCGTAGTTAGCAACTGCATTTTGCATGGCGTTATGGATTTTTTTATTGATCGTTGTAGTGATTTTATAGCCACCGTTACTTAGTTCCTGCTCCGCTCGCTCATGATAGGCCTTTTGAATCGACTCGTTTTTCAACTCTTGACTAGAAACATTGTCCTGTCGAACTAAGTAATCATACATGCGATCTGTCGCTTCAGCCATAGCTGTAAAGTAGAGATAATCCCTCGAAACAACATTGACAGTTCCTGATGGCAAGAAATCTTGTTTGAGATTATAATCCTTGTACTGATCGTATTCTTCCTGAGTCAGAGCACCCGTACGGTACATGTTGTAGAGAACATCCTTGGCCCGCTTCAAACCAAGCTCTAAGTCTTCATCACTCTTTAACTCTCCAGTATTTTCATAAGGGGAATAAGTAATCGGACTCTGGGGCAAACCTGCTAGGAAGGCTGCTTGAGGAATACTCAACTTGTTGGCATCAATACCGAAAATTCCTTCAGCAGCTTGCTGGGCACCTGCAATATTCTGTCCTTTATGATTTCGACCAAAGGGAGCAACATTGAGATAAGTAGTCAAGATTTCATCCTTACTCATGCTGCGTTCCAAGGCAAGGGCATCAACAATTTCTGTAGCCTTACGAGCCAAAGTCGGAGCATCTCCAACCACTTGTTGTTTGATTAACTGTTGGGTCAAGGTCGAGCCCCCGCTAGATGAGCCCAAACCTGCAAAGGTTCCCAAAGTCGCCCGAATCACAGCTTTTGGCACAACCCCATTATGTTCAAAAAAATGTTCGTCCTCAGTTGCAACGATAGCCTTTTTGAGATTGTCCGATATTTCCTCAGATGAGACAGAAGTTCTCAGTAAATCACTCTCGATAGAAGCAATGACACTCCCATCTGCATAAACAATTTCTGAGATAGAAGAAATATTTTTAACCTGCTTGACCAACTCCTCCGATTGGGGAACCTTAGCCTTGTCAAACAAAGCAACTCCATAACCAAGAGCTAGACCAGCACCAAAAAGCCCACCGATAAAGCCTAGAATAAAGAGAGTATTCAAAATTCCCTTAATAGCAACTAAAATGCTCCCTAGAATAGACAGAATTCTCCCACCTGTCCCATCCGACTTCTTCTCTTCTGAGACTTTCTCTGATTTTTTATGATTTATTTTTGATTTTACTCGCTGGAAAAATTCCAGCATTTTTCGTTTTAATTCATTTAATTGATTTTGCATGGATTTCCTCACTCTATCTATTATACCATAAAAGGTAAACTTTCAATAAAATGGTAACTTCTAAAACTAACTTCCAGTTTCCCACAACCTAGCTTTTAGTATGAGAAAAATGCGTGAAATCAGTGGAAATCCGTCTTAGACTAACTTCCACTGGTTTTCTTTTTCTTGATATATAAGGGTTCAAAAGCGAAAAGACTCAGAAAAAAGTGCACGACAAATAGCCCTAAAACAGAGTCGTCTTAGAGTAAATTCCAGTTGCTAGCGTTTAGTGTGAGACTTTTCGATGGTGATAAGATGTGTAGTTAGAGGGGAAAATTCCCTTTATTTCAATAAATCAGGTGATAAGTGTGTGTCTTCTGGTTTGACAAATTGGCAACCCAGAAGAGCAGCGATGTCCTCGCCAAAGGTGAAGGTGAAGACGTCGTAAGCAGATTTTCCTTGAAACTCTTCTCGTTTCAAGGAATTGACATGGGAAATGACTAGATTGACGTCTTTCTGAGTCAGTTGGTCAAAGGAAGTGCCCTTGGGAAGAATGGCTCGCAAAACCGTATGGTTCTTCTCAATCCGCCCCTTCTGGTCAGGACGGCTAGGGTCGCAGAAGTAGAGGTGAGACTTCCCATCAATGTCTCGCTCAAGCTCCTCCACATAGGCGAACTCAGATCCGTTGTCTGTGAGAATGACAGGGAACAGCTGATGGAACGCATACCCTCCGTCCATGACTCTTTCTTTCAAAGCTGCGAATTTAGTGGCGACTTCCAGAGCAGTCTTGTTGTCCAAAAGCAAGGCGAAGAGGAAATTACAGAAGGAAACGTTGAAGGTGAGCAGTAGCTTTCCACCAGGTCTGCCGATGACCGTGTCCATTTCCAACCATTTGAAGAAATCATCAGTTTCTCGTAACTCTTGGAAATCTTGATAGGTCCGCCCAATTTTCAGCTCTTTGGGAATAGCTACTTTTCTGGATTTTCTGCGTTCCTTGAACGTGACCATCCGAGGGAAATCAATGGGCTTGGCTGTCAGATAGCCCAGCTTGGCATGCCGATACACCGTAGCTTTCGACACAGGTAGGTTATGTGTCTGAATGATATGGTAGATGCTTTGTTTCTTCTGGATGCCTAGGGTTAAGATCTTGTCCATCTGATAAAAACTTTCCTTGTTTAGGGGAATGCCCTGTCTGGATTCCCTCAACATAGTCTCGTACTGCTCCTGTGCCTTTTTCGCGTAGTAAAGATAGCGGTTAAACCCACAATCCGTCCTCTTTTTTGGACAGTTGTTACAGACATAAGGAGCTTTTTTGAGAAGAGGGCAATCCGTGCAATCAGATTTGACGGATGTTGGATGCATGATGCGATTGCGCTTGATTTCCTTTGAAATCGTTGACGGGTCTTTCCCCATCTTCTCAGCGATGGAACGGAAAGTCTCCTGTTGGCTGATTCCAGTTTGGATGTCAATACGGTCTTCTAGAGTGAGATGTTTTTGTTTTTTCGTCATGAGGTACCTCCTCACGAAAAGTCTCAGACTTAATTCTAGCATAATTCATCGTCTGAGACTAACTTCCAGTTTTGGGAGAGAGATGGAAGTTACTTTGAGAAGTTACGCTTTCAATAAAATAGCCACTTTCTTCCCTATTCTACTAGGCTATTGCCCAAGTTTGTGATACAATAGGTAGAAACAATAATTTTAAAAAGGAGAAAAGACACATGCACATTTTTGATGAGCTAAAAGAGCGTGGTTTGATTTTTCAAACGACTGATGAAGAAGCTTTGCGTAAAGCCCTAGAAGAAGGTCAAGTTTCTTATTATACTGGCTACGATCCAACTGCTGACAGCCTTCACCTAGGCCACCTTGTCGCAATCTTGACAAGTCGTCGCTTGCAACTAGCAGGTCACAAACCTTATGCGCTCGTTGGCGGTGCTACAGGTCTCATCGGAGATCCGTCCTTCAAAGATGCTGAACGTAGTCTCCAAACAAAAGACACAGTAGATGGCTGGGTCAAGTCTATCCAAGGACAACTTTCTCGTTTTCTTGACTTTGAAAATGGGGAAAACAAGGCTGTCATGGTCAACAACTACGACTGGTTTGGCAGCATCAGCTTCATTGACTTCCTCCGTGATATCGGAAAATACTTCACTGTCAACTACATGATGAGCAAGGAGTCTGTGAAAAAACGGATTGAAACAGGAATTTCATACACTGAGTTCGCTTACCAAATCATGCAAGGTTACGACTTCTTCGTTCTTAACCAAGACCACAATGTCACTCTTCAAATCGGTGGTTCTGACCAGTGGGGAAATATGACAGCTGGTACTGAATTGCTTCGTCGTAAGGCTGACAAGACAGGCCACGTTATCACAGTTCCGCTTATCACAGATGCAACTGGTAAGAAATTTGGTAAATCAGAAGGAAATGCCGTCTGGCTCAATCCTGAAAAGACTTCCCCATACGAAATGTACCAATTCTGGATGAACGTTATGGATGCTGACGCTGTTCGCTTCTTGAAGATTTTTACTTTCTTGTCACTTGATGAGATTGAAGACATTCGTAAACAATTTGAAGCAGCTCCACACGAACGCTTGGCTCAAAAAGTATTGGCTCGTGAAGTCGTTACACTTGTTCACGGAGAAGAAGCCTACAAAGAAGCCCTCAACATCACTGAGCAACTCTTTGCAGGAAACATCAAAAACCTTTCTGTCAAAGAGCTCAAACAAGGACTTCGTGGTGTACCAAACTACCAAGTACAAGCAGACGAAAACCTCAACATCGTGGAACTCCTCGTGTCAGCTGGTGTAGTTAACTCAAAACGCCAAGCCCGTGAAGACGTCCAAAACGGAGCTATCTACGTCAACGGCGACCGCATCCAAGACCTTGACTATGTCTTAAATGACGCAGATAAGTTAGAGAACGAACTGACTGTTATCCGTCGTGGAAAGAAAAAATACTTTGTTTTGACTTATTAAACTGTTCAACATTTACCTATAAAAAAGGAGTTAACCTCGAGAAAGGTAACTCCTTTTTGCTGTTAATAGTCCCCACCTATCCCTTAATAGACAGGCTACGCAGGACTATGCGTAAGGTTGTTAGATTATGTAAGATAGAGAGATTTGAAGGACTGAGCCAATTAAACAAGCCAAAGCCAATCAAACTACTATTTACGACAACGGTATCTTGAATATTCTTCTTGATGAGTGTTTGCAAAGATGATGATAGCCAATCCAACTCTTGGAAGAAATCCAAGCGATTATCTAACAATAAGATATCGCTCATCTGCTTAGAAATATCTGCACTCTCATTCATCACCACACCGATATCTGATAGGGTTAGAGCCGCTGAGTCATTTAATCCATCTCCAACCATCAAAATAGTGTGACCTGCTTTCTGAAGTTCCTCTACTAACTCAAATTTCCCATCAGGTTTCAAGTCTGTATAGACCTGATCAAAAGGCAAATCTTTGACTAATTCCTCTGTTCTAACCAAGGTGTCCCCTGTTGCCAGAATCAATTTTTTCCCTTGTGCCTTAAGTTTCTCCAAGGCCGCTTTTGCTTCTTTTCTCAAAGGAGTATGAATGCAGAACATTCCAATCAATTCATTCTGATAAGCCAAGAATAAGAGATTGTAGTGACTCTTGTACTCTTCAATTAAAGCATTTTGTTCTAAACTGATATGAATCTGCTCATCCTGTATCAAGACATAATTTCCAATAACAACTGGTTGCCCATCTATATGAGATTTGATCCCCTTACTTGCGATATATTGGAGTTTCCCATGCATTTCCTCATGTTCAATTCCCTCTATCTCAGCTTGCTTGACAATGGCATTAGCGATAGGATGATAGATGTGTTCCTCAAGACAGGCGCTGATTCTTAAGATTTCTTCCTCACTATAGTCTCCAAAAGGTAACACCTTTTCAACTATAGGATAGCTAGTTGTAATTGTCCCAGTCTTATCAAATAAGAAGGTATCGACTTCCAGATATTTCTCCAGAACATCCCCATCCTTAATCACCATTTCACGATTCAACCCCTCCTTGATAGCTGTCAAATAAGCTACAGGAGTAGAGATTTTCAAAGCGCAGGAGAAATCGACCAATAGAAAAGAAATAGCCTTAGAAAAGGAACCTGTTAATAGGTAAGTCAGCCCAGCCCCCAAGAAATTATATTTGACGACCTTATCCGCCATCTTGATGAAATAGCGTTGTTTCGTTTTCTTGTTTTCTTCAGATTTCTTCATCAACTCAATCAGCTGTAAAATACGGCTGTTCATCTGATTATCGGTTACACGAATGCGTAACTCTCCAGTTTCTAATACTGTATTTGCACAAACCAAATCAGACTCTCTTTTTTCAACTGGAAAACTCTCTCCTGTCAAGGAACTTTCGTTGACCATACCTAAACCTGAAACTACTTGTCCATCAAACAGAATTTCATTTCCTTGAGATAGGACCAAGACATCTCCTATTTGAACATCGGAACTCTTGATACTAACAACCGTATCGCCCTGTACTAAGAATACATCACTCTCTTTTGCAAGAAGGCTCTGTTCTAAATCTGTTGCAGTTTTTTTCAAGGACCACTGGTCTAAATGATTCCCCAAAGCAAGCATAAACATGATGTTGCTGGCAGTCTTGGATTGGTTCATAAACAAAGACAATAAAATAGCCGAACAGTCCAAGACTTCCATCGTTAGTTCCTTACGCGCTAGTGTTTGATAGGCTTCTTTAACATATCCAAAAGCCTGATAACAGGTCCATATATAGCGAATAGGAGACGGCACAAGACTACGAAAAAGCACACGCTTAATCGCTGCACCTGAAACGATAGAATAGGCACTTTCTTCTCTACGAACAGGAAGAGTCATCAACTCCGAAACTTTCCCTTTATCGATTTTTTTTAAAAAGGCTTCTGCATTATCTAATACAGAAAAGCCTTCTTTTATACGTAGAGTAAAATGCTGTTGATCCATGTAAAACTGGATAGACTCAATCCCCTTTTCATCTCTCGCCAAGGAACGAAGATAGTCTTGAATATCCAAGGTGAGTGAAAAAGAAGATGATAGTCGGATATGTTGATATCCTCTATATAGCACTTTAAAAGACATATTATTCCCCTATAAGGCTATCTAATTGCTCTTCTTTTTTCTCTTGCTCGTACAAATATTTGGCATCTTGCAAAACATCGTCTCCATGTTGTTTCACAACAGAAACAGATGCATCTAGCTCGTCTTTTAACTTGTAAGCCTTAGCCAAAGCTTTAGAATAACCTTTTTTAGCTTCCTTACTTGCTAAGATTTTCAAACCAAGGGTACCAAATGCGACACCACCCAAAAAGAGTGATGATTTTTTCGCAACTTTTGCAACGCTTAATACTTCTTTTAACATATTTATTTCCTCCTTATCATTATTATATAGCAATTTCGATATAAAAGCAATTTCATTCTATAAATTGGAGAATTAGTTTTATTTCTACTGAATCTCCCATCTACTTATTCCTAAAGTTGCTTTCATTTGCCTCTTTTGATACACTTAAACTATGAATACAAATCTCAAACCCAAACTTCAACGTTTTGCTTCTGCGACTGCCTTTGCCTGTCCTATCTGTCAAGAAAATCTGACCTTAGTAGAGAGCAGTCTCAAATGCAACAACCGCCATTCTTTTGACTTGGCTAAATTTGGCTATGTCAATCTAGCACCTCAAATCAAGCAATCTGCCAACTACGACAAGGAAAATTTTCAAAACCGTCAACAAATCCTAGAAGCTGGATTTTATCAAGCTATTCTAGAGGTCGTCTCTGATTTACTTGCTAGCTCAAAAAATGCCAAAACAATTTTAGATATCGGTTGTGGTGAAGGATTCTATTCTCGCAAACTCCAAGAAAGTCATCCTGACAAAACCTTCTATGCCTTTGATATTTCAAAAGATTCTATCCAAATCGCTGCCAAGAGTGAAGCAAACTGGGCAGTCAATTGGTTCGTTGGTGACTTAGCTCGTCTTCCTATAAAAGACGCTAGCATGAATATCCTACTAGATATCTTTTCACCTGCCAACTATGGAGAATTTCGTCGCGTTTTATCCAAAGATGGTATCCTGATAAAGGTCATTCCAACTGAAAATCACCTCAAAGAAATCCGCCAGAAGGTACAAGACCAGCTGACAAACAAGGACTATTCTAATCAAGACATTAAAAATCATTTCCAAGAACACTTTACCATCCTATCTAGTCAAACTGCCTCTCTGACCAAATCTATCACAGCAGAGCAGCTTCAAACCCTACTCAGCATGACTCCCCTACTCTTTCATGTCGACCAGAGCAAGATAGACTGGAGCAACTTGACAGAGATTACCATTGAGGCAGAGATTCTTATTGGACAAGCACTGTAATCAGCATATACAAAAAACCGCATTTCAAGAAGATCTGCGGTTTTAAATTTCAATTTTTAAACTATCTATCCGAAAAATTTAGGAAATTTACCAATTCTGAGTTCTAATCTTTATTCTCGATTCGAGATAACAAACTTATCAATAAACAGTAAGTGATATAAGGCCAGTACCGAACCCCAGAAACTACCACGAAGAGAGAGTTCTTGATGATTGAGAGGAAACAAATCGTGGTTACCTATATAGAGGCAGGTCAAAATGATAAATAAAATCCAAAATAAACCCTACATTCTTAAAATAACTTAGTACATAAATGATAATGCTGTCGCCGCCATCAATATTGCAAGAACTATTTTCCAAATTTTTTTATTTTTTCCAAAAATCTTATCAGGTAACAAGCTTATTACAAAAAAGGTAATAAACAACACCAATTTTGTATATATCATAAAAACACCTTCTTTCCTACAATTATATTATAATACTTGATGTAAACGGATGCAAGAAATATGAGGTAATCAACTACGAAGAAATATAAGGATGAAATAAAGTGTTATGCGTTCACTGTATCTATGATTTCCATCTTTTTAAGATAAGATGGACCCAAATCCACAGCATTCAAAAAAAGCGAATTTCAATCGAAACTCGCTTTTTTACAAAATGTATTAGTATAAACTTGTATCTTAGTTCAAGTGCCAGATATCTTCGTTATACTGAGCGATTGTACGGTCAGATGAGAAGAATCCTGCTTTAGCAATGTTTACGATAACTTTATCCAACCATGCGTCACGGTCTTCGTAGTCAGCCAACATTTGCTCTTTCACTTTGATGTAGTCTTCCAAGTCAAGAAGAGTCATGAACCAGTCTTTGTTGATCAATTCATTGTAAAGACGTTCCAAGCGCTCTTTGTTTCCAGCTGCAAGAACTGCATCGCTAACGATGAAGTCAACTAATGGCTTGATAGCTTTACGAGCGTAGAATTCGCTTGATTTGTAAGCTGCTTTTGCGTAAAGATCGATAACAGTTTCTGAATCTTCACCGAAGATGTAGATGTTTTCGTCGCCAACCAACTCAGCGATTTCTACGTTAGCACCGTCCATAGTACCAAGAGTCAAAGCTCCGTTCAACATGAATTTCATGTTACCAGTACCTGAAGCTTCTTTAGAAGCAAGTGAGATTTGTTCTGAGATATCACATGCTGGGATAAGGAAGCTTGCTGCAGTAACGTTGTAGTTTTCAACCATAACTACTTGCAAGTGTGGAGCTACTGCTGGATCGTTAGCAATAACTTCTGACATGCAAAGGATCAAGTGGATGATGTCTTGAGCGATTGTGTAGGCTGGAGCTGCTTTACCACCAAAGAAGATTGTGATTGGGCGAGCAGGGATGTTACCAGCTTTGATGTCAAGGTATTTGTGGATTACGTACAAAGCGTTCATTTGTTGGCGTTTGTACTCGTGAAGACGTTTGATTTGGATGTCAAAGATAGAGTTTGGATTGATTTCCACACCTTGGTGTTCTTTCAAGTGACGAGCCAATTTACGTTTGTTGTGAGCCTTGATACTTTCCAATTTTTCTTTGACAGCTGCTTTGTCTTCGTAAGACAAGAGTTTTTCAAGCTCATCCGCTTCATGGTGCCAACCTTCTCCAAGAATCTCATCCAAGTAGTGAGACAAGCTTGGGTTAGCATGCATAAGCCAACGACGGAAAGTGATACCGTTTGTTTTGTTGTTGAATTTTTCTGGGTAAAGGTCGTAGAAAGCTTTCAACTCAGAGTTCTTCAAGATTTCAGTGTGAAGTGCTGCTACCCCGTTAACACTGTATCCGTAGTGGATATCCATGTGAGCCATGTGAACACGTCCGCTCTCATCGATGATTTGGACAGCTGGATCTTTCACTTCTGCTTTCACGCGACGGTCCAATTCTTCGATAATTGGTACCAAGTGAGGAACCACTTCTTGCAAGAATTCAAGAGGCCATTTTTCAAGGGCTTCAGCAAGGATTGTGTGGTTAGTGTAGGCAGTCATGCTACGAACGATTGAGATTGCTTCGTCAAGTTCGATACCACGAGCAGTCAAAAGACGGATCAACTCAGGAATAACCATTGATGGGTGAGTATCGTTGATTTGGACAACTGCGTAGTCAGCAAGGTCATGCAAGTTGCTTCCTTTTTCGATTGCTTCTTCGATGATCAATTGCGCACCGTTTGAAACCATGAAGTATTGTTGGAAGATACGGAGCAATTCACCTTGACGGTCACTATCATCTGGGTAAAGGAAAAGAGTCAAGTTGCGAGCGATATCTGTCTTGTCAAAGTTGATACCGTCTTTAATGATTGAAGAATCAACTGAATCCAAGTCAAACAAACGCAAGCGGTTCTTCGTTTCTGTCTTGTAACCAGGTACATCGATATCGTAAAGAGTTGATGTCAATGTGAAGTGAGCAAATGGTACTTGGTAGCTGCGACTTGAGCGAACCAACCAGTTTTGCTCTGTCAACCATGCATTTGGAATTGTTTCTTGTTGGTTGTTTTTAAGAACTTGTTGGAATAGACCAAAGTGGTAGTTAAGACCAACACCGTCACCGTTCAAACCAAGAGTAGCAATTGAATCGATAAAGCAGGCAGCCAAACGTCCCAAACCACCATTACCAAGAGATGGTTCCAATTCAACTTCTTCAACTTCAATCAAGTCTTTACCTGCAGCTGCAAGTTCTTTTTTAACATCGTCGTAAAGACCAAGGTTGATCAAGTTGTTTGACAAGAGTTTACCAATCAAGAACTCAGCTGAGATGTAGTAAACTTTTTTCTTACCAGTGTTAACTGGTTTTTTGCTACTTGCAAGCTTGCTGTAGTTAAGAAGAGCAAGGTAAAGCTCTTCATTGCTACATTCTGCAATGGTTTTATTGTAACGATTTTGTACAAATTCTTGTAGTGATAACATGTTTAAGGTGTCTCCTGATATTGTATTATTTCTTTAATTCTACCAAATTCTCATTGATTCGGCGATAAATTGTTGTCAAGTCAAGCAAGCCTTCCTCGACAGCTGGTGTCAATTGATCTTCAGTCATACGCCAAGACCAGTTTCCACCAAGGGTAGATGGGAAGTTCATACGAGCTGCCTCATCCAATTCTAGCAAATCTTGCATAGTTGCAATTGCCATGAAACTAACTGATGAAAAGACTGTACGAAGCATAGCATGTGGCACTGTTTCGTATTCTTTACGGTTCGTGTAGCGCGCCATGTACTCACGAGTCGCATCATCGATCTCGTTACGGTACCAACCAAGGACCGTATTGTTATCGTGTGTTCCTGTGTACATAACTGAGTTAGCAGGTGCCAAGTGTGGGCTATCGATGCTTTCGTCTTCTGGGTTGAAGGCAAATTGAAGAATCTTCATTCCTGGGAAGCCAGTACGTTCACGCAATTCGATAACTTCATCAGTCATGAAGCCAAGGTCTTCAGCGATGATGTTTAGCTCACCAAGTTCTTCCTTAACGGCTGCAAAAAGCTTGTAACCAGGACCTTTCACCCACTCACCAGGTGCTGCTGTATCAGAACCAGCAGGGATTTCCCAGTAAGATTCGAAGCCACGGAAGTGGTCAATACGAACGATGTCGTAGATTTTGAAGCTTTCACGCAAGCGCTCAATCCACCATTTGTAGCCATCTTTGTCCATTGCTTCCCAGTCATAGATTGGGTTACCCCAAAGCTGACCAGTGGCAGAAAATTCATCTGGTGGGCATCCTGCGATGCAAGTAGCCTTACCATTGACATCTGTCTTGAAGAGATGTGGATTTGCCCACATATCGCTTGAATCTTCCGCTACGTAAATTGGCATGTCTCCAACGATTTCGATGTGGTTGTCGTTAGCGTAAGCTTTCAATTTCAACCATTGTTGGAAGAAGAAGTATTGAGTCACACGGTGGTAAACCAACTTGTCTGCCAATTGCTCACGGTAGCTTTCAAGTGCTGAAGCTTTACGAGCACGAGCATCTGCATCTGGCCATTCAGTCCAAGCAAGATTATCAAAATGCTCTTTGATAGCCATATACTCTGCAAAGAGTTCAAGCCATGATTGGTTGTCTTGAGCAAATTTCTCAAAATCTTTAACATCTCCTACTTCCAAGAAACGTTTTACCGCTTTTTCTAGAAGAGGACGACGTGCATAGTAGATTTTCGCATAGTCAACTTCAGACGCATCGCTACCAAAGTCAACCCCTTCAAGGTCACTTGCTTGCAACAAGCCTTGTTCCACCAAGATATCTAAATCGATAAAATGAGTGTTTCCTGCAAAGGCTGAGAAAGATTGGTAAGGAGAGTCTCCGTAACTAGTTGTTCCTAGTGGAAGGATTTGCCAGTAACGTTGTTTTGTGCGAACCAAGAAATCAACGAAGTCGTAAGCACTTTTACCAAATGATCCGATTCCGTATGCCCCTGGAAGAGAAGAAATGTGCATCAACACACCACTTTGACGTTTTTTCATAATAAGCACCTCATGTGTTTATAGTTAGATATTACATTTTTACGAACGCAAACGTTTGCGTTACTATCAGTATATCTCATTTTTTTGATAAATGCAAGCGGTTTTAAAAAACTTTTTTGATTATTTTTTAAAAAGTTTTTCTTCTTACCCGTATATATATACTTTCAGAAAACAAACAAAATAGGAATAAGGTTTTCACTTATCTTATGATCTGGAAAGAAAGTAGCAAATCTCTTTAGTTTCCATCTGTAAATTAGGCAATCGTTTTCTCAACTTTTTTTAAAATTTAAAATAAAAACTATTTTTGACTTTTCTACTATTATATAACGATAAAGCGTTTACTTTTTTTACAATTTTTTAAAAAATTTTTACAAAAAACACTTGCAACCGCTTTCTGATTGTGTTATACTAGTCCCATAAAGGAAAACGTTTGCGTTTCCCTCATTATAAAATTTGTTATTCTTTAGGAGGAATACACTATGTCATCTAAATTCATGAAGAGCGCTGCTGTGCTTGGAACTGTTACACTTGCTAGCTTGCTTTTGGTAGCTTGCGGAAGCAAATCTGCTGATAAGGCTGCTGATTCTGGTTCATCTGAAGCGAAAGAACTCACTGTATATGTAGACGAGGGATATAAGAGCTATATTGAAGAAGTTGCTAAAGCTTATGAAAAAGATTCTGGAGTAAAAGTTACTATTAAAACTGGTGATGCTCTAGGAGGCCTTGATAAACTTTCACTTGACAACCAATCTGGTGATGTCCCTGACATTATGATGGCTCCATACGACCGTGTAGGTAGCCTCGGTACTGACGGACAACTTTCAGAAGTGAAATTGAGCGACAGCGCTAAAACAGATGATAAAACTAAATCTCTTGTAACAGCTGCTGACGGTAAAGTTTACGGTGCTCCAGCCGTTATCGAGTCACTCGTTATGTACTACAACAAAGACTTGATAAAAGAAGCTCCAAAAACTTTTGCTGACTTAGAAAACCTTGCTAAAGATAGCAAATATGCCTTCGCTGGTGAAGACGGCAAAACTACTGCCTTCCTAGCTGACTGGACAAACTTCTACTATGCATACGGACTTCTTGCTGGTAACGGTGCTTACGTATTCGGACAAAACGGTAAAGACGCTAAAGACATCGGTCTTGCAAACGAAGGTTCAATTACAGGTATCAATTACGCTAAATCTTGGTATGAAAAATGGCCTAAAGGTATGCAAGATACTGAAGGTGCTGGAAACTTGATCCAAACTCATTTCCAAGAAGGTAAAACAGCTGCTATCATCGACGGACCTTGGAAAGCTCAAGCCTTTAAAGATGCTAAAGTAAACTACGGTGTTGCAACTATCCCAACTCTTCCAAATGGAAAAGAATATGCTGCCTTCGGTGGTGGTAAAGCTTGGGTCATCCCTCAAGCCACTAAGAACCTTGAAGCTTCTCAAAAATTTGTAGACTTCCTTGTTTCAACTGAACAACAAAAAGTATTATACGATAAGACTAACGAAATCCCAGCTAACACTGAGGCTCGTTCATATGCTGAAGGTAAAAACGATGAGTTGACAACAGCTGTTATCAAACAGTTCAAGAACGCTCAACCAATGCCAAACATCTCTCAAATGTCTGCAGTTTGGGATCCAGCGAAAAATATGCTCTTTGATGCTGTAAGTGGTAAGAAAGATGCGAAAACAGCTGCTAACGACGCTGTAACAAGGATCAAAGAAACAATCAAACAAAAATTTGGTGAATAAGAAATTTGTTCAAGGGGGGTGGAATTCAAATCCCCCTTTGAATTTATCAATCAAAAACATATATAATTTAGGTTTTAATTAGAAACCAGTATCCTATGAAAGGAGTTATTATGGAAAAGCAACAACCTAGTAAAGCAGCTCTGCTGTCTATCATTCCTGGGTTAGGACAGATTTACAATAAACAAAAAGCCAAAGGTTTTATCTTCCTTGGTGTAACCATCGTATTCGTCCTTTACTTCCTAGCACTTGCAGCCCCTGAATTGAGCAATCTCATCACTCTTGGTGACAAACCAGGTCGTGATAATTCCCTCTTTATGCTGATTCGTGGTGCCTTCCATTTAATCTTTGTAGTTGTTTATGTACTCTTTTATTTCGCAAATATCAAAGATGCACATACAACTGCCAAACACATTAACAATGGCATACCAGTAGCACTTACCTTTAAAGAAATGGTCAAAGGGATCTATGAAAATGGCTTCCCTTACCTCTTAATCATTCCATCTTATGTTGCCATGACTTTTGCGATTATCTTCCCAGTTATCGTAACCTTGATGATCGCCTTTACCAACTATGACTTCCAGCACTTGCCACCAAACAAATTGTTGGACTGGGTTGGTTTGACCAACTTTACGAACATCTGGAGTTTGAGTACCTTCCGTTCTGCCTTTGGTGCCGTTCTTTCTTGGACTATCATCTGGGCTTTGGCTGCCTCAACTTTACAGATCGTCATCGGTATCTTCACAGCTATCATTGCTAACCAACCATTTATCAAAGGAAAACGTATCTTCGGTGTTATTTTCCTTCTTCCTTGGGCTGTTCCAGCCTTCATCACTATCTTGACATTCTCAAACATGTTTAACGATAGTGTCGGAGCTATCAACACTCAAGTATTGCCAATCTTGGCTAAATTCCTTCCTTTCCTCGATGGGGCTCTTATTCCTTGGAAAACAGACCCAACTTGGACTAAGATTGCCTTGATTATGATGCAAGGTTGGCTTGGATTCCCATACATCTACGTTTTGACCTTGGGTATCTTACAATCTATTCCTAACGACCTTTACGAAGCAGCTTATATTGACGGTGCCAATGCTTGGCAAAAATTCCGCAACATCACTTTCCCAATGATCTTGGCTGTTGCGGCACCTACTTTGATTAGCCAATACACCTTCAACTTTAACAACTTCTCTATCATGTACCTCTTCAATGGTGGAGGACCTGGTAGTGTCGGTGGTGGAGCTGGTTCAACCGATATCTTGATCTCATGGATCTACCGTTTGACAACAGGTACATCTCCTCAATACTCAATGGCGGCAGCTGTTACCTTGATTATCTCTATCATTGTCATCTCAATCTCTATGATCGCATTCAAGAAACTACACGCATTTGATATGGAGGACGTCTAAGATGAATAACTCAATTAAACTCAAACGTAGACTGACTCAAACCCTTACTTACCTCTACTTGATTGGTCTATCAATCGTGATTATCTATCCACTGTTGATTACCATCATGTCAGCCTTTAAAGCAGGTAACGTCGCAGCCTTTAAACTCGATACTAACATCGACTTCAATTTTGATAACTTTAAAGGACTCTTTACTGAAACTCTATACGGTACTTGGTATCTCAATACCTTGATTATCGCCTTGGTTACTATGGCGGTTCAAACAAGTATCATCGTACTTGCTGGTTATGCCTACAGCCGTTACAACTTCTTGGCTCGTAAACAAAGTTTGGTTTTCTTCCTGATTATCCAAATGGTGCCAACCATGGCCGCTTTGACAGCCTTCTTTGTTATGGCACTTATGTTGAACGCCCTTAACCACAGCTGGTTCCTCATCTTCCTTTATGTTGGTGGTGGTATCCCGATGAATGCTTGGCTCATGAAAGGCTACTTCGATACAGTGCCAATGTCTCTAGACGAATCTGCAAAACTAGACGGTGCAGGACACTTCCGCCGCTTCTGGCAAATTGTTCTTCCACTTGTTCGCCCAATGGTTGCCGTACAAGCTCTCTGGGCCTTCATGGGACCTTTTGGAGACTATATCCTTTCTAGTTTCTTGCTTCGTGAGAAAGAATACTTTACTGTTGCCGTAGGTCTCCAAACCTTCGTTAGCAATGTGAAAAACTTGAAGATTGCCTACTTCTCAGCAGGGGCTATCCTCATTGCCCTTCCAATCTGTATTCTCTTCTTCTTCCTACAAAAGAACTTTGTTTCAGGACTTACAAGTGGTGGCGACAAGGGATAATATATCCCCGCCACCCTTTTTCATTTTATACTCTTCGAAAATCTCTTCAAACCACGTCAGCTTTATCTGCAACCTCAAAGCTGTGCTTTGAGCAACCTGCGGCTAGCTTCCTAGTTTGCTCTTTGATTTTCATTGAGTATTAGCGATTGTTACTGTAAATAACATCCTTGCGACAAGCAATTTGTCCCCTAGACTTGAAATAAAGCACATTTCTCTATATAATAATACTCATATAGAAAACACCTTTTAGAAAGATACCTATGCTTCCATATCCATTTTCCTATTTTTCAAGTATTTGGGGATTTCGTAAACCCCTGTCCAAACGTTTCGGGCTCAACTGGTTTCAACTGCTCTTTACCAGTATCTTCCTTATCAGCTTATCTATGGTACCTATTGCCATCCAAAACAGTTCGCAGGAGACTTATCCGTTAGAAACCTTTATCGATAATGTCTATGAACCATTGACAGATGAGGTTGTCCAGGATCTCTCCGAACATGCTGCAATTGTTGATGGTAAATTTACTTATACAGGAACAGCTAGTCAAGCCCCTTCTCTTTTAATCGGTCCAAGTCAAAGCAAGGAATTACCTAAGGACTTGCAATTGCATTTCGATACGAATGAGCTCGTCATCAGCAAGGAAAGTAAAGAGCTGACCCGTATCTCTTACCGAGCGATTGAGACTGAGAGTTTCAAAAGTAAAGACAGCTTGACCCAAGCCATTTCTAAAGACTGGTACCAGCAGAATCGTATCTATATCAGTCTCTTTCTAGTTATCGGTGCGAGCTTCCTCTTTGGTTTGAATTTCTTTATCGTCTCGCTAGGAGCGAGTCTTCTCCTTTATATCACTAAGAAATCACGCCTCTTTTCATTTAGGACCTTTAAAGAGTGCTACCATTTTATCTTGAACTGTTTAGGATTACCAACTCTGATTACGCTTATTTTGGGATTATTTGGCCAAAATATGTCAAACCTCATCACTGTACAAAACATTCTTTTTGTCCTTTATCTGGTCACTATCTTTTATAAAACGCACTTCCGTGATCCAGATTACCATAAATAGGAGATTTTTATGCCCGTTACGATTAAAGATGTGGCCAAGGCTGCAGGTGTCTCACCTTCAACCGTAACCCGTGTTATTCAAAACAAATCAACCATCAGCGACGAAACAAAAAAACGCGTTCGCAAGGCTATGAAGGAGCTCAATTACCATCCCAACCTCAACGCTCGCAGCTTAGTGAGCAGTTATACCCAAGTTATCGGCTTGGTCCTTCCTGACGATTCAGACGCCTTCTATCAAAATCCTTTCTTCCCATCTGTCCTCCGTGGTATCGCCCAAGTCGCATCTGAAAACCACTATGCCATTCAGATTGCAACAGGTAAAGATGAAAAAGAGCGCCTTAAAGCGATTTCACAGATGGTTTACGGTAAACGTGTGGATGGTTTGATTTTCCTTTATGCCGAAGAGGAAGATCCCTTGGTCAAACTAGTTGCTGATGAGCAGTTCCCCTTCCTCATCCTAGGAAAATCCATTTCACCCTTTATCCCTCTTGTTGACAATGACAATGTCCAAGCTGGGTTTGATGCAACCGAATATTTCATCAAAAAAGGCTGCAAACGAATTGCCTTCATTGGAGGGACTAAGCGACTCTTCGTAACGCAAGACCGTTTAACAGGCTATGAGTCAGCCCTCAAGCAATACCAACTGCCTCTTGATAATAACTTGACCTATTTTGCGAACGAATTCCTAGAAGAAAAAGGTTATCAATTCAGTAAGCGTTTGTTTAAACACGATCCTATGATTGATGCTATCATCACAACTGATAGCCTCCTAGCTGAAGGGGTCTGTGACTACATCGCTAAGCACCAGCTGGATGTCCCTGTTCTCAGCTTCGACTCAGTCAATCCCAAGCTTAACTTGGCAGCCTATGTCGATATCAATAGCTTGGAACTTGGTCGTGTTTCCCTTGAAACCATCCTCCAGATTATCAACGATGCTAAAAGCAATAAACAAATTTGTTATCGTCAGTTGATTGCCCACAAAATTATCGAAAAATAAAAACCAGCTCGCGCTGGTTTTTTTGGTTACTAATTTTCTGTTTCAACGAATCGTCCCAAAATATGGACATTCTCAGATACAGAGACAAAGGCGCTTGGGTCCACCTGTTTCATAATCTGTTTAAATTCATTAAACTCTGCACGTGTAATAACAGTAATTAAAACTGCCTTTCTCTCGTGATTATAGGTTCCTTCTGCATCGTGAATCATGGTTGCTCCACGATGTAATTTTTTATGGATTTTTTCAATTACCTTGTCTGGATGATTGGTCACAATCATGGCCTGCATCCGTTTTTGCTTGGTAAAGACCGCATCTGTTACACGGCTAGAGACAAAGATGGTAATCATAGAGTAGAGAGCATATTTCCAACCAAAGGTCAAACCAGCTATCAGCATGATGGTCCCATTTACCAAGAAAGAAATACTACCGACGTTCTTACCTGTTTTCTTGCGAATGGTCAGGCTGACGATATCCGTCCCACCACTGGAGATATTGTTGCGAAGAGCAAAACCAATTCCCAAGCCCATGACAACGCCCCCAAAAAGGGCATTGATAATGGGATCCTCCGTCAAGGTTGCCACAGGGACAAACTGGATAAAGAAGGAACTCATGGATACCGTGATAAAGGTAAAGACGGTGAACTTATGGCCAATCTGATACCAAGCTAAGACCATCAAAGGGAAGTTAATGGCGTAGAAGGTTAGCGAAATCGGAATGTGAAAACCAAACAAGTGATTACTCAAGGCAGAGATAATCTGTGCCAGACCTGTCGCACCACTCGAATACACATGCCCCGGTTGGAAAAAGAAATTGACCGCTACTGCTGATAAAAAACCATAGACCAGTGAGGCCGAAATCTTCTCATCATATTTTTCCCGAGAGATGCTTTGTAAGACACGTAAAATTTTTATCTGATGAGCAAAGCGGCGCAGATAATAGCGCCACCGCTTAATTCGTTTTGCTTGTTTCATCTTCTTCTACTTGTAAGCTGAGTTCCTCTAGTTGTTTGAGAGCGACTGTTGAAGGAGCTTGTGTCATTGGGTCAGTTGCCTTGTTGTTTTTAGGGAAAGCAATGACTTCACGGATATTTTCTTCTCCTGCTAAGAGCATGACAAATCGGTCAAGCCCGATAGCCAAACCACCGTGTGGTGGGAAACCATAGTCCATGGCTTCAAGAAGGAAGCCAAACTGGTCATTTGCTTCTTCGGCTGAGAAACCAAGAGCCTTGAACATACGTTCTTGAAGGTCTTTTTGGTTGATACGAAGGCTACCACCACCAAGCTCATAACCATTCAAGACGATATCGTAAGCAATGGCACGAACCTTAGCCAAATCACCTTCTAATTCGTGAGTTGTCTCTTCTTGTGGAAGGGTGAACGGATGGTGGGCGCTCATGTAGCGACCTTCTTCTTCAGACCATTCAAACATTGGCCAGTCAACCACCCAAAGGAAGTTGAATTTATCGTTATCGATCAAGCCAAGCTCTTTGGCAATACGTCCACGAAGGGCACCGAGCGTTGCATTGGCCACTTCAAGCGTATCTGCCACAAAGAGAACCAAGTCCTTGTCTTCAAGCGCAAGCGCTGCTGTCAATTCTGCTTGGATGCTAGTCAAGAACTTAGCAACTGGTCCGTTTAATTCTCCATCAACTACCTTGACCCAAGCAAGACCTTTGGCACCATACTGTTTGGCTACTTCCGTCATCTTGTCGATGTCTTTACGTGAATAGTTGTCCGCAGCGCCTTTGACTACAATTGCTTTTACAGCAGGTACTTCTGAAAAGACTTTAAAGTCTACACATTTGACCACTTCTGTCAAGTTCTGAAGCAACATGTCAAAACGCGTATCAGGTTTGTCAGAACCGTAAAGAGCCATCGCATCATCGTATTTCATACGAGGGAATGGAAGCGTCACTTCGATGCCTTTGGTTTCTTTCATCACGCGCGCAATCAAGCCTTCTGTAATATCTTGGATTTCTTGCTCAGTAAGGAATGATGTTTCCAAGTCGACCTGGGTAAACTCAGGCTGGCGGTCACCACGTAAGTCCTCGTCACGGAAACATTTAACGATTTGGTAATAGCGGTCAAAACCAGCATTCATCAAGAGTTGTTTCGTGATTTGCGGACTTTGAGGAAGAGCGTAAAAATGCCCTTTATTAACACGAGACGGCACCAAATAGTCACGCGCCCCTTCTGGCGTTGACTTAGAAAGGAATGGTGTCTCCACGTCGATAAACTCCAACTCATCCAAGTAATTTCGGATAGAGTGGGTCACCTTAGCACGAAGTTTGAGATTTTCCAACATTTCTGGACGACGAAGGTCAAGGTAACGGTAACGCAAACGCGTATCGTCATTGGCTTCAATCCCATCCTTAATCTCAAATGGTGTTGTCTTAGCTGTGTTAAGCACTGTCAGAGCTGTCACGTTTAACTCAACTGCACCAGTTGGTAACTTATCATTGGCTTGCTCACGCGCAGCGACCTGTCCAGTCACCTCGATAACAAATTCACTACGAAGGCTTTCAGCTGTTGCCATAACCTCTGCAGATACTTTTTCAGGGTTGATAACCAACTGCATGATTCCTTCACGGTCACGAAGATCTATAAAGATCAAACCACCAAGGTCACGACGACGGCCTACCCATCCTTTCAAGGTTATTTCTTGTCCGATGTGTTCCTCACGAACACGACCAGCATACATACTACGTTTCATGTTTTCTCTCCTCTTTTATTCTGTTACTATTTTACCATAAAAGCGCAGGCTCTTCATGAAAATCATCAGAAAAGTTTGCCAGTCTTTAAAAATTAACGCCCATACAAAAATCCGATGAACTTCATCGGACTCTTTTATTTTGAATTTTTGCCTGCTTTACGCTTTTCAGCTATTTCAGCTGCCTTTCGAGGCAAGACGATTTCCGTCGTATAAGCTGTCCCAAAACGCCAGATACCAGCAATAGGGGCAAAGACTACTGCGAGATGGCTGTAGAAGAAATCGCCCTTAAAGGCATAAGATAGTCCCCCAATGATGAAAAATAGAACGACTGCTTGAATCACTGCTAATAAAATTACTCGTTTCATGTGACCTCCTGACTCTATTATAGCATGAGAATCATCAAAAAGCTGACTAAATTATTCAAAGCGTGGAGAGAAATACTGTAGACCAGACCTTTTCGACTTACATAAGCCAGACCCAAACTCAATCCTAGACTAGCATAAACTAAAAACTGTTGCAAAGTTCCTGGAGAATGAATCAAGGCAAACAGAACACTCGACACCAGAAGGAAAAGCAGAGTTTGTTTGCTATTGTCCTGCTTAGGAAAGAGATAGCGTGCTAACATCCCTCTAAAGATGAGTTCTTCCGTCAAAGGAGCAAAAATATTAATAGCAAAGAATGAGAAAAGTGGCTGAGCCAAGGTCAGGTCTGTCGCTGTTTGCTGATTTACCGAAGGATCATTTGGTAGGAAAAATTGAACGGCAAGAGATAAGAACCAAACCAAGGCAGGGAGCCAAATAAATCGGTTGAAGCCACTCTTCTCAATATGGACAGGACCTTTCTGGTACCATTTATAAATGACGTACACATATACTCCAGCCAGGGCCACATAAAGCAAGGTAGTAGCATAGGGTGAAGCGCCTAGATTCAAAGCTTCTACAGCCCCACTCTGAACGGTACCATAGATAAACACAAAGGATAGAAGGGCTAGAAGAAACCAGCCAAATTTTTTAAGTAATTTCATAAAGTTCCCCTATCTTGCTTTATAGCTATTTTTCAATACAAAGAGGTTTGCTATTCCTAACACAAGTACCCAGGCAAGTAACATACCGATGTTAGAAAAAGATATTTCTCCACCTTTTTTATTTAAAAGATTTACAATAGGACCGACGAACGAGTAATCTAACACTTTCTGAGCCGTATCATTTTGAAGAGCAATTATAGGTAAAAAAGAGACGATTAACATAGGAAAAATACTATAAACTTGCGCTTTAGATTGAGTATCTGACACCGCACCGATTAGAAGGTTGAGAAAAATAATACTAATAGTTGCTAGGAGCAAATAGATAACGTAGGCAAATAAGTAACCTGATAGATCTACTTTAAGATAGACTGGGAGTAAAATCATTCCAAGCAACATTATCAACATAGGGAGAACAAGCATACTAAAAGTATATTCTGTTGCTGTCACACCACTTAGAATGAGTGATTTGAGATTTCGTTTTTCCTTATCTTCTGCCATCATAATCGATACCATATAACCACTTCCCATGCTCAAGACCATCGTCAAGCTAGCAGATAGTAAAAATAGGCTCAATTGTCCATTCTTATTTGAAAATTCATTATATAGAACAGCAATACCAAAAGGCATCAATAAAGTCGCTAACAAAGTTGAATTGCTAATAAGAACTTGCACTCTTAACCATAGTAGGGCATTTAATTTTCTAAACATCTAACTTTTCTCCTGTCAATCTGATAAAGATCTCTTCTAAAGTCGGCTCACAAGAGTGAACCACCATCAAATCTGTCGTGTCTAAATGTGGCAATTCTTCAAATGGAACTATCTGTTCTCGTCCATCTTTATAAGCTACACGTACTTTCTTATCCACATGGTACTTCTGGATAATATCTTGTGGACTTCCATACTCTATTAAGTTTCCCTTATTCAAAAGAGATAGGCGATCACAAAGCAGAGTTGCTTCATGCATATCATGCGTGGTCAGAAAGATAGTTGTCCCCGCCTGCTTTAATTCTTGAAGTAAGCTATGAATCATCTTAGATGTTGTAGGGTCTAAGCCACTGGTTGGCTCATCTAAAAAGAGAATCTTAGGAGCATTCAGAAGGGCACGAGCCAAGAACATTCGTTGTTTCATTCCTGTAGATAGTTTTTCTGCGATAATATCTTTAGCATCTGCCAATCCAACCTGTTGGAGCACCTGATTTACTCTATCTGACTTGAGACCATATAACTTAGCATAGATGAGAAGATTTTTATAAAGACTCATCTTTTCATAAAAACCACTGCCATCACTAACTATACCGATTTGTTCCAAATCATTTGAAGTTAAATCTTGAGAATTCTTGCCTAACAAAATTGTGTTACCTTGATCTGCAGCCAACTGACCTGTCAAGACATTGATCATGGTTGTTTTACCTGAGCCAGAAGGGCCAAGAAAACCAAAGATTTCACCTTCCTTAATCTCAAAAGAAATCTGATGAAGAGCTTTTTTGCTCCCAAAACTTTTGCTTACATTTTCAACACGAATCATAGAAACTCCTTTATTTGAAATAGCGTTTTACTATAGGTAACTGCATCACATTGATATAAACATGGATGGCTCCGACAAGCAAGAAGGCTAGTAACTGAATCTCTCCTGTCAGTAAAGAAAAGAGATCAATTAGAATGTAGAGACCTGGCAAGACATATTGGTGTAATTGGAATAAAATCCGAAAACTCTGTTCCAAATTAGCCTGGCGCTCCCCTTCATCGTAAGAATTGATAAAGTCCATGACATCCTTTGGTGTAGAGAAAAATGCCAAATCAAACTGACGAACAATCGCAATGGTCTTAAAAAGATATTTTTGAACACTGAAAATCAGCACTAATGCCAAAAAAGAAAGAGATAAGGTTAGATGGCTTCCATTTAGTACAATTGCTTCACAACCTGAGATGAAAAAAGCCAATAAAATCGCTACACTTGCAATATTAAAAGCAATGGTTCCAAACTCGAGATTCCGATACATTTGCACATAATAGCTTTCATTCTGATCATCATCCATTTCCTCTTGATACAAGGAATGAAATTTTCTGCTTTTCTTTAAGAAATTGAATGTCAAAAGAATGCTAATGAAACCTAACACTAAACAAATAGCTGATATCCATAGTATCAAGACTTTTACATCTAACATAATTCCGTGAGATTCAGCAAGTGCCTTAAACATCCCTACAAACATGGCCAAAAAAACTCCCAAGACAATAGACATCAAAAATAATAACAATCCACGTTTCTTTTTCATATTCATTCTCCTTTTTCACTTGCTAAATTGTTTGCTTTCTTTTCAATCCAGTCAACGACTGGGATGAGAGCAAAGTAGGCCCAAACAAATTGATCGCTTTGATATGGATTAAACCAGCCTAGATCCATCCCAATCAGTAGAAATACGCTGACTAATAAAGCTATGGCAACTACATAATAAATCACTTTATACTTATTCATCACTCGTCCTCCTCCAAGCGAAATACCGATTCGACTGTTTCGTTGAAAATCTGAGATATTTTCAAGGCAATCACAACGGACGGGGTGTACTCATCCCGTTCTAGTAGGCTAACGGTCTGTCTGGAAACCCCTGCCAGCTTGGCTAGGTCGGTTTGATTGAGGCCATCGCGAGCCCGCAGCTCTTTTAGACGATTTTTTAGTTGCATGTTACACACCTACTCTCCGTCAAATTCAACGGTTTGGATATCCTCAATGCGTTGTAATTTGAATTTTTCTTTTCCTTTTTTATTAACACGACGTAGCTTGACCCATTCCTCATCTACATCTACAACTTCCCAGTTGTCTGTTCCAAAAACTTGTCCAACAATTGTCGGTGTTTTCCCAATCAATTCTTTTAAAATTCTTGACATTTCTTTATTTCCTTTCTGTTTTTGCTCAATTCTTTTGATTTTATTCTCTAGTTTCTTGACCTTTTGGGAATGGTAGATATAATACATAATCACAAGAGGTACAAATCCTAATGCCCACATAATCGTTCCTTTCTCCTTTTCTCTTAACTTGCTTATATTGTAACACATCTTTTTCTTTTTGACAATCATATTTGTCAAAAAGTTTATGATTTTTGTCATTTTGCAAAAGAAAAAGGTCAGGAATAAGTTCCTGACCAGTTTATCTATCATTAATACTCTTCGAAAATCAAATTCAAACCACGTCAGCTTCACCTTGCCGTACTCAAGTACAGCCTGCGACTAGCTTCCTAGTTTGCTCTTTGATTTTCATTGAGTATAAAATCCTAGTTTTTCAAAGATTTCTGAGAAGTTTTGGCTGATTGCCTCAAGTGACACTTGAACTTCTTCTCGAGTTTGGTTGTTCTTGACCGTCACTTGTCCGCTTTCGACTTCACTCTCTCCTAGGGTGATAAGGGTCTTAGCAGCAAAGACATCGGCTGATTTGAACTGAGCTTTGAGTTTACGGTTGAGGTAATCACGCTCTGCTTTGAAACCTTGTTGGCGAAGAGCTTGTACTAATTCCAAGGCCTTGACATTTGCTCCATCACCCAAGACTGCTATATAGACATCTAGGGCGTTTTCGATAGGGAGGGCCACACCTTGCTTTTCAAGAATGAGAAGCAGGCGCTCTACACCAAGTCCAAAACCAAATCCAGCAGTTTCAGGGCCTCCAAAGTAAGAAACCAAACCATCGTAACGACCACCCGCACAGACTGTCAGGTCATTGCCCTCAATCTCAGTAATAAACTCGAAAATAGTGTGATTGTAGTAGTCCAGACCACGCACCATATTGGTATCGATGATATAGTCTACTCCAAGATTTTCCAACATCTGACGCACAGCATCAAAATGAGCTTGACTTTCTTCATCAAGGAAATCCAAGATAGACGGTGCATTCTCCACTGCTACCTTGTCTTCTTTTTCTTTAGAGTCCAAGACACGAAGAGGATTTTCCTCCAAACGACGTTGGCTATCCTTAGACAAGGTCTCCTTGAGCGGTGTCAAATAGTCAATCAAGGCTTGACGGTAGGCCGCACGACTCTCAGGATTTCCAAGAGTGTTGAGGTGCAATTTGACACCTTGGATGCCGATTTCTTTCAGGAAATGAGCTGCCATAGCAATGGTTTCCACATCAGTAGCTGGATTGCTAGATCCAAAACACTCAACACCAATCTGGTGGAACTGGCGCAAACGCCCTGCCTGTGGACGCTCATAGCGGAACATAGGGCCCATGTAGTAGAACTTACTTGGCTTTTGTACTTCTGGGGCGAAGAGTTTATTTTCCACGTAGGAACGGACAACGGGCGCTGTTCCTTCTGGACGGAGAGTAATATGGCGATCACCCTTGTCATAAAAGTCATACATTTCCTTGGTTACGATATCCGTTGTATCTCCGACAGAACGGCTGATAACCTCGTAATGCTCAAAAATAGGCGTGCGCACTTCTGCATAGTTGTAGCGCTTGAAAATCTCACGGGCAAAGCCCTCAACGTACTGCCATTTGGCAGATTCAGCAGGTAAAATATCCTGCGTTCCTTTTGGTTTTTGTAATTTCATAGGGAATCCTCTTTAAACTTAATAGTCTTATTTTACCATAAATAGAGGGATTAAGACAGTATGAAAAAAATTAGGATTTAGATATCATTTTTGAGATTAATAACTGTCAAAAGAATAGCTAGCAAGGAAAGACCAACAAATAGCATCCAAGTCAACTGTATATTCCATACGGCTACAAGTGAAAAACAGGCTGTTCCCACAGGTATGGATAAGGTGAACAATAAACCTAAAAAATTACTGGTACGAGCTAGAACCTCTGGAGCTAGATTTTTCAGGAGCATGGCACTAATCTTTGGTTGAACTTTACCAGACACATACAGAGTTGAACAGAGAAATAGTAAACCAAGTACGACTTGATTGAATAAATTAGCTAGACCAATTAGACTGAGTCCTACGGTCACCCACATCATCAATCTAGGCAAGGACTGCTTCCCAAAATAATCATTGCCCGTAAGGCTACTGATGATGATTGCTAACAAAGCACAGACTTGACTGATAAATAATGCCTCTGTGTAAGAAAAGTCCAAAAGAGAATGGCTCAAAAAGAAGATGTTATAGATGCTTCCTAAAGCGCCACCCAAGGCATTGATAAGCAAGACAGCAAAGATCATAAATCCAAAGTTTTTCTGTCCACCTTTAAGAAAAACGAGACGTAAATTTCGATAAATCGTTAGGAACTGCTCTTTGATCGGAAGCTTCTCATTTTTTAGAATTTCACCATCAGCAGATGACATTGACAGGCTCAATTTGCTTTTTCCTAAAAAGAGGATGACGGCTGATACTAGGAAGAAACAGGCATTGATTCCCGCAACGAGGGAAAAATTGTTGACCGATAGACCTAAGAGCCAGACTCCAAAAGCTTGACCACCAATAGCTGAAATATAGGTGATGAACTGGGAAAAAGAATAAGCCTCCATCAAATCCTCTTCAGCTACTTTTTCCTTAATAAGAGGCATGCGCAAGCCACCTGCAAAATCACTGATGACATCACTAATGACATTGATTAAACACAGGCTAGAAAAGGCAAATAGACTAGCTTGCTGGACAACTAAAGCTGCTAGAAAAAATAAAATCGCCTGAAACAAGCCACTATAGACCATCCATTTGACCTTGGCCCTCGTATAATCTGCCCGAATCCCTACAAAAACTGTAAAGAAAGTCGGAAGAATCACGACAATATTCGCCATAGCAACAGCAAAGGAGGCTTGTGGCAAGGTCGATGCATAGACGATAAATACCAAGTTGAGAATCGAAGCACCAAAAGCATTGAAGAATCGTGACAAAGTCAAGAGTCGATAAGCTTGATTTCTAAACAATAGTTTCATAAGTAATCTCCCTTCTTGTTCGAATACTCAATGAAAATCAAAGAGCAAACTAGGAAGCTAGCCGAAGGCTGTACTTGAGTACGGCAAGGTGAAGCTGACGTGGTTTGAAGAGATTTTCGAAGAGTATAAGTTTTATGTGAAGTATGACTATAGTATAGCACTTAGAAATGTTAGAGGAAAAACTTTTGAATATATGCAACAAATAAAATGAGCACAAAGAAACGAGAGAATTTCTCCAGTGACACGAGAGAGCCCAAAAATTCTATCACTTAAAATTTCAAATTATTTTCGTAGTTTGCAGATATTCAACAATCGGTCGTATTTCTATAGTATTCGGCAGATTTATTACAGCCAAGCATCTCAAAAATACGGACAGCATCTTCCATCTTTTTCTGACCTTCCTTGACTCTGCCTTGCTTGCTATCAAGGAGACCTTCCGCCCACAAATAGACAATTCGGAAATAGGTTTCATTTTCATTGTAGAAATGCTCTTCGATAACACGCTTAAAATAAGAGGCATTGGTAAATTCTTCACACTCAATGCTGGCTAAAAAGCCATTCAATAGTATAGTGTGAAAAAGGTTTCGATTGCCAGACATTTCCATTAGGAAATCAGATTTACGTACCATTTCTCGTACATATCTAGTAAAAAGAGAAACAGATAAAAAAGCAGAACTGACTGAAAATAAATTTAGTTCATAGATTCCCCAAATCTCGGTAGAAAACAAATAATCATGAAGGACTTTCCCCTCCTCTGCCGTTAACTCTACCCTTTCGTCCATGCTCTTCATATAAGACTTGATAAGAATGGCATTTAGAATATGTTTCTGTTTGTTTTGAGAATGGGCATGCTTTTGATACTCCTTGCGATACAAGTCCTCAAGCGGAGCTATATTCTTTGGATCCAAGACATCTATGATTTCTTTTCTCAACTCAGAATCTGTATCATACTGAAAACCTCTCGCCAGAAAGAGGATCTCCTCCACACTGGCCGATATATTTTCTAGTGCAAATAGAAACTTTTCCACCGAAAGCTCACTCTGACCTGTTTCAAAGCGGGACAACATAGACGGCGAAAATTGTCCCCCAGTTGCTTGTTTCAGCGAGATATTTCTTGACTCTCGTAATTGTCTAAAGACTTTTCCAATCTGCTCCATAGGCATCCCCTTGATTCAGTATTTTCTTCATTTTATCATATTTTTCAGAAAATTCATCAAAAACTTGCCAAATTGTCAGAATTATGAGAAAATAGAGGATATTTATCACGTGGAGGGACTGTAATGAGAGAGGATATCAAAATCAATGACCGTGCTTTGGCCTTACAAGATCAAATTATCGAAAAACTAGAGAAGGTTTTTGATACAGATGTAGAATTGGATGTTTACAATCTAGGGCTGATTTATGAAATTAATCTAGACGAAACGGGGATCTGTAAGATTGTCATGACCTTCACCGATACTGCCTGCGATTGCGCCGAAAGTTTGCCTATCGAAATCGTCGCAGGTCTAAAACAAATCGATGGTATCGAAGATGTCAAGGTTGAAGTCACCTGGTCACCTGCTTGGAAAATCACACGAATCAGTCGCTACGGTCGTATTGCCCTTGGACTGCCACCTCGTTAATACTCTTCAAAAATCTCTTCAAACCACGTCAGCGTCGGCTTGTCGTATAGATGTTACTGACTTCGTCAGTTCTATCCACAACCTCAAAACAGTGTTTTGAGCAACCTGCGCCTAGCTTTCTAGTTTGCTCTTTGATTTTTATTGAGTATAAGCAGGCAAATTACTTTTGAAGATGAAAAGAAGCAAGCCGAGATTGGCTTGCTTTTTAAGTTTATTTTTTACCTGACTTGTCCATATTCCAGAAGTCTGTCACGGCTCCGCGTGAAGCAGATGATACGATGTGGGCGTATTTACCGAGGACACCACGACTGTAAAGTGGTGGCAAGGTAGTTTCTGCCTTGCGTTTTTCAAGTTCTTCTTCGGATACGGCCATGGAAATTTCTTTGGTATCTTGGTCAACCGTAACGATATCACCTGTACGAAGGTAGGCAATTGGTCCACCATCCTGAGCTTCAGGAGCGATATGTCCAACAACCAGACCATAAGTACCACCAGAGAAACGTCCGTCTGTCAAGAGGGCAACCTTGTCTCCTTGACCTTTACCAACGATCATTGATGAAAGTGATAGCATCTCAGGCATACCAGGACCACCTTTAGGTCCAACAAAACGCACAACGACTACATCGCCATCAACGATTTCATCTGTCAGAACGGCCTGAATCGCATCTTCTTCTGAGTCAAAGACCTTAGCTGGACCAACGTGACGACGCACTTTAACACCTGATACCTTGGCAACCGCACCATCAGGGGCAAGGTTCCCGTTCAAGATGATAAGCGGACCGTCTGCACGTTTTGGATTTTCAAGTGGCATAATGACTTTTTGACCTGGTGTGAGGTCTGCAAAGTCAGCTAAGTTCTCAGCAACTGTCTTACCAGTACATGTGATGCGGTCTCCATGAAGGAAACCATTTGCCAAGAGATATCTCATAACCGCAGGAACACCACCGACTTCGTATAGGTCTTGGAAGACATACTGACCAGATGGTTTCAAGTCAGCCAAGTGGGGCACACGCTCTTGAATCGTATTGAAGTCCTCAAGTGACAAGTCAACATTGGCAGCATGGGCAATGGCAAGCAAGTGAAGAGTGGCATTTGTAGAACCACCGAGAGCCATAGTCACAGTAATGGCATCTTCAAAGGCTTCACGAGTCAAAATATCTGACGGTTTGAGACCAAGTTCCAACATCTTGACAACAGCACGTCCTGCTGCTTCGATGTCTTCTTTCTTATCAGCTGATTCAGCTGGGTGAGAGGAAGACCCTGGCAAACTCATACCGAGAACTTCGATAGCTGTCGCCATGGTATTAGCAGTGTACATACCACCACAGCCACCAGGGCCAGGGCAGGCATTACATTCGAGACGTTTCACTTCCTCAGCTGTCATGTCACCGTGGTTCCATTTTCCGATACCCTCAAAGACAGAAACCAAGTCAATATCTTTACCATCAAGATTTCCCGGTGCAATAGTTCCACCATAGGCGAAAATAGCTGGGATATCCATATTAGCAATGGCAATCATAGAACCCGGCATGTTCTTGTCACAACCACCGATAGCGACGAAGGCATCCACGTTGTGACCACCCATAGCCGCCTCGATTGAGTCCGCAATGATATCACGAGATGTCAAAGAGAAACGCATCCCAGGCGTTCCCATGGCAATCCCGTCCGCTACAGTAATAGTCCCAAACTGCACAGGCCAAGCACCTGCCGATTTGACACCTTCTTTGGCTAATTTCCCAAAATCATGCAAGTGGATGTTACATGGTGTATTTTCCGCCCAAGTCGAAATCACTCCCACAATCGGTGTCTCAAAGTCCTTATCTGTCATACCAGTCGCACGAAGCATGGCACGGTTTGGTGATTTTACCATACTGTCATAAATGCTACTGCGGTGACGTTTATCTAATTCAGTCATTTGTTCCCTCCCATTTCAGTTTTTACTATTATAGCACATTTTAAAAGCAATGAACAGAAGAAAATTCTTGAATTTTCAGAAAATTCTATACACATATAAACATTGTAAATTAAAAACAACAAAGCGGATCAGGGCACTTTCTGATTACCAGAATATGCTTTTAATCCGCTCGCTTTAAATAACGTAATGTAATTTTTACAGAAGTTCTTTCAGATAAGTGTATTTAACATCTATCTTGCATTATAAAACGCTAAAACTTTCTCTTTTATATTCGATTCACTCAAACCATACTCATTAAGAAGATAATCCATTTTCCCTACTTGACCGAATCTTTCTTGAACACCCATCCGATGAATTTTTGTTATTCCATCATCAGAGAATAATTCACATAAAGCACTGCCAATTCCACCTATCTGATTGTGGTTTTCTACAGTAAATATAGTTTTTCCGCTTAACATTGTTTTTATCTGTTCTGGTATCGGTTTGATTCTAAATAAATCTATCACACCTACTGAATAACCTAATTTAGACAGTTCATCCGCAACTCGAATACTTGGAGCAACCATTATGCCAGAAGCAACTATTACAACATCTTCACCGTGTCTTAACTCAATGTAGCCTTTAGAAAAATCTTCTCCACCTTGATATACAGCCTCTGGAGCTTTTCTAATTGTTCGAATATATTTTAGTCCTTTTAATTCTAATGTCTGGTTCAAGATTTCACGAAATTGGATATCATCAGTTGCTTCAAAAATGATTGATTTAGGAATTAAACGTAACAATCCAATTTCTTCAAATGGCATATGTGTTCCACCATTCATCTCTGCCGTTACTCCTGCATCTGAGCCAATCACAGTGGCATCCAATTGTGCGTACCCAAGAGAAATAAATAATTGATCAAATACTCTTCGTGAAGCAAAAGGGCCAAATGTATGAAGATAAGGTCTAAACCCCTGAATAGATAAACCTGCTGCAAGCCCGACCATTTCTGCTTCCATGATCCCAACATTCACATAACGGTCTCCAAAGTCCTTTTCAAGATTATTAGTAGCCATCGAACTTGACAAGTCTGCTTCTAAAACTACTATATCATAATAACTTTGGTTAGCTTCTAGAAGGAAATCTCTATACACATGTCGTAATTCTTTCGTACTTCTCATCATTCTGTTTCCTCCAATTCCTGACTTAATCTTTCTACAACTGAAGTTAACATTTGTCTCTCCTCTACAGTAGGGCGAAGATGATGATTGGATTTCATTTCTTCCAGCTCTCGAACTCCTTGACCTTTAATAGTGTCTAATACAATACACTTAGGGGATGAATTATTTGACTGTTTTAATTGGATAATCCCTTCATAAATTTCTCTAATATCTGAACCATTGACCCTAATGGATTCAAATCCAAATGCTGAGAATTTTTCTACAAAATCACCTGGATTACAAATATCCTTTGTAAAACCATCTAATTGTTTTTTGTTATCGTCTACAAATACCATTAAATTAGATAACTGTTGATGAGAAGCAAACTGTATAGCCTCCCAACATTGTCCCTCATTTAACTCACCATCCCCAACAATAGCATAGGTATAAAAGGGACTTTTTCTTATTTTCTGACCATATGCAAGTCCGGTTGCAACACTAATTCCCTGTCCTAAAGAGCCAGTTGTCATATCTATGCCCGGCGTTAGATTTCTATCAGGATGAGACGGTAATTTGGTTCCATTTGTATTTAAAGAATATAAGAATTCTTTGTCAAAGAAACCATTCAAATAGAGTGTGCTATACAAAGCTGGTCCAGCATGTCCCTTGGATAAAACAAAATAATCCCTATCTCGTGATGCAAATATTTCTGGAGTCATCGGCATTATTTCACCATAAAGCACTGCTAAAACTTCTACTATAGACAGACTTCCTCCATAATGGCCAAATCCAAGATGATTCAATGTTCTAAGAGTATTTAATCGGATTTTTGTTGCAAATTTTCTTAACTCATCTTCTCTATTTTCACTTAAAATCATCCCTTATTCCTCCTTTGCAGATGGCTTTTTAATAAAGGATACTCCAAACATAACTGCCAAAATAAGAACAAGACCAATAACAATGCCTGCTTGTGAACCAAACTGATTCAACATTCCTAAAATAATTCCTGATAGACCAAAATCTGCATCTGAGAAAGTTGATCCTTGGAAACCAAGTCCTCCCAAAACTGGCATTAAAAAGACTGGAAGAAAACTAATTAAAATACCTTGTAAAAATGCTCCAATAGTAGCTCCACGAACACCACCAGATGCATTCCCAATAACACCTGCAGTCGCTCCACAGAAGAAATGAGGCACAACACCTGGTAAAATAACAACCGTTCCTGAAGCAATCATAATTGCCATACTTACTAAACCACCAACAAAACTAGAGATAAATCCAATTAGAACTGCATTGGGTGCATAAGTATAAACAATCGGACAATCCAAAGCAGGTTTTGAATTAGGTACAAGACGCTCTGAAATACCTTTAAAGGCTGGAACAATTTCACCCAAAATAAGGCGAACACCTGCTAAAATAACAAATACCCCTGCTGCAAATTGACCTGCTAATTGTAAAGCATAAACTAGACCACTTGTACCACTACTGATTTCTTTTTCTATATACTCTGACCCTGCAAAGATAGCTACAATAATGTAAATAATTGCCATGGATAAAGTAATGCTAACAGTACTATCACGTAAAAAAGCTAAACTCTTTGGAAATTTAATGTCCTCTGTTGATTTTGATTTGTCACCGATAAGGCTACCAGTAAAACCACTCAACCAATATCCCAAAGAACTGAAATGACCTAAAGCCACCTTGTCATTTCCAGTTAATTGAACCATATATTTTTGCACAAATGCTGGGGAAACACTCATAATAATACCGAGTGCTAATCCTCCTAGTAAGATAAGAGGCAAACTTGTAAAGCCAGCAACTGATAAAATGACCGCAATCATACACGCCATATATAGAGTGTGGTGCCCTGTTAAAAAGATATATTTGAATCGAGTAAAACGAGCAATTAAGATATTGAATACCATACCTGCAAACATAATCATTGCAGTAGCTGAGCCATATGTTGTTAAAGCTACAGCTACAATTGCTTCATTATTCGGTACAACTCCAGATAAATGAAAAGCATGTTCAAACATGGTACCAAATGGATTCAAAGAATTTTGTACAATTCCTGCACCACCAGATACAACTAAGAAACCAACAAAGGTCTTAATTCCGCCTTTAATAATATCAGGTAATTTCTTCTTCTGAAGAACTAATCCTAAGATTGCAATTAAAGCTACTAAAATAGCTGGTGTACTAACAATATCCAATATGAACTTCATCATGACGCTAGCCTCCTATATAAGTTCTTTTTCTTTACAAATTTTAGTAATTAATTCTCGTAGCTCGTCCATATCAATAATACTATTTAAGATACGAACATCTCCAAGATGACTAGCGGAATCAGCTAGATCACGACCAACAATCCAAATATCAGCTGCATTTGGATCTGCTCCACCTAAATCATAATGTTCAACTTCTACATCTGAAACATTCAAATCACTCAATACAGATTCAATATTCATCTGTACCATAAAACTTGAACCTAATCCTGAACCACAAGCTGTACCAATTTTTAACATTATCTAATCCTCCTGTTTAATTATCATTTCAATGTCATCAAAGTTTTTTGATGATATTAAAGTTTGAACATGATTTTTATCTCTTAAAATTGTTGTTAAATGTGACAAAGCCTTTAAATGACTCTCATTATCAATGGCTGCAATACAAATCAACAATCTTACCTCTTGTTCTGGATTATCCAATAAATAAATCGGTTCTTCCAAAACTAACATTGACATTCCTATTTCATTCACACCTTCATCTGGCCGAGCGTGAGGAATTGCTACTCCCTTCCCTAAATTAATAAAAGGCCCAAACTCTTCTACTTTTTGAATCATTGCCTCAGGGTAGTTCTCAGTTATCTTATGTTGATCCAAAAGCGGTTTAGCTGCTAAACGAATCGCCTCCTTCCATCCTAATTTTTCCGAACTAACCTGATAAGTTTCTTTTGTAATTAATTCTTCTAACAATGGTAACACTTCCTTTCTGTTCATTTCTTGATAGAGATACCTCTTTAATGCTAATTTTAACTCTAATTCTTGTGTGACTACACTATATCGTCTTACTATGCTAATTATCTGATTAAGCTCAATATCTCGATAACCTGTATCTGGGAAATCTTTTGATACCAATTCAACTAACTGTGTTGTTTGTTCTTCCGTCATCATAACCGAAACTAGATAATTTGGTTTTTCTGTCTCCACCTTTATGGTAGAAAAAACCATATCATAGTCACTACTAGCTTTTACCTGCAAATCATCAATCTTTGAGGTTCCTATAAACTCAATTTGAGGAAATAATGCTAATAGATTCTCTTTTAACATCAATGAAGAACTAATCCCATTAGGACAAATAATTGCTGCTTTATAACATTTTTGAGGCAAATTGTCTGCTTTCTTTAAATATCCTCCAAAATGGATAACAAAATATGCTGTTTCACTATCAGGTATGGGTTTGTCAATAGCGTCCATCAAGGGAGTCAAAGAATCTTTTACTAGTTCAAATAAATCAGGATAATGTTCTTTAACATGCAACACATATTCATTTGAACTAGGTAAGCCGAACTTTAATCTATAGTAAGCCGGTATAAGGTGGCGGCGAAGATTTTCTCTCAATACTTCCCTTTGTTTAAAATGTAACAAAGAAATATCTTCCATTCTACTTATAATAGCCTCTGTTAATTGATTAAAGTAAACCGGAGCAACATCTACTTCACCTTCAAAGCAACTTGATAATAAAACTGTGATATAGCGATAATCATCCTCTGAAAATACCGTATCTATAATTCCCAAATCAACTACTGTATCCAATAAAATAGTTGTTATATCTTGAATAATAGGAGATACTAATGTCTCTGAAAGACATACTCTTTCAACATCCCTTTGATACCTACATATAATGAATACTAAACCGAAAAGGCAAACTTTTAATTGATTAACAATAGGTACTATCTGTAGCTTTTCATAATAATCTTTAACTACCTGATCAATCAAATCATAAGTTAATGAATACCCCCAACTAGATAAAACATAATCCAACCCCCAAATCCCTATGGAGGATTCCAGCAACTCACTAACCATTTGAAAAGCTAAACGGTGCTTATTCCACTCTGAACCGTGTAAAGTATAACCTTTTGCTCTACTGTACCCTAGCTCCAAATCATTATCTAACATAATCTTTCTTAATGATTGAATATCAGATAAGGTTGTATTCTTACTTACTTTCAAAAAGTCTTGGTAATGATTATTCGATATAAAATCTAATCGGCAAAAAGTGTAAAGATAGATTAATGCTAAGCGAGTCGACTTTGGTAAAACCAATTCATCCGACTTAATAATATCTGTCAAAGACTGCTTCGTACGATTTGATAAACTATAGCGACCTTGTTTTTTATCCAGCACTATCCCTTTATTAGCTAGATAAGGCACTAAATAATCTATTCCTTCTTTGACTTCCTTTATAGGTAAGCTCACCTTAACAGATAATTCATATAATGATAGCTCACAATGATCCATCAAAGTCATCAAAATAACTAGTGCTCTATAATCAAACATTTCTCTTCCTTTCTAACTACAATTATAGTGTAAAAGTTATAAGAATAAAAGAGTATTTGAGCACAATATAATCTCACCTCCTACAAGTAATTATTGGGCTGAAAGTTTTTAGTAATTATTTTTCTACTTTTTCTTGACGTTATAAATTAAAGCGATATCATTTAGATATCAAATAATAGGAATGGTTGAAATGACACTGGAACGGCTCAATGAAGAGGAATTGGTAGAGCTTGACGAAGAACGAAAAGCTGCCATGGTTTCAAATCTCCTAGTCGTTCTCTGTGGCAATCATGATGCACAACCAATTGTCAACACAGGAAGTCTTTACTAAAAATGGCTGAAGCTAAAAAAAAGCAGATCCCCCTTCGGCTCTCAACAAAGTTATACGCTGCACTCGCATCATGGGCAGAAGACGACTTTCGTTCAGTCAATGGGCAAATAGAATATCTCCTCACAGAATGTGTCAAACAACGGAAGAAAGACGGAAAATACGTATCAGAAACCATTGATGAACCATTTGAGATTGATATTTAAGACCTTCTCCTGTTTGCTGTGTCGGACAGGAGAATTTTTGGTAACTTCTAAAACTAACTTCCAGTTTCCCACAACCTAGCTTTTAGTATGAGAAAAATGCGTGAAATCAGTGGAAATCCGTCTTAGACTAACTTCCACTGGTTTTCTTTTTCTTGATATATAAGGGTTCAAAAGCGAAAAGACTCAGAAAAAAGTGCACGACAAATAGCCCTAAAACAGAGTCGTCTTAGAGTAAATTCCAGTTGCTAGCGTTTAGTGTGAGACTTTTCGATGGTGATAAGATGTGTAGTTAGAGGGGAAAATTCCCTTTATTTCAATAAATCAGGTGATAAGTGTGTGTCTTCTGGTTTGACAAATTGGCAACCCAGAAGAGCAGCGATGTCCTCGCCAAAGGTGAAGGTGAAGACGTCGTAAGCAGATTTTCCTTGAAACTCTTCTCGTTTCAAGGAATTGACATGGGAAATGACTAGATTGACGTCTTTCTGAGTCAGTTGGTCAAAGGAAGTGCCCTTGGGAAGAATGGCTCGCAAAACCGTATGGTTCTTCTCAATCCGCCCCTTCTGGTCAGGACGGCTAGGGTCGCAGAAGTAGAGGTGAGACTTCCCATCAATGTCTCGCTCAAGCTCCTCCACATAGGCGAACTCAGATCCGTTGTCTGTGAGAATGACAGGGAACAGCTGATGGAACGCATACCCTCCGTCCATGACTCTTTCTTTCAAAGCTGCGAATTTAGTGGCGACTTCCAGAGCAGTCTTGTTGTCCAAAAGCAAGGCGAAGAGGAAATTACAGAAGGAAACGTTGAAGGTGAGCAGTAGCTTTCCACCAGGTCTGCCGATGACCGTGTCCATTTCCAACCATTTGAAGAAATCATCAGTTTCTCGTAACTCTTGGAAATCTTGATAGGTCCGCCCAATTTTCAGCTCTTTGGGAATAGCTACTTTTCTGGATTTTCTGCGTTCCGAAAACGTGACCATCCGAGGGAAATCAATGGGCTTGGCTGTCAGATAGCCCAGCTTGGCATGCCGATACTCCGTAAATTTCGACACAGGTAGGTTATGTGTCTGAATGATATGGTAGATGCTTTGTTTCTTCTGGATGCCTAGGGTTAAGATCTTGTCCATCTGATAAAAACTTTCCTTGTTTAGGGGAATGCCCTGTCTGGATTCCCTCAACATAGTCTCGTACTGCTCCTGTGCCTTTTTCGCGTAGTAAAGATAGCGGTTAAACCCACAATCCGTCCTCTTTTTTGGACAGTTGTTACAGACATAAGGAGCTTTTTTGAGAAGAGGGCAATCCGTGCAATCAGATTTGACGGATGTTGGATGCATGATGCGATTGCGCTTGATTTCCTTTGAAATCGTTGACGGGTCTTTCCCCATCTTCTCAGCGATGGAACGGAAAGTCTCCTGTTGGCTGATTCCAGTTTGGATGTCAATACGGTCTTCTAGAGTGAGATGTTTTTGTTTTTTCGTCATGAGGTACCTCCTCACGAAAAGTCTCAGACTTAATTCTAGCATAATTCATCGTCTGAGACTAACTTCCAGTTTTGGGAGAGAGATGGAAGTTACTTTGAGAAGTTACGCAGGAGAATTTTTTCATCTTTTTTTGTCAAGTAACTTTACTTTACAAAAAAAATGTGTTATCCTAGTATGGTTGATGAAAATCAGTAGATTGAATCGAATATAAATACCTAAAGGAGAAATCAAAATGGCAGTACCTGCACGTCGCACTTCAAAAGCGAAGAAAAACAAACGTCGTACACACTACAAAGTAACAGCTCCATCTGTAAACTTTGACGAAACTACTGGAGATTACTCACGTTCTCACCGTGTATCACTTAAAGGATACTACAAAGGACGTAAAATCGCTAAAGCTGCATCAGCTGAATAATAGAAGGGAGATACCATGCGCGTAAATATTACACTTGAACACAAAGAATCTGGTGAACGCTTGTACCTTACTTCTAAAAACAAACGTAACACTCCAGACCGTCTTCAATTGAAGAAATACTCACCAAAACTTCGCAAACACGTTGTGTTTACAGAAGTGAAGTAAGCATTCAATACGAATCAATACAGAAGAAAAACGCTTAATCAGCGTTTTTTGATTTTTTGAAACTCATTACATTGCACTACAAATCAATTTTTTAGATAAATATATCAGTTGGATATTGGTTAAGCTCTGCTATCATTTCGATGGCAGGGCTTTTTAATATTTGGTACACTAACTTCTTATCTATATTTTGGTGGATTTTAAGTTGACATCTACAAAGTTTAATGTTAAAATACATTCAAAAATATATTTGAATGAGGTGTTTTATGATTCAAAATGTTGTTACTTCAATAATACTGTATTCTGGGACAGCCGTAGACTTACTTATTATCCTAATGTTATTTTTTGCCAAAAGAAAAAGCAGAAAAGACATCATTAACATCTATTTAGGACAATTTCTAGGCTCTGTTAGTCTAATATTGCTAAGTTTGCTTTTTGCATTTGTCCTAAATTATATTCCTAGTAAAGAGATTTTAGGTTTACTCGGTTTGATTCCAATTTTCCTAGGCCTCAAAGTTTTGCTTTTAGGAGATTCTGATGGAGAAGCTATTGCAAAAGATGGTTTGCGAAAAGACAATAAAAACCTGATTGTTCTAGTCGCTATGATTACTTTTGCAAGTTGTGGCGCTGACAATATTGGTGTCTTTGTCCCATATTTTATCACCTTAAATTTAGCGAATTTGATAGTGACTTTACTTACTTTTCTAGTCATGATTTATCTCTTGGTTTTTTCTGCCCAAAAATTGGCACAAGTCCCTTCTGTTGGAGAAACTTTGGAAAAATATAGCAGATGGTTTATTGCCGTTGTTTATTTAGGATTGGGGATATATATCCTGATTGAAAATAACAGTTTTGACATACTATGGACTATATTAGGCTAGGAGAAAATATTATGAAAAAAGATAGTATCTGCCAAGTGAATGTTATAAATCAGCAAAATATTACAACCGCAACGAACTACCTTGAAAAAGAAAAAGTCCAAAAATCACTTCGCATTTTAACAAAATTTACCGATAATAAACAGATAAATATCATCTTCTATCTTCTTGCTGTTGAAGAACTCTGTGTCTGTGATATAGCCTGTTTACTAAATCTCAGTATGGCATCTACTTCCCACCATCTTCGTAAACTAGCCAATCAAAACATCTTGGGCACTAGAAGAGAGGGGAAAATTATATATTATTTTATAAAAGATGAGGAAATTAGAGATTTTTTTAATCAACTAGGATAACAACTATTTTTACTACTTTTCCATGATTATAGGGGATTATATATGAAATTTTTTGATGAAAATTACTCACAAGAAATACATACTCGTATCAAATCTTTAAGAGAAAAATATAATTTAAAGCAAAGCTACCTAGGTAATGCAGGTCAAGTTAGCCAAGTTGAAAAGTAAAAGCGACAAGTTACCGCTTCAATATTGCTTTATTTGAATACTCAAACCGACTTGGACTATAAAGAAATTATTTTTAGAGATATCGCCAAGTTTGTTGAAAATCTGTTTTACCACTGCTTCAGCTCTATTATATTTATAGAAACTGTAGATAGAAGTTAAGTAAGCATTCAATACGAATTAATACAGAAGAAAAACGCATTCAAGCGTTTTTTCTTTTTGTTAATTCCACTACATTGCAAGACAAATCATTCGAATGACTACATTTTTTGTGAAATAAATTAGACTCTAATATATAGAAAAATCCAAAATCCCCTGCAAATCTACATTACAAGGGACTTGTGTGTTATTCTTGTACTTCTTTCTGGGCGGCCTTGCCTTGGTCTAGAAGGGCTTGGACGATTTTCTCATCGCGTAGCTTGACAGAATCGTTGATCATTTCTGCGGACTTAACGATAGTTGTTTCTAGCTGGGCACGTTTCTGGCGTCCCAATTCAATAGCAGCGACGATACCTTGGTTTTGAGCGACCAGACTTTCAGCCAGTTTGGTAACCGATTCGACAGCGACTGTCGGGCTTTGGGCAATTCGTTCCATCTGCGGAATCACTTCCTTACTGGTTTCAGCTAACATCTGAAGAGCAGCATTATTGGCATTGACAATGGCATCTGCCACAACACCTGATTTCATTGACTGTTGCAAAATACCCAGTTGAGCAATAGAAAGCTTCATTGTTGGAATCGTATTGCGACGAAGCATGCCCAATTTTTGGCGCATATCAGATGACACCTTCACAAGATTGCGCATCTGAGGTGTTGTTGCCCAGGCAACATAGAGACGGCTGACATACTCAGTGTGTTGTTGTTCAAGAGTATTAACCACTTCAGCCATGCGGGCCAATTCTTGTGACTTGGTTTGGTATTCTACCGTACTTGTATAAAGTTGGTCAGTTTGAGCTTTCAGTTCGGCAGCGCGATTACCAGCTTCTGTCTGGCTGGCTTCGATAAAGGAAATCACTCCCACTAGATTTTCAATGGATTTGGTATTGTCCTCAATCAACATCTCAGCAGAGACGATATTTCGAGCTAGCACATCTTCTTGCTTGACCACTGCAGCTGCCATACCATCGAGCTTTTGCTCCACTGTTTTTGAGTCAAAGTAAAATTCTTGTAGGGTATTCTTGCTCTTGTTAAACAATCGTTGCAAAAAGTTTGGCTTTTCTTCTAACTCAGCAATTTCAGCGTTCTTGTATTTAACTACAAAGCCTTGCAACTCACGGTTGGTATTTTTGAGTAGATCATCCACTTGGGGAATCTGCAGTTTCTTTTGTTCTGACAAGATACGATTGACCGTATTGTTCACACCTTCGACAGCAGATTGTCCAAAATCTAAAAGAGCATTTTGATTTGTGACAAACTGGTCTACTAACTGGGGCACGTGCGCCTTGATTCCTTCTTGCTGCTCAGGGCTCAACTTTTCAAGGAAGGTTAAGGTCTTGTCCGAGCCAGTATTGGTCTCGATGATTTGGGTTGTTTTATCCACCTTAGCTACCGTATTATTGGCAATCTGGTCAATATCAAAATTAAATTCTGTCATGGTTACTCCTTTATTTCTAACCTATTCTTTACGATCTTTTTCTAAGATACGCAGACTGATATCAAAATCACGCATATCTGTTTCATTGAGTTCTCTCAAGACTTGGTCTAGCTCAAGGTCAAATTGTTCGATAGCTGCTTTAGCTTGCTCTAAGCGTTCTTCTGCCCGATTATAGTTTTTAGGATTGGCCTTAATCTTTAAATAACCTTCTAAAATCGTTTTGAATTTCTCCATCTTCAAACTATGAATGGCCGTCAATTCTTCCTTATCCCCCTCGGCAGAGGTAGCAATCTTGTCTAAAATAGCCTGATGGTCAATAGCAATATTGGCCAAGGTCTGGGACAATTCTGGAGCTAATTCCTCTGTCTCCGCATTTTCAAGATCTACCTGACTTTCTCTATCCAAACGTTCTAGCTGAACATCGATGTTTGCCCTTACTGTACGAACCTTTTTGTCAATACGGTTGTAGACATCAGCATCGATATAGGACTTGAGACGATCCGCCTCCTGATGGATTTCCCGCAGTTCGATTAATACTTGATTGGCCAGACTCTTATAGGACTCTGAGCCTTTTTCTACTAAAGTTCCCTCTAATTGCTGAATATCCTTGTCCGCCTGACGAATCCGAGCTTTTAAAAGCTCAATCCGATCATCTAGAGAGGCATCCTGCAAAAGAGGATAACGCCAACGTTTATAGAGACGATAACCACCATAGCCTAGCAGTACACAAGCTGCAAGCGGAAGAGCATATTGGACCAAAAGGCCCAACAAGAACAAGAAGCCCCCAAAATAGAGACAACCTTTCCAAAAACCATTACCCGATTTCATAAACATTCCTTATTTTCAATTTATAAGTCTATTTTAGCACAAAAGACAAAAATGAGGGCGGAAATCCCTAGAAAAGAGTTGATTTCTTTGCTGTAGAATGGAACTTGGTAGCGCGTGTGCTAATTTCAGTGAAGCGGACTCAAACCACAAACACACTCTGAGGAAATATAAAAATAAAAACTTGAAATATTGGGTGTTATATGTTAGAATGAACTTACAATGTGAGTAAAGTTACAGCATATGTAACTAAAAAACCCCACCGTGCCACCGATGGGGTTTTTTGCTACCCTCTTAAAGGATTAAGAGCTACTTGCTACGTCTCTTTATCCATAGCTTGAAAAGCTCAGATAGTACGTTAACAAGTAACGGAGCTAGAAACACTGTGAGTAAAGTTTCTAACATATGTAACACCTCCCTTCATTAAATTGAGGGGGCCAAAACATTATATCATACCAGATTTATATCATCAACATCGTGGCATTCCCAAACAAAAACGCCTTTATATAGGCGCTACTTTTTCTTGAACAAGCGGATGTAGTCCTGTTTGCTATGAATAATATCTGATACAAAGACAGCTTTTCTGTCCTCTAAAATATGATAGAAGGCTAGATAATCTCCTAAAATGATACATCGAGTTTTGAGGGGTGGATATATAATACATCCTACTCTTTCGTCAGCATCAAATCCTGCTTCTGGGAAGACTTCAAGACGCTCCAAACCATAAAGAATATTCCTAACTGTGTTTGCTCCTGCCTGTTCTGAAAAGTAGTTAGCTGAGATATAGTCTTTGATACCTCTTAGCTGTTCTTGTACCGTTTCAGAGATAATGAGGCTATATGCGTTCTCGTTAAATTCCAAGGTTAGCCCTCACTTCATCAAGGCTGTAAGTTCTTCCCTGTTCTAAATCGTCAAAGCTACGGGCAATTTCAGCACGCAACCCTGATAGAAGTTCTTCTCTTTCTTTATCTACTTGAGTTTCAAATGGCAAGGATTTATGTTCTACAATGTGTTCCAAAAACAAGTTAAAGCTGGCTGTCATATCAAGATTTTGCGCTGTGATAATAGCTTTAGCCTTCTCTAACAAGTCTCTGTTAGTCTTAAAATTTACCTGTGTATTTTTTTCTAAAACATTCATAGTAGTACCTCCTTTTAGACTATTATATCACTTTAAACTATACAGGTCTAGTTGCATATAGACGATTATAGCTGGATACTAAGAGAAATCAAAAAGCACTAAAGGAAAGCGCACCAAAGTGCTTAATATCAAGGCTCTAAAGCCTATCTGATTCAATAAAATATTACAACATTTTATTATCTTGCAGTGATTAGGTACAGAAAAACAGGCCTAAGCCTGCTCTAAATCTAACTTGATTTTCTCCAAAACTATTAAATTCAAATAAGTTGAAAAAACATAACGGGTAACAAAAAAGGACTTAAAATGATGAGTTCAGCAGGCAAGAAACTAGCACGGTCAAACGTGCTTTTTTTATTGCTGATAGATTCATTATACCACGTAGTATATAAAAGGCAAAAATAACTCATATCAAAAAGCACTTAGATTTCTCTAGGTGCTGGAATAGGCGGGACGGGAATTCCCCGCTTTTCAGATACCCAAAGGGTGCGTAGTTCCCGATGTTTCTCTACTTCTATTCTTTATCTATATTATACACCTTTTCTAGTCCTTTTCAACCACAAAAACCCCCACAAAAGGACAATCAATCGTGCTTTTTTTATTACCTAATAATACTATCATAGCACATCTGGAATACACACTCAATTATTAGCAATCCCCTTCGATTTGCAGTATAATGATGAAAAAGTGGGTTAATGTTGACGGTTCACCAAAAAGACTGGTTTGGCGAGTTTATGGAGGAGGGATTTATATGGATAGATCAAAATCGACATGGGAAATTGATGGATATTTATGGTTACATTGCCCTGTTTGCGGAACTGAAGTTATGGACTATGATATCTGTGACGTCTGTCGTTGGCATAATACTGGTATTATAAATATTGACGGTGGCCCAAATAAATTGACTCTAGCCGAAGCCAAAGAAGCTTACGCAAGGAGAAAAATCGTAAAAATTCTAGAATTTGATACAGTGTTGTTAAAAAACGGTCAAACGGCGACAATTGTCGAAAAATTAAGTGAAGATACTTTTATTGCTGACATAGGAGATTCCTCGAAAGACTGGGATACCATAACAATTACAATCAATGATATTGAAAAAGTAGTGTATAGAAATAGCTAATATATTTGTATAGTGTTGGGAGTAACCTTAAATGAATAAGACTGGAAAAGAGAATTTAATCATTATTAACGGTAGCGAATATGTCCATTGTCCAGTATGTGGTACTGTTACCGCAGTGTATGATATCTGTGACGTTTGTCAGTGGCAAAATACAGGAGAAACTAATATAGATGGTGGTCCTAATAAAATGACACTTGCGGAGGCTAAAGAAGCGTATGTTAAGGGAATTCCAATAATATAACAGACTATAGTACCACGAAAGGAGAGACTGATGGAACTTAAAGAATTTAATAACAAGGTTGTCAGAATCACCGATATTGATGGCCAAATATTTAAAGGTGTAGCTCTTTACGAAGACAAAGATGTCCACGATGAAGAATTTGATGGGTTATCCGTTAATTCTGGAACCAAATGGATTAAACTCTTTGAAAATGAAATCAAGGAAATTGAAATTACTGATAAAATCAACCAGTCAAAAAACCCTTAGATTCGTTTCTAAGGGCTTTTAATTAGGCCTAAGATATTGTTTTGCTTATACACCACTAAAACACCACCACGATAGCTTTTAGCAAAGTCTAGCAGTATCTCAGCCTTGAGGCACTCATATTGAGCCTTATCGATGTCTAGCGCCTCGTATAATTGCCATAGCTTTAATCTCTCTCCAGTTCGCCTTGTAAAGAGAGTGGCGAATATCTCACGTCGTACATCATACAATCACTTATCTTCAAGTCTAAGTCTAAGTCTAGTCTCTGAGTTGCTTTTTCAAAATTTTTAATACTTTTTGTTTCTTTTCTACTTCGTCAGTGGTCAAGCTGCTACTCCTTTATGATATAATTAGTTTAAAGAGAAGTGAGGTAGAAATGATAGTGTCGCTACGCAACTTCATAGTATGAGATGACGGGACAGGCACACCGTCCACTACTCTTGAGCGCTTAGATTTTTCTAAGTGCTTTTTTGCATTTTCTCGGCGTTCGCTCTTGGTTCAAGTCCATTCTCCATACCATTTGGTAAGGAATTAAGAGACATTTTTATCTCTTCTATCCCTTGTCATTCTGCGAGCAACTAAGGCAAGTTATTACTTTGCTTATCTGCTTATCATTTTGTAAACATCAAATTTAAAATAACAGACTTAAACTTTTCTTATTTCCTCAATACCCAAACAATAAAACACTATCAACTCGTTTAAACACACGTTTCAGACACACACATACTAGGCTTTTGCTAAACTCTGGAATACCCTATAAAGAATTACAACACCGTCTAGGTCATTCTACACTAGCTATGACTATGGACACTTACAATCATCTCTCCAAAGAAAAAGCAAAAACAGCCTTCTCATTTTATGAGAAAGCTGTTAGTTCGTTATAAGTGATGACAAAAATGATGACAAACCCAGAAATCAACGTTTTAAGACAAAGCAAAAAGCCCACTGTTGTAGGCTTCTTACAATATAAAGTCTTATCTTAAAGCATTTTGTTGTAGAATTCAACGACAAGTGCTTCGTTGATTTCTGGGTTGATTTCGTCGCGTTCTGGCAAGCGAGTCAATGAACCTTCCAATTTTTCAGCGTCGAATGATACGAATGCTGGACGTCCAAGAGTAGCTTCTACTGCTTCAAGGATAGCTGGAACTTTCAATGATTTCTCACGAACTGAGATCACTTGACCTGGAGTTACGCGGTATGATGGGATATCAACGCGTTTTCCGTCAACAAGGATGTGACCGTGGTTTACGAATTGACGAGCTTGACGACGAGTAGTCGCAAGACCAAGACGGTAAACAACGTTATCCAAACGACGTTCCAAAAGAAGCATGAAGTTGAAACCTAGGATTCCGCCTTTGATTTTTGTAGCTTGTACGAACAAGTTACGGAATTGTTTTTCACCTACACCGTAAGTGAAACGAAGTTTTTGTTTTTCAGCCAATTGCAAACCGTATTCTGACAATTTAGAACGGTTGTTTGGTCCGTGTTGTCCTGGTACGTAGTTACGACGTGCCAATTCTTTACCTGTACCTGTAAGTGAAAGGCCAAGGCGACGAGCTTGTTTCCAAGATGGTCCTGTATAACGTGACATGTGAATGTCCTCCTGATATAAATAATATTTCGGTGGAAATAGTCACTTAGAAAGCCCTGATTCGTGCAGATGCCCTTCGCCTAAACAGCCAAGGTTACTTATCATAAGACACCTGTTGACGAGCTTCATGCTTTCCTGCTGATATTTCGCACAAAATCCATTCTACCATGAATGGCTAGATTTGTAAAGGGGTTTTAAGCTTTATTTTCACTACCAGAGAGGTTGAGAAGGAGGGTAAAGGTGCTTCCGAGGCCGTACTGGCTGCTGACCGTGATTTCCCCACCCAATTGATGGGCCAATTCACGCGCAATCGCAAGACCCAAGCCATGACCACCTGTTTTCATATTACGCGAAGTTTCGACACGATAAAGGCGTTTGAAAATATTCTCCAAATCCTCTGGGGCAATGCCCTGCCCCTCATCGGTCACACTGATTGAAAGCTGGTGCTTCTCCAGCTTAGCCACCACTTCCAGCTTGGTTCCTGGAGCAGAGTATTTAAAAGCGTTATTGACCAGATTCACCAAGATACGAGAAAGCTTAGCATAATCTCCTTCAATCCGGGCAGACTCTGGGATTACCTGCAAGTGGACATCTCTTCTTTCTTGCTCAATCAAGAACTGAAATTCACTCATGCACTCAATCAAGAGCTGATCCAGAAAAATGCTGTCTTTACTAGTCATATCCGCCTGATTTCTGGCTGTGTTTAGGGTCAAAAAATTCAACTCCTCAACCAGTTTATTGAGTCTTTCCGTCTGGCGTCCAATGGTTGCTAGATAATGAGCTTGCTCCGACTCCTTGATAACCCCATCCAAAATCCCTTCTACCGTCGCTTGGATCGAAGTGATAGGAGTCTTAATATCATGCGAAAGTTGAGCAATCATCAAGCCCTTTTCTCGTTCGCTTTCTTCCAAGGAATCAAAGCTGGCCTGCAAATCATGGGACATTTCATTAAAAGCTTGGCCTAATTGTTGAAATTCTAAAGGGCCTTGAACCTCTAAATTTGAAGGAAAATCCTTGTCCGCTACCCGCTTGGCATGTTCCTTGAGTTTGCCCAACGACGTAAATACCGGCGACAGGAGAAAGAGACTAATACCAGCACCGACAAGGCTAGCAACGATAGTCATCCCAAGCAAAAAGTAAATCTCGCTTTTCTCAATCAGCATTTTTTGAACAGCCCAAAAAACAACCAAAATGGTTAAGAGGGTTGAAATAATATATCCAACCAAAATATAACTTTTTAGTTTCATGTTTGTCCTCTCGGTTTCTCTATCTTATATCCCAACCCCCAAACTGTCTTAATAGTGGGCGTTTGGTCACTACTATATTTTGCCAACTCCTGTCGAAGAGCATGGATATGCACATTCAAGGTATTGGTGTCATCCACGTAGTCTTCTTGCCAGACCTTTTCATAGAGGTCTGTCTTGGAGAAAACTCTCTCTGGATTGCTAGCTAAAATCCACAGCAATTCAAATGATTTAACAGTCAAATCCAGCATTTCTTCTCCTATTTGAACTTCATGACTACTATGATTCATTTTCAGATTGCCAAGGGAAATCAGCTCTGTTTCGCCCCCACGATGAAGGCGACGCAAAATATTATGGACCCGCAAAACCAGCTCACGAGGGCTAAAGGGCTTAGCAATAAAATCATCTGCTCCCAAGCTCAGACCGTAAATCTTGTCCTGTTCACTGGTCTTAGCAGTAATAAATAGGAAAGGCTGCTCTGGTGATAAGTATTGAACCTCACCGATTAAATCATAACCATCCATCCGAGGCATCATGACATCTGTGATAATCAAATCAATCGGTTTTTTCTTGAACAGCTCTAGCGCTTCCAGTCCATCATGGGCTACCAAGACCTGATAACCTGCCTGAATTAAGTATCTCTGATGAATATCTGTGATTTCTACCTCGTCGTCAACGAGTAAAATTGTCTTTCCCATCTGTCTCTCCTTTGATAAAAACAGTGCTATACTGCTTTAAGTATAACACTATTTTTATTGTTTTACGATGATTTTAATCTGCTATTGAAAGAAAGTCCTGATTGCTGATTGAGTTGGTAAACTAGCCTTAGTCAGCCCACTATCCCTCATTTATTTCCTTAGCTGATTAGTTTTCTTCTTTTTTGTTTTTCAAACCTAGACCACCGAGTAAACCTGCAAGCGCAAGCCCAAGGAAACCAATACTTGCCATTGATGTTTGAGCTTCACCAGTATTTGGTAGCATAGCTTTATCATCTGACATCATCTTGTCTGACATCATCGTATCAGACATCTTGTTAGCAGAAGCAGCCATGTTTTCACCTGCCATCGTATTGGTAGAGCTTGTCATGGTGTCAGCAGGCATGCTATCTGTAGTACTTGGAGCTGGAGTCTCAGTCTTCATACCTGATTTTTCCATTTGGTCATTTGCTGGCATTGCTTTATCAGTCTCTTTGGCTGGTGCCATCATGTCCTTATGGTCAGTAGGCATTTGATGAGTCGCACCTGTAGCATGACTGTGATTCATCGGAGTCACGCCAGAACCAGAGTTAGAAGGTGAGAATGAACCATTTGCTGTGCCTGATGTTTCTTTAACATTTATCTTAATAGTAACTTGTTTAGTTGCTACGATGTTTGTCAAATCTGCTTTACCGTCTTTATTTCCGTAAACTTTAACAGTAGCTTTATAAGTTTGAGTACCATTAGCACGAAGCTGATCGATTAAAGCTTGACCTTGTTTACCAACAGTATTGCCATTTAAGTCTACTTCATAGAAGTATTGACCTTTGGTCTTCACATTTTCTCCTAATGGAGATAAAGCAGGATTTTTAGCTACACCATTATCAGACCATGGTGCCTTATCAGAAGCTTTTAGTAATAGACGAGTCAACATACCATCACCAGCGAATAGTTCATAAGGAATTACTTGATTTACACCGGCAGTGAAAGGACCTTTTCCTTCAGCTTTTTCAAGATAAGCAGCAGGAACATCGATACTGTCTTTAACGTTATCTTTAACAGCTTTTTCGACAGTTTCTTTAGCAACTAATCCATTGATGTTGATGTCTACATTTTTAGTAGCAACTAGATTAGTCAAATCAGCTTTACCGTCTTTATTTCCGTAAACTTTAACAGTAGCTTTATAAGTTTGAGTACCATTAGCACGAAGCTGATCAATTAAATCTTGACCTTGTTTACCAACAGTATTGCCATTTAAGTCTACTTCATAGAAATATTGACCTTTTGTTTTCACATTTTCTCCTAATGGAGATAAAGCAGGATTTTTAGCTACACCATTATCAGACCATGGAGCCTTATCAGAAGCTTTGAGCAAGAGACGAGTCAACATACCATCACCAGCGAATAGTTCATAAGGAATTACTTGGTTTACACCGGCTGTGAATGGACCTTCGCCCTTGGCTTTTTCTAGGTAGGCTGCTGGAACATCAATACTGTCTTTAACGTTATCTTTAACAGCTTTTTCGACAGTTTCTTTAGCAACTAATCCATTGATGTTGATGTCTACATTTTTAGTAGCAACTAGATTAGTCAAGTCAGCTTTACCGTCTTTATTTCCGTAAACTTTAACAGTAGCTTTATAAGTTTGAGTACCATTAGCACGAAGCTGATCAATTAAATCTTGACCTTGTTTACCAACAGTATTGCCATTTAAGTCTACTTCATAGAAATATTGACCTTTTGTTTTCACATTTTCTCCTAATGGAGATAAAGCAGGATTTTTAGCTACACCATTATCAGACCATGGAGCCTTATCAGAAGCTTTTAGTAATAGACGAGTCAACATACCATCACCAGCGAATAGTTCATAAGGAATTACTTGGTTTACACCGGCTGTGAAAGGACCTTTTCCTTCAGCTTTTTCAAGATAAGCAGCAGGAACATCGATACTGTCTTTAACGTTGTTTTCAACTGCAGAGTTAACATCACTTCTTGTTACAAGACCGTTCAAGGTAATATTGACTTTACGTTCCTTGACAACCTTAGTCAAATCAGCTTTATCTCCGGCTGCTTCATAGACAGTCAGGGTAGCTTCATAGGTATTTGTACCATTAGTACGAAGTGTATCTAATAAATCCTGACCCTGCTTACCTGTGGTGTTACCATTCAAAGATACTTGATAGTAATACTTGCCATCAGGTAAATTTTTCACTGGTGGAATTTTCTCGTTTTGAGCGACACCGTTATCTGACCATGGAGCCTTGTCAGATGCTTTGAGCAAGAGACGAGTCAACATACCATCGCCTGCGAAAAGTTCATAGTTAAGCGGTTTGTTTACACCAGCCAAGAAAGGACCGGTAGCTTTGGCTTGTTCTAGGTAGCCAGCTGGGACATCGATACTGTCTTTAACATCCTCATCGACAGCTTTTTCAATATCTGCTGGAGTTGCTTGTGTCCCTGCCACATCAGCTGTATCTACAGCTTCTTTTAAGACATCTGTTAGCTCTGGATTTTCTTGAGCTTCTTCACCTTTTTCAAAAAGTGTATCCAGACGAGAAGGGCTTGTTTCCTCGCTCACTTCAGTTCCTTCTGTAGGTGTCGGAAGTGAATTCGTATTTCCAGCAACGACCTCAGGTTTCGCTTGAGCAAGAACGGTGTCTCCCTGAGTTTCTGCTAAGTCACCCTTTTTCGTTACCGATTCCCCTTCAGGTAAGACTTGAGCAGGGGTTGGATTGAGCCCATCGGCACGTACAGAACTTGGCTGACCAACTAGGACAAAGAAGCCACTAGCCACAACAACTGAGGCAACACCGACACTAAGACGGCGAATAGACCAACGAGTATATCTTTGATTTGGATTGAATTTCATAGGATTCTCCTTAGAGTTTTTCTTTATTTGATGACTCTAGTATAATCTCCTAAAATTAAAAAGGACTAAGAAAAAGTTAAAATTTTTCTTAAATCCCTCTTATAAAATACTTATATCAATTAAATCCATAAACAGATTTGGTGATTTGATAGACAACATTGGACAGTTTGCGAGCTGGCAAGACTGAATGTTTGGTCAAACGACTCAACATGGTCTTGCGGATAGCCTGAAAAACCTCTGGATTTTCCTGCTGAATATAGGTCCACAGCTCCCGTTTTTTTGCCAGATGCTCCGCTGTTCCAGCTCGGTTGAGCAGGGCACTGGAAATCACCGTCGTAATCTCAATATGATTCAGCAGATATTCTCGCATTTTAGGGTGGCCTACTTTAGATAAATCAAGCTGGTCTACCAAGAGTCGATTGACCTTTAGTTGCTGGTCAATGCGCTTAATCATCACTTGCTCATTGACAGACTGGTCCTCACGCCCAATCAAATAACGATAGAAATCGACAGGTAGATAGTACATGGTCTTGACCTGCTGAAGGGGGGTAAAGACAAAGAGATTATCGACATAAAAAGTATGCTCAGGCAGTTGGAACTGGCTCGCTCGCAACAAATCTGTCCGATAAATCAGCGAGTGCATCATGATATACTGGCCTTTTGAAAAATTTCCGACCTGGTCCCAGCCAAAAATCTGCCGAACAGGCAAGACTGACTCGTAACTCATACTCTTCTTACGAGACTGGCCTTCCTTTTCATAGACAAAATTGGTCACAAAGGCATCCACCTCTTGCCCCTGGCTCTCAAGTTCCTGCAAGGTTTCCAAAATTTTCAGGTAAGCACGAGGATCCACCCAGTCGTCACTATCAACTACTTTAAAATAGCGCCCAGAAGCCTCCGCCAAGCCGCGATTGACGGCACCCCCATGGCCCTTATTTTCCTGATAAATGGCTCTCACGATGTTAGGATACTTGCTAGATAAACTCTCAGCAATTTCCTGAGTCTGGTCCTGAGACCCATCATTGATAATCAAAATCTCAACTTGCTCACCACCAATCACTAGCGACTCCACACAATAATGAAGATAGGCAGCGGCATTATAGCTAGGGATGGCGATAGACAATAACTTCATAATCTGCTCCTTTAGGGGACTGATTTTTTCTTATACTCTTCGAAAATCTCTTCAAACCGCGTCAACGTCGCCTTGCCGTAGGTATATGATACTGACTTCGTCAGTTCTATCTGCAACCTCAAAACGGTGTTTTGAGCTGACTTCGTCAGTTCTATCTGCAACCTCAAAACGGTGTTTTGAGCTGACTTCGTCAGTCTTATCTACAACCTCAAAACAGTGTTTTGAGCATCCTGTGGCTAGTTTAGTTTGATCTTTGATTTTCATTGAATATTACTCTCTCTTGTCACTTCTTTCTATTTTACCATAAAGTCCAGCCTTTGAAGAACTTTTACTAGAATACAAGGCTTCTGTCTCTCTGTCTCTCTTTGCCATCTTGGGCATCAAAAAAGAGGGGTGCTCCCTCCTTACGAATTTAATTCTGCCAAGTCATCTAGATACTGGTTGTTAATGACCGCCAAGATATAGGCATCTGCTTTCAAGAGGTCATTAGGACCAAACTGGACATCCAGTGGTGAATTTTCTTGTTCACGAAATCCTAGGACATTGAGATTGTATTTGCCACGTAGATCTAGCTGGCTCAGACTTTGACCTGCCCAAACACTCGGAATTTTCATCTCCACGATAGAGACATTTTTATCCAGCTGAAAGACATCGACATTGTTATGAAAGAGAATGGTCTGCGCTAGGGACTGCCCCATTTCATACTCAGGTGAGATCACCGAGTCAGCACCGATTTTTTCCAGAACCTTCTTGGCTGTCTGGCTTTTGACCTTGGCAATAACCCTTGGTACACCTAGACTCTTACAATGCATGACTGCAAGCACACTCGACTCCAGATTTTCCCCTGTTGCCACTACAACCGTATCACAGGTATCAATTCCTGCAGTTCTGAGGAGTTCCTCATCTGTAATATCGCCCACAACTCCACGCGCCAAAACTGGCTCAAATTGATTGATACGCTCAGCGTGGTCATCAATGGCAATGATATTCATATCTTGCTTGGCTAGGGCCGTCAGGACACTACTCCCGAAAATCCCCAAGCCTAAAATTCCAATCGTACGATCTGACATCATTCTTCCTTTCTTATCCAATACTAATATCTGCTTTCATATACTGAATCAAATCTTTCTTATCAGGCTGGTAATCCGCTAGACTAACCAGCAAGGTCAAGGGACCGATACGGCCAATAAACATGAGCACCATGACAATGCTGAGAGCTAGTTTGCCCAATTCTGGTGTCAGATTTGCCGTTACCCCAACTGTCGCAAGAGCTGAAATGGTCTCAAACATAAGGTAGATAAATCGCGGTGTTCCTTCTGCTGTAATTCCCAGCAACACCAAGCCCAACAGGAAGGTCATCAAAAAGATAATGAAGACACTAAAGGATTTTTGGACTGTTCGAGCCTCAATAGTTCTCTGAGCAACATTGGCATGAGGTAAGCCCAGCAATTCACTACGCGCAAAGACCAATAAGACAAAGAAAGTCGTAATCTTGAGCCCCCCAGCCGTCCCTCCAGGCGCTCCACCCAGAAACATCTGTAGGATATAGATAAACAAGGTCACAGGTCGAGCTTGAGTGTAGTCAATAGAAGCAAAACCGGCCGTTCTCATGCTAACGGTTTGGAAAAAGCTAACCAGCACTTTCTCTGGAACACTGAGATTGCCAATCGTTCCTGGATTGTGCCACTCCGTAAAGAGTGTGGATACTGTCCCAAACAGCAAAATCCCTGCAGTCAAGAAGAGGACTAGTTTGGTGTGGAAACGCAGACGGCGTTTTTTCTTCTTGTCAAACTGGGTTGCCAAGTCAAACCAGACCATAAAGCCAAGACCACCCGTGATAATCAAACCAGCAATGACCAGATTGATCAAGGGGTCCGTCTGAAAAGACACTAAACTGTTACTGCCGAAATTATCAAAACCAGCATTACAAAAGGCTGAAATGGCTAAAAAGATAGAGGTAAAAATGCCTCGTCCCCAGCCAAACTCAGGAATAAAACGAAAACTTAGTAGAAAAGCACCCAAGCCCTCCACCAGAAAAGTCGTCAAAAAGATAGACCGCATAAAGGCTTTCAGCGACCGAGTCTCCCCGTAACTAAAGCTTTCCTGAATGGTTTCACGACTGCGAAGACTGAGCTTTTGCTTGCCCTGAATATAAAAGACCCCGATAAAAGTCATGAGCCCCAGACCACCAATCTGTATCAAGAACATACAAATCAACTGACCCCAGACATTATAGGTAGTAGCCACTGGTTGCGTAAAAAGGCCAGTCACACAGACCATGGACACCGTCGTAAAAAGATGGTCAAAATAAGTGGCCTGAGAACCATTTGCCTGAACAAAAGGCAAACTCAAAAGAAGAGAGCCTATAAAAATAACTCCAGCGAAACTCAGAAAAATCCGACGAGCTGGCGAAAGTCCACCCAAAGCTCTTTCAATTTTTTTCACAAATAATTTGAATAACATACATCCATTGTACCATAAAAAGAAGGAGAGTAGCTAGATCTGAGAAGTTATCTCAAGGCAGAGTTCCAAGGCCTTCTCGAAAGCTTCTGAACCCCAGTCACGACTATCGTACTGGTCCAAGTCTGCTAAGGAATCAGCTGTGAACAACAATTCTCCCCAGAGAACCCCACGCAGTTGGGCTACTGCCGCAAGCGCAGAACACTCCATCTCCACAACAGCACAGCCTTCTTCCTTGCGATAAGCCACCTTTTCAGCCGTTTCTCGGTAAAAACCATCTGTCGTCCAGGTCATAACTTCTTCATAAGGAATCCCTCTGACTTCCAAAACTCGCTCAATAGCAGCAATAGCCTCTGACTGAATTTCCATATAACGAGAAGGTGCCATATAGTGATAACTAGCTCCTTCATCTCGCAGAGCGCGAACAGGAACTAGAAAGGCATTTTCTTCTATATCAGCCAGCACACCACAGGTTCCGGTTGAAATAATCTGCTCCACACCATAGCCAATCAACCAATCCATAAACTGGGCTGCTGGAGCTGAACCGACAGGAGCCTGAGCCAGACAAATTTCCTCGCCTTTGTAGTTCACGACATAGACTGGATAGGTCTTAGTGGCAGAAACGAATTCGCCTACACAGTCCGCCCCTACTTCCCTCGCATAGCGGTCAATCTCCTCTTCCAAAAATGCATAGATGCACTTCTTTGGTAACTTTAAATCCAAGCCTTCATGATTCGGCATAATGACCGCCTGAGGGTTATCATCAAACTCTAAAATGGGAATCGCATGTTTCTGAATCATAGCCTACCTCCTCTAATTTTGTACTATTGTATCAAATGCTGACCGAGTGTCAAGGAGAAGAATGATAAACCAAGGAGAAAAAAGCATCCCGATTACGAGATGCTTTTAATACTCAATGAAAATCAAAGAGCAAACTAGGAAACTAGCCGCAGGCTGCTCAAAACACTGTTTTGAGGTTGTAGATAAGACTGACGAAGTCAGCTCAAAACATTGTTTTGAGGTTGCAGATAGAACTGACGAAGTCAGCTCAAAACACCGTTTTGAGGTTGCAGATAGAACTGACGAAGTCAGCTCAAAACACCGTTTTGAGGTTGCAGATAGAACTGACGAAGTCAGCTCAAAACACCGTTTTGAGGTTGTGGATAGAACTGACGAAGTCAGTAACCATATATACGGCAAGGCGACGTTGACGTGGTTTGAAGAGATTTTCGAAGAGTATAAAACTGCCTCTGCTAAATAAATGTGACTCTTGTATTCATAGGTCATAAATATTTCCCTCTGTAGTTGTAACTTCAATTATTACATCTATTATATAGTAAAATGAAATAGAAACCTAACAAATCTATTAGGAAAGTCAAACTAATTTCTAACAATGTTTTAAAAGCTAAGTTGTACTCTTCCAGATTCAGACCACTATATAATTCCCATCAAGAAAGTCAAGCCAGACAACTTGAGGCCTCTATTCTAACAAAAAGAGGTCAATGTTCGCCATCAACCTCTTTCTTATCGTTCATTCTTTTTGCTAAGTAAGATGAATACTTTACCTATGGCCTGACATTTTCAGCCTAGTTTACCCATTCACCATTACCATTTACATAGTAACCATCTGGTGTTGTTGTGCTCACAGCCAAAGCTCCAGAATCGTAGGCATAGTACCAGTGTGGTCCAACTTTAAACCAACCTGTCTTCATAATACCTGCTTCGTCAAGGTAATACCAAGTGCCATTTTCCTTGTACCAGCCTGTCTTCATAGCTCCTGAGCCGTCAAAGTAGAACCATCTGCTACCATCTGTTCCCCAGCCTGTAAACATAGCACCTGAATTGCTCAAGTAATACCAGCTACCAGAAACTTTTACAAATCCAGTCTGCATGATACCTAAGTCATTCAAATAGTACCATTTACCATCTGTTTTCACCCAGCCTGTCTTCACATCACCAGACTCATAAAAATACCATTTACCATTAGATTCCACCCAGCCAGACTGATCAGACGTAGACGCTCTAAAATCTTTCAGTGGTTTTTCTACAACCGTAGCTTTAGTTTTAACTGTTGAAAGGTTTGAGGCAGTCACTTCTGTATACTGAACAGCAGAACCATATCCACCAGCCAATTCCTCTGAAGAAGCATCATCACCTAGAGTTTGAGCAATTGTAATAGCTTTGTATTGATTATTAGGATTTTTAAAAGCTGCCATCCCCATGTGTGTAAATTTAGGGTTAATTAGCGACTCATAGTGACCAGATTTCCCATTGTCTGAACCACTATTTTTTTTCTTCACATAATCTGCCTTTTCAGAACGCCATTGTTCAATAGCTTTTAGAAAACCGTCATGATTCCATGCCAAATTTTCTCCCATTATACTATTAGAAGTTGGAAAGGCACTCCAAAGCTCTTTGCTAGAAAGACGAGTATGATCCATGGTTATAGATGCTTCTGTAGCTCTGGCAAAAGCTGCCTTTTCTAGGTCAGTTGACCATTTAATAGGGACATACTTATCTACCAAACCTTCATCAGCTGCTTCCTTACGAATCTTATTAATCGCATCCAAAATAGCTTGTTTATCTGGGGTTAAAAATTCTCCCTTAATCCCAACTAAAACGTTGCCACTAGAAGGATTTAACACCTCTGAAGTCAATACATAACCATCAGCAGATTGCGTTGCCACCAACCTGTCATTCGCAAAAACATCAGTTGTCAAAACTGCTCCAGCCAAGGTCAAAGCCAAGGCGCTAGCAAATACAATTTTCTTCATTGTTTACTCCTTATATCTTTTGAATCGTATCTTGATAAATACTTCTCAACACACAATTATATCATATTTTCCTACTATTTGTCTTTGCTTACCTATTCCTAAATCCCCAAAGTAGGCGCAATGATTCTTTTATTTCACAACAAGTTCATAACGTGTCTTACTGGTGAAGGTTTGACCGGCTTTGAGAATGACTTGGTCTTTGAGGTTACTGTGAATGGCATCTGGTAAAGCTTGCGCTTCAAGGGCAATCCCATTGTGCTGAATCATTGGCTGACCAGCCACAAGTACACTCTCATCCACAAAGTTTGCTGTGTAGACCACAAAGCAAGGAGCCTCTGTCTTGAAAAGCAGGAAGCGACCTGAGTTTTGGTCATAAAGGAATCCAGCATTGTCATGACCTGCAGGAAGGGCAAATGGATGATCTAAGCCAGATACCAACTGGATTTGCTCATCTTCTTCTGCAAAGATATCTTTCAACAAGGCACCATTGTAGATGTGTTTGACCACATCACGGTTGGCTTCTGGAGTTTTGGCAGGAACACCGTCGAGAGCGATTGGGTAAATGCCCTCTGTATTTAGTTGGAAGACATGACGGTCAATCGTCTGCGTGAAATCACCAGACAAGTTGAAGTAGCTGTGGTTGGTCGGATTGACCAGCGTATCCTAATCGGTCGTTACCTTGTAGCTGATTTCGTAGGCACCAGTTTCTTCCAAGTGGTAACTAATCCAAATCTTGAGATTTCCAGGAAATCCCCCTGTCCCATCTGTACGCTCTGTGTAGAGGGTCAGACCATGGTCGCTCACTTCAACTAGTTCAAACAAGCTCGAATCCCAACCAGTTGAACCGCTATGGTTACAGTTGCTAGCATTGTTGACTTCCAGATGATAGGTCTGGCTATTGAGCTCAAATGTCGCACCAGCAATACGGCCTGCCACAGGACCTACACTAGCTCCATGCTTGGGACTATTGCCTACATAACTATCAAAATCATCAAATCCCAAGATAACATTGGCAAAATTTCCAGCCTTGTCAGGCGTTACATAGCGCAAGATGGTCGCACCATAAGTCATAACCTCAAGTTGGTAACCACCGTCCGTCTCAAAACGATAGGCCAAGACATCCTTGCCCTCAACATTTCCAAATACACGCTCTGTGTATGCTTTCATTCTCTTCTCCTTTTACTATTTCTATCAAGCAAACAAACCATAGAAAGCCGATTGACAATCTATGGTTTATCTGATAATTTATAAATCCTCTTTCAAGAATTCATAAATATTGCCTTATACTCAATGAAAATCAAAGAGCAAACTAGGAAGCTAGCCGCAGGTTGCTCAAAGCACCGCTTTGAGGTTGTGGATAGAACTGACGAAGTCAGCTAAAAACACTGTTTTGAGGTTGTAGATAGAACTGACGAAGTCAGCTAAAAACACTGTTTTGAGGTTGCAGATAGAACTGACGAAGTCAGCTCAAAACACTGTTTTGAGGTTGCAGATAGAACTGACGAAGTCAGCTAAAAACACTGTTTTGAGGTTGCAGATAGAACTGACGAAGTCAGCTCAAAACACTGTTTTGAGGTTGCAGATAGAACTGACGAAGTCAGCTCAAAACACTGTTTTGAGGTTGCAGATAGAACTGACGAAGTCAGTAACATATACCTACAGCAAGACGAAGCTAGTATGGTTTAAAGAGATTTTCGAAGAGTATTACTTTTGATAGTCATGGATGATAACACCTTGTACCACACGGTTTACCGTACCTGTAGGAGACGGTGTATCTGGTTTATTTTCTACCTTGAGTGAAGTCAATAGGGCAAAGAGTTGGGCATAAACGATGTAAGGGAAGACACGGTAAATATCATTCAAGACACCGCCACAACCAAGGGCCACTTCTTTGACATTTTCAAGACCAAAGGCTTGATCACTCAAAAGCACAACACGGCGAGCAATCTGATCACCAGCAACTTCACGAACCAAGTCCAAGTCGTACTTGCGAGTGTAGTCTGTCGTTGTACCAAAGACCAAAACAACTGTATCTTCGTTAATAAGAGATTTTGGACCGTGACGGAAGCCGACTGGGCTTTCATACATAGTCGCTACTTGACCAGCTGTTAATTCCAAAATCTTGAGCTGAGCTTCATGAGCAAGTCCGAAGAATGGACCAGCACCTAGATAGATGACACGGTTAAAGTCTAGGTCAACAAGCTCTTTGACATCTTCTGCCTTGTCTAAAACTTTACGGGCAAGACTAGATACAACTTCAAAACGTTCAGCTTTCACAGCAAATTCTGTAGGATCAAAGACCAAGAGAGCTGTTAACATCATAGACGTAAAGCTAGAAGTCATGGCAAATCCAGCGTCATTTGAAGCAGCTGGTTGCAACAGCAAGAGATTGCGGTCATCACCGTGGGCTTGAAGAGCCAACTTACCGTCCGATGCACAAGTAATCGTCACTTGGTAAAGCTCATCCACCAAGGCCTTGGCCAAATCAACAGTCGCCACACTTTCAGGCGAGTTCCCACTACGAGCAAAAGATACAAGGACAGTTGCCACATCTTTTTTCAAATAGGTTTCTGGATTGGCAACGATATCTGTGGTCGCAATAGCATTGAAATTCCATTTTCGTTCGTCATAGACTTCCTTAAAGTAAGGTACCAAGGTATCTCCCACATAAGCAGAAGTCCCAGCACCTGTCAAGATAACCTTGATATAGTCATGTTTATCAGCAATCCCTTGTAGGAAAGCTGCAATTTCTTCACGTTGTTCTTGATAAGATTCAAAAGCTTCTTTCCATACATCAGGCTGTTGGTAGATTTCACGTGTAGTGATTTCTGCACCCAATTCGAGCAAGTCTTCTTTTGTATAATGTAGCATTGAGTTCCTCTTTTTCTATTAAATATGGGAATGGGAGTAAGCCCCATTCCCATGTATATTCTATATCAGTTGTTCTGACGATGTTCACGTTGTCACATGAATTGAATCGAGTTCCAACTAAAATCTTTGGGAAAAAGACCGATTATCGTCGGAGCATCGCTCCATCCTCTTATCGCCTATTTTCCCTGTGATTTTCACGTTGTCACATCTTATTCATCTTCGTCATCATCGAAGCCCGCTAACAGGTCATTGACTTTCACAATGCTTTCTGCAGCACGGCTCTTGTAGTCCGCATCTGCACCTGTAAGGCTAGCATTGATAAATTCAATCACCATTGGAAGATTCATCCCTGCGTAAAGTTCGATGTCACGACCTTCCATAATCAAACGGCTTACCACGTTACATGGTGTTCCACCGAGAAGATCCGCAAAGACTAGGAAATCGTCCAATCCTTCAATAGCAGCTTTAAATTTTGCAGTAAATTCTTCTGGGCCATCTTCTGGAAGAAGAGCTACTGTATAAATATTGTCTTGTGGGCCCATAATCATTTCTGTGCTACCTTTAAGCTCCTCACAGAAGCGACCATGGCTCACCAAAATTAATGATTTGGTCATAAGGAATTACATTCCAAGTGCAAAGTGACCAAGGGCAGAAAGAACCAAAGCAAGTACGATAATAATAAAGATAGCTTTAGTAGAGTTCATACCTTTCTTACCAAGCAACCAGAAGATAAAGGCAGTAAAGATTGCTGGAAGCAAGCGTGGGAAGATTGAGTTCAAGATGTCTTGGAAGTCAATCATCTTTTCACCGATTGGCAACTTGTAAGAAATTTCAAAGTTAATCAATGTTGCTACAAGAGCACCCATCATGAAGACACCAAGTACAGATGCAGCGTCAATCAAAGCTGTCAAGGTACTTTGCATGTTGTTGATAAGGTTAACCCCTTCTTTGTAGGCAAATTCCAACTGTTTCCAACGGAAGATGTCATAAGCAACTGCAACTGCAATCCAAAGGAAGATACCCCAAGGTTGGCCAGCGATAGCCATAGTTGCTGCGACTGACCCCATGATAGCAGGTACAAGTGAACCAAAGATTGTATCCCCAAGAGGAGCGAATGGCCCCATCAAACCTGTCTTGATACCGTTAACGGCGTCTTTTGAACCTACACCATCTTTTTCTTCCATGGCAAGGTCAAAACCAGCGATAATGGTATGGAAGAATGGTGAAGTATTGAAGAATTGAGTATGAACTTTCATCATTTCTTTCAATTCAGGAGTTCCATCCCCATACATTTTACGCAATTGAGGCAAAATCATGTAAAGGTAACCAGAAGCTTGCATACGTTCGTAGTTCCAACCTAATTGGAAAGTAAACAAGCTACGTTTGTTGATTTGATTAAAATCTTCTTTTGTTAGTTTGTAATTAGAATTCGTCATCTTCGATTTCCCCACTTTCTGATGGTGTAGAAGGTGCTGCTACAGCTACTTTTTGGCTATTTTTGAAGTGAAGCACTGCAAGGAAGATACCTACGATAGAAATACCAATCATAGACAAACCTTTGAAGTTGTTCACGAAACCAATTTTTTCAGCAACATCTTTCGGTAGAGTGCCTACGATACCAGCAACAGCGCCACCAAGACCTGTTACATATGAGTAAAGAACAGTCAACATAGCTGTCAAACCAAATCCCATAGCAAGGTAGTGAAGGTTACGTTTAACTGGAAGGTAACGAAGCAAGATTGCAAATCCAAGACCTGGAAGCATACGTCCTGCAAGTGTCAAACCATCTGCAACCCATTGGTATTCCTTAACGAAGTCTACAACTGACTGTACAAAGGCACCACCAAAGGCAAGGGCAAAGAAGACTGGAAGGGCACGAGATAAAGCCCAAGGAATCGCACCAAGCAAGTAGTTGCGTTCAATACCTTTGTAGTCAAAGCGTTCGATTGCAGCATCCACACGGTGAGCAAAGAAAGTAGTTGTCATACGACCAAGAACGTCGAAGTAAGTCAAGAGAGCTGCTACTGGCACAGCGATTGTTGTAATCGCAAGTGCTGTATCAATTCCTTGTGAAACAGAGAAGGCTGTCGCAAGAACCGCACCAGAAGTTGCATCGATACGAGAAGCACCACCGAAGGTACCAACCCCAAGAACGAATAGTTGCAAGTTACCACCGATAAGCAGACCAGTAGTCACATCTCCCATGATTAAACCAGTAATGAAACCAGCAAATACAGGGGAACCTGCAGATGAAACGATCGTCAACTCATCACAGATTTGATAAGCTGAGTACAAAGTGAGAAGTAAAATTTGCCACCATTGTATCATAACAATGACCTCCTAAAAATTTTTTCCTATTTTAATAAGCTCAAAAAGTCTGAAACTGGATCATTTGGAACCATTTGAGCAGTAAGTTTAACACCTTTTTCTGCCAATTTGTGGAAGTCTTCCACATCCTTGTCCACTACGTTGATGGAACGTGTGATGGCGCGAGTTTCTGGTGTTTGAGACATATTCCCAACATTAAGGGTTTCAAGTGGTACACCTGCTTCTACCAAACCAAGGAAGCGATCTGGCTTACGAGCCACGATAAAGAGACGTTGGCTATCGTATTTTCCAGCAAGAATATTGGCTGCCGCTTTTTCAATTGGCAAAATACTCAATTTCACACCTGGTGGTGTCGCGAGTTTCAAACCACTCTTTTCAACGTCATTGTTGACAACTTCGTCATCTACAACCATAATACGTGAAACATTTAGTTTTCCAGCCCAAAGATTGGCTACTTGTCCGTGGATCAAACGTCCATCGATACGGCATCCTACAATTGTCATAAGTTTTCCCCCTTTATATGTTTTAGTGTAGGTTTACGAGTTAAATGAATCTCTTCTTTATATTCACCTTCTGTTTCAAAGATAATGATGCGGTTGGCACCTTCCTTGAGATAGCTATGAGGGATATAAAGCGAGAGGGTTGGACCGACGTTCCAAAAACGTCCTATGTTCCGCCCATTGACAAAGGCAACCCCCTTACCAAACTCAGACAAGTCTAGGTAAGTATCTTTTGGCTCTCGGACTGTAAAGTCATAAGCGTAAAAGGCTGGTTGTCCTTCTGTCCATCCTTTTGAAAAATCAATTTTCTCAGGATTATCCAGTGGGAGTGGATAGTGTTTCCAGTTTAGTAAGAAGTGCAAATCCTTACAAACTCCTGTTCGGATTCCCTTACGTTGCGTATCGGCTAAGAACTTATGCCCATAGTTGACACGCCCCATATTTTCTATCAATATGTCAATTCTAGATAGCGCTTCCTTTTGACCTTGATAGAAAATATCTTCCCCAATCTCTGTCTGGTATTGAGTGGAAATCCATTGACCATCTACAAAGAGTTGAGCACGGTCACGTCCATCAATGATACGAAGTCTTTCCTCTTCTGCATCCCAACTTGCCTCAGTACGATAGAGAAGATAGCCATAACTTTGTCCTAGCTCCTCCATCTTTTGAGGATAGAGACTTTCTATAGGACTGGACAAGCTATCTAAGGTTTCAAACAAGGAAACTTTTTCAGCAAGTGGAATAGCGTCCACTTTCATGCTTTCCTTATAGAGTGGTTCCAACTGCGGATACTCTGGGAAATGTGTCGCCATCATCTTCTTGACTGCCAAATATTTGGCAGTTGGATTTCCTTCTTCATCCAGAAGGGCATCATAATCATAAGATGTAACCTGTGGCAGGTCCAAAGTTCCTCGAGCCGAACAACCATTCATGAAGCCAAAATTTGTACCACCATGAAACATGTATAGATTGATGGAACCTTGTTCCAAAACTTCTCGAACTGCATCTGCCAATTCTTTTGGGTCCCGTGTGATAATCGGTTCCTTCCAACGATTGAACCAGCCATCCCAGAACTCCATACACATGAGTGGCCATTTCTTGCCATGTTCATCAAAGAATTCCTGCATCTGTGAAAAGTTGTAAGGGGCCTTAGAACCAAAGTTGCCTGTTACAAAGAGGTCATCTTCGATTAAGGTTCCAGCTTTCAGAGTAGCTCGCCATGGACCATCTGATGTAAAGAGTGGACAGGTTACGCCACGATCTTCCATCAACTGTCGAATTGCTCTTAGGTAAGCCTTATCTTCTCCATAAGAACCATACTCATTTTCAACCTGCATCATAAGGATATTGCCACCATTGTCCAACAAATGTGGAACCAATCGTGACAAGAGCTGGTCATAGTAGCGACCGACAGCTTCAATATAGGCTGGGGCGGATGAGCGAATCCGCATATTCTTGGTTAAAAGCCAAGCCGGTAAGCCACCGAATTCCCACTCCGCACAGATGAAGGGAGAGGGACGAACGATAGCGTAGAGACCCAAATCTTGTGCTGTCTGTAGAAATCGCTCCAAATCCAGAGCTCCTTCAAAATGAAACTCACCCTCACGAGGCTCATGTAAATTCCAAGCTACATAAGTCTCTACCGTATTAAAGCCAAGGGCTTTCAAGTTGTAGAGTGAATGATACCAATCTTCTGGAGGAATCCTAAAATAATGAATGGCGCCGGACAAAATCTTGAACGGTTTCCCATCTAAATAGAAATCGTCCCTAATATCAAATCGTGTCATTTTACTACCTTCTGACAATTAAAGTTTACGCTTTCATTTGTTGATATATTAAATATATCTCAATATTTTGCTTTTGTCAATAGGTTTTCACAATTTTTTTCATTTTTAACTAACTTTTACACAAAAAACTTATAAAAGTCTCTAATTTATAACAATAGTATCCTTTAAAAACCATGTATAAAAATGTATGTTTTTCTATTAATTTCGATGTAAATTAACCTTATACCCTATTATTCTAATTTTTTTATTCAAAAGACTACTATTCTTTTCGGTTTTATGGTAGAATCTTTAACGGAGAAGGAAAATCGAGGTGAAATTATGGCAATTCCAAAGTATCAATATATAAAAGATGAATTAAAGAACAAAATCATTTCTGGCCAATTCGCTAGTGGAGATAAATTTTACACTGAAGCTGAATTGATCGCTATGTATGATGTAAGTTCTATCACAGTTGTCCGCGCCTTAAACGACCTTGCCAAAGACGGCTATATTGTCCGCCAACAAGGAAAGGGTACATTCGTTTCACGCGCACGCAAACACAAACTCGTAGAGTTTTCTGATGTAGAAGTTTTTGAAACTAAAGATGATAAAGTTACCGTCCTTTCTATTGAGCGCGGAAACAAATTAAACTACTTAGAAAAACTTGGACTACGCGGTGACCAGTTCTACTACAAGATTGAACGTGTACGCGAAACAAATGGTGTCGTATACATCTATCACACATCTTATATTCCAGAACAATACATCAACGCAAATTATCCAAATCTTGAATATTATAGCTCTATCTATAACCGTTTCAAATTGGATTATCACATCCACATGAATGATGAACATTTTGAAGAAATCAACGAAATAGCATTTCCAACTCCAGAACATGCGGCTTCAGTCCTTGGAGTCGATGAACAATTCCCTAGCGTTTTACAAACCAAGACGACTAAACTAGAGTCTACTGGTCAAGTTCTCGCATACAGCGAAACATATAAACGAGCAGATTACTACAAAATCAAATTCATTTCATGTGACCGTGATCACTAAGAAGAAAGCCTGAGCCTTGCTTGGGCTTTTTCTATGCTTATTATATGACATTAAAAATATATGGCTCTTTGTCAACTGTAGTGGGTTGAAGTCAGCTAAGCTCGAGAAAGGATAAAATTCGTCCTTTCTTTTTTGATGTTCAGAGCGATAAAAATCCGTTTTTTGAAGTTTTCAAAGTTCCGAAATCCAAAGGCCTTTCGTTTGATAAGTTTGATGAGATTATTAGTCGCTTCCAATTTGGCGTTAGAATAGGGTAGTTGAAGGGCGTTGACAATTTTCTCTTTGTCCTTTAGAAAGGTTTTAAAAACAGTCTGAAAAAGAGGATGAACTAGCTGCAGATTGTTCTCAATGAGTCCAAAGAATTTCTCAGACTCCTTGTTCTGAAAGTGAAAAAGCAAAAGTTGATAGAGATGGTAGTGGTGTTTCAAGTCTTCTGAATAGCTCAAAAGCTTGTCTAGAATTTCTTTATTCGTCAAGTGCATGCGAAAAGTAGGGCGATAAAAACGTTTATAGCTGAGTTTCTGACTATCTTGTTGGATGAGTTTCCAGTAGCGTTTGATAGCCTTATATTCATGGGATTTTCGATGAAACTGATTCATGATTTGGACACGCACACGACTCATAGCACGGCTAAGATGTTGGATAATATGGAAACGATCTAGAACGATTTTAGCACACGGAAAAAGCTGTTTAGCCAAGTCATAATAAGGACTAAACATATCCATAGTAATGATTTTCACCTGACAACGAACGGCTCTATCGTAGCGAAGGAAGTGATTCCGGATGATAGCTTGTGTTCTGCCCTCAAGAACAGTGATGATATTGAGCTTTTCAAAATCTTGTGCAATGAAACTCATCTTTCCCTTTGTAAAGGAGTACTCATCCCAAGATATAATCTCTGGAAGATGAGAAAAATCATACTTAAAACGGAAGTCATTGAGCTTTCGAATGACAGTTGAAGTTGAAATAGACAACTGATGAGCAATATCGGTCATGGAAGTTTTTTCAATCAGCTTCTGAGCAATTTTTTGGTTGATGATACGAGGGATTTGATGATTTTTCTTTACTAGAGGAGTCTCAGCAACCATCATTTTTGAGCACTGATAGCACTTAAAACGGCGTTTTTTAAGGAGAATTCTAGTAGGCATACCAGTTGTTTCGAGGTAAGGGATCTTAGACGGTTTTTGAAAGTCATATTTCTTCATTAGACTTCCGCAATCAGGACAAGATGGGGCCTCACAATCTAGTTTAGCGATGATTTCTTTGTGGGTATCCCTATTAACAACATCCATAATTTGGATATTAGGGTCTTTAATGTCTAGTAGTTTTGTGATAAAATGTAATTGTTCCATATGAATCTTTCTAATGAGTTGTTTGGTCACTTTTCATTATAGATCTTATGGGACTTTTTTTCTACAACAAAATAGGCTCCATAATACCTATAGGGGATTTACCCACTACAAATATTATAGAGCCAAATATATTTTCTATATGTCAATGAAGATCGATTAAATTAGTTGAAATTTTACTAATACTCTCCGAAAATCTCTTCAAACCACGTCAGCGTCGCCTTGCCGTATATATGGTTACTGACTTCGTCAGTTTCATCTACAACCTCAAAATAGTGTTTTGAGCAGCCTGCGGCTAGCATCCTAGTTTGCTCTTTGATTTTCATTGAGTATAAAATATTGGTAATCTTTTTATCAAAAAGCTTTAATAAACAAGAAAAATCGAATTTCTTCTATTCCAGTAAATAGAGTAATAGAACTTCGATTTTTATTCTAATTATCCTAAACCAAGACGTTCAAAGATATCATCCACTCGTTTAGTGTAATAAAGAGGGTTGAAGATTTCATCGATTTCTTCTTGTGTGAGGCGTGATGTCACCTCTGGATCTGCTTCCAGAAGCGGTTTAAAGTCTACTTGGTTGTCCCAAGAGTAGGCTGTTTTTGGTTGCACCAAATCATAAGCTTGTTCACGGGTCATTCCTTTTTCAATCAAGGTCAACATAGCACGTTGGCTGAAAATCAAACCGAAAGTTGAGTTCATGTTGCGGATCATGTTTTCTGGGAAGACTGTCAAGTTCTTAACAATATTTCCAAAACGGTTAAGCATGTAGTCGATCAAGATGGTCGTATCTGGTGTGATGATACGCTCAGCTGATGAGTGAGAGATGTCACGTTCGTGCCAGAGAGCCACGTTCTCATAGGCTGTAATCATGTGACCACGGATAACGCGCGCCAGACCTGTCATGTTTTCAGAACCAATTGGGTTGCGTTTGTGAGGCATTGCTGAAGACCCTTTTTGCCCCTTGGCAAAGAACTCTTCCACTTCACGTTGTTCTGATTTTTGCAAACCACGAATCTCAGTCGCCATACGCTCAATAGAAGTTGCGATGCTAGCAAGAACTGCAAAGTACTCAGCGTGAAGGTCACGAGGAAGGACCTGTGTAGAGATTTCTTGAGCACGGATACCCAATTTGTCGCAGACGTATTGCTCTACGAATGGTGGGATGTTGGCAAAGTTCCCAACCGCACCAGAAATCTTACCAGCTTCCACTCCAGCAGCTGCATGCTCGAAACGCTCGATGTTGCGCTTCATTTCGCTATACCAAGTCGCCAATTTTAGACCAAAGGTTGTAGGTTCAGCGTGCACACCGTGGGTACGACCCATCATGATGGTAAACTTGTGCTCCTTAGCCTTATCAGCGATGATGTTGGTGAAATTTTCAAGGTCACGACGGATAATGTCGTTGGCCTGCTTGTAGAGGTAACCGTAGGCCGTATCCACCACGTCAGTTGATGTCAAGCCGTAATGGACCCACTTGCGCTCTTCACCAAGAGTCTCAGAAACCGCACGTGTAAAGGCAACTACGTCATGGCGAGTCTCCTGCTCAATCTCCAAAATACGGTCGATGTCAAAGTCCGCCTTTTCGCGAATCAAAGCCACATCTTCCTTAGGGATTTCCCCCAACTCAGCCCATGCCTCGTCAGCCAAGATTTCCACTTCAAGCCAAGCACGGTATTTATTTTCTTCACTCCAAATATTCGCCATCTCAGGGCGAGAGTAACGGTTGATCATGTTGTTCATTTTCCTTTCTTCTTAAGCTGTTGGGAATAAACTATCTAGGTAAAGCAAGATTTCTACTCAAACTCTTCTTTCCCAATAAACACAGACGGATAGTGTAGTAATTCATTGAGATCGGTATCCAATGGTAAATCATAAATTGCTAAATAGTTTTCAGGATATAGAGCAACTAGCTCTTCATATTTAGCCTTTACCTTTTCGTGATCACTACTAGCATACAAGACTTCAACGACTGCTCCAGTCTTATCCTTTTCAACAAAAGCGTTAACGATAATTTGTATCATAGACTTGTCCTAAAAATCTATCCCTTTCCCAAACTCAACCACATTGTCTGGTTCATTACTAAACACAGTCACATGTCCCATCTTGCGGTTGTGCTTCGCTTCTATTTTACCATACATGTGGAGGTGGGTGCTTGGATTTTCTGCGACATACTTTTCAGCGGCCTCGACGTGTTGGCCGAGAACGTTGAGCATAACGGCTGGCGCATGCAGGTGGATAGCTGGCAATGGTGCTCCCAGAACTCCTAAAATATGGGTATCAAACTGAGAGAAGGCGCAGGCTTCGATTGAGTAGTGTCCTGAGTTATGTGGGCGTGGGGCAATCTCATTGACGATAATATCATTAGCTGTCGCAAACATTTCCACGCAAAGGGTTCCAGACAAATTGAGCTGTTCTGCGATTCGCACTGCCATGGCTTTGGCTTTTTCATCTAAACTTTCTGAAATGCGAGCCGGCACAATGGTCTTAGACAGGATATTGTTGCGGTGGATATTTTCCTGAACTGGGAAAACCGTCACGTCCTTGCCATTTCCTGATACGATGACAGAAATTTCAAGGTCAAAATTAACAAATTCTTCCAAAACGCAGTCTGCTGAGTCAGCTAGCGCATAGGCTTCTTCCAAATCTGCTTCTGAGCGAATGACCTTTTGACCATGTCCGTCATAGCCACCAGTCGCAGTCTTGAGGACATAGTTTTTGGACAAGTCAATCTCCGCCAAATCTTGGCTAGAAGTCACAACCTTGTAAGGTGCTACCGTTACTTGAGCCTTGTTTGAGAGAAAGTCCTTTTCAAAAATACGATTTTGCGAAATGCGGAGCAGGTCGGTTCCTTGAGGAAGCTGACCTTCTTTAATAACAGCATCCAAACCGTCAGCATCTACATTTTCAAATTCATAAGTCAGGACATCGCAACGCTCAGCCAGCTGACGAAGGGCATCCACATCGTTATAAGGCGCCACAATGATTTCCGCCACACGAGAGGCTGGGCAATCCGCAGCAGGATCCAGCGCTATAACCTTGTGGCCCATGTAGATAGCAGAAATGGCCATCATCTGCCCTAGCTGACCACCACCGATAATTCCGATTGTTTTAGATGAGCTCATTGGTAGACTCCTCTGCGATTTTTCCTTGCTCCTTTGCGAAATCTGCCAATGCTGTCGCGATAGACTGATCCTCTACTGAGAGGAGACGGAGGGCGAAGAGGGCAGCGTTAGTCGCGCCAGCTTCACCAATCGCCATGGTTGCAACTGGTACTCCACCCGGCATCTGAACGATCGAATAGAGCGAATCCACGCCACTAAGGGCACGAGATTTGACAGGCACACCAATAACAGGCAGAGTGGTTTTAGCTGCAACCATGCCTGGCAAATGAGCTGCGCCACCAGCACCTGCAATGATAACCTTGATGCCACGGCTACGTGCTTCTTCGGCATATTTGAACATAAGGTCTGGTGTACGGTGGGCGGAGACAACTTTCTTTTCATAGGCTACACCGAAGCGGTCAAGGACTTCTGCTGTTTTTTGCATGGTTGCCCAGTCGGATTTTGAGCCCATGATGATGGAAATAATTGGCTTGGTCATAATTTTCCTTCTCTTTCCTTCTTTTTTCAATCACTTTAGGTTGTGAGGGACGGCAGCAGCCACCAAAGGTGTCTCATGCCTAAATCGGAAGCCCAAGGTCTTCCAATTTCCCTGAACGATTGGATTGTCATTCAATCGTTCTTTCACAACGGCGGTGATTGTTCTATATTAACTCGCTAACGCTCGTAAGTTATGCGACCATTATCGTGTTTTGTGAATTTTTGCTAATTCTTTTTTGATAATGGTCTTGGGGGGGACGGAAGCAAACCTTCGGTTTCATTCCTAAACTTTGAGCCTAAGGTCTCAAAGTTTCCCCGACCAGAACAGTATCTGTTCTGGTCTTTTCACCACGGCGACCATTATCTCACTTTGGCTCGCTTTCGCTCGCCATGACAACTATAATATCTGTTAATCTTTTATGGCCTTGCTTCCGATATCTGTTCGGTAGAAGAGCCCTTCTGTGTTTTGTTGGGCGAGTTCACTGTAAATAATGTTTTGTCCGTCTTCGACGGTATCTGCAGTAGTGACGAGCATATAAACACGTCCGCCATTTGACAGCAGTGCTCTGCTATTTTCCGCAAACTTAGCCCCTGCATAATAGGTGATAATGTCGCCTTCTGTCTTGGCTGGCAACTTGACACCTTTTTCATAGTCTAGGGGGTAGCCCTTGGATGCGACAACCACACCCAGAGTCACACCCTTATCTGTCCAAGTGATATTTGGCTCCTTGCTATCCAGAATATCCGTAATATTTTGTGCAAAGTCAGATGTCAGACGAGGCAAGATAATCTGAGTTTCTGGATCTCCGAAGCGAGCGTTGAACTCGATAACCTTAGGGCCGTCCGCTGTCAAGATAAGACCAGCGTAAAGGATACCAAGATAAGGGCGCCCTTCTTTAATCATGCCCTCAAGGACTGGCTTGACAATGGTGTCAACCGCTGTAGCAACCACGCTCTCTGGCAAGTGAGGAACTGGCGCATAGGCACCCATACCACCCGTATTAGGCCCTTTGTTGCCATCGTAGGCACGTTTGTGGTCCTGAGCCGTTGGCATGATGTAGAACTTATCACCATTGACAAAGGCAAAGAGTGAAAATTCCTCCCCATCAAGGAATTCCTCAATAACTACACGCGCACCTGAGTCACCAAATTTATTGTCCAAAAGCATCTCGTGAGCTGCTTCGACTGCTTGCTCAACCGTCTCCGCAACGACGACACCCTTCCCAAGCGCCAAGCCATCCGCCTTGACTACGATAGGCGCACCCTGCTTTTCGATATAGACCTTAGCTTCCTCGAAATCTGAGAATGTGCCATAGGCTGCTGTCGGAACTCCGTATTTGACCATGATTTCCTTGGCAAAATCCTTGGACCACTCAAGTTCAGCCGCAGCCTTAGTCGGACCAAAAGCTTTGAGTCCTGCCGCATTGAAATCATCCACAATCCCAGCCGCAAGGGCATCATCTGGCCCGATAAAGGACCAAGCAATATCGTTGGCTTTTACAAACTCAATCAATTCAGAATGTTCGGAAATAGAGATATTTACCAATTCCAAACCATCCAGAGTCATCCCGTCATTCCCAGGGGCAACAAAAACCTTTTCTACCTCTTTTGACTCAAGCAACTTCTTAGCAATCGCATGCTCACGACCACCTGAACCGACAACAAGCAGTTTCATTCTTCAACCTCTTTTGCGAATTATTTACTAACATTATAACATAAACGTTCGTTTTAATCTTGTTTTATTAAGTATTTTTAAGCAAAAAAGGAAAGAAACTGTTTTCTTCCCTTTAGTGTTCTTAATGTCTAAAATGTCTCACGCCTGTGAAGACCATAGTCAAGCCATATTTATCCGCAGCTTCGATAGACTCTTGGTCACGGACCGATCCACCTGGCTGGATAATAGCCTTGATACCTGCTTTGGCGATTTCTTCCACATTATCCGCAAATGGGAAGAAGGCATCGGAAGCAAGCACAGCGCCGTCGAGGCGGTCTTTAGCTTGGTCGATGGCAATACGAACAGAAGCCACACGGTTGGTTTGACCTGGTCCAACACCCAGCGTCATATGATCATTGGTCATGATGATACCGTTTGATTTGACGTATTTAATAGCTTTCCAAGCAAACTCAAGAGCTGTCGCTTCTGTCTCAGTTGGCTGGCGTTTGGTCACCACTTGCCAGTCAGTTGGACTTTCTTTCACCACGTCTTGATTTTGCACGAGAAGTCCACCGATTACGCCTGTGTATTCTGCTTCCACTTCGCTAGCCTCTTGAGCGTCAAATGGCAAGGCAAGGATACGCAAGTTTTTCTTTTTGTTGGTCAAAATGGCCAGCGCCTCATCCGTATAGCTTGGTGCAATGATGATTTCGAGGAAAACACCATGCATCTTCTCAGCTGTCGCAGCATCCACCTCACGGTTAAGAACGACAATGCCACCAAAAATAGACACTGGGTCAGACTCATAAGCGTAATCCCAAGCAGTCTCGATGTCATCAGCCTGACCGATTCCACATGGGTTCATGTGTTTGAGAGCCACAACGGTTGGACGGTCTTTGAAGTCACGGATGATACGAATGGCAGCGTCAGCATCACGGATATTGTTGAAGGACAATTCCTTACCGTTAAGCTGTTTCGCTGATGCAATAGAATAATCTGTCGACAATGCTTTTTGATAGAAATCTGCATCCTGCTGAGGATTCTCACCGTAGCGCATGGCTTGCTTGAGGTCATAGGTTAAAGTGAGTTTTTCTGGTTTGCGTTCTCCGACTTGAGCTGTGAAATACTCTGCAATCAAGGCATCATAAGCCGCTGTGTGACGGAAAACTTTGGCTGCCAAACGTTGGCGAGTTTCATAAGAGGTTTCGCCGTTTGCTGCCAATTCGTCCAAAACCACTTTATAGTCAGCAGGGTCTACCACAACCGTCACGCTGGCATGATTCTTCGCTGCCGAGCGAAGCATAGATGGCCCACCGATATCGATATTCTCCACTGCATCTGCATAAGTCACATCTGGTTTGAGGATGGTTTCTTTAAAGGGATAGAGATTGACCACAACAAGGTCGATGAGCTCAATCTGATTGTCCTTAGCTGCTTCCAAGTGACTATCCAAATCACGACGAGCGAGGAGCCCACCGTGGATATTTGGATGAAGGGTCTTAACACGGCCATCCATCATCTCTGGGAAGCCTGTCACATCATCGATAGCAATGGTCTCCACCCCAGCATTGTCAAGGGCAACCTTTGTCCCACCTGTCGAGATAATATCCCAACCAAGTTTTTTAAGTTCTTGGGCAAATTCAACAATGCCCGCTTTATCTGAGACGCTGATTAAGGCGCGTTTAGTCATTCTATTCCTCTTTCTTTAGGTCCAAGCGCATAGCGACTTCGTTATTTTCTTCTATAAATCCTGTTTCCTGAAAACCCAAACTAGTCAACAGGTGCTTCATTTTTTCATTTCCAACCACATAATCTGCGATAATATAATTGCAAGTGCTATCCATCTGAGCCTTTTTGATCAGAACTTCCACAGCTTTTCGTCCATAACCTCTTCCTTGGTACTGCTGGTCAATCATTATCCTCCAGATAAAGTATTCCGCTTCATCCTTATCTATTTCCAACAGGAGAAAACCAACTACAAGCTCATTCCAATAAATTGCCATTGGAAACACATCCCCATTCTCTCGGTAGAGCCATGCGTCAGCTAAAGAGCGTACATTTGGAGACACGAAACGTGCTCGTTCATCAGCTTCAGATATTTTCAAATCCAGCACTGCCTGAAAACTGCTCTCATCTACTAATTTCAGTTCAATCATTTTTTCTCCTAGCAAGATTGCGCAATCAAAACTTGATTTACTTCTTATCTTCTCCCCATCCCTAAACTCTCTAGAACTTCCGGATATAACTTATACTCTGCCTCATGAATCCTAGCTTCAAAGCTTTCTATGGTATCATCAGCTAGTCGCGGCACACGTACTTGTTTGATGACCTTTCCTGTATCCACTCCAGAATCCACCCAGTGAATGGTCACGCCAGACTGATCCACGTCAGCATTCCAAGCATCCTCAATCCCATGAGCTCCTGGAAACTCTGGCAGGTAGGCTGGATGAATGTTGACAATCTGACCTTCATAAGCCGCCAATAAGGTTGGCCCAACAATTTTCATGTAGCCTGCTAGACAAACCAAGGCAATCTGGTGTTCTTCCAAGAGTTCGACAAGGGCCGCTTCGTAGTCTGCCTTGCTCTCAAACTCCTTGAGTTCAAAAGCATAGGACAGAACGCCGAGCTTGTCTGCACGTTCGAGCACATAGGCGTCACGATGGTCTGAGAAGACAAACTCTACTGGAAATTGTTCCGCTATCACCTGAAAATTTGAGCCATTACCAGAGGCAAAAACCGCTATTTTTTTCATTTGATGATGACACTTTCGTTTTCTTTCTTGACGATACGACCAATTTCATAGACTGGTTCATCCAACAATTCCTTGACACGGCTTACATTTTCAGGGCTAACTGCTAGCATAAGTCCCACACCCATATTGAAGATTTCAAACATTTCTTCGTGTTTGATCTGACCGTATTTTTCAAGGGCTTTGAAAATCGGTAAAACTGGAACCTTGTCTTCTTCAATCTCAGCAGCCAAGTCAGCTGCAAACATACGAGGGACATTTTCGATAAAGCCACCACCAGTGATGTGGGCAATACCGTTGATCAACTCTTCCTTGATGAGTGGCAAAACAGCCTTGACATAGATACGAGTCGGCTCAAGGAGAACTTCCTTGAGTTGCTTGCCTTCCAATTCTGGCAGGACTTCCTCACCTGTGTAATCCGCAAAGACACGACGGACGAGAGAGTAACCATTGGAATGAATCCCACTTGAAGCAAGTCCGAGAAGAACATCTCCTTCTGCCACCTTTGAACCGTCAATGATTTGAGATTTTTCAGCCACACCGACCGCAAAACCAGCCAAGTCATAGTCATCTTCGCCGTACATGCCAGGCATTTCAGCCGTTTCCCCACCAATGAGGGCAGCGCCAGCCTGCACACAGCCTTCTGCAACACTAGCGACTACTTGTTCTAGTTTAGCTGGTTCATTCTTCCCTGTCGCCACATAGTCGAGGAAATAGAGGGGCTCCGCACCTGCAGCGATGATATCATTGACACACATGGCCACACAGTCCTGACCGATGGTATCGTGCTTGTCGTACTTGATAGCCAGCATGAGCTTGGTTCCGACACCATCAGTTCCTGAAATCAAGACAGGTTCTTTAACCCCAGTTTTTGAAAGATCAAACATACCACCAAAGCCACCCAGAGCTCCCATGACACCTGCACGCTCCGTACGAGCCACGTGCTTTTTAATCCGTTCAACAACTTCATAACCCGCTTCAACATCCACACCAGATTGAGCGTACGCATTTTTATTTGCCATTTTATTTTTCCTTTTCTTTGAGAAGATTGCGACGTATTTTTAGATAAACAATTATTTTATCTAATACTCAATGAAAATCAAAGAGCAAACTAGGAAGCTAGCCGCAGGCTGTACTTGAGTACGGCAAGGTGAAGCTGACGTGGTTTGAATTTGATTTTCGAAGAGTATAAAAATACTAGTCAGGGTTCTAGCTTTGCCCTATAGGACAAAGCGTCTACTGACAAATGCTTTAGCTTTTAGTCAGTAGTGAGACGTGAAGCATAAGCACTCCTATTTGTCATTTTGTCTCCTCTTCCTTTCCTTTAATGGAGAATCTTTATCCGTCTATTTGTAAAAACTGGTCTTTTCTTCTAAACTGCGACGATAGTCTTCTTCATAATCGTAGAGAGGTGTTGGGTAGTCACCGTCAAAGTAAGCGACACAGAGACCACCATTTGGCGCATCCGTTTCAATACCAATTGAATCAATCAACCCCTCAACAGAAAGATAGGTCAGACTGTCCGCACCAATGATTTGGCGAGTTTCTTCAACCGTATGATTGGCCGCAATTAGCTCCTGACGGGTCTGGATATCAATCCCGTAGAAGCATGGATAAGCTAGCGCTGGACTACCAATAGCAACGTGAACTTCAGTCGCACCTGCTTCTTTCAAGAGCTGAACGATACGACGAGAGGTTGTTCCACGAACAATGGAATCATCCACCATAACCACGCGCTTGCCTTTGACAACACCAGAAACAGCAGATAGTTTCATCCGCACCCCTTGCTCCCGCAATTCTTGAGTCGGTTGGATAAAGGTACGTTGGGTGTATTGGTTCTTGATGAGGCCCATTTCATTTGGTAGCCCAGACTCTTCCGCAAATCCCATCGCTGCGCTCAGGGAAGAATTGGGCACACCGACCACGATATCCGCCTCATGCTTGAATTCACGCGCCAATTGGGCACCCATACGTTTGCGAGCCGTATGGACATTGACACCATGAATGTTAGAATCAGGGCGAGCAAAATAGATATACTCCATAGAACAGATTGCTAACTGAGTATCGTCTGTATAGCTATCATACTGGATTCCCTTGTCATCAATGATCACAATCTCACCTGGCTTCAAATCACGAATCCACTCTGCACCAATGACTTCAAAAGCACAAGTTTCAGAGGAAACCACCACCGCTCCGTTGGCCATTTTCCCGATAGAAAGCGGACGGAAACCATTGGGGTCAAGAGCCGCAATCAACTTATCCTCAAACAGCAGGATATAAGCAAAGCCACCTTTGACAAGGCTGAGCGCTTCCTTGATTTTGCCCATCAGGCTAGGATTATGACTGCGACGAATGAGGTGAGCCAAGATTTCCGAGTCCGAAGTCGCGCTGAAAATTGCTCCTCTTTGTTCCAATTCTTTCTTGAGAGAGGCTGCATTGGTCAGATTTCCATTATGAGCCAACCCAAACTGCATATCGTGAAAACGGAAGAGGAAGGGCTGGATATTATCTACAGAAGCTTCGCCAGCAGTCGCGTAACGCACATGCCCAATCGCACCAGTTCCTGTCAATTTATCCAAATTAGCAGGATTTCTGAAGACTTCTGATAAAAGCCCCATGTCACGATGGTGCTTTAGTTTTCCTTGGTCATTGGAGAGGATTCCTGCCCCCTCCTGACCACGGTGCTGAAGACTATGGAGACCAAAATAGGTCAATTTAGCAGCATCTGGATGGCCCCAGATACCGAAAACACCACATTCTTCATTAAGAGATTTTACTTCGTATGTCATTTTATATACCTAATTTTTATTTGTGTAGCACCAAGAGCTAAATCTACATGACTTTTACATTACTGACACTATCTATTAAAACATCTGCAAGTCTTATTTTCCAGTAAAGTATTTAACCGCTGACGCAAACAGGTGCTGGTCTTTATTTCCTGGGATGTTTTGGAAAAGACCGTCTTCATAACGTTCTGAGTGGCCCATCTTACCGATGATTTGACCATTCTTGCTGGTAATTCCTTCGATGGCATGGACAGAACCATTCGGATTGTACTTAGAGTCCATACTTGGTTTTCCATCAAAGTCAACATATTGGCTGAAAATTTGTCCATTGTCACGGAGCTCAGCGAATTCCTCAGCCGTCACGACAAACTTCCCTTCACCGTGCGAAACGGGAATGGCGTGGATATCGCCCACTTGCACTCCAGCTAACCATGGCGAGTTAGTATTGGTAATCCGAGTTTCCACCATCTTAGCCACGTGTTGGTTGGCATCATTGTAGAAGAGGGTTGGGCTCGTACTGCTGGCATCTTCAAAGTTTCCGTATGGAAGAAGACCTGATTTTACGAGAGCCTGGAATCCATTACAGATACCGATAATCAAGCCACCACGGGCGATAAAGCTATCAATAGCCACACGGACTTTTTCATTGAGCAAAATATTGACAATGAACTTGGCTGAACCATCTGGTTCATCCGCAGCCGAGAATCCACCGGCAAAAAAGAGAATGTTAACCTTGCCGATATTGTCAACCATGGTTTCAACTGACTTGACAATAGCATCTTCATTCAAGGTCACAAATGGCACCAAGTTGACCTCTGCACCTTCTTTTTCAAAGGCCTTGGCTGAGTCATATTCTGAGTTGGTCCCTGGAAATACTGGGATGTAAACCACAGGTTTTTCAATAGTTTCTTTAGCTTTAATGACTGTGTTAGTAGCGACAGCTGGAACTTCTACTAGTTCTTTGGCTTGGGCAAACTCTGTTGGGTAAACTTCTTCCAATTTTCCTTGGAAGGCACTGTCAAGTTTGTGTCCATCTAGCTTCACACCGTTTACAGTCAGTGTAAAGTTTGCACTTGTTTGACCGATTTTCTCTACTCCAGCGATTTCTTCAGGAGATGTGAAGACAAATCCACCTAATTGAGCTGTCAAAGCTGTTTTAAGTTCAGGCAAGATCACCTCTGCACCAATATGATTTCCAAAAGTAGCAAGTGCCAAACTTTCAAGCACACCGCCGTATTTGACAGCTGAAGCTGCTGTTACTTTGTGAGACTTTTGAAGGGATTCAAACTGAGCAAAGTTATACTTAATCAAGTCAAAATCAATCTCTGCAGCAAGAGCTTGACCTGGGATGTAGTAAATGTTTTCCCCAACAGTCTTGAACTCAGGAGAAAGCACCTTACGGCTATCTGCCGTTGTCACCCCAAAAGCAACCAAGGTTGGCGGTACTGTCAATTCTTCAAAGGTACCAGACATGGAGTCCTTACCACCGATAGATGGTAAACCAAGTTGGATTTGTGCTTCGATAGAGCCTAGAAGAGCTGCTACTGGCTGACCAAAACGCTCAGCTTGTTTATCCATGCGCTCGAAATACTCTTGGTAAGAGAAACGAGCCTTAGACCAGTTTGCGCCAGCAGCCACCAAACGAGCAGTTGCTTCGATAACCGCATAAGCAGCACCGTGGTATGGAGACCATTCAGCTACATATGGGTTGAAACCTTGAGCCATGACTGAGGCAGTATGAGTCACACCGTGTTGTACAGGCAATTTCTGCACAGAAGCCTCAGTCGGTGTGAGTTGGTAGCGACCACCAAGCGGATGGTTGACTGTAGAACGACCGACTGAGCAATCAAAGATAGTCTGCAAGCCTTTTTGACTCGCATGGTTCAAGTCAGATAGAACCGCAAGGGTGTCAACTTCAAGTGTATCATCACTTGTTGTACGCTCTTCTGGGAGTTTGACATCCTTGTCCACAACCTTGACATCAACAACGACACGCACACCATTGGTATCAAGGAAACGACGTTCTAAGTCGACAATTGTTTCACCATTCCAGTGCATAACCAGATTTGGTTTTTCAGTCACTGTCGCAACCACAACAGCGTCAATATTCTCTTTGTTACATTCTTCAACAAAGGCATCTACGTCTTCAGGACGAACCACCACAGCCATCCGTTCTTGTGATTCAGAGATGGCAATTTCGGTACCATTCAAGCCCTGGTATTTAAGAGGCACCTTGTTGAGGTCGATTTCAAGACCGTCTGCCAGTTCACCGATGGCTACACAGACACCACCAGCACCAAAGTCGTTGGATTTCTTGATGAGACGAGTGACATCACCATTACGGAAGAGGCGCTGAATCTTACGTTCTTCGATGGCATTCCCTTTTTGAACCTCAGCTCCAGCAGTTTCCACAGACTCAACCGTTTGAACCTTAGAAGAGCCCGTCGCACCGCCGACACCATCACGTCCAGTCTTACCTCCAAGGAGGATAATGACATCACCCGCTTCCGGTTTTTCACGGACAACATTGCCCTTGGGAGCCGCACCGACAACTGCACCTAGCTCCATACGTTTAGCTACAAAGCCTGGATGGAAATACTCACGAACGTAAGTCGTCGCAAGCCCAATCTGGTTACCATATGAAGAATAACCATGAGCCGCTGTTTTAGAAATAACTTGTTGTGGCAATTTACCAGCGCGCGTTCCCGAAATCGGTGTGGTAATATCTCCAGCACCCGAGATACGCATGGCTTGGTAAACATAAGAACGACCTGATAATGGGTCACGAATGGCCCCACCGATACAGGTGGCAGCACCGCCAAATGGTTCGATTTCTGTTGGGTGGTTATGGGTTTCGTTCTTGAACATGAGAAGCCATGGTTCTTTCACGCCATCAACATCCACTTCGATTTCAACTGAGCAAGCATTAATTTCGTCTGACACTTCCATGTCATCCAAACGTCCATTAGCACGCTCATAACGACCAAAAATAGTCGCCATATCCATCAAGGTTTGCGGTTTTTCAGAACGCCCCAACTCATCGCGCATAGCGATATATTTGTCATAGGTTGACTGCAATTGTTTTTGGAATTTAGAAGCTGAGAAATCAATCTGTTTCAACTCTGTCTCAAAAGTCGTGTGACGGCAGTGGTCAGACCAGTAAGTGTCCAAAACCTTGAGTTCTGTTTCCGTCGGCACACGTCCGATTGACTTAAAGTAGTCTTGGATAAAGAGCAAATCATCCACTTCCATTGCCATGCCCTGCTCGGCCTTGTAGCGGGCAAAGTCTTCTGCTGTATAGCTTTCAAAGAAAGTCAATTTAGGAATGGTCTTGTCTGACTCTGAAAATTCCTGCTTGGCAATCTCTGTCGTGATGTCCTTGAAACGAGAATCAACTGGATTGAGCAAGTAGTTCTTGACCTCCTCTAACTCAGTCGCATCAATGTCCTTATTGACCAAGTACAATTGTGCTGTATTGACTGTCACGTCACTAGAACTTCCCAGCAAAAGCAAGGCTTCCTGTGAAGATGCTGCACGCTGGTCAAACTGCCCTGGTAGGCTTTCAATGGCAAAGAAAGCATAGTTGGCAAGATCCGCCTGCACAGCCGCTTCGTCCAAAACATGGTCTGTCACCTGCTCAGAGAAAATGTGTTTCTCTGCAGGTGCAAACAGGTCCTCTGCCAAGTCAAATACATCATAAACTTGCACGATGCGAATACTTTTCAAGCTTGAAAGTCCCAAGTTGTGCTGGAGTTCTCTAACCAAACTCTCTGACTTGACCTGAAAATCAGCCTTTTTTTCAACAAAAATACGTTTATCCATCAATTCTTATTCCTTTATTTCAGCTCTTGCAATGTTCCAACGACCTTGAGGTTGTTATTTCAACCCCTGCAACTTTTCCCAGACGATCTCGTAAACATCGATTAGTTCACCTAGTCCCCTACGGAGTGAAAAGGTCTGGAGGATCTTTTCAGTCTGAGTCCTTTTAATTGAGAGACGAAGGTTTTCCGTTGCAAACAGATTATTTCAAACCTTGCAACTTTTCCCAGACAACTTCATAAACGTCTGTTAGCTCTCCCAATCCTCTACGGAGTGAAAAGGTCTGGGGGACCTTTTCAGCCTGAGTCCTTTTAGTTGAGAGACGAATGTTTTCCGTTGCAAACAGATTATCTCAAACCCTGCAACTTTTCCCAAACAATCTCGTAAACGTCTGTTAGCTCTCCTAATCCTCTACGGAAAACATCCTTATCCATGTGGTTACCATCCGCATCCCACAAACGGCAGTTATCTGGTGAAAATTCGTCTGCCAAGATGATTTTGCCATCCTTGTCAAAACCGAACTCTAACTTAAAGTCAATCAACTTAAGCCCAATCTCAGCAAACCAGGCTTTCAAGAGTTCATTGATTCGACGAGTTTCTTCTTTCAAGTAGGAAATCTGCTGGTCATCCGCAATCTGTAGGAATTTCACATGCTCATCATTGATAAATGGATCATCCAAATCATCATTTTTGTAGTAAAATTCGACAATAGAAGTCTCAAATGCGATTCCTTCGTCTACGCCAAAACGTTTTGAAAAGGAACCAGCAGTATAGTTTCGGAGCACAACTTCCAAAGGAATAATCTCAACCTTTTTATTGAGTTGTTCCGTGTCTGAAAGCTTCTCCACAAAGTGAGTCGCCACACCAGCCGCATTTAACTTCTCAAAAATAAAAGATGAAATCTGATTATTCAAGACTCCCTTGCCCGCAATCTGCTCCTTCTTGACACCATTGAAAGCAGTCGCCTGGTCCTTGTAAGTTGAAATAATAAGATTTTCATCTTCAGTTGTATAGATATCTTTAGCTTTTCCCGAATAGATTAATTGTTTTGACATTTTAAAGTTCGCCTTTCGTATTACTTGAGCACATTCTACCATAAAAAACCAAAAAATACAAGAATTTAAACGAATAAATAGCAGATGTATTTCAAAAATCATAAAGAAAAAAACTGCAAGAAGAATCTTTCTCACAGTTTTAAAATCATTTAACTCTAACAACACGAACATTACTCTTTGTTCAAAAATTGATCTAAATAATAACGTAGGTAACTTTTCTTGCCCGTAATCATCTGCAGGCGACCTTCCACCCCGTACCGAAGTTTTTCAGCCTGCTCCGAAGTTAGATTAGTCTCCGCCTCAATTTTAAAGAAATTCCCTTTCTCAGTCTTAGTAGCTGTCGCATCTATACTTGTAATAGTAGAATCTAGGAAAAGTTGATTCTTGGCATCATGAGTCGTCGTATAACGAACAGAATCACCGACCTTGATCCTTGCTACGTCTTTCGAACTTAGATAAGCTGTGAGTTTAGCTTTCCCTTCTTTCTCCAAGGACGGATAGAGTTGGGCTAGTAGGGCACCTTCTGCAACCATGCTAGAATCACTGGTCTCAGGATTAAGATGAAGTACCCCATCCTCACTCGCCGTAATTTTCCCCTTGTCTAAAAGATTTCCCTGTACCTTCTTACCTGACTCCACCTCCAAGATTTTCTGGTCTAGAAGGGTCAATTCCTGACCAACCTTTGCCAAGTGTTGGGATTTGAGAGACTCCAATTGACTGCTTAAACCAGACGCATAGGCTTGCTGGCTACCTGAACCCGCATACTGGACACGGTAAGTAGCAAGACTAGATTCTAACTGAGAAAGCTGTGCTTCAACCTGCGCAACAGCCTGAGCTTTAGCTTGCGGATTTTCCTCACCCTGAGACTTATAGGACTGGTAGAGAGAGTAGGCTAGATTCTGATTGCCCAAGGAAGCGCCTGTTTCAATAGCTGACTTAGCTGTCTGGTAATCGCGAATTTTAGCCTCTGCTTGACTGATGAGGTTGCCGATTTCAGCTTGGGTTTGACTAGCTGCTGCATTCTGGGACGCGATGGTCTCGTTTTGTTGCGATGTACTAGCCCTAAGACTTCCTGCTTGACTGATGTAGTCGCGAAAGGTGGCTTGGTAGCCAAACTTATCCTCCTCTGGAAAGTAATCCGTCCCTTCTTGCAGGCTCTTTTGCAAATACTCCAATTGCTTTTTTTGATCCTTGAGCATGTCCAACTGACTAGCATAGGCCTCCGCTTGGACACCCTCTGCCCCTTCCTGATATTGAAGCAGAAGTTCCCCCTTCTTAACCAGCTTATTTTCTTCCAAATGATTGACAAGAATGCGATTGTTGCTAGTTGACTGGATATTTGCAAGGATACGACTAGGCTCAACAGTAGCTCTAGTAGACAAACTCATCTCCTTCTCTGCAAATGTTGCAAATCCAAGCAAAAACACGAGTAGAAGGGACATGGGCACAATCACCCGACTGGAAAAATTATGGTAACGACGATTATAAAACTCCGCACTTTCTAAAAATTCTGGTTTCATCCTCTCCTCTTTCTAGCTATTCACCAAATGGGCATAAAAGCCACCCTGTGCAAGTAAATCAGCATGCTTTCCTTCTTCAACAATCTTGCCCTGATCCAAGACAACAACCTTCTCTGTCCGTTCAGCAATGGTCAAGCGGTGGGCGATGAAAATCAAGGTCTTATCTAAAGCCATGAGATTATCCACAATCCGCTTCTCTGTCAAGATATCCAAACTACTGGTCGCCTCATCCAAAATCAAGACCGGCGCATCTGTCAAGAGAGCACGCGCCAGAGCAATTCTCTGCCGTTGACCACCTGAGATACCTGCCCCATCCGAAGTCAATTCTGTCTGGTAATTCAGTGGCATCCGCTCAATGTCCTCTCGAATCTCTGCCAATTCGACCGCCCGTAAGATATCCTCCTGAGTCGTCCCTTCCTTGGCTCCCAAAAGAAGATTCTCTAAAATCGTTCCGTTAAAGACATAGGGCTGTTGAGGCAGATAGTTGATATACTGGCGCAGGGCTTTTTTATCAATCTGATTGAGATTGACACCACCCAGACTAATCTCCCCTTGACTTGGGTCGTAAAAATTAACCATCATCTTAGCCAAGGTCGTCTTACCTGACCCTGAAATTCCCACAAAAGCCACTTTAGAACCTTGGGGAATGGTCAAATTGATGTCTGACAAGACATCTCGACCATAGCCATACTTGTAGGAAACCTGCTTGAAGGTCATCTCTCCCTTCATCAAGCTCAAATCCTCAACTGTTTTCTTCTCCTCAAACTCAGAAGCTACCAGATAAACCTCATTTAGACGGTTATTGGCAACCTGCGCTGTCTGAAGCTTAGTTTGCAGGTTGATGATATTCTCCAAAGGATTGGTAAAGTAAACCAGCAAGGTATTATAGGTAATCAACTGCCCCAAACTCATCTTGCCATCCATGACCAGAACAGCCCCCATCCAGAGAATGCCGACATTGAGCAAGAGATGGGCAACCTTTTTCAGAGCCTTTTGCTGACTCTCTGCCCGACTATAGGTAAAGGATTTTTTCAGATAATCTACAAATTCCTTGTCAATCTTTTGGTAACGTTGACTTTCACTGGTCAAAGACTTGATAGTCTCAATACCGTTGATGTCCTCAATGATAGAAGAAGACAGAACCGCATTGGCTTCCATGGTATCCCGATTCATCTTTTCAAACGGCTTCATAAAGGCAAAGATAATCACTGTATAGATAGGAAGCGCCAATAAGGTCATGAAAAAGAGATTGGTATTTTGTGAAAATAAAACAAGTGAAATAATGACAACCGTTGACACATCTAGGAAAATCGAAAGAATGGTCGAAGCCAGCGCATCAATAATACTATTGGCATCTGTAAAACGAGACACGATCTCCCCTGTCCTGCGTGTCGCAAAGAAGGACATAGGCAGGTGAAAAACATGCTTGATATAGGACAAAATCACATCAATCGATAAGCGTTGCCCCAAAACAAGTAAGAGATACTCCTGAGCGTAAGACAAGATTTGCTGAAGAATATAAACAATCACCAGCCCAATAGAAATAATCCCCAGCGTCGAACGCATCTGATCTGGCACATAGGTGTCAATGATAGACTGCAGATAATAAGAACCCACAATGTTAATCAAGGTTACCAAGAGTGTTGCCAAAACGATATTGGCAATCAAGCCACGCTGCTTCACTAATATAGGGATAAAAGAGAGTAAACCATTCTTTTGATCCTTATGAGGCTTGTAGTCTGGACTAGGTGCCATAAAAAGAGTCACCCCTGTCCATTCTTCCGCAAAACGCTCACGTGGCAGTTTGGTCAATTTCACCCCAGGATCTGGATCGGCAATATGAATGCTGTCCTTATCCTGCCCAGTCACCACATAGTAGTGGAGCAATTTTCCTTCCTTAAGCACATGGGCAACAAAAGGAAAAGTCAAATCTGGCAAGTCAAAAAGCGTCATATCCGCCTTAATTGCTCGCGTCTCAAAACCAATCTCCTCTGCCACCTTGACCAAGCCCAAAGCCGTCGTCCCATCCATGGTCGTCTTAGCCAATTCTCGCAAATGAGCCAAAGAATAATAGCTACCATAGTAGCCAAAAACCATGGCTAATGAAGCTACACCGCAGTCCATCTGATCCACCTGCGGACGATAGTGACGTTTCCCAAATTTCATATTCATCTCCTTTTCCTAATACTCAATGAAAATCAAAGATCAAACTAGGAAACTAGCCGCAGGTTGCTCAAAGCACGGCTTTGATGTTGTAGATAGAACTGACGAAGTCAGTAACATCTACATGGCAAGGCGACGTTGACGTGGTTTGAAGAGATTTTCGAAGAGTATAAACTCATCTGATAATACCTATCTTACCCCAATTCCCAAATAAAAACTGGACTTCCTCCCCAAATGCGCCTATCTCCCTCCCAACTGCACTTTTTGGATAAAAAAATAGGCAGAACAAACGTTCTACCTACTAAAAATATGGTATGAAAGGAAATTGATTTTTTACTAACACCCTAGGCAAGCTTAGGACAAATAAATCATTGATAGTAACAGTTGCTATCCTATTTATTACTTCAATTTCTAATGTCCCTGCTATTTCTAAGCCACCTCTGGTATGATCTATTCCTAGTCAGAATAGATAACACCGTTCTAAGTTACGATTCATAGTTACTCCTTTTTTTGATTCGTTACTGTAAGACATCTATTCCCTATAGAGCGTCTACTACCTCAAATTTATCCATTCTTTTTTTCTTTACTTCTGTATAAAAGAATGAAGACCATCATAAATAATGCAATCGTTGGTATATTGAAACTATCAAACCAAGTAGGTAAAGATACTTTATTCATATCAGCTACTAATCTGATGATGATATAAGACATTGAACTAAGTAATACCATGATTTCAGGCCAAACTTTCAGTATTGATTTAACAAATTTCATATTAAACTCCGATGTGATGCATTCTTAGATTCTAGCCTAGCTATTTTCAGCGCAGACTAACAAGTCATTCTTAACTGTTTACTCTACTCGCTTTTTATTGGCCTTATATCCTAGATAAAAGAGCCCAAATAAAACAGGGTAAATTTCTGGATAAAATAGGATATTGATTGGACTTTTCAAAATCACATGCGTTGCGATGTAGATAATGAGCGATACGATAAAATAACCCTCAGCAAAGCCTAATAAAAATGTTTTAATAGAAAACTCCTAATTACCTGACAAGAATGGCGGAAAACTCTACCATTCACATACACAAAATCCTTTTGATTCATGTTCTTCATTTATGATTTTGATTATTTTTTGACAAATCTTTGCGAAAAATACCAAAATATGCTGAGAAAAGCAACCCAACTAAAGTCCATTGCCAATTAAAGGATACTAACGAACCTGTACGAATCACATGAAGCGCGAGATTAAGAGTTATTCCCAATAAAGGAAATATAGTGGCTAGTTTAGGTAACAATGTATTAAGATTCAGATTGTGGTTATTCATTATCTAACGCCCGCGACGAGCCAAATCTGAACCAAATGTGTAACCAGCCCCAAATGCGCCAAATGCAATAGCACTTAGGCCAAATATAACCGAAATAGGTTCAATTCCTCCTTCAATTACTTGCAAATCTTTCTCATCAACTACTTGAAATTTATCCATTCTTTTCTCCTTTACTTCTATATAATAAAATGAATACCATTAAAAACAATGAAATTGTTGGTATATTAAAATCATCAAACCATGTAGGTAAGGGTAGCTTATTAACATCAGCTACCAACCTGATAATTGTATAAGATATTGAACTAAGTAATACCATAAGCTCAGGCCAAATCTTCAGCATTAATTTAACAAATCTCATATATAAATCCAAAATTATGGTCGATTAGCATAATATCCTGCAGCTATGCCGGCACCTGCTGAAGCTGTAGCAAGCGCAGCTACACCTCCAATTAATTTCCAACTAATAACTACACCACCAATAATAATTGGTGCAATTCCCCCATCCACATCCATCAACTCTTCTTCTGTAAGAGCTACAAAGTTCTGTTCCATTTTGTCAAAATTTGTCATCTTTTTCTCCTCTTGTTCTATTTTTTCTAAATCTTATCTTCTAAAAAATGGGGTCCCAATAAATACACCGCGTAACAATAGACCTGAAATTAGACCCCCTTGATAACTTTCCTTACTACCACCAACCATCAAGGCTAAGTCGCTTTCCTTTAATACCTCAATAGTATACTTGTCATTCATTTCATTCATTGCTTATCCTCCTAAAAACCTAAACCTCTACGAAATCCAATGTACCAATCTGCAAGGGTCTTCGTCCAATTTTCTCCACCTTGAATATCGGTCAATTCTTCCGAAGTTAACTCAACAAATTCATATTGATGTTCTTTCATTATTTTATTCCTTTCTTTTTCCTCTTACTTATTTATTCGAAAATGTACAACTAAATTAAATTTTATTTAAAAAATAATTTAATGAACCACGGATACAAGATTGGTAGATACATAAACCAGGCTCCTTTCCTTTTCCTCTTACTTATCTATTCGAAAAACAATTCGAAAATGTACAACTAAATTAAATTTTATTTGAAAAATAATTTAGTAAACCACGGATACAAGATTGGTAGATACATAAACTAGGCTCCTTTCCTTTTCCTCTTACTTATCTATTCGAAAAATAATTCGAAAATGTACAACTAAATTAAATTTATTTAAAAAATAACTCAGTGAACCATGGGTAGAACATTGATATAAACATGAACTAGGCTCCTTTCCTTCTCCTCTTACTTATCTATTCGAAAAAAAGTCAAAAAAATAAGAATATCAGAAATTTTTCCGATATTCTTATTGATAAACTCATCCAAGTCTAATAGATATTAGACATTGAGATGTTTTTTAAGGGTTCTTCTGGCTGTTCGTGATACGGGGAAGTGCAAGCCTTCTAACAAGGTCACTTCTGTGGCAGTCATCTCTTCAATTGCCTGTAAACTGACTAAAGTATTGCGATTGGCATAGACAAAGTAATCTTTTTCAGCCTTGGCAGCGATATCCTTGAGACTACCATAAATGGTTTTGATAGAATGATTGGCATAATAGACCTTGATACGATGGGATTCCACTGAGGTTTCAAAGGCTAAAATTTCATGGTAGGGCAGAGTAAAGCCCCGTCTTCCCTCAAAACTATAGGTGAAGAGACGCATATTTTCCCTCTTGTCCACTGCCAGTACATAGTCCAGACAACGCTCCAACTGATGACGGTAATCTTCCTCTGGCTGATCCTTGGAAATAAAATCCAAGGCAGACAAGTGGTAGCGAAAAGCTAGAGGCAAGGCCTCCGAGTGTGTGGACACAAAGACAATACTTGTAAAGGGATCTAGCTCCCGAACCTGTTGAGCAACCTGAAAACCCCGTTCACGCTCTCCATCAATCTCTAAATCTAATAAATAGAGCTGGTAATGGTCAAAATACTGAGAATACTTTTCAACATCTCCATAGTTTTTGGCAATATCAATTTCCAATCTCAAATTGCGAGAGCGACCAATATCTAGTAAAGTCTGCTCTATCCGTCCTTGCTGGACTCTATCGTCTTCCAAAACTAAAATTCTCATTCCTCTCCCCCTCGTTTCTCATCCTTAAATGGCAATTCTAAATCTTGTCTAAAGGTCGTCTCTCCTAGCTGGGTATCTAAGTTTAAATCATAATGAAAAACCATATCCTCCAAGGTCGCTAAACCCAGTCCACTGTGGTTTCCCTTGGTAGAGTAACCCTTTTGACTGAGAATGATGGGATTCAGTTCTTCTTTCTTACGAGTGTTTTCAATGATAAAACGGACACTCCTATCACCTGCCAACAAAGCAACCCGAATCTGCGGATTTTCAGCCTCACTGGCTGCCTCTAAGGCATTTGTCGTGAGGATAGAGAGGATACGGATAGCCTCCAACATCGGCAATGCCAGTTCTTCGACAACCCCCACCGTCTCCAAACTAAAATGAATTCCCTGATTATCTGCCACAATCATGGCTTTTGCCAAGGTATTACGAATGGCTATATCATGGATATTGTGAAGATTAAAAGCTGTGTAATCTGCCTTCCTCAGCTTTTCATTGGTCTTTAGAAAGACATCTTGATAAATGGTAGACACCTCAGCCATATCTTGATTCGCTATGGCAGGCTCCATGCTAGCGACAATCCCTGCAAAATCATGACGGAAACCTCGAACCTCATCATAGAGATGACCCAACTTATCCACCATCCCTTGCAAGGAACGATTTTCTTCTTCCTGTCTCTGAATGGTCTGCTCATCACGATAAACCTGCTCTAAGTGTCTGATATAAAAGAGCCAGGAGAAAAAGAGAATGAAAATCAGGAGAGAAATGGTCGTGTCAAAGCGAACGTAAAAAGAACTATTTCTATTGGTCATGAACGAAGAGAATATCCTAAATCCAGTCAGAGGTAGGATAATGAAAAAGCTCTTACGATAGTGGGTTTTAAAAGTATCTGAAAAGAATAAATCCAAATCCAAAGACCAACGCTTCATAATTTTACAACATAGAAAGATTGATAATAAATCAAATATAGATATATATAAAGTAGAAAACGAATCTACGAAACAACAAGGCTCACCAGATAATACACGAATCCAAATTGTCAAAAATAAATAACGAATACTTTGAAAGAAGAGAAAAAGATACAGAGAAAGAAAAAGAGATTCCCCTTTTCCCTTGTGCAATACTAATAAAAAAATACAGTAAAAGTAGATAAGAACTCCTATATGAAATAATTCTCCAAATGTTTGACGAGCAGATAAACTAATTAAAAATATAAGTATCCAATAACGTTTTTTATAAAATTCTGGGGAAATTTGAGCGCCCAAATAAATAGTAGGCACTATGGTTGAAACGACTACCAACAGTAGATATATCACAGAAAATAAGAATTCTAAAATAAGCATAAATAAATCTAATCTCTAACTAATAGTGTGAATTTAAGCAACGTGTCTACCCGTACCAAATAATTTATTGCACCATTTTACAGTATCTTCAAAAATCCCTCCACCATTCACTTCCTCCAATACCTCTGGGGTTAACTCTTCAAATTGTTCTAATTCTACAAATGTATTTTTCATTTCCATGACAGACTCCTTTTCATTATTTTATAGATAACTCTATCCCCTGCTCCATCTACAAAAGGCTTTAGTTTCCTTTTGAAATACAAGAAATCTAAAGCCTCCTGAAAATGGTATATTGGTTAGAGTGTTAACAATTAGTTGTGAAGATGTTATTTTTATTTAACCACAACCACTTTATAATATTCGTTTGAGTGTGGAGATTCAATCTTAATTTTTTCACCGTATAAACCATCGATTTCTTTATCCAGATAATCTGAAACTCCCGATGGCAAACGTTTCATCTTAAGAATCTCACCAGATTGACCCGCATAGGCTAGGATGTGATAGTGGGTTGTAGCCATACCATCATCAATTAATACAAAGTAACCTGTTTTGAGCTTACCTTGCTCATTTTCTAAATAGTATAGTTTATTGTTATTGATTGTAAAGCTGGTAGCTCCAAGACGAAGTCGTGCACCTGGATTTTCTAAATAGACATCATTGCCAACTTTTTTAACCTCTGAATAGGTTGTCATTGCTGGGATATTAACCACACGATGTCCATTTTCATCAAAGTAGTAGCGATTTGGTAAGTTTTGGAAGTTCTGTACAACTGCCTTAGGATTAATTTCTTGTCCTTCTTCTTTATTATCCACTAAAGCTAAGGTAGTATTTGCAACCTCATCCCCATATTTGTTAGAAAACTTCTGGAACTCTGGTCTGATATACCAAGTGTTTTTTTCAATAATAACATCGTCACCTTTAGCATTTAGCAAATATTCTTGCCCATCTCCAAGTTTGACAATATCATGAATATTGTATCCAGCATCTTTTCTATTTGCTAGATAGCCATCCTTACCAATGACATAACTTTCCCCATCACTGGCTGGAACAGCTCTATCTGCGACCATAGCACCTGATTTTTCAAAGTAAGACCATTTACCATCTATAAACTCCCAACCTGTCATCATAGAACCACTAAAATGAAGATAGTACCATGTAGACCCTTCTTTGTACCAACCTGTACGCATGGCACCACTATTAGCTAGTGAGTACCATGTGTTGCCTTCCTTGTACCAGCCAGTACGCATAGCTCCACTATCTGCTAGTGAATACCATGTATCACCGTCTTTGAGCCATCCTGTCTGCATTTTTCCAGAACCGTCAAAATGGTACCAAGAACCAGCATTTTGTACCCATTTATCCTTAGCTAGACTGCCATCTTGTGAAAGATTCCAGTCAGCACCATTTTTAACCCAAGTATCTGCAGCCTGTGCTTGGTTGATAGACAAAAGTAGACCAGCACCTGCAAGCAGACCAAGTGTGAGTAGTTTAGATTTTTTCATAGCCATTTCCTCCTTTATTGAATAGTTATCAAAAGATATTTTTCCATCATAAACATTCTACATAACTCCTAATAATCCTTAAGAGTCAACCAACACCTTCTTTCTATCATCATTGCCCACCCCACACCTTTATGATATACTAAATATAAATATTTTCCTAAAACTTCTACTTTTGGAACATTTTTGGAGGCAAAAATATGCGGTGGGATATTGGTTCAGTTTATAAATACATTCGTAAGTCAAAAGGGATTACACAAAATGAGGTCTGTGGTGACTACATTACTCATTCTAACTTATCTAAGTTTGAAAATAATCATTCTACTCCTAGGTATGATACTATGGAGTTACTTTTGAGGCAAATTGATATGAGTTTCGATGAATTTCATTATATTTGTCAACATTACCAAATGGATTCTCGTAAGAAATTATTTTCAGAATATTATCAAGTCATTTCTTCACCTAATCTAGAAGAAATGAAGACACTGCTATCAAAATGTCAAATTTATCTAGATGAAGTGCAGAATGATATCCCAATAGAACATGCTGTGAAAGAACTAACCATTTTTATAGAAGTGATTGAAAATCAGTTTTCCGATAAAGCTCAAGCCTTGGCTGAGGAGTTATGGAAAGAATTGGAAAAAAGAGATCAGTGGTTCCTCTCAGATTTACGATTGCTAGTGATGATCATTTTCCATTTCCCTATTGATTCACTAGAAATGCTACGTAAGAGGCTTGTAAAATCTCTAAATAAATACACAGATTATCGTCCAATTCAAAGTATTCATTACTCCATTCTAGCCAATATGACACGAATGTACCTTGAAGCAGGGAAGAAAGATGACTGTCTATGCTTAATTCAAGAATGTCTTGATTTAGCAAAAATATTGAAACGATACGATTTATTAGGTGTAGCTCAAGTACGTCTGGGAATTGTTAATGAAGATCATACTATGATTAATAAAGGATTATCCTTACTCGAATCAACAGATGAAAGTCGATTACTAGAAGAAATGAAAAGAGAAGTTAGTGATTATTATCAAGCAGATTTTTTTGAAACAAAGACCAAACAGTAACTATTACTTTATGAATAAAAGCGAACATGACTTCCTAGTATACAAAGCTGTTCGCTTTTTTCGTTTTACTCTGTCAGATAGTTTATTTCACAACAGAAACATTTCCTGTCTTACTATCGATTTTAACAGTTTGACCGTAGAAACCGTCAATTTCTTTATTAAGATAATCTGAAATTCCTGTTGGCAATCGTTTCATTTTAAGAATTTCACCAGATTGGTCTGCATAAACAAGAATATGATAGTGATGATAGCTTGGTCTATCATCAATCAATGCAAAATAACCTGTTTTGAGTTTGCCATTATCACCATCTAAATAGTATAGTTTATTATTATTGATTGTGAAGCTGGTAGCTCCAAGAAAAAGTCGTGCACCCGGATTTTCTAGATAGACATCATTTCCAACTTTTTTAATCTCTGAATAGGTGGTCATTTCTGGTAAATTTGTTACGCGACGACCATCTGCCCCAAAGTAATACCTGTTTGGTAAGTTTTGGAAATTTTTCACGACAGCTTTAGGATTAATTTCTTGTCCTTCTTCCGTATTATCTACTAAAGCCAACATCGTATTGGAAACTTTATCTCCATATTTATCAGAAAACTTTTTAAACTCTGGTTTGATGTACCAAGCATTTTTTTCAACAATGACTCCATCTTTTCTATGAATAAGATGATAATCATACCCATCAGACAAAGTAACAATATTTGTGATAATTGTATCATCCGCTTGAGATTGTTCAACCTGACTTGGAAGTTTGGTCAACATATAACCATCCTTACCGATGACATAACTTTCCCCATCACTGGCTGGAACAGCTCTATCTGCGACCATAGCACCTGAATTTTCAAAGTAAGACCATTGACCATTTGCAGTCGCCCATCCTGTTGCCATAGCGCCACTGTCTTTGAGGTAATACCAAGTAGACCCTTCTTTGTACCAACCTGTGCGCATAACACCACTATTTGCGAGTGAGTACCAGGTGTTACCTTCCTTGTACCAGCCTGTGCGCATAGCACCACTATCTGCTAGTGAATACCATGTATTCCCATCTTTGAGCCAGCCTGTCTGCATTTTACCAGAACCGTCAAAGTGGTACCAAGAACCTGCGTTTTGTACCCATTTGTTTTTAGCGAAACTGCCATCTTGTGAAAGATTCCAGTCAGCACCATTTTTAACCCAAGTATCTGCAGCCTGTACTTGATTGATAGACAATAGTAGGCCAGCACCTGCAAGCAAACCAAGTGTAAGTAGTTTAGATTTTTTCATAGCCATTTCCTCCTAAAATAGATAAATCCAAAGTAAGAAAATCAAATAGAAACGAAGTCAAAATAGATGTCAGATTCATGAACCTGAACCATAAGACCTCCTAACATTTCCAAGCATATAAGATAGAGACTAGTTTATCAAAAGTACATAGTCATCACCTTCCCCCAACTATAAAATAAATCCTTTTTTATATCTACATTATAGTCCTGTAAAAAAGGAAAGTCAATTAAAATTGTGATTATATTAACATTTTTGTTCTAACAGAAATCCATTTATTTTTTCATTTGATCTTCATTTCTTATCTCCTTTTTGGAGATTGATTTTTCTGACTCCATTATATCCTTTATTTGTTTTCATATCTCTCCTGTCCCTAGAAAGACTAAATCTGTTCCTAAACGGTCACTTGAACCAAAGAAAAATTCCAAAGCAAATGCCTTGGAACTTCTTATCTTTATTTTGCTTGAATGATTTTAACCACATCTCCTACACTTTGCAGTTGGTCAATTTCCTCATCGCTGATTTCGATACTAAATTCATCTTCCAGCGTCAAGATAAACTCCATTAAGTCAACTGAGTCAGCATCCAAATCGTCTTTCAGACTCAAGGATTCTGTCACGACAAAGTCCTCTCCCTGTCGCTCTTGGATAATGGTCACAATACGGTCAAAAATTTCTTTTTCTGTCATCTCTTTTATTCTCCTGAAAATTCACGCGCAGTCTGGGCAACTACGTCTGTCTCTAGCATGGTACGAATCTGGCGAATCGTACTATAAACAGCCTTGGCATCACTTGAGCCATGAGTTTTGACAACAGGTGCCTTAACACCAAACAAGACCGCTCCACCAACATCTGAGTAGTTGAGCTGCTTTTTCAAACCTCTGAGGCTGTCCTTGAGAAGGAGGGCACCTAGTTTCGCTCGAAGACCACCACCTGTAATAGCGGTCTTGAGCAAGCCCATGATTCCCATAGCTGTCCCTTCGATGGATTTGAGCACAGCGTTTCCCGTGAAACCATCTGCCACAACAACATCTGCAACGCCATTCATCAAATCACGCGCTTCCACGTTTCCGATAAAGTTCAAACTATCATCAGCTGCTAGTAATTCGTAAGTTTCCTTACGAAGCGGGTCGCCCTTACTACTCTCTGTTCCGTTATTGAGCAAGCCAACGCGTGGTTGCGCAATGCCACGAACATTTTTAGCATAGAAGGAACCTAGAACCGCATATTGATGGAGGTGCTGGGCTGTATTTTCCGCATTGGCACCGAGGTCCAGCATGTCAAAGCCTTTTCCATCTGTAGTTGGTAGGGTTGACATGAGTCCAGGACGGTCGATATTCTTGATACGACCTACGATGAAAAATCCTGCTGCTAGTAAAGCACCTGTATTCCCAGCTGAGAGAACGGCGTCTGCCTCTCCCTCTTTGACAGCCTTGGCCGCCAAGACCATACTGGCATTTTTCTTCTTCCGAATAGCTCTCGTAGGTTCATCGTCTGAATCAATCTTCTCATCCGTATGGATAATGCTGACGCGCTCTGTCGCTGTCAGATATTGCTTGATTTTAGCCTCATCTCCGTAGAGTTGAACTTCAATATCTGAAAAGTCAGCAAGGGCTTGATTGACACCCTCAACGATGGCCTGAGGTGCGTAATCGCCTCCCATGGCATCTACTGCGATTTTTTTCATTTCTTTTCCTCTTTTAGTAATTGTCCCCAGTCTGATAGGGAATCAATAAATTTCTTTGATTTTAGGTGAATCCCAACGTACTCTTCGTAGAGTTGATCCATAAATTGGCGTAGCTCTTGCTTGATTTCAGGCTTGAGCGAAATGGTCTCCAAGGTCTCAAAATCAATGGCTTGAAATTGATTGAGCAGATAAGGGATATTGGGATTGAGATGGCAACGTCTCTCATCCTCATGATAATGCTCTGGACAGAGGCAGGCTCCATATTTGAAAGAAAAGTCAAAAGCCTGACCGATCCGATGGCAAAAGACACACTCATTAAAATTGAGGCTGATTCCAAATCTGGTCAAGATTTGAATTTCAAAAATATTGGTCAAAACCTGATAATCCAAGCCAGCTTCCATCAACTCCAAAGTCTTTTGCAAAAAAGCAAACAAGGAAGCATCCTGCTGATTGTCCTGCAAACTAGCATCTGCAAGAGCCGCTACATAGGTCGCATAGGCCATGACAAAGAGGTCACTATTAATCTTGGGAAAGGTCATAACCTCATGATAGTCCTCGATGTAGCTAAGCCCATCATCATTGATTCGCAAGAGAAATCGAGCCAGCACCAAAGGCTGAATAACCGGCGCCAGTTTGGACTGACCAACGTGTTTGACGAAAAACATGCGCTTACCAGCCTGCTCTGTAAAAATCTTGACGAGCTTGTCATCCTCACGAAAATTGCGATTGTAGAGCACCAAGCCTTGACTCGTGATAGACTGAATCATGCTTCTCTCATGTACTCCTCAAGTCGTTTCATAGCTTCTTTGATAGTCTCCATGCTGGCCGCATATGACAGACGCACATAGCCTTCTCCATAACGCCCAAAGGCAGCACCAGGGATAAAGGCAACGGCCTTCTTCTGAGCAAAATCCTTCAGAAAAGCAAAGGAGTCTTGATTGTAACCCGCTGGAATCTTAGCAAATATATAGAAGGCACCGTCTGGTTTGATAATTTCAAAACCAAGAGCAGTCATTTTCTCGATAATATAGTCCCGACGCTGGATGTATTCCTTCTTCATAGGCTCCGCATCGTTTTTACCAGCCGTCAAGGCTTCCACCGCAGCATGTTGAGCCATAGTATTTGCGGCAGTGACCAAGTACTGGTGACTCTTGATTAACTGGGCTGTGAAGACCACAGGAGCGAAAATCAAGCCCAAACGCCAACCTGTCATGGCATGCGATTTAGACAAACCATTGATAATAATAGCCTGATCTCTCAACATGGTTCCCAGAGACACATGGGCTTCGCCTGTATAGGTCAATTCTGAGTAAACCTCATCACAGACAACAAAAATTTCGTACTTGCGTAAAACAGCTGCCAAGGCTTCCAACTGCTCCCGACTATAGGTAATTCCTGTCGGATTAGCTGGATAATTGAGAATAACCGCCTTGAGCTTATCACCCTGCTCCAAAATAGCTTTCTCCAACATCTCAGGAGTCAAGACAAAACCATTTTCAGTCGTATCAATCTCGACAACCTCTGCCCCAACTAGATTGACAATCGGTTCATAGCCTGGATAAGCAGGAGCTGGCAAGAGCACCTTGTCTCCCTCTTCCAAAATAGCCGTCAAAGTAGCAGATAAAGCCTCTGTCGCCCCAATTGTAACCAAGATTTCATTTTCAGGAGCATAGTCCAGTTGGTACTTTTCCTTAACAAAGTTACTGGCCGCCTGACGTAGAGTCAGCAGACCACTCATCCCTGTATAGTAGGATTGATTCTGATCAATCGCTCGCTTGGCCGCCTCCTTGACATGATCTGGCGTTGTAAAATCAGGTTCCCCCAAGGTCAAACGCAAGACCCCAGGAATCTCAGAAATAGCCTGATCAAACTGACGAATCAACGAAACTTGAATCTTATCTAACTGTTTATTAAAGCGCTTAGTTAAATCCATAGATACCTCCTACTGTAAAAACGTATCTCTATTATACTACAAAAGCCCCCCGACCGCAAAAATACATGATAGAATAACGCTAGCATGACAAATTGAAGTATGTTAATTTAAATTCATTGCAATACTATGTTTTTAGAATACTCAATGAAAATCTCATGAGACTAGGAATCGAGGTGAAAGCATAACTAAAGTTAGGTAAGCCGAAGATGACAACGTATCATGAGATTTTCAACGAGTATTGAGGTTTTGATAATCTTCGTTACAACTATTCTAGCACCGTTACTGATTACTATTACCGGTAATGTCATTTCTGAGTGAATAGTCAGAAAGTGGTTAGATAAGCGCGACAAAAATATAACCTGAGTTTAGTTTTAATGTAACTGGACAAAAAGAAATACCAGAGGTGGAGCTCTGGTATTTTTGTTTTTGCCAAGACTTCGTTACAGTTCTTGTAAGATTATTATCACATGATTAGCGCTACTTGTCAAATAATTGTTAGCTCCACTTTCTATTTGACTTTTCCTGTTTTTATGTCTACAATGGTAAAAGATTTTATTTGGAGGTTTTTATGTCATTTCTATCAAAAAATGGAGCAGGTATCTTGGCCTGCCTTCTCATTTCTATCGTATCTTGGTGCTTAGGAGGATTCTTCCCTGTTATTGGCGCGCCCGTTTTTGCCATTTTCATAGGCATGCTCCTACATCCCTTTCTCTCGTCCTATAAACAACTGGATGCGGGGTTGACCTTTAGTTCTAAAAAATTGCTCCAATATGCCGTTGTCTTGCTTGGTTTTGGTCTCAATATCTCGCAGGTCTTCGCAGTTGGCCAATCTTCGCTCCCTGTCATCCTGTCCACTATCTCAATAGCTCTTATTATTGCCTACTTCTTCCAGCGTTTCTTTGCACTGGACACAAAACTGGCTACCTTGGTTGGAGTAGGTTCTTCTATCTGTGGTGGCTCTGCCATTGCAGCGACAGCGCCCGTTATCCATGCCAAGGAAAAGGAAGTAGCCCAAGCCATCTCCGTTATCTTTTTCTTCAATGTCTTGGCTGCGCTCATCTTTCCAACTCTAGGAACCTGGCTTCATCTATCCAATGAAGGCTTCGCCCTCTTTGCAGGAACTGCGGTCAATGATACTTCCTCTGTAACAGCCACAGCCAGCGCCTGGGACAGTCTCTACCAGACCAATACCCTCGAATCCGCAACCATTGTCAAACTCACGCGCACCCTAGCTATCATCCCCATCACTCTCTTTCTCTCCTACTGGCAAAGTCGCCAACAAAAAAATAAGCAAGACCTGCAACTGAAAAAAGTCTTCCCACTTTTTATCCTTTACTTTATCCTCGCATCTCTTCTAACTACCCTCCTGACCTCTCTCGGGATATCCAGTAGTTTCTTTACCCCTCTCAAACAACTTTCCAAATTCCTCATTATCATGGCCATGAGTGCTATCGGTCTCAAAACCAATCTGGTCGCTATGGTCAAATCCAGCGGAAAATCCATTATTCTCGGAGCCATCTGCTGGATTGCCATCATCCTCACCAGCCTTGGTATGCAGACCCTTATCGACATTTTCTAACACTCTTCGAAAATCTCTTCAAACCACGTCAACGTCGCCTTGCTATATATATGTGACTGACTTCGTCAGTCTTATCTACAACCTCAAAGCAGTGCTTTGAGCTGACTTCGTCAGTTCTATCCACAACCTCAAAACTGTGTTTTGAGCAGCCTGCGGCTAGTTTGCTCTTTGATTTTTATTGAGTATAACACAAAAGGTAGCCCACCAGCTACCTTTTTTATACTTCCTCAATCAAGCGTGTATGTTCTCTCTTGATACAGCGATTCATCACGATATCATCACATCCACCAGCACGCAAGATTTCTTCCGCTTCTAGACTTTCAAGTCCTAGCTGTGCCCAAAAAATCCTAGCATCAGCCTTGAGAAAATCACGCGCCACATCTGGCAAAAACTCACTGCGACGGTAAACATTGACAATATCTACAGGAAAAGGAATCTCAGCGAGGCTTGCATAAGCCTTTTCACCCAATATTTCGCCACCTGCCACCTTGGGATTGACTGGGATGATTTTATAACCCCGAGCCTGCATTTCCTTGGTCACTCGATTGCTAGTTGTTTCCTCACGGTCAGACAAGCCCACCACAGCAAGGGTTTTACTCGTTGCGAGATACTGACGAATCACGCCATCACTTGGATTGATAAATTCTTGACTCATAGAAATCCTCCTTTTTCATCAGTATAGCACAATTGAAAAGGCTTGCATAATTCTACTACAAAAAAGGAGGACTAGCCCCTTTTTATTTAGCCTCGTACCAGGTTGCTCCCTCATTCTCATCTGCGATGAGGGGAACACTGAGTTGAATGGCTTCTTCCATGGTTTGTTTCACCAATTTTTTCATCTCTGCCAATTCAGATTTAGGAACTTCAAGGACGATTTCATCGTGCACTTGCAGAAGCATCTTAGTCTGATAACCACCTGCAACTAAGGCTTTATCTAACTGGATCATGGCAATCTTGAGAATATCTGCTGCCGAACCCTGGATAGGAGAGTTGATAGCTGTCCGCTCTGCGAAACCACGAATATTAAAGTTGCGCGAATTGATATCTGGCAACTCACGACGACGCTTGAAAAGTGTCTCTACATAGCCCTTATCACGCGCCTCACGCACCACTTCATCCATGTAGTTTTTAATACCTGGGAAGCGTTCAAAGTAGGTATCAATGTAGGCTTTGGCCTCCTTACGGCTAATGCCCAGATTATTAGACAAACCAAAGTCTGAAATCCCGTAAACCACTCCAAAGTTGACCGCCTTGGCATTGCGACGGTCGTTTGCAGTCACATCCTCAGGACGTTCAATGCCAAAGACCCGCATGGCTGTCGAAGTATGGATATCTGCCCCCTCTTGGAAGGCCTTAATCAAGTGCTCATCCTTAGAAATATGCGCCAAAACGCGCAATTCAATCTGTGAGTAGTCCGAGCTGAGAAGGACACTATTCTCCCACTCTGGAACAAAAGCCTTCCGAATCAAGCGCCCTTGTTCCAATCGAGCAGGAATATTTTGCAAGTTTGGATCCACACTAGACAGACGCCCAGTCTGGGTCAAATCCTGCACATAACGAGTATGAATCTTGCCATCAGCCAAAATCCAGTCCTGCAAGCCAATTACATAAGTAGATTGAATCTTAGCAATCTGACGATAGTCTAGGATTTTCTTAACAATCGGCGCAATAGGAGCCAGGCGCTCCAAGACATCCACGGCTGTCGAATAACCTGTCTTGGTTTTCTTAGTGTATTCTAGAGGAAGAGCCAATTTTTCAAAGAGAAGTACCCCCAACTGCTTAGGCGAGTTGATATTAAACTCCTCACCAGCCAGTTCGTAAATCTCTTGAGTGAGTTTTTCAATGACAAGCTCATTTTCAGCCTGCATCTCAAGCAAGGTCTCTTTCTTGACCGTAATACCAGCAATTTCCATCTTAGCAAGGACAAAAGCCAAAGGTTGTTCCATATCATAAAGAAGCTCTAATTGCCCATTTTCGCTGAGTTTTTCAAGTAAAATAGGCTCTGTTTCAACCAAAACAGCAAGCTTACGAGCTAAATGCTCCAAGAATTTCTCGCGTTCAGGAATGGCCTTCTTGACTCCCTTACCATAGAAGGTCTCATCATCAACCAAATAAGTCTGACCATAAAGACTAGCGATGGTCGCAATTTCATTGTCCTCCACAGTCGAAAGGAGGTATTTAGCCAAACGGCTGTCAAAAGCAGGCGCCTGCAAATCCACACCAAAACGATTCAAAAGAACTTTGGCCTTTTTAAAATCATAAACTCTCAGAGGTGTTTTTTCTAGGAAATCCTTGAAAATAGGCTCTTGCAACAGCTCAAGCTTGTCTGTAGCATAAAGCTTATCCCCACAAGACCAAGCAAAACCAACCAAATCATCCGTATGGTAATTCTCACCAAAAAGCTCAAAATGGAAGATAGACTCTTCACTCAGCATATCTTGACTGATTTGGTCAACAATAGTAAAATCCAAACTCTCAGTCACATCAGCTGACGACACATTTAAAGCTTGCTTGAGCTGTTTGAAGCCCATCTCATCGTAGAATTTCCCAAGATTTTCCACATCTGGACCACTATAGACCAAGTCCTCCAAACCAATCTCAATCGGTGCCTTGGTATCAATGGTCGCTAGTGTTTTAGACAAAAAAGCCTGTTCCTTATCATTGATGAGATTGTCCTTCATCTTAGAAGCCTTCATCCCATCAATATTTTCATAAATTCCCTCAAGCGAACCATGCTCCAGCAAGAGCTTGATACCCGTCTTTTCACCGATTTTGGTCACCCCAGGGATATTATCCGACTTATCACCCATAAGCGCCTTGAGATCGATAAACTGCGTCGGTGTAATGCCCAGCTTTTCCATAAGATATTCTGGCGTAAAGGCCTCAAACTCAGCCACACCTTTCTTGGAAATCTCAACCACCGTATGCTCATCCGTCAGCTGAATCAAATCCTTGTCCCCACTGACAATGGTAATATCAAAACCATCCTGCTCTGCTAGTTTATCCAGTGTCCCAATGATGTCATCCGCCTCATACTGAGCCAACTCATAATGACGAATCCCCATATGATCCAGCAACTCACGAATAAAGGGAAATTGCTCACGAAACTCATCAGGAGTCTTGGCCCGACCACCCTTATAGTCCGCATACATCTCTGTCCGGAAAGTCGTCTTTCCCGCATCAAAGGCTACTAAAATATGACTAGGCTCAACCCGCTCCAACAAATGACTCAACATCAACTGGAAACCATAAATCGCATTGGTATGCAAACCAGCCGCATTCTTAAAACGGTCCAACTGCTGATAGAGTGCAAAAAACGCCCGAAAAGCAACAGAAGACCCATCAATCAATAATAATTTTTTCTTATCCATACACCCATTATAAAGGAAAGCAGGGAAAAATACCATTGGGAAGAGCTAGAACAAGTATTTTTCAAACTTTTTCCGAATAAATAGATAGAGCCAGAGAATTTAGTAAACCTAGATTTAAAAATGTGCTATAATGAAAGGAGAAAGAATATGACTTTACGTCATCCGGGCATCAGCCCAACCAATGACTTGGTTGCTAAGAAAATTTTCAGCAATCCAGAAATCACTTGTCAATTTATTCGCGATATGTTGGATTTACCAGCCAAAAATGTAACCATTTTGGAGGGAAGTAACATTCACGTCTTGCCTTCCCTGCCGTACTCAGCGCAGGATTTTTACACTAGTATAGATGTTTTAGCTGAACTAGATAATGGAACCCAAGTAATCATTGAAATTCAGGTACATCATCAGAATTTTTTCATCAATCGCCTGTGGGCTTACCTGTGCAGTCAGGTCAATCAAAACCTCGAAAAAATTCGCCAACGAGAAGGTGATACTCACCAGAGCTACAAGCATATCGCACCTGTTTACGCAATAGCTATTGTGGATAGTAATTATTTCCAAGATGATCTAGCTTTCCACAGTTTTAGCATGCGAGAAGATACGACGGGTGAAGTCTTAACCATTACAAACAATGGACAAGAAAACCATCTAGTCAAGATGGCATTCTTGGAATTAAAAAAATACAGAGAAACCAGCAAAGACGAGGTTCGCAAACCGTGGTTGGAGTTTTTTGGGAACAAGCCCTTTACCCAACAACCCGAGCGAGCCATCAGCCAAGCAGACCAACTGCTGGACTACAAGAGCTGGTCCGAGGAGGACAGGAAGATGTTTAGTCAACTACGTATGCGAGAAGAACAAGCCTTGTTAGCACAGGACTATGCCTTGGAAACAGCTAGGGCGGAAGGTATTGAAGAGGGATTAAAAGTAGGTTTAGTAAATCTCGTCCGTCAAGGTCTTCTGACACCTGAGGTTGCCAGCCATCAATTGGGAATGACCGTCGCTGAGTTTGAGGCGCTGTTGTAAGTTTATAAATTAATACTCAATTATTTTCAAAAAGCAACCTTGTCCATTGTCTGCCGACAGTGGACTTTAAAACGCTTTTTTCCAGTCCTTGAATAACTTCTTGAAGCTTATCAATGACGGCTTCCAATGTTTGGAAAGCCTTATTTTTAAAACCTCGTTTTCGAATTTCTTTCCAGACTTGTTCAATAGTGTTCATTTCTGGTGTATAAGGTGGAATAAAAGCTAACTCAATATTACTTGGAATCTCTAAGGTATTTGATTTATGCCATATAGCATTATCCATGACAAGTAACATATAGTCATCTGGATAAGCTTGTGAGACTTGCCGTAGAAATTCATTCGTCCACTCAGTATTGCATCCTCCAGCAATGAGGAAAAAGGAATCTCCTGTCTGAGCATCTACTGCCCCATAACAATAGCGATATTCTCGCATATAATGGCTAGGAATGCTAGGTCGGCTTCCTTTAGGAGCCCAACAAGAACTCATCTTACTGATTCTTCCGAAACCAGCTTCATCTTGGTACATCAAGCGTACTTTGTTATAAGTTCCCTCCCCTTTAAAGCGCTTACTTAAGGTCTCGAATGTAGATTTTATTTTTAGACGTCTCAATTGTCTGAGCGTCTGCCTTCTTGGGATGTTCAGGTCGAGGAGTGACCGTTCGCCAACCATGGCGTTTCAAGAGATAATAAAAACCATCACGTGTAGAAGTGCGACCAATCTCTTGTTGATAGGCTTCAAATAACTGATTGACAGTTACAAATTCCCCAGCTCGAGCAGCTTCTATATGACGTTTTAGAAATGCTTGTTCTTCTTCGTAAGTCATATATTCTCGATGACGTCCACCACGGGTCTCTTGAAGAAGAGCTTCTAAACCAAACTCCTTATATTTTTTTAAATTCCTCCAAACAGTTGTTTTATTGCAATCTAGCAGCTCCATGATTTCCTTATAACTCTTTTCTTTTGAGCGAAAATAAATAATCTGTAGACGTTTGTGATATTTGGCGTATGATGAATCTCTTAGGAGTTGTTCAATTTTTTGTATTTCTTCGTTTGTAAGTTTCATAACTACTATTATAAGATGTTTTTTGATTTTAGTCCAGTATAACATAAAAGTGAACAGGACTGAAATATTGTCTTGTTCACTTTTTTCTTCTTTCAATAGAACTCTCACTATAGTCCATACCACAAAAAAGAAAGGACGAAATTTGTCCTTTCTCGAGCTTAGCTTTTCTTCAACCCACTACAGTTGACAAAAAGACATTTATTGTATCAATATTTTTTAAATGTATCAAGGATAATCTTTATTTTTTTGTATTTTTTGATTGATACTATATTAGTTAGTAAACATCTTGATTGTAAATGCTTTGTATAATAGTTCCTATGTTAGTATACGGCTCATAAACAATAGTTTGTTGATTTAAACTGCCCATTGCAGAAGTGTTTTTCATGGCTATTGACACAAAATCTTCTAATTTCATTAATAAATCCTTATCATTTTTATGATGATTTTCATACTGTTCACAATTTAGATGTTCTTCTAATTTTGTGTACAACCTATCTTTTGTATGCGATTGGTTAGGTTTTTCGAAATGAGCTAACAACCATACTTCAAAACAACTATTTGAAAAACCAATATCAATTTTATTATCTTTCGCGTCTTTTAACACACCTTCTATTTCGTCATTTTTTAAACTATCTTTGTCAAAAATAATATAGACTCCTCCGAGGTTATTCCTTTCTGCCTTATTTAGAGTTCTTATTTTCCCTATTGCATGATTTAGAAGACTCCGACCTTGTTTACTTGTAGGATATATACTTACTTTTACACTTGCTGTTCTGTTATACTTCTTGTTTAAAATTGAAAAATAATTTTTTCAGTGTATCCTTCAGTGAAGATGTAAATAGATTTTCTTAGATGTTTACCTTTAGATTGTCTTCCTCTAGCCATTTAAGACTCCTTAAATATTTGATTCATTCCGTCAATATCGATATCTGGTAAAGCACCAAACTGTCCATTTAGGTAACGTTTAAGGAAAGAAATGTCACCTCTTGACACACCTCTTATATCATTAAAATCAAAAAGAGAGTATAAGTCTGTTTTCCCTAGGAAATCTTTTTCTGTCATATAAATTTGATCTACTCTCAAATTCGAATCTAATAAATTTAAATTGTGTGTTGTAAAAATAAATTGATTCATAATGGAATGAATCATCAAATTCATCCATAACAACGACTCTGTCTTTATCTAAACTATCCAACAATATCAATGCGACCGCCATCATTTTTTGAGTACCAGAAGATTCCATCTCATATGAAATTTTTTCTTTACCAACTACTTTCCCATCTTTATCATATTTTTTGTAAATAGAATATACTTCAAAAGTGGTAAACGGTTTTGATAGCAAGTTTTCATCAACATTTGCCATAGATATCATTTTTTTCAATTCTTCGGGAATTGATTCTATTTTTTCAATAACTTCAATATCTAAAATATTAAAATCAGCTAAATTTAATAGTTTAATGAATATATTTTTCTTTTCTGAGTCAGCTTGAATTGACTTAAATGATTGTTTATGAAAAGGTTCAAAAATCAAATTTGTATGGAACCATTTAAATACGGCAACACACTCAGCATCGTTCTTATCTTGACCCTCAAATAATAACAGTTTATTTTTCCTAACTGATTGTCGTAGATTTTTTAAATTATCTGGAAGTAGTTCCGAATTACTTGGAGAAGTAGTGCGTTTAAAGTATAATTTTTCGTCATTATTTTCTGTAACAAAATAAAGTTCCTCTAGAGTCACTTCTTTTCTATTATAACAAATATGATAGTGATAAACCTTTTTATTCGTAATTAAGCGAATTGAAAATTCAGTATCTTCGTATTTGTTTTGTTTATTTAAGCGAAATGGCATATAAGGTAAAGAATCTTCAATATCATCTGTAGGTTGTAGAATCAGGTTAGCCAAGACTCTTAATGCTGTAATCAGATTACTCTTACCAGATCCATTAGAACCAAAAATATTTACATTTTTCAATAAAGAGAGATTTTCCCTATTTAATGTATGAGACTCAGAATACTTTTTTAAATATTTTCCTTTTTCTAAAGATAAGACTGTACTATTTTGAAAAGATAAAAAATTTTTTACTTCGAAATCAACTAACATAATCTACCTCCTTCTCATTCTAATTATACAGCAAAAACTTAATTTTAACAACGTCTTTCCGTTATAAAATATATTTTTTATCGTTATTTGGAAGGGCGTAACTTCTCAAAGTAACTTCCATCTCTCTCCCAAAACTGGAAGTTAGTCTCAGACGATGAATTATGCTAGAATTAAGTCTGAGACTTTTCGTGAGGAGGTACCTCATGACGAAAAAACAAAAACATCTCACTCTAGAAGACCGTATTGACATCCAAACTGGAATCAGCCAACAGGAGACTTTCCGTTCCATCGCTGAGAAGATGGGGAAAGACCCGTCAACGATTTCAAAGGAAATCAAGCGCAATCGCATCATGCATCCAACATCCGTCAAATCTGATTGCACGGATTGCCCTCTTCTCAAAAAAGCTCCTTATGTCTGTAACAACTGTCCAAAAAAGAGGACGGATTGTGGGTTTAACCGCTATCTTTACTACGCGAAAAAGGCACAGGAGCATTACGAGACTATGTTGAGGGAATCCAGACAGGGCATTCCCCTAAACAAGGAAAGTTTTTATCAGATGGACAAGATCTTAACCCTAGGCATCCAGAAGAAACAAAGCATCTACCATATCATTCAGACACATAACCTACCTGTGTCGAAAGCTACGGTGTATCGGCATGCCAAGCTGGGCTATCTGACAGCCAAGCCCATTGATTTCCCTCGGATGGTCACGTTCAAGGAACGCAGAAAATCCAGAAAAGTAGCTATTCCTAAAGAGCTGAAAATTGGGCGGACCTATCAAGATTTCCAAGAGTTACGAGAAACAGATGATTTCTTCAAATGGTTGGAAATGGACACGGTCATCGGCAGACCTGGTGGAAAGCTACTGCTCACCTTCAACGTTTCCTTCTGTAATTTCCTCTTCGCCTTGCTTTTGGACAACAAGACTGCTCTGGAAGTCGCCACTAAATTCGCAGCTTTGAAAGAAAGAGTCATGGACGGAGGGTATGCGTTCCATCAGCTGTTCCCTGTCATTCTCACAGACAACGGATCTGAGTTCGCCTATGTGGAGGAGCTTGAGCGAGACATTGATGGGAAGTCTCACCTCTACTTCTGCGACCCTAGCCGTCCTGACCAGAAGGGGCGGATTGAGAAGAACCATACGGTTTTGCGAGCCATTCTTCCCAAGGGCACTTCCTTTGACCAGCTGACTCAGAAAGACGTCAATCTAGTCATTTCCCATGTCAATTCCTTGAAACGAGAAGAGTTTCAAGGAAAATCTGCTTACGACGTCTTCACCTTCACCTTTGGCGAGGACATCGCTGCTCTTCTGGGTTGCCAATTTGTCAAACCAGAAGACACACACTTATCACCTGATTTATTGAAATAAAGGGAATTTTCCCCTCTAACTACACATCTTATCACCATCGAAAAGTCTCACACTAAACGCTAGCAACTGGAATTTACTCTAAGACGACTCTGTTTTAGGGCTATTTGTCGTGCACTTTTTTCTGAGTCTTTTCGCTTTTGAACCCTTATATATCAAGAAAAAGAAAACCAGTGGAAGTTAGTCTAAGACGGATTTCCACTGATTTCACGCATTTTTCTCATACTAAAAGCTAGGTTGTGGGAAACTGGAAGTTAGTTTTAGAAGTTACCTTATTTGGAAGGGGCTTTATCTGTCAAAAAAAATCTACAAAGCAATATCATTATGTAACCGTCCAATAACGAAGTATATTGAAAAATCTCCAGACTAGAGAACTCACTGATAGTTCCTAATCTGGAGATTTCTTATTTGCACTTTTCTTGTACAACTTTAGTCCATGGTAAATAAGCCTCTAAAACCTCTTTGTTAACGAGAGTTCCCTCGTTTGGAAGACATTCTAGAAGATAGGATAGATATTTCTCACTATTTAATTGATGACGTTTAGCTGTTTCCAACAAGCTCATAATAATAGCTGTTGCTTTAGCTCCTTCAAAACTTTGAGAAAACAACCAATTTTTACGTCCCATAACCAAGAATTTAATGGCGCGTTCAGCTAGATTATTGGAAAGGACGAGATGTCCGTCCTTCAAAATTGTCTTAAAGGTTTCTTCATATTTGAGGCTATATTCAATCGCCCTCCCTAGTTTTGAACCCGCTAAGACTGACTGGCGCCGGCACCAAGCAAAGAAGTCTTCCATTAAGGGCTGGAGCTTTTCTTGACGTTTCTGTAGTCGTTCATCAGCTGGCAATGTCTCCCAGTCTCTTTCCAAGGCAAATAACTGGTCACAATAAGCTAAACCTTTAGCTCCTAACGATGAGTTATCTCCTTGCTTGGGGGTCGCTTCAAAAAACTTCCTTCTCACATGTGCCCAACATCCAACAAGTTCAGCCTCTTCCAATTGACGATAAGCTTCTAGCGGTTCGCAGTTTACCAAGCTTAGCGTCGCCTTGCTCCTAAACCTTGGACTGCTATCGCATAGGCAGAACTAGAGGACTAAAGTCCTAAGTTACTGCCGCAACATATCACAATGCACATATCCAGAATAATCTCCTAGGAATTCTTGTACTACCGAACCACTCCGACGCTGATCATGATGGTAAAGAGTGATGCCTTGTTCCTCAGTTTTCCCTGACAAAAAGGTCCAATAGTAGGTCAGATGGCTATCACTCTCTAAAACCCGATAAGAGGTTTCATCCGCATGAAGAAGAGGTTGTTCTAACAACTTTTCTCGTAAAAGATTATAAAGGGGCTCCAAATAATAGTGACTCGTCTTGATATGCCAATTAGAAATTTCCTTACGTGTGATTGGTAAACCCATCTTAGCCCAATCTTCTTCTTGGCGATAATTGGGTACCTTCAGATTAAACTTCTGATGGATGGTGTGAGCGATAATAGAGGCTGAGCCAAGGCTATGCGCCAAAGGGGCTTTAGGGACAGGAGCTTTTACAATTTTATCACTTGGATTATTCTTACTGCATGCTTGGCACTTGTAAGCGTGTTGAATATGATCAACTCTTTTTAATTGCGCAGGAATAAAGACCAATTCTTGTCCTTGAAGGCTCGCTCCAATTTCTTTTAGCTCTCCCTGACAGTCAGGGCAAATGCAGGCCTCTAAGCGATGATGAACTTCTTCTGAATTAAATTGGGCAAGAAGAGATTGACGTTTCCCTTTAACTTTCTTACGTTTGTAGGTGATTTCTTCTCTTTCAACTGGGTAAGTCAGAGTCTTCTTCCAAATTTTGTTCCTCCTCAAAAAGACTGAGTTGTCCAGAGGGGCAAACACTTTTCTCAGAGGATTTTCCATAGAGCTTTTGCGTTAGATAAGCCACTTGTTCACGCAGAAGGGCAAGTTCATTGGTGAGACTATCAATTGTAGCACTCTGTTGTTGAATGATTTTCAATCTTCTCCCATAGACTTTCCTCCTTATTTTCTAACTTTATTATACTAAAAAGAAAGTCTTAATTTCAATAGAAATCACGACTTTCTGATGGATTTATTTTGGGAGTGATAGAAAATCCCTTCATCAGCCAATCTACTTGTTCAGGTGTGAGAGCTTTGACATCCTTTTCTGTACTTGGCCAAGTCAACTTACCGTTCTCAAAGCGTTTGTAAAGTAACCAGAATCCTTGACCATCCCAGTAAAGGGCTTTAAAGCGGGCTTTACGTCCACCACAAAAGAGAAAGACTTGACCTGAGAAAGGATCCAATTCAAAGTGGCTTTTAACCACATAGGCTAAGGAGTCTATTCCCTGCCTCATATCTGTCTTACCACAAACAAGGTAAACTTGACCTAAATCGCTTAGTTGAATCATCATAGTACAATACCTTTCCTCCGATAACTATTTTTATCTAGTATACCGGAAGTTGGGGAATTGGGATAGATACCTTGTTATGACGCGCTTACATCATTATTACACAAACTATGACTTACTTTAGTTATCTTGTAATTAAGGTAATAAACTATTGATACATAGATAGTCTCTATAAATGAGAAGCTAATACGTAAGAAGCGAGACGGACTAAAAGTCATATCACATAGAAAGGCGCCAACAAAGCCCTCACGCGATTATATATACAAAAAGAGAAGGTAACAAGTCCTTCTCTTTCATATTAAATCCATTCACCGTTTCCGTTTACAGTGTAACCATTTACAGTAGTATTTACTGCAAGGGCACCTGAACCGTCGACATAGTACCATGTACCACCAACTTCAAACCATTGGCTAGCTTTCATAGCACCTGAGTTTTCAAGGTAGTACCATGTACCACCATCTTTAAGCCAACCTGTTGCCATTGCACCATTGCTGTTGAGGTAGTACCATGTACCACCGTCTTTAAGCCAACCTGTTGCCATTGCACCGTTTGCATTTAGATAGTACCATGTATCACCATCTTTAAGCCAACCTGTTGCCATTGCACCATTGCTGTTGAGGTAGTACCATGTATCACCATCTTTAAGCCAACCTGTTGCCATTGAACCATTGCTGTTGAGGTAGTACCATGAACCCTTGTTTTGTAGCCAACCTGTTGCCATTGAACCATCGGTATTGTAAAAATACCACATACCGTTTTCTTGTTTCCAGCCGGTTTTTGGAGAAGCTGGTTTAGCTGGTTCTACTACAGAATATGAGCTGTATGACGGAACATATGAAGGGACATATATAGGATTAGCTGGTCTTGCAGGAACAGAAGGTTTGACTGGAGTTTCTGCCGGTTTTTCTTTAGCTTTATCTTCTTCTGCAGCTTTCTTATTTAATTCATCGATAAATTTTTCAGCTTGTTTCGCAGTTAAACCTTGTTTAAAGCCTTCTACAATTTCTGCTCTTGTTTTATCTGATGCTGCTTTTAATGCGGCAATTGTATCAGCTTTTGCTTTTGCTTCTTCTGGACTATTAGTTTCAGCTTTTTCTAATTCTGCGATTGCTGCTTTCAATGCTGCATCATAGTTCGCTAAAAATTCTTCCTGAGCTGCTTCCTCTTTTGCTGCAGCCTCTTTATCTTCTTCTGCAGCTTTTTTATTAGCTTCATCAATTAAACCTTCAGCTTGTTTTGCAGTTAAACCTTGTTTAAAGCCTTCTACAATTTCGGATCTTGTTTGAACTGACGCTGCTTTTAATGCAGCAACTGTTTCTTTCTTTTGTTTTTCTAATTCTGGATCATTTTTTGTATCAGCTTTTTCTAATTCTGCAATCGCATCTTTTAATGCTTGATCATAATTAGCTAAAAATTCTTCTTGAGCTGCTTTCTCTTTTGCTGCCGCTGCTTTATCTTCTTCTGCAGCTTTTTCATTCGCTTGATTGATTAATTTTTCAGCTGCTTCTACAGTTAAACCTTTTTTAAAGCCTTCTACGATTTCTTTTCTTGTTGCATCTGATGCTGCTTTTAACGCTGCAATTGTATCAGCCTTTGCTTTTGCTTCTTCTGGACTATTAGTTTTAGCTGCTTCTAATGCTTTAACTGCCTCTTCTAATGCCTTATCATAATTCGCTAAGAAGTCTTTTTGAGCTGTAGTTTCTTCTTCAGCTTTTACAACTAACGGTTGAGATGTAGCAAACGCTAATCCTAGAACAGCAACACTAGCTAAACTAGCAGTAAGAAGTTTTTTCTTATCCATAAAATATCTACCACCTTTAATACTCTTTTTAGCATTATTTTACCATTTTCTTTTATTAAATTCAATAAATAACCCTCCGTTTAAAAATGAAGTAATACTCAATGAAAATCAAAGTGCAAACTAGGAAGCTAGCCGCAGGCTGTACTTGAGTACGGCAAGGTGAAGCTGACGTGGTTTGAATTTGATTTTCGAAGAGTATAACTTCTCAAAGCAACTTCCACTTGCCTAACCAAAGTGGAGAAAATAGCCCATAATATCCATAGGGGATTTACCCACTACAAATATTATAGAGCCACAAAAAACAGGAGATTTCTCTCCTGTCATGATTCAATTATATAAAATTAAACCCATTCACCGTTTCCATTTACAGTGTAGCCATCTACAGTAGTATTTACTGACAATGCACCTGAAGCATCAACATGATACCATTTATCTTTAACTTGGAACCACTGACTAGTTTTCATTGCACCAGTGTTTTCAAGGAAGTACCATTTACCACCGTCTTGCAACCAACCAGTTTGCATTTCACCTGAACCATTTAGATAGTACCAAGTGTTACCATCTTTAATCCACCATTTTTGCATTACGCCTTCAGCGTTAAAGTAGTACCATGCACCATCAACTAGTTTCCAACCAGTAGCTTTATCACCTTTAGGAGTTACAATATAAATCCAACCTTTATCAGTATTTTTCCAACCTGTTTCAACAGCATTTACTTTTGCATCTGCTTCTTCTAAGATTGAACGACTATATGTAAGACCAACTTTCTTATATTCTACTGCTGCTCTCTTTTCTGCATTTTCAAGTGCAAGCAATGCATTATCGCGATCTGTGCGAGCTACTTCTACCTCAGATTCTAGAGTAGAAATTGTTTCTTTTGCGTTTTCAATTTTCTTATCTAGATTGTAGGCTGCTTGAGTAATCTTGTAATCATTACCTGTTTCCAAAGCATCCATATATTGAAGAGCTGCTTCAATACGTGCTTGATCAAATACTGCTTTTTGGAGTTCTGCTTCTGCTTTTGCTAATTTCTCGTTTGCTTCTTTTTCTGCTTTAACTGCAGCATTTTGACGTCCTTTTGCTAATGCAAGATTAGATCTAGTTTGAGCAATTGCTGTGTCATCTCCTGAAGTTAGAGCCGCTTGGAAAGCTGCTTCTGCTGCTGCTGTTACTTTGACAGCGTCAACACGTGCTTGCTTAGCTGTGTTAACTTCATTTTCATATGATTCTACATCATCAGTAAATTTAGCTTCACGTTGTGCAGCTTCTGTACGTGCTGATTTTAATTCATCAGCTTTGCGTACTAATGCTGTTCCATCACCAATCAAGTCAGCAGTACGAATTTTTTCTTGTTGTAATTTTTCAAGATTAGAGTATGCTTCTTTAACACGAGCAGAAAGTGTATTATACGCTGCATCTTTTTCTTTATAAAGGTTATAAGCAGGTGTAAGAATACTTAATTGTTGATCTTGAACATCATAAATATGTTGTGCTACTGCTTGAGCATCTGCTTTAGCTTTATCACTTCTGATTGAAGCCAATATAGAATTATAATCTACATAATCATCTGCTGCTGAAACAGATTGTACAGCACCAAATGCTGCGAGTACGACTGCGCTTGTCAATAAAACTTTTTTCATCGTTTTATCTCCTTTGTTTTCTTTAAAATTTTTTTCGTAAGACTATCTTACTACCATACAGTATATAAATATTTGCAGGATTTGTCAAGGGTTTTCTTCAATTTTTTAAACTTTTCAGCTATTTTTTCAAAAAAAGGTTAAAAAAACACCTTTGTGAGATGAAATACCCTTCAAATACTGTATCTCCCAAGTGAAAATCTCACAAATTTCTAAAACCTTGAGTCAAACCTCACATATCTAAGCCATATAGATAGTTGGACAGAACTCACTTCTATTGTATTATCCTATATCCCCTTCCAAATGTCAAGCAAAAATGGCAAGTATTTTGCAAATAACTCGCCATTCCATTAACTTTCTACTATTTAAAATGTGACCTCATAGCAAGGACTCAAACTCAGTGACAGTCATACCCAACTGCTGGCTGGCAACATCAGAAGTCAGAAGACCTTGATGGACTAGATTTACTAAACCTACTTTTAATCCCTCTTCAATGCCTTCTTCGCGCCCTTTTTCAATACCCTCTGCACGGCCACGTTCGAGTCCACGTTCTAAACCTTTCTCCTCAGCTTGTTCCAAGGCATAATCCTGAGCCAATAACGCCTGTTCTTCGCGTCTGCGTTGTTCACTAAACATCTTCCTGTCCTCCTCGGACCAGCTCTTATAGTCCAGCAGTTGGTCTGCTTGGCTGATAGCTCGCTCGGGTTCTTGAGTAAAGGGCTTGTTGCCGAAAAACTCTAACCACGGCTTGCGAACCTCGTCTTTGCTGGTTTCCCTGTATTTTTTTAATTTCAAGAATACCATTACTTGTGATAATCTTATAAGAGTGCCTCAAATTCAGCGACTGTCATTCCTAATTGTTCACTCGCAACTTCCGAAGTCAGAAGACCTTGGCGAACGAGATTTACTAGACCTACTTTTAATCCCTCTTCGATACCCTCTGCTCGTCCTCTCTCCAATCCCTGTTCAATGCCCTCAGCACGACCACGCTCTAAACCTTGTTCAAGACCTTGTTCGATGCCTTTCGCTCTAGCTGTTTCCAAAGCATAGTCCTGTGCTAACAAGGCCTGTTCTTCTCACATACGTAGTTGACTAAACATTTTCCTGTCCTCCTCGGACCAGCTTTTATAGTCCAGCAGTTGGTCTGCCTGGCTGATGGCTCGCTCAGGTTGCTGGGTAAAGGGTTTGTTCCCGAAAAACTCCAACCACGGTTTACGAACCTTGTCTTTGCTGGTTTCTCTGTATTTTTTTAATTTCAAGAATACCATTACTTGTGATAATCTTATAAGAGTGCCTCAAATTCAGCGACTGTCATTCCTAATTGTTCACTTGCAACTTCCGAAGTCAGAAGACCTTGGCAAACAAGATTTGCTAACATGGCAAAACTACCTTCAGCTTTCCCACGCTCCAGTCCCTGTTCAAGACCTTCTTCTCTCCCTTTTTCAATCCCCTCTGCACGACCACGTTCAAGACCACGCTCTAAACCTTGTTCAATACCTTCCGCCCTAGCTGTTTCCAAGGCATAGTCCTGTGCTAACAAGGCTTGTTCTTCTCGCATACGTAGTTGACTAAACATTTTCCTGTCCTCCTCGGACCAGCTTTTATAGTCTAGCAGTTGGTCTGCTTGGCTGATAGCTCGCTCAGGTTGTTGGGTAAAGGGTTTGTTGCCGAAAAACTCCAACCACGGCTTGCGAACCTTGTCTTTGCTGGTTTCTCTGTATTTTTTAAGTTCCAAGAATGCCATCTTGACCAGATGGTTTTCTTGACCGTTATTGGTGATGGTTAAGACCTCACCTGTCGTGTCCTCGCGCATACTAAAGCTATGAAAAGCTAAATCATCTTGAAAATAATTACTGTCTACGATTGCAATGGCATAAACAGGGACGATGTGTTTGTAACTTTGATGTGTATCACCTTCTCGTTGACGAATTTTTTCGAGATTTTGATTGACCTGACTGCATAAGTAAGCCCACAAACGATTAATGAAAAAATTCTGATGATGAACTTGGATTTCGATAATAACCTGCGTGCCATTGTCTAACTCTGCCAAAACATCTATACTGGTATAGAAATCCTGTGCTGAGTACGGCAGGGAAGGCAAGACATGAATATTGCTTCCCTCCAAAATAGTCACATTTTTTGCTGGTAAATCCAGCATATCGCGGATAAATTGACAAGTGATTTCTGGATTGCTAAAGATTTTCTTAGCAACCAAGTCATTAGTCGGGCTGATGCCCGGATGTCTGAGAATCATATTTCCTCTCCTTTCATTATAGCACATTTTAAAATCTAGGTTTACTAGATTCACTGCTACTATCTATTTATTCGGAAAAGAGATGAAAAAAACCTGAGAATCATCTCAGGCTTGGTCATTAAATCTTTTTCTCAATACTGAAAAGTGGAGAAAGTGGGCGTTTTTCATGGATACGTACAATAGCATCCCCTAATAGATGAGCGATTGAAATCTGCTCAATCTTATCAATCAAACGCTCTTCTGGCAGATAGATGGTATCCAAAACAACCAATTTCTTAATAGCTGAATTTTGGATATTGTCCATAGCAGGACCAGAAAGAACTGGGTGCGTACAGCTTGCATAGACTTCAACAGCACCAGCTTCTGCAAGGGCATCTGCAGCGTGACAAATCGTTCCAGCAGTATCAATCATATCATCAATCAAGATACAAGTCTTGCCTTCGACCTTACCTATGATGTTCATGACTTCACTAGTATTCATCTTATCAACACTACGACGTTTGTCGATGATAGCGATAGATGTTTTCAAAAACTCAGCCAACTTACGGGCACGAGTCACCCCTCCATGGTCTGGACTGACAACCACATAGTCAGAACCAACCATGCCACGACGCTCAAAATAATCCGCAATCAGAGGAGCTCCCATCAAGTGATCCACAGGAATATCAAAGAATCCTTGAATCTGCGCAGCATGCAAGTCGATTGTCAATAAACGATCCACTCCAGCTACTTCAAGCATATTTGCGACAAGTTTTGATGTGATTGGCTCACGCGCTCTCGCCTTTCTATCCTGACGTGCATACCCATAGTAAGGCATGACAACATTGACAGATTCTGCACTCGCACGCTTCAAAGCATCCACCATAATCAAAATTTCAAGCAGATTGTCATTTACAGGCGAGCTAGTTGATTGTAGGATAAAGACGTGTTTCCCACGGATTGATTCTTCAATGTTGACCTGAATCTCTCCATCTGAAAATTGACGAACACTTGATTTCCCCAACTCTATCCCAATCTCCTGCGCCACACGTTTTGCCAATTCTTGATTAGAAGAAAGGGCAAACAGCTTTAAATCAGAAAAAGACATGATTTCCTCCGGTATATATGTATCGCTTGTGCTTTTCACAAGATTTTTCCATCTACCATTGTAGCGCTTTTTGCACTATTTTTCAATCAAAAATAAAAGAAGGGTACCATATTTGTACCCTTGCATCATTCTCGTAACTTCTCAAAGTAACTTCCATCTCTCTCCCAAAACTGGAAGTTAGTCTCAGACGATGAATTATGCTAGAATTAAGTCTGAGACTTTTCGTGAGGAGGTACCTCATGACGAAAAAACAAAAACATCTCACTCTAGAAGACCGTATTGACATCCAAACTGGAATCAGCCAACAGGAGACTTTCCGTTCCATCGCTGAGAAGATGGGGAAAGACCCGTCAACGATTTCAAAGGAAATCAAGCGCAATCGCATCATGCATCCAACATCCGTCAAATCTGATTGCACGGATTGCCCTCTTCTCAAAAAAGCTCCTTATGTCTGTAACAACTGTCCAAAAAAGAGGACGGATTGTGGGTTTAACCGCTATCTTTACTACGCGAAAAAGGCACAGGAGCATTACGAGACTATGTTGAGGGAATCCAGACAGGGCATTCCCCTAAACAAGGAAAGTTTTTATCAGATGGACAAGATCTTAACCCTAGGCATCCAGAAGAAACAAAGCATCTACCATATCATTCAGACACATAACCTACCTGTGTCGAAAGCTACGGTGTATCGGCATGCCAAGCTGGGCTATCTGACAGCCAAGCCCATTGATTTCCCTCGGATGGTCACGTTCAAGGAACGCAGAAAATCCAGAAAAGTAGCTATTCCCAAAGAGCTGAAAATTGGGCGGACCTATCAAGATTTCCAAGAGTTACGAGAAACTGATGATTTCTTCAAATGGTTGGAAATGGACACGGTCATCGGCAGACCTGGTGGAAAGCTACTGCTCACCTTCAACGTTTCCTTCTGTAATTTCCTCTTCGCCTTGCTTTTGGACAACAAGACTGCTCTGGAAGTCGCCACTAAATTCGCAGCTTTGAAAGAAAGAGTCATGGACGGAGGGTATGCGTTCCATCAGCTGTTCCCTGTCATTCTCACAGACAACGGATCTGAGTTCGCCTATGTGGAGGAGCTTGAGCGAGACATTGATGGGAAGTCTCACCTCTACTTCTGCGACCCTAGCCGTCCTGACCAGAAGGGGCGGATTGAGAAGAACCATACGGTTTTGCGAGCCATTCTTCCCAAGGGCACTTCCTTTGACCAGCTGACTCAGAAAGACGTCAATCTAGTCATTTCCCATGTCAATTCCTTGAAACGAGAAGAGTTTCAAGGAAAATCTGCTTACGACGTCTTCACCTTCACCTTTGGCGAGGACATCGCTGCTCTTCTGGGTTGCCAATTTGTCAAACCAGAAGACACACACTTATCACCTGATTTATTGAAATAAAGGGAATTTTCCCCTCTAACTACACATCTTATCACCATCGAAAAGTCTCACACTAAACGCTAGCAACTGGAATTTACTCTAAGACGACTCTGTTTTAGGGCTATTTGTCGTGCACTTTTTTCTGAGTCTTTTCGCTTTTGAACCCTTATATATCAAGAAAAAGAAAACCAGTGGAAGTTAGTCTAAGACGGATTTCCACTGATTTCACGCGTTTTTCTCATACTAAAAGCTAGGTTGTGGGAAACTGGAAGTTAGTTTTAGAAGTTACCCCTGCATCATTCTTTTGAAAAATATTCTAGTTCATTATCTCATCGTTCTTCTCAACAAAGCGATAAGCCTGATAAAAACCATAGAGAGCAATAGCCGTAACCACTGGAATCGCTAGTGGCAACTCTGTCTCTAATTCTACAAAAGGAGAGTTAAACAAGAAATGAGTTCCCAAGGCTAAAGCTAGGAAAATAAACCCTTGTTTCTTGCCAACCTTCTGCCCTTTATAGGCTCTGTAAAGCAAGTAAACACCTACTACAGCCAGACCTGAAAAAGTCCAGTGAGAGGCAATTCCTGAGATGATACGCTCTAAAATTCTCGAAATAGTAAAGTCAAAGCCCTCTGGCAAATCCGTACGAATATAGCCAATATCCTCAATCATTTGAAATCCCAAACCAGAAGCAATCCCAAGTAAAAACAAAGATTTTAATTTTCGCACAGGAATCAAAGCCAAAACAAAGACAAGTGGCAATAATTTCAAGGGTTCTTCTACCAAAGGAGCTACAATAGCACTTTCAAAGGCATTTAAAAAGGCACTATCTGGGAAAAGAACACCCAGTAAATCATGGATGTAGGTATTAGCAAAGCTAGACAGCCAGCCTGAAAGAAACATCCCACCCAATAAAGACAAGATCAAGGCCTTCTTTGGTAATTCCCATTTTTTTCCAATACGGAAAAGGAAATAAAGAGCTGGAATTATGTAAAAGAGAGCTATAAAGATAGAAACTCCCATTAGTCCATATTCCGCAGCTGCCATCGAACCATCCGTATAGTAGATGGTTTCATACTGTAAACCAATACATAGCAATAAGATAAAAATAAATAAAATGCTGTTTCTCTTCATACACTTTCTTTCTAAATGAAGTATTTATAATTCTACGACTGTCATCCTTCCTGTATCCACATCGTAAATAGCACCAGAAATAATGACATCATCTGGTATTAGGGGAGACTCGATAAGGGCTTGCATGTCCTCTCGCACACTCTCCTCTATATCTTGGAAAGGCAAAAAGTCCTGGTCTGACACATCAACACCTAGCTCCTCTTTTAAATACTCCTGAAAAGGACCATTTTCAAAAGTCTGAGCACCACAGTCTGTATGGTGCAACACCACAATCTCTCTTGTCCCCATTTGCTGCTGAGAAATAACTAGCGAACGAATCATGTCCTCCGTCACTCGACCACCTGCATTCCGCAAAATATGAGCATCTCCCAGAGCCAACCCAAGAGCTGGCGCAACGTGTAAACGCGAGTCCATACAAGTTACGATTGCAACCTTGGTCTTTGGTTTGATTGATAAATGAAGATCTCCATGCAGTTCTACATAGGCTTGATTGGCTTTTAAAAAATTTTCAAAATAGGACATGACAACTCACTTTCTAGTCTACCAGATAATTTGAACACCAAATTATTCATCTCCTATCTTACCATCTTTTCTTTGTCTTGTCAGTTGTCAACCTTCATATAAAAAAACTGGGACAGAGACATCCAGCTTCTAGCTTGGGCTTCTGTCCTAGTTTTATTTTTATGAACCTTTTTGGATATACTTATTGAGCGATCCTGCAAAGCTCTGAAGATTGAGACTTTGTACGTAGACCTCACCAGTTCCTCGGAAGGTGTTAACCACTCCTTCACCTGTACCAATAGACTGCCAGAAGCTATTTTCTAAGTGGATATTATAGTCCAAAGATTGACTCCAAGCCACCACATGGGCATTGTCAATGGTTATTTCTTGGTTTTGTAGCTCAATTTTCTTGATAGAGCCAAAAGCATTGGCCAAGAGAGTTCCCTGGCCTTGGGTAGTCATCACAAAGAGACCGCCTTGCCCTCCGAACAGAGCTTTACCAATAGACTGACTCTCCATAGTATAGGAAGCTGTACCATCCAGAGCTAGAAAAGCCCCATCATTCAGTTGATATTGTTTTTCACCTAGTTCAAGAGCAATTACTTGCCCAGGAGTATCTGGTGCTAGAGCAAGGTTCCCGTTATCAGACTCTGCTACAGCTTGAGTAATGAAGGTGCTTTCACCAGAAACCATTGAACGTCCTACAGCTTTAACAAAACGTCCCAAACCTGAACCGCTAGCATTGAGTTGGGTATTGAGACTTACGTTAGGCGTGTGGTAAACCATACTACCTCGCTGGATATAGACGGTTTCTCCTTGATTGAGTGACAGCTCTACCAAAGGAAATTGCATATGACTATCCATAGAAAATTTCATCAGAAATTCCTCCTTATTTTTAATAAATGTTAGCAATAAAATAATTAATCATCTAAAACTGACCATAACGATTAGGAGAATGCTTTTTTCAAAACTTCCTGAATCGTTGTCACCCCAATGACCTGAATTTCCTTGGGTGGAGTGATTCCTGTTAAGGAATTCTTAGGTACATAAATCTTAGTAAAACCCAGTTTAGCAGCTTCATTGATGCGTTGCTCGATACGATTCACGCGCCGAATTTCTCCAGTCAAACCTAGTTCTCCTACAAAACATTCCTGAGGGTTGGTTGGCTTGTCTTTATAGCTAGAAGCAATAGCAACAGCGACGGCTAAGTCAATGGCAGGTTCATCCAATTTGACACCACCAGCAGATTTGAGATAGGCATCCTGATTTTGCAAGAGAAGCCCTGCACGCTTTTCTAAAACAGCCATAATCAGACTCGCACGATTAAAATCAAGTCCTGTCGTCGTGCGCTTGGCGTTCCCAAACATGGTCGGTGTCACCAAAGCCTGAACCTCTGCTAAAATTGGACGCGTCCCTTCCATAGTCACAACGATTGACGAACCAGTCGCCCCATCCAAACGCTCTTCTAGGAAAACTTGACTCGGATTGAGGACCTCAACCAAACCGCCCGACTGCATCTCAAAAATCCCAATCTCATTTGTTGAACCAAAACGGTTTTTGACCGCTCTCAGAATACGGAAGGTATGGTGACGCTCCCCTTCAAAGTAAAGTACCGTATCTACCATGTGCTCCAACATACGAGGACCGGCCAAGGTTCCTTCCTTGGTCACATGCCCTACGATAAAGATGGCAATGTTATTGGTTTTGGCCAGCTGCATAAGTTCAGCCGTTACCTCACGCACTTGAGAAACAGATCCCTGTACCCCTGAAATCTCAGGAGACATAATGGTTTGAATTGAGTCAATAATGAGAAAGTCTGGCTGGATTCTCTCTACCTCTACGCGAACACTCTGCATATTGGTCTCTGCATAGAGATAAAACTCGCTATCAATATCTCCCAAACGCTCTGCACGTAGTTTAATCTGCTGAGCAGACTCCTCCCCACTGACGTAGAGAACAGTCCCCACTTGAGACAACTGGGTTGAGACTTGTAAGAGAAGGGTTGATTTTCCAATCCCAGGATCCCCACCGATGAGGACGAGACTTCCTGGTACCACTCCGCCTCCAAGTACACGGTTGAATTCCTCCATCTCCGTCTTGGTTCGATTGACATTGATGGAAGTCACCTCAGCCAGTTTCATGGGCTTGGTTTTCTCACCTGTCAAGGACACACGCGCATTCTTGACCTCGGCAACCTCAACCTCTTCCACAAAAGAAGACCAAGACCCACAGTTGGGGCAACGTCCCAGATATTTAGGGGAATTATACCCACAATTTTGACATACAAATGTCGCTTTTTTCTTTGCGATAATAAACCTCTTTCTATATCTCTAACTCACACTCAATCACTTGGCAAAAATCAATCTTCTCATTTGACACAAACTGGCGCATGAGCATTCCGTGAGTTACAATGATAATAGTTTTATAATTTTTATATTTTTCCAAAGCTTTTAAAAAACGATGACGCATCTCTAAATCAGTTTCATAACGATAAGGAGAATCTTCAGATAAACCTCCTTGATGTTTTAGATAATATTCATGAGCTACCAATACACTAGTTAAATCAGAGTTAGTGCCATCTAAGTCTGGACGCCACTCATGAAAAAACGGCTCCACAAATAAGTCCAATCCTGTTTCAACTGCTATATAATGGGCTGTTTCTAAAGCCCTCGTCACAGACGATGAAATAATAATCTCTGCCTTTCCAAAACATGCAGTTTTAGCAACTTCTTTTGCCAGACTGCGACCTTTTCCTGTCAATGGTGCTAAATCACGACCAAAACCACTATAGAGTCGCGGATTTTCAAGTTTATCAAGCATACTATAATCTGGCTCCCCATGACGTACAAAGATAATCTTCATTCTAGTGCCCAGTCGATCCAAATCCACCAGTCCGCACGCCGTCTGCCGCATCTCCATCTGCGATTAAGAAAGGCGCAAAGACAGCCTGGACAACACGTTCTCCCACTTCAAGAACAACCTCTTGATCTGTGATATTCTTCATCTGAGCAAAAATATGCCCTTCATTCCCAGGATTTCCATAATAATCCCCATCAATGACCCCAACCGAGTTAATTAAAACCAAACCCTTCTTACGAGGGTTTGAAGAACGATCATAGAGGTATAGGACCTCAGTCGGTTGCATATAAGCCTTAACCCCTGTCGGAACTAAGACAATCTCTCCTGGAGCGATAACTGTACGCACAGCAACCTTTAAGTCGTAACCAGCCGCATGCGCTGTCTCGCGCTTGGGCAATAAATTTTCATCTGTAAAACTCGAAACCAATTCAAAACCACGAATTTTCATCATCTTCTCTTTTCTATTATCATTTATTCTAGATTATTCTATCTTATTTATTCGGAAAAAGCACGAAAAAAAGAGCACACAATTCAAATCGCTTAGGGCTGCTGGATTCCTCCCCTGACCCGCTTCACGCAGAACTGTTGCTCTACTATTTATTATATCACATTCCTATTCATTTTAAAAGCAAAATTATTTTTTCCGTCTATTTCTAAAAAAGTCCTGCATAATAGCTGCGCATTCATCTTCCAAAATTCCCGTTTCAACATCCACACGATGGTTGAGACGCTCATCTGTCAAGATATCGTACAAACTCCCAGCAGCGCCAAATTTCTGGTTTTTAGCCCCATAGACCACGTTTGGAATACGGGCAAGTCCAATCGCCCCACTACACATGACACAAGGCTCAATGGTCACAAAAAGCGTGCAATCAATCAAGCGCCAGCTCTCCTCACTCAGGTTCGCATTCTCTATGGCCATAATCTCCGCATGCATAACCGCTCGCTGCAGTTCCTCACGCGCATTATGCCCACGGCCAATGATTTCTCCATCCTTGACAATCACACAACCAATTGGAATTTCATCGTGTTCAAGAGCAATATCAGCCTCTCTCAAAGCTTCCCTCATAAAGACTTCTTTTTCTTCAACTGTATAATCCATCTCTTTTCTCTTTTCCTACTTATCGATTTTATTATTATATCATGATTCCCAACACAAAAAAAGCCACCGAATGCGGTGACTTTATAGGGAGATTATTATGAAAAAGAAAAGTTTAGGATATTTGTTACAACAAGTTAGGAGGTCTTCTTGTAACTGTCTATAGTATACTCGACCTATCTTAAACAAATCTTAAAAATCTCTTATGACCAAACACTTTCTAAAATATTTGTTTGTTCACGACCAGGACCTACTGAGAAAGTAGAGATACGAACGCCAACCAATTCACTCACACGACGAACATAGTTACGCGCATTCTCAGGAAGATCTTCCAAATTACGAACTCCAGTGATATCTTCTGACCAACCTGGCAACTCTTCATAGATAGGCATGCAGCGTTTCAATTGCTCAAGACTAGCTGGATAGTAGTCAATACGCTGACCATCAAGATCATAGGCAACACAGATCTTCACTGTATCTAAACCACTCAAAACATCGATAGAGTTCAATGAAAGATTAGTAATACCAGAAACACGACGACTATGACGCATCACAACTGAATCAAACCATCCCACACGACGTGGACGACCAGTTGTTGTACCATATTCATGACCGACTTCACGGATACGTTCTCCCACTTCATCAAACAATTCAGTTGGGAAAGGACCATCTCCTACACGACTTGTATAAGCTTTACATACACCTACAACCTTGTCAATCTTACTTGGACCAACACCAGAACCAATTGTTACACCACCAGCTACAGGGTTTGAAGACGTAACAAATGGATAAGTACCTTGGTCGATATCTAGCATAACTCCTTGTGCACCTTCAAAAAGTACACGTTTACCGTTATCAAGCGCATCATTCAAGATTACAGATGTGTCTGTTACATATTTCTTAATTTGTTGACCATATTCGTAATATTCTTCAAAAATATCATCAAAAGCAATAGCTTTACTGTCATACAATTTTTCAAAAAGACGATTCTTTTCAGCAAGGTTACGTTCTAAACGCTCACGGAAAATATCTTTATCTAAAAGATCTGCGATACGAATCCCAACACGAGCAGCCTTGTCCATATAAGCTGGACCAATTCCCTTAATTGTAGTACCAATCTTATTGTCGCCCTTAGCTTCTTCTTGCAAACGGTCTAACTCAATATGATAAGGCAAAATAACATGCGCGCGATCAGAAATACGCAAGTTATCAGTTGTCACACCCTCCTCATGAAGATAGCTCAACTCTTTTACAAGAGATTTAGGATTTACAACCATACCATTCCCAATAACAGAGATTTTTTCAGGGAAGAAAATCCCAGATGGAATCAAGTGCAATTTAAACTTCTTGCCATCAATCACAATCGTGTGACCTGCATTATCACCACCTTGGTAACGTGCAATCACTTCTGCATTCGCTGAAAGGAAGTCTGTAATCTTCCCTTTACCTTCATCACCCCATTGGGTACCTACAACAACAACTGAAGTCATAATCTTGTCTGAGCCCTCAGGCTCTTCCTTTCTCACATACATGGCAGGACTCTCACCTGCAATTATATCTTACAATTTATTATAAGAAAAAATCGCCTTTTTATCAAGAAGAAACAATAGAAAGATTTGCTATTTCCAACTATTAAAAAATGATTTAGAAAAAATTCCGGCTATTTATCATTATTTTCTCACAAAAAGTTAAATTTGTTCGGAAATTAACTCATACTGTCTCAACAAGCAACAAAACCTTGTTTCATTATCAATTTTTCAAGATACAAACGATAAGCAACACGATAATGGTAAACAATAAAATCCCGACGACTCACAATACGATATCGGACAAGATAATAAATCAAAAACTTAAAATGAACATGTTCCCAATCAAAATTATCACCGAAGAACATACCATACTCTTCTTCAATATTTCTATAAAAATCCATCATCTGATCATAAATACTTTGTAGCATAAATATATACTCCTTTTCTTTTTATGACCTTATTCTAACAAAAAATTATAAACAGTTATTATAAAATCCTGAATTGCTCACATACCAACCTCAAAAAGATAACAAATAGGAAAAGTTGACAGAATAGGAACAAATTTACTACCTCAATTTCAAAAACTAAGATAATGGAAGCGGAAGGATGCGAACCCCTCGAAGGAGCGTATTTACAGTCCGTCACGTTTAGCCTCTTCGCTACTCTCGATTAAAGTACTAAAAAGATCTCCTTAAAACTGTGGTACATTGCTCGAAAACGGAGGGCTCTGAAACTTTACTCAGCAAAAAATATCTCACACCAAATAACACAAAATAGATTATTAATTACATAAAAAAAGAGGTCTAAACCTCTTTTTCTTAACTACTCCGCCAGTAGGACTCGAACCTACGACATCATGATTAACAGTCATGCGCTACTACCAACTGAGCTATGGCGGATTAAAGCTAAGCGACTTCCATATCTCACAGGGGGCAACCCCCAACTACTTCCGGCGTTCTAGGGCTTAACTTCTGTGTTCGGCATGGGTACAGGTGTATCTCCTAGGCTATCGTCACTTAACTCTGAGTAATACCTACTCAAAATTGAATATCTATTCAAATCAAGAAAAACCGTTCGCTTTCATATTCTCAGTTACTTTGGATAAGTCCTCGAGCTATTAGTATTAGTCCGCTACATGTGTCGCCACACTTCCACTTCTAACCTATCTACCTGATCATCTCTCAGGGCTCTTACTGATATAAAATCATGGGAAATCTCATCTTGAGGTGGGTTTCACACTTAGATGCTTTCAGCGTTTATCCCTTCCCTACATAGCTACCCAGCGATGCCTTTGGCAAGACAACTGGTACACCAGCGGTAAGTCCACTCTGGTCCTCTCGTACTAGGAGCAGATCCTCTCAAATTTCCTACGCCCGCGACGGATAGGGACCGAACTGTCTCACGACGTTCTGAACCCAGCTCGCGTGCCGCTTTAATGGGCGAACAGCCCAACCCTTGGGACCGACTACAGCCCCAGGATGCGACGAGCCGACATCGAGGTGCCAAACCTCCCCGTCGATGTGAACTCTTGGGGGAGATAAGCCTGTTATCCCCAGGGTAGCTTTTATCCGTTGAGCGATGGCCCTTCCATACGGAACCACCGGATCACTAAGCCCGACTTTCGTCCCTGCTCGAGTTGTAGCTCTCGCAGTCAAGCTCCCTTATACCTTTACACTCTGCGAATGATTTCCAACCATTCTGAGGGAACCTTTGGGCGCCTCCGTTACCTTTTAGGAGGCGACCGCCCCAGTCAAACTGCCCGTCAGACACTGTCTCCGATAGGGATCACCTATCCGGGTTAGAGTGGCCATAACACAAGGGTAGTATCCCAACAACGTCTCCTTCGAAACTGGCGTCCCGATCTCTTAGACTCCTACCTATCCTGTACATGTGGTACAGACACTCAATATCAAACTGCAGTAAAGCTCCATGGGGTCTTTCCGTCCTGTCGCGGGTAACCTGCATCTTCACAGGTACTAAAATTTCACCGAGTCTCTCGTTGAGACAGTGCCCAAATCATTACGCCTTTCGTGCGGGTCGGAACTTACCCGACAAGGAATTTCGCTACCTTAGGACCGTTATAGTTACGGCCGCCGTTTACTGGGGCTTCAATTCATACCTTCGCTTACGCTAAGCACTCCTCTTAACCTTCCAGCACCGGGCAGGCGTCACCCCCTATACATCATCTTACGATTTAGCAGAGAGCTGTGTTTTTGATAAACAGTTGCTTGGGCCTATTCACTGCGGCTGACTTAAAGTCAGCACCCCTTCTCCCGAAGTTACGGGGTCATTTTGCCGAGTTCCTTAACGAGAGTTCTCTCGCTCACCTGAGGCTACTCGCCTCGACTACCTGTGTCGGTTTGCGGTACGGGTAGAGTATGTTTAAACGCTAGAAGCTTTTCTTGGCAGTGTGACATCACTAACTTCGCTACTAAACTTCGCTCCCCATCACAGCTCAATGTTATAGAACTAAGCATTTGACTCAGTTCACACCTCACTGCTTAGACAGACACTTCCAATCGTCTGCTTTAGTTAGCCTACTGCGTCCCTCCATCACTACATACTCTAGTACAGGAATATCAACCTGTTGTCCATCGGATACACCTTTCGGTCTCTCCTTAGGTCCCGACTAACCCAGGGCGGACGAGCCTTCCCCTGGAAACCTTAGTCTTACGGTGGACAGGATTCTCACCTGTCTTTCGCTACTCATACCGGCATTCTCACTTCTATGCATTCCAGCACTCCTCACGGTATACCTTCATCACACATAGAACGCTCTCCTACCATACCTATAAAGGTATCCACAGCTTCGGTAAATTGTTTTAGCCCCGGTACATTTTCGGCGCAGGGTCACTCGACTAGTGAGCTATTACGCACTCTTTGAATGAATAGCTGCTTCTAAGCTAACATCCTAGTTGTCTGTGCAACCCCACATCCTTTTCCACTTAACAATTATTTTGGGACCTTAGCTGGTGGTCTGGGCTGTTTCCCTTTCGACTACGGATCTTAGCACTCGCAGTCTGACTGCCGACCATAATTCATTGGCATTCGGAGTTTATCTGAGATTGGTAATCCGGGATGGACCCCTCACCCAAACAGTGCTCTACCTCCAAGAATCTCTAATGTCGACGCTAGCCCTAAAGCTATTTCGGAGAGAACCAGCTATCTCCAAGTTCGTTTGGAATTTCTCCGCTACCCACAAGTCATCCAAGCACTTTTCAACGTGCCCTGGTTCGGTCCTCCAGTGCGTCTTACCGCACCTTCAACCTGCTCATGGGTAGGTCACATGGTTTCGGGTCTACGTCATGATACTAAGGCGCCCTATTCAGACTCGGTTTCCCTACGGCTCCGTCTCTTCAACTTAACCTCGCATCATAACGTAACTCGCCGGTTCATTCTACAAAAGGCACGCTCTCACCCATTAACGGGCTCGAACTTGTTGTAGGCACACGGTTTCAGGTTCTATTTCACTCCCCTCCCGGGGTGCTTTTCACCTTTCCCTCACGGTACTGGTTCACTATCGGTCACTAGGGAGTATTTAGGGTTGGGAGATGGTCCTCCCAGATTCCGACGGGATTTCACGTGTCCCGCCGTACTCAGGATACTGCTAGGTACAAAGACTATTTTAAATACGAGGCTATTACTCTCTTTGGCTGATCTTCCCAAATCATTCTTCTATAATCTTTGAGTCCACATTGCAGTCCTACAACCCCGAAGAGTAAACTCTTCGGTTTGCCCTCCTGCCGTTTCGCTCGCCGCTACTAAGGCAATCGCTTTTGCTTTCTCTTCCTGCAGCTACTTAGATGTTTCAGTTCACTGCGTCTTCCTCCTCACATCCTTAACAGATGCGGGTAACAGGTAGTACCTGTTGGGTTCCCCCATTCGGAAATCCCTGGATCATCGCTTACTTACAGCTACCCAAGGCATATCGTCGTTTGTCACGTCCTTCTTCGGCTCCTAGTGCCAAGGCATCCACCGTGCGCCCTTATTAACTTAACCTTATTTTTCTGACCTTTCAGTCATAAACTCTTATTAATACTACAGCGTTTTCGGTTTATTTTCTTGTTACTATTTGATATAGATATTCAATTTTCAATGTGCATTACTTGGTGATCTCTCACCAATGGAGCCTAGCGGGATCGAACCGCTGACCTCCTGCGTGCAAAGCAGGCGCTCTCCCAGCTGAGCTAAGGCCCCACAAGACCTCTCAAGACTAAACAAGACCAATGCGCAGTTCCTTTTCCTTAGAAAGGAGGTGATCCAGCCGCACCTTCCGATACGGCTACCTTGTTACGACTTCACCCCAATCATCTATCCCACCTTAGGCGGCTGGCTCCTTACGGTTACCTCACCGACTTCGGGTGTTACAAACTCTCGTGGTGTGACGGGCGGTGTGTACAAGGCCCGGGAACGTATTCACCGCGGCGTGCTGATCCGCGATTACTAGCGATTCCGACTTCATGTAGGCGAGTTGCAGCCTACAATCCGAACTGAGACTGGCTTTAAGAGATTAGCTTGCCGTCACCGGCTTGCGACTCGTTGTACCAGCCATTGTAGCACGTGTGTAGCCCAGGTCATAAGGGGCATGATGATTTGACGTCATCCCCACCTTCCTCCGGTTTATTACCGGCAGTCTCGCTAGAGTGCCCAACTAAATGATGGCAACTAACAATAGGGGTTGCGCTCGTTGCGGGACTTAACCCAACATCTCACGACACGAGCTGACGACAACCATGCACCACCTGTCACCTCTGTCCCGAAGGAAAACTCTATCTCTAGAGCGGTCAGAGGGATGTCAAGACCTGGTAAGGTTCTTCGCGTTGCTTCGAATTAAACCACATGCTCCACCGCTTGTGCGGGCCCCCGTCAATTCCTTTGAGTTTCAACCTTGCGGTCGTACTCCCCAGGCGGAGTGCTTAATGCGTTAGCTGCGGCACTAAACCCCGGAAAGGGTCTAACACCTAGCACTCATCGTTTACGGCGTGGACTACCAGGGTATCTAATCCTGTTTGCTCCCCACGCTTTCGAGCCTCAGCGTCAGTTACAAGCCAGAGAGCCGCTTTCGCCACCGGTGTTCCTCCATATATCTACGCATTTCACCGCTACACATGGAATTCCACTCTCCCCTCTTGCACTCAAGTTAAACAGTTTCCAAAGCGTACTATGGTTAAGCCACAGCCTTTAACTTCAGACTTATCTAACCGCCTGCGCTCGCTTTACGCCCAATAAATCCGGACAACGCTCGGGACCTACGTATTACCGCGGCTGCTGGCACGTAGTTAGCCGTCCCTTTCTGGTAAGATACCGTCACAGTGTGAACTTTCCACTCTCACACTCGTTCTTCTCTTACAACAGAGCTTTACGATCCGAAAACCTTCTTCACTCACGCGGCGTTGCTCGGTCAGACTTCCGTCCATTGCCGAAGATTCCCTACTGCTGCCTCCCGTAGGAGTCTGGGCCGTGTCTCAGTCCCAGTGTGGCCGATCACCCTCTCAGGTCGGCTATGTATCGTCGCCTTGGTGAGCCGTTACCCCACCAACTAGCTAATACAACGCAGGTCCATCTGGTAGTGATGCAATTGCACCTTTTAAGTAAATGTCATGCAACATCTACTCTTATGCGGTATTAGCTATCGTTTCCAATAGTTATCCCCCGCTACCAGGCAGGTTACCTACGCGTTACTCACCCGTTCGCAACTCATCCAGAGAAGCAAGCTCCTCCTTCAGCGTTCTACTTGCATGTATTAGGCACGCCGCCAGCGTTCGTCCTGAGCCAGGATCAAACTCTCATTAAAAGTTTGAGTTCTCACTCATTTCTGTCACTGACAGATTTATTGTTTTTTCATTGTTCAGTACTACAACCTTAGTTGTAGTGCCCTGCACATTGGTTCGTCTTGTTCAGTTTTCAAAGGTCTTTGTCACTTACTTCTCTCAAGTGACAACTATATTAGTATATCACAGTCGCTTTCGCTTGTCAACACTTTTTTGAAACTTTTTTGAACTTTTTTCATCAAGTGTTCCATCCGCAACATACCATAGTCCGTACGGGATTCGAACCCGTGTTACCGCCGTGAAAAGGCGGTGTCTTAACCCCTTGACCAACGGACCAGAGTTGTTTTCAACTCTTACTATTATACAGACTTTTTCAGACTTGTCAACACCTTTTTTTATCTTTTTTTATTTTCGTAACTTCTCAAAGTAACTTCCATCTCTCTCCCAAAACTGGAAGTTAGTCTCAGACGATGAATTATGCTAGAATTAAGTCTGAGACTTTTCGTGAGGAGGCACCTCATGACGAAAAAACAAAAACATCTCACTCTAGAAGACCGTATTGACATCCAAACTGGAATCAGCCAACAGGAGACTTTCCGTTCCATCGCTGAGAAGATGGGGAAAGACCCGTCAACGATTTCAAAGGAAATCAAGCGCAATCGCATCATGCATCCAACATCCGTCAAATCTGATTGCACGGATTGCCCTCTTCTCAAAAAAGCTCCTTATGTCTGTAACAACTGTCCAAAAAAGAGGACGGATTGTGGGTTTAACCGCTATCTTTACTACGCGAAAAAGGCACAGGAGCAGTACGAGACTATGTTGAGGGAATCCAGACAGGGAATTCCCCTAAACAAGGAAAGTTTTTATCAGATGGACAAGGTCTTAACCCAAGGCATCCAGAAGAAACAAAGCATCTACCATATCATTCAGACACATAACCTACCTGTGTCGAAAGCTACGGTGTATCGGCATGCCAAGCTGGGCTATCTGACAGCCAAGCCCATTGATTTCCCTCGGATGGTCACGTTCAAGGAACGCAGAAAATCCAGAAAAGTAGCTATTCCTAAAGAGCTGAAAATTGGGCGGACCTATCAAGATTTCCAAGAGTTACGAGAAACAGATGATTTCTTCAAATGGTTGGAAATGGACACGGTCATCGGCAGACCTGGTGGAAAGCTACTGCTCACCTTCAACGTTTCCTTCTGCAACTTCCTCTTCGCCCTGCTTTTGAACAACAAGACCGCTCTGGAGGTCGCCACTAAATTCGCAGCTTTGAAAGAAAGAGTCATGGACGGAGGGTGTGCGTTCCATCAGCTGTTCCCTGTCATTCTCACAGACAACGGATCTGAGTTCGCCTATGTGGAGGAGCTTGAGCGAGACATTGATGGGAAGTCTCACCTCTACTTCTGCGACCCTAGCCGTCCTGACCAGAAGGGGCGGATTGAGAAGAACCATACGGTTTTGCGAGCCATTCTTCCCAAGGGCACTTCCTTTGACCAGCTGACTCAGAAAGACGTCAATCTAGTCATTTCCCATGTCAATTCCTTGAAACGAGAAGAGTTTCAAGGAAAATCTGCTTACGACATCTTCACCTTCACCTTTGGCGAGGACATCGCTGCTCTTCTGGGTTGCCAATTTGTCAAACCAGAAGACACACACCTATCACCTGATTTATTGAAATAAAGGGAATTTTCCCCTCTAACTACACATCTTATCACCATCGAAAAGTCTCACACTAAACGCTAGCAACTGGAATTTACTCTAAGACGACTCTGTTTTAGGGCTATTTGTCGTGCACTTTTTTCTGAGTCTTTTCGCTTTTGAACCCTTATATATCAAGAAAAAGAAAACCAGTGGAAGTTAGTCTAAGACGGATTTCCACTGATTTCACGCGTTTTTCTCATACTAAAAGCTAGGTTGTGGGAAACTGGAAGTTAGTTTTAGAAGTTACCCTTTTTTTATTTTTTGCATAGCTTCTTACAGAGTACGGATATCAAACTCCTTAAACACAATACGTAAGTCTCTTAATACTCTTTGTCGTCCTCGGAAGCGTTCATGTCTTAAGACGCGTTCTAACTCTTCTTGTTTGTCTTTACTTTGTTTGTTTCTATAATCTCTTAGTGTCTCATGAAAGAGATAATACTCATCTAGCCACAGACCTCCCTCGCTTATACGATGACTAAGCTCACCCACTTCTTCATAGGGTTCTTTTTCATATCTACGCTTCTGGCTTTCTTGTTTACGGATATGGTCTAAAATTCGATTACGGAATTTAGTTTTGAAGTATTTTCGTAAACGAGGAATATCTTCTACTAGCTCTTCTTCTCTACTGATCAATTCATGTAAGCAAATCATTCCCTCTTGGTCCCAATCAGATAACTCCCATAAATGGAGATGATATTCATTTCTACACTTGTACACAATTCCCTGGACTTCTTTATACAATTCTTTAAACATAACGTTCCCCTTTCTAGATACAGTCTAACAAATCAAGAAGATAATTGGGATATTTCACCTATTCTGTCCCCTACACCGTCTCAACTGCACAAAAAGAGAGGACTTGCCTCTCTTAGGGTTATTTATCATCATTCATTTTTGACTTTACTTCATCATAAGATAGTACATGAGATTCCTCTTCTACTGTTTCAGGCATCTTTCCTGTTTCGTAAAGAGATTTAATTTGTGTACTATCCAATGTTTCGTATTTCAATAGTGCTTCTGCAATCAACTTGTGAGTTTCACGATTTGACTGAATAATTTCAGCAGCTTTATTTCGTGCTTCATTTAATAATGAACGAACCTCTTCGTCAATTTCATAAGCTGTTTGTTCTGAAATTGATTTTTGAGGGCTTTGTGCTCCAAACATAGCATGATTACCCTCATATTGTACCGGACCAAGTTTTTCACTCATACCATACTCTGTAACCATTGCACGCGCCATTTGAGTCGCTTGTTCAAAGTCATTTGAAGCTCCTGTCGTTTGGACATTAAAGATAATTTCTTCAGCTACACGTCCACCCATTAAGCCAGCCAATTGCTCTTTCATATCTTCTTTAGATAAAAGCATTTGATCTTCCTTAGGAAGTGCAATCATGTAACCACCTGCACGACCTCTTGGTACAATTGTAACCTTATGAACAACGCGGGCATTCGACAAGACTAGACCAACAATGGTATGTCCTGCCTCATGGTAGGCAACCAATTCACGTTCTTTTTGTGAAACTGTCTTATCTTTCTTAGAAGGACCAGCAATAACTCTATCTTCTGCTTCATCAATATCTGAGGCATCAATTATCGATTTATTGCGACGAGCAGCGACTAAAGCAGCTTCATTCAATACATTCTCTAAATCAGCACCAACAAAACCTGGAGTTTGTTGAGCCACTAATTTTAAATCTACATCTTCTGCTAAAGGCTTGTTCTTAGCATGAACTTTCAAGATTGCTTCGCGACCTTTAACATCAGGACGGCCAACCAATACTTTTCTATCAAAACGTCCTGGACGCAAAAGGGCAGGATCAAGTACATCTGAACGGTTTGTCGCAGCGATGACGATAATTCCTTCATTTCCCTCAAAACCATCCATCTCAATCAAAAGTTGGTTCAAGGTTTGTTCACGTTCGTCATTACCTCCGCCAAGACCAACTCCACGTTGACGTCCAACAGCATCAATTTCATCGATAAAGATAATAGCTGGTGCTGCTTTTTTGGCATCTTCAAAAAGAGAACGAACACGACTAGCTCCAACTCCGACAAACATTTCTACAAAGTCAGAACCTGAAATACTAAAGAATGGAACACCTGCTTCTCCGGCTACTGCCTTAGCAAGCAAAGTTTTACCTGTTCCCGGAGGTCCCTCCAAAAGAACACCTGCTGGAATACGGGCTCCAAGTTTTGTAAATCGTTTTGGATCTTTTAAAAATTCAACAACTTCAACTAGTTCTTGTTTTTCTTCCTCAGCTCCAGCAACATCTGAAAATCTTACTTTAATATCTTCTTTATTTGCAGCTTTAGCCTTACTACGTCCAAAACTCATCGGGTTACGACTATTATTTCCTCCCATATTTCCCATCATCGAGAAGAGGAAGAAGAAGAGGATACCGAATGGCACAATGGATACAAGAATATTAATCCACATACCACTTGAACTTTCATGCTTAACAGTTACTTCCGCTTTATGGTCAGCAGCAAGTTTTTGCAATTCAGATACTGTCGTATCTGAAGGAAGAATGATGCTTGAAAATTTCTCTACTGTTGTAGCAGAAGGAGAAAAGAACTGGATACCTGTTTCTTCTTTACTTGTTTTAGGATTTTTATAGACACCCGAAACTTCGATAACACTACCATTTGGTTGGTAAGTCAATTCTTTTACATTGTCATCGGTAATTTCTTTTACCAATTCTGTATAATTAATTTGCTCACTTTTACCTACAACACTACCTGTATTAAAATACTGGTAAGCTGTAACTAGGAAAAAAATAAGTAATAACCATAGAAAAGGATTTTTAATTAAACCATTATTTTGTTTTTTCATTAAAAATTGTTCTTTCTAATTTGAATACACTTCTTCTTTCAATACTCCAACATAAGGAAGGTTACGATAGTTTTCTTTGTAGTCTAAACCATAACCTACTACAAACTCATTTGGGATAGTAAAACAGGTATAGTCTGCCTCAATTTCTACAACACGTCCTTCTGGTTTATCCAACAAAGTTGCAATGTTAACAGAAGCAGCTTCTCTTTCAATAAACATATCTCGCAAATTCTTCAAAGTTTGACCTGTATCAATGATATCCTCTACAAATAGAACATGTCTTCCTTTGATATCTTGAGTCACATCTTGCTTGATATTGATGACACCACTACTTGCTGTTCCACCATGATAGCTAGAAACCATCATGAAGTCCATTTCAATATGTGTATCGATATGCTTAACCAATTCAGCCATAAAAGGAATAGATCCTTTTAAAATTCCAACTAAGATTGGATTTTTTCCTGCATAGTCCTTAGTTAACTGAGCACCTAATTTTTTAGCAGCTTCTGTAATTTCATCGTGTGAAACGAGGATTTTTTTAATATCGTTTTCTAACATTTTTTTACCTATCTATTTTTTCTATATAAAGTACAGTGTTCATTATATCATTTTTCGTGTTTTTACTCAAATTACTGGTCGCAATTCCCAAAATTGAAACAATTTCACTAAATTGCTCAATAATCAGGGCAGATTTTCGCTTTTCCATAGGGATTTTCAAATCAATAAATAGACGTCTTAGTTTTTTTCTATGCCCATTTTGAATCAAAAAATCTCCTCTTTTTCGATGACGAATGTGTATGGATGTTTCCCGTGAAACAGGTATTCGCTGAATTGATTCACCTTCTAAAGGAAGTCCAAAGGAAAATAAATATCCTTGATAAGATACCTGATTTTGATAGTGTAACACAAGTTCATCTTCCTTTTCATCAGACTGAGGACTGATTTTACAAATCTTAAACCATTGGTACTCTTTTATCAATTCATAGCCATTTTTAAGTAAATTACGATACTGGCTTTTAGATTTTAAAATCTGCCGAACTTCTTCAAACTGAGCTTTTGTGAGATTCAAATCTGGAAAACGATTCAGATAAGTTTGAAGTAAAACTCTTTGTGTAGACTCAGAGTAAGACAATAGCTGCTCTAAATTTTCTACATCAATATTCTTTGATAATTCAGCTATTGCCAAATCATAATCTAAAATTTCATTGCCGAGGCTTAAGATTGCATCTCTAAATCGAGGATTTTCTTTTTCTAATTCTGGTAAATAAGAATTTCGAATACGATTGCGAAAATAATGATTTTTCTTATTTGATATATCTTCAAAGTGAAAAATTGATGGAAAGTCTTTTTTCTGAAAATGCAAGAAGGGCCGAATGATTTCTATCTCTCCTACTACTTGCTTCTCCTTAATTCCTGATAGATAGCGCAAACGAGTACCTCGAATCAATCGCATCAAAATCGTTTCCACCTGATCATCAGCATGGTGGGCAGTGACCAAGGCTGTCGCACCAGTCTTTTTCATGACCTCTTGAAAAAAATCATAACGAAAATGTCGAGCCCGCGCTTCTGAAAATTCTCCTGAAAAATTGCTGATATAAATAGGAAGCTCTGCTTCAGCAGCCAACTTCCTTAATTTCTGTTCTTCCCAATCTGATTCTACTCTCTGCTTATGATTCACATGAGCTAAAATCAGTTCAATTTCTAACTCTTTTTGATAAGTAGACAATACCTTAAATAGAAACATAGAATCTAATCCACCAGAAAGAGCTAACACTACTTTAGCATGCTTTTTGAAATATCCCTTCTTGAGAAAATGATTTAAAAAATCTTGTTCCCTCATTTTAGAACCTCATAAACATCCTTAGCTATCTGAGAAATTGTATCATAATCAGAATTTTTAGTGAAAATAGAAAGAATAAATGGAGAATCTGCATAGACAACACCCGTATCATGCTTAAATTCGTCCGCATCCCCAATTTTATGAGCTACCTTCACAGAAACACCTTTGGCAATTCGCTGATTATCAAAATCTGTTTTAGTCAAAGACTCTAGCACAAATCCATTTTGATTATAAATAGCTTCCATGACCTTCCCAGCCATCTTGGAAGAAATCAATTTTTCTTTTGGATCCCAATCATCTCCCATAATGGCAGACATCTTGGATTTGAATGTGGAATCAGATTGGTTTGAAATATAATAACCCAATATATTATGAGCTACATTATCAGATTCTTTAGATACTTTTGTGATTAAGTCCTTGAGAGAATACTCTTTATTATCCTCTTTTTTAGGAAGACTACCACTTCCCTCTGGTTTATAAGAACCTGGAAAATCATTGACTGATGATACGTATTTTACAGTCGTATCTAACTGATAAAGACCCTCATTTATTTTTTCTTGCGCATAATAGAGATAAGGGAGTTTCAAAACACTAGCTGCATACATCTTTTCATCTTGATTGATACCAGCTTCTTTTCCAGTAGTCAGTTGCTTAACATAAATAGAGAATGAATCCTTCTGATATTTTTCAGATAACATTTCTTGAACTTTACTCATCCGATTATCTTCTTCAGAAGTGGATTCCTTATCTACCCATCCAGCCTGATCAATATGTAAAAATTCTCTTCCTTCTACAAACATTGTCTTGTCAATTGATACTTGCGAATAAGCTGATAAGGATGATTTCACTTCTTTTACATCATAAGGACTATTGTACAGTTTAAAATCAGATTCTAACCATACTTTTTTTATTGTTGGAGTTACCTCTGATTGATCATATAAAAATCGTTTGTCCGCAGCTATAAATTGATGATTTGATAGCTTAAATACCGGAATTCCTTGTTTATTTAAGCGCCACTCAGTTATTTGAAAACTTGTTTTGGGAGTCAATTTTCCAGATTCCACTACTAAATCTTCATTCGCATAAACAGGAACCTCTCCATAAACCATGGGAGAACTTAATTTTTCTCTAAAATAAATACCAAAGTCAGATTGTGAAAGGTAATAAATTTCTTTCGAAGTATAGACGACTTCTTTTTCTGTACTAACAACTTTTGAAATGGTCAAAAAACTTGGTAGCAACAAAATAATTAAGAATTTACGCATTCTTCCTTTCCTTTTCTTCTTGTAAACGCAATAATTGATTTTTATCAGCCAACTCTTCCAGCTTTTCATCTGATAAACTCAAAAATTGCTCAATTACGTCTAGTAAATTTTCCATTTTATCACCTTTGAAGCAAGTCAGGAATCGTATAAACTATTTCCCTCGACTTAGAATAATAGTACTTCGCTCGTGTATATTTGGCAGCATAATCCTCATCTTTCAACTTGGTAGCAAATGCTGTCTCCTTATCCTTTTCATCACTCAAAGTTTGATACTGAGTTTGCAAGTCTGCTAATTGCTGACGTCTTTGGAGTAATTGCTGATAACTCTGCGCTAAATTAAAAGTTGGCAAGATAAATAATAGCATAATCAAAATCAATACCCACCCCATAAAACGATTCCGTTTTTGTCGTTCTTTCATCAGGTAGCGACGACGTTGATATTCATTTTGAATAAAAGAATTATTCAATTGTACGATATTTTTAGACATTTTCTTCTACCCGTGTTTCACTGATAATTTCATACATGCCTGCTGCATCTTCTTTTTTTGTACTATCTTTCATCTCTAGTACTTTGACAAGTAGCAACTTATTGCCAAAACGAATTTCAACTTGGTCATTAACTTTCAAATCCGTTGAACTTTTGGCCAAGATTCCATTCACCTTGATTCTGCCTTTATCTGCTACTTCTTTTGCGACTGTACGACGCTTGATAATTCGCGATACTTTTAAATATTTGTCTAATCTCATCCTTATTACCTCAACTTATTATTGTACCATTTTTATCTATTTTATAGAAGAAAAATATCAAATGGAATTTTCTTTCTTAGACTCTTTTATCTCTAATAAACTTTCTCCAAAAATCAGCAGACCTTCTAAAATTTCATAATCTTTCTTATTTTGGACATCAAATACAAGCTCCATTAACCCCTTATTCTCAGCGATGACTGCTTTTAAGTTCGTTGCGGATAAAGCTTTAAAATAATCTTGAGCTAAAAACAATCGTTGAGTGACTTTTTCAAATTGAACTGTAATTTTATTATCTTTTCTTTCCACACGTTGAACAAAGACCTTGTCCAAATATGACTTGACTAAACCAATCTCTAAAAGATAGGCTACTACATCTGGGTATTCTCCAAAACGATCTATCAACTCCTCTTGTAACTCTTCATAATTGACACGGTTGTCAATTTGACGAATTTTCTTGTAAATTTCAATCTTATGTCGTTGATCAGAAATATAAGTATCAGGAAGATAGGCATCAATTTGCAAAATCAACTCAGCATTCCCTTTGGTTCTTGTGTTAGCATTAGCATTACCGTTTCGTTTAGCAATAGCTTCCTCTAATAACTGCGAATACAATTCAAAACCAACAGAATCAATGAAACCAGACTGGGATTTTCCTAGGAGATTCCCTGCTCCACGAATCGAAAGATCTCGCATAGCAATCTTAAATCCGGATCCCAATTCTGTAAATCCTTTAATCGCTTCTAATCTCTTTTCAGAGACTTCACTAATTGATTTTTCTGGACGATACATGAGATAGGCATAAGCAATACGATTACTACGACCAACTCTTCCTCTTAACTGATACAAGGTTGACAAGCCCATATAATCCGCATTTTCAACAAATAAAGTATTAGCATTTGGAATGTCCACCCCTGTCTCAATAATGGTAGTCGTCACCAAGATATCGTATTGTCCCTCAATAAAGTCTAGTAGAGTATTTTCCAACTGGATTTCACTCATTCGACCATGAACATAACCAACCGAAGCCTCTGGAATCAACTCCTGTAATTCTGAAACCTTCTGGTCAATCGTGTCAACTTTGTTGTAAAGGTAGTAAACTTGACCTCCACGCTCCATTTCACGCAAAACAGCATCACGAATGACACTCTCATTCTTTTCCAAAACATATGTTTGCACTGGATAACGATTAGTCGGCGGAGTTTCAATAACAGACAAATCTCTGATTCCCAGCATAGACATATGGAGGGTACGAGGGATTGGAGTAGCGGTCAAGGTTAGGACATCCACTTGTTTCTTTAACTCTTTCAAAGTTTCCTTATGCTTGACACCAAATCGCTGTTCCTCATCAATAATCATCAAGCCCAAATCAGCAAACACAACATCTTTTGACAAAACACGATGGGTTCCAATCAAAATATCAACTTGACCATTTTTTAATTTTTCAAGTGTTTCAGTCTGCTCTTTTTTACTTTTAAAGCGGCTCAACACATCAATATTAACAGCAAAATTTTGGAATCGTTCCTTAAAATTCGTATAGTGCTGTTGCGCTAAAACTGTCGTAGGAACTAGAACGACAACCTGTTTGTGATCATTGACAGCCTTAAAGGCTGCACGCATTGCAACTTCAGTCTTTCCAAAACCAACATCCCCAACTAAAAGTCGATCCATTGGCTGAGAAGACTGCATATCTCTTTTGATTTCCTCAATACTACGAAGTTGATCATCCGTTTCAACATAAGGGAAGGCATCATCAAAAGCATGTTGATCCTCATCATCAGCTGAAAAAGCATAACCTTTCAACTGACTACGCTCAGAATAGAGTTTAATTAAATCGTCTGCTATATCCTCTACCTGGTTCTTAACTTTTTGCTTGGCTTTTTTAAAATGACCATCATTTAATTTATTGAGTTTTGGAGCTTTCCCATCACTTGAAACATATTTAGACAGTAGATGAATCTGTTCTACTGGGATAGAGATTTTATCTCCACTTTGGTATTGGACACTGACATAATCGCGGTGAATTCCTTTGATTTCAATGGTTTCAATTCCTAGGTATTGACCAATTCCATGAATATGGTGAACAACGTAGTCCCCTTTTTCAAGTTCATTATAATCTTTTAAGCGCTCTGCATTTGAAACATGTTGTCTTCGAAAACGACGTTTTAATTTCTTTTGAAAAATCTCATGTTCAGTGATCACCAGAATTTTTTCATCTACAAAATGAAAACCATGTCTGAGATTGCCCTCGATTAAGTTTACAGATTCTTTACAAATGATTGACTTATTTCTAGAATCCAATTTAATCTGATATTCCTCTAACATATCCTCCAATGCCTTACTTCCCATTGAATTGCTAGACTGCAGAATAATGGTGTAATCCATTTTTTTGTATCTCTCAATTTCTTCTTTTAGAAAAGAAAATTGATTGAAAAACTCCTGCATAGGATATTGATTAAATTGATAAATTTGGTCAAACTTGAGATTTCCTAACCCTTTTTGTAGATTAGAGAAAAAGGTAACCGGACTCTGTTTTTTATAGATTTGCTCTGTATCTGCAAAATACTGCATCTCAGAAAATGCTTTACTATTCTGTAATTCTTCTGTAAAGTATTGTGCTAGTTCTCTTTCAAATATTTCATACTGATTCATCAATTTCTGATAATCATCAAAGAATATTGGTATGTCTTTTTCAATATAATCAAAGACAGTCCATGTCTTTTCATAGCACAAAGATGAAAACTTCCGTGAATCTGAATGTATTTGTTTTTGGTGAAAACTTGAAAGAATTTCTTCTAGATAGGATTTCAAAATCGGTGATAACGTTTTTGAAATTTGTTTTTCTAAAGCTGACTGTCCTCGTTGATAATCCTTTTCTCTCAAAAGTATGTCGCTAGCTGGAAAGATTGTGAGTTCTGTCTTATTTTCTTTCGATAATTGTGTTTCGACTTCAAATGATCTAATACCATCGACTTCATCACCAAAAAACTCAATTCGGTAAGGTTCTAACTGGGATATTTCAAAAATATCTAAAATATCTCCTCGCAGACTAAATTCGCCTTGAGTTTGTACTTGCGTAACTTTTCGATAGCCAATTTCCTTTAACTGATGCATAAGTGCGTTTTGGTCATATTCTTCACCAACTACAATTTTTATAATGCTTTCTTTAAATCCAGTCGGAGAAGGTAAAAACAATCGACTTGCTGCGATATTACAAACTAAAATCCCTCTCTTAGATGAATCAGTCAAAAAACGTAAGGCTTCAACCCGTGAGATGATTTTTTCTTGTGAAGACATCAAAAACTCGACCATAGGGGAATCATCTACCAAAAATGGATAAACAAGTTCCTCACCCAAGATAGAGATAAGATCACTAACAAGTCCTTCTGCTTCTCCATAAGTGGACGTCAATAACACAATCTTATCTTCTTTTTCTAGACTACTTGCAATTGCAAGAGCTTTAGTAGACGTTGATAAACCAAGTATTAGTTGTCTTTTCTTATCTGTTAAACTTTGATGCCATTTTTTTATCTGATCATTTTCTGAGAATAAATCTAATAAGGTCACCATTTATCCGTTATACCTCTGCATCGTTTTTTCAAAGTTTTTCTCTTGTAAATAGTAGTTTACAGAATCGTCAACTTTGTCAATAGACTGTAAAATACCGATATAATCATCCTTGTCAAATGTACTCAAAACATGATGAACAACCGACATGCCATTTTTAGGTCTTCCGATTCCAATCTTAACACGATTAAAGGTCTGAGTCCCTATATGTTGAATAATAGACTTGATACCATTATGACCACCTGCTGATCCTTTTACTCTTAAACGAATCTTTCCAACTTCCATGTCAAGATCGTCGTAAATGACGAGTAAATCTTCAATATCCAAACCATAGTAAGTCAATAAAGCATGAACTGCTTTTCCACTTTCATTCATAAATGTCGTTGGTTTGACAAGATAAATTTTTTCTCCATTTAGGAAAAAGGATGCTAGGTCAGTTTGAAATATCTTATCATGTGTAAAAGTGACATTCTGTTTCTTCGCTAGTTGGTCAATCAACATAAATCCAACATTGTGTTTTGTTTCAAAATATTTATCCCCTGGATTTCCTAATCCTACAAGTAATTTGGTCATTTATTTTTCCTTTCAAAAGCCAAAAGGGTTGGAATTTTTTTCCAACCTAATTGACACTATTTATTAAATTTTTAGACATTAAAGCGGAATTCCATGATATCTCCGTCTTGGACGATATATTCTTTACCTTCTTCACGCAAACGTCCAGCTTCTTTTACGGCCTTTTCAGATCCATATTTCACCAAATCATCGTATGACATGGTTACTGCACGAATAAAGCCTTTTTCAAAGTCTGAGTGGATAATACCAGCTGCTTGAGGAGCCTTCATACCACGTTTGAAGGTCCAAGCGCGAACTTCTTTTTCACCAGCTGTGAAGTAAGTTCCCAGTCCAAGTAAGTGGTAAGCTGCACGAGTCAACTTGTCAACGCCTGATTCTGTCAAACCAAGTGCTTCAAGAAACTCTTGCTTGTCTTCATCGTCTAACTCAGAAATTTCTTCCTCAGCACGCGCAGAAATAACAACTACTTCAGCATTTTCTGTCGCTGCAAATTCACGAATTTGTTTAACATAGTCGATAGAGTCAGGTTCTGAAACCACATCCTCGTCCACATTAGCAACATAGAGCACTGGTTTAGTCGTCAAAAGGAAGAGACCTTTGACAACTTTTTGTTCTTCATCTGTAAACTCGATTGTACGAGCTGATTTCCCATCTTCAAGGACTGGTTTAATCTTTTGAAGAACATTAAACTCGGCTACTGATTCTTTATCTTTTTGCGTACGTGCCATCTTTTCTACACGCGCATAACGTTTATTAACCGATTCTAAGTCAGCAAGAATCAATTCCAGGTTAATGGTGTCAATATCTGCAAGTGGATCCACAAAGGCATCTTCACGTCCTTGCTCGCGCATCACATTTTCATCATCAAAAGCACGAACTACGTGAACAATCGCATCTACTTCACGGATATTGGCCAAGAATTTATTACCTAACCCTTCTCCTTTTGAAGCTCCTTTTACAATTCCTGCGATATCTGTAAATTCAAATGTTGTTGGAACTGTCTTTTTAGGAGTAATCATTTCAGTTAGTTTTTGTAGGCGTTCATCTGGAACTTCTACCATTCCAACGTTTGGATCAATCGTCGCAAATGGGTAGTTTGCTGCCTCTGCTCCTGCTTTTGTAATTGCATTAAATAGTGTTGATTTACCAACGTTTGGCAAACCAACGATACCTGCTGTTAAAGCCATATTTTCTCATTCTCCCTTTTCATTTCAATCCCTAATATTATAACACAAAAAGGGAAAACTTGCTAACACTCTAACTAAGGGTTCTCAGTCAATAATTTTATTCATTTTTCGATCAAAATCATAGCGCCCCATCATGACAACATGGTCACAATTGCTACATTTGATTTTGATATCTGCTCCTACACGTGTAATTTCCCAACGATTAGCTTTTTTTCCTGTTGACTTGATTGTGCAAGCATGTGGTTTTTTCATTTCAACAAAATTTCCAACTTGATACATACTACTCTCCTTTTCTTTTTCGATTATATCATAAAAGAGGCGAGCTAGGCTCAACCTCTTTCACTTAATTTGTACGAACTGGTGTAATGAGCTGCATGAAGTCCTCATCAGTGTCTGCTGGCACAAGAGTAAATGGACGAACAGCTGAAATAAAACTAATGGTCACTTTTTCGCTATTTAAAGCTTTAAGAGAATCAATCAAGTAAGTTGGGTTGAAACTAATAGTCAAATCTTCACCAATCACCTGATCAGTATCGATTTCTTCGTTTACTTTACCAACTTCTGGAGAATGAACATGAGCGCTAACAATACCACCTTTAATTTCAAGCTTCACAGTACCATTTTGAGTCGCACTTGATAAAAGACGAGCACGCTCCATTGACTGGCGTAGGTTTATCACATCAAAAGTAATAGTAGTATTAAAGTCTGTTGGAATCAAACGATCTGTATCAGGGTAGTTTCCTTCTAACAAACGTGTATAGAAGCTAATATTTTCGCTTCTAAAGAGGATTTGATTGTTGGCAAAGAAAATCTCTACAGTTTCAATATCATCTGTAAATACTGCTGAAAATTCGCGTAGAGAACGGCTAGGAATCACGACATCAAAATCATCACTATTTTTTTCAAGAGTCAATTTTTTCTGGCTTAGACGATGAGAGTCTGTTGCAACTGTTTTTAGCTCCTTGTGTTGGCTCAATACAAAATGAACACCTGTTAAAATTGGACGACTTTCTTGTATACTTGCAGCAAATGCTGTTTCATTGATAATTTTCTTGAGTAATTTTGTTTCAAGAACCAAAGGAGTACTAACTGAAATTTCTTGGATTCGTGGATATTGTTCGCTATCTTTTCCTTTTAGGGTAATTTCTGATTTGCCGCTGGTTAAAACAATTTGATTTTGTTCAATTTCTTTAAAATCAAGAGTCACATCAGGTAGACTAGATACTACATTGATAAAGAAAGAAGCTTCAAGAAGAATCGAACCTAAAGAAGTAATTAACAAACCAGCATCTTCATTTTTTTGAGAAATAAAATTTTCAATTGAAATCTGACCATTTGAACCAATTAAAGTAACACCTTCGTTGGTCACGTCAATTTTGATGGTTGATAAAATAGGAATGGCATTTTTAGAACTAATAGCTCTCTTAGTTGTATTCAATGCTTGTAGAAATAAATTTTTATTAATTGAAAAATGAATCATGGATTCTCCTTTATTTATTTTTAGTATTAGAAGGATAATAGTAATAATAGAGTCTGTGAAATCTGTGGAAAACAGATTTTAAACAAGTAATATCAAGTTCTTTCGCTTGTTTAAAAAATGTGGATAAAAAAGATAAAAAAGTAAAAGTTATCCACAAGTTATTTAATTTTCTTTTTGATTGATTCAATTTCTAAACGTAAATTATCGTCCTCATCAATCAAAGATTTAATTTTGGCATGGGCATGAATGACTGTTGTGTGGTCTTTTCCACCAAATTCCTTCCCAATTTTTGGAAGACTATTATCTGTTAGTTCTCTAGATAAATACATGGCTACTTGACGGGCTAACACAATGTTTTGAAGTCGTCTGCTTCCCTTCATTTCTTTGACGCTGACACCATAAAAGTTACCAACTTCATTTTGGATTTTATCAATTGGGATGACGAGCATTTGGTTAACATCTTGTTTACGTGCTCGAATAGCCTCCGCAGCGATATCGATTGTGATATCCTTAATCTTCTTCACTCGGGCAATTAAAGTGATGTCGTTGATTGCTCCTTCAAGTTCTCGGACGTTTGAATCAAATTGACCAGCCAGGTATTCTAGGGTATCACTTTGGAAATGGTAGTCTAAATGCTCTGTTTTACTTTGTAAAATGGCGATACGTGTTTCAAAGTCAGGTGGTGTGATGTTTTGCGTCAAGCCCCAGCTAAAGCGCGTGACAAGCCTTTCTTCAAGGCCCTCTAAGTGTTTAGGACTACGATCACTAGTCAGAACAATTTGTTTTTGATTGTTATGGAGAACATTGAAAGTATTGAAAAATTCTTCCTGAGTTGCAACTTTTTTTCCACTCAGCGATTGAATATCATCAATTAACAAGAGATCGAGACTACGATAGGTCTTTTTGAACTTATCCATTTCACCCAGTCTCAGATGTTCAAGAAAGTCATTTATAAAGCTTTCAGCAGGAATGTATTTAACACGCGCATCAGGAATATTTTTCAAAATCTCATTCCCAATTGCATTGAGTAAGTGAGTCTTCCCAAGCCCAGGTCCTCCATAGATAAAAAGAGGATTATAGGTCAAGGCCAAATCTTCAGAGACAGCCAAAGCGGCTGATACTGCCCAAACATTTCCATCCCCTTGAATAAAATTATCAAAGGTATATTTTTCTTTTAATCCAGTATCCGAATAAGGAATAGATGCTAACTTTGGACTATAGTCATAAAGAGTTGAATTTGGAGCATCTTCAACTTGTGAGACAGTAGTATCTTGAGGTTTGATGAAAATATAGTGGGGAGTTATTTCAGCATCATAAATTTCAAATCCAGCAACTACAATAATATCTTTTAGTTGTTTTTTCCAGACCATTTCCATTTCAGATCGTGGTAAAAATATAGTGGCAACATTTTCCTCTACCTTGATGAGTTCAGCTTGAATAGCATAGAAATCATACATGGATCGAGTCAGTCTTTCTTGTGCAAATTCTAATATACGATTCCAAAATTGTTTTTCTTTCAA